>NZ_JAIQWW010000003.1 GCF_020164455.1 Phyllobacterium chamaecytisi
CCCATTCGCGGTGTCGCATCGCCCCGCGCGAAAAACGCATTTCGTTGATCGCGAACGCTCGTATTGTGGTTCTCTTTCCATCCGGTGCGGTCCTTCTGCAGGTGAGGCCCGCTTTGGGCGCGTTGCAGCCGAAGCTCATTGACAAGGTGAAGAGCAGCTTTCCCGGCGTAGCCCCCCGGCATATGCCAGTCCGTTTCCCACCCCCAAGCTGGACATTCAGCCTGCATAAGGCCACCGGCAGCTTTCAGGAATTTTAGCAGCAGGCTGAACGGCTGGATTCAGGGCGCATAGTCGCTTGATCGCAATGTTTGGAATTGAGAAAGTTTCGTTAACGCGTGCAGCCCCACTGTGCGGGGCTGCACGCGCTCAGATTTAAGTGTGCTCAGCTAGTTCCAGCGCATCCTCAATGTCCACGCCAAGGTACTTGACCGTATTTTCGATCTTGGTGTGCCCCAACAGGATTTGGATCGCGCGAAGATTGCCTGTCGCCTTGTAAATCATTGCGGCCTTCGTGCGCCGAAGCGAGTGCGTGCCGTAGTCTTCGCGCCGCAGCCCAATTGCGGTCACCCATTCATCGACCAACCGGGCATACTGGCGAGTACTCAGATGATCGGTGTGGTCGACTCGACTGGGAAAGCGTAGTCGTCGATTGTTCCACCTCGCCGTTCAAGCCATGCAAGCAAACTTGCCCTCACCTCCGCCGTGATTTCGAACTGAACCGGACGGCTGGTCTTTTGCTGGACGACGATGGCTCGAGTTCGAATTTGCGTTCCTGTCACGAGACTCCCGATTTTCATTTTCACGAGATCGCAGCCCCGCAGTTTGCTGTCGATTGCGAGGTCAAACAACGCACGATCTCTCATGCGTCCCTCCCTATCAAGAAAGAAACGGATCGTCCAAATCTGGCGCTGTTTCAGCGGCTTCTTGACACCGACCTTTCGGCCGGCGCTCCACGCCGGACGGCCCAGGGCGGTAGGATCGTATTGTGCAATACCCATTTCAGGTCTCCTTAGGCCAACATTGGCCGTTAGGAGAACGCACGGGCGCAAGTATTGAAGGGGGCCGAGAGCGGCTGGTCCGCTATGGAATGACCAGACGCGGATAGCGGACATTTGGCTTAGGAATCGCGCCTGCGCGGCAAGAAGCCATGGAAATCAGAAGAAAAGGTTGAGCCTGACCGATGTTTTAGTGTTTCGGTCATATCTTTTGAAAGCGGTAACCTATTGATATCACTGGTTCTAACTCAGTTTGCATGCATCATGAAGCAGAAACTACTAAATCCTCTTGGAGAACAGAAGGTCAGGCGGGAGCGGAGGCGCTTCGCGTTGCTTTGAACTGTTGAGCGCTTCCCGCGACACGTCGCGGGATGTCTGCGTCTCATGCTTGATCCGTCCCGGACTTACGCCTTGGCGGCGTTCTGTGCGGCCTCGAATACATCGCGTGCGGACATCGTACCCGCTACATGCTCCGTACCCTCGACGCCGAGGTCCATCCATCCCGCATTCACGGCTTCGTACATTTCTTCGGCAGGTCCGCTGTGGCCTTTCAGGATGCCGAATTGCTCTAACGCTTCCGCCCACCCCGCACGCGGGATTGCAAAGGCTTTCACGTCGAGATTCAGGACTTCGCCCAATTGCTCCGCGACTTCATCCGCAGTGACCATCGAACCAATCTCGACGATGCGCTGCCCTGACCACGCTGGCCCGGTCAAAAGGGTTGCGACCTCCGCGCCGATGTCGTTCGTCGCGACCATGGTCGATTTCCGGTTTGTCGGATTGTAGAAGGCGGGTAGCGTTCCGCCCTGCGCGACCTGCAAGCCGAAAAGAAAATTTTCGAAGAACCCGCCTGCGCGCACAAATGCAATTGGCGATATCAGGTCGCGAAAACCTTGCTCCAGAAGCGATAAGGCCGTGATCACCCCGTGCCCGCGGGTTCTGTTCGCACCCATTGACGAAAGCGCAACCACTCGCGGCGGCGCTGCCTCGGTGAGCGCCTCGACATAGTTTGCAATCACGCCCTTTGCTTCTTTGTAATCGGGCGAGGGTGCCCAGACAGGGGGCAACATGACGAACGCGCCTTCGACGTCTTTGAGCGCTTGCTCGATGGCTGCCGAATCATTCCAATCGCCGTCGACCAGTTCCACGCCCTGGTTCGCCCAGTTAACCGCCTTCTCGCGGTCGCGGACCAGCGCGCGCACCTTCTTGCCTTGCGCTAGCAAATGCCTTGCCGTCGCGCCGCCCACGTTTCCCGTGATTCCCATTACTAAAAACATGCGTTTTCTCCTGATGTTGGGGACAGAGGACTGCCCCAGTTGGTTCAATGGATGAGCGGTAGAATGGCCCGGATTCGGGGGTCACGCAGATAGAGGCCGCCCCAAGTCATCGCGCCCAGAAGCAGCGAAATGATTTCCGGCGGCGACCCCAACTCACCGATGCGGACATGGGCGCAGATCGCGCCTCCCAAAAAGCCCGTCACCAGGATCGCGCCGAGGACGGCGGTGGCCGGGATGGCGTAAAGGATGGCGCAGGCGAGGATGATCGGACCCACGACATGGGTCAGATCCATCGCGAACCCGGTTTCCTGCAACATGCTTGCGATCTGTGCGGGCGCGAAAAGCTGAATAGTACCGTCTGCCAGCAGAGCGATAACGACAAACCCGCTCATTATTCGGCCGACCCACACGGCGCGATGCAAGATCGTAGTTCCAAGTACCTGACGCTGGTTCATAGTTTCGGACACTTGTCATTCTCCGATTAGAATTTCTAACTCGAAGGTTACTGTGTCTCTCAGGTGTGATAAACAACAGGAATTGGAACTCACTGTTCTATCCAGAGTTAACAATACCGAGGCACGAAAATGCAGAACCTCCAACCCATCCTCATTTTCATAACGGTGGCGGAAATGGGGAGCTTCACCCGAGCAGCCGATAGCCTTGGCATTCAGAAGGGAAGGGCCTCAACGGCGGTCCGGAAGCTGGAAGAAAATATCGGTGTCAGGCTCCTGCACCGGACAACGCGCAGCGTGCTGTTGACGGAGGACGGACGCGCATTTCATGCCCGTGCCCGCGATCTGCTTGCTGAAGTCGATGACCTGCACTCGATGTTCGCAGGCGACCGCGTGGCACTCCGCGGGCGTTTACGGGTCGATCTTCCGACCGAGGTGGCGCGCACAACGATCGTGCCGGCCTTGCCCGACTTCATGGCGGCTCACCCCGAGTTGGAGCTGGAAATGTCAAGTACGGATCGGCAAGTCGATCTGGTTCAAGAAGGGTTCGACTGTGTATTGCGGCTTGGAGCCATAGGGGACGAGACGTTGATTGCCCGCCCACTGGGCCTGTTGCGCATGGTCAACGCTGCCAGTCCCGCCTATCTGGCGCGCTTTGGCGTCCCTCGATCGCTAGAAGATCTCCAGCGTCAGGGACATCGGACAATTCATTTTTCGACAATGCTGGGCGCAAGACCCTATGGATGGGAATATCCGGACGGCGGCAGCTACGCGGCGCTTCAGTTGCCAGGTGCGCTACACGTCAACAGCGCGCAAACCTACGACGCCGCTGCCCTCGCCGGCCTTGGCCTGATTCAAGCCCCACTCTTGGGGATTGGCCAATATTTTGAGAGTGGAGCGCTAGTGGAGATCATGCCCGATTTTCGTCGCCGGGCGATCGCCGTTTCCCTCGTCGTAGCACATCGGAGCAATCTGTCGCGCCGAGTCCGCGCATTCATGAAATGGATTGAAGATGTGCTGACGCCGTATCTGGAATAGCGAAACTAAACTTCTTCTTCCGGCCCCGAAATTAATATTCTGAGTTCTGCCGGTCGGCTGCCTGGCGGTTCAACAGAATGCGACTCTGAAACCGGCGACCTTTGAAGTCCGACATGAGATATCCTCAAACTTTTCCGCCTTCTGTCTCCCTAACGCGATCCCAATGTAACAGAACCATTTCCGTAAGGCAGCAAACGGGCAATCGGAACGAATGGCCGCTTTCGGGACGACTCACTTTGCCCGAGAACGGCGAGGATAAGGGCGCAAAGCAGCCATCGCATCAACGCACGTGCTTAAATTCCTGAACCGTCGAGGTGCTTCGTGTCCTCGCCTTCCCAAGGTGGGGTATAGTACGATCCAGATTGGCAGAGGGCATCGGCAAGCACTTCGCCTAAATCAATCTCCATCCGGGATCTCCACTTTCGAACGATGTTTTTATTTCCGCTTTGCCGTTACATTAGTAGATACTGACTGTGCACGATAAACTGTTTGCCTTGTGCCAGGACTGACACCCAAATATCGGGTAATATATTCCCGGCTTACTCATTTACGGCCGTCGGTACGATGCAATCTAACTGCGGCAAATCTAAACGCGTCAGTCGGGTTTGCATCGCAGCAACGCTAGGGCCATCCATGCCATTCTAGAATTCGGAACCGAAGATGACGTGAGTGTTGGTGGACTGATCATTTGATAAGCACTCAATTTTTATGGTTTAATCATTCGGCTTTTGCGTAACTTTTAGTCACCAGACCAATGATTTTTGACTAGGGTACTGAATGCTATTGCCTGGCTGCAACATTCTCAAATCGGATGATGGGGTACACACACTATCGGATCTACGAAACGGTTGTGGGTGGTGCCTATAAGATGCCTGGAGAACTCAACGGTGGCAAAGCTTGTTTCGCTAATTGTGCTTATATGGGCCCCGGTCGTTCTCGCGGCGGTTATCGCATTTGGCTTGCTGCGGAGACGGAGTTTAAAAAAGCGCCGCACACAAGCATCCGCTCCGAAGAAGCCGGAAAATAAATGACGACCGCTTTCGTTCTCCAAAAGTGGAAAGAGGGGCACCAAGCAAGGCAAGTGCTGAGACAGGAATAATGGCTTGATCAGAACCAGCGGCCGAACCGATAGTTTCCTATATATTCACCCCAGGAAGTTCTCGCGCACGGTACTCGTGACGCCACGACACTTTGATTTATTAGTCCACCGCATTACGGCGGATAGGGCAAGCCATGCATGCCCGCCGCCGCGCTTGCAGCCATGAATCTGGCTCCGTACCCAGCAACGTTTTTTGCACAAGGTGGCCCGCCGGCACTCCGTGCTCAAGATTATCACAAAGGTCGCGACCCTGCTGCCGAGCGTCAGATTTTTAGGCGAAGCCGAGCTTCAAACACAATAAGCCAGAAGTTCTTGCTGGTGTTTAGCGGTTGAGGAGTATTCGATGCTTCATCACAACAAATGCGGGTGAATAATGCCTTTGGGTTTCGCCGCCAAGTTCTGGTGCTATGCTTTGCCGTCGGTCGCGTATAAGTGATCCGGTCGGCTCAGTACTCTACACAATGTAATTTTTTGCGCACGTCATGTAACCGTTACGTACTGTGCGAAACTAGCTGTATGTGCTCGAACATTCTTAATCAGCATTGTTCTTTTATCAGCTTTACGAGAGGTGACGATAATGAACGTTTCATATCCTCAAGTCTCAGTGCAAAGATCCTCCGCTTCTGAGTTTGCATCTGCTGAGGCAAAGACACGACGTGGCATGGCTTACGGCCCTGCATCGGGCAGAAATCCTGATGCCTACGGGGAGGTTCCGGCTCACCGGGATACACAGCCAGCCACCTATACCGAAGCCCACAGCGCGGCAATTTCCGTATTTGAATTGAATGTTGAAAAACTGCCTGAAGAATCTCGGTTCGATGCTTGGCGTCGCAACTTTGCTCCCATGGTTGAGCTAACAGGGGTGGACAATGATCCGGCTCCTTTCGTTGGAAAGCAGAGAATGTGGGACCTGGGTCCCATCGCCCTTACCCATATCAAAACGAACGAGCTGAACTTTGCGAGCGTTCGTGGCCATACACGGCGCGACCCACTTGACCATTGGGCCGTGACCCTCGTGCTCAGAGGAACCACCGAAACGTCGATCTCCTGCCGGACCTTCCGCGGAGGTGCGGGAGTTGTACAGGTCCATCCTCTTGGCGGGTCCTTCGAGGGATCCGTTACTGACAGCGAAATGCTGATCTTGTTCGTTCCGCGTGACTTCTGCCCGGAGGTGGCGCGTGTGCTGGGTGCGATAGAGTTCTCGACGATCGACACGGGCATGGGCCAGTTGTTATCAGATTTCCTGCTTGGTCTTGCGCGAAGGCTCGCGAACCTCGAGGTCACCGATCTGGGTAATCTCGCGGCTGCGACCAAGGCTATGATTCTTGCATGTGCGTCACCGACTGCTGACCGCATTCAAGAAGCGGAAGAACCCATTTCGATGGTGCTTCTGGAGAGGGCACGACGCCTGTTGCAGACCAAACTATTTGATGCTGATTTCCGCATCGACGGCGTTGCCCGCGAACTTGGTGTCTCGCGCACACGGCTATATAGGTTGTTCGAACCCTATGGCGGTGTCGCCCATTACCTGCAGCGCCGGCGTCTCATTGACGCGCATGCTGTCCTTGCGGATCCTTGCGATCAACGTCTGATCGTAGATATCGCCGAACAGCGCTGCTTTACCGACGGAGCAGAGTTTAGTCGGGCATTCAGACGCGAGTTCGGCTACACACCGAGCGATGTTAGGGCCGGTATCCATGGCGGTCTGCCGAATCGGCCCGCGACCGATCTCGCCGCGAACTCTCCGGAAGAGCGATTTGGCATACTCTTGCGCAAACTTCACGGATAACGCCGGCGCAGTGCCTGGATTGACCGCATCCGGATTTTGGGACGCTCGGCCTAACGACGGGATTCCCTACCTAATAACTCATAACCCGAATGTGCTATAGACCCTGGTATCAATCGTCAAATGCGATGAACCTGCATGCTTACGGACACCAGCGTAGGTAAGGGAGGATTTTGCTATGAAACGCAGGACTTTTCTCACAGGGAGCGCTACCTCGGTGGCGGCACTATCAGCGCAACCGGTATTGGCGCATTACCAGCCTCCTTTAAATGATCCACCAGCACCCGGCGAATTGGCAGCAACTGCGGCTCGTTTACGCGCCCAATTCATGAAAGATCTTGACCCAGCCTATATCGAGAACGTGATCGTTCCGCATTTCCTGGTGAGCGTTTTCGAGGGTGAGCGGTCGTTTCTTCCGATGATTGATCTTGCACTCACGAAGGAGAACGCTCTTCCCAACGATTTATGGGGTCTTCTGAGCCGGACATGGAGGCCCGCGCCGGAAGATGGCGTGACGGTATTTCTTCAAGGATTGGAGAAGCGAGGACCGGATAACCGTCGCAAGAGGATTTACATGTCGGCGGTAACGCCAGATCTGTACCGTGATAAGTATGGCGGCAAGGTTACAGCGTTTTTTGACCAGTTAATGTCCGAAGCCAATGCGGGACGGCCGCTGATGCGCGTCTACCTGAATTCGTTTTGGGATCTGTACTGGGATTTGCATCTGGGCGTCTCGGGAGACGAGATACCGGAGCGTGTCCGTCAAATAGGCGAGAGTTTCAACACGGTTCTTGCTTACCGAGACCCAACGACGCGCATCGTCTACGAAAATTATATGATCGTGCGATCCCATCTCGAGTTTTTGAAATCATGGATCGACGAAAAGCTCGCCGATATCGCGTCAGGAAAGACCACAGATCCAGAAAAGACGTTCGCGTGGTACTGGATCAAGAACGGCGAAGAGAGCGCGTATTTCAATCACAAGGACGTGGTGTTCGAATGCTTTCACAACTTCGTGGCATTCAGTCAGTGGGGCAATACCATTTACAATATCATGCTTCGTCTGGCCAATGGTGTGGGTGACCCGGATATCAAGGCTTCTTTCAAGCAAACCATGGAGGGTGATCCGGACAACGCAAACGGTGCCCCATTCACGCCGCTCGAGACATTCGTCATGGAGTTGTTCCGGCTGATTTCGCCAAATGGCGGCAGCATTTCTGCGCTTGGGGAAACGCAAACGCCACAATTCGACCGGCACGGTTACATCATCAGCCCCCACACCTCGACGAGCGTGGACCCCGTGCACTGGACGAACCCCAAAAAATTTGATCCTTCACGATATAAGGATGCTCCCACGAGCTCCGACATCGATGGAGCCAAAGCCAAGCAGATCGGTTTTGCCAAATGCCCATTCGACTTGACATCGTTCGATGTCAAAGACGGTCGCAAGGCTGCGCTGCACAACAGTGGGTTCGGTACTGTTTTCGGTGTCGCTGACGGTAAGCAGCTCCCCGTCTGCGACTATGCAGGCTTTGCGCCTTTTGGCTTTGGTTATCGTCGCTGTCCGGGCGAGCAATTGACCATTCAAGCCTTTGAGGATTTTCTGCGAAAGGTTTCGAAAGACAAGATCGAGTTTATGAAACTTAATATTGCCAACCCTGAGCCTTTGCCGATCGGGCCAACAACGGTGATTGGTGATGATATCGGTTTTGCACGCGTCGTATAGCTGGAACAAACTGATGGTCCGGGAGGCATCGTGAACAGACGAACTTTCTTGTCGACCCTGATTGGCGTGGTCACTTTTGCGGCGATTACCAAATCGTGCCAGTTCTAGCCTTGCCGATGGCGGACGTCGAACCGATAACCTCCGATCGGAGCCAGATGAAAGCGCGAAGGGTCACGCCCCTGATGGCACTCCCGTCGAACTAGCGCAGCAACGCAGTACTTCGCGGCGTTATAGCAACTCTCGGCGTCGGCAGAATCGCAGGCACCATCGACGTACCAGACGGCGGCGTGTTTGCCGGACATATCGTGATGTCTGGGCGCGGAGACGCCGTCGCTGTCGCTGGGTCTATTCTCGGCGATGACAGGTGAGGCAACGTGTGGGAGCCGCGTGCCCGCATGCGAGGGAGGAATGGAACTTTTGGCCAATGATGTCATCACCTTGGAGCGTGCGACGGGCGCTGTACATGGCACGTTGTGATTGGCTGCGTAGTCTCGCTGGCACCATCCATTCCGTTAACGTAGCACCTCGACTTCGGCGTAATGCACCAGTCTACAAAGCATAATGTTTAGCCAAATGTGGCTGGCGTCTGGTTTTGGCGCAACGGCGACCTCAGCGTGGTCGTCGGCAATGTGTGCTTTCAGGCGGTGGCATAACTGACCTCAACAGCCGACATGCGGGCGCAAAGCCGCCCCTCACTCCATTATCTTCCAGTATGAGTCTTTGCGGACTACCTTGCCGTCGCGAAATGTGTAAAAGTCACAACCCCGGACTTCCTTTCTCGCCCCATTGATGGTGGTGCCCGTAAGGGTCCATTTTGAGATGCCAGTCTCGGTATCCGAATCTACAAAATGCTCCTCGTTGCCGTAATGAACATCGGGCAGGCCCTCAAAGCGCGTTGCCAGCGCTTCGCGTACCTTCTGTTTGCCCTCGAAACGAGAATCCCCAGGATTGTTTCCCCGCGGCATCTCCAATACACAATCATCAGAAAAGAACGTCATGATGCGAACAAGATCATGCGCGTTGAAGGCCTCACATAGCTCCTTCAGTGTCGATCGAATATCCATCGCCGCGTCTCCACTCAGTCGGTGTGGCTGGCAATAGAACCACAGTGGCCCATAGGGTTCCATTCGCTCATGTTCCCTATGGGAACCTTGTTCCTCGGATAAGCAGATCTTCGTCTATCCCCGGGGATGCATTCTTCGCCCACCGTTCGGCTCAGGGTTAATACGTTTTGGCGGCACTCCCGCGATATGCCTCCAGAGCAAGTCGAATGCGTCAAACTTGCCGGCCGCGGTTCCGTCGGACGATCATGAGCACGATGAGCACCAGACCAATCGCGATCAGCACAATCCCCAACGTCAGGTATTCGGTCGATCCATCTCGATAGCCAACAGCTGCCAGCAGAAAGCCCAATATGATGGCAATCAACCCACCAAGCTTTTTGAACAATGAGATCGGTTTGTCATCGATTGCAGCCATGATGAACCTCCAATTGCTTTATTTCCAAGGATACCAAGACCCTCAAAACGGGTAGCGTGCATGCTACCAGTGCTCGGGTCGTCGCTCAATAAAACGAGCAAGCGAATGTTCGAGGGCACCGCTAAATACACTCAAAGCGAAGATTCGGGATTCCGCGCACGTCACAGCAGTAGCCGGATCGGCTAATTTTCCGGTAGCGAGGTCCTTTCCAGGGAGATCGGCATGCCAAGGTCTTTCGTCAGGGCACTATACCTTTGTGTTATGCTGTCACCTGTCATTGGGCTCGATATCGCCAACGCCGCTCCGCCTGCTCTTACCGTTGGGACAAGCCTGAATAGGGGGCGTCCAATCGTTTGCGGGTTAGATGCCAATCGGTTGAGACAACGTGGCTTTCACGATGTTTGGCGTGTTGGTTGCCGTGGGCGGTTCTTTGTCTATCGGGCATGGCACGCGGGCCGCCGTTTTGAAATCGCAGTCAATCGCCACAACGGCAGGGTCGTCGACTTACGCAGAATTGGTTGATCCGTCCACAACACTCGCGACATTCAAGACATGACGGTTGGGAGTATTCGACATGAGGGACTACAGAACATCTTCAATCATTCAGTATGTAACCGTTACGTACTGTGCCATGTGCTCTGTCTGTGCTGACCTAATCCCATTGAACTAACGGCAAGGGCGGGACAGCCGTTGTTCTGACCACCAATCGTCGTGGAGGAAAGCTTGGGAAAGAATTTGTTTGTATCGCTGGGACTTGTTCTCAGCCTGTTGATGACGCCTGTGGCGCTGCCTACCGCCGCCATTGCCCAGTCCGTCAGTATCACCATCGGCACCAATCTCAACAGAGGCAGGGGAATAACCTGCAGCCAGGGTGAAAGGCTGCTCCGCAATCGCGGTTTCCACAACATACGGCGCATGGATTGCCGTGGTCGGTTCTTTATTTATCGCGCATTACGTGGAAATTCCCGGTTCGAGATTGCCGTCAGGCAAAGCAATGGCCGCGTCGTCGATGTGCGAAGGATTGGAAGGAGATAGTTCAGGTTCGTTCGGTGCGAACCCGGATAGAGGGCCTTCAGAGGCTGCGAGTCCGTAGCCAAAGCGGGGCACTCCTTCCCTCGCAGGCGCTCTTGACCGCATCGACGGCCTATGGCCCCAATGCCATCAGCCGCTACAACCTGTTCCTGCCGCGGCCGTAAACGGGCAGGCCGCCCCCGGAGCGACAGTATTCGGCGGGCTGATTTTGGGCACGATCGTTGGCCTCCTGATGTAAGGGGAACTGTGAAGCGTCAGCTTTTCGGAATTGGAGAGAACCCCGCGCGAAGCTAGGAGACTAGGCAACGGTTCGCCTGATCGATTAGGATCAGAACCTGTTCATTTGGCATTCGGTAGTCGATAACGATGGCCGCCCGCCGACATGCTTGTGATCGATGGCAACCTCCTTGAGATCACCAACCGCATGAACGAGCCATGAAATACCTGGCTGTCGTCACGAAAGATGGCAGAATAAACAAGAAGTCATGAACGTACGGTCCTATCGACGCACCGTGCTTTCAAAGATGCGGATAGGCGCACTCAGGGCGGCTCCCGTCACCGTGCCGATTGCCAGGCCGGCTTCGACGGCGGTAGCACCAAAATTGCCGGGTATGTTTGGATCGGCGTCAGAGAGTGATTGCCCCCTCAGCAGCCGCTCGCCAAAAAGCCGGACGACTTCGGGGCTTGTCGCAAACTGCGTGTGGTTGAGGCTGTCACCGTTGCGCAGCGCACTGAGGTCATACACCGTAATTCCGGATGCCATCTTTAATTGGGCTTTATAGCTTGCGTCTGTAAGGTCCACTCCGCCAACGCGCGTCACTTGCCCAGATATCAGTCGGGAAAGCCGAAGCGCTCTGTCGTTTGCCGACACGAAGATCGATATATGTGGCCGTTCTTGCCCGATGTCGATCAGCTGCTTCCGAAAGACATCGATATCGAGATCCGGCGAAGCGAGAATGACGTCCGTGATCTTGGGCGATATCCGCCTGCCTTGCATCGCTATGTCACGCAGGGCTTCCATCACCGGCCAACTGCCCATTGAATGAGCCATGATCGTGATCTCGGATACGTCCGGGCTATTGACCGCCTGTTGAATGACGTAGCCCAATTCGGAGCGGGAAAAATTGGTGCTTTCCCTATCGTAGTTGTAGTCAAGCAAAGCCCCACGCGATGGCCAGGAAAACAGCACTGGGGTCACCTCGGCGCGTGAGTCGTGGACAATTTGGGCGAAACGAAAGACCGCGTCTTCGAACCGTGTGTTGAAGCCATGCACGAAGATCAGAACGCGCCTGGCACTCACCGCATGCGACCGATACCAGGTTCGGATGTCCCGAACGTTGATGGTGTCTACGGCAGTGGTCACGAAGTTTCGCTCAGGGTCGCCTGGAAGCCGACGCGGCCATTGGATTGTTCCCGGATTGCGGTTGGGCGGAATTGAGACGACGACGTTGGCGAGGTTAAGATCGTGGCCCCGCTCGCCCGTAAAGAATACGCCCTTTTGCGACGTTGGTGCTCGAGTCGTCGCAACCAGCAAATCAACCTTGGCCGCGCCAGACGCCGCGGTGTTGACGGGCGCAAGGACACCCCGGGCCGGTGACGCACATGCCGCAACGCCGCCCACCAAGATGAGCGTGATTGTACGGAGTATCAAAATGCTTCGACTGAACACCAAGTGCCTATCCAATGCGCCATCGACTGCTGGCACTGCGTCTGCGACCGCTAATACAGGAACCAACCAATTCCGATCGCAGCGGCAACACCGATCAGAAACACTACGGTGAACGTGAAGGGCCCGACGTTCACGCCGAGTTTTCTCAACCGCTCGTCCAGATCATCATGACGCATCGAAATCCTCATCATTTCTTGCAGATCAACCGTGAAGCTTGCGTAGCAGCAACCCAAG
This sequence comes from Phyllobacterium chamaecytisi, assembly GCF_020164455.1. Taxonomy (GTDB): domain Bacteria; phylum Pseudomonadota; class Alphaproteobacteria; order Rhizobiales; family Rhizobiaceae; genus Phyllobacterium; species Phyllobacterium chamaecytisi. Next base: position 12,788 of record NZ_JAIQWW010000003.1, read on the forward strand.
GCGTTCTTCAGGAGCTGCCGTGGCGATTTCGCCGGCTGGCCTGATCGGCACACCGCTCTTGCAGCCCGCTCTCACTTCGCTTGGCGTATAGCCGAACTCCCTCTTGAATGCCCGGCTGAACTCTGCGCCATCACTGAAACAGCGCTGCTCAGCGATCTCAACAATACGACGTTTGTCGTTCGGGTCCGCTAACGCTGCGTGTGCATCGAGGAGACGCTGATGCTGCAGGTAATGCATCACGCCGCCGAATGGCTCGAACATCCGATAAAGCCCTGTGCGTGAAATCGCGAGGTCACGCCGCAACGCATTCGCATTGAACGATGGGTCGAACAATCGGGATTGCACTATGCGGCGTGCCTTATCGAGCAACACGCGGGCGATAGGTGCCTGAGCCTCGTCGATGTTGCCTGGAGATGGCAGGAGACACGCCCGGATCATCGCCTGAGTCGCGCTCACGAGTTCAGGGAGATTGTCCGCCTCGACCGCTGGCAGCCGCTTGGCTAGTCCGATGAAGTAATCGGACAATAGCCGGCCCATCGCCGTGTCGACTGTGGAGAACTCGGAAGCACTGAGGACATGTGCCACTTCTGGATCGGAATCTCGGGGAACAAAAAGCACCAGCATTTCACTGTCTGTTGCACTCCCTTCAAACCAACGTCCCAACGAATGGACCTGGACTATACCGGCGCCGCCTTGAAAGCTTCCTGCCGGACCAACGGTGCTGATCGAACCGTCGAGTGGAAGGGTCAATGTCCAGTGATCGAGCGCTTCCCTTCGCGTATGACCAGGAACACTTGCAAACTCGAGTGCGCTGGTTCTGATCCGCGAGAATGCCAGACGACCGAGATCCCAGACGGTTTGCTTTCCTTCAAAGCCGCGGGACCTGTCCCTGCATTCGCTAAACTCGAGCATCGACGAGAAGCTTCTGCGCCAGGATTCATACTGATGGTCAATCGGCACGCCGCTGGTATCGAACTTGAACGCGGGAATAGAGAATGCGCCGGAAGGCGACCGCTTCGGTTGCGGAGGAGGGCAGTTGATGGCAGACGCCGCTGCCGCGTGTGCAAAGTTTCGATCGAGCGATGCATCCGATGGCGCGACTTGATCATGCGCGTTCATGATTTCACCATTTGTCGTACCCGGAACAACGTGCAAATCGGTGGCGTCTCATTGTTAGAGACGAGCATAGTAGTACTTCGATCCATTTTGTTGGGGGAAGTACAGGCATGGCTGCTCCAAAAAACCACAAGAGTAAGGTATCGCGCAGTTACAAATGCTCGACTTCACAAGTGTGGCACAACTCCGGCAGTCTGTTCAGTACGTAACTGTTACGAAACGAGTTGCACAAACGGTGGCCTCTCTACCTGAAGGTGTTCGAAATTAGATCGAAGTTCTGTCAGAATTGTCAAAAGCCTTTGCCGACAGCAACACGGCAATCCATTTCGCCCCGGATGATTTCTCGCAGTAGATGATGAACGCGATGAGAATGGGGACACCAATGAATGCGCCCGGCACTCCCCACATGAAGCTCCAGAAGAACACCGAAAAAATCACGGCGAAAGGCGAGATTGCCGAGGAGGGGCTGATCAACAGAGACGTGCCGCTGGCGCTAACCCTGCTCAATTGACGAGAAAGCCGATCGCGAACGCATTTGCGATATCGATGAAAAAAGCTGACACCAGTGGTAGGATAATGAAGGCCATCGGTGCCGCGCCGTGCAGTTTGGTAATGGCAGTCATATTGGCGATGGCAGTTGGCGTCGCCCCAAGGCTTATGCCACTGAAGCCGCCGGCAATCACCGCGGCGTCGTAGTTGCGACCCATCAGCGGGAATACAACGAAGAGTATGTAGGCAATCGCTGCAACCGTCTGGAGCGCGAGGATCAGAAGCAGCGATGGCCCAAGCCCTCCGAGAGTCCAGAGTTGCATGCTCATCAGCGACATTGCAAGAAAGATGCTCAGCGAAAGGTCGGAGACAAGGGCCAACGCGCGCGTCCGCGTCGGCCAAAACAGGGTCGGCATGATCCGCGGAACGACATTGGTCAAGACGATGGCAGACAGGAGGCAGGCGACGAAGAGGGGTAGACGAAATCCCAAGTCAGCCAATAGCTCATCGACCGTGTAGCCGATAAGGACCGCAACGTTGAGGACGAGGATGGTGCGCAGCAGCGTGATATGGTTGAGGTCGTCTTCTATGACGTCGTTATCCCCTAATCCAATCGAAGGGGCAGCGTCAGGACCTTTAAGCTGGTAGCGCGCAATCAAGAGACCAGCGACTGGCCCACCGACAAGACTTGCAATGACAAGACCTAGAGTTGCCGCCGCCACGCCAATCTCCATCGCGTTGGTGAGACCGAAACGCTCGGCAAGAATCGGTGCCCATGCAATTGTCGTGCCATGTCCGCCAATCAGGGACGCTGAGCCCACAAGAACGGTCATGCCTTCGGGCATTCCGAGGGCGGCGGTGCTTCCGGCGGCGATAAGATTCTGGATGACGAGATAGATCAGCGTCAGTCCAAGCAGGATTAGCAGCGGCTTGCCACCGGCGATCAGATCGGCAAGGCGAGCGTTGAGGCCGATGCTGGTAAAAAAGTAGAGGAGCAACAGGTCGCGCGCCGCGAGGTCAAACGAGATCGCAATCCCCAAAACACGATAAGCGAGAAGGGTTGTCAGAGCCGCGAGCAAACCGCCGGTCACGGCTTCCGGAATGTTCCATTGCCGCAGCACCGCGATCCGGCCGTTCAGTCCAGCGCCGATAAAGAAAACGACAATTGCTATCGTCAGACTGACAAAACCTGGAAACTCGATACTTGTCACTGGCGATCGAACCTCATCTGGAGCCTAGGCCGGATTATGTGAAACAGGCCGCATGGTGGTGGCACTGCTCGTCGGTTCCTTGACCCGGAATGCGGCCACATAGAGGGCTGGCAGGAAGACGAGAGTCAGCACAGTTGCCACCAGCAGCCCGCCCATGATCGCGATCGCCATCGGTCCCCAGAAAATGGTCCAGGCTATCGGGATCATACCGAGGACAGTGGATATCGCGGTCAGCATGATAGGACGGAAGCGCGATACGGTGGCATCGATCACCGCGTTCCACACCTCGGTCCCCTTGCCCCGTTCTGTCTCGATCTGTTCGATCAGGATCACGGCGTTCTTCGCGATCAGTCCGAGCAGTGATAAAATACCGAGAATGGCGACGAAGCCCAAAGGCCTGTTGAAGATGAAGAGCGAACCGACAACACCGATGAGCCCCATCGGGACAACGCTCAGCACCAGAAACAGGCGGCTGAAACTCTTCAGCTGGATCATGAGAATAGTGATCATCAGGAACAGCATGATCGGAACCACGGCGATGACCGAAGCTTGGGATTTGGCGCTTTCCTCGACCGTTCCGCCCGGCACGATCCGATAAGGACCGGTTAGGCTTGCGTTGAGCTTCTCGATCTCCGGTTCGAGTTCCTGAACGATGGCTTCCGGCGAGGACCCGGCTGTGACGTCCGCTTGCACGGTGAGCGTTGGAACGCGGTCGCGGCGCCAGATCACGGGAAATTCCTGATCGACCTCGAATGTGGCGAACTGGCTGAGCGGAACGGTCCGGCCGTTGGCGAGCGGGAACTGCAGCGTGCGCAGATTCTCGAGTGATACGCGCTGTTCATCGGTCGATCGGACGACGACATCGATCAGGTAGATATCATCGCGCACTTGCGTCACGGCTGTTCCGGACACCACAGTGTTCAGGGCGGTGGCCAATGCCTGGGAACTTAGACCCAACAGGCGCGCCTGATCCTGGTCTATATGAACTCGTATCGTGCGTGCCGGTTCGATCCAGTCGAAATTGATGCGCTTCAGCTGCGAATTGCCGCCCAGCATCTGCGCTAGGCGTTGGGCGATAGCGCGAACCTCGTGCGGATCGGGGCCACTGACGCGGTACTGCACTGGCCAGCCAACCGGTGGCCCGAGTTCGAGCAGCGAGACGCGTGAAATGGCACTCGGAACCTTTTCCGCCAGTTCCTCTTCCAGTCGCGCTCGCAGCCTCTCGCGGCCGGGAACATCCTTTGCAACGACAACCGCTTGCGAGAAGAACTCATTGGGCAGTTCGACGTTGAGCGGCAAATAGAAACGTATGGCTCCGCGCCCGACATTGGTACTCCAATGGGCCACATCGGGATCATCCTTCAGAAGCTCGTCGAGTTGGTCCGAGGCTTGCTGGCTCGCCTCGATCGAAGCGTTTTGCGGCAGTCTTATATCGACAAGCAGTTCAGGACGATCGGACGATGGAAAGAACTGCCGCGGCACGAATGGAAGTGCCAGAATCGCGAGCACGAAACATGCGAGTGTCAGCCCGATGGTTAGCCAACGCATGCGCAAAGCGACGAGGAGCAAGCTACGGAAAGAGCGAAGAATGATGGAAGGTTTTCCAGGCTCGGTATTCTCCGGCTTCTTGAGCAGGGCTACACCGAGGAGAGGAGAGAAAATCACGGCCCCGAGCCAGGAGACGACGAGGGCGATACTGACAACTGCGAAGATCGAGAATGTGTATTCGCCTGCAGAACTCTGCGCAAATCCGATCGGAACGAAACCCGTTGCGGTGACGAGGGTGCCAGTCAACATGGCAGCTGCCAGCGTCCTGAACGTAAAACTCGCCGCCTCTTCCTTTTCGTCGCCGAGTGCGAGCCGCGTCGTCATGGAATCCACTGTTGTCATCGCGTCGTCCACCAAGAGGCTGAGCGCGATGATCAGGGCGCCTAGCGACACACGCTGCAGATCTATCCCGAAAATCTGCATGACCGCGAACACCATCGCCAGAGACAGTGGAATGGCGAGAGCAACAACGGTGCCCGCGCGGATACCGAGGCTGATGAAACTGACGGCCATGATGATGAGGATCGCCTGCCAGAGCGACGTGGTGAATTCTCCGATGGCATCATCGACGACCTGCGGCTGATTGGCGACAAGCGTAGTGTCGACGCCGATCGGCAGATCCGCAGTGATCTCCTGCATCGCCGCCGTGATGTTGCGGCCCAATGCCAGAATATCGCCGCCCTCACGCATGGAAATCGCAAGGCCCATGGCCGGCTTGCCATTAACACGAAACATCGGCTGCGGCGGATCTGCGTAGGCCCTGTGGATTTCGGCGATGTCGCGCAGCCGGACGAGCCTGCCGTTTGCAACAAAGTTGAGATCCTGGAGATCCTCTTCCGAATCGAAAGCTCCGCTTACACGCAGCGTCAGTCTTTCGTCCGAGGTGCGCAAAGTGCCCGAAGGGCTGACCACATTCTGTGCCTGGAGCGCTGCGATCACGGCGGCCCTGTCGATGCCGAGACCGGCGAGCTGTTCGGTGGAGAATTCGATAAATATTCGTTCTGGCTGGGCTCCAAGCACGTCGATTTTGGAAACATCTGGCACATGCAGCAAGTGCGAGCGGGCGTCATCAACATAGTCGGCAAGTTCGCGCTGGGTGAAACCATCCGCGGTGAAGCCGTATATGATGCCGAATGTATCGCCGAAATCATCGTCAAAGCCGGGCCCCACGATGCCCGCTGGTAACGTCGGTCTAATGTCCCCAATGCTCTTGCGCACTTGATACCAGACGTCAGGGACCTCCGCCGCCGTCGTGGCATCCTTGAGGTTCACGAAGATGGTTGTCACGCCAGCATTGGTAAAGCTGCGCAGAAAATCCACTTCAGGTATCTCCTGAAGCTTGCGTTCCAGCCGTTCGGTAACCTGTTTCAGCGTGTCATCAAGGGTCGCGCCCGGCCAAGCCGCCCTGACGACCATCGTCTTGATGGTAAACGCCGGGTCCTCGTTGCGACCGAGATTGATAAAAGCGGCCGCACCGGCCACGACTACCGCAATCATCGCGTAGATCACGAGTGAGCGGCTTTTCAGTGCCCATGCTGACAGATTGAAGCCGTTCATTGGGTTGACCCAAGCAATCGAACTTCCTGGCCATCATGCAAGGCCTGAACGCCGGCGGTCACGACGACCTCGCCGGGGTTGAGGCCCTGGGCAATGATGACCGTGGCTGGATCAAAGCGAAGCACTTCGACGTTGCGTGTCGACACGGTTTTTTTGTCCTGATCCACGATCCATACTGCAGGCTGTCGGTTGAAGTTGGTCAATGCGGTGGCGGGTATTGCGATCTCCGGCGACGAAGCGAGTGTCACACGTCCGGTGACTGTCGACCCGAGTCGCATGGCCTCCGGCGTATCGCTCAGGCCGACGCGCACCCGGAACGTCCTTGTAGTCGGATCGGCTTGGGGTGCCACCTCGCGAACCCGTCCTGTAGCTTTGACCGCAGGATCGTCGGTCAGGGTGACTTCTATGATAGCCGCCTCCGGCGCCTGTCGCAGCAGCTGCGCCGGTACATCGAATACGGCATCGCGACCATCTTGTCGGGCAACCTGCAGGACCATTTGCCCCGCCTGGACAACTTCGCCCGGCTCGGCACCAACGGCGGTGACGCTGCCGGCGGCATCCGCGTGCAATTCCGTGAAGCTCACGCGATCCTCGGCGTTGTCCAACTGGGCTTGCGAACTGTCGACCTGGGATTGCGATGCCCGCATGGCCTGTTGGGCGGCATCAAATTGGGCGCGTGTTGTAAAACCCTGCCGCAATAGTGTTTCCTGTCTTCCAAACGCGTTACGCGTCTTGACTAGCTGCCCTTCGGCAGCAACCAGGTTGGCCTGTGCGGTGCGGAGTGCACTGATCTCATTCTGGGGGTCGAGTTTTGCCAGGATTTGTCCTGGCTCGACCTGATCGCCAACGTTAACCAAGCGTTCGATCACACGCCCGCCAAGCCGAAACGCGAAGGAAACCTGGCTCTCAGCCTCGACATGGCCGGTAAGGCTGACGCTGTCGCCAAGCTTGCTGTGCTCGACCGTAATGGTCCGTACAGGGCGGATGAGCGGGGCGGGTTGCTTTGTCTCCTCCCGACATCCGGCAAGGATCGTGGCGGCGGTCAAAAGACCAAACAGCGCGCCAAACGCACGCACCCTTCGCATCGACCTATTCACTAAAACCAGCATCCTCATGCACTCCGGGAAGCTCAATTAAATGGGATAAAGCTTATCTGAGAGGCACTTCGACTATAGCGTCTGTCTATGGTTTGTGATTGGTCAGAAATCCCAAATGGGCGCTTGGAATCCCAATTCCAGCGGGAACGCAAGAGATGGCCCGTGGCGGCACGCATGTGCTGTTAGTGCTGAATTCCCTTGATATCGACGTTTTGACATGCTGGTGAAGCGATTGCCCATGCAGTTGCGTCGACTTACTTCGACTTGACCAGCCCGGAAAAGCCGGCGACTGCAAGCAGACTCAAGGCCCAGCCAACAACCGACTGGAAGAAATAGTATTTCAGGATGAACTGGCCGTTGGGTTTTGTGGGATCCGGCCGCCAGTATTCCTTCTGGCCGATCGACAGCACCGGCAACAGGACATCCAATGAATACATGAGCGGGTTGAACTCCGGGTAGCTGGCTGCTTCAGGCTGGTTGAGGAAGCAGGAAAGCTGATTTTCTCCAGTAGTCGCACGTCCAGCGAAAGTCTGGCCGCTTGACGGCATGTAGCGGCTATCGGTTTGCTGGAGACCGCACATGGTCCATTCAAGTGAACGGAGGATGACCGGGCTGTTCGGCTTGATGGCACCATTTTTCTGGGCAAACGCGAACACGCCGATGCCAATCGCCCAAAACAGGATCAGCCACAACAGCGCGAGGAGAGGCTGGCGGCCATAGCGAAGGGTTACGGCCAATATACCATCCGTTGTGGCAAGGGCGACGCGCAGCGCCGGGTTCTTTGCGCGCGCCCGCCGTGCGCGCCGCTGCAGCCGTTCCTTGGTGATCAGGACGGCGCGGGCATCTTCGTCGTGACCCATTTCCCGCAGCACGGTCGAAAGCTGCTCATAGGGTTGCGGCCAGAAATCCGCGCCCCATCGTTCAGGCGTCTGACGAGATAGCCAATCGAGCCTGCTTACCGCGTCGACGGGCCCGCCGATGAACGCGCCATACTGGCAACGGTTCAGGAGCAGATCACCCGTCTTTGGCCAGCTTGCCTGTTCGTCATCAATCGCTCCGATCGACGTGGCCGTCAGGTCGAGCGTACCTTCAACCGATGCACTCTGTCGCAGGAAGAATGCACCATCGACGATTGCACGATTGAGCCTCAATGCGTAGCCGCCAGGCTGCGATAGCGTCGCCGATGTGCAATCGATGTCTCCACCAAAGCGGGCACCCAGTAGGCGGGCCTCGCCAACGATCGTTGCCCCTCGCATGGCGAGGTCACCGCCCGCGACAATGGCATCCCCGTTCAGGGCGACTTCCCCGGGACGCTCGATCTGTGCGCCGACGGCGTTGAGGTCACCGCCAAGCCGGACGCCCGAAAAATTAATGCCCCCGCGGACGTCTGCGCCGCGCAACAGGATCGCACCACGAACCTCCAATCCGCCGGCGTCGAGGACAATGCCTGCAGGCGAGACGATGGATGCACCGTCTATCTCGATGTTACCACCGATGCGTGCCCCGGAGAGACGGATTTCTCCCGTGATAGTCGCGCCGCGGAAGGACAGACCCCCACGCGCTTCGAGACGATCAGCTTGCAATCCGGGCATGGCCGAACCGTCCAGAAAGAGGTTGTCGATAATGGCCGAACGCAGGATCGGCGAAGCTTCGAAGTGGCAGTCCTTGAGACCAATGTCGCGTAGAATCCGGCAACCTTCGAGGTCGAGAATACCGGACACCCATGCACCGCTAAGCCTCAGCCCCTTTTCGTGCAAATGATATTCGCTGTTCCCGAGGATGAGGAAGCGCAATAGCGTCGCGCGCACGGTGCGCGCTGGATCCTCCTGCTCTGGGCGCAAGCCGTCTCCAAGCCTGTCGAAATCTCCCAAACTCAGATGCGCAACGACCTTGGCTTCAGCTGCACTGAGCGGTTGGAAACCAGTGAGGCTGGAGCCAACGGAGATTTCAGGTTCAGTTTTCGGAGGGTTCTCGATGTTGTCATTTCCCTAATCGCATGGCCCAAGGTGTGGCCATTCAAATACATTAACTTCCCGCAGAAGCACTGTGATTGGCATTGAGTCTCAAATCTTGGCTTTAGATGCCATTCGTCGAAACAAAGAGGGCTTTCGACCAAATAAAAATGAAGGATAGTCAACAAATTGGAAGCATTTTTCCGGAACTTTAGCTTATACTAGAGCCGGTTATTATAGAGACCGCCTCCGCCAGTCGGATGGATCATCTCGATTGTCCACAAAGGCCGCTTTAAATGCCGTCAGACCGTCAGACCGATGACAGCAGCGTTTCGCGTTCGGCGCTCGGCTCGATCAGTCTTTGGCTGCTGTTGTTTTCGCTTTGGCTGATCCTGAATTCGAGCCTGGCTCTTCCTATCGTGGTGACTGGCGCGGTGATTGCACTGGTTGTCGACTGGATTTTCATGCGCCGCAGCGGCACATGGTGGAACGTCCTGCTGACACCGCGAAGCGTCCTCCATTTCATCGCCTATACAGGCTTGTTTTTTTTAGAGTTGGTGAAGGCCAACCTGAACATGCTGCGATACGTCTATTCTTCACGCATCGACATTCATCCCGGTATCGTCAGGATCAATATCCGGCTCAAATCGCCGATCGGAAGACTGGCCCTTGCCAATTCGATCGCATTGACGCCGGGCTCACTCGTCATGGCGATAAAGGACGATGCGCTGTTTATTCACTGGCTCGACGTCAAAACCGTCGATCCTGAGATTGCGACCGAAATGATCGCAGGGCCATTCGAGAAACACTTGGGAGAAGTCTTTGGCTGACATTATCCTGCGGATAGCCGGTGCATTGATTTTTATGGGCATCGCCTGCGGTGTGGTGCGGCTTATCATAGGCAGGACCATCGTCGACAGGATCGTAGCGATCGACATGCTCACGGTGATCTCAATTTCGCTCATAGCGCTCTATGCCCATCTATCCGGTCGTTTCGTCTATATCGATGTTGCGCTGGTCTATGGGTTGCTGAGCTTCCTGGCCGTGCTCGCCATTGCGCGCTTCCTCGAACGGAGATCCTAGCGGCATGTTGGAACTCCTCGTCATTCTGGTTTGCGCCGGCATCCTGGTCAGTGGTGTGCTGGCGGTGTGTCTCGGCAATCTGCTGGCAGCGATGATCAGCGCCGGCCTCGCGAGCCTCTTTGCTGCGGTGTCATATGTTCTGCTGGCTGCACCTGATGTTGCGATGGCAGAGGCGGCGATAGGCTCGGGACTGGCAACTCTGATCTTCCTCTACACGATGCGAAGGACCGGCAGCGGGGGGGAGCCATGATGGAACTGATCGGCAGCCTGGTGATCCTGGTGGGCGCTTTCTTTCTTTTTTCGGCTGGGCTCGGACTCCTGCGTATGCCGGATGCCTTTACCCGCATCCAGGCGGGCACCAAGGCGTCGACGCTGGGCAATATTTTGGTACTGGTCGGACTGGGCATCTATCACCCCGATTGGAGCGCCAAGCTGATTCTCGTCGCCTATTTCGTGCTGATGACCAATCCATTGTCATCGCATGCCCTGTCGCGCGCCGCCCACGCAATCGGAACGCCCATGGCTGCCTCCACCATAACCGATGCATTGCGCGACGCGGAGAATGCACACAAGGAGGAGGGCGGCGCAGGATGAAACGTCTATTTGCCATCATCGCCGTGCTGATGTTCGGGGCGATCTTCTTTGGCCTGGTTGGGGGGTATAGCGAACGCCAGACGAGATCGCCGCTCGCCGAATACTATCTCTCGCAGGTTCCGCGCGAACTCGGTGCGCCGAATGTCGTGACAGGGATACTCATCACCTATCGCGGCTTCGACACGCTGGGGGAGGTGGCAGTGCTTTTCATGGTGGCAGCGAGCGTTGGTGTGCTCCTTGCCAACAAGTCTGGCGATAACGCGCAGGTCACCAACGCAGCGAGTATCGACGAGAGCGAGCCGAGCGAACTGGTCCGTACCGGCGCCGAGGTCATATTGCCGCTTATCTTCCTGTTCGGCGCTTATGTCATCATGAACGGGCATCTTTCGGCCGGCGGCGGGTTTCAGGGTGGTGCGGTGGTGGCGTCCGGTGTCATGCTGCTGATGCTGGCGAGCTCTGCAACCCAATTGAATCACGGTTTCCTGAGTGTGACGGAATCGCTCGCCGGCGTCCTTTACGTGTCGATCGGAATTCTCGGTATTGTTTTTGCCGACGGTTTTCTTGATAGCCACATTCTGCCACTCGGTACATTTGGAACGCTGTTGAGTGCTGGGGCAATTCCCCTGATATCGGCCTTGCTTGGCATCAAGGTTGGAGCCGAGCTCAGTGTCGTCATCGATCGGTTCCGGCACTGATATGGCGGGCGAGGTGGGTTGATGGGTCTACCGGTTTCGCAGATATTGCTGGTCACGGGATTTTGCCTGATCCTGATCGGCCTTGCGGGAATTTTCGTCCATCGCAACATTCTGCGCATCATTATCGGTTTTTCGCTGATCGACACCGGCATCCACGTTGTCATGGTGGCAACGGGCTACGTCACTGGCGGCACCGCGCCAATCATCGACGCGGCATTGGATAAGGCCAATGCTGCGACGAACGCCGTCGATCCCATCCCTTCGGCGCTGGTCGTCACGGCCATCGTCATCGGCTTTTCAGTAACCGCGATCATGCTGTCATTCGCAATACGCCTTTACGATGCCAGGAAGACGCTCGACATAGACGCCTTCACGGAGTCGAAATGGTAGAAGCCCTGTTGCAACCGTTGAACATCTTTCTGTTCGGCCTTGGGGGCAGCTTTCTCATCCCACTGCTGTATCGCATCGCCAAACCGTTGCCGGCGGTGATCTTTGTCCTTGCGCTCGCCGGTATAGTTGCCGTTTCGGCTGCCTGCCTGTGGGCGGTTTACCACGGGCAACCGGTGTTGGAGAGCTTCACGGCCGGCAGTGCGCCGCCATATTCGATCAATCTCCGCTTTGGGCCCTGGGAGGGTGTGTGTGCTTTCAGCGTCAATATCGTCGCGCTGCTGGCCGCCTGGCATCTTTGGGATCGGCTACGTCAAAACTATGCGGCGCAATTGCTGTTTCTGCTCTTGATCATGGGCGTCAACGGGATGGTGATGACAAGGGATTTGTTCAACCTTTTTGTGTTCCTCGAAATTGTATCGATAGCGACGTACGGTCTCCTCGGCTTCGATGGTACACCGGCAGCGCTCGCTGCCGGCTTCAAGTACATCCTGGCGACCGTGCTTGCCTCGACCTTTTTCCTGCTGGGTTCGGCCTTGCTGTATCACGTGACCGGAACGCTCAACATTGACGATATGATCGTCGACCGCGCGCTGATAGCCGGACCGATCGGAACAACGGCGTTGCTGCTTGTATTGTCCTGCCTCATCATCGAACTGAAGCCCTTTCCGGCCAACGGCTGGGGGCTGGATGTCTATCAATCCGCCTCGAGCGGTGTTGCAGTACTCGTTTCCGGGGCAGTGTCGGCGGGCGCATTCTTTGCACTCTTCAAACTGCTTCCGCTGTTCGAAAACTACCTTACCCTTATCGCAGTGTCAGGCGGGATAACGTTCCTGTTCTCCAATCTTGCCGGACTGCGCCAGACGAACGTTCAGCGCATGCTTGGCTATTCGTCGATCGCGCAATTGGGCCTTCTCACCTTGGCGCTTGCGTTGATGCGACAGCCTGGTGCCGAAGCGTCAATTCCGCTCGTCGTCGGCGGGCTGTTCGTCAATCACCTTTTGGCGAAGGCTGGCCTGTTCTTCCTGGCAGGCGCCGTCAATCGTCCGCAGGTCGACGACTGGTCCGCACTCGCCGGACGTCCGCTAATAATGCTCATCTTCGCCATTCTGCTCGTTGCCATTGCGGGTCTGCCGCCTTTCCCGGGTTTCTGGTCGAAATGGGAACTCGTGGTTCGCGTCGCGACGGCAGGGCAATATGCTTGGATCGCCGTCATTCTGATCGGATCGCTACTCGAGATCGCATACATGTTCCGCTGGTTCAAGCAGGCGACCCGTGCCGTCGAACAAGGCGCCATTGCTGTCTCGCCCGGGCGTCTACTGCCTGCTGGTTTGTGTGCAGCGTTTCTCTGCGTTTCGGGCTATGTGGCGGCTAATCTTTCAGGAGCGGCCTCGCTATGGATATTCGCACCGCTCGGTGCCGCGGCCTTTCTGTGCCTGTTCGACTGGCTTCCCGGGCGGCTCAAATCAATGCTCATGCTCATACTGGTGCTTCTGCTTGGCATCTGGATCGTTGGTCCGGTCGAGGGCATCAGCCGCCTTTTCGCGGTGCTTCTCCTTTCAGGCGGGCTGGTTATCGCGTCGGCCAGCTTCTATCGCGCGGACCCGCGGCCGGGCTACTATCCGCTGATGGCGTTGCTGCTCCTGTCCATTGCGGCACTCCTGCGTACCAGGACGAGCCTAGAATTCTTCTTCAGCTGGGAGATGATCACGCTCTCTTCCTATTTTTTGATTGCGCGGGCACGCAACGCCCATCCCTATGCCTTGCCATTCCTGTTGTTCTCGATTGCATCGGCCTTTTGTCTTCTCGCAGGCTTTGCCATGGCCGCCGCCGCCAATGGCACGATTGACCTTGCTGCATTCGGGGCTGCAGGGAAGGATGCCTGGCCGGCATTTGTATTGCTGGCCGTGGGCTTTCTCATCAAGGCGGGGGCTGCGGGTGTCCATATCTGGCTCCCCGGCGCCTATGCGGAGGCCGATGATGACCTCTCGGCAATGTTGTCGGCCGTGGTCAGCAAGGTTGCAATCTTTGGCCTGTTCTCGGTCACCTATCTCGCCATCCGCTCGGAAATTGGCCTCGACATGGCGCATGTGATGGGTTGGGTCGGCCTGTTGACGACGTTGTTCGGTGCGGCGATGGCGCTACAGCAAACCGACATGAAACGCATGCTCGCCTATTCGAGCATGAGTCAGCTTGGCTATATCGTGACCGCCATCGCGCTGATGAGCCATCTCGGCTGGGTCACGGCATTCTATCTCGTTGCCAACCACCTGATGGTGAAGGGCATATTGTTTCTTGCCGCTGCCGGCGTCATCCTGCGGACCGGAACACGGCTGCTTGAAGAGAATGGTGGACTGGTTCGCAACATGCCCTTCACCTTCGCTGCGGTCGCTACGGCCCTGATATCGATGTCCGGCCTGCCGCCACTCGCGGGGTTCGGTGGCAAGTGGCTGCTTCTCAGTGCCATGGTGGAAAAGGGCTGGTACGGGCTCGCGGCATTGGCCGTTCTCGCAACCTTCGTCGGCTTTCTCTATATGTTTCGTCTGGCCTACGCAGTTTTTCTCGGAGAACGGAAAGCCAGATTCGAGGCAATTGCGGAGGCGCCGCTAGCACTTCTTGTGCCGCAATATGTCCTGATCATCGCCATCTTCGCTTTGACATTCTTCCCGAAACTGTTCATGGAGCCCGTATCCGCAGCTATCGACCCTGCATTCGCCTCGACGTTGGTTTGGGATGGCATGTCGCTGGAAACGATTTACGGATATTGGAATCCCATACCTGTCATGGCCACTACCGTCGGGATCGCGGCGGCTCTCTTTTTCGTTGTCTGGCTGCGTTACATTTACGGATATCGGCGCGCCCCAACGACCGGCGTTACGGTCTTTTACGCATTTTACCAAACCGGTCTCTCGCGCTTGTTGAGGCCTGTCGCAATAGCATTCTGGCGCGGTATATCGGATTTGACGCTGAGCGCCGCCGGCTCGGTTCGACAGATCTATACGGGCGATGGCCAGACCTACTGCCTCTATGTTCTATGGTACGTCATTGCCATTTACGTGACCGGCACACTTATTCGCTAATTGCGATGCCCATCGCCAGAGTTGATTGGCTGGGGTGCTAAATTCTTCTTTAGTGCGGTGAAAATCGTGCCGCCGCTGCTAGCGGTAATTATTTCTGGCGTCGTCGTTGTTGCGACAATCGCGCCAATGCTCCGCCAGCAAGCCGGCACGCCAATACATTCTCATAACACTTGCCTTGGATGCAGCAGCGTTTTTCACCGAGCTAGGGTCAGTCATGGCGACCGGAATACCCGATAAGACCGCCCTGAACCGCTTCGGCGCGCAATGGGGGATGGAATTCCTTGGGGCACCGCTGAAGCCTACCGACATACCGACTTAGGCTTTAGATCCGAAGTCGCTTTGGTTTGGATAGGAGTTCCGTTCCTGGTATGGTTTCGATCGTCCGCTTTTGGCATTCCGCAATTTTGTTACAATGTCTGCATCGCGGGCGCAAAGCAGTCGTCGTTCGGTGGCTTTCATTCCTGTTTTGCCAAATCATTATTCGGAACGAGAGGAGAAAACTAGCGGGTTTGGAGTCCCTATCTTTTTAAGGCGACGATTGAATACGCACTACGCAACAGGCCTTTAATCGGAATTGTAGACATTCAAGCTACAATCCAAAATGCTCGATATTCGCCTATTATCGGCATTTTCAAAGGAACGGTTGTTGCTGCGCGGCAACATTGTACAATGCCGATTTGGCAGGTCAGCAAAGATCGAGCACAGGCATCATTGTACGAATTCTCGAGAATATTCGTTCAAGCCGTATAAACTCGATTGTACGGCTAAGTGTGAGTGGGTGCAGCGTTCTCGATATTTGATCCCATTCTCATTTCCTGGAGGCACGATCAGGCGTATTGCGATTCTCGGAGCAGGGTCCGTCGGTGGCTATTTTGGGGCGCGACTCGCCGCTGGCGGTGATGAAGTGCAAGCCTAAAAGCCGCACCCGTCCGTCTACCAGCTTGCCGTTGCCAGGCTCGGTGTTGCCAAGGAGCGCATCTTCTTTCAGTCCTCGAATTTTTGGGATGCCGTTGGCGCGTCGCATTTCGGATTCCAGGTCGCATGGTGCAATCGCTACGATCAGCGGTTTGATCGCCTGCCAGCACCGCCCGACGCAGTCATCAAGAGCCTGGCGGAACTACCGCTCCTCATTGGTATAGTGTGAGCAGAGATTTCTGCCGACATTGGCGCATTTTTGTCGCCTCGTCTGATTGAAGCGCTGATGGATTTATCCGGCCAGCGGTGCTGGCTCCGCCCGCTTGCGCCGAATGGCATCAGCGATGAAGACCCGGGACAGGGCGTGGTAGAGCGGTTCGCGCGAAATCATCCGCGCCGTGCCATAGCCTAGCATCGACGTGCACATCAGCGCGATGACGCTGTTATGGCTTCCCGTCATTTCGAGAATGATGACAAAGGCCGTCATCGGTGCCTGCACGACGCCGGCAAAATAGCCCGCCATGCCGAGGATTGCCGCAAGACCGATATTGCTGCCGAGCAATTGTCCAACGGCGCTGCCGAAACCGGCGCCGACCGAAAGCGAAGGCGCAAATATGCCGCCGGGAATTCCGGAGACCATCGACAGAAAACCCACCAGTAATTTTTCGAGAAAATAGTACCAGGGCAGGGCATTTCCCTCCACCGCGCCACGAGCCTGTTCATAGCCGGTGCCAAAGGTCATTCCGCCAGACAAAATGCCGACTAAGGCAACCGCTACTCCGCAGGTGACAGCCAAGAGGATCATCCGGTCGAGCGGCTTTGATATCGCCCAGCGGCGGATCCTGCGAGAAGCCTTGAGTGCGGCCGCGCTGAAGCCAGCACCAAAGGCGCCGCCGCCAACGCCGCACAGGATCACCAGGAGCCAGTCGGAAAACCCGGTCGATGCGCCAGCCGATTCGCCGAAATACGTATAATTGCCGACAAGCGCGATGGCCGCGAGACCCGACAGGATAACCGCCGTCAGGACGAGACCATTGGCACGCGATTCATAAGATCGTCCCATCTCCTCGATGGCAAAGACAATGCCGGCGAGCGGGGTGTTGAAGGCTGCAGCGACGCCCGCAGCTGATCCGGCCACGATCAGTCCGCGCGCATGGGCCATTCCACCCCACCGTGCCGCCTGCAACATCAGTGATGCACCCACCTGAACGGTTGGTCCCTCGCGACCGATGGACGCGCCACAAAAAAGACCGACGACGGTCAGCAGAATTTTGCCGGCGACCATCTTGAGGGAGAGCAGACGGGCACGATCGTCATCATCGGTCAGATGCCTTGCTGCGATCGTTTGCGGGATGCCGCTCCCCTGGGCATTTGGAAAAAACCGCATCGCCATGAAGGCGCAAAAGCCAAAGCCAAGCGGTGTGATGATCAATGGCACAAATGTCGTCCCGCCATATGTCCCGGTCATGAGGTGAAAGAGATGTTGCGCCATATCGGCGAGTTTTGCGAAAGCGACACTGATGACACCAATTGCCAGAGCCCCGGCCCAAAACACCAGTCGCGGCCGCCAAACCCGCCTGTTTCCCCACATCGCCTGAGACCGGCGCAGGACAGAGTTTTTTCGGTAGATTGGGCGCACAATGGATCCTGAACTTTACGCGACGGCAATGTCTATCGGCGGTTCCACTATCACAGGAGGCCCTAGGGTGCCAGCACGGATGGGTATGGGTGGTGCCGGCGTCAGAGCGCGGTGACCAAGCAAGATCGGCAATTTGGACGGGTGTTCATAACCGCTGACATGGCCAATCTCCTGTTGGACACATTATGATATTCCCAGTCAAAGGTTCCCGGATTTTGCCGAATGGTAGTGAAAGTGTTGGCGGCCAAACTCGCCAACGCCAATCGGCTCGAAGCGTGAGTGAATATTCCCGTCGTAGTTCGAGCCATCAGTCCTTGTCTCAACGAGATCTCAGGTCTTTAGATTGTCGTGCTTCGGGGTGAAGTTGAAGAGAAATAGCACTGTCGCCGGTTCGGATTGGTTCAAGGCGACGGACCGACGTATTCGGCCCTTGGCCCGAAACAAATCTGGCCTTGGATCGGAATTGGTAACCGCGTAAAAAATTGTCTACGCCATATTCACCCAGCCGTTCCGCGGCGCGGCCAATACCTTGGAGAGCAATTTTATTGTTGCTTACCTCAATGAACGACATTCTGCTAAGCAACTTTGATATGCGCTAGAAGGCATGGTGGCTAGAACGCACGGTAAAGAGAAATACAGCCGACATGGGACTGAAAGGCGGTTTGCGCGGGTATTGCGATATGCCAAGTGAAGGTAACTCCGATCACCGACCGCCTGTCCACGTTCTTCACCGGTTCGCCAACGGCGGGCTGGTCAGCAAAAGATTCGAGAGCAGTTCGGCCAGTGTAAACTTGTTCCATGCTGTACAATTTGTAACATGGGGCTTGGTGTTTATTACGGCAGCGACGATCCCGGTCGAAGACAAGAGATCGTTGACTGGTTCTCCTAGATGAGCGATTTCCCGAAGACAAGATGCTGTTGGAACTCGAATACCGACTGATTGAGGAACGGTTACAACGAAAGCTTGGCTACGAGGTTTAGAGTATGTCCAATCTATACCTGAACATTTCGGCTGAGATGCGCAAATGCGGCTTCGTTCAAGGCTATTCCATAGGCGGTGTCACTCTGTTGCTGATCCAAATGTGATCAGACCGACAGCCAATATTGCGCATAGAATTCCAAAGGACTGAATTAAAGTTAGCTTTTCGCCAAAATAAACCAGGGCAATCAGATTGACTGCTATCAACTGGATGACAGCCGATAAGCTGAATGCCGATGCCATTCCGAATTCCCGCACCAACCGCAGCATGATCAGATTACCCACGGAGTATAAAACGATCGTGAGCACCAATTTGAACGTGCTTGGGCCCATTGCCCAAGACTTCGCACATGTTGCGGCGAGCAGGAAAGTAGCCGTTGAGGCGGCCAGCTGAATGGAGGCAGTGAGAGTCACGTCAAACTCCGAAACACAGGGAGAAAGGCAAACCATATTCTACGAGATTTGTTATTGCAATATTGTCGACAATCTGATTTTCTAAATACGCGCACAGGATTTTCAGCCAATGAGTGGAACTGATTTTGATCCGATAGTCGATACCACGCGGCGTGCAGAGATTGTCTCTTTGCTCAGGCGAGCTATCCTCACCGGCAAGCTGGAGCCGGGACAGAAGCTGAACGAGCTTCGCATATCCGAGCAAATGCGGGTCAGTCGAGCGCCCCTGCGCGAAGCAATGCGGGAACTGGTTCAGGAAGGTATCCTCACCAGCATTCCATACGCGGGTACCTTTGTCATCGAGGTTACGGTCAAGGATATCGAAGAAGCCTATTCGCTCAATCAGGTGCTGGACGAGTTCGCCATAGAAAAGACCTGGCCCAACAGGACAGAGCAGTTTTTTGACGAGCTCGACCGTCGCCATGATGCTGTCAAACAGGCTACACGCGAAGAGGATACGACCCGGCAGATCGAAACCGCGCTCCAACTGCACGGACTGATCTATGAGTGGGCGGATCATTCATTGCTGCTCGACACATGGCAGCGCCTGACGAGCCGGCTGCAGATGTATTTTGCCCTGCATCAGCGCGCGCGAAACGAGCCAGTTCCGTCGGTGGACGTCCATGAAGAATATGTGCGGCTGCTCAAAGGCAACAACATGAAGGCTGCCCAGCGCCATGCCCGCGCTCACATCGGCCTCGACTTCGAGGAGCTTGTTGCCTTCGCAAGGAGCCTTGAGAAACGAAACGCCGGTAGTGAGCCGGTTGGGCGTTCGGCCGGCGGAAAGGGTTAAAACTCCGACGCCTGATTGCTGTCAACGCTGGCCGGCTGTTCTTCCATTTACCAACCATAGGATCAAATGCGCCGTGTATATCAAGACCATCAAAGCCTACCGTATGATGCAGCCCTTCGTTGATGGCCGCTACAACATGTCAAAGGGGCGCGGAGCGGATGGATTTGACGCGGTCATCGTATCGATGAGTTCGAATACCGGACTCACCGGCTGGGGCGAAATGGCTCCCTTGGGAAATTTTTACTCGGCTGCCTTTGCTGCCGGCGCTCAGGCCGGTGTGATAGAGATCGCGCCGCATCTTCTTGGGCAGGATCCGCGCGCGCTAGCCCGGATCAACAGGCTGATGGATACGGTATTCAAGGGCCACCCCTATATCAAATCCGCTTTGGACATGGCGTGTTCTGACCTGACGGCACGTGCGGCAGACGTGCCGCTTGTCACCCTGCTCGGTGGCAGGGAAAGCGATATGGCTGATCTATACAGGGTCGTCACCCACGGCCCTGTTGACGCGATGATTGCCAATGCAAAAATAATAGTCTCCGAAGGCTTTCACCGTCTCCAGGTCAAGGTGGGTGGCAACGTTCATGACGATATCGAACGTGTCACCGCGGTCGCCGCGTCGGTTCCGAAAGGCACAGTCATCTTTTGCGATGCCAATGCCGGCTGGTCCGCGTATCAGGCGCGGCAATTCGCCGATGCGACGCGGGAAATCGACTACACGATGGAACAGCCTTGCGTCACGATTGATGATTGTCTTTCGGTTCGGCGTTCACTCAACAAACCCATGGTGCTCGACGAATCCGTCACCTCGCTTGAGGAGATGCTGGATATTCATCGCAAAGGCGCTGCCGACGGGCTGACATTGAAAATCTCCCGTCTGGGAGGGGTAACCAAAACACGCCAGATCCGCGATCTCGCGGTCGATCTGGGTTTTATGGTCACTGTCGAGGATACGGGCGGAGCAGAAATCGACACCGCTGCCATGGCACATCTGTCGCTCTCAACGCCAGAGGAACGGCGACTTCACGCCATCGCCTTTCATGAATGGGTCACCGTCCGTACGGCCAGGAACGCACCGCCCGTCATCGGCAGCCGGATTGGTATTCCCGATGGTCCCGGCCTTGGCATCGATGTCGACCCGGGCCTGCTCGGTAAGCCTTTTCTCGAATTGAGCCAATGACATGAAGATTCGCCGCATCACAGCAACGCCGATCAACCTCACACTCGAAGCACCATACGTCTGGGTGTTTGGCGAACTCGACGGGTTTTCGCCGACAATTGTCGAAGTCGAGACAGAAGATGGGCTGATCGGGCTTGGTGAAGCACCAAGTGCAGCGGCTGCTGCGGTCATTACGGAAACGCTGGCGCCGCGGCTGATCGGGCGGGACGCCTTCGATATCGCTGGTGCGGAAAATGTTTGTCTGCCGTTTTGGACCGGCGTTCAAAGCATCAATGACCGCAATCGCATCATGGCATTCGGGGCAATCGAGATGGCGCTATGGGATCTGCGTGGCAAGGCCTGGAACCAGCCGCTCTACCAACTGCTTGGTGGCGCCGTGCGCAAGGAGATACCTTTCACAGACTATTTCTCGCTGCGCGGAGACGGACCGGAGAAGAGAGGCGAGAAGACCGCCGAGGAAGTTGCAGACTATTGCGTGGAACTGCACGAGACATATGGGACTACCTTCTTTGAAGGAAAGTTCTCGACCGAGGACCCGAACGTCTCCCTGCGAATGCTCGAACTTATTCGAAAGAAGCTGGGCAACGATATGATGCTACGCATAGATTCCAATCAGGCCTATTCGCTTGCGACAGCACGCCAACTGATACGTCCGCTGCAAGAACTCAACGTTCGCAACTGGGAGGACCCGGTCGCGACGATCGAAGAAATGCGCGAATTGCGCCGCCATTGCTCGATTCCATTTTCGACACACAATATCGACATTGCCCGTGCTGTAGAGTTACGGGTACCCGATGCAATCGTCGGCAATCCGGCAGTACATGGCGGAATTGGCAGGCTCATCCGCTTCATTGGCGCTTGCGAACACGCCGCGATCGATTTCTGGTGCTACAGTGGTGACTCCGGTATCGGCAGCGCCGCATATCTTCATCTATGCGCTGCGTTCGGCTGGATCAGGGAGCCCAACCAATCGCTGTTTCGCATGCAACTGACTGACGTCATCGAAGGCGGACCATTCTCGCCCCGCAACAATGTGGTCGCTGTCCCGGAAGGCCCGGGTCTCGGCGTAACATTGGTACGCGACAGACTGGCAGCCTGCCACCGCGATTACGTGGAGAAAGGCCCGAAGAACAAATATCATGATCCGGCAAAACCGAGAGCATACCGTCGCCTGCCCTTGAACTAAGCAATGATTTGTTTCGTACAAAATACCGGCATTGAAGACCGGGAGCGTCGACAATCGGAGGAAACGGGATTTTAATCGTGTCGGGCTTGGACGGACCGGCAAGTCGGCGACCAAGGCGCCGGGAAATAGTCGTCCGCTAAAAACCAGAGCACAGGGGAAGACCAAAAATCATGAAGAATTACCGAATTCTCGACATTCTCCGGCGTGGCCGGACTGATCTCGAAAATCATCTGATCGACGGGCTTGTTGACGGCAGGGTCAGCCGTCGCGAATTCATTCGTCACGGCAGCCTGCTCGGTCTGTCGTTGCCCTTTCTCGGAAGCGTCGGGTTCGCCGCAGGTTTCGGCGGTATGCCAAGCCTGGCGCGTGCGCAGGGAACGCCTGGGGCGACCATTCGCGTGGCGAGCAGCGTTCCTGCAGCCGCGATAGAACCAGTCAGCGTTGCCGATGCTGGCGGTCTGTTGATGCTGCAGCAGGTCGGCGAATTTCTCTGCCTCGACGGTCCCGATCTTGTTTTGAAGCCGATGCTGGCGGAGAGCTGGAAACCGAACGACAAGGGCGATGTCTGGACATTCACCCTGCGCAAGGGCGTCAAGTTCCACAGTGGCGGCGAGATGAAGGCCGACGACGTGGTGGCAAGCATTGACCGGCTCGCCGATCCGGCCAATTCGTCCAATGCGTTGTCGGTATTCACCGGCTTCCTGCAAAAGGGCGCGACGAAAAAAGTCGATGACTATACGGTCGAGTTCCATCTGGATGCGCCGAACGGCAATTTCCCGTATCTTGTGTCGTCCGACAACTACAACGCGATTATCATACCCGCGGACTACAAGGGCGATTTCGAAAAAAATTTCAATGGGACAGGACCGTTCAAGCTGGAGAAATATACGCCGAAGGTCGGTGCTTCGTTCGTCAGGAACGATGACTACTGGGGTGAGAAGGCGCTGCCGGAGCGTACGGAATTCACTTTCTTTGGCGATATCCAGCCAATGATCCTCGCTCTACAGGGCGGACAGGTTGACGTCATCAACCAACTGCCGGTATTGGCGGGTGTTGCTCTGCTCAACGATCCGAATGTCGAAATTCTCAGTCTCAAGTCAGTCGCACATCACCAGGTCCACATGCGCACGGACATGGATCCGTTCAAGGACGCGCGTGTGCGCCGCGCTATCGCCTTGAGCATTGACCGGAACAAGCTGCAGAAGGGATTGATGCGGGGACGCGCGTCGCTCGGTAATGATAGTCCGTTTGCTCCAGTCTTCCCTTCGACGGATACGAGCCTCGCGCAGCGTCAGCAGGACATGACGCAGGCCAAACAGTTGATGGAAGCTGCAGGTGTCGGCAAAGGCTTCAAGGTCACGCTGACGACGGAGCGCTATCTGGAAATTCCGGAATATGCAGTTCTCATTCAGAACGCGGTCAAGGAAATCGGGATTGATGTCGAACTCACCATCCTCGATCAGGGCGCATATTACGGCGACGCTGTTTTCGGCAAGTCGAACTGGCTCGATTCGGTCATGGGTATCACCGACTATGGCCATCGGGGCGTTCCGAATGTCTATCTGTCGGCACCTCTGAAGAGCGATGGAACGTGGAATTCGGCGCACTTCAAGAATGCCGAATATGACCAGTTGGTCTCCGGCTACATTGCGGCTCTCGACCTTGAAAGTCAGAAACAGACGGCCGGCAAGATCCAGCGCCTGCTTCTGGAGGAAACGCCGGTCATATTCGGTTATTTCTTTGACTATCTGACTGCTGCGGCAAAGGGGGTCACGGGAGTGCAACCGACCGCGATGTCACAGAACTATCTCGACCGCGCGTCGAAGGCCTGACCGGGAGGAACGGACTTCCTGCAACAGCCAGCTCCCGTGGGAGCTGGCTAACCAAGGAGCGCAGCCATTCTCCCCTTCCTGTTAAGACGCATTGCTTTGTCGCTTGTGACGCTGTTCCTGCTGAGCATCATGGTGTTTCTGGGCGGTCAGGTGCTGCCCGGAAACGTCGGCCGCGCCATATTGGGACCGCTCGCCGACATCCGCGCCGTCGACGCGCTCAACCATTCGCTTGGCCTTGATCGGCCGCTTCTCGTGCAATACTGGGATTGGATCTCAAGTTTCGTCCGGGGCGATATGGGAACGTCCTATATCTTCAGGGCGCCGGTGGCGCCATTCGTCATCGATGCGCTTGGCAATTCCATGAAGCTGGCACTCGTCGCGTTCGTCATGGTCGTGCCATTGGGAATACTCGGCGGCATCATCGCAGCCTTGAACGTCAATCGGCCCATTGATCGCATCATCAGTCTTGGTGGACTGTCGGCAACGGTTTTGCCGGAATTCGTTACCGGCATCATCTTCATTCTGATTTTCGGCGTCTGGCTGCATTGGCTGCCGATAGCCGCCACGTGGCCAAAGAACGCGGGATTTTTCACGCAGATTTACTATCTGATCCTGCCGGCGCTTCCACTTTTCCTGGTGCTGTTCGGCTACATCGCCCGCATGGCACGCTCCGGCATGATCGAGGCGCTCGATTCCGATTACACGCGAACAGCCGTCCTCAAGGGACTGCCTTGGCGCGTCGTCATATGGCGGCATGTCCTGCGCAACGCGCTTCTTCCAACAATCACTGTTATCGCCACGCAAACCGGGTATCTGATCGGCGGTCTGGTCGTTGTCGAGACATTGTTCCGCTACCAGGGGATAGGCTCGCTGATCTTCACGGCGGCGCGCGGCAAGGATTTTCCGATCCTCGAGGCCGGTATTCTGACAATCGGTATCGTCTATTCCGTCGCGACGCTGGTTGCCGACGTTCTCTATTCAGTCCTAAACCCGCGTATTCGGTTGGGGGCAGAACAATGAGCGCAATCGGAGCCAAACAACCCGAGCTGCCGAGTTCCAGCACGCGCGGCCCCGTGGCTGAAGTACTGGTCTCACTCAGCCTTTCCGGGTCATTCCTGACCGGACTCGTGATCGTGGCTTTCTGGGTCTTCTGCGCGCTGTTTGGCGAACACTTCACGCCCTACGATCCGCTGGCGGATGACATCATCAACTCGCTCATGCCACCTTCGGCAGAACATTGGTTCGGAACCGATCAGCTTGGCCGCGATGTCTTCTCGCGCGTCATCGTCGGCTCTCGCGACATTCTGACCGTGGCTCCGCTTGCCACATTGCTGGCTACGGTCGCAGGCACGACACTCGGCCTTTTTACCGGCTATTTCCGCGGCCTGGTCGATGACATTATCAGTCGTGTCCTCGAAGCGTTCATGGCGATCCCGGTTGTAATCGTTGCCCTTCTTGCCATCGTTGCGCTCGGTACTTCCAAGTCCACGGTGATCATTGTCATTGGCCTGAGTTTTTCGCCGATCATTGCTCGTACGGTTCGCTCGGCGGTGCTTTCCGAACGCGAACTCGACTATGTGGCGGCCGCGCAACTGCGCCGCGAAAGCGCATTGCACACGATGTTCGTCGAGATCTTGCCCAACGTGGTGCCGCCGATCCTCGTTGAGACGACTGTCCGCCTCGGTTACGCAATCTTCGCGGTTGCGACCTTGAGTTTCATGGGTTTTGGCATTCAGCCTCCTTCGCCGGATTGGGGCCTGAGTATTTCCAGCAATTACGGAATGATCGCGGGCGGGTTCTGGTGGACCGTGCTGTTCGACGCGCTTGCCATCGCTTCGCTCGTCGTCGGCGTCAATCTGGTGGCCGACGGAGTTCAGGGAGCTCTCAATGACTGAACCCACCATCAAGGAGAACGCGCTTGAACTGCACAACCTTTCCGTGGCTTATCGTGTGAGTCGGCGCAATCGGGCCGTGCTTCGAGACCTCAGCCTGACGATTCGTCCTGGAGAGGCCTATGGTCTCGTTGGTGAGTCGGGCTGTGGAAAGTCCACAGTTGCGCTTTCAGTCGTGCGCTACCTGCCGAGGAACGGCGTCATCACCGTGGGAGAAATCTTTCTAGGGGGCCAGAACGTCATGAAGCTCGACGGCGAAGCGCTGCGGCGGATGCGCGCCGAAAGTGTTTCCATGGTCTATCAGGATCCCGGCAAGGCGCTCAACCCGTCCATCCGTATCGGGCCGCAACTGACCGAGATTTTCGAATTGCGCGCCATTTCCCGACAAATGGCTTCGGACCAGGCGATTGCCATGCTGAGCAGGGTGCGCATCTCCGATCCAGTACGGGTGATGCAGCGATATCCGCACCAGCTCTCGGGCGGCATGCAACAGCGCGTCGGTATCGCCATGGCGCTCGCGAATGACCCGACGATGCTGATCCTCGACGAACCGACCACTGGGCTCGACGCGACAGTCGAGGCCGAAGTGCTCGATCTGATTGGCAGGCTTCGACAGGAGCTGTCGGCTTCCATCCTTTTCATCAGCCACAACCTCGCTGTTGTCTCACGCATGTGTGACCGGGTCGGTGTGCTTTATGCCGGTATGCTGGTGGAAGAAGGGTCAACGGAGGAAGTCTTCAACAATCCCCGGCATCCGTATACGGTTGCATTGCTCCGTTGCCTGCCGCGGGGCGGACAGCGCAAGGATCAGATACGGCTGGATACAATTCCGGGATTCCTTCCACCCCCCGGCGCGACAATCAATGGTTGCGCTTTCGCTGACCGATGCGCGCTCGCCGACGCGAGGTGCCACAATGAACTGCCGCCGCTACACGATCTTGGCGGGCGGCTGTCCCGTTGCCATTATCACGAGAAAGCCCAGTCGCTGCCACGAACGACACCCGGCAATATCTCAACTTCGTCCGCGGCCGCCTTGCTCGAACCTGTCTTGCGAATTGAAGGACTGAACAAGACCTACGCCAGCCATGGCCACGCCTTGCGGGCGGTGAACGACGTGTCGCTCGATCTCCTGCCGGGTCAGACGCTTGGTCTTGTTGGCGAATCCGGAAGCGGCAAGACGACCTTCGCCCGCCTGCTCCTCGGGCTTATTCCTGCCGATGCCGGCGGTACCATGCAGCTTGAGGGCAAACCGCTTGCTCCCAAGCTCGAAAGCCGAACTGCCGATCAGGTGAAGGCGATGCAGATCGTTTTTCAGAACCCGGATTCGGCGCTCAACAGGTCGCATTCTATCCGGCACATCATGGGGCGTGCCCTGCACACACTCGCGGGTCTTAGCGGACCAGCATTACGCTCGCGCCTCGTCGATCTTGTTCATTCCGTTCGGCTGACAGAGCGACATTTAAGCGTGAAACCGCGCCAGCTTTCCGGCGGTTTGAAACAGCGGGTGGCAATCGCCCGCGCCTTTGCCGGTGATCCTCGTATTGTCGTCTGCGACGAACCCACATCCGCACTTGACGTCTCGGTTCAAGCAGCAATTCTGAATCTGCTTGCCGATCTGCAGATGAAAGAGAGCGTGAGCTATATCTTTATATCGCACGATCTGGCTGTGGTTCGCTATCTGTCGGATCAGATTGCCGTGCTGTATCTCGGCCGGATCTTGGAACTTGGACCCTCCGAGCGTGTATTCTCCGGCCCCCACCACCCCTACACGGAGGCTTTGCTCTCGGCTGTGCCGAAACTCGATGAGAGCGAGCGCGTCCGCGTACGACTGGACGGAGAGATTCCCAGCGCCATTAATCCCCCATCGGGGTGCGTTTTCCACACGCGCTGCCCACGCAAGATCGGTGCAATTTGCGAGGTGGAGGAACCCCCGCTGTTCACTGCGGAACCGGGTCACACGATCCGATGCCACATTCCCTATTTAGAACTCGCAAGACTGCAAAACGCGCAAGAGGAAATAAACGCATGACTGATTTGAGAGAGTTGACATTCGCTGAAATTGAATCCTTGGCGGCGAAGGCCCTGATCTCTTCAAACGTCAGCATTGAAAACGCCTGGGCAGTTGCCAGATCGATTGCGGCCGCCGAGCGCGACGGGCAGGCAATCGTCGGTCTTTCCTACCTGCCAACTTATTGCGACCACGCGGCATGCGGCAAGGTAGACGGCCATGCGCGGTCCCATCTCGAAAATCTTTCGCCCGCTGTTCTCCGGGTAGACGCTGCAACCGGATTTGCCCACCCCGCAATCGTATTGGGCTTGCAACCATTGGCCGAAGCAGCCCGGAAAAACGGCATTGCTGCATTGTCCGTCGGTAATTCCTATGCGTGCGGATCGCTTGGCTATTTTGTCGAAGAGTTGGCTCAGCAAGGCCTTATTGCGCTAATGGCCGCGAACGCGTCGCCGTCGATAGCGCCGTTTGGCGGGAAGACTCCCTTCTTCGGCACGAACCCATTGGCGTTCGGCGTCCCACGTGAAGGACGCGAGCCGCTTGTCATCGATCAATCCTCGAGTGTGGTTGCCAAAGTAGCGGTGATTGATGCCTATAATCGCGGCGTAGCGCTTCCCGACGGTTGGGCGATCGATGCCGATGGCGTGCCGACCAACGATGCGGCTGCCGCGATGGGGGGCAGCTTGTTGCCGATCGGCGGTTACAAGGGTTTCGGTCTTGCCCTGGTGGTCGATATTCTGGCAGCGGGGCTCACACGGTCGCATTGGTCGTTCGAAGCGTCGTCATTTGGCGATTGCGAGGGGGGCCCACCCAGAACTGGCCAACTGATCATCGCGCTTGATCCAAAGGTGTTCGCAGGTGCCGGCTTTGCGGCACGGTTGGAGTTGATGTTGAGTGCGGCTCAAGAAGCACCCGCCGTGCGCCTTCCCGGCGATCGCCGCATCGAAACGCGCAGGAAGCACGGCACAGCGATTCAGGTTCCGGCGACTGTGGTCGAAACTGTCGAGCGATACACGAGAGAGGGATCGCCCCATGCTTTAAAAGGCTGATGCCGATTCGGCCGGTCTACCAGTAGAGCGGGTTCGAGTTAAAAGCGGTCGGACCGCATCATGAACAGATCAAAATCTGTCCACCGATCACTTCGAGCTCTGCCAATCCCTTAATAAGTGCTGTCTCGGTCCGCAGCTTTTGGGCCGACACCTCACTCCGATTTTCGCAACATCTCTCCGAAACAATTCTCCCGTAAGCTGACAACCGACGTAATGATCCTGACCGGGCTTAAATGAATGAGTGTCCGAGCCATAAGAATTTGCTTTGGTTGATTAAAAAGCGGCATCGCTGACTGACTCAGGCTGTCTGACAATTGGCGTCGACAAAAGCACTTTGTCTCACCCTCCATGAGGTATCTAGCAAAACGGGCTACCGTGGGTCGCAGTTTGCTAACAGAAAATCAATTCATGGACATATCCATTTCCGGAAAGTGTCGAAGCCTTCGAACGGGCCGACGCGGGGCGCCCACAAGACGTGAAATACAGATCGCAATGCGCTGATAATTTGGAGATGAATGACGTGAGCTGGACACCGAACGGAAAGCATCTGATCGTCGGAGAATGGGTCAAACCTCTACGAGGCCACTGGCGAAGCATTCTAAACGATCATTTGCTCGGCGAGGTAGTGTTCGGGCCGCTCGTGTCCTCGTGCGAGTTCGTTCTGCGGATGACGTGGTCAATCTCGTCAAGGGCGATGCTAGTTGCGGAGGAACGTATAGATGGTGCAACGGAACTGCAGTCCCGATTGGAAACATTTACGATTGTATCTAAATCCTTCGCGACCATCCTCCAAACCACGACAAGCGAGCGAATGTGAACGCGCAGGCTCGCTTCTTCAACTGTAACATCTGGCCAAACGAGACCAACCAGGTCTCTGCACTGGCGATCACCCCCGCTCGTTCAGTCAAGGCAATCGATATACCACCGTCCGACCCTATCTTTGGGGGCTTGCGGCCATAGTTAGTAATCGTTCGGAGGCAAATAGGCGAAAGTTACCAAACATAAAAGTTCCCCAGCTGTGTCGTTGCACTCTTTAAACACCTTTTTTGCAAATATTAACACCAAGACATGGATATCAGTGGATTATAACGGTCACGTTTTCGCCGTTCGACCCGAGCCAGACAATTAATCCGGGACTTAGAGAGGTACTGTGCTGATGGACACCACAGCTCTGTTGCTGTCCCGCATCCAATTCGCGGTGACCATTTCCTTCCACATCATCTTTCCCGCCTTCACCGTCGGGCTCGCCGCCCAAGGGTCGGAGTGAATCGATAATGCAGAGTGGTGCTACTCCTTCGTTGATCGATCAAAGGCTCATCACCTTCGTAGGATTTCCCGTTCAGGCATGGAGCTTTGCAGGTCGAACATGGTTGTCGTTAATACTGGCGCTGTTCGTGGCGTTTTGGCTTGAACTCGAATCCCCCGCATCGGCAGCGCTCACGGTTGCCTCTCTATCTTTCCCGTCGCGGGGCCAAGGTTTGGAAAAAGCATTCTATCGCGTGATCGCCACGATTATCGGTGTGATCGCGTCCATCGTCATCACGGCGCTCTTCTCGCAGACAGGATGGCTGCTTCTGTTCGTACTTGCCACTTGGGTGGGCCTTTGCGTCTACATGGCATCTCTATTTGATGGTTTTCGCACTTATGCAGCCGTTCTATGTATTATTACGGTCTGTCTTATAGCTGTAGAGCAGCTAGACACACCGCAAAATGTATTCATCCTTGGACTCCAACGTGGCGCCGCGATTGTCATCGGTATTCTATCGTTGTCATTGATAAATGCCGTGTTTTCCGCGCCCAATTATTACCCTGTAATCGCCGACAGACTTGAGAACTTGCGCCGCGATATCGCGGAGTTGACGAAAAGGTCGATCGCTGGAGACTCGATTGCACTCGAGACAGTTGGGGCACTACTTCACAGAATCACCGCCCTCCGCCCTGAGATTACTACACTCAGCACGGAAACGAGCGTTGGTCGAAATCGAAGCGCTGCCGCTCGAACGACAATGGTTGATCTCATCTTTGAATTGGCTGCGGCCCGTACCGTCGCTTCACTCAGGGCCGCCGTCCAACCCTTGTTGAGTGATGATCCAGCGTCTCATGCTGACCGAAATGCCACGGAGAAACGTTTCTTCAATCTTAAAATGAGAGCCATGAACTGGATGGTCTCGGAGGCATGGCGGCGCGATTGCTCCGTTTCCGCAAGTATCAGGGCGCTGCGTCAGGGAATGCTTCCCCTAAATTCACGACGGGCACCTTTCTATAGGTCACATCGCATTGCCCTCGAGAATGGTCTGAGAGCCTTCGTATATTTTGGCCTGGCCGCGCTGGTATTGGTCATAGCGGGATGGCCGGCGACAAACGTCTCACTGGCGTTCGTGGGCATCTTAATAGGTCTCTCGGCGATGTCGTCAGATCAGTCTGCGGCCTCGATGCTAGCACTTTTTGCCGTGCCTTTTGGTTGTCTACTCGCCGGTATCCTTGAATTTGTTGTACTAAACGGGGTGACCGCGTATCCATTGCTCGCGATTGGGTTCTTGCCGTTTGTAATTTTTCCTGCTCTTCTAATGACAATACCAAGCCCAGGACTGATATCCTTCGCGCGTAGCAATCTCGTATTCACAGTCGCGATTTTTTCTCCGAGCAATCCGCAGAGCTATGATCCCCAGTCGTTCTTGTATGCCAGTCTTTTTCTCTGCGTGGCCGCGTTCCTGCTTTTCGCTTGTCAGCAACTCCTTCCACCCCTTTCTAGGTCAGCCAAACTGCGTCTCCTCCTAGCGGAAGCTCGGAAAGATCTCATGGAGATAGCTGCACGGCCGCGATACAATCGAACACGAGAAGAGCCAATGTTCCTTGATGCGGTCCGGATCGGGCAGATGGTGGGATTGGCCGGTGAGGCATCAACCGATCGCGAGCATGTTGATCAGGCAATCGCATATTTTGACCGTGCATCTGCGCTCCGGCTCGCCTACACGGCTTTGGAGATACTGCCGCCTAATATGCCAGAGCACTTGCGCAATCAGGCAATGTCTGCGCTAACCGAAGCGAATGGATTGTCTCTACAAATTGTGGCGTACGAGCTCTCCCAGATAGACGATGTTTCAACTGGAGATGCTGCAGCTGCGCTGATGGTCGCGGGCATGATTCTCGAGCACGAGCTAATATCGTATGAGGATAATGGTCAATGACGCCGCGCTACTATGATCTCGTGATCGGCGGCGTGATGCTGTCCCCAATCTTATTATACGCATGTTTCGGCTTAGCCGCTGCAGTTTCACTTAGGCCAATTCTGCGTCGCATCCGGTATACACGGCTTTTTGTGAGCCCATCCATCGCCGAGTTTAGCCTCTACGTCTCGATTTTCTGCCTGATAACCCTGTTGGCCTAGGAGATACCAATGACAGTTCTCACAACTGAGGCGGCCGAACTAGGAAATCAGGCAAGGCCAGCCGGAGCCGCGGCACTCGAACCAACATCGTCGGATCGCCCCATGTCCTCAATGTTCCACCACAGCGCTTGGCAACGCTTGCAAGGGCCGGCGCAATGGGCGGCCAAGTTGGTCCTAACGCTTATCATAGCCGCAGCGGCCGTCGTTCTAGCGGTGATGACTTGGCAATATTATGTGACTTCACCTTGGACGCGCAATGGAGTAGTCCGCGTGCAGGTTGCAAGTGTAGCACCTCAGGTTTCTGGAAAGATCTCCGAGATCCAAGTCGTTGACAATCAATTTGTCCACCAGGGTGATGTTCTCTATTTAGTAGATACCGCGAACTTCGAAATAGCTTCCCGGACAGCCCAGTCGCAAGTGAACCAGACAGCCGCGGACCTTCAGGTTAAACAGGCGGAGTCTGATCGCCGACAACGCCTCTCAACAGTTGCGACCACGCCGGAGGAGCAACAGATCTATGCTGGCAGCGCTGCCCAGGCAAAGGCGGCATTCGAAGCAGCGACCCAGCAGCTTTCACTCGCGCAGATCAACCTCGAGCGCACGAAGGTAAGAAGCCCCGTGAATGGATTTGTCACTAATTTGTTGCTGCGAGTAGGCGATTACGCGACAGAGGGCTCCAGTAACGTCTCAGTGGTAGATTCGGACAGCTTTTGGATTGACGGCTACTTTGAAGAGACCAAGCTTTCGCAAATTTGTGTTGGCGACGCGGTAGAAGCGAAACTTATGAGTTACGCCCAACCCGTTACCGGACACGTAGATACCATCACACGCGGGATCAGCGTTACAAACGCTGCAGGTGGAATTCAAGGCCTGCCGACCGTGAATCCAGTCTATACTTGGGTACAACTCGCCCAGCGAGTGCCTGTCCGGATAGTCATCGATAGAGTGCCCTCTGGCGTGCCACTCGTCTCGGGTATGACCGCAACAGTCACGGTCAAGCCATCGGTCGCCTCTGAGACTGATAGCTGGTTCGAAAGGCTTCGAAGCCGTTTCGAGAAGGTTCCTGAGCTCTTTGATCCTCCGATGCCGAGAGAAAATTGTGCAGGCACCGGCCTGTTGCAGGGAATCCCTGTTGCGGAGTCATTGCCTACGGAGCCGGAGCTACTTGAACCAACACCAAAACAGATCGATCCCGGACTTGTTCCAGGTATCGATAAGTCTCCGCGCCTTAAGAAGATTCTAGAAAATTAGAAATATCCGATTGTTGCGCGCCGAGTTATCAACCTTAATCTGAGCATCATCTATTCGGAGGATTTGGCCATGCGGGACGACGAGCTGCGAATTTCGGGTTGACCGTATTTCGCGAGCAGCTGCTTCAAGCAGCATCGATGTGTTGTCCGTTGAAAGGAATTTGACTTAACGCGACGGCTCCGGGCAAATGACGGTTTCCTGTCAGTTGACGGAGAAGATGATGCTGCCGTCGGCTGCCCGTTCGGCATCCACGATGTCCTTCACGTGCTGCGGCTTTTCGACCAGGTTCTTGTTCGAATTGATCCACGACTAATGTGCTGAGTTCCGGCGTCGCTATGGGGTTTTCGCCCACACCGGTTGTATCGTCGAACTTTGCGTTGTCGTAGTTCTTGAGATACCCCACGGCGAACGGCTTGTTGTAGTTGAGAAGCGTTATCTTGATTGCCGGGCCGCCGTTCGTAGTGAGGCTGTCAGCATGGCAGACGAAATGGTGGAAGCGGCTGCAAAGGATGCGAGAGTTGCGAGGCACGTCATTGTATTGTCTTTCTATTGTGAAAGATACGACCTTTCTTGAAAGAGTATAGTTTTTAGATTTCGGAGTTTTCGCGTAACATTGCTGCAACCGCCAAAATCAATGTAACAATAAGACGTACGGGAAAGTTGTCCTTTTAGTTTTCCCCTCCTGACGCTTTTGAATGTGCGTCGGTGCGCGTCAGCTCTTCCAATAGGAAAACGAACGACTCGTAAGGTCGACCGGTTGCATGACGTAGACCCATTTCGCAGGTCCGGTTCGATGAAATGTATGCAGAGGCAGGTGTTTCATCCAACCCAGCCTTTTCCTCGCGGGTGGCGGACAAAACGATCTCTGGATGCAAAAGTCCTCGATCACCGGCTGTCCCACAACAAGTGGTGCCAATCGGTACGAAGACGTCGTCTGCGAGCTTCGACCCGATCTCCCGCAGAGTTTTGTTGAGACCGAGATGGGTCATCGAACAAGTGGGATGCATGGCGATGCGGTCTAGTTTCGACTGCACCTGGAGATCGGGCAACAGATCGTGGCACCATTGAATGACGTCTATGAATTTGAGTTGATCGTGTCGGGCCTTGCGCTCCTCATCGAGATAGCGCGCGACATCCTCAGCGATGCCGAGGGTACACGACGCGGCATCAACGACTATCGGTAGTTTTCCGCCGTTACTCCACCGCCACATGGCGTCCGCAATCGCCGACGCCATATAGGAGTGCGCCTTATGATAGCCCTTTGAACTGAATGGCGTTGAGCAACAGAGCCCGGCGACGTCGCCGGGTATCCATAGAGATCGTCCGGCGCGCTTTGATAACTCAACGAGCGTTTCTGGTAGGGATGGCTGATGATGTTTATCAGGGTCACGGCCGAACATGCGGTTGATGCATGCTGGGAAGTAGACCGCCGAAGCGTTCTCTATAGAGGTTTCAGGTAGCCTCCGCGCGGGTTTTGGCATCGGGCCCGGAACGGCCGGCATCAGGTCGTTTGCGATGGCCGATCTGGCAAGCGTGGTAATTCCCGTCAGAGATTTGACGCCGATCACATTGGACACGATCTCGGCGGCAGCAAGTCCGCCACGCGCCATTTTCTCCACGGTACGCCACCGTTTAGCTAAGGAAAGCGCGATGTCCTCTTCCCGTTCGCTTCTTTGCATATGACGGAATTCGCGCATCAAGGCCCCGGTGTTAATCTCGATCGGGCAGGGGATCGCACAGGTGCCGTCACCCGCGCATGTTTCAACGCACATGTACTCGTATTGAGCTTGTAGCTCTTGCAGCACGGCCGACCCTTCCGGCTGTCTTGCCATCTCTCGTCTCAGAGCGATGCGCTGGCGTGGCGTGGTCGTGGCATTACGGCTCGGGCAAACGGGTTCACAAAAGCCACATTCGATACATTGGGTTGAGTTCCGAACATTCTCGATGGCCGGAATCGACTTGAGCGACTTGAGATGAATGCCATTGTCCCTGGTGAGGATGACGTTCGGCGCGAGGATGCCCTGAGGGTCTGCCAGCTTCTTGATCCGCCACATCATGTCTGTGGCCTTGCGGCCCCACTCCTGTTCGACGAATGGTGCCATATTAAGACCCGTTCCATGCTCGGCTTTCAGGGATCCGTCATATTTCTTCACGATGAGGTCGACCAACTCGGTCATAAACGCCGCGTAACGCTTCTTGCTCTCATCTTCCTCGAGGTTTGTGACGAGGTTGAAGTGAAGGTTTCCGTGAGCAGCGTGGCCCGCCACGCCGGTACCGAAACCATGCTTATCCATTAGAGCCTGAAGATCGTGCGCTCCCTCCGCTAGCCGAGCGGGCGGGAAACAAACGTCTTCGGTGATAAGCATTGCTCCCTGGGGGCGTTGCTTTCCTACGAGGCCGAGCAACCCCTCGCGTACGTGCCAAGCTAGTTCTACGGCCTCGGCGACACTGGTAAATGTCAATGGACTGATGAGCTTCTGGTCAGCAACCAGTTCGGTTACCTTGCTCTGGACTTGCATAAGTTCTTCGTCGTTGTCCGCCCCAAATTCCACGAGCAACGCGGCTGCCTTTGGGTCCAAGGTGGTCCAATAGCTTGGCGTTCCGGGAAAGGCTTTTCCCGCCGCCACGAGGGCGGGAGCCACCATCAGCTCCACGGCGGCGGCGCCGAGTGCTACGAGCTTGGGAACAAGATTGACGGCTTCGTCTATAGTGGAGAATGGCAGCCAAGCCACTGACGTCACGGCCGGCACCGGGACAGTCGACATCACTGCTTCCGCAATGAAACCCAGTGTGCCTTCCGAGCCGACCAGAAGTCGTCTGTAGATTTCTAGCGGCGTAGCCCCATCGAGCAGGGCAGCGATGTGGTAGCCATGGGTATTGCGGATAGAATATTTCTGCCGGATTCGCTTGACCATCGTCTCATCGGCCAGAAGCTCTGCCCTCAGGTCGAGCAATCCTCGCGCGAACTCGGGTTCAAGTTCGAGGAACCGGGCTTCGGCTCCCGGCGCGGCCGTATCGAAAACATTTCCGGACGGCGTGAGGATCGTCATGGATTCGACGGTGTGGTACGCATCGCGCTCCAGAGTACAGCGCATGCCGCCAGAGTTGTTGGCTATAACGCCTCCGATGGTACACGCAGCTTCGCTCGCCGGATCGGGTCCGAGCTTCCGCTTGTGTTTGTGTAGCATCGCGTTCGCGTGAGAGAGGATCAAGCCGGGTCTCGCCTTGAACTTCTTTCCGCTATCTAGCACAGAGCCGCCATACCAATGCCGTCTGACGTCGATGAGGATGTCGTCGGACTGAGACTGACCGTTGAGACTGGTCCCGCCCGCCCGGAAGGTTGCGTGACGACCCGTGTCCCGGCAGAAGGCAAAAACCTTTGCCATCTCCTCGACATTTCGGGGCATCACTACGACCTGAGGGATGAGACGGTAAGGGCTTGCGTCGGATGCATATCGAACGAGATCAATGAGACGGTTGAGTACACGGTCCTTACCGAGCAGCCTGACCAAGTCGTCTTTTAAGACTTTCGGGGTTCCCCCGACAAGTGACTCTGGCACCGCGTCATTCTGACTAGGGCCGGCTGGGCGACCGAAAAGCGCTGCGTCAGCTTCGAATAGTTTTTTCATCCGAGATTGCCCCACGTGCGAGATTGAAGGATTATTCGCACGGTCGGGTCACCCACGAGCGGCGCGATCCAGCTCGCCCTTTGATACTGCGGTTGGGAACTGAACACTCCGAGGATCCGTCGCCTCTGAACTCTTAGCCAGTTTAGAGATGCATAAACTTGCAAAGGACACCTTGGAGCGGCTATGTGGGCGATCACCACCGGATATTGACCGCTATATCAGCGAGATGCCCATTTCGAAATCCACGATT
This sequence comes from Phyllobacterium chamaecytisi, assembly GCF_020164455.1. Taxonomy (GTDB): domain Bacteria; phylum Pseudomonadota; class Alphaproteobacteria; order Rhizobiales; family Rhizobiaceae; genus Phyllobacterium; species Phyllobacterium chamaecytisi. Next base: position 50,041 of record NZ_JAIQWW010000003.1, read on the forward strand.
TCGCACCGTCCATCGTCTTGAAATCCTCGAGACAACGGCTCGGAACGTTCGGAAAGCTCGTCGCCGCCATCTCACTCAATGCGTGGCCTGGTCCAAGCTCCAGAAAGGCGGTCGCGCCGTTCTCAACGCAGGCCTGCAGGTTGTCCGCCCATCGGACGGTGTGCGAGATCTGCGCTGCCAGCTTGTCCAATCCCGAATTCAAACCTGACACGCTGGCTCCATCGATTCCGCTGATGAGTCTAGCCCCGGCCGGTGGTGGGTATGTTTTACGTTGACCTTCGAGGACGCTGCGAAACCTCATGGATACCTTAGATAGAAAAGGTGTGTGCGACGCGACTTCGACAGGCAGCCGGCTAACGCGCGCTGCATGCGCGTCTGTCGCTGCCTGCATAACCGCTGCCAGGAAAGCCTGCCCGCCACCGACAACGAAGGCATCGCGCGGATTTATGATCGATATGTCCCCGCCATGCTTTTCACACAGTCGCCGGACCGTCACGTAAGGGAGACCTCTTATAAAGACCAAGCCATCGCCCGTTACGCTAGCTGCGGACATTAACTCGGCTCGTCGCGCGACGAGTTTCAGGGTATCGATGTGACGGAACACACCAGCTGCGCCCCAGGCGGCAACCTCTCCGACGCTGTAACCGGCGTATACAGTGCGCGGCGGGATGCTCGCATGTAACTCATTGATCGCCGCGAGCGTCTGGAGAGTGCAAAGGATTTGGGCAGTTCGATTTTCGAAGACCTCGTTTCCGGCCTCTCGCTTCACCATGCCACGTGGATCGATGCCGTTAAGTAGCATGGTCGCACTGGCAAACAAATGGCTCGCCTTTGCGCTATCTGCGGTTAAGGCGAACATGTCGCGGTGCTGGTTTCCCTGGCCGGAGCATATGATCGCGAACGTCATCTTGAGGACCTATCGGGGATAGAGGAGGATGATCGCTATCGGAAGCGTGATGACGCTAAATACCGTGCTTGCAATCACCATCGATCCGGTTGCTCCTGAATCGAGCTTGTAATTGACTGCGAACAGGATGCCGAAGAAGCCCGATGGGACGGCCGCGAGCAGTGCCGCGATTTTCGCTGTGTCGGATGATATGGGCAGAGCAAACACGAGCGCCGCCGTGGCGAGTGGACGGAGGATGTTGGCGAAAAGCGTAGCGTTGACGACCTTCCAACTTAGCTGAAAGGCCTGTGAAGAAAGAACTACCCCTGTGAGGAAGAGGGCGACGCCAGGTGCCGCATGTCCTATTAGCAAAAGCGAAGCTTGAGCAATCTCTCCGACTGGAAAGCCACATAGAGAGTAAATGATGCCCAGGGCGGGTGCAATGACGATGGGTTTGGTGAGCGCATGAAGCAACGGCTGCAGGATGTTGGCTTTCTGTCCGGAACCACTGTCGCCCTTATGAACGTTCATTTCGACGAGGACCAAAGACAGTGGGCTTATCAGAATTGATCCACTGGCGATGGCGACTGCCAGTGGCACCGTCCCGGACGCGCCCACGATATCTGCCAGAATTGGTAGACCGACTCCCGCCAAGTTCGGAAACGCGATCGTCAGGCCTTGTAGGGAAGCGTCCGGCTTTCCGATCTTGAATATCCGTGTCTGGAGGAAATACCAGACGAAGAAAACGACAAGCATCATCCCGCCCAGAAGAAAGAACAGTGGCGCTTGGCTTATGAGCTCGGCTCGCGGCGCCGAGGCGGTCGCCGCGAAAAGCGATGCGGGAAGTGCGAAATTCATCACGAGCACATTCAACCCGTCCACATGATGGTTATCGACGATGTTGTTACGACCCGCCAGGTAGCCAAGCGCCATCACGAAAAAGATCGGTGTGAGCGCGAGTAAAATTGTTTCGGCCATCCCTCTAGGTTCCCTCTATCTCATCGACGAACAATGTCATTGCAAGGAGGTCAGCCGCTCCACCTGGACTAAGCGATCTGGCAATGAATTCTTCGTGGATTGATTGTGCTTGGAGCCGCCAGCAAGCGGCGGCGATTCCACCTCGTGCGAGAAACAGACGAGCCGCCTGCTGGGCATATAGGAGTCCCTGCTGTCCGCCTCTGTGCAGTAGGTTTGTGTCATCCAACGCCGCGATCAATGCAAAGCAGGTCTCGACCCTTTGTGCCTCCGGATCGTTCGGTAGTTTGAGCCGGGAGGCACGTAACGCGGGAAGCCCGATGTTGTAGATGCTCGGGAAACCGTTGGCAGCCTCGGAACGCGCGCCGCCCACACCATATCGAAGATTTGCTTGCGCACCGTGGCTATCGGCGAGTCTTGGTCCCGCCAGGATGCTTTGCCCCCAGAGTTCGTGGACTGTCGACCCAAGGGGAAATCCGAAGTCGACGACGCCATTGGCTCTTGCACCCGCAGCCGCGCATAGCAGGCCAATACCAAAGATCGCTCCTCGATGGGTGTTGATACCCCCGGTCGCCGACAGCATGGCAGTCTCGGCTGCAATTCCGATGGACCTTAGATGCGTCATTTGGCGTGCACCCGCGCCGGCGATCACAAGGGAGCGGAAATAAGGCTCAATAGCTGAAGCGCTGTAGCGAAATGTCTCGGCATCCATATCTCTATGGCTTCCGGAGTCCACATGGCTGACAAGGCCCGGCTTGGGCCATGTTTCCAACTCCTGCAGGAGGCTTTGCGCCGCGAGGGAAGCTATGCCACGCGAGTTGACATTCAAGCGTGAGAAAGTTTCGAAAACGGAGACGGGGCGGGGAAGGGCATTCATGACAGTCGCTCCCCTGCGGTGAAACGACGCCCGTCGAGAAGCGCAACGCCTTCCATAGATTTCACCAGGACATCGGTCCCACCTGGTAGAAATTCGCGCCAGTTGGCGGCAAGCCCATCGCGGCGGATAAACTCGCCGTCGATACGACTGGGCGAATTATCCTCAATCTTGGAAATCTCGGAAGATAGCAGCTCCATGTCAGCCGAGGACGGGACGTGAAACAGCAAGTCGATGTCCGAAGATAAGGTGAGGTAATCGAGACCGGTCAAGGCCTGCCAAGCCAGGCTGCCGAAAACCTGCAGCTCGATACCGCGGTGCGCGGCGAAAAACTCCAGTTCGTCGAAAATCTGCTGCCATTGCCTTGGCGCTTGCTCGCGAGCACTAGCGAGCGATAACGGCTCTTGGATTGTCAGAATGTCTTGGTCTTGAACGATAAACGGGATACGCCACTTCCCTAGCGAGGGTGGGAGGGGTAGGCCAAGTGCGATACCATGTGTTTCGTAAGAACTAGGCCGACGCGAGATCAGCGGCCATCCCTTGTGAACCCAGGATCGGATCAGCGGATCGACCTGATCTGACCCAAGTTGCCGTTCAAGAACGACATCCCACCTTGATGGCTCGAGATAGATCAGGTCGTGACGCCTCATTGGCCGAAGCTTAGGACTCGCGTGCGATGGCATAGACCCGCTCCGCAATCTCCGCCGCTTTGGTGCGGCCATGCCGTTCGACGCCGAGAAGGTCGCGTTTGTCATCCGAGCCAGGGAGATCGGCGAGTAGCGCCGCAAGCTGGCTCGCCAGTGACTCCTGCTCGTTCCATATGAAATGCACAGCGCCTGTCTTTGCCAGGTTGTCCAAACCGGGTGCGAAGATCGCAGTCGTCTTGGCCTTCTCTTGCAGAACCTCGATGGACAGCTTTGTCACCTTCGACATCGACGCGAGGTCCATCACGGCAGGCTCAGCACCCGGTAGTGCGACCAGAACCCGAGTGGCAAGCGCTGTAGCGAGAAATGCACCCGCGGCGGAATGGCCATAGAGGATACCAATCGTCGGGCGACCGTGAAGATCGGCGAAGATCAGGCATTTGGCGAGGTGAGCCAGGAACTCGTTTAGGCCAAGCAACTCGTCACGCTTGCTCATTTTTTGGCTATCGCTGTCCACGATCACGAGGATCGGCCCCGTTCCCGAATGGTCGTCGAGGATATGGCGGGAAAGAGTGGAAGCCTGGTCAATGCCCACGGCCGTTCGGTCCGAGACTCCGACGACAAGTGCCTGCTGCCCGCTGGCAAGCGGTGCAAAGCCGTAGAGTAGACCATGATCGGCTTTGATGCTGTGTCCGTCAGGGAAGAGCGATGCGAGGATGTCAGCGAGCTGCATGGTTGGGTCTCCGTATTTTTTGAGCGGCCGCTGTGAACTGGGCATAGGTCATCTCCGGAATGGCAGCGGCGTCATCGACGCCCATGGACCTCCAGATATCGATCGCGTCAGCCGATGTTCCGAACTGTTGAATCCGCCATTCGAGGCGTGCCTGCTCTTCGTGCAATGTTTGGAGAGTGAAGGGCCGAGTGTCGGCCAGCAGACTGAGCGCGGTCTCCCGGAAGTCTTCGATTGTGTCGTCGACGAAGGCATCCGTTCCGCCGATCAGTCGGCGATGCTTGCCGCCCATGGTGCGCCAGACAAGTGCCCGATCTTTTGAGTCGAATTCCTCGACGCCGCGGTTCGTCTCTATTACTTCAGGTCCCGAAACCGAGATGCGGCCTTGTTCGGAGACCGCGAGAGCAGAGCAGCACCCGGCAATCAGTCCGCCACCGCCGTAGCAGCCAGCTCGTCCGCCAATCAGACCTATAACTGAGACGCCGGCGATCCTCGCCTCGATGACGGCGCGCATGATCTCGGCGATCGCCAGTTCCCCGGCGTTCGCCTCCTGCAAACGGACGCCTCCAGTGTCAAACAGGATGAGGACGGGTATCGACCCGATGTCGCGGGAAGCCCGCAAAAGGCCGGTGAGCTTCGCGCCATGGACCTCGCCGAAGGCGCCGCCCATAAAGCGACCTTCCTGCGCTGCGACGAAAACGGGCATGCGCTTGATGAGGCCGCGTCCGACGATCATGCCGTCGTCGAATTGCTCGGGAAGATCGAAGGATTTGAGATTTGGACTCATCTCGCGTTCCTGGGGGCCCAGAAATTCCTTGAAGCTGCTCTCGTCGAGTAGTTGCGAAACACGCGTACGAGCCGAGGCCTCATACCAACTGACTTGTCTGGCGCCGGTGGCCTGTGGGGCGGTGTTTGTTGAGACGCTCATTGCTCTGTTTTCTCCATCAGGCGCAGCGCCTGTGACAGACGAAGGGACACGGTGTCGGGTCGCGCGCCACCGTCGTTGATCGAGAAGCGCAGGCCACCTGTCGGGAACCGTTCGACGAAACCATCGACAACCGCCTTCCAGACGGGATCGAACCCTCGAACCGTGGTTCGGATCTTGACCACGCATTGCTTTTCGGGGAGGGCGCGCTCGACTAGAACTTCCAGATTTCCGGAAGCCACGACGCCGGTTATAGCCAGCTTCGTGTTGCCGGTGGCTCTTTCCGCTACTTCATGAGTAAATGTGAGGTCTTGCATCGTAGGGCTCCCTTCACCAGTTGCGAAATTTGGAAGGCGGGGCGTAAAGGCCGCCCGACCATCGAACGATGTCTTTGATGGATCGCGCCGCCAGCAGATTGCGGTCCGCTTGAAGCGGATCTATGCCGAGGTCTTCGGGTCGCTGGATGACCCCCCGGTCCCTAAGCTGGTTGACCATCGACTTGTCGCGTCCGCGGCCCACGTCTGTGTAGCCGGCGACGCCGCGGATAGCCTGTTCGCGCTCGTCCGGGTCCCGGCAAAGCAGCAGGTTCGCGATGCCCTCTTCTGTCACGATATGGGTGACGTCGTCGCCATAGATCATGACTGGCGCGAGATCGAGGTTGAGTTTTTCGGCGAGGGCAATGGCGTCCAGCTTTTCAACGAAGAGGGGGACGTTCTTTTCTCCGAATGTCTCCCCGATCTGAACGACCAGTTTCCGGCCGCGGCGCAGCGCGGGCAATCCTGCGGGGTCCGCCTCCTTTCCTGCTTGCAGCCAGGGCTCGCTCGGATGCCGTCGGCCGCGAGCGTCCGATCCCATGTTGGGAGCGCCGCCGAAGCCCGCTATTCGTGTCGTCGTCACTGTCGACGAGTTTCCAGCCAAGTCGATCTGGAGCGTCGAACCAATGAACATGTCGCAAGCGTAGAGGCCCGCGACCTGACTGAAAGCTCGGTTCGAGCGAAGAGAGCCGTCGGGCCCGGTGAAGTACACGTCGGACCGAGCCCTGATGTAATCGTCCATACCGACCTCGGAGCCGAACGAATGTATCTGTTCCACCCACCCGGATTCGATCGCTGGAATGAGTGCGGGATGGGGATTCAATGCAAAATGACTGGCAATCCTCCCCTTCAGCCCTAACGCTTCGCCGAACGTTGGCAACAGAAGCTCGATTGCAGCCGTGTTGAACCCAATGCCGTGGTTCAGGCGCTTTACGCCGTAGGGCGCGTAGATGCCCTTAATGGCCAGCATTGCTGTCAGGATTTGGGTCTCGGTTATAGCCGCCGGATCACGGGTGAAAAGTGGCTCTACGAAGAACGGCTTGTCAGCCTTCACCACGAAGTGGACGCGGTCCCCGGGAATGTCGACACGCGGGACATTTGCGACGATTTCGTTGACTTGCGCAATGACGACACCGTCCTTGAAAGCAGTCGCTTCGACGACCGTCGGCGTGTCTTCGGTATTCGGTCCCGTATAGAGATTGCCCTCCCGATCGGCGCTTACAGCGGCAATCAGAGCGACGTTGGGCGTCAGATCGATAAAGTAGCGGGCAAATAGTTCGAGGTAGGTGTGCACCGCCCCGAGTTGAATTTTTCCGCCGAATAGCATTTGCGCAATGCGGGCTGACTGTGGACCGGAGTAGGCATAATCCAACTTGGTAGCCACGCCGCGCTCAAATAAGTCGAGGTGCTCGGGGAGGACCACGCCCGACTGCACCATATGCAAGTCGCTGATGAATTCCGTATTCACTGCCAGGAGCGCAGAGCTGAGCAGGTCAGCCTGTTTCTGGTTGTCGCCTTCCAGGCAAACTCGGTCGCCTTTACAAATGACGGCCTCAAGCAAACGAGTGGCATCCTGGGCATCGACGATTTTTCCGGCTGACAGTTTGCGGCCCGCCTCGATGCGTTGATCCCTGGCGTCGCGGTTCTTATGCCACTGCATGCGAAACTCCTGCATTTGGAAGGTGGGCCATGAGATTCCTCGGTGTTGACCGAATTGCGGAATTAGGGGCTGCCGCTTGGCGACAGCCCTTTCGTGGCGTGATCTATTTGCTGCTGACCGTGGTTTCGTCGGCGGCCTTGCGCGCGGCTTCCGTGATGATGGCCGCCACTTCCTTCGGATGCGACTCGTATACCGAATGGCTTGCACCCTTAATTTCGATCGTATGGCTCTTGGCGCGCTTGTAATACCAACGCTCAAGATCAGGGTTGATAATCTGGTCATTGCCGGCAACCACAGCCCAGCTAGGCTTCGTCTTCCAGGCGGCAGCGGTCAGTGGTTGGGTGAATACGCCGGCTGAAGCAAGGACCTGCGAGCGGGCACCGAACAGTGCCTGTTCTCGGGGAAGGTCAGGAGCGAACAGTTTCGGAAATTGCTCGGGGTCGAGATAGGTGTAGCCATCAGGGGTTTTCTTGATCGCACCCGGGGTCTTAGCGAGCACGCTCGGCGTCTTCTTGCCAAGCGAGCCCTCATCCTCACCGACGTCGGGAGCGTGGGCGGCGATGTAGACCAGACCCACGACGGATGGGTGGACACCCGCTTCGGTTATAACCGAGCCGCCGTAGCTATGGCCTACGAGGAGAGTTGGACCATCCTGCATGTCGAGGACGCGCTTGGTGGCGGCTACGTCATCGGTGAAAGAACTCTCGGGTTCCTGCACGATGGAGACGTGGAACCCTTCCTTCGTCAGAATTTGGAAGATTGGCTTCCAGCCAGACCCATCGACCCATGCGCCGTGAACGAGAACGATGTTTTTAATTGGTTCCGCGGCAGCCGGCTTTGCAAGTGTTGCCAGCGGAAGGAGTGCGCCAAGAGCTAGGCATGCGGTCATATTTCTCATGATCAGGTTTCCTTTGTAGCTGATGTTGGGAGGCTCTCGCCGATCCGGTTTTTAATCGAGTCTAATGTCGCAAATTCGTGCATATCGGCGGAACACGGCGGCCTCGTTCGCCGTTGAGCTGACCGAACCTAGAAAGTAAAAACACCTTGCAGGCATATCTGCTGCCGACGACATCGGCCGTGAGTTGAAGATTAAGCCAGCTTCGACCGGAGCGTAACCAGATCATTGTATAGGTATGCCCAGACTCAGCGGTAGGTTCGCCGATTGGCAGGACCGCAGCGTGCAGCTACTCGGAACGAGGTTGAGATAGCGCACCATTCTTCACTCGCGACAGCAGACCTTGAGAAGGCCACTATTGGCAACTGGCTTCCCGTGCTGACGTCGGCATCTGGCGCGGTTCGGGGGTCAGCATTGTCGGTCCGTCGGATGGCAGAGCGCAGGCAGCGAGCAGGCACTCCCCCATTAGCGACTGCTGATCAGAGAGACACCTCAAACGCCATAATACTGTTCGACGGGAGCACGTCTTGGTTATGAGTCAGAGGGATCAGGGTTTCCCTGATTGGGTGATCTTTGTCACCGGGACGTTCCCGCGGATTGCGTTGGAATAAGGACATATAGCGTCAGCCCGTTCGACAAGCTCGTTTATCACGTCTATTTCAACCCCAACAACCGTGATGTGCAGCGTTACCGAAAGGGCGAAAGTATCGCTCGGAGTCTTGCTCAGCCCGACTTCACCTACTACCGTTATGTCGCCGTCAGGTATGTGGCGGCGACTTTCGCGAGCCGCTCGAAAGAGCGCGTTCTCAAAGCAGGCTGCATACCCTCCAGCAAAAAGCTGCTCGGGATTGGTGGCGCCGCCCTTGCCACCCAGCGAAGCCGGCATAGCGAGCGCTAGATCGAGAATGCCGTCATCGCTTTTGATCATGCCATGACGTCCGCCAGAGGCCGTGACTCTAGCCGTATAGATGGCTTCCATTTTCTACTCCATCGGGTTCGTTGGTTGCGGGTTGACTGGCAGCTTGACGTGGAACGCAGCGCCGCCCGAAGGATTGGCTCGCGCCGATATTTTTCCATCATGGGCTTCCACGATAGACCTGCAGATAGCGAGTCCCATTCCGATACCGTGCTGCTTTGTCGTATGGAAAGGCTTGAAAAATTGCTCGCCATCGCCAGCGAACCCGGGACCGTTGTCCAGGCAGTCAATTTCAACGGCGTCGTTGTGCAGACGGGCGCTTATCCGAACAAGTCGATCAGACTTTTTGTGTTGCGAGAGAGCCTGAACGGCATTGACCATCAAGTTGATGATAACTTGCTGGAGCTGGACGGGGTCGCCTTGTATGGGCGGGATGCCGTGTTCAACATCCAGTATGATCTCCACACCATTGCGACGCGCGCTGGACTCGACATAAGCGAACGAAGCGGAAAGGAGATCGAAACAATCCACGGCCTCGAGTGTCGTGCTACCGCGTTCGAACAGTGTTCGAACGCGGGCGACGATATCGCTGGCTAACTGCGCGTAACCCACCATCCGACGTGCGTTCGCGGTAGCTTTTTCGATGTCGGGTTCATCTCTGTCTATCCAGCGCAGCAGTGCCCCACCGCTTGCAACGAGCGCACCGAGTGGCTGGTTTACTTCGTGTGCGATCGACGCTGCGAGTTCACCGGCGGTCGCGACCCTTGCAACATGTGCTATCTCGATTTCGTTCTGCTTCAATCGCTCGGCGTTTCGGATTGCCGCTGTGACGTCCATAATCACCGCGGTGTAGGCGGTATCCAGTGGCTGGCTCTTCTGTCCCAAAACACGGAGGTGCTTTACGCGGCCGTCGTCAAACTTCAGGCGGAATTCACCCTCGATTTCAGGCGATCCATTTCTCAGCTCTTGTCGCAGCCGTTCGACGCCGGGCCGATCTTCTTCGTGAATACGAGATAGAAGGAGCCCGAAGGACGGCTTCGTTTCTACGTCGTACTCCAAAATTCGGTATGTTTCATCAGACCAGAACAGCCCGTCGGTATCGAGTTCGAACCCGAAACTGCCGATCTTGCTCAGTTCTTGACCTCGTTTCAGGTAGGCCTCGCTAACCTGCAGCTTATTTTCAGCATGCTTTCGCTCTTCGATATCGAAGATGGCTCCATACCAGGCGACGATGTTCCCGGTCTGGTCCTTGCAAGGCGTACCGATGCTCACACACCATCGATAACCGAGCCTGGAGTTGCCGACCCGCGCCTCGTATTGACCTTCGGCCCCGGTTAAGAGCATATAGCGCCAGTATGCCTCTATGCCTTCGCGGTCATCGGGATGCACGCCGTCTCGCCAGCCCCAGCCAACTGCATCCTTGAGCTCCTGACCCCAAAAATCCAACCACCGGCGATTGGCATAGTCCAGATAGCCATCGGGCCTAGTCCGCCAGATCATCGCTGGTATCTGTTCAAGCGTTCGCTCGAATTCTGCCGCAATACGATCACTGGCAAACTTTTGGGTAATCGTAGTATCGGCTTCGACTCCAATTAGCAGCGTTCCGGACTGCGAAGTGGCGGCACGGAAAACATGCCACCTAAACTGCTCGTCGCCGCTTCTGATGCGAAACAGAACCTCCTTTGGGGAGTCCTCGTGGGTCAGCGCGCGAAGGTGTTGGGTGTCAGATGTATGCAGGAGGCCTTGCCACCCAGAATCTAGAAGTGAGCTTCGGTTTATGCCAGAGATAGAAGTCCAGTGTTTGTTGAGATAGACGGCCTTACCTTCCGGATCAAGCCGAAGCACGAGTGCCGGTAGATGCTCCAACGTATCTGACAGTTCATGCATGGGCGACAGCCTCGGACATGAGCCGCGACGTGCTCGACGGCGGCCGACACATGGCTTGCGACTGGAGCAGGTACTTAGTCATATCCTTCCTCCTCGACGGCCTTGCCCTTGAACAACCAGTAGACGACCATTGTGTAAATCAGCGTGAGTGGGAAGACAAAAATACCCGCGCCCCAGAACAGAAACGATAGACTAGAGCGGGGAGCGGCCGCATCGTTGAGCGTGATCGAGAAGGGGATGATGTACGGATAAAATGAAGCTGCTAGCGTCGCGAAGGCTGAGATAAATAGGGTCACTGCACCTATGAACGGAAGCGCGTCGAATTTGTTGCTGCAGCCGCGGAAAATCAGGAAGCATCCGAAAACGCCGAGAACTGGGAATACGACGAGCCCGGGCCGCTCGATCCACCTGGTCATGACAGGCAATTCCATTGCCAACGAAAAGAAGAACGCGATCACGACAAATGCAATGACACCGATGAGCAGTTTGACAATTTGGCGATAAGCCGCATCGCGCAGGTCACCCTCGGTCTTCTTCACGAGCCATGTCGCCCCGAGCAAAGCGTAACCGAGACATAGTCCGATCCCGCACAGGATTGAAAATGGAGTTAGCCATCCGAGAGGCGTACCCGAATAGCGGCCAGCAGCATTGGGTATTCCAACAACCATCGCCCCCACTGCCGCGCCCTGCACAAAGGTGGCAACGATCGATCCGGTCGTGAACCCTGCGTCCCACAGCCATTTTTTGGTGACGCTCTTTTCCCGGAATTCGAAGGCGACGCCGCGGAAGATCAATGCGCCCAACATTAGGATCATAGGCAGATAGAATGCGCTGAGTAACAAGGCATATACGACAGGGAACGCACCGAAGAGTATTGAGGCGGTCAGGATCAACCAAGTCTCGTTGCCATCCCACACAGGGGCGATTGAGTTGAGCATCTGTTTTTTGTGTTTGGCGTCCCGAACGAACCCGAACAGAATACCGACACCGAGATCAAAACCATCCAAAAGAATGTAGAGCAGTAGCGTGAGGCCAAGGGCGGCCGTCCAGAACTCAACCATGTCAGTCACTCCGCAGGGCTGGGCGGTGTGCCGGGGCTACCACCTGTCATTGCCAAAGGCCGTTTGAAATTTGCCCCGTCACCGATTGACTCGGTTGCCTCAGCTGGGCCGATGCGTAGCAGTCGGTACACATAAATGACCCCCGCAACGGAAATGATGCTGTAGATGACTGCGAACAGAGCGAAGCTGATGGCGACTTGGCCAACTGTGAGCGAGGGTGTTACGGCATGCTCTGTTCGCAGGAGGCCGTAGACGGTCCATGGCTGTCGTCCGACCTCCGCCGTGAACCATCCGGTCAGCGTGGCGATAAAGCCCAAGGGAAAGCTGAAAAAAACCGCCCACAGCAATAGCCTTTGTCCGCTCAAGCGCCGCTTGTAGATGATCCATGAGCCATACCACGCCAGCGCCAGCATGATTAGTCCGCAACCCACCATGATCCGGAACGCGAAGAAAGGGATTACGACAGGTGGACGCAGATCCTTGGGAAAGCTCTTCAGGCCAACTTCTTCCGACGTAAAACTCATCGACCCGATTAGGCTCCCAAGATATGGGATAGTGATCGCGTAGGAGTTTGACTCAGTGGCCTCGTCAGGCCATGCGATGACGACCTCCGACGCCGGCTGCTCGTTCTCCCAGCGGCCCTCGATTGCGGCGAACTTCGCCGGCTGCTTGTCGTGCACATACTCCCCGGTCAGGTGTCCAAAGAAAATCTGGATCGGTACAAGGATGGCGGCCAGACCGAGGCCCATCCGCATCATGGAAATTCCTTCCGCTTGAAGACGTTTATCGATGAGGTACCATGCCCCGGTCGCCGCTATGCAGAAGGACGTTGTCACATAGGCAGCCAGAATCATGTGCGGGAAGCGAACCCAAACCACGGGACTGAAGATGATTGCCGACCAGTCCGTGGCGATGAAGATGCCGTTCGCGTCGATCTCGTAGCCGACCGGCCACTGCATCCAAGAATTGTTGACCATGATCCAGAACGATGAGAGGCTTGTTCCAAGCGTGACCATGGCGCAGGCGAATAGGTAGACCCAGGCAGGCACACGGTTTCGGCCGAACATCATGACGCCGAAGAAGCTGGCTTCTAGGGCGAATGCAGTGAAGCTTTCATAGCCTAGAAGCGGACCCTGGATAGGGCCGGTGCGCATCGACAGCTCGCTCCAGTTGGTGCCGAATTGGAAAGCCATGACGATTCCTGTCACGACACCCAGACCAAAGGCGATCGCGAATATTTTGAGCCAGAAATCCGAGAGACGGCGATAGATGTGACGTTCAGTGACGAGGTACATTGCGTTCAGCACCGTCAGCCACGCCGCCAGGCCAACCGTAAAAGCCGGGAAAATTATGTGAAACGAAACGGTAAAGGCGAACTGCAGTCGTGATAGAAAAAGCGCAGTAATTTCCATGGGTTAACCTCCGTTGTCGTAGTTATCGACCTTGGCCCGTGTTCGTGTGCTGGCGGCCGCACTTCGCGGCATCAACCGGCTCATGCCGGCGTCCTCGAATTTCGAATTCCAACGGCGTAATGACACCAATCGGGTCCGTTGCGTGCTGTTCGCTACTATCCCTAAGAAGTCCCGTAAGCTTCTTGAGGGACGGCGACCGCCCGTCACCGCGAGATCTGAAAGCGTGTAGATGTGGGGCCTAGGGAGAAGCCAGGCGCTGGCCACCGCAGTTAGATATTCTCGGTGACCATTTCCCAAACATCGTGACCCTTACCCTTGAGGATGGCCCGGGCGCTGTAGACGGCCATTCCGACCACGGCTTCGGGAGAGACGAACGGCGTCGGCGGGTTGACCAGCTGCATTGGGTTCACCTTGACGTCCAGAAGAGCCGGACCGGGCTGGGCGAGCCATTCTCGGATGGCACCGTCGAGGTCATCGGCCTTCGTAACAGTGCGACCCCAAAGACCCATTGCGGTCGCAACGGCACCGAAGTTGGGATTTTCGAGGTGAGTGAAGACGGGTACAAGCCCCGCAGCCTTTTGCTCGATATCTACAAAGCCGAGCTTCGAGTTGTCATAGACCACAAGTTTAATCGGAAGCTTTTCCTGTACCGTCGTGAGAAGATCGCCCATCAGCATTGTCAGACCGCCGTCGCCGCAAAGGGCAATCACCTGGCGGCCGGGTTGGGCCTTCTGAAGCCCCAGTGCCGTAGGCATCCCGCCCGCCATTGTTCCGTGGAGCATGCTCGCGAAGGTCCGGCGCTTGCCGTCCGTCTCAATATGCCGCATCATCCAAACTGCTGCTGTTCCATCGTCAGCGGCGAACAGGGCGTCTTCCGCGGCCAATTTGTTGATTATCTTGGTAAGATATGTGCCCGATATCTTCTCGTTCTTTGACGGAGTTTCGGCATCTGCCGCCTTCTTGTCCTCTTGGTAGCGGTTGATGAACTCACGCATGAAGGTTTCATCACGGTGTTGTTCAAGACGGGGAAGCAGCGCCTCGAGTGTAGCTTTGATCGTTCCGACGACTCCAATGGTGACCGGATGTCTGCGGCCGATATGGGTCGGATCAATGTCGATCTGGATGATCTTGGCTTTGTCAGGGTAGAATTGCCTCCAGGCAAAGTCGGCTCCCAAGAGGAGAAGAACATCACAGTGAAGCACTGCCTTGTAACCAGCGGCTCCGCCGATCATGCCCGTCATTCCAACGTTGTACGGGTTGTCATGAGACACGAAGTCCTTGCCGCGAGAGGTGTGGGCCATGGGTGCTTTCAACCTAGCGGCCATCGATACAATAGCGTCATGTGCGCCTTCGCATCCAGAACCAGCGTATATCGCAATGTTGGTGCTTGAGTTCAGTATGGTCGCGATCTCATCGAGATCGTCCTCGCTTGGGCGAATAACCGGCACCCTTGCGTGGACACTGTAGGGGGGCTCATCATGTACCGGTGCGTCGGCTATGTCCGCCGGCACCACAAGTACAGCCACACCGCGGCGCGTTAGAGCGGCCTGGCAGGCGGCGACGATCTTACGACGGGCCTGTTCGGGGGTCGTAATCATGTCGCAGAATACGCTGCAGCCCTTGTACACTTCAACCAGATCGACCTCCTGTATCGACTGAAATCCGAGGTCACTTCTGAAAATCTGCGTCGCGATCAAGATGACGGGCGCACGATTACGGTTGGCTTCGTAAAGACCATTGATGAAGTGCAGACTACCCGGGCCGCATGTTCCCGCGCACGCAGTCAACCTGCCCATCAACGACGCCTCGGCCGCGGCGGCGAAAGCGCCAGCCTCTTCATGGCGCATGTGCACCCAGTTGATATCGCTTTTGTCGATCGACTGAGCGATCTGGTTCATTGTGTCGCCAACAATCCCATAGCATGTCTTGACTCCCGCGTTTTGCAGGGTCTCGACAAGCATCTCCGCGACTTTCTTGCTCATTGGGTATTCCTCTTGTTAGTGATCAGCTAAAAATTCAAGTTTTTGCACCATCGTCCGGACGCAGGGGTTCGCTTCCCAAACGCAAGTTCCGATGAACTCCTGGTCTCGTGTGCTCGCTATGAAGTCAGGTCGTCAGGCCGCAGATATCGATAGACGCATCGTTCGAACTGCTCGTACCGTTTCATCAGACCCGGTTCGCAAAACGGAAGCGACTGGCTCATGAATACCGCTGCGACATTCGATGTCCGATCTATCCAGTAATGCGAATTCAGAACGCCAGCCCACCCGACTGACCCGGCACCTCTCATTCCCGGGATATCATCTTCGTTGCGTAGAAAACCAAAGGTGTGTGTATGGCGGGTACCAGGGAAGGGATCGACATCTGCGGTAACTGGAGCGCACGACACCATCCTTGAGAATGAAAGGCCGTTCATCTGGTCAGTAAACATCTCATCTATGGACGCCGATGACAGGATGCGATTGCCGTCTAGCTCGCCGCCGTTTAGGAATAGCCTCAAGAATCTCAGATAGTCCGGCGCTGTGCTGTATAGCGCAGTGCCCATGCCGTAGAATTCCGGATGAGAGGGCGGATCCATCAGGACCTCGGCAAACTCACCGTCCGCCGACCTGCCTGAGACAGCGCAAAGATTGGTCCGCGCTACATCATCCACCTCGAAATAGGTATTGCGGAGGCCGAGGGGCTCGAAAATTTCCTCAGTACAGAACTTGTCAATTCTGCGACCGTCCACTGCTTCCACAACGAGGCCCAACCAATCGATGCTCGGGCCATAGCCCCATCGGGTGCCCGGCTCGGACATCATCGGATAGCACATCGATTGGAGAGTTCCATTGATGATGCTGGGATGGCCTGTCCTTTCGATATATTCAGCCACATTCGGATTCCAGAATTCGTATTCCAGCCCCGATGTATGCGTAGCGAGGTGTCGTACTGTTGCCTGTGCCTTGGGGGGTCGTAGGATCGCTTTTCCGTCCTGATATCCATCCAGAACACCAATTTGAGAGAACTGAGGTACGATGTCGGCGACTGGTGTGTCTGGGCCTAGCAGGCCCTTCTCGATCAACATCATGATAGCTACGGCGCAGTAGGGCTTCGACATCGAAAAGATTCTGAATACCGTATTTTCGTCTGCGCGCAGTCCCGGAGCAGCATCGCCCGAGGCTCCTGAGAATCTAACTCCGTCGCTATCACAGACCATCGCGACGAGAAATGGAGCGTCCCCCATGGCTACGCTGAAGTCGACAATCCGCTGGAGCTCCAAGGATCCCGTCGATGGGAGGCTCCCGTGCGGTTGCAATATGGTTAGCTCGTTGAGCCCGTTGGCTTCGAAAGCTTCTTCGAGCGACAACATGTCCGTGTCTCCCTAACCGAGTTTCCGCGGTCTCGCCCTACTTGACGAAACCGCTAGTGACTGCTCGACAGTAGGTGAATATTTCGACCTCAAGTGAGTCGTGATATGTTAATTATTGCAAATCGCCGCTGAGGAGGCTCTGGATCGTAATGAACTCCGACGAACGTGGCATCGCACATTTCGGCCCGTTTACCCTCAATGTCGCTGAGCGGAGCCTGACTAGGAATGGGTCGATCATCCCGTTGGGCGCACGCGCGCTGGACATTCTGGTAAATTTGGTTTCCAGAGCCGGAACGATTGTCAACCGACACCAGCTGATGGATCTAGTATGGCGTGATGTGACGGTCGAGGAGGCTAACCTCAGGGCGCAGATGACCACACTTAGACGAACTCTCGGCGACGGAGAGGGCGGCAGTCGGTACATCGTCAATGTTCCCGGCCGAGGCTACAGTTTCGTCAGCCATGTCACGTGGTCCGTCGAGCGCGGTCTCCGCGAAAGTCAAAAGGCCAGGCCGACGCATTCAAATCAGATGCCACCATCTCCTATCGAAAATCTGATCGGCCGTGCTGACGCGGTCCGCGATCTGACGGAAAGTTTGCTGGCAGACCGATTCGTCACCGTGGTGGGAGCAGGAGGGATCGGCAAGACGACTGTCGCAGTCGTCGTAGCAGATCAATTCTTGAAAAGGGGTAATTTGGTTTATTTCGTCGACCTGAGCACAGTTCATGACCACACGGACATATCCTCGGCCATAGCGTCAGTATTGGAATGCCCGATGACAGGATCGGATGCAGATTTCGCGGTCGTTTCCTTTCTCGCCGGAAGAGACGCGTTGCTCGTTTTAGATAATTGTGAGCACGTTTTAGAGGGCGCTGCACGGATTGCAGTTAGGATACTAGAGGCATCGCCAAACTTGAGGTTGCTGGCAACAAGTCGGGAGCCTCTTAGGGCCTCAGGTGAAACGGTCCATATTCTTTCACCTTTGGACATCCCCGTGGAAAGTTATTTGTTGGCTGGGGAGGCGCTCAAGTTTTCTGCCGTGCAGTTGTTCATGGAACGGGCAGTATCGAGTGGTTTTGACGGTCCTCTTTCTGATGACGATGCGCCGTTCGTGGCAGAGTTGTGCCGCCGCATGGACGGTATAGCGCTCGCTATCGAACTTGCTGCAAGCCGGGTTGGTTCGTTCGGCATAAG
Source organism: Phyllobacterium chamaecytisi (assembly GCF_020164455.1). Classification (GTDB taxonomy): domain Bacteria; phylum Pseudomonadota; class Alphaproteobacteria; order Rhizobiales; family Rhizobiaceae; genus Phyllobacterium; species Phyllobacterium chamaecytisi. The sequence continues at coordinate 67,767 of NZ_JAIQWW010000003.1, forward strand.
GGGCACTGTCGAGCTTATTTCAGCAGGAACTGAACTTTCAGTCCCGAACAGGCGAGGGGTATCACCTCGCCACCAGACGCTCCAGTCAATGGTGGCGTGGAGTGTAAACCTTCTCTCCGAAGCGGATAGGCGGTTTCTGTTAAGGCTCTCTGTTTTTGTAGGTCTATTCACCCTCGAAGCCGCCGCCGCGGTTGCCGGTGATGAGCAAGACAGGCGTGAAAGTGTAAATTCAGTTATAGCTTCACTTGTCGAGAAATCGCTGGTTTTTGTAACGCTGGCACAGGGAAGTATTTTTTATCGTCTGCTTGAGACAACGCGCGCCTACGCAGCCGTTGCACTACCTAGCAAGGAAGAAAGCATGAGAATTGACCATCGTCATGCTGCCTACTATTCGCAGTTCCTCTCTACGGTCTCAGAGAAAGTCGCAACAAACGCTAGGGGGACTGCTTCCTTCAGCCCACATCTCGGCAATCTGGCCAAAGCGCTTGCTTGGTGTTTCTCGGACAACGGTGATACGGCGATAGCAGTCAATCTCGTGGCGAACGCAGCCTATGTTCTCATGCAGTTGTCGCGGTTCAACGAATGTTATCGATGGTGCTCGCGTGCGCTGGAACTGCTTCCTGGCGACCAAGCCGGCGGCCCCCTGGAGCTTCGGCTTTCGGAAGCGCTCGCGAGTTCCGCCATGTATTCTTTGGGCAACCGGGATGAAACGAAGGCCCTATTGGAGAGGGCCCTGGCGCAAGCCGAGAAACTGAACGACGATCGTCGTCAGCTGAATATGCTGAGCGAGCTGAATTTCCTCTATGCGCGACGCGGGGACACTCAAGCCGCGCTTAAAACTGCGCAGCGGATATCGATCATTGCAGGCAAGCTCGGAGTCGTCGAAGACGAAGTCGCAGCAGAAATAATGCTAGCAGTTGCGTGCCATCATGCGGGCGATCAAGCCGGTGCATTGCAACATTGTCAAGCCGGGTTTCGGGCCGCACAAGAGGGAGGCTACGCCCAACTTGATCTGATCACGGAGGCCCGCGGTCGATTTATGTTCGCTAGGGCTTTATGGCTTTGTGGGTTCCCCGATCAAGCGCTCAGCCTGGCACGAGAGAAGATGAAGGAGATGGCTCAATACGCTCACCACATCTCCTTTTGCATAGGGTTGACGTACTCCATCGCGTTGTTTGCATGGTCTGGCAACTTTGACGAAGCCGAGAGTGTCTGCGAAGCGTTGTTGACTCACGCTGACAAGCACGCGGTCGCCGATTTTCATTCAATCGCTCAGGCCTTCAAAGGTTGGGTCTATGTCGAGACTGATCGATGCGAAGAGGGCACGGAGTTACTTCGGACATCGCTGCAGGCGCTTCATGCTCAGGAATATTTCACCCTCACGCCGATGATACAGTGTTACCTCGCCAAGGGACTTTCCAACTTGGGCCAATTCGACGAAGCCGAGGCTACCGTGGAGCAGGCCATCAATACAGTCTACCAGATCGGCGACTTCAAGACTTTACCCGACCTCCTGCGAACCCACGGCGAAATTTTGTGCGCCCGGTCTGGACACGATTTTGCGAAAGCCGAGGACCAATTCCGAGCGTCTATCCGCGAAGCACGACGCCAGTCAGCGATAGGTTGGGAAATGAAGGCGGCCATCCAGTTGGCTGGCATGCTACACGGACTCCAGCGTGATGACGAGGCCCATAAAGTGCTGCGAGGCGTCTATGATCGGTTCACCGAGGGTTTTGATACAGCGGACCTCGTCATGGCGAGGACAATTCTTGGCCAGACGCAGTAGGCCGAGCATTGCGACTGGCGGCTAATTTGCAGTTATTTGCAACGTTGGACTCGCAAAGCCTGGGCGGTGCGGACAAGCTCCCAGCACCTGCCACCATATCCGAAAGCACTGTGGTGTCTGCAGCGGGGTATGGGAGTGTCAAAAGTCGATTGGCCGTGAGAGGTTCCATTTGCTCCGTGTGTGAAACAAGTGCTTTCCCCGCATTTGGATCGAGTGGGCCACTTTAGGGTGCGCTGTTGATCCGAGGAGTACGCAAATGCACGATCCCCTGCCGATTGACGCTCGCCTGTGCGCGACATTCTTGGCTCATGAGGTGAATAAATCCGCCTCTGCTGTTCTTATCAACGCGGAAGCTGCCTTACGCTGGCTGGATAAGGGCCCCGCTGATGTCATGCGCGCACAAAAGTCTCTTCGACTCTTGATCCGCAACACGGAGCGTACATGCGAAATCATCAGCCGATTCCGGGACCCGTCGTGGCTTCTGCGTTCAGACCGTGAAGCGGTCAATGTCAATGACATCGCAAATGGCACCCTGTCGCTGATGTTTTCCGAAATTGCAGATGCCAGCATCCGGGTCGAGAGAGATTTCTGCCAGAGCCTCCAGCTCATTTCGGCGGATCGCGCACAGCTGGAACACGTCTTCACGAATTTGATCGCGAATAGCATCGACGCTATTCGCGCGACGCGGCGGCGAGCGGGATATCTGCGGGTAGGCACTTATCAGGTCGACCAAGGAGGAGTGTTGATAGCGATCGAGGACTCCGGCGAGCCAATACCGGCTCACCACGTGGATCACGTTTTTGACCTCCTGCATACGACCAAGCCGTATGGATCGGGGGTTGGTCTGGCTATCTCCCGAGCAATCATAGACAATCACGGTGGACGCATCTGGGCCCGAAGAAATGATTGGGGTGAGGGAAGCACATTCCGCATGATCTTGCCGGGTGTCGGCCATGCCTCAGCAGAAGCGGCGGATAACGAATCATGAGCCCACTAACGGCGGTCTATTTTGGCGCAGGACGTCCGCGATGAGTCGTCCGAGCAGTCGGTTCCATAGGCGGAAAAAAATGATAGGATCGGATTTGGGGAGCTGATGATCGCACCAGTTGCGCTGGAGTAGTCGAACATGAGTGTACGACTTGTTTCGCAGGAAGACGCGCGTCTATTCGGTCCGTTTCGGTTCGTAAAAGCGCAGCGATCGCTGACGCGCGAAGGTATTCCTGTCCTCATCGGAGGGCGGGCGCTGGACGTTCTCGGGGTGCTGCTAGACAATCCCGGAAGCGTGGTGAGCGGGCGCCATTTGATCGAACAGGTCTGGAAAGGCGTCACAGTGGAGGATGCAAATCTTCGCACCCAGCTAACCGCGCTCCGCAAGGCTTTGGGCGACGGAATCAACGGGTCGAGGTACATCATCAATGTTCCGGGCCAAGGTTACTTGTTTGCTGCTCCCGTATCGGGCGACAAGTTGGATAAAGAGACAGGATATCAGGCGGCTTCCGAACCCGCACAATATGGTGCCCTTCCGAAACTACCTCGTTCGATCGTGGGGAGAGACGAGATAGTTGGAAGGCTTACTTCCATGCTGACCTCACGCCGGTTTGTGACTTTAGTGGGTACTGGCGGAATAGGAAAGACGACCGTCGCGATCGCAGTTGCGAATTCGCTTGTCAGTGCGTGCAAAATGGGCGTTTTCTTCATCAATCTGCAAGCTATAACGAACGGTGCGGACGTCTCCAGCTTCATCGCCTCCTCTGTCGGGTGTTTCATTCAGGGTTCGGACCCCGAGCAGTCTCTACGCACGTTCCTGTCCGGGCGCGAAACGTGCCTAATTCTCGACAACTGCGAGCATGTGATAGAGATAGCCGCTCCGTTGGCCCAGCGTCTCCTCGATGGTGTTCAATCACTGTCGATACTCGCCACCAGCCGCGAGGCCCTTAGGGTCAGAGGCGAGAATATTCTTTTGCTGCCGCCTCTGGGCCTCCCCGAGGACGGACCGATGACTGCGTCAAAGGCACTTGCTTCACCAGCAGTGCAGCTATTTATGGAAAGGGCCGCAACCGGAGGCTTTGCGGGGAGACTGACCGACATCGATGCCCCTCTGGTGGTCGATATTTGCAGACGTCTAGACGGGATTGCCTTGGCGATCGAACTGGCTGCCAGCCGCGTCGGGTTCTACGGAATACGTGGAACTCTAGAGCTGTTGAACGAAGGAAGCGGTCTACAGCTTCTGGGCACACGGACCACCTCATCGCGACACCAAACGCTCGAATCTCTTCTCGACTGGAGCGTCAAGCTATTGGCCCCTCACGAGCGGACCATCCTTTTCGAACTGGCGATTTTCGGCTCCGATTTCACCCTGGAGGATGCAGACGCGGTCGTTGGGAAGGACGGCGCGCACGCCGATGTTAGGGCTGCAATAGCCAGCCTGGTCGAAAAGTCATTGGTGCAAAATTCCTCCGATTTGCAAATGGCGAAATATCGAATTCTCGGTGTAACCCGCGCTTATGCCATGGAAAGACTCGAAACTACGGGTTTCAAAGGCCGGCTTGCCGAGCGCTTAGCCAATCACTTGAGAGACTTTTTAACACGTCTTCAGGGGCCACAGGCTGCCGATTGCTGTGACGAACTTTGTGCTTATCACATCGGAAACATACAGATTGTCCTGCCCTGGTGTTTCTCGGAAGAGGGCGACAAGGTATTGGGGATCGAAATCGCCGGGAAAGCGACTCGCCTCTTTATGGCGAAATCGCACTTTGCGCTCTGCCATCACTGGTGCAGAGAGGCCTTGAATGCGCTTCGCTCCGAACATGAGGGGACGGCGTTCCACCTTAGCTTGCTCGAAGCTCTGGCCCGATCTAGTATATATGTGAATGGCGGCAGGGAAACGAGGGTATTGATCCAGAATGCACTGGACCTCGCACGGACACGGCGGGACGACAAATGCCAACTCAATCTCCTGGCCGACTTGAACGTATTCCTCACCCGCCAAGGAGAATTCAGCGCCGCGTTGGATGCAGCGGAGCAAAGCTTTGCTGTCGCCAAAAAAATACAGGGGCGCAGTGAGACGATCCTGGCGGAATGGATGTTGGCGGCGTCATACCACTTGGCTGGCGACCAGTACGCGGCCATTCAGCATGCTGAGATCGGCCAGGCGCTGGCCCGCATCGAACCTCCGGTCAAGCTCGATTTGTTTCAGGAGGCGAGAGTCCGGTTTGCATTGGCGCGCTCTCTTTGGCTCCACGGTTATCCGGATCGGGCTCTCGCTGCGGCACGGCTTGCTGTTGCAGAGAGCGCTAAGAACCCTGAACACGTCTCGTACTGTCTGTCGTTGATATATGCGACACCCGTATTTCTCTGGTCTGGCAAGTATGATGAAGCCTCACCTTATATCGAGATGGCCATCACTCAGGCGACCAAGCAGGGCTTGAGCGCCTTCAGGTCGCTTGGGCAAGCGCTAGCGGGGGAGCTTTTGGTTTTAACTGGCAAACCGTATCTCGGCGTAGAGGTCTTAAGAGAGGCAATCGATGGTATGCAGGCCAACCGCAATGACATCGTGGTCTCCACGACGTCTGCTGTTTTAGCAAATGCTCTGGCTGCCTGTTCTAGGTGGAACGACGCGCACGCCGTTGTCGACGCTGCCATCTACGCCGCGGAGCGCCGTGCGGAGAAGATATGGATGCCTGACCTGCTCATGGCGAAAGCGGGGATCCTTTTGCGGCAAGTCAATCCGGCAATACCCCAAGCTGAGGCATTGCTGATGCGAACTATGGTGCTTGCGGAACAGCAGTCGGCTCTTAGCTGGCAGCTGCGGGCTGCAATTCCCTTAGCGAGATCATGGACCGTGGCGGGTAAAAGGTCGCAAGCAATCGAGCTGCTTACTGTCCTTCTGAGCCGTTTCACAGAGGGCTTCGAAACGTCCGATCTAGTTTGCGCACGCATGATGCTGGCATCCTTGCAGACCATCAAAGCCACCGCGTAAGGCAGACCGCACACTTTCTGCCGTGTTTGCGACGATGTCACTCTCTCACTCAAGGAACTCCCCACCGCCTGTCGGATTTGCACCTTTTTGCAATACTGAACTCGCTACATCGGCCTAGCGGCGTCACTTTGAACCGATGAGAGCCGTCGTGAATGATTACGAGCTTCAGGACGGGAACAACGCCCCCAAACACGAAAGCTCATTATCCAACATACAATCAAGGAGAAATCGGCATGGATTTGCAACTCGCTGGCAAGACAGCCTTAGTTACGGGCGCGACCGGCGGGATCGGCCTCGAGATCGCGAGATCGTTGGTTGCCGAAGGCGCTAGCGTAGTCATCCCTGGCAGAAACAAACTGCGTTTGGCAGCCGCTGTTAACAACATCGGACTCAGCAGCGGAGGAAAAGTTAGAGGAATCGACGCTGACACATCGACTGCCGCGGGAGCCGCCGTGGTTGCCGAGGAACTGCCCGAAGTGGATATTTTGATCAACAACCTGGGAATATATGAGGCAAAGCCTTTCGCAGAGATATCCGACGAGGATTGGCTCCGTTACTTTGAGGTCAATGTAATGGGCGGTATTCGGCTATCTCGCGCTTACCTTCCCGGGATGCTGAAGCGGGACTGGGGGCGGATAATCTTCATCTCGAGCGAGTCAGGCCTGATGACGCCTTCCGTCATGGCTCATTACGGCATGACGAAAACAGCGCAGTTGGCCGTCTCTCGCGGATTGGCGAACGAGACCAGGGGCACGGGCGTAACTGTCAACGCAGTCCTGCCCGGCCCCACACGCTCGGATGCGAGTATTGAATTTCTAAGGTCGCTGTCGTCAAATCCGGAGGCAAGCGAAGCCCAAGTCGAGAGCGAATTCTTCAGGACACATCGTTCGATGTCTTTGCTCCAACGGCTCATATTGCCTGAGGAGATCGCCGATCTAGTGGCCTTTGTGTCGAGCCCGCGTTCCGCTGCAACCAATGGAGCCGCGATACGGGCCGACGGGGGAGTCATCCCAACCATTGCCTGAAGTCTCCACTGTGCCGAGCCCGTCGAGGTACAGTGGGAAATTTGTCACTACAACCGGGGCGACTTGAACCGGTACCGCGGCATCGTTAGGTCCCGGTTCGACCCCGTGTGACGTATCGAAAAACAATGTATCGCCGAGCAAGGCGCCGGCAATCACCACGCAAGCGCACAGTGTGCCCGCCCTGGAACAGACGGGTGAGCGCTTCTGTGCGGACGATGGTTCTTGGGCTCGATCCATAGCTGTGCTCCGGCGTCTTTAGGACGCGTTCAAGGGGTCGGGTAGGAAGCCCGAAGTGAAGTAATGCCTCAGATGTCCCAGGACGGCCGTATCGGACAGCCGCTGTCGTCATTGTGCCGAACGAGATTTGGTCCGATTTTTCGGCACAAGAATTGGATATCAGCAGCGTATTATCGGCCGCATCTATACAGTGGTCTAGGTTGGAAACGTTATTGGTCGAGACCCAACCAAGTAATGGAACACCAGCTCCGTTCGCGGTTCAAGCCACGCGCCGGTTCACAACTGCCAATTCGGCGTGGCCTACCTGCATCTAAGTATAGTGTTAGGTCCTTGGCGCACCGGCTAACCTCTATATCCAAACGAAGGAGGTCCGACATGTTTATGCCACCACCTGCCATGCCAAAATCGCCGTTCAACCAGAACGTATGCTGTGTTCTGGTCGCCGATCCAGCAATCGATCGCAATTCAGACCTCGTCCGGCACCTCGTCCGCAGCGGCTACTTCGTCAAACTGTCGACGACATTGGAGGAGAGTCGCTCATTTATCTCTTCAATTCCGATTTCTTTTGCGTTGATCGAGCTTCGCTTTCAGGATGGCGACGGATTCTCGTTGATCGAGGATGTCCGAAAAAACAACCCGAATTCACGTATTCTGGTCCACAGCGCGTTTTGCAATATTTCAGTCGCGGTTCACGCCGCCATGAGGGGAGCAACTGACGTCCTGCCGAAACCGATCAAGACCGAGTTTGTGCTGCAGCTTCTGCTTGGACAGTATTGCAGCAAGGCCCTTCTTCCAGATGTGCTTCCCTGCCCAAACGCAGTGCGTAAGGAGCATATCCGAACTGTGTACTCAGCATGCAACCACAACGTAGCGCGGGCGGCGCGCGCGTTGTCCATGCACCGACGGACACTTCAAAGGTTGCTCGAGCGGACCGAGATGTTGGTTTCCCCTTGATAGCCGCAATTCGTCCTGCAGGGGTAGGGCGACATGCTCAGATCGTGATAGAAACAAATGTTCCAGAATTTGAGTTGGTCTCAGGCCATCGTTGATCCTACCGTTCAGGCGGGGACGCTCGCTGTCGTGGGGGTTTTTACCACGCGTGTCGGTATGCGCGGCTTTCCCAAAATAAGGTTCGCTGGCCAAGTGTTCTTCTTCGTGGCGCTTACCGTTCTCCTCCTCTATCACGGGATCGTTCCTTACCAGGAAGAACCTCAGGCTTCCGAGGCGTTCGAACGCATATTCATTGCGTTGGCAAAGATCATCTGGTGGATCTATGCCGCCTCAGCCCTCGTCGGATTTGTTCGGGTGTATCTGAGGTTCGAGGGCCAGCCAAGGGAGGGACGGCTTGTCCAAGACCTTGTCGTCGGACTCATTTATCTCGGAGCAACACTATCGGTCGTAGCCTATGTCCTCGGGGTACCAGTTGGAACGTTGATCGCGACGTCGGGAGTATTCGCAATCATTCTCGGCCTAGCGATGCAGAGCACCCTAAGCGACGTTTTTTCTGGGATCGCACTCAACCTTGGTCGGCCGTATTCAATCGGCGACTGGATAGTCCTGAATGACAAAATCGAAGGGAGGGTTGTGGAGACCAACTGGCGATCCACCCATCTTCTGAACTCAACGAACGATCTCGTCGTCCTTCCGAACAGCTTTCTGGCGAAGGTCGGTTTGACAAATCTCAGCAGTCCGGACCGCAGCCATGGCGTCAGTCTGGAAGTGGAGGTAGCTCCAACGACCATGCCCAGTATGATATCGGCCGTGATGACATCGGTGCTGCTCAACAGTACAAAAAGCCTGCCTGAACCTCCGCCGACTGTACAGATCAAAGGTATCACCGCAACTGCGCTTGAACTCGAGCTGTCGTTCCGCGTACGGGACATTTCAGAGGTTCCAGCAGCGAAGAATGAGTTATACGACCTACTTTACAGGCACCTGAGAGCGGCAGGTTTGGTACTTGCTGGCGCCGAGGCGGCACAGAGTACCCCCGGCGATAGAATCGAAACCACAACCCAAAGAAAGAAAACACCACTCTCGCCTTTGAATGCCGTTCCGCTGTTCTCGTCGCTCACCGATGAGGAGAAGGAAATTCTGGCGCGCTCTATGAAACGGCGATCCTTCAAGAAAGACGAGCACATTATCGAACAAGGCGATACTGCCTCATCGTTGACGATCGTTCGCGCCGGAGCTGTGTCGCGCCATGCGGCAGGACGGAACGAGGGAGACGGAAGTCGGACGGTTGGCTCCTGGTGAATACTTTGGCGAGACAGGGTTTCTTCTCGGGCGTCGGGGAGGCGGCCACGCTTCGTGCATTGACCGCAGTTGTAGTCTACGAGATTGATCAGTCTAGCCTTGCCCCTCTGCTGCAGGAACGAGCAGCTTTAGCGGAAGAACTCGCGTTGACGTTGTCACACCGTGTTGAGTACGGTCTGTCCCTTACAAACAGGGGCATGACCCAGAAGGGCAAATCCGTCCCGTCGCTAGTTGCTAGGATCAAGAGCCTCTTTGAGGTTCCGCAAAGCGAACTGTGAGGCCTGTGAGAAGCGCTAGCCTTACGGGTTGGCAGAGAGCTCGATTGAGCGCCGGTAGTCATCCATTCGCTTGGTGAAGCTTTCCTTGTCGTCAAGATTTGAGCTTCGCTCGCGAGCGAGCCCGCAATGGAATGTGTACCTGCTGCCGGTCAAAGGGTTCGCGAACTGAAGAGCCATGACTACCTTGTCATCGGAATCGCTGAAGAAGGAGTGGATCAAGGTGAACATTATGGTCTCCGTGGTTCGTGTTTGCTTTCCCGTATCATGCCTGTGAGGCCCGCCGGCCGTAACCATACTTGGGTCTAGGTAAGCCCTGCCGATGATAGGACACGCCCCCGGCTAGGATAAAAAAAGAGGCCATCCAAGGGCGAAGGATGGCCTCCAGTGGGTCGCGGTCCGCAGACTTCGACGCAGGGGAGCAAGTCGAAGTCTGAAATCGGCCGAGGCTAAGGTCGGCCACCCGCCTCATTGGGAGGAGAGGGATGAGGCGGTGAACAAAGACTACGGGGAACGGGGCGCGGCCGAAACTATACTAAGGTCGTTAAGGACCTAAACGCTCATCTGATATCGCGCCGAGTATTTCTCAACCAGGATACGGACGTCGCTCAATCCGAGCCTTTCAATCACATGGAGAACATCATGCTTGTCAGAAATCTCATCGCTGCCACTGTACTTGGGTCGGCCCTCTGGGCAAGCGCGTCGCATGCTGAGGGCGTCGCGGTCGGCAAACTCGATTGCGATGTGTCTTCGGGCATAGGCGCGATCGTTGGATCGAAGCAGGATGCGACCTGTGTATTCCAGCCATCAGGACAAGGCGCGGCCAGCCAGTATACGGGAACGGTCACAAGCTTCGGCCTTGACGTTGGCACTATCGATAAAGCGCGTCTGATCTGGCTTGTGTATGCTCCGACACATGGCCCGCAAGGCGGACTTGAAGGCACCTATCGCGGCGTGGAGGCAAACGTCAGCCTTGGTCTGGGCGTCGGAGCCAACGCGCTGGTCGGAGATGGCAGAAATTCGTTTACCTTACAGCCGCTGTCCATTGAAGGGGAACAGGGTCTAAACCTTGCCGTAGGCGTCTCCGAGTTCAAACTTCGTGCACTTTAGCTGCGTGAATGGGCGTTCGAACTTCAAGAATGGACTTGGCCAGGATGAAGGGCTGGGGGAGGCAGCGGCGGTGCACCCCCAAGGGCACATCAATCGCGGTGACACGTGTTGTTGTAGTTGTTCTTTCACGGACAACAGGAACGGGTGGCGGGAGTTCGAAAGGCGATCATTTAGCCGCCGCCGGCTTCTCTATGAAGCCGCACTGATACCGCGCAGTGATAGGCTATGCGCAAGCCGCTACCACCGGAAGTTCCGAGGACGCTTACGACCGACATCGACAGAACCAACAGGATCACGAACAAACAGTTGCTCGCGGCAAAGGACGTACACCGACGCTCATTGGGATTGGGAAGGCTCGGGGCCATCGATCTCCCATCTTCACGGGTCGTCGGCTTAAACAGATGAAGGACCCGTCATGGCCGACACCGAGCCAAGAACGATGGAAATCAGTGTCGGGAATGATGTGCAAGGCATACGGGCGCGCCTGCTGCGATGGCTCGTCCTGCGAAGCGAGGCGGCCACGCTTGCCATTATCTACTCCGTGGCCACTGGGGTTCTCTCCGGGTTAGCTGGGATGGCGCTGGCGCTTGTGCTGCACTGGGTGCAGCACAGGGCGTTTGGCTACAGCCTTGCAATAGTGACCGGCCCAGAGAGCTTTCTTGAAGGTGTCTCTTCGGCATCCAAGACCCGGCGTATTGCTGTCCTGACAGTCTGTGGGCTTATTGCCGGCCTCGGCTGGTATCTGCTCCGCAGATTCGGTCGTCCGCTAACGAGCGTCAGTTCTGCGGTCAAAGAATCTACGAACTTGATGCCAGTCGCGGAAACAATGATCCACGGTTTGCTCCAGATGGTCACTGTGGCGATGGGGTCGCCGCTCGGCCGCGAGGTCGCCCCGCGCGAGTTGGGAGCGCTTCTCGGGCAGCATGTTGCACGGTGGGGCAAAGTGTCGGACGAGGATTTCCGACTGCTCGTGGCATGCGGGGCGGGTGCCGGCCTTGCTGCAGTCTACAATGTACCGACTGCCGCGATGGTCTTCATTCTAGAAGTGCTAGTCAAACGCGTCAGCCTGAAAATACTGCTGTACGCAGGTACCAGCTGTACCACCGCCGCTTGGGTCGCTCGTGCCGCGCTTGGAGCTGATCCGCAATATTCTATTCCCGCCTATGGAGTCGACGAGCCTCTCGTGCTGTGGAGCCTGGCTTTCGGCCCTCTTCTGGGCGCGGCCGGCTATGCATTCAGTAGGTGGACGGAAAAATGCACGCGAGCCGCGCCATTGAAAATATCGCAGGTGTGGAAGAGTGCCCTTGCGTTCTTAATTGTCGGCATCATATCGACGGTCCTTCCACAATTGCTCGGCAATGGAAAAGGTCCGGCCGAGCTTGCCTTCTCCGACAACCTTTCCCCTGGGCTAGCTTTGCTGCTAATTGTCGCGAAGCTTCTGTCGCTGACGCTCGTTCTCAGGGCCGGGGCGAGAGGAGGGCTGTTGACACCTGGGTTCTCGTTGGGAGCCTTGATTGCGATAGCCATTGGCGGGTTGATGCAGCCATGGATGACTTTCGCCACTGATGGAACTCTGGCGATCGTCGGCGCCGCCTCATTTCTTTCGTCATCAATGGCGATGCCTTTCACGGCCATCTTCCTCTCGATGGAGTTTTTGGATGCACCGCTGCCGTTTCTGCTGCCCATCACGATTGCAGTTGTCTCCGCGTCGGCCGTGCGATTGGCCCTCAAATCTGCGTTGGAGCGGCGGGCGGCGGCTACACCAATGGCGTTTACACCCTCTCGTTGATCAAGATCCATTTTCCCAATCTCGTTGTCCGCCTACCGGGGACATCGTGCGCTAGGCTGATTCCGAGCAGGGCTAACCTTTACAGCAATGGGCAACGGTGCTGTCATGGGAACCGAAGTGTCAACCGGACCGAGATCCGGTGACTTCAGCGGAAGTTGCAGGATTGGGATGTTGCCTGAAATGGAGAAGGTCGTGGACATGTGCTTGCCCGGCTGATCCATGATGAGGATGGCGTGCGCATCATCATCTACATGGTCGTCTATCCGGTGAGATGCTACGTAGGGTCTTATCGAGGTCGCGGATGACGGGGAAAGAGACTCCCGCGGTGATGGCGTTCCGTAAAAGCGCCAGGCTGGCGTAGCGTCATCTTAAGGTTCAACAGGTGTTCGCGAAGAAGCGAGTAGCCTTGTTCCCACAACGCCACACGGGTACGGTCGAATATCGACCTATAGCGAGCCTCGCTCTCCTTGAGCGTCTTATTGATCGAAAGCAAGGTGAGGAGTGGGGTCTCCGTTTTGAGGAGCAGCTTTGTGGTAACGGATAGTGCCGCGAGCGCGACGATCAACCGAACGATCGATTGAAAGTCGACGTGGGCAAGCTTTAACAAGATTGGGCGAAGATAGGAGCCGACGCCAATGAGCGCGAGCGTGCTCTCGGCTTGCGTCCGTCGTCGGCGGATGAAACCCGAGCAGTCGGAGTTTTACCGAGGTGCGGGCGCCTACTGATGCGCATTTCTTCAGCTTCGAAACCTGTTTCACTTCCGTAAGCCGAAATGACAACGCCTGTCTTGACGGTCCTCGCTGGCCCGAACGGGCAGGGAAATCCACGATTTACGAGATCATCACTTCTTTCTACTTTGCGGTGGTTGGGAAACTTGGGCGCAGGCAGGTTAAAGCCGCGTTCAATTGTCTTGGTGGCGTGCCCTTGTTACCGCCATCACCCTAAACTCGTATGAGCCTTGCTGCGGCGGGAGCCCGAAGACACAGATTGTCGAGCCAACATCCCGCTTTGTAAAATCGTAGACTCCGCCGCAACACCCGCACCTATCAGCGGCGAACGGCTAACTCAAGGCAGTTGATTAGCGTATCGATATCTACGGGCTTTCCTAATACGGCGAGCGCGCCGCCGCTCATGGCGATGGCTCTCGTACGCTCATCTTTATAGGACGTCACGAAGATCATCGGCGGCCTGCCGGAGTGCTTGTTAAGTTCAACCTGTAATTCGATGCCACTAAGACCGGGCATTTTGACATCGACAAGCATGCAATCAATTTCCGAGCGTGGTTCGAATTCCAGGAACTCTTCCGCAGAAGAAAACAGCTTGCATTCGTAGCCGCAGGATTTGACCAGGTCGTCCATTGCTTCTCGGATCGTTTGGTCGTCGTCTACGACCGCTATGGTGGGAACTGGGGGCAAAGCACCAACCTTTTTAATTTCTTATGACCAACTTATTATGCGCTCGAACCTGGCTACACGATACCATACTAAGATACAGGTGGGTGGCTCGACCCGGCCATGATCTCCGCCTTTTTCACAAGGTCGACTACGGTGCGGGCTTCCATTTTCCTCATGACATTCCCGCGATGAAGCTTCACGGTCACCTCGCTGATACCCAACTCGAAAGCGATCTGTTTGTTCATCAAACCCCTGATTACACAGCCCATTACTTCGCGTTCTCTTGGCGTAAGGGTCTGTGCCAATGAGGTGACCGCGTCGTTCTGGGCGTTCTGCTGTCGGCGAACCATGTCCCGGTCAATCGCGGTTGCGACCGCGTCGAGGATATCCTGGTCTTTGAACGGCTTTGTCAGAAAGTCGACAGCGCCGGCCTTCATCGCCCTCACGCTCATTGGTATGTCACCAAACCCCGTCATGAAGACAATCGGCATCTTGTTGCCGATCCGCTCGAGCTGGCCCTGGAAATCGATACCGCTGACACCGGGCAGCCGGACGTCCAGAAGAATGCAGCCATGTCTGCTGAAATCTGCCTCAGCCAAAAAAACCGACGCGCTTTCAAATGCCTGCGCTTGAAAGCTCATTGACAGGAACAGGTCCATCAGCGCTTCCTGCATCGATGGATCGTCATCTACGATGAACACGACCGGCTTGTCCTTGGGGCGATTGCGAATATCAGGCATGTTCTACCTCTGGCGTGATCAGCAAGTGCACTTCAAACATGGCCCCGCCGTCGGGATGGTTGCCGCCGTCTAACTTTCCACCACGGGCCTCCAGCCTGCTTGGACAAATCGAGATGGCCATTCCCATGCCCGCACTTTTGGTGGTGAAGAAGGGGGCGAAGAGCTTGTCTTTCGCCTGATCGGTAATACCGGGTCCGGTGTCGCGTACGGTAACGCTGATGCGCTTTGTATCGAGCTGGTCAGTTGCCAGGGTGATGGTACGCTCATCGCAGGCTGCCTCGGCTATAGCCGGTATCGCATTCGTGATGAGATTGATCAAAACCTGCTGCAGCTCAATTTTCACGGCGGTCACGGGCGGAACTTTCTTCGAGATTGAAAGCTCACTGCCGTCCCGCTTCGCTGAAGCTCATGCTCCATAAGCGCTAGCGTTTCATTGAAGAGATCATCGCCATTGACCCGCTCCAGCTTGCCGTTTTCATGAGATAGGAACCCTCGAGTATTCTGTAGGATCTCGCTGGCCCGTTGGCTGTCGCGGATAATCCGTTCCGCCGATCTGGCCACAGCGTGTAAATCCGGTGGCTCGCGACCAAGCCACCTCAGAAGCGTTTGCGCATTGACGACGATCGCACCAAGCGGCTGATTGAGTTCGTGGGCAAGGGATGCCGACAAAGCGCCAACGGTTGCTGCCTTCGATGTCTTTGCCAATTCCGCTTGAGCTTCGGCATGCGCTTTCGAAGCCATTTCACACTGGGTAGTGTCGACCATGCTGACCACCACCCGATTAAAAGCCGCCGGGTCTTCGGGAAAACTTATGCTGAGCAAGACCAGCTTCTCGTCGCCGTTGTCCGCCCTCGCTTCGACTTTGTCCTCAAAGACCTTCTCTCGATCCATGATCGCCTGAAGGAAGCTGAGGAACTTTTCCTGCCCTGGAATGATCGATCGCCGTAGCGCATCGACCGATCCGCCCTCCGGACCGATCATTTCGCGCGCCGCCTCGTTCGAGTTGACAACCGTGGTCAACCCGATGCAGTGATCGAGAAATGTCGGATTTGCCCGGGAATGGGCTTTGAGGTCATCGACGCCCTGGGCTTTCAGTTCCATGAGATAGACGCGGAGTTTTGAGTAGTCGCGTTCCCAAAGAGCGACGCGTGTTATCGCCTTCGCGCCGTTTTCACAGAATTCGAAGGACGACGTGTGCTTCGGGTCCGGCCAGGCGCAACCCAGGCAGTCGAAGTCTTCGGGCTGGTTTGCCTTTAGAAGCGTCGGACTACCCTGCGCGACGACCTGCTGATGCGCCAGTGTCTTGGCGGCGGCTTTCCATGCGTCCCAGCCGCCGGCGGGGTGATAATACTTCTCAATACCTGGGGGACGGTTTTCCTTCATCTGCAGGCTCCTTGATGCTCGTCGTCAACTTGATTGTCGGGCGAAGGATAGCAACGCCTTTGTTGCGACGACACTATACTCTGGAATAGGGCGATTGGAGGGAAAAGGCCGCCTCCGGGCGGGGTTGAAGGCGGCCTTTTTGGCAGACCTTAGGATCAAGTCCGCGCCATGGGCGGGGGAGGGAACGCCAGGGCATTTAATCGCCGTCGAGGGTAGGCGATGAGGAAAAGCTAGTCCGGATCGACGTGCCGCGACACTACACTTAGGTACAAGTCGTACTGTACCTGCGAGCGATTCACGATCGGTCACGGGCGTGGTTATTTGGAGCGCGATTAAAGAGCCACCGATGTCGGTTGACTCACAGCTGAACAGCCAAGGAGCCTGAAATGGACAGAGATGTAGCCGCCGCCCGCAGAGTTCTTCCGCTTAAAACGCCGACCGATCTCGGATCGAACTCGGCAAAGGAAATCGCAGTAGCGCTCACAGCGCTCTTGGCTGATACCTTTACTCTCTATCTCAAGACCAAGAACTTCCACTGGCACGTCTCGGGCCCGCATTTTCGCGACCACCATCTTATGTTGGATGAGCAGGGCGCGCAGATTTTCGCGATGACGGACGACATCGCCGAACGCGCCCGCAAGATCGGGGGTACCACGCTTCGATCCGTCGGGCACATCGCCCGTCTGCAAAGGCTCCTCGACAACGACGCCGACTTCGTCACACCGGACGACATGCTAGCCGAACTTCGCGACGACAACGAGCAACTCGTGGTCATCCTGCGACAGTTGCATGAACTGACTTCGTCAGCGAATGACCATGCGACGACCAGCCTCATCGAGAACTGGATCGATGAAACCGAACGGCGCCACTGGGTCCTTTTCGAAACCACACGGCGCGCCTGACGGCCGCCGCAGAACTCACAACGTCAACTGCAAAGAAGAGCAATCATGAGCGATCATTTCATCAAGACCAAAGACGGCGTCGACATCTTCTATAAGGACTGGGGTCCGAAATCCGCCCAGCCGATCGCTTTTCATCACGGATGGCCCCTGTCGTCCGACGACTGGGATGCCCAGATGCTGTTTTTTCTCCAGCACGGGTATCGGGTCATCGCCCACGATCGACGTGGCCACGGGCGCTCCTCCCAGGTGAGCGAGGGGCACGACATGGATCATTACGCCGCGGACGCATCGGCCGTCGCTGAGCATCTCGATCTACGCAACGCCGTTCACATCGGTCATTCCACGGGCGGCGGCGAAGTTGCTCGCTATGTAGCGAGGTTCGGCGAGCCACAGGGCCGTGTGGCCAAGGCCGTGCTGGTAAGTGCCGTGCCACCGTTGATGGCAAAGACGGAGGGCAACCCAGGTGGGTTGCAGATGGAGGTCTTCGACGGCCTGCGCGGCGCACTTGTGGCAAACCGCGCCCAGTTTTTCCTCGATCTGCCAACTGGGCCGTTCTACGGTTTCAACCGGCCGGACGCGAAGGTATCCGAAGGCGCTATCCGCAACTGGTGGCGCCAGGGAATGCTGGGCAGCGCCCAGGCCCACTACGAGGGCATCAAGGCGTTCTCCGAGACTGATCAGACGAACGATCTGAAAAGCATCTCCGTTCCGACCCTTGTGCTCCACGGGGACGACGACCAGATCGTGCCTATCGGGATATCCGGTCAAATCTCCGTAAAACTTCTGAAGAATGGCAAGCTGAAGATCTACAAAGGCTATCCGCACGGGATGCTAACGACGCATGCGGACGTCATTAATCCCGATCTGTTGTCGTTCGTCCGGGAATAAATCGGGCAAGATAAGTCCTCCGCGGATCATCGGGTTGATCTTCAACTCGCAGGCTGGAAAAGTCAAAAATCCAATACAACAGGGAGGCGCGGTGAGGTTCACATCGATCCACCGGGAGATAGCATGAAGGGGCAAGCAGCGTTGTATGACGGAGCAGTCCAATATGGTCCATTCCGGTTCATCCGGGGCCAGCTCGCTCACGCGCGACGAAATATCGATGCTGCCAGGTCGAGCAGGTCAAAGCGATGACGAACACCCTGATCAACTACATCCAATTCGATGAAGCCAACAAGACACTCACCGGCAACATTGCCTCCCTGGCCTTCGACATCGAGATCACCGGTGAAGCCTTCGCCAGTGACAATGAAAAGGCACCCATCTTCCGCATCTACGGCATGACACCAAGGGGCCGCCACATCGAAATCGGCGGCATCTGGGAAAAGGAAAGCCAGCTCGGCAAGCCCTACCTGACCATGAGCGTCAATACCGGCCACGCCAAGCTCAATGCCAACCTCGGCCGCTACCCCGGACAGGATGACGAAACGCTGCTAGCCATCATCCCCTGGAGGGACTGATCAGCCGGACGGGCCCCCGCTTACCAAGCGGGGGCTTCCCGCGCTTGGGCCTCCTTGGTCCCGTCGATCTCCAGAAGGGGCAACAAGCAAGACAGATCCAAAGTTCTCCCGGTTTGCGCTTGCTCATGACTAAATGCGGCTACGAGCTTTCCCGGACAGATTGATGTCGAACTGACCGAGGTGGAAAGGCGAGGAGGGCCATCAACTCATCTCGTTCCGGCCAAACGGGGGCCGAGCTTCGAAAAAGTGCGTACCGGCGCGGTTCTTCTCGTGTCTGGGCAGTACTTGTTCAGCGCATCCTTTAGGGCTTTGGCCGGGATAAAGGTGAGCTTGTTTGCCGCTGCGATCTTTATCTTCTCGCCCGTCGATGGATTGCCGTCTTCACGCTCCGATGTTGCCTGTCGGGTAGGAACGACCCGTTGCCGGTCGCTCCTCCCTAAGAACTGTATGTGCGAGTTTCCCCGCCTACAGCTCAAGCCTCCGCTAAGCCCTGTTTGACCCGAGCCGCCAGTTCCTGTGTATTGGTAGAGTATGCGGATTCACCGGGCCGATCCGTAATTTCCGATGGCAGACAGCGCCTTGCAGCGAATTAGCTGTCCCACATCGGATCAAACGGATTCGCTTCGGCTCGAATTTTTGCAGTGGCGACGACTAGGAACGTCGGATGCATGGAGTAACGTGACAAGCGTTGTCTTTCCCGCTCCGCCTTTGTTGCTCACCGCCGCGTAGGTTCTTGCCATGGTCGCGTCCATATTCGTGCTGACGATAAACCCATCATGCATCGGAATGACCGATCGGCGCAAGTCAAAACTGAATATATTATATTCCTCCTTAGGGGTGAGCGCTTTCGGCATTCATTCGCGGAATACAGTGTGGAATATATTCCACACCGCATAAATACACGGGTCAAATGCATGTAGTTCACATACAGAGTGGATGTATTTTCACTCTATATATAGAGACAAAGCAATTGCTTAGCGCGAGTTGGTCCAGCGGTAAGGCATTTGGCGTAAGGTGCTGCTTGCGCAATCCGCTTCGGTCAGACCGGACGGATGGAAGGTCTCGATCAGCAAGTCACAGCGATGAACCCAAGGCGATGACTTGAAAAAATGTTACCGATTCGGTACTGTTGGTTTTGGCAGGATACGCAAATTTGTGATACAAATTTGCTGACGATCGACGGACGAGCCGTCGATGAGGCCTGCGGCCGGCTTCAAGGGAAGGTCCGATGGGTGCGTTTGCGAGCGATGAGACCAGGCGGGAGCGCAGAGACAAGGTCGTCCATGCGCGTTTCAGCGCGACCGAAATCGAGCGGATCGAGCGCGCCGCACAAGCTGCTAGGATGACCGTCTCGGGGTTCTTGCGCTCTCTCACCTTGGAGGGAGCAGGGGTGCGTCCGTTCTTTTCCGATGCGGACAGGGCGGTGCTTTCCCTGCTTCTGACTGACGTCAAAGCCGTCGGCGTCAATCTCAATCAACTGGCGCGAGCACGCAACAGGGGTGGAACGGGTCAGTCGCAAGAGGAGAAAGGAGTGATCGATGATGTTCAACGCGTCGTCGCCATCGTGCTGTTCGAACTGCAGGCCTTTGCCGCGCGCGGCGCTCACAGACGCGGCGGGAGCGTGTGATGGAGATTTTCCTTGGCGCGTTCACGGCTGAATGGGAGCAGCGCAAGGCAGCCTTCCTCCATGATCTGACGCCCGGGCGCCGCACCTCGCCGGAAGAGGATGAGCGCCGCCGCCGGGGCGGGGTTGCCCCGTCGACAGGGCCAACCGGAGTGGCAAAGCCATCGGGCTTTCGGTTTCTGACGGGAGGGAAAGGTCGTCCGGGCAGCGTCCAGCGGCGCGCCGACCGGCCCATGCGCGCACGCTTCGCCGGTCTTGCCTCGGGGAGTCAACCGGCCGTCGTCAAAATGGCATCGTTTGGTGGCGGGTCGAGGCTCGGTGCGATGGTCAACTATGTCTCTCGCAATGGCGCCATTGTCGTCGAGAACGAACGGGGAGACCACCTTCGTGGCCGTGACCAGCTCTCTGCCGTTGGTGACGAGTGGGGTCACCTGATGAAGAACCGGGCTGAGAGCCGGGATATCGGGTTGTTCGAGATTTCCGTCACGGAAGGGCGCCGTGACGGTGAGGAGGGTATCGAACGGGCGCGCGCGATCGTGAGACAGGGCCTGGGCGACCGCGCTTTCGCTTTGGCAGTGACCATGCGGCCCGATGGCAGCGGGTTCGATATTGAAGGTATCGCCGTGCTTCGAAGTGCCCGGGGCGAGCGATTGAGTGCCGACGAGAAGGCAACGGCGATCGTTCAACGACGCCTTGACGACGCTCGTAGCGGAGTGGCCGGCAGCGCAAGCTTCCGGTTCATCGGTTATGGTAATGGAACGGATTATGGCAGCGGTCGGCTGCGTTCGCTGGTGGAAGCACACAAGGGCAAGGTGTGCGATGAGCAGGGGCGCGAGATCGGTGACCGCAAGCGGGCGGGAGACCTTGTTCAGCTTGAATGGCGCGGTCAGCTCCATAGCCGCAAACCGCGCGATGTCATGCACCTTGTCCTGTCGGCGCGCGCCGGAACCGATGCGCCGACCTTTCGCGAAGCGGCGCGGGATTTCCTGGGGACGCAGTTTGCCGGGCACCGTTATGTGTTCTCACTTCACGATGCTGCAAGTGACCCGAAGGCGGAGGAAACAGGCGGCAAGCGGCCGCACGTTCACGTCCACGCCATCATCGCCATGCGATCGGACGCAGGTGACAGGATCGAGACGACAATCCCGGCCTTTCGGGAGTGGCGGCTGACAATGGCGGAAAAGGCGCGCGCGCACGGCATCAACATGGAGATGACCGATCGCCGTGATCGCGCGAGCCCCCCTGCTTACTCGAAAAATCAGGTCCGGCCGATGAACATGATAGGTCGCACGCAACACGAAGGTACAAGCGCCTCCGCGCAACGCCGATACGACACAAAACGCTCGGATAAGGACAGCTTCCCGCGCACGCCTCACAGCGAGGCGTATGCCCGAACGGCGCAACAGGAATGGCATTCTATCGGCAGTTCCGCGCTATTGCCTACGCAGCAAGATTTTGCCGGGGCTCAGGTAATCCGGTTTGAAGCCCACCCCGCGCGAGCCGAAAGAAAGGCGGTCTGGCAAGGCCAGCCGTCAAATTCTAGCTCACAATTTCGAACATATATGGTAAAGTTGGCGGCGCTTGTTTCGCAGAACGATGATATGCGGCACATGACCCGGCCTGAATTCGAAGCCTACGAAAGACGCGTGGAGACTGCACTCTTCAAGGCGGCGCGCTCTTTGCCACCGCATGAACAGGATGGGTTTGAGGAAATTGCCAAGGCGGCGAGGGAACACGTCAATGTGCGCCGCGAAATTGTCGACATGTTGGAACAGCGCGATCGTGATGCTGGCGACGCGCCGGGCCGCAGCTTAAGCGTCAATGAGCGGGAAGACGAGAAGCTGCGATGGAATAATGCTGTCGAGCGCCACGGGTTTGCGGCCGCGGAGGTGGCGAACAGACACCTGGTGGAAATCGAGCAATCCCGGGAAGCCATCAGCCGAGCCGAGGCGGATAACCAGGATCCGGGCAATGTCAGGGCGATGAAACAGGAACTCGAAAATCAACTGATCAAGACCGCTGAGCTTGGCGCGAGCGGAAACGCCCTGATCCGGGAAGTAGCCGAAATTGATGCGGATCTGAAAAACGCGCTCCAGGCTGTGGAGCGTGGGCGACATAAAGCTGAGCGCGAGCGCTCCCCGTCGGGCTCAGAGGCAAACGAAGTGCCTGAAGTGTCACTCCGGAGTACTGCAAACGCAGAATTGACGCGGGTACGTGACGACCAAAGCCACGATGCAAACGGTCAGAAGCCCGAGCAGATGGCAGGTTCCAGTGGCGATACGACGAGGGGTTACCCTGCCAAGCAGCATGTGCCGCGCCTGGAAGTACTGCAGCGGGAAGCTGATAAACAACGAGCACGCGATCGCGATGATCGAGACCGGTAGGAGGAGGGCAATGCCATGCGTGACGAGAGGCGGATCATCGTCGTAGAGGACGACAGCAAGAGCAACGATGGATGGGCGAAAGTGTTCAGCACAGTCATCCTCGTTGTCATGGCGGTCGCATTGTTCGACCGCGGGCTGACAATGGCCTGAGCGGCAGTCGTTGGCTGGTTCAACTAAGACCTTTTGGGGAGCGGCCGCGCATTGCGACGACGTCCGGGGGCACCAAGAACCATTTCAGGACATCTCATTCGCTTCTATAATTGACACAAAGCCCAGTTTTGTGGGGCTTTTGCCATTCATGGGCTTCCAGTTAGTACCAAGACATCCCAGATTTTTGTTGGTATATTTTCCGGTATTCTTCAACACACCGACAAATCAAGCAAAACCAGATACCAACAATGTCGTTGTTATGCGCAAATATCTTTATTGGCTTGCAGTATCAATTTGGCAATTAGTTCAACTGCGGCGAACTATGTCTCGGCGAGCAGATTAGCCGGGGCAATTTCTAGGGCTTTTGCAAGAAAGTACAAGTTATCAAGACTGACATTGCGGACGCCGCGTTCGATGGCCGAGACATTCGTGCGATGCATTTCCGCACGGAAGGCCAACTCATCCTGACTGATACCCAAAACCTTACGCTGCGCCCTTATATTGTGCGCCAATGTTTTTCGTAAGGGTGAGGGGCGGTCTCGTTTCACGAGGTCGAATTTGTCAATATTCACTCTTTATAGCGACAGAGTTTATGGCTACATTACGATTATTGATTCCGCGGTGGCTGTAGCGGCGGACCGACGGGCAGATGCATTTGGTGATCAAATTCAGTCGATTGTTGCTCGATGTTGGGGTCTCTAGCAGGAGCGCATCGCGACACATTCACCGCACGGGGAGTGACAGATGCAGCACCGGAAGATCCAGCTGACGGAAAGGCGGCCGCACCCGCGTGAGCCGCAAGCGTCTGCGGGCGAGGTGCCGCATGCTGCTGATCTTTATGTCGGGCGTCAGGTTGCCGCCGTGCGCATCCATTCGAATGTGACGC
This sequence comes from Phyllobacterium chamaecytisi, assembly GCF_020164455.1. Lineage (GTDB taxonomy): Bacteria > Pseudomonadota > Alphaproteobacteria > Rhizobiales > Rhizobiaceae > Phyllobacterium > Phyllobacterium chamaecytisi. The sequence goes on from NZ_JAIQWW010000003.1 coordinate 91,147, forward strand.
AGGCCGAGCTTGCCCGCGCTGTCCAGGTAAGCCCGCAGCAATTGCAAAAATACGAGAACGGCAAGAACCGCATAAGTGCGTCCATGCTGTTTGAAATCGCAACATTCCTCGGCGTGCCCGTCAGCCGTTTTTTTCAAGGTCTGCCTGGAAATGAGAAGCAAAGCGGCGAGGTGGCCTCGCTTCCCCGTCGACGAGCGGATCACTTTCATAGCAAGCAGCGAGGGGCGCCGGCTGATTGAAGGGGTGATGCGGCTGCCTCCCCGCACACGCCGCCGCGTATCCTCGTTCATCGCCGCTTTGGGGGAGGAACTGGCAGCTCTGAACGGCGCCATGGCGTGCCCGCTGCCGAAGACAGAAAAAGGGTATGGCAAGGCACCGGACACATATGGGGCAGGGCGGACGGGTTCTACATCCGATGAGGATCGGGGATGAACATGGCGATCTCCGAGCCGCCCGCCTTCAAGGTTGGTGACTGCAGGACAATCTCCCGTGACAAGAGGTCATGGCATCGCCTCGAGGCCGACCTTGTCCGGCGCAGCGGGCTTGCCAAGGAGGAGACGGCGATCACCTCCAGCCGTCACGTTGTCCTTCTCAATGTGCAGGGCAACTGCGAGCGCGGCGAATACTTCATAGATGGCAGGAACGCCGGGTTTGTACCGCGAAAGCCCGGCGCAATCCTGTTTGTTCCCGCGGGATGCAGCTGGCGGGGCTGGGAAGCTGGCGCCTCGACAGCCGCCTATCTGGCAATCCAGGTCAAACCGGCACATGTGGCAGAGCTTCTTGCCGGGGTGCAGCTCGACGCGCTGCCGTCGCTCTCGCCGGATCTCGGCTTCGAGGATCCCATCATCCTGAACGCAGCGCGCGGGATAGGCGCAGAGATCCGTGACCGCAATCCTCTCAGCGCCATGCTTGTCGAGAGCTATACGGCGACGATCTTCGCCCAGCTGATGCGCAGGCAAAGATATCCGGCTGCTGTCCGCAAAGGCGGGCTCGCCCCGATGAACCTTAACCGGGTGATTCAGAGAATTGATGATGACCTCACGGCTGACTTGTCGCTTTCGCAACTGGCCGACCTTGCCGGTTTGAGCGTTCCTCACTTCTGCCGGGCGTTCAGGCAAACGCTTGGCTGTCCGCCCTATGCCTTCATTATCCGGCGCAGGATCGAGCGGGCAAAGGACTTTCTGCGCCATTCCTCCATGCCTGTCACCGATATCGCCCTGTCGTGTGGCTTCTCCAATTCAAGCCATTTTTCCAATGCCTTTCGCCGGGAAGTGGGCACGACCCCCGTGGCATATCGCGGCAGCTGGCCGGGCAAAGCATAGCAATGTTTTACTGATCAGATTTCGCACCTGCATCAATTTACTGCAAGCATCCTCGCGCTGGCTGTCGCATCTTCGCGAAGAACAAGCGAGGGTCTCCAGTGCATACGCAATCGGATAACGGTAAAATTCAGCCCCTCATTTCTGACATCAACGCCCCGCTGCGCGTCAAAAATCTGAAGAAGCGCTTTGGGACGCTCGAAGTCCTCAAAGGGATTTCCATGACCGCGCAGCGCGGCGATGTCATTTCCATCTTGGGAAGCAGCGGTTCTGGAAAAAGCACGTTTCTGCGCTTTGGACTGGCAGATTACTCTGTCTGGAAGGCATTTCTGGAGTCCAAGATGGTGCGATGGCTGTGCTCTACGGCCCCAGAATTTCGGGCGGCCTTTTCGGTCCAGGTGTGGGCATCGGATTGCGGAAGCAGGACAAGCAACTTGCCGAGCTCTACAATAGCGCGATCGGAGCAATCGAGGTGGACGGATCGTTGAAAGCGATAAGCCTTAAATGATTTGGAGCGGATTTGGTGTCGAACTGAACCAATTTCGGCGACGGATTGGCAAGCGCTTTTAACTTCCTCCGAAGTATCATTCTTGACTTTACCGAAAATGAGTAACTCCGCACGAAACATGGTCTGCGCAATTGGGATCCAAGTGAGCGATTGACGACTTCGGCGCTGGCCATCGCTCGATCTTGCAACGTTCGAGGTCTGGGAAGGGGCGGAGCGGTCGATTCATGGGCAATTCCTTTGCTCCAATAAGCTATCGCTATCGCTACGAAGTCGCGCTTCGAATTCGAATCCACCACTCTATATGTCGGCTATCGTCTTAGCCGCCTCGGTGACGTCGTTGTCAATGTCGTGCTGTCCCATTTCTTTGGTGATGCGATCAAAGATCTGGGCGCCGTGCTTGACAACGCGGTGAAGCCTGGCTGCCTGAGCCGGACTTGAATCAGGGATCTCCAGAGTTTTAGAGACGTCATCTGGCGATCTGCCTCATGAACTTCATCAGCGAAACCATCCCGTCACCCGATTCAAAAAATAGTTGATTATTTTAGTCATAAATACTAAGCCGCTACCAACCGAAGATTGCGCCGCTCAACGGAGGCTAGGTTGATCGACGAGCCAGGGCCGTTTGCAGCGAATGTAGTGAAGGATTGCGGAGCGATGCGACCAACCCCCAAAAAGCATTCAACAGCCGGCAATTTTGCTGCGGTATTGAGAATAGGAGCTTTGGGATGTGCGCTGGTCGTGTGCGGTCCGACTGCATTAATAGCCTATGCTCAAGACAATATGGCTCCAGCGCCTCAGAACGAGGTTGCACCGCAGCCCCTACAGCAACCAGAGATAACCCAGTCGCCAATCATGCAGCCAACTGCACCAGTGGAGGGGAATCAACCTGGTCATACGAATGGGACGCTGCCACATAATCTTTCGCCCTGGGGCATGTTCATGGCCGCCGACTGGGTGGTCAAGTCGGTGATGATCGGTCTCGCTTTTGCCTCGCTGGTCACCTGGACTGTCTGGCTGGCGAAGACGCTTGAGCTTGCCGGAGCAAGAGTGCGGGCCAATCGCGCGCTCAACGCCATCGGCAGTGCTCGCACGCTGCTCGAGGCTGAACGGTCGCTCGAGGGCCGCGGCGGCCCGGGCGCATCGCTTGTCAACGCGGCACGAGAGGAAGTGCGTCTTTCCCGTGAGGTTCAAGGATATGCGAACGCCGATGGTTTGAAGGAGCGCGTCGCCTCGCGCCTGTCGCGCATCGAGGCCCAAGCAGGGCGTCGCATGAGCCGCGGCACAGGAGTACTGGCAACCATCGGTTCAACTGCGCCCTTCGTCGGGCTTTTCGGCACGGTCTGGGGCATCATGAATTCGTTTATCGGCATTTCAGAGTCCCAAACGACGAATTTGGCAATCGTTGCGCCGGGCATCGCAGAAGCGCTTCTCGCCACAGCGATTGGACTCGTCGCCGCCATTCCGGCCGTTGTGATCTATAATGTTTTCGCCCGGTCGATCACCGGCTACCGGCAGCTGCTCGCCGATGCGTCGGCGGGGGTAGAACGTCTCGTCAGCCGCGATGTGGATTTTGCCACGGTGCCCGCTGCTGCGGAGTAGGGAGGAGCGACAATGGCTGGTGGCATCAGGCACAGCGTATCGGATGACGAGCTTCAGGAAAATCACGAAATCAACGTGACGCCGTTCATCGATGTCATGCTGGTCCTGCTTATTATTTTCATGGTAGCGGCACCGCTGGCGACGGTCGATATCAATGTGGATCTGCCAGCCTCGACAGCAACGCCCGCGACGCGTCCCGAGCAACCGCTCTACCTGACGCTCAAGGAAGACAAGTCTATCGCAGTCGGCAACGAAACGATTTCGCGCGAAACGCTTGGCAGTTTTCTGGATCAACGTACGCAGGGCGACAAGGAAACCCGGGTCTTTCTTCGTGCCGACCGGGCAGTTGACTACGGCGCCTTGATGGATTTGATGAACGGACTGCGCGACACAGGTTATCTCAAGATAGCTCTTGTCGGTCTGGAAAGTGTTCCTTCTCGACCCGCACCGACCGGTGAAGGCGTACAGTAGTGCATCAGCAGACAACAACTGCAACCAGAAGAGGTTTCCTGCGTCCAGATTGGCGCGAGATTGGTCTTTGGTCGGTTGCGGGACTGGCGGTCATCGGCATTCATGCGGGTGCTGCGTGGTATGTTCAGAACTATCAACCTGAGACACCCGCAAGCGATATTGCCGCCGCGGTAATGATTGACATGGAGCCATTGCCGGCACCAGTGGTGCCAGAACCGGTTAAGGAAGAGCCGCCGGCCGAAGCTGAGCCAATCAAGCCGGATACCATGGAACAGGAAGCGGCAGCGCCCGAGCCTATCCCGGATGTGCAGCCGGAACCCGAGCCAATTAGTCCATTGGAAGAACTGATTCCGGATCAGCCTGAACCTGAGGTGGCCGAAGAGCCCCAGCCGGAACCAGAATTGACCGACCCGCCCGAAGAACAGATCGAAGAGGTCGTGGAACTGCCAAAGGTAGAAGTGCCGCTTCCGGTGGTTCGTCCAACACCGAAAAAGCCCGACGTTCCGAAAAAGCAGGTTACCGAGAAGGTCGTGCAGAAGCCAGCGAAGAAAGCCAGCACCGCGACAGTCCAAGACGCGACGCCCCGGGAAGCAAAACAGCAACCAAGTGTTTCGAGAGCAGCGTCAGCGCGGCAATCGGAGACCTGGCGTTCAAGGGTGCAGTCTTATCTGGCGCGCAGAGCAAACCGCGCCCGTGCGGAAGGGCAGGGTACCGTCAGGATACGCTTTGTGGTTACCAATGATGGCGCGATCGTTTCGGCTAGTGTCGTCGGAAGCTCCGGCGTGCCTCAGTTAGACCAGAGCGTGCTTGAAACCATTCGGCGGGCGTCCCCAGTTCCGTCAGCGCCCGATGGAGTTGATGTATCGCGGCAAAGTTTTACCGTACCATTTCAGATAAGGTAGCCACTAACCCCTCGTGATCATGTCTGCGGCCTTTTCGGCGATCATGATCGTTGGTGAGTTGGTGTTACCCGAGGTGATCGACGGCATGATCGAGGCATCGGCCACACGCAGACCTTGAATGCCTCGCACGCGCAATTGCGGATCGACGACCGAGTCGGGATCAGAACCCATGCGGCAGGTGCCGACGGGGTGAAAGATGGTCGTGCCAACGGCACCGGCGGCTTCGACCAATTCCTCTTCCGTTTGATAGTCGGTGCCGGGTTTGAACTCTTCCGGATTGAAACGCTGCAATGGCTCTTGCGCCACAATATTGCGCGTGATGCGGATCGAGTCCGCCGCGACGCGGCGATCGCTTACTGTTGTCAGATAATTTGGCTGTATGGCTGGCTGCAAGCGATGATCCGGTGACTTGACGTGTACGGAACCGCGGCTTTCGGGACGCAGATTGCAAACGCTCGCCGTGAATGCCGGGAAGGAGTGAACGCTTTCGCCAAACTTTTCCAGGGAGAGAGGTTGCACATGATATTGCAGATTGGCTGTCTCAAAAGAGGGGTCTGACCGGGTAAAAACGCCAAGCTGGCTCGGCGCCATCGACATGGGTCCCGAGCGGCTGATGAGATATTCCAGCGCAATCGCAGCTTTGCCAAGAAGGCGGTTGGCTTTCTCGTTGAGCGTAGGAATTCCGGTAACCTTGTAGGCACAACGCAGCTGCAGATGATCCTGAAGGTTTTCTCCGACATTGCGCCGTTCCAGGACCGTTTCAATACCTGCACTCTGCAAGATGTCGCCGCGACCGATGCCTGACAGTTCGAGAATATGTGGGGAGCCGATTGACCCCGCGGCCAGAATGACCTCGCGCCTGCATTGGATCGAACGGATCGCCCCGGCCTGTTCGAATTCAACACCTTTAACGGCCAAATCCTGCAGGATCAGCTTTCGTACATGCGCTCCGGTTTCAACCTTGAGATTAGGACGTCCCAGGGCAGGGCGCAGAAAAGCCTTTGCCGTGTTCCAGCGGATCCCGCGCTTCTGGTTGACCTTGAAATAGGAGGAACCTTCGTTGTTGCCGCGATTGAAATCGTCAGTACGAGGGATGCCGGCAGCTTCCGCAGCATCGCGGAATGCATCGAGGATATCCCAATGCAGACGCGCTTCTTCCACGCGCCATTCGCCACCAGAACCATGGAAATTGTCGGCGCCGAGATAGTAATCTTCAGACTTCTTGAAGTAGGGAAGGACATCATCCCAACCCCAGCCGCTACAACCGTCCTGTCGCCACAAATTATAGTCGCGCGCCTGGCCGCGCATATAAATCATGCCGTTGATCGAAGAGCAGCCACCCAAGACCTTGCCACGCGGATAACTGAGCGAGCGGCCATTTAACCCCGGTTCTGGTTCAGTGGTGAAGCACCAGTCCGTGCGCGGATTGGAGATGCAATAGAGGTAGCCAACGGGAATATGGATCCAGTGATAATTGTCCTTGCCGCCTGCCTCGAGCAGCAGCACGGAGACATCCCTGTTTTCGGAGAGACGGTTGGCGAGCGTGCAGCCGGCAGTGCCGGCTCCGATAACGATATAGTCGTAGGTTGACATTTCAGTTGTCCGGCTTGCTCTCGAGTCTTTTGCCGAAGCGCGAAGCATACAGCTCGCCGATGATGCCACGCCGAAATACAAGCACGCACACCATGAAGATGATGCCGGTGATCACGGTGACCGGAAACTCCGAAGTCGCGAGATAATTTTCGAGGGCGGCCACAAGCCCTGCACCAAAGATCGGTCCGACCAGCGTGCCAATGCCGCCGAGCAATGTCATCAACACGACTTCTCCAGACATCTGCCAGCTGACATCGGTGAGCGTGGCAAACTGGAAGACGATTGCTTTCAAACCACCCGCAAGACCGGTCAAGGCGGCAGACATGACAAAGGCAGCGAGCTTATAACGTGCAACCGAATAGCCAAGTGAGATCGCGCGCGGTTCGTTTTCGCGTACGGATTTGAGGATCATGCCAAAGGGCGAGTTGATGATGCGCCAGATGATGAACATGCCAATGAGAAACACGGCAAGCACGAAGAAATACATGTTCAATGGCTGATTGAGGTCGATGAAGCCCAACAAGTAGCCGCGCGGTACCCCCTGAATACCGTCTTCGCCATGGGTGAAAGATGCCTGCAGACAGAAAAAGGCAAACATCTGGGCGAGTGCCAGCGTGATCATCGTCGAATAGATGCCCTGACGCCTTATGGCAAAGAAGCCGATGATCAACCCGAGGATAGTTGCACCGAGTACACCGACAAGAATGCCGAGTTCGGTCGGAAGACCCCATTCCTTGACCGCATGTGCCGTGAAGTAAGCAGCGCCACCAAAGAAGGCGGCGTGACCAAAGGAAAGAATGCCGGTGTAGCCGAGGAGAAGATTAAAGGCGCAAGCGAAGAGTGCGAAACAAAGCACTTTCATGAGGAATACCGGATAAAAATAGAAAGGTGCGAGAACAAGCCCGATGATCCCGAACAGGATCAGCGTTGTTTCGAGCGTCAAAAGGCGTGGCTTCGGTGCAGATGTAACTGTCGCTTGCGTCATATCATACATCCTTTCCGAACAGACCCGCGGGTCGGACAAGCAGGACTATTGCCATGATGACGAAGATGACGATGCTGGACGCTTCCGGATAGAACACTTTGGTTAGACCCTCGAAAATACCGAGCATATAGCCGGTGATGATGGCACCTAGAATGGAGCCCATACCGCCAACAACGACCACGGCAAAGACAACGATGATCATGTTCGATCCCATGAGCGGGCTGACCTGGTAGATCGGCGCCGCCATAATACCCGCGAGCCCTGCAAGACCTGCGCCGAGACCGTAGGTGAACGTCAACAGGAGGGGCACGTTGATGCCGAAAGCACGTACCAAAGTTGGATTTTCGGTCGCTGCGCGCAGATAGGAACCAAGCCGGGTCTTCTCGATGAGCAGCCAGGTCCCGAGGCAGACGACCAGCGAAGCAATGACAACCCATGCGCGGTACTTTGGCAGGAACATGAAGCCAAGATTAACACCTCCAGCCAATGCGCTAGGAACCGCATAGGGCTGTCCGGCCGCGCCGTAGTAATAGCGGAACGTGCCTTCAATCACGAGTGCAAGTCCGAACGTGAACAACAGCCCATAGAGGTGGTCGAGGTTGTAAAGGCGTGACAGCGCGACCCGCTCGATGAGCGCGCCCGCCAGACCCACAACCAAAGGAGCAAGGATCAGCGCCGGCCAGTAACCGATGCCGAGCTCCGCGAGCAAAAGATAGCCGACGAAAGCACCCAGCATGTACTGTGCACCGTGTGCGAAATTGATGACACGCAGCAAGCCGAAGATGATTGCGAGGCCAAGGCTGAGCATCGCGTAGAATGAGCCATTGATGAGGCCGATCAGCAATTGGCCGAGGAAAGCCTGGAGGGGAACGCCGAAGATCATGGTCATGTCGTCAGACTCCCAATGCTTCGTTGAGCATGGTCATGCGGTCGGGCAGCTCCCTGACGTGGAAATTGTCGATTATCTTGCCATGGTCCACCACATAGAAGCGGTCAGCGACCTTGCTGGCAAAACGGAAATTCTGTTCGACCAGGAGAATGGTCATGCCGCGCTGTTTCAACGTCACAAGCACTTCGCCGATACGTTGGATGATGACCGGTGCAAGGCCCTCCGTCGGTTCGTCCAGAAGCAGCAGCTTGACGCCTGTGCGCAGAATTCGGGCAATGGCCAGCATCTGCTGCTCGCCGCCAGAAAGCTTCGTGCCAGGGCTGTTGCGTCGCTCCTTGAGGTTGGGGAACAGGTCGTAGATCTCGTCAATCGACATGCCGCCCTTGGCGACGATCGGCGGAAGATTGAGGTTTTCATCGACGGATAGCGTAGCGAATATGCCGCGTTCCTCCGGCACAAAGCCGATGCCTGCATGGGCGGTGCGATGCAACGGCACGCGCATCATGTCCTTGCCTTCGAAGGTGATCGTCCCTGTGCGTTTGCGGATGATCCCCATGATGGAGCGCAGCGTTGTCGTCTTGCCGACACCATTGCGGCCAAGCAGGGTGACCGTCTCGCCTTGGTGGATATCGAGATTGATGCCGTGCAAGGCGTGACCTTCGCCATACCAGGCATGCAGGTCCCGGACGGAAAGCAGCGTGTTACTCATGTTCGGTCCCCATATAGGCAACACGCACGCGCTCGTCCTGACTCACGGTGCGATAATCTCCGGAGGTGAGGATTTCGCCCCGTTGCAGCACCGTGACTTTGTCGCAAAGGTCAGCGACGACCTTTAGATTGTGTTCCACCATCAAGATCGCGCGGTCTCTCGCCACCTCGCGAATGATATCCGAGACGATGTGCACGTCTTCGTGGCCCATGCCGGCCATTGGCTCGTCCAGCAACAGCACTTGCGGATCCAGTGCCAGCGTCGTGGCGATTTCGAGTACACGCTTGCGGCCATAGGACAGGTCGGCGGCGAGGTGGTTACGGGCATCTTGAAGGCCGACAGCCTCGATCAATTCCATGGCTCGTTCGTTGAGACGGTTCAGTGATCCCATCGGCAGCCAGAACTGGGTCGACAGTCGACCGGGGCGCTGCAGGGCAACGCGGACATTGTCGAGGATTGTCAGATGCGGAAACACTGCCGATATCTGGAACGAGCGCACAAGTCCCATTCGAGCCACCTTGGCCGGATCCGTCTTTGTGATGTCTTGGTCGAGTAGTGTGATCGTTCCGCTTGTCGGTTGCAGAAATTTGGTCAGTAGATTGAAAACTGTGGTCTTGCCAGCACCGTTCGGGCCGATCAGCGCGTGCACCTTGGCATGGTGCACATCGAGATCGACATTGTTGACGGCAACGAAGCCACCAAAGTCACGGCGCAGACCGCGGGCGGACAACACCACCCGCGAATCTTGACCTCCAGAGGCGCCGGGAGAGGATTGGCCTCCCCCGAACGCTGCATCATTCAGCGAAGCAGTCATTACTTGACCAGCGGGCAGCCGCTTTCGGCCGGCTTGATAAAGGCTTCGTCACCCGGGACTGTGGCCAGAACCTTGTAGTAATCCCAGGGCGCCTTGCTTTCATCCGGCTTCTTGACTTCCATCAGATAAACATCGCTGAACAGGCGGCCGTTGGGACCAACCTTCGCACCGCGGCCAAAAACGTCATCGACCGGCATTTCATGCATCGCCGCCGCGACTTTCTCGGTGTCGTCGGTACCAGCCTTCTGAATGGCCTTCAGATATTGCGTCACGCCCGAATAGGTTGCTGCCTGAATCATGTTTGGCATGCGGCCCGTACGCTTGAAGAACTTCTGTCCGAACTCACGGGACTGATCGTCGCGATCCCAGTAGAAGCTTTCAGTAAGGGTCAGGCCCTGCGCCGCCTCGAGACCGAGACCATTCACTTCGGCCAGGGTAAATAGCAGCGCTGCGAGGCGCTGACCGCCGGACACGATGCCAAATTCAGCTGCCTGCTTGATGGCATTGGAGGTATCGAGACCGGCATTGGCGAGACCGATGACCTTTGCGCCGGACGATTGAGCTTGCAGCAGGAACGAGGAATAGTCGGTCGTTGCCAGTGGATGGCGAACCGAGCCGACGACCTTGCCGCCCTTGGACGTGACGAATTTGGAGGTCTGTTCCTCCAGCGAATAGCCGAAGGCATAGTCTGCCGTCAGGAAGAACCAGCTGTCGCCGCCTTGGGCAACCAGCGCGCCGCCAGTGCCGACCGCCTGCGAGTGTGTGTCATAGGCCCAATGGAAACCGTAAGGCGAGCACTGCTTGCCGGTGAGTTCCGTCGTGGCCGCACCGGTCACTAGGTCGATCTTCTTTTTCTCTTTGGAAATGCCCTGCACGGCAAGCGCCACCGAGGAAGTCGTCAGTTCCATGATGCTATCGACCTGTTCGGTGTCATACCACTGGCGGGCGATATTGGAAGCAATATCCGGCTTGTTCTGGTGATCTGCGGTGATGACCTCGATCGGTGCATCCAGCACCTTGCCACCGAAATCCTCGGCAGCCATTTTCGCTGCTTCGTAAGACCATTTGCCGCCAAAGTCCGCATATACACCGGACTGGTCGTTCAGGATGCCGATCTTGACCTTGCCATCGGAAATCTCGGCGCTTGCTGCAGGAATGACCGTGGCTGCCATCAGGGCAGCAGTTGCAATTGCTAGTAACTTCATTCGTATCTCCTCCCAAAGAATGACCGCTCACAGGATCATCGCATGATGGCTGTCGCGGACGGAACGGTTCAAATTGAAAACGTCAATAGAGATGCCGCGGATCCCGCCCGCATCCCGCTAGTTGTCTATCCTCCTCAATCCAGCTTTGGCTTTCCAAGCCGGACAATACTCATCCCCATGATTGCGCTGTTTCTTCCGACCGGCAACCATGATGTCGAAAAAACTCTAACATTGACAAATAGGTACACAAACATCTATTTGTGCACATAATAAGTACAAAAATGTACATTCACTGAAAGAGTGCCATGCGGCAGTTTACCTGGGACGATCTGCAATATTTTCTCGCCGTTGCGCGTACCGGACAATTGACCACTGCGGCGCGAAGACTGCGCACCAATCATGTCACCGTTTCAAGAAGGATAGACCGGCTGGAAGAAGCCTTGTCGGCGCGACTGTTCGAGCGCAACCCGCGTGGTTATATCCTGACGGCGCTCGGCGAGAAGCTTATCGAGTCTGCCGAAATTGTGGAGCGCGAGGCCGATCGATTCCAGAACGAGGCTTCCGGGGGAACGATTTCCCTGAGCGGCGTCGTCCGCCTCAGTATATTGGAAGGGTTTGCCAATTTCTTCTTGGCGGACCGGCTGCCGCTGATGGCGCAGTCTTATCCAAGTCTTTCCATTGAAATGGTGACGATCCAGCAGATCGTGTCGCTCTCGCGGCGCGAGGCGGATTTGTCGATCACGCTGCATGCGACACGGACAGGTCCGTACCATCAGGAAAAGCTGATGCCCTACCGCCTGTTCATCTACGGATCGAAGGACTACCTCTCACGTCATCCGGAGATCAGACAGCAGTCAGACCTCTCCAGTCACCAGTTCATTGGCTATATCGAAGACATGATCTTCACGCCGGGCCTCGACTACATGCGCGAGATCTTGCCGGGGTTGCGCGCCTCATACCAGAGTTCCAGTATTTTCGCCCAGCTCAGCGCGACACGATCAGGCTTCGGGCTGTGCATCCTCCCCTATTACATCGCCTGCAATTACCCCGAGTTGGTGCCGGTCATGCCAAAGCAGCTCCATCTCAACCGGGACTATTGGCTGATTTGCCACGAGGATATTGTCAGCACGCCGCGCATCCGCGTTTTGAGTAATTTCATCAAGTCCGAACTGGAGAACCAGACTGAGATATTTGCTGGTCAATCGCTTCTGGCGTGATCAGCCAAAGCGGTCGGGCGATAGTTTTGCGAGGAGTGCTTCGATGGCCCTTTCCGGATCTCGTCTCGCAATGAGCGCCGCTGCGAGCGTCGAGAGTGCAGGGGAGGTTTGAATGCCGTAACCGCCCTGACCGGCGAGCCAGAAAAAGCCATCGACCTCACCGTCGAAACCGGCCACGGGCGTCCGGTCCGGCGCGAAAGTGCGCAAACCCGCCCAGCTGCTCTCGACACGGGTGACCGGTATAGTGACGGCTTGTTCGAACCGATAGAGGCCTTCGGCGAGGATCATATCGACGACATAAGCATCATGCGGATCAACCGGTGTCTCATCGCAGGGTGAAACGAATATTCGTCCCCCATCGGGCTTCATGTACCAGGCTTCATTCACGTCATCCACGAGCGGCCAGCTTCTGGTGTCATGGCAGTCCGGAGCGGGCAATACTGCAATGGACCGCCGCATGGGCGTTAGTCCAAGCGGGCGAGCGCCGAAGAGTCCAGCAGTGATATCTGCCCACGCACCCGATGCGTTGACCACGGTTTTGGCGTGGAATGTGCGGTCGCCCGTCTCAACCTGCCATTCACCGGCGACCCGGTTAGCGCCAACAACTTCGCATTTTGTGTAAAGTTGAACGCCCAACCCGGTTGCTTTCCGCAGCCAGCCCTGATGCAGAGCGTTGACGTCGATATCCCATGCGTCGTCCTGGTAGCACGCTGCCTTGACATGATCGCGATTAAGGATCGGAACCATGTCAATGGCGCGATCGATATCAATCGCCTCTATTCCAACCCCATTGCGGACAAAGTCTTCGCAAGCCTCAATACCATCTTCGCCAGCGACGGTTAGAGACCCGCGCCCGGTCAGCAACGGCGCTGGAAAAAGGCCGACATCGCGCTGTTGGAAAAGCGGTGCGCTGGCTTGGTTCAATCCACGAATAACATCATTGCCGTAGTTGGGAAGGAAGATGGCGGCAGAGCGACCGGTCGAGTGATATCCAGGCTGGGTTTCACGTTCAAGAATCACGACCCTATGTGTGTCGGCCAATGCGGCTGCGACACCCACACCGGCGATGCCCGCGCCAATCACAAGGACATCAGTTTCGATTATTTCGGTCATGCTGAACCCAGGTCTCTAAGGTAGGGATTGCCGGTGATGGATACGGCGAAGGCGCCAGGATCGATATCCGCAAAAATTAAACTTTCCGCATCATCGCTGCAGGCCGCGATCAGACTGCCATCGGGCGCGGCAATTCGTGAGTTTCCAGCAAACGTAAATCGTTCGTCAGCACCAGCATGATTGATGTAGGCGACGAAAATCTGGTTCTCGAAGGCGCGGGTTTGGATCATGTGATTGGCGATGAACGTTCCGGAAGGGCCGGCAGGAAGAGCTGTCGGCACAAGCACGGCGTCGACGCCGGCAAGGGCGAGACGGCGGACGTTCTCTGGGAATTCCACATCGTAGCAGATCAGCATGCCGAGCTTCAGACCGCTCAATTCGACAATACAACTAACAGGTGTTTCCGGCTTGAAGAGCGATCGCTCATAATCGCCGTAAAGATGCGATTTGCGGTAGATCGCAGGTGTGGCGTGGCCATCGACAAATGCAGCGCTGTTATAAACGTCCGCGCCAACACGCTCTGCAAAACCCGCAACGATGGCGATGCCATTTGCCGACGAAATGGCTTGCAATGCCTTGATCTGGTCGCCATTCGCCGTTTCAGCCAATGCGGTGATTGCGTCTCCTGCGCCATAACCCGTGATGCAAAGTTCTGGCGTAATCAAAAGGTCAGCACCGCCTTCAGCCGCCTCAACAGCCGCTCGTTCGATGCGCCCGAGATTGGCCTGCACGTCACCGGAGACCGATTGCATTTGCAGAGCTGCGACACGCATCATGATTCATCCGACGCCATTGCGCCGAGCAGCTTGGGCAGATCGCCGAACTTCGCGACCAAAGAGAAGATGACGGCAGCGGTGAAAACGAAAAGTATGGTCACGGACGCCATTGTCGGCGTGTAGCCGTAACGCAGTGCATTGAAGATCTTGATCGGCAGCGTTTCCAGTGTGAAGCCAACGGTCATGTACGCGACGATGTATTCGTTGAGCGATAACACGAAGGCGAAAGCGTAACCCGATACGAGATAGGGCAGGATCAGCGGCAGCACAACCGTGCGAAAAATGGTTCTGTCATTGGCACCCATTGTGGCGGCTGCTTCGACAAACGAGCGGTCGATAGCCGAGAAGCCGAGCGATAAGGTGACCAATGGCAGAGTAACAAAAAAGATCGCGTGTCCGATGACCGCGGTCCACGGCTGGCCATAGAAACCTGTTGTCGCCCAGAAGGTCAGCAGCCCGAGTGCCGTGATGACCGGAGGCAGGGTGAATGGCGCGATGCCAAGGACCTGAAATATGTTCGCCCACGGCGCGATGCGACGCCACAGAAACCACGACAACGGGAGGGCAATCAGGACGGCCAAGGCGGCGGAGGTTGTGGCCAGAATCACCGAAGCGACAAGGGCAGCACGCCATTCGGGATTGGTAAATATCTCGCCGTACCAGCTGAGGGAAAAGCCTTGCGGTGGGAACGCCAGAGTTTGCTTGGCATTGACCGATACGCCAGCCACGACGATCAGCGGCAAGCTGAGGAAAAGCCCAATGAGCAGGAAGTAAAATCGCTTGAGCCAATGGGTCATGCCTTTTCTCCCTTGCGGCCGATGAGCAATGTCAATGCCACGAGGCCGAGCGTAACCAGCACAAGAAAAACAGCCATCGCCGCGGCAAAGGGCATATTGGACTGATAGATCGCCTGATCGGTGATGAGAACCGAAAGCGTCCAATGTTGCGGCCGGCCGAGGATCTGCGGCAACAGGTACGAGCCGAGCGCGAAGATGAAAACCATGATGAGCGTCGCCATGATCGTATTGCGCAGCGCAGGCACCAGTACGTTGAAAAAGGCACGGATGGGCGAAGAACCAAGTGTTCGCGCCGCCTCCATCAGAGTGGGATCGAGGCGAACGATGGCCGGGTAGAGCACGAGGATCGTGTAGGGCAAAGCTTGATAGACCATACCTGTCAGCACGGCGCCGAAACTCGGGAACAGCGCGACGGGCTGCTCAAGAAGCCCGATCTTTACGAGCAAATTGCTGAGGCCTGCCGTGCGCGAAAGCAGCGTTGACCAGGCAAACCCGATAATCACCTCCGACAGCGAAAGCACCGAGAGAAGTCCGACAAGCCAGATCACCTGCAAGCGCCGTGTCAGCCGCGAAAGCAGGTAAGTGAAGGGCAGTGCCAGCACGACGCAGCAGATCGCGACGGTCACTGCAAGCATCAGTGAAAAGCCGAGTACGCCCCCGAAGAACGCGGTGAGGAAGCGCTCGTAGTTGGAGAAGACGAATGCCGGTGTGTAGAAGCCGCCTTCCTGCCTCTGAAAGAAGCTGACGGCAATCATCGTGCCAAAAGGCACAACGAAGAAGATGAGCAGCATGCCGGCAGGAAAGAACAGGGGCCCATAATCGGCGATGGATTGAGGTGGTTCGCGCTTCATTGCTTCAGCACCACGCAGACATCAGGGGACAGAGCGATACCTACGGCCTGGCCGGCAGTAACCTCGGGCCGTTCGCGCGGGGTTGATACGGCAATGATCTGCTGGCCGCCGGCTTCGACAAACGTTTCGATTGTGCCACCCAGATCGCGGACGAAGGTGACTGTTCCATCGATGGCACCATTGCCGGGTGCTGTCAGGTGGACGTCTTCGGGGCGCACCGAAATCGTGGCCTTCTGTGCGCCGGCGGGCAGGACAATGCCTTGAACCCGATGGCCTAATATGGTCGCCGCACCGGAACTGTCGACTTGAGTTTCGATCAGATTTGTCGAGCCGATGAAATCCGCAACGAATGTATCGGCTGGCTTGCGGTAAATTTCGATCGGTGAGGCCGCTTGCCGGATATGGCCGCCATTCATGACCACGACCGTATCGGCCATGGTCATCGCCTCGCGCTGATCATGAGTCACGACAATGGTGGTGATGCCGAGCTTTTGCTGAAGCTGCCGTAGCTCCACTTGCATGGCTTCGCGCAACTTTGCGTCCAGCGCAGAGAGCGGCTCGTCGAGCAGGAAGATCTTCGGCGACAGCGCCAGAGCCCGGGCGATAGCGACGCGTTGACGTTGGCCACCGGATAGCTTCGACACCGGCCGGTCGCCATAGCCGGGCAAATGGATCAGGGTGAGCAATTCGTCGACACGCTTTTTCTGCTCTTCGCGGGATGCTCCGCGAATGCGCAGTGAGTAGGCAATATTTTCACCGACACTCAGATGCGGAAACAGCGCCAGCGATTGAAACACCATTCCAAGATTCCGCTTGTGCGTAGGAACGTCCGTAATATCGGCTCCGTCGAGCAGGATAGTGCCATTCGTGGGGTCTTCAAGTCCGGCGATCATGCGCAACAGCGTGGTCTTGCCGCAACCGGATGGTCCAAGCAGGCAAACAAAGGTACCGTGCGGCACCGACAGATGCACATTGTCGACCGCGGTGAATGCGCCGAATTGCTTGGTGACATTGTTCAAAACCAGTCCGGACATAAGTCCCCCGTCTCTTTGGTTGTGTTTTGGCGGCCCCACCCCTTGCAGCAAGCAAAGAATGAGGCCGCGCAGTGTATTAACCGACGATCAGCTCAGTCCATTTCTGATTCAGCCAGTCGGACTTGGTCGTATAGAGGTCATAGCGCGGAATGATCGGCTCGATATCGGAAGATACAGCCGCGAATTCCTTGTCGCTCAGATCGAGCAGTTCGCGTTTCACTGTCGGAGAAGTACCTACCTTGCGCGACAGCGTCGCCTGAATGGCAGGCTGGCTCATGTAGTCGATGAAAATATGTGCTTCGTCGACTTTCTTCGATGCGCGCGACAGAGCCCAGCAGCCGGAGTCCTGAACGCCGCCTTCCTTGGGGAAGGTGGAACGAACCGGATGACCCTCGGAGGCAGCGAGGCCCGTCACATCGTGGTAGTACTGACCCATCGGAATTTCGCCGGACTTCAGCGATTGTTCAAACTGGGCTTCATCGCGGTACCACAAGCGAACGTTGGGCTTGACCTCTGCAAGCTTATCGAAGGCCTTCAGCAGGCCTTCTTCCGTATCGAGGGCGTTGGTGCTGCCAAAGAAGGTCTTTGCCGTTATTTCCAGGAGGAAGGAGTTCGACACCAGTGCAAGCAAGCCAAGCTTGTCAGCGTTGGCCTTGTCCCAGAAAGCCGCCCATGATGTGGGCGCCTCTTTGTAAACATCGGTGTTGGTAACGAGCGTGATGTACCATGAGACGGCGCCGATACCCGCGACGGAGCCATCGGGGTACTTGTTGACGAAGCGGTCAATGAGGTTCTTTGAATTCGGAATCTTTGCCAAATCGAGCGGCGTCCAAAGTTTGGTCGTCTGGCCCTTCAGCATTGCCACCTGCGACATCATCGAGACGTCGGCGGGAGCGGCTCCAGCTTTTGCAGCCTGCTCAAGCTGGACGAGCCAGGCTTCGCCTGTCGGCTCCGCGACGGATTCAACTGCAATGCCTGTCGCCTTGGTGAATTCCGGAAAGATGTTCTTGTCGAACGAGTCTTTGAAGTAGCCGCCATAGACGCCAACCTTCAGCGACTTGTCCTGCGCGCGCAGGATGTTTGGCATTGCCAGAACGGCGGCACCCATCACGCCGGCGCCGAGCACCGTGCGGCGACTGATGCTCTTCTTCAGAAAAGTGTCCATTGTCGTCTCTCCTTTTTAAAAGCCAGTTTACTGGCCGATTTCCCACTTCTGTTTTTGTCTGATGTTCAGCTGTCGTTCAATGCTGACGAGCGGTCCGGAGCTCCAATATCTTTGTATAACGCGTCAGCGGATAGCACAGAACAAAATAGATCAGCGCTACCAATCCATAGACCGTGAAAGGTTCGAACGTTGCATTGTTGATTGCATTCGACGTGCGCACCAACTCCTCAAAACCAATGATCGACGTTAATGCAGTGCTCTTGATCAACTGCACCAGAAAACCGACCGTCGGTGCCCGTGTAATCGCGAACGCTTGCGGCAGGATGATGAGCCGCAGCTGCGCTATATAATGCAAGCCGAGGCTGCTGCCCGCATCCCACTGGCCGCTTGGCAATGATTGCACACCGCCGCGCCAGATTTCGGCGAGGTAGGCACTTGCACAGAGCGTCAGTCCAAGGACTGCGGCCGTCCACGCTTCAATACGGAAGCCTAGCAACGGCAGGCCGAAGAACAACAGGAACAACTGCATCAGCAGAGGCGTGCCCTGAAAGAGGCCGATGTAGTATTCCGCCGCTTGCCGAAGCCAGCGCCGCTTGGAAATTCGCAGCAGGAGAATCGCAATCCCGACAGTTGCACCGCCGGCGAAGGCGACGATGGATAGCAGAACCGTCCAGCGGGCAGCCAGCAGCAGATTGCGCACGATGTCCCAGAAAGTGAATTCGATCATGCCATGCCTCCGGCGATCGCGCGTCGTCCCCCAGCAAACAACAAACGGCGAAGGCCGATGCTCATTCCGAGATAGACCAGGGTCACGATGAAATAGGTTTCGAAAGCGCGGAAAGTTCGCGCCTGCAGCATGTCCGCCTCGTAGGTGAGCTCGCGCACTGCAATCTGCGACACAACCGACGACTCCAGCATCATGATGATGATCTGGCTGGTCAGTGCCGGGAAAATGACTTTCAGTGCCTGCGGCAGCACGATCTTGATGAATACGAGCCACGTCGGCAGACCCAGCGCCGCCGCAGCTTCCCTCTGACCTTTGGGTACGGCGTCGAGCCCGGAACCAACGATCTCGGTGGTATAGGCGGTCATGTTCAGCGTCATCGCCAGCATGGCGGCAACGACCGGATCAAGACGAATGCCAAACCGTGGCAGCCCGAAGAAAATGAAGAAGAGCTGCACCAGAAATGGTGTATTGCGAATGAGCTCGACATAAGCCCCGATGGCTTTGCGCAAGACGGGGTAGCGGCTGCGCTTGGCCGCGGCCCCGAATATGCTCAGGATGACCCCAGCAACCGTGGTGACAGCGATCAGAAAGATCGTCATCGCCGCGCCGCTGGCGATCATGCCGATTGCGCCATTCAGCCAGCCAAAGTCGAGCGCATAGCCCACAGATCAATCCTTGAGGTTTTCAGGATTGAGCGGTGTCTTCAGCCAGGCTTCCGAGCTCTTGTTGAGGCTGCCATCGCTCAGCATCTTGGCCACGGTGTCGTTGATGGCCTGCTTGAGGCGATCCTCTTTCTTGTTGAGGGCTATGTGTGATGGCGATGTCAGCAGCTGGAATTTCTGCTCGGGAGCCAGAGCCTCCTGACGCGCAAGAACCTGTGCACCGACATCATTGCCGACTACCATCAATTGAGTCTGGCCGGAAATGAAAGCCTGGATCACTGAGTTGTAGTTGTCGAAGCGCTTGACGTCGGCCGAAGCCGGAACCACCTCGGTCAGCGACGTGTCTTCCAAGGTGCCACGATTTACGGCAATGCTCTTGCCCGCAAGATCGTCCTTGTTCTTCACGTCAAGGGCCTTCGGACCGATAACGGCAATATAGTAGGGCGCATAGGCTGCTGCAAAATCGATGACCTGTTCGCGCTCTTTGCTGTAACCGACGCTCATAAGCAGATCGACGCGATGCTCCGTCAAATAGGGGATGCGGTTCTGTCCAGTAACACTGACTGGAACAAGCTTGACCTTTAGGGCATCGGCGAGTGCCTGGGCAACGTCCATGTCATAGCCCTTAAGCGTCATGTCGGCGCTGGCGGAAGAGAAAGGCGGGAAGTCGGCAAAGACGCCGACATTGAGGACGCCCGCCTTGGTGATGTCGTCGATCGCGTCGGCATTGGCCGCACCTATGCTCGCTCCGCTGATCAGCAGCAGGGCGGCAAAGGATGATCGCAGTGTTGTGTAGATTGTCATTTTATTCCCCTTCGTTGTTATTGTGATTGATGAGGACAATTCGGCTTTACGGCATTTATCGCCTCATCAAGGTTCTGGATGCATCAGCGCTTGCCCTGAACGAACGGGCTGAAAACCATCAGGCTGAGGATTTCGAACAGCACCTGAGCACCCGCATGGGCTGTATTCGTCGTCGCATCATACTGTGGCGCGACTTCCACCACGTCACCGCCGACGAGGTTGATACCCTTGAAGCCGCGGATAAGCTCGAGCACTTCGCGCGTCGTCAGGCCGCCGACTTCCGGAGTACCTGTGCCCGGTGCAAAGCTTGGGTCGAGGCTGTCCACATCGAAGGAAAGGTAGGTCGGACCATCGCCGACAATTTTTCTCGCCTTTTCGATAATAGCGGGTATGCCAAGACCGGTTACTTCTTCCGCATGAACGACCGTCATTCCGGATTCGTAGGAGAACTCCCACAGATATTCTGCTGATCCGCGAATGCCGATCTGGATCGTACGGCTCGGATCGAGCACGCCGTCGAGGACCGCATTGCGGAACGGACCGCCATGATGGAATTTGGTCTGATCGAAGGCGCCGCCCGTATCGCAATGCGCATCGATATGGATCATGCCCACCGGGCGCTTCTTGCCGACAGCCTTCATGATAGGATGGGTAATCGAATGATCGCCCCCTACTGAAAGCGGAACAACGCCGGCCTCGACGATCTGGTTGATGCGACGTTCAATGTCATCATGGCTCTGCTCGAGCCTGTAACGGCTGGCAAAAGGCACATCGCCAATGTCGGCAACACGCAGGTCGAATACAGGCGCGCATTCAAGAACGTGATTGTACGGACCGATGCGCTCAATGGTCCGGAGCGCTCGAGGGCCGAAACGCGAGCCAGTGCGATTGGTTACGCCGAGATCCATCGGCACGCCAACCATGGCGACCTGGAGATTGCCGAAATCCGGATTGCTGGAATCGACGGGCATATGGGGAGCGGTCAGAAAGGTCGGCATGCCCGAATATGGCGCTAGGCGCGTACCGCTTTTTGAAAAGATCTTGTCTGCGACCTTGCGGAATGTCGGATCAAACAACTCACCGCCATGGCTCTCGCCATATTTAGCGCGCAGTTCGTTCAGCTTTTTCTCATCCCAAGATGCCATGACAAGTATCCCAATGTCGTAAAGTGCGCGGGGATAAGACGGATTCGGCGTGTGTTGCTGATAGATATCCGTCGTTGCCTGTTCCCCGGGCATTTTGCCTCGTTGGACGTATTATCGTTGCAAAAGGCACAGAAAAGCAATTGACATTGTTATAGCTTATTGTGTGAATAAATCTCACATGACTTTCCGACAATTGACGGCTAATGGAATCCTATGACGCAAGGTCGCCTGCCCCCGCTGAACCCGTTGCGCGCCTTTGAGGCGACTGCCCGGCATGGCTCCGTGACTGCCGCAGCGCGTGAACTTAATGTTACACACGGCGCAATCAGCCATCAGATAAAAGCGCTGGAGGCTACTCTCGATGTCCAGCTGTTCGAACGTGGCGCCCAACGTCTCAAGCTTACGCCGCAAGGGGCGCTTCTCTTGCCGACAGTATCAAAAGCATTCGAGGATATTGCCGCGACGACTGCGCTGATCAAGCGCCCGACGACGAGCGGTGAACTCACGGTGACCTGCGTACCCGCGCTGCTTTCGCTTTGGCTCATCCCGCGCATGAACCAGTTTACCGAGCAATATCCGGACATCAGACTGACGCTGATTGCGTCGAACGAGTCAGATCATCTGCACTCGTCGGATGTCGATGTCTGCGTGCTTTATGGTCATGGCAATTGGGCCGACTGTTGGATAAGGCTTTGGACGACACTCAAGCTCTTCCCCGTCGCAAGTCCAACGCTGCTCAATATGCGGCCTCTTCGTTCCGTGCGCGATCTGCGCAATCACGTTCTCCTGCATGGCGATGATGGACGGGAATGGAACACTTGGCTGGCCGCAGCCGATGCAACCGAGCATGCCCGTGGCGCACAGCATTTCATGAGCGATGCGCGCCTTTCGACGGAAGCGGCTGTTTACAGCCAAGGCGTTGCGCTGGGCGATACAATCACCGCCAGCCATCTCATTGCCAAGGGTGAACTGATCGTCCCATTTGACCTAACCGTGCCGGCAAACAACGCCTTCTACGTCGCCTGCCGCAATGAGGTGCGCAACGCACCGATCGTCAAGGTTTTCATCGATTGGCTGTTTGCCTCGCTGGAGACAGATACAATCACCGAACCGCAAACCTCGGCGCGTCGGATCATCCGGCCACGCAACGGCAAGGTCAGTACTCAAGAGCGTCTGGCCACCCCTCCATCCATCCCGACGACACGCCCGAAACGGCTGGATCGCGCGCTGAAACGCCGCGCAAAAATCGATATTCGATAGGACATTCCGATGACTGTTGCTTTACTCAACCCGCTTGTCACCCGCTTGTCGCCCCCGCCCATACCGGCTGTGCAGGCATGGGGCAAATCCTATGATGGCAGTCTTGGCCCGTTGATCGACCTGTCTCAGGCCGTTCCCGGCTACCCGCCGCATCCGGATATGCTGCGCTGGCTGGGCGAAGCTGCGTCATCGCTTACCTACACCAATTATGGTGCGATCGAGGGTGAGGCAGCTTTGCGCGAGGCCTACGCGGCACACGTGTCCGAGCTCTATGGTGCAGAGATTGCCGGTGGCAACATCCACATCACATCAGGTTGCAATCAGGCGTTTATCTGCGCAGTGATGGCTGTTGCGGCAGCGGGTGATACGGTGCTGATGAGCAATCCGTTCTATTTCAATCATGAGACGACGCTGTCGATGTTGGGAATCAAAACGGGCTTCATCGTGTGCGATTCTGCCAATGGTTTTGTTCCCACGGTGAATGCCGTCGAACGTGCGCTGACACCTGGCGTTCGCGCCATTGCTCTCGTGACACCTAACAATCCGACGGGTGCTGTTTATCCGCCAGCACAGTTGAAAGCTATTTTCGACGTCTGCCGGAAGAATGGGCTTTGGCTGATTCTGGACGAAACCTACCGCGATTTCCTACCCAACGACTTCGGCGCTCCGCATGGTCTCTTGAGGGAGGAGGGCTGGCAGGAAAATTTGATCCAGCTCTATAGCTTTTCGAAGTCCTTCTGCATTCCGGGACATCGGCTAGGCGCGCTGACTGCCGGCGAAAACGTCGTCGAAGAGATAGCCAAGATCATGGACAATTTGCAAATCTGCGCGCCGCGTGCCGCGCAGGGCGCCGTAGCACAGGCCTTGCCGGCGCTCGTTCAGTGGCGGGCAGGTAACCGGTTGGAAATCGAAGCGCGCGCCAGGGCATTGTCCGAAGTGATGACAGATCTTGACGGCTGGAAGCTCGAAGCAATGGGCGCTTATTTCGCCTTCATCCGCCATCCTTTCGAAGACCGGTCATCGACCGAGGTTGCGGAGCATCTCGCCAAGAAGGCCGGAATTCTCAGTATTCCCGGCGAATATTTTGGCGCAAAGCACTCTCAATTCCTGCGTTTTGCCTTCGCCAATGCCGACGCCGAGACCATCCGGCAGCTACGTGGCCGGATGGTCGATATCAGTCTGTGAACTAGCGATGGCGATCAGTCCGCCAGCTTGGTAAATCAGTAACCCAGTGCCGCTCCAGAACCTGATCGACTGTCTATAGCGCCGTTGTAGCGTGCGCCTTTGCCTGCTTCGATGTCGGTGAGGCTCTCGCCGCCAACCAGAATACCGGCGGCCTGCCCCCAGATCGTCCAGTCCTTGTCGATCTCGACATCATGGCCCATCTCGGTGAGAATTTTGCGCGTGTCAGACGAGAGGGCATAGGGCTCCATATAGACCTTGTCCGGTAGCCATTGGTGGTGGATACGCGGCGCGTCGATGGCTTCCTGGATATTCATGCCGTGATCTATGACATTGATAATGGCTTCGAGCGTGATCGTGATGATACGTGCGCCACCGGGACTGCCAATGACCATGAAAGGCTTGCCGTCCTTGGAAATGATCGTCGGGCTCATGGAAGAAAGCGGTGTCTTCTTCGGCTGAATGGCATTGGCTTCTCCCTGCACCAGCCCATAGAGATTGGCGGCACCCGGCTTGGCCGTGAAATCGTCCATCTCATTATTAAGCAAGATACCTGTTCCGGGAGCCACGACACCCGCGCCGAAGGAGCCATTGAGCGTATACGTGACAGCCACTGCGTTTCCCTCGTCGTCGACAATGGAATAATGTGTCGTCTCTTTACTTTCGCCAAAGCCCTTTGGCATCAGTTCCTGCGATACCCCGGCCTTGAACGGATTGATCTTCTCGCGAATTTCCTTGGCGTATTGCTTGTCGAGCAATTTCTTCACCGGATTATCGACAAAATCCGGATCACCAAGCGATGTGTTGCGATCGACATAGGCATGGCGCATGGCCTCTATCATTGCGTGAACAGTCTCGGCAGAACCGTATCCAAGATAGCCGAGCGGATAACCTTCGAGAACATTCAGGATCTCGCAGATGATGACACCGCCGGAACTCGGCGGAGGTGAGGAAACGATATCATAACCGCGGTAGTTGCATTTGACAGGCTCAAGTTCGCGCACGGAGTACTGCTCGAAATCGGCCTTTGCCAGAATGCCGCCGGTTGCCGCGCTGGCTTTCACGATGGCATCTGCAGTTGCGCCTTTGTAGAAAGCATCGGGGCCTTTCTCCGAGATGCTGGATAAAGTCGCGGCCAAATCGGGCTGGACCAGAGTCTCTCCGATCGCGTAGGTTTTGCCGTCCGGCTTCAAGAAGATGTCAGCGGATGCTTTATCCTTGGCAAGTTTCTTGGCGCCGCCCTGGAGCGAGGTGATGTCGCCCTGATCAAGTACAAAGCCGTCTCGTGCGAAGCGGATCGCGGGCCCCATAAGTTCTTCCCGCGACTTGCTGCCATATTTGGCTCGGGCAGTTTCAAAACCGAGGACGGAGCCGGGCACTCCGACGGCGAGATAACCATTTGTGCTCAAACCCTTGACCATATTGCCCTTGTCATCAAGGTACATTGTCTTCGTCGAGGCCATCGGCGCGCGTTCGCGGAAATCAAGGAAAGTGGTCTTGCCATCTTTGAGACGGATGGTCATGAAACCGCCGCCGCCAATATTGCCCGCCGTGGGATAAACGACAGCCAGCGCATAGCCGACAGCAACAGCAGCATCCACCGCGTTGCCACCGGATTTCAGTACATCCACGCCGACCTGCGATGCGAGATGCTGCGCAGTGACCACCATGCCGTGCTCGGCCTTCACCGGTTCTGGCGATGCAGCAAATCCTGTCGTCGCGGACAGCAGGCTGATGCTGAATGTTGAAGCAAACACAGCGGTTCTCATAGATACACACTCCATGATTCTCTCTCCCAGTGGAATAACAGGACCCACAGTGGAACTCTTCCTGTACGCATGTCCAGCGAAACGAAGCGGAACGGATGGCTCAAGCGTCTTGATCAAGCTCAGGATAGTGACGGAAAATTCCGGACTCATTGAAATCGAGGCGGCGATCCGAAGCAAGATACTTTTGGATGTTCGGTCGCTTTTCAACGGCATCGTGTACGGCAATAATTTTCGGATACCGCTCACCGAAATTTTTGGTGCCTCTCGGGAAGGCATAGCGCAACCCTTCGATGACCTGAAACAAGGAAAGTTCGACATAGCTGAGTTTCGCACCGACTGCGAATTTATTGCCTTCAGGATTTTGTTCGAGAACGCGCTCGAAATAGGACATGAATTTTGGGATGCGATTTTCAATGAAGTCGGCCGAGCGTTGTTTCGCGGCCTCTTTTTGATCTTCGTAGTATTTGGTTGTGGCGATCGGGTGGTGCGTATCGTGCACCTCGGCCACAAAGTCGGTGATCGTCAACTGCAAGCCATTGGCGGTATAGCGCAATGCTTCGTCTTTCGGCGCCAGGCCCAGCTTCGGTCCGAGGTAAAACAGTATATTGGCGACATGCGATACGATCAAATCACCGTCTTTGATAAACGGCGGCGCAAAGGGAATGTAGGGCGCGGACTTGCTCTTAAGCAGCTTCATCATTGCTGCAGTGCCATCCGATTGGCGCGCAACGTCTATATATTCAGCCCCAGCCTCTTCGAGGGCCAATCGCACGAATTCGCCGCGCCCCTGCAATCCGTCCCAGTAATAGAGTTCGTAGGGCATAGAGATCCTCCTTCAGCCATGTCTGGGGTTATCGAAACATGGGAATGTGGCGGAGACCAGCGCTAAAGCACGCAGATTTTTGATGAGTGTTAGGCAGCTGTGCATTGTCACAATAGTTTCGCATCAAATCGATCAAACTTTCACATTGTGATCCTAGACATATTCCCGGTCGCGACAGCTTTGCATTGTTCAATTTGCTGTCTGAACACTCATTTTCAATTTCGGAACGGGGACTTCAGATGAAACATCTTGGTGTCAAATTCGCCGCAATGGCCTTGGCGTTGGGCCTTGGCGCCACGCCGGCGCTAGCGGAAAAAGTCAAATTCGAGTTCTGGCATGGACTGAGCGGCGACCTTGGCGAGCGGGTCAAGGAAACCTGCGACAAGTTCAATGCTTCGCAGTCAGATTATGAGATCGTCTGCACCAGCCAGAATGGCTATCCAGAGACCATCCAGAACGCTATCGCCGCCTATCGTGCCAAGAAAAACCCGGCCATCGTGCAGGTCTTCGACGTTGGTACGCTCGATCTGATGCTGTCCGGCGCTTATATTCCGGCGAAGAAGCTGATGGAAGACAACAGCTACAAGATCGATTGGGACAACTACTTCGGCGGTATCGCGCGTTATTATGCCGACTCCAAGGGAGTGCTGAATTCGTTCCCGTTCAATTCCTCGACGGCAATGTTCTACTACAACATCGACGCCTTTACCAAGGCTGGCATCGATGGTGCACCGCAGACCTGGGAAGACGTAGAAGCCGATGCGCGCAAGCTGAAGTCGGCAGGCTTTGATTGCCCCTTCGGCTTCAGTTTCGACAGCTGGGCGACGGTGGAGCAGTTTTCGGCAATCCACAACCAGCCGATCGCTACCAAGAACAATGGCTATGACGGTCTCGACACCGAGCTTGTCTTCAATAAGACCAAAGTTGTGGACCAGCTGACATTCTTCAAGAAAATGACGGATGAAGGCCTGTTTCAGGTCAAGACTGCCCAGCTCGGCATGGATGTCGTACCGGCCTTCGCATCGCAGACCTGCCAGATGATTCAGTCGTCGGTCGCCGATCACGGAACGATTGGCAAGACGATCAAGCCGGGCACCAAGTGGGCCGTGACCATGCTTCCGGTCTGGAAAGGTACCGAGCGCAAGAACTCTCTCGTCGGCGGCGCGTCTCTCTGGGTTCTGAAGAACCGTCCTGAAGCCGAATATAAAGGCGCAGCAGCTTTCCTCAACTTCATCGCCCAGCCGGATATGGTTGAATGGTGGTCGACAGTCACAGGTTACATCCCCGTCACCAAGACCGGTTTCGACGCGATGAAAGCCAATGGCTTTTATGAGAAGCCGCAGTTTGCAGGCCGTGAGAAAGCTATTGAGAGCCTGACCTATACGCCGGCCGGCGATCTTACCCGTGGCATCCGCGTCGGTGGCTTCCCGCAGATCCGCAAGGAAATCTCCAATGCGATGGAAGGTATCTTCTTCGGCAAGATGACGGTTCAGGCCGGTCTCGACCAGGCAGTCGAGCGTGGTAACGCCATTATCCGCCGCTTCGAAAAGACCTATGCCGGTCAGACACTGAATTAGTCAACTTCTCTCATGGCCCGGAGCGTTCCGCGTCCGGGCCATTTGGTTTGCCAACTGACAAGATACGGGACCGGTCGAATCCATGAACAAGCGTGCTGTTTTCAAAAGCCGGTGGTTGCCCATCTTGTTCGCATTGCCGCAGCTACTATTGATCTTCTTTTTCTTCTATTGGCCGGCAACGTCGGTTCTCACCTGGGCGTTTTCGCTGGAGCCGGCGTTCGGCGGGGCAGGCGATCGCCTCTTTGTCGGGTGGGACAATTTCCGTGACGTTTTTGCGGACCGCGAATATTGGCAATCCGTTGCGCTCAGTCTTGTCTTTGCCTTTACCGCAACCGCGCTTTCGATGTTCATTGCTTTCGTGCTTGCGATCTGTGTGGATCGCCAGCTGAAAGGCTCGGGCATATTCAGGTTTTTCTACATCTGGCCCTATGCCATTGCGGCTCCCGCCGTCGGACTCGCATTTCGTTTCATCTTCGCTCCCGAAAGCGGCTTGATCGCCGTCGTCAACACGTGGTCGCCGGACTTGTGGAACCCGGCCAAGTTTGGCAGCCATGCAATGATCCTGGTGATCATCTGTTTTGCGTGGAAATGGATCGGCTATAATTTCATCTTCATGACCGCGGGTCTTCAATCAATCCCGCGCAGTCTGATTGAAGCATCGTCGATGGATGGCTCCGGTCCGGTGCGCAGAGCCATCGATCTGCAGATCCCGTTGCTTGCGCCGACACTTTTTTTCTTGCTGGTGCTCAATCTTACCGAAAGCTTCGTCGGTCCTGACACCTATGGTATTGTCGATCTGACGACTGAAGGTGGCCCGAACGGGGCGACAAACGTCATGGTGTATCGCATCGTCAGCGAGGCATTCCAAGGCCTCAACTATTCTGGCGCCGCCTCTCAAAGCCTGATCCTCATAGGCCTGATCATGGTCTTCACCTTCATTCAGTTCCGCTTCGTTGAGCGGCGCGTACACTACAAATAGGTCCGGCCATGATTGAACGCACTCCTATCCTCAACATGGTGACCTATTTCATCATGATCTTTGGATTGCTCCTGATTCTTGGGCCGTTCTGGATGATTTTTACGGCATCGACCCAATCGTTGGCGCAGGTCAACGCGGTTCCATTCAACCTTCTGCCTGGCACTGATTTCGTGCACAATCTTCAGGCGGCATGGCATCGGGCCAACCTTGGTCCAGCGATGCTCAACAGCTTGATCATGGCGCTGTTGGTCATGGTGGGCAAAATCGTCCTTGCCTCGATCAGCGCCTTCGCCATCGTATATTTCAGAAGTCCGCTGCGCCATGTATTCTTCTGGCTGGTGTTTATGACCTTGATGCTTCCGCTCGAGGTTCGCGTCGTTCCGACATACAATATCGCCGCCGACGTTTTTGAGCCTGTACGCTGGCTGATCCAGACGCTTACTGGCATCGAGCTCTCGCTGCAATGGAACTTGCTCAACTCCTATTCGGGACTGGTCCTGCCGGTGATTGCAACGGCCACGGGTACGTTCCTCTACAGGCAGTTTTATATGACGCTCCCGGACGAGCTCACTGAAGCCGCCAAAATGGATGGCGCCCGGCCGCTTCGCTTCTTCATCGATATCCTGCTGCCATTATCACGTACCAATATGCTGGCGCTGGCGACGATTATGTTCGTCTATGCCTGGAATCAGTATTTGTGGCCGAAGCTGATGACAACTGAGGCCGATTACCAGACCGCGATGGTAGCGATGACCACGCTTGTTCCCAATATCAACAGCCTGCCGGAGTGGAATGTTTCCATGGCCGGTGCACTCATCATCATGCTGCCGCCTCTGATCATTGTCGCTGCTTTGCAGCGCTGGTTCGTTCGTGGTCTGGTCTCGACAGAGAAATAAAAGGAAAGCTCATGGCCGAAATCAATATCCGGAACGTCCGCAAATCCTATGGCCGCACACAAATCCTGCATGGGGTCGATCTTGACTTCAAGTCTGGCGAATTCGTGGTGATCCTTGGCCCGTCAGGTTGTGGCAAGTCCACGCTGCTGCGCATGATTGCCGGGCTCGAGGAGATTTCCGCAGGCGAGATTTCGATCGACGGCACAGTCGTCAACAATCTTGAGCCGCGCGATCGTGGCTGTTCGATGGTATTTCAGAACTACGCGCTTTATCCGCATATGAACGTGGCCGCCAATATAGGCTATGCGCTAAAGGTTGCAGGTGTTCCGCGTGCCGAGCGAGATCGGCGTATCAGTGAGACTGCGCGCGTTGTCGGGCTAGAGGAAATGCTGGATCGTAAGCCGGCGCAGCTTTCCGGGGGGCAGCGGCAGCGTGTGGCCATGGGGAGAGCGATCATCCGCGAACCGAAGGTATTTCTGTTCGATGAGCCCCTTTCCAATCTCGATGCCAAGCTGCGGGTGCAGATGCGTGTAGAAATCCGCCGCCTGCACAAGCGGCTTTCAGCAACATCGGTATTTGTGACACACGATCAGGTCGAAGCGATGACACTTGCCGACAAGCTGATCGTTATGAACAAGGGCCATGTCGAGCAGGTCGGCACGCCGCTGGAGATTTACCACCGGCCGCGAACGCGCTTTGTCGGTACATTCATCGGTTCGCCAGCCATGAACTTCTTTGACAGCACCATCGCGCCAAGTGGCAAATTTGTGTTGCTCGACGGTATCCAAATCGCGATCGACCCGGTACTTGGCCGCGACAATGCAGATAACGCCGTATCTGCCGGGATCCGTCCGGAGCACTGCCGTCTGGTAAAAGCAGGAACGGCAAACAGCGTGCCTGCGACCGTCGATTTTGTCGAAGAGCTCGGCTCCGGACGCAATGTGCACGTTGACATTGATGGAACGATCTTTGCCGTCAGTGGCGATGAAAGTCAGTTATTCGAGACGGGTGCGACGGTCGGCCTGCAATTGCCCTCCGAACACATTCATTTGTTCTCCAGGGACACCGGATTGCGTCTCGACGACGCGCCTGCGTTGAAACACAATACCAATCAATCGACCGTGGCAGCGTAGCTGTCCTGAAAGGAATAACAATGAATACGGAGTCCATCATTTCGGCCGTCGGCTTCTGCACTTATACCGGCGGCGGCAATTTCAGCGTGCTTGAAGACTCTTTGCGGACGATCAGTGACCTTGGCGCGAGCGCTGCTGAGTTGTCGCTTTATGGCGAAGAGCTCATTTCCGGTGGCCGCATCATTCCAAGCCGGTTGGAACGCCTGCTGGAAATTACCCGCCAATTTGACCTGCGCTATAGCGTACATGGCCAGATCATTTCCAATTTCATGGACAAGGAACATCTGGCGCTGCAGAAGGCCGTTGTGCGCGCCATGCTTGAACTGTGTAATCGTGTGGAGGCCGGCATTCTCGTCCACCATTGCGGACAGGCCAAGATGCCGGCACTGACGCGTATTGGCGATCTCGACCAGATGGAGCGCGATGCATTGGCAGAACTAGCCGAAGTCGCGAAGGGCTATGGCGTGCGGATTGCATTGGAAAATATTTTCGCACTCAACGACGCGGAATATCGCCAGATGCCGGCAAAGGTCGGTGAAACCGTCAGTGCTGTCAACAGTCCGAATGTCTGTGGGTTGATCGACTTCAGTCATGCCTATATCGAATGCACACGGCTTGGCCTCGATTGGCGCGAGCAGATCAAGGCAATGGCTCCCGTCACCGGGCACCTGCATGTTCATGACAGCTTTGGCCGCCCATACAGCATGACGAAGTTCTACCATCCGGCGGAAGCAACTGCACTCGGCATCGGCGACCTGCATTTGCCAATCGGCTGGGGCGACATTCCATGGGAAGAGATTTTCTCAGAAATCACATTCCTGCCGGATACGACGCTGATCATGGAAATCACGGAAAACCGTTTCGCCACCGAGCAGGCGGACAGTCTGGCGCGCGCTCTAAAGCTTATGGATCTGGTCAATAGCCGCCGAATAGCAGCGTAAATTCGTCAGTTGTGGCGGTTGCACCGCCACAACTGACCCTCATGGAATTGTAAACGGTTCGACTGCGGCATAGACCGCGTCCGGCACATCTACCTTCAGCAATTCCATGTTGCGGGTCAGGCTCGAGGCCTTGGCTGTGCCGATCAGAACGTTGGCGACGACCGGCTCCCGCAACGGGAAATGCATTGCCGCAGCGGAGAGTGGGATCGAGTTGGCTTCTGCAATTTTCTGCATGGCACGAACGCGGCCGAGAATATCGTCTGAGGCAGGACCATAGTCAAAATTTGCGCCCGCAACCGGCCCCGTTGCGAGAATGCCGGAATTGAAGACACCACCGATCACCAGAGAAATCTGTTGTTTACGGCAGACTTCGAGCAAACCGCGCTCTGCGGAGCGATCCAGCAGTGAATAACGGCCAGCCAGTAAAATACAGTCTATCGGGTGCCTGGCAATCACGTCGAGACAGACTTCCACCTCGTTGACACCGAGACCATAAGCCGAGATCGCTCCCGATGATTTCAGTTCGTCCAGAGCGCGCATGCCGCTGTCCAGCAACTGACGTTGATAAATAGCATTTTTCTCCACGCCGTGCGTATAGACGCCAATATCGTGAACGTAGAGTATGTCGATCTTGTTCAGGCCAAGCCGGGCATAACTGAACTCGAACGAAAGCATGATCCCGTCGTAGCTGTAGTCGTAGTCAACCGTGAAAGGCAGGGGATTGACGTAAGAGTAGTCCGGCACCTGATCTTCCGGAACGGGGCGCAGCAGACGGCCGACCTTCGTAGAAAGCACATATGTCTCCCGCGGCTTGCTGCGCAGAAAATCGCCGGTCCGCCGTTCGGATAGACCGAAGCCGTAAAAGGGCGCGGTGTCGAAATAATGCATTCCCGCATCCCATGCCGCCTGCAACGTCTCCATCGCTGCTTCCTGCGTACATTCCCGGTAGAGCCCGCCGATCGCCGCGCCACCAAATCCGAATTGCGTTACTGCGAGCGGCGTCTTGCCTATTGTGCGGATATCCACGGTTGTTCTCCTAGAATTTTTTCCGGCTATTTCTTGCGCAACGCATCTGCCAGAGCTGCGCCGAAAGCGCCTTGTGGCGAAGGTTGCGGCTTCTGGCCGCCTGACGCAGGAGCCGCCGTGCGCGATGGCTTGTCAACGGGACGGGGACCGCGTGACGACTCGCTTCCCCCGCCATCCTTGCGCATTGTCAGGCTGATGCGATTGCGTTTGGGATCGACATCGACAACGCGTACTTTGACGACATCCCCAGCCTTGACGACTTCGTGTGCGTCTTTGACAAAGCGATCCGCCAATTGCGACAGGTGAACAAGGCCGTCCTGGTGCACGCCGATATCGACAAACGCACCGAAGGCGGCAACATTGGTAACCGTTCCCTCCAAGAGCATTCCGGGCTTCAGATCCTTTATGTTGTCGATGCCGTCGGCAAACGACGCCGTTTTGAATTCCGGCCGGGGATCTCGGCCAGGCTTTTCCAGTTCAGCAATGATATCCCGCACTGTCGGCAGGCCAAAGCGTTCATCGACGAAGACGCGGGGGTCAAGCGCCTTCAATGCGCTGCTGTCACTCATCAGTGACCTGACATCGCGACCGCAAGCGCTGACGATCTTCTTGGCAACACCATAGGCTTCCGGATGCACCGCGGACGCATCCAGCGGTTCGGTGCCGCCGGGAATGCGCAGGAAGCCGGCGCATTGTTCAAAGGCGCGCGGCCCGAGGCGTGCGACTTTCAGGAGGTCGCGACGGGTTTTGAATGGGCCAACCTCGTCGCGATGGGCGATAATCGCTTCAGCAAGTGAAGCACCGAGGCCGGAAATGCGTGCAAGCAAAGAAGCCGAAGCGGTGTTGAGATCAACGCCGACGGCGTTGACCGCATCTTCGACCACGCCTTCGAGCGAACGTGCAAGACGGTACTGGTCGACATCGTGCTGGTACTGGCCGACGCCGATGGATTTTGGCTCAATCTTGACGAGTTCCGCCAGCGGATCCTGCAAGCGACGGGCAATGGAGACGGCGCCGCGAAGCGACACGTCAAGCCCCGGGAATTCGGCAGCCGCAGTGGCCGATGCGGAATAGACCGAAGCTCCGGCTTCACTGACGATCACTTTCAGCGGTTTGGGCGGCGGCATGTCTGCCAACATATCGGCGACGAGACGTTCGGTCTCGCGACTCCCGGTGCCGTTGCCAATCGCGATAAGTTCGATCTTGTGCCTGACAACGAGCTTTGCCAGCTCGGCCTGTGTTCCGCGCACATCATTACGCGGCGGGAAGGGGTACACGGTCGTGGTGTCGAGAAGCTTGCCTGTGCCGTCGATGACAGCAACCTTCACGCCTGTACGAATGCCTGGATCGAGACCCATCGTTGCGCGCGAGCCTGCTGGCGCGGCCAACAGCAAATCTTTCAGATTGCGGGCGAAGACGTGGATTGCTTCTTCCTCGGCGCGTTCACGCAACGCGGTCATAAGATCGACGGAGAGATTGAGCGAGAGGCGAATACGCCATGTCCAGCGTACCACCTCCATCAACCAGTTGTCGGCTGCAGCACCATTGGCGTGGACTGAATAGGCATCGGCGATCATTCGCTCGACTGGTTTAGTCGCGGCGTTGTCTTCAGCATCGACTTCAAGGTCGAGCGACAGCACCTCTTCGTTGCGGCCCCGGAGCATAGCCAGAGCCCGGTGGCTCGGCACAATTGCCCAGCGCTCAAAATGATTGAAGTAGTCTGAAAACTTCGCTCCGACGTCCTGCTTGCCGTCTATTACCTTGGCACGGAGAACCGCGCGATCTTGCATGTACTTGCGCAGACGACCGACGAGTTCGGCGTTCTCCGAAAAGGTCTCGACAAGAATATCCCGGGCACCTTCGAGCGCAGCCTTCACATCGGGAACGTCGTCGTTCAGGAAACGCTTGGCCAGCTCGGAAGGAATGGTGCGCCGGTCTGACAAGATTGTTTCCGCCAGTGGGCCAAGCCCGCGTTCGCGGGCAATCTCGGCCTTGGTCCGTCGCTTGGGTTTGTATGGAAGGTAGATGTCTTCCAGCTCCGCCTTGGTGACTGCGCCGGCAATCTTGCCTTCAAGATCGTCGGTCAGCTTGCCCTGGCTGCGGATGGACTCGATGATCGTGTCACGGCGCGCATCGAGTTCGCGCAGATAGATGAGGCGTTCGTCGAGCGTGCGCAGCTGCGTATCGTCGAGCCCGCCCGTGACTTCCTTGCGATAGCGGGCAATGAAAGGGACGGTTGCTCCGCCATCGAGAAGTTCTATCGCCGCATTGGCCTGTTCGGGCCGTGCGTTGATCTCGGCGGCGATGAGACGAGCGATACGGGCGGTGTTGGCAGCACTGGCAGTCACGAGGCATTCCCATAAAACATGATCGGGCGGCCAACATAGTGGCGCCCGACCATGACCGCAATCGCCGGGGAGAAATCCCTCAGGTCTTTTTCAGCAGCGATTTGGCTTCCTTGATGCCAAGAGCCTCGGGCCGTGAGCAACTTGTCTTGATGTCGATGAACTTCTTTTCCTCGCCGGAGCGGAGAATGGAGACCATCACATCGACACCGTGCAAGGCGCGCTCCAGCGAACAGCGTATGTCACGCCCCTGCAGGATTGCGACGGCCATGTCGGCAAGTCCGGCTGTGCGGTAGTTGGCCATCATGCCGGCGGGATGCTTCTGGTTGGGTGTACCGAAAGGATGCGTCCAGGGCTTGACTGGTTTTGCCTTCTTTCCTGGTTTTGCCAACTTGACTTCACCGCCAAAGAAGTTCGGATCGGGCAGGAAGATCGAGCCGTCAGTGCCGTAAAGCTCCATATTCGGATGATGGTGAGCCCAGACATCCCAACTGGCTGACAAGGTCACCGAAGCGCCGCTTTCGAAGTCAAGCAGAGCTTGGATTGTCGTTGGCGTCGTCACCTTTATTGTCTCGCCCCTGCGTGGTTCGCTGGAGATTGTGCGGGTCGGCGTGGCCATCGATGTCAGCGCCGCGACACGCCTTATTGGGCCAATGAGGTTGATCAGATTGGCAATGTAGTAAGGGCCAAGATCGAGGATCGGCCCACCACCCGGACGGAAGAAGAAATCAGGATTGGGATGCCAGTGCTCCATGCCGTGGCTCAACACATGCGCTGTGCCTGAGGTTATGGTGCCGACCTGCCCGTCATCGACCAGTTTGCGTGCCAATTGGTGCGCACCGCCGAGATAAGTGTCGGGCGCGCATCCGGCTTTCAGGTTTTTCTTTGCGGCGAGCTTTTGCAATTCCAGCCCGTCCTTCAGCGATAGCGATAACGGCTTTTCTGAATAGAGATGTTTGCCGGCGGAGAGGATTTGCTTTGAGACGTCAAAGTGCGCGTCCGGGACCGTCAGGTTGACCACGAGATCGATGTCGTCGCTTGTCAGCAGTGCATCGATGCTACGGGCTTCGATGCCGTATTCTGAGGCACGTCCTGTCGCCGCCGTCTTGTTGATGTCGGCAATGCCACGGACTTCAATACCTTTGAAGAGCGGCGCAAGCCTCAGATAGGTCGTGGATATATTGCCGGCGCCGATGATGCCGATGCCTAATGTCTTGGCCATGTCGTTTGCTTTCTTCAGAACGCTTTCAGGGTACCGATGGAGCGGCGGGCGAATCGCTCATCGTCCGATGGATTGTCATGTTCCATGATGAAGTACTGCGCCGGCGTATCTCTGAGTGTTGATGTCAGCGCCTTCCAGTCGACAGTTCCATACCCGACGTCAGCCCAACCATCCTCGTTGGTATTCTGGCCCGGAGCAGCGATATCCTTGACATGCACCGCACTGATGCGTGAGCCATAGCTCTCGACCCACTGGAACGGATCGCCGCCGCCGCGGATGATCCAGGCTATGTCGGCTTCCCAGGAGATGCTTGGCGCTGCATCGAAGATCAGCTTTTGCGGAATAGAGCCATCAGGCAGCGCCTTGAACTCGAAGTCGTGATTGTGCCAGCCGAAGATATATCCGGCTTTGCTGTAGGTGGCATATGCCGCTTCCAGCCGCTCGCCGAAGGCTGACCAGCCCGCCGCATCGGTAGGGCGAAGGTCCACAGCAAGATGTGGACAATAGATTGCCTTCATGCCGAGCGTTCCGGCGATGTCGAGAACCTTCTGCGGTTCCTGTTCAAGGAGATCGATGCTGAAATGGCCCGATGGCATGGTCAGTCCATTGGCATCAAGTGCGGCCCTCGTTGCCTTGGCGTCGGCATAAACGCCGCCATAGCCTTCGACCTGCGCATAACCATTGCGCTTCAACATTTCGAGCGTCTTGTCGACTGGCGGAAAATTGCGGGAGCTGTAGAGCTGATAGGAAAAGTCGGTCACTTCATTTCTCCATGATGATGCTTGGGAATTTTCAAAGACGATTTTCTGTTACGGCGTCGAAGAGCGAGGCCATGGCGGGATTGAATATCAGGAATACCTTTTCGCCGGGCTGGTAGCGCCTGCCGGAATCGACGCGGACCGAGATGGCTTTTCCTGCGACCTTCAACCAGACGAGGCTGTCGGCGCCCATGGGCTCGTCGAGATCGACGACTGCCTCGCAGGAGCGGCCCGCGGAACCGGGCTGGTCACTGATAGCGATGTGTTCCGGCCGGAAGCCGAAGATGACTGTATGGCCGGGCGCCAAAGGTTGTTGCGCTTCATATCCTGCAAGCGAAATATCAAGATCGGCGACCCGGAAGACACGTGAGCCATTCGTCCCTGCGATCTCTCCTTTGAGGAAGTTCATGGCGGGTGAGCCGATGAAGCTTGCGACAAAGAGGTTGCGCGGTTTGTTATAGATCGTCAGCGGATCATCAAGCTGCTGGATCAGGCCGCCCTTCATGACCGCAATGCGATCCGCCAAGGTCAAGGCCTCGATCTGATCATGGGTGACGTAGATCATGGTATTGGCGAGTTTGTGGTGCAGCCGCTTGATCTCGACGCGCAGTTCCGAGCGCAGCTTGGCATCGAGATTGGAAAGAGGCTCGTCGAAAAGGAACACGTCAACATCGCGCACTAACGCCCGGCCGATGGCCACGCGCTGGCGCTGACCGCCGGACAATTCGGCAGGTTTACGTTGCAGCAGGGGACCTATTTGCAAGATTTCCGCCGCATGCGCGATGCGATTCTGGATTTCCGCAGCGGGCAGTCCAGCCACGCGCAACCCGAATGAAAGGTTCTTCTCTACAGTCATTTGGGGGTAGAGCGCATAGGACTGGAAGACCATGCCGATGCCGCGATCCTTGGGCTCCTCCCAAGTCACATTCTTGCCCTTGATGAAAATTTGTCCGTCGGAGATATCGAGCAGGCCGGCGATGCAATTCAGCAAAGTGGATTTTCCGCAACCGGACGGCCCGAGAAGGACGAGAAACTCGCCGTCCGCGACCTCGATATTGAGGTTTTTCAAAACGCTGATCGAGCCGAAATTGAGCGAGAGATCCTTGATTGAAACGCTATGCAATTTGGTCACCCTTTAACGGCGCCAGCGGCGATGCCTCTGACGAAATACTTGCCTGAAAAGAAATAAACGAGGAGCGGCACTGCACCGGTGAGAATGGTCGCAGCCATGTTGACGTTGTATTCCTTCACCCCTTGTGTCGAGTTGACGATGTTGTTGAGTTGCACGGTCATCGGGAAATTCTTGGTGCCGGCGAAGATCACGCCGAACAGGAAGTCGTTCCAGATGCCGGTCACCTGGAGGATCACAGCGACGACGAAAATCGGTAGGGACATCGGCAGCATGATTTGCAGGAAGATGCGCCAGAATCCGGCTCCGTCCACGCGTGCCGCCTTGAACAGCTCCGGGGGCAGGGAAACGAAGTAATTGCGGAAGAGGAGGGTAAGGATCGGCATGCCGAAGATGGTGTGGATGACGACGACACCCGTCAGAGTTCCGAAGATGCCGAGTTGTCGCGTGATGATGACGAGGGGATAGAGCATCACCTGATAAGGGATGAAGGCGCCGAAAATCAGCGCCGTGAAGAACAGCTCCGAGCCTTTGAAGCGCCAGTTGGAGAGGGCGTAGCCATTCACCGAAGCGATGATGATCGAGAGGATCACACTTGGGACCAGAATCTTCATCGAGTTGAAGAAGCCGACCTTGATACCTTCGCAGTAAAGGCCCGTGCATGCACTGTTCCAGGCCGTCGCCCAAGGTTGGAAGGTGACCTCGACCGGCGGGGAGAAAATGTTGCCCAGTCGAATCTCGGGCATACCCTTCAGTGAAGTCATAATCATCACATAGAGGGGAATGAGGTAGTAAATAGCTGCCACAAGGAGCGCTGAATAAATCATAATCGATGCGGGTGACAGGAAGCGCTTGGGTCGACTTCCTCGCGGCTCGGCGCTGGAGAGGGATGAGCTCATTTCGAGACTTCTCCTTTGCGATACCGGGGCCGGAATTCCAGCAGCGCCCAAGGTACGAGAATAATGAGCACTGTCGTGAGCATGATCGTCGAGGCGGCGAGGCCCTGACCCAGATTGCCACGCGAGAACATCAGATCGTAGACGTATTTCGCGGGGACCTCCGAGGATATGCCTGGCCCGCCATTTGTCAGGGCGACGACGAGATCATAGACCTTGACGATAGTCGCCGAAATGATGACGAGCGTGGTGATGAAGACCGGTCGCATCATCGGAATGATGATGAAAAGATAGGTTTTCCACGCCGGGATCCCGTCAACGCGCGCTGCCTTCCAGATTTCATCGTCAATGTTGCGCAAACCCGCGAGCATCAGTGCCATGACAAGGCCCGTGCCTTGCCACAGACCCGCGATCACAATGGCATAGATGGTAAAACGGCCATCGGTCAGGATAGGGAAAGTGAAGGTTTCAAAACCGAGGTCGCGAACGACCTTCTGCACGCCATAGGCCGGGGTGAGTATCCATTGCCAGACAAGGCCGGTAACGATGAACGATAGAGCATGCGGGTAGAGGAATATGGTGCGGAAGGTATTTTCGAAGCGGATTTTCTGATCCATCAATGCAGCGAGAATAAATCCGAGTACCAGCGAAAAGCTCAAAGACAAAACACCGAAGATAGCGAGGTTCTTAAGGGAAACGGTCCAGCGCGACGTCCGGAAAAGCCGCACATACTGATCCATCCCGACGAAATCGAGCGTTGGCAGAGAGCGCGAGGATGTAAACGAATAGACAACCGTCCATAATGTGCAGCCGACGAAGACAACAAGCACTGTGACGATCATCGGCACCGCCGCGATTTTGGCGTTCAGATTGCGTAGGGGGGCAAACGGGCGCCGGCTCCCAGCCATCGAAGTCTCCATTCCTGACACTGGATGCCGGACTCGAGAGGCCGGCATCGCTGCTACGGTGGTCGCTCGAGTTATTTGGCTTCGCCGATGATCTCGACATAGCGCGCCTGTGCATCCTCGACCGTCATGCTCTTGTCGGCGAAGAACTCCGTCGTCAGATCTTCGATCTGACCCTGCGTATCGGAGGAGAAAGCCTGTTCGTATGAAGGCAGCACATTGTTGCTGTCCGCCAATATCTTGATGCCCTTTTGCATGCATGCATTGGCAGTCTGCATGTCGACGTCGCCGCGTATTGGCAGCGAGCCCTTGGCGAGATTAAATGCAACCTGCGTCTCCTTGGAGACAAGCATGCTGGCAAGCTTCAGTTGGGCTTTTGTGATCTCGGGGTTCGCGTTTTTCGGAAAATAGAAGGCGTCGCCTCCTGTATCGAGGACGGGATGAACCCCGAGGCCCGGAAGGCAGTCATAATCTGTGCCCGCGACCTTTCCGGCCACGCCGAATTCGCCCTGTGCCCAATCGCCCATGATTTGCCCTGCGGCTTTTCCCGTTAGAACGAGAGACGTCGCTTCGTTCCACTGCCGTCCGACGTAGCCGGGGTCAGCAAGGTCTCGCGCATCGGCAAAAGCTTGCCAAACGGCCTTCATTTCGGGACTGCCAGCGGCTTCGGTACTCTTTTCATCCATGATCTTGAGATAGAGGTCCTTGCCGCCAAGGTTGGCCAGCATCACGCGGAACACGCCGTCGATCTGCCACGCATCACCGGTCGCAAGCGGGATGATGCCTTTTTCCTTTAGCTTGGGTGCTGCAGCGACGAATTCGTTCCAGTTTGTGGGGACCGCTGCGCCGGCTTCTTTGAAGGCGTTGGGATTGATCCACATCCATTGCCAGGAATGGATGTTGACCGGAACGCAATAAATCTTGCCCTCATACTTGCAGGCATCGAGCAGCTTGGCGGGGCGAATAAAATCGGCCCAGCCTTCTTTGGTAGCAAGCTCGGTCAGGTCTGTCATCAACCCGGCCTTGACGAGATCTTCGGCATCGCGGCCAGTATTCAACTGGGTGGCACCCATTGGATTTCCGCCAAGAATGCGGCTGACGATGATCGGGCGGGCTGTACTGCCGCTGCCGGCGATCGCGCCGTCCACCCATTTGTCGCCGCCCAATTTGTCGTAGGATTCGGCGAGAACCTTGGCAGCTGCCGCCTCACCGCCAGAAGTCCACCAGTGAGTGACTTCCAGGTCAGCAGCACCAGCCTGGCTGGCTGTGAAAAGAAATGTCGACGTGGCAAGAGCGGTCAAGACAGAACGGTAACGCATCGTATCCTCCCAAATCTGAAACGTTACAGGTAGGCTAGTGTAAAGCGCCATCAAGTGCAATCGCTGAAAGTCAATTTTTTCGAGATTGACGTTGCGGATTTGTTGATTTGCCAAATAATGCTGTAAATTCAGGGTAATAAACAATTGTGACTATGCTGTGCGATTGCCAAGTGGCGTCAATATCGTCTAGGATCACGTTGTGCCACCAGCCAAAAAATTCGGATTGCAGTATTTTTGTAAAACGATACAGATACTATCAAAGGAAGGCTTGAACAGCCGATTGAATATGAAGACGACAGAAGGCGATCAGAAACCTGTAATCGGTACTGCCGAACCTGTTGAGGGCGAGAGGCCGACGTTGAAGACGATTGCCTTCATGGCCGGCCTTGGTGTCACCACTGTTTCGCGCGCGCTCAAGGATGCGCCGGAAATTGGCCAGGCGACCAAGAATCGGGTTCAGCTGATCGCCAAGCAGATTGGATACCGGCCCAACCGTGCCGGTGTGCGTCTTCGCACCGGCAAGACCAATGTCATCAGCCTCGTGCTCAATGCCCAGTCGGAGATCATGGGACTTACCTCAAACATGGTCTATGGAATTTCCGAAGTGCTGTCGGAGACGCCCTACCATCTGACCGTGACGCCTTATTCGGTGAAAAATGACCCGATGCAGCCAATACGCTACATCGTCGAAACGGGCTCGGCGGACGGGATCATCATGTCGCGTACGGAGCCGAATGACCCGCGCGTCCGCTACCTTACAGAACATGGCATTCCGTTCGCTACGCATGGCCGGACAGAGATGGGGATCGAGCATCCGTTCCATGATTTCGACAACGAGGCCTTCGCCTATCTCTCGGTGAAGAGCTTGTTGGCGAGGGGACGTCGCAGGATCGCCATGCTTGCGGGCCCGTCGCCTTCGGTCACTTATTACCGGCATCTCCATCGGGGTTTCTCGCGTGCGGTGGAGGAGGGAGGCGCGAGTACGGTTGCTGTGTCCGATATTGATGTCGATACCTCGCTGGGCCGTATCAGGAACCGGATGGAGGAGATCATGTCAGCCTCAAACCGCCCCGACGGCATTGTCTGCTGTAGTGGCAGCGCGGCCATTGCTCTGGTTGCAGGTATTGAAGCCGCCGGACTGAAGATTGGCGGGGATGTCGACCTTGTCTCAAAGCAGTCGACCGAT
Source organism: Phyllobacterium chamaecytisi (assembly GCF_020164455.1). Classification (GTDB taxonomy): domain Bacteria; phylum Pseudomonadota; class Alphaproteobacteria; order Rhizobiales; family Rhizobiaceae; genus Phyllobacterium; species Phyllobacterium chamaecytisi. The sequence continues at coordinate 133,778 of NZ_JAIQWW010000003.1, forward strand.
GTGCTGCAATGGTTCCGCCCGCAAATCATCGTGTTCAATGAGGATGTTCGCCATGCCGGACGTGAACTGGCGCGAGCAGTATTGCGAAGGATAGCCGGGGTCGATGCTCGGGAACTACAGAGTCTCAGTTACCCTGATGAACACGATCTGCGCTCGTGAAGTGTCACGGATCGTTCAGAGTTCCTCCAAGCATAGCTCGAATGTGATGCAGACGGGGTTTTCACCACGAAGCAGCTCCCCGCGTGTGACATTGCCCTGGGTGTCGACCATGACGATTTCGACACGTGTTCCGGTTGACTGGCACGTGACGAAGCCTCGGGTAACGAAGACTTCGGTTGCGATATCGTCTACTTTGGAACCATCCCCATAGCGTGCGCCGATCAGGCTGCCTATGCCGCCGCGCAATTTTGCTGCGGCGAAGTCATGTTTCCGGCAGATCGCCTCCAGTGCAAGGATGATGTCCTCATTTGGGCAAACACGTGCGATCACCGTGCGCGGACCATTGTTGGCGGCAATCGTCGTTTTTAAAGGTACCGGATGAAAGAGTGTGAAGGCGGTCTCTTCATCGGGCTCCGATACCATTCGCACGTCCTCGACACCCCAGGCAATTGCATGAATGGGCCGGCTGATGATCGTTTCATGCGGTAGGATATGTCCAGCACCGCGCTTGCCGTCTTGTTCGGTCCAGATGGCATGGCAATGGATAAAAGAGGCGCCGTCACGCTCGCCGAAGGTAACATTACCGTTCTCAAGCCGCGTTTCGCCAGCTGGCGAGAATAGGTCGCTGTACCAGGCAGCGTGATGCCCGTCCGTCGCAAGCGCCGGCATAATATAGTGGAATGGATTGAAAGCCCCGCCGGTAAGAACAAGTGAAGCCGCTGTAACGCCGGCCGCCCGAAGCGGCCGGGCAATGGCGTCATTCATGCTTTGGCCAGGCTCAAGCGTGAATTCCAGCCGTCGGCCGACGCCCTCAAAACTCTCGAAGCGTTTTAAGCGTGGAGGCCCAGGTTGTCGCAGAAACCGCTCAGACACCGGTCACCGCCGCAAGCCGTCGCAGGATGAGTAGCATATTATAAATTCCAAATTCCGTTCACAGGCCGCCAAGTTGTGGCATAGTTCCACAAACGAATAAAATGATCCACAATATGGATCAATACGAGGAATTGGGATGGAGCAAGAGGTCAGACCGGTAGCAGGTCTCAACGGTTCGCAAAGCGTCGATAGGGCGCTTGGCCTCTTGAGCCTTGTCAGCTATTCCGGCGATGACGGCAGCACCTTGACTGATATCGTGGAACAAAGCGGCCTCAACAAACCCACTGCGCGTCGGTTACTTCTGGCGCTCATACGCTCTGGCCTGCTGGAACAGGACACTTTGACCCGACGATACTATCTCGGTCAGGAAGCTTACGTACTTGGCACCCTTGCGACACGGCGCTATGGCCTTCTACAAATCTCCCGCGACAGCCTTGGTTTTCTGTCGGCGAAAACACAGGACACCAGCTTCCTTTCAATCCAGCGCGATAGCTACGCCGTTTGTCTGCATCGCGAGGAAGGCACTTATCCGATTCGCACCCATGCATTGCAGGCTGGCTATCGCCATCCCTTGGGCGTGGGCGCCGGGTCACTGGCGATCCTGGCTGCGATGCAGGATGACGAGGTTGAAGTCATTTTAGCCGTGAATGAAGCCGCCCTCCTGACCGAGTATCCAAATCTTTATCCCGACCGCATTCGCGCTGACGTTGCCGCGGCGCGTGAAAACGGCTTTGCCCTCAACCCCGGGCTTATCCTTACCAATTCCTGGGGCATCGGTCTCGCCATTCGCTATCCGGATGGTCGGCCAGCCGGCGCCCTTAGTATTGCAGCCATCGACAGTCGCATGCAGCCCGCACGTCAAGCAGAACTCGCTGCTTTGATGCAAGGTGAGACGAGAAAAATCGAAGCGCGGCTCGCCCATCTTCAACCTCCCAATGATCGGCCAAAACGACCGTATGTTTCGAAGGTGGCGCCATGACTGCGAAACATGGATTGGTTGTCGAACCCATGTCAAAACGTGTGATGAATCTTTACGGGTTTCTCGCCCAATCAGCACGGCGCTTTCCGAAGGAGATTGCACTTGTCTGGGGCGAAAAAACATGGACATGGGCGCAACTGCAGCGCCGTGTCAACGCCATGGCCGCGGCGTTGCAAAAGGAATACGGCGTAGTCAAGGGGGACCGGGTTCTCGTTCAATCGCAGAATTGCAACCAGATGTTCGAATCCATGTTCGCCTGTTTCCAACTTGGAGCGGTGTGGGTTCCGACTAACTTCAGGCAGACATCCGACGAAGTGGCCTTTTTGGCGGCAGCAAGCGGCGCGAAGGGCATGATCTGCGGTTATTCATTTCCAGAACATGTCGAAGCCTGCCGGCAAACCTGCGTAGAGATGAAATTTGTCATTGCGATCGGAAAAGCTGATTTTGCTGATGATTACGATGATATTGTGGATCGTTTCGATAATGAAACGGTGACGACTGCCCCTGTGGATCATGATGATCCGTGCTGGTTCTTTTTCACCTCTGGCACGACTGGGCGGCCAAAGGCTGCTGTATTGACCCACGGTCAGATGGGATTCGTAGTGACCAATCACCTGTGCGACTTGATGCCGGGCACGACGCACGACGATGCCTCGCTCGTAGTCGCACCCTTATCGCACGGCGCCGGGATTCATCAGCTGACGCAGGTCGCTAGAGGTGCAAAAACCATTCTGCTGCCAACAGAGAAGCTTGATGTTGCCGAAGCCTGGCGGCTTGTCGAAAAATGGCGCGTGAGCAACATGTTTACCGTGCCGACGATCCTTAAAATGCTGACCGAACATCCCGCCGTACAGGAGCGGGATCATTCGTCATTGCGCTATGTAATCTATGCGGGCGCACCCATGTACCGGACGGATCAGATCAATGCCCTAAAGACGCTGGGGCGGGTGATCGTGCAGTATTTTGGACTGGGAGAGGTGACCGGCAATATTACTGTGTTACCGGCCACCGAGCATCATCTGGAACACAGCGAAGATGCGCGCCCGGGCACCTGCGGTTATGCACGCACCGCAATGCAAATATCGATCCAGGATGATAACGGAAATGAAGTTTCGCCCGGCGTAACCGGCGAGATTTGCGTGATCGGTCCAGCCGTTTTCGCTGGTTATTACAATAATCCGGAGGCCAATGCGAAAGCCTTTCGCAATGGCTGGTTCCGCACCGGCGATCTCGGACACATGGATGAAACGGGATTTCTCTTCATCACAGGACGAGCCTCAGACATGTATATTTCTGGCGGCTCCAACATTTATCCGCGCGAGATCGAGGAGAAGTTATTGACGCATCCGGACATCAGCGAAGTGGCGGTACTGGGTATTCCGGATCCGGTATGGGGCGAGGTCGGCCTTGCGGTCTGTGTTGCTCGCCCCGGCACTGCGCCGGAAGTGGAGGAGATCATTACCTGGCTCGGCGACACGATAGCTCGCTACAAAATACCGAAGCGGCTTGTGTTCTGGCCGGAGATGCCGAAATCCGCCTATGGCAAAGTCGCCAAGAAGCTGATCCGCGAACAGCTCATCAAGCGCCGCGAACTCGATGAACCGGCGGAACAGTAATCAACAGAGCGCATTCTTCCTTTACCATCGGTTTTGTTGCATTGCAGCAAATTGGTTGCATTGCAGCAAAAATTCCGTACTCTTGCAAGAATCGGGAGGAGCCACTGTTTGCAAAGGATGCCAGCATGCTCCAGGTTGTAATTCTCATTTGCTCAACAAGTCTGTCGCCGATGGATTGCCAATCGAACACGGCGCTGGATGTGATTTACGGGCCACAGACCAGCAACGCCATGATGTGCGGGATGCAGGGACAGGCTTTCGTAGCACGCACAGCCATTGTCGGACGTTCGCCCAACGAGTTCATCAAAATCAGATGCTCACCGTTGAAGCCCATCAAGGCGGCTCTGCGACAATAGCATTCGACGCGCGTGCCTCAGGCGGTGTCCCTGTTGACGTTGAGGATTTCGCGCTTGCCGACATGATTGGCAGGGCCAACCAGCCCTTCCTTTTCCATCCGCTCCACCAAAGAAGCGGCGCGGTTGTAGCCGATCTGCAGCCGTCGCTGGATGTACGAGGTCGAACATTTTTTGTCACGCAGCATGACTTTGACTGCCTGATCGTAGAGCTCGTTCCCATCTTCCGCGGCCATGGCGCCCTTGTCGAAGACCGCACTATCGTCAGTGTCCGCGTCTTCTTCATCGCTTTCATCGGCCGTCACGGTGTCGAGATAGTCGGGCTGCCCTTGAGTCTTCAGATGCGCAACGACCTTTTCGACTTCTTCATCTGAAACGAAAGGACCGTGGACGCGCGCGATACGGCCGCCGCCGACCATATGCAGCATGTCGCCCTGGCCTAGCAACTGCTCAGCACCCTGCTCGCCGAGAATGGTGCGGCTGTCTATTTTGGATGTGACCTGAAACGAGATGCGGGTCGGGAAATTAGCCTTGATGGTTCCGGTGATCACATCGACCGAAGGGCGTTGAGTCGCCATGATCAGATGGATGCCGGCGGCACGTGCCATCTGGGCGAGGCGCTGGATCGCTCCTTCGATATCCTTGCCTGCCACCATCATCAGGTCGGCCATTTCATCGACAATGATGACGATATATGGCATCGGCGTGAGGTCCATTGCCTCCTGCTGATATTGCGCTTCGCCGGTTCCCTTGTCGAAGCCGGTTTGCACGGTGCACATCACCGTCTCGCCCTTTTCCTGCGCGCTGGTAACGCGGGCGTTGAAACCATCGATATTACGCACGCCGAGCTTCGACATTTTTCTGTAGCGGTCTTCCATCTCGCGCACAGCCCATTTTAGAGCCATGACTGCCTTCTTTGGATCGGTGACGACAGGGGTAAGAAGATGCGGGATGCCGTCATAGATGGACAGTTCAAGCATTTTTGGGTCGACCATGATCAGACGGCACTCGTCCGGTGTCAGCCGGTAGAGCAGCGATAGAATCATCGTATTGATGGCGACCGATTTTCCGGAACCGGTCGTACCGGCTACGAGCAGGTGCGGCATCTTGGCGAGTTCGGCGATCACAGGCTCACCACCAATGGTCTTGCCAAGGCAAAGTGCGAGTTTGAATCTGGTCTTGTCGAAATTATCGGATGCGACCATCTCGCGAAGATAGACGGTCTCTCGCGTCGTATTGGGCAATTCAATACCGATGACGTTACGTCCGGGAACAACAGCGACACGAGCAGACAGCGCCGACATGGAACGGGCGATGTCGTCGGCAAGACCGATGACACGCGAGGATTTCACGCCCGGCGCTGGTTCGAATTCATAGAGTGTGACGACCGGGCCGGGCCGCACATGGATGATCTCGCCGCGAATGCCGAAATCTTCCAGCACGCTTTCGAGAAGCCCGGCGTTCTGTTCGAGCGTTTCCTGCGAAATGGTGACGGCATCATGTGTGATCGCCTCTTGCAACAGGGTTACCGGCGGCTTTTCGTAAGTGCCGCGCGGGGCCGGAAAAATGCGTGGTTTAACGGGATCCGCTACCGCAATCTGCCGTGGTGGGAGCGGGGCTTGGACAGGTGCAATCTCTCGGCGCCGGCTGATGCTGCGCTGGGAAGTGACCGCGGGAACGGGTTCGGGAATTGCGTTCAAACCCGCATCAACGTTATCGCTCTCCCCCAGTTGCTGTTCAGGCGTCGGCGCGGCATGGTGGTTCACCTCCACGCGCATTGCGTCGAGTGGTGGCGACATGAGTGGCGGTTTTAGTGTCGCAAAGGGCTCAACCACGCGGAAGCGAGCGGTGATTTCGTCGGGGCTGAATCTCGGCATTGGTTTGACAGGGGAAGGAGCTGCAACTAATGCAATCCCTCCTATAAAGTCAGCGGATTCGAAGAATGCGTAGTCCGATACATAAGCCAATGGCGAGCGTTCGGGCGCCGGAGTTTTGATTTTCGTGTGGGCCTCGGCAACTGCGGGACCTTGCGGCACGACAACCGCGAGAGGTTGAGCTGGTATTGGCGTCTGGCCGAAGAGGAGGGACCCTCCGGACTCAGGATCGCGAACGCGAGGGGGTACGACGATTGCTTCCACGTTCCTTGCCGGTTTTGCAGAAGCCGGACGTTTCGCATCCGCCTTCGGTGCCATAGTAACTTCTGTCGGTGCCGGGTCCTTGTTTTTCAAGAGTTCGCTGTCGGGTGTCCGGGTGAAACGGACATTCTCGGATAGTGAAAACATACGCTTCGAAATCGGCGCAAACGATGCGCCTGCATCAAATCCGCCTGCCGGAACTGGTACCGGCGCTGCCGCCGACGCTGACCCGGATGTCGCGGGAGCGATCGGCCGTTTGACCGTAACGCTCTCATAGAGGGTGCCTGAATTTGCGTTGGTAAGGTCTACCGGAGGTGACGGTGGAAGCGGCACGTGGACCAACCCTTCACCGCCGCTGTTTTCAAACTCATATTCATCTGCTTTTACTGGAAAATTTGTTCTGGGGATACGCATGATGCCTGCAGCGGAACGATGTGAGATTACCGAAGGGGTGCTCATCTGAATAGAAAACCAAGGTTAACAACTTGCTACTTTTGGCGAGAGCGTCTCGATTTCATGCGCAAATTGTCTGCCATTCATGCTAGGAACTTACATTCTGTAGTTCACGCAAATTTCACATCAGAAAGCAGTTTGTAATGGCGATCAAATTCGCATTGAAAGATACCACTTCGAAGTCCCCGACCGAGACAAAATCCATCGCATCAAAATCAACAGAAATGCAGGCATCGGATACCAAGGATGCACCCGATAGCGATCTGTTCGAGCCCAAGCCGGCCGACCAAAAACGCAAAAAGAAGAAGTGGTAAAATAGTGTAGTTGCCCCAATAAATTGGTTAAATTGCGTTAACTATAAAGTTCTTGACGCGACTCGGTCCTTCCCTCAATTTGGTTACGGTTTTTGAGGGTAACAGGCCAAATAGGCGTTACACAGATTTTGCGGTGTTAGTATCGAGCTGCAGCGTTAAATTGTTGTCCAGCGTTACCCTTTTGGTATTTCTGTCGAATCGGCGCATCATTCCAGAGCGCGGTCAGGCAGTCTATTAACAGGCGCACAGGATCAACACGTGACTTTATTGAATACAGCGCAGACAAACCGGACTGTTGATGCCCAGTTACAAGGCGTTTCATCCCTGCCTGTCGCCTTGCCGGCTGACCGCGCGATCGCGGCGGATGCCGAGATGCTCTCAGCGCAGTTACAGGCGATGCGCAATCGGTTGTTTCCGCCGACTGCCCAGAAGACTTTGCGTAAGTTCACCAGTGGCGAGGCTGCGAAGCTGATTGGTGTATCCGACGGTTATCTGCGGCAGCTCTCGATTGCGGGCGAGGGGCCGCAGCCGGAAACTGGAAGCGGCGGTCGCCGGCTTTATACGCTTGCCGAGATCAATGCGCTGCGCCGGCATCTTGCCGAGGCTGGCGGTGCCAAGGCGAAAACGTATCTTCCGCATCGCGACCCCAGCGCCAACGAGCATATGCAGGTTATCGCGGTCACCAATTTTAAAGGCGGCTCCGGCAAGACAACGACGAGTGCACATCTTGCGCAACATCTCGCCATGGCCGGGTTTCGGGTGCTGGCTGTTGATCTTGATCCACAGGCATCGATGTCGGCGCTTTTCGGTTACCAGCCGGAACTCGACCTCACCGGAAATGATACGCTCTATGGCGCAATTCGTTATGATGGCGAACGCAGGCTGCTGCGCGATATCATCTGCAAGACCTATTTCGATGGTCTCGATCTTATCCCTGGTAATCTCGAACTACAGGAATTCGAACACACGACACCGCAAATGCTGGCGGATCGGCAGCATGGCACGCAGAGTGTCGAGCAGCAATTGTTCTTCGCGCGTGTTCAGGCCGCGCTGGATACGGTGGCGGATGATTATGATGTCGTCGTCATCGACTGTCCTCCGCAGCTAGGGTTCCTGACGCTTTCGGCGCTTTGTGCGGCTACATCGGTGCTGGTGACGGTTCATCCGCAGATGCTTGATGTTGCCTCTATGAGCCAGTTCCTGTTCATGACAGCAGATCTTCTCGCCGTCGTGCGCGAAGCGGGCGGCGAACTTAACTTCGATTTCATGCGCTATCTCATTACGCGCTTCGAGCCCAATGATGCACCTCAGCAACAAATCGCAGGTTTCCTGCGCTCCTTGTTCGGCGAGCGCGTGCTGACGAACTCGGTTGTCAAATCGACGGCTTTCTCGGATGCGGGCCTGACCAAGCAGACGCTTTATGAGGTTTCTCGCGACAGCTTCACTCGCGCTACCTATGACCGCGCGTTTGAATCGCTGACTTCCGTCAACTCTGAAATCCAGGGCCTGATCTTCAAGGCCTGGAACCGGCCGGGGTGAGGGCGCGATGATGGCCGACAAAAACCGTAGGGATCAGCTCAAGGCGCTGTTTGAGACAGTAGAGACTAATTCGGCGCCCGAGCAGCAGCCAGCCGAGCTCGCCCCAACGCGGCAGAGCGCTTCGGTAGAGCCGTTGAAGCCGCGTGCCGCTTCTGGTGCGATCAAGGCGATGGGCCTGTCGCTGGGCGGAATATCGAAGGAGATCGAGGATGCACGACGACTGAAGGAGAGCTTCGAGGGTAGCGAGCGGGTCGTCGAGCTCGATCCGGCGCTTGTCGAGAGCTCATTTATCGAAGATCGGCTCAGCCACGATTCCGGATCGGATGACAGTTTCGAGGAGCTGGTCGAAAGTATCCGGCAGAATGGACAGCAGGTTCCTATCCTTGTTCGCCCGCATCCGGAAAAGCAGGGCCATTACCAGACAGCTTATGGCCATCGCCGCCTGCGCGCTGCTCGACGTGTCGGAAAGCCCGTGCAGGCTATCGTCCGCAATCTCACCGATGTGCAGCTTGTCCTGGCGCAGGGCAAGGAAAACACCGAGCGGCGCGATCTATCCTTCATCGAACGTGCTTTCTTTGCCCGCAATCTTGTCGAGCGGGGCTTCGAGCGCGGTCTTGTGCAGGATGCACTATCCCTGGATAAGGCAGAGATGACGCGGTTTCTTCAGGTCGCGGCAGCTGTACCAGCACTGGTGGTTCGCGCTATCGGACCCGCGCCAAAGATCGGCCGGCCACGGTGGGTCCGGTTTGCTGAGTTGCTCAAATCCGGTGACGCGCAGGCTGCTGCGCTGAATGAAATCGCGCTGGAGCCGTTCAGTGTCGCTGACAGCAACGCACGCTTCAACCGCGTCTTCGAGCGGCTCCTGAAAAACGTCGAGCCTGTCGCACCGGCGCCGCGCAATACGCCGTCGGTCGTTGGCACTAAATCCTCAAGCCCCAGCGCAATCGCGCAGTTGAATTCAGACAGGGGAAGACAAGTTCTGACCTTTGCCGATCATATTCCGCAAGATTTTGCGGTATTCGTAACGGGAGAGCTCGAGACTTTGCTTGCCCGCTACAATAGCCGGTCACGTGACAAATAGCGCTGCGACTTCAGTCGCTACAAGGCCGGTTGGTTGAGTAAGCACTAAGCCCAAAACCGGATTGCGGTTCTGGACAGTTTAAAAGGACGAGAGAAGGAAAACAACGGCAAGAAAAAAGGCCCCCAGAACGTTACCGTCCCGGAAGCCCTCTTCAATGTAGCAATTTTAGAGAATCACTTCCACCCAGACTTGTCAAGAGTCGGACGCGTTTCGGCATGCCTTTTCATTGCCTCAACTTGAGGTAAAGGACCATGACTGATCGTTTTGCAACGACGCCATTTGGCGGTCGTTCGTTGTCGCACGCCATGTTTGCTGTGCAAGAAAAGACAGCACGGGCTCGCGAAAAACTGGCGGGTACGGACAGAAACCACCCGGAGAAGTGGGCGCTGTTGCGGTCATTGACCGAGGCTCGTACAGCGTTTTTCCTTTCGGACCGCACAATTGCCGTTCTGGAAGCATTGCTGAGCTTCTATCCCGAGACACTGCTGGACGGCAGTGCACCACTGATTGTCTTTCCGTCCAATGCAGAGCTTTCCATGCGTACCCGCGGCATGTCCTCCGCGACAATTCGCAGGCACCTTTCAGCACTCGTCGAGACCGGCCTGATCATTCGTCGTGACAGTCCCAATGGCAAACGCTATGCGCGGCGCGGCGAAACCGGCGAGATCGAACATGCTTTTGGCTTTGACCTCTCACCATTGGCGCTACGAGCGGGCGAAATCGAGGCCCATGCGGCTCAGGCAAGGGATCTGGCGCGAGCCGTTCATCGTGTACGCAGCGAAATCACCATCCATCTTCGAGATGTATCCAAGACCATCGATGCCGGGCTCAGCGAGGAACGTGCGGGTGACTGGGAAACATACGCTGATGAGCTGGCAGCGCTTTCGGGACGAGTAAGCAGGCATCTGCCACTGGAGACGCTTCGGGTGCGATGCGATGCCCTTGCAAGCTTGAGAGAGAGAGTTGAGAAGACTTACCTGGCATCGCTTTCAGACAAAGAAATGAGCGCCAGTGACTCTTCTTTTGAGCACCATATTCAGAATTCAAATATAGACCACCAATTTGAAAGGGCCCACGAAACAGGCCAGAAGCAATCCGACGAGCTACAATCCCAAAACAACGCGCCCGGGCGGATAGTTGCGCTGAGCAAAATGAGAAATCGCTTGGAAGCGGCACGGCGAAATAGAAACCGTGGTGACGGCGGTTTGACCGATGACAGGCCGAACCTTGAAACGAGATCGGTGCCAATGTCACTGGAGGCGGTGTTGAGTGCTTGCCCGCAGATCATCGATTATTCCCGTGACGGCATCGAGGACTGGCGCGAGCTTGTGAATACGGCGGGACTGGTTCGCTCGATGCTCGGTGTATCACCCGATGCCTGGCAAAGGGCGCGCGATACCATGGGTGATATCAACGCGTCGATCACGATTGCTGCCATTCTTGAACGTATCGGTGATATCCGTTCACCCGGAGGCTATCTCAGGGCACTGACCGATCGCGCCGAAATCGGCCAGTATTCAGTGCTTCCGGTGATCAAGGCGTTAGATGGAGAAAAGCGGGCGTGAGTGGCTTCTCTACCTTGCCAGTCGCACCGTTGGCAAAGACGTTGCAATTCAGCCTTGCAAAAGGGGTAGTTGTCGAGAATGGGAATGGCGGTTTTGCCGCTTCGGATGGCTCTATTGTGAGGTCAATGTGCTGGCCGGAATATTAGCCTCACCATCTCAAGTCGCATCCATTTTTGAACATTGCGACTGTGATGATGGATATGGTCAACTGAGGCTCTGGCTGCCTCGCGTTGCCTTCATTTTTTGTACTTGTAATTACTACCGGTTGCCCGCTCTTTCGTTGATTTCGACGTCGATACTTTATGAATTTTTAGGAAGCGTTCCATGGATGTTATGGGCCCGAAAATATCTGAGAAGCTTGGCCGGATGAAGACAAACCTGGCATTCCCGTTATTGCCATCATCGGTATCCCGCTTCTAGCTCTACTGATTGTGCTGTTGTTATGACTTGGCTTTGCTTTGCAGCGTCAGCAGGCCGACTTGACCAAGACGTATTCCGAACGCACAGCCGAGTTTCTCGCCCGGGACCTGGCCGATCAATTGGGACAATTGCTAGCTGCGGCTATACTTATGGGATGGGACCATGGTTCAGGAATGCGGCTTCAGAGCAAGAGTTTCTGGATGCTTATGCGGAAGACGCTGCGCTGCCTGCCGTGCCCGGCAATGGGTTGACGGCCTGAAGAAACCCGTCCTTGCGGCCCGCGCCCTTAATCGACGCGGCCCCGTGCGGCGACAGGCTCAATCTCAACCACTTCGTTGCCTGAAATCAGGATGACCTGATCGAACAGGTTCGAGACGACACAGGCGTGATTGGGAATGATACGAAGCCGATCTCCGATCCGGGGCTTCTCCTCACAGGCTGAAAAATCGATCGCGCCATGTTCCTCGCTGAGCGAGGTAATCACTGCATCCGGATAGCCAACAATATACCCGAACCCATCCATTCCAAACGTATCGCTGGTAAGGGCTTTAGAACCGGCATCGACAATTACACGATTCTCCGTTGGGCGGCTGACCACCGTCGTGAGTACTGTAAGCGCGCAATCATCCCATGTGCCGACCCCTTTCGCGACCTGAAAGCGGTCCATGTAGATATACGTGCCAGGCCGATGTTCCGTTGCGCTCGTGACTTCGTGTGCCCGCCACATATCCGGAGAACCGCCATTGGAAATGATGCGCGGGTCAAGTCCGGCGGCGATGGCCTTTTGTTTGGCGGCAGACAGAAAAGCTTCATTTTCGGCAATCGCACCGGTCTTCGGATAAGTCATGAAGCCTGCGAAACGAAGGCCCCTGGCCGCATCGATCAGTTTTGCCAGCGCAACAGCTTCGTCGGCCGATTGTACGCCGCAACGTCCCATGCCGGTGTCGCATTCTACCAGTACGGTGAGCGGCCTTGCCGCATCGTTGAACGTTTCGGAAAGACCGCGGACGGTAACTTCACTGTCGGCGGTGACAGCCAGCGTGACGCGTTTATTCAGCGCCATCAGCCTGCCGAGTTTCGCTTCGCCGATAATGTTATAGGGCAGAAAGATATCCGTCAGTCCTGCATCGGCCATGACTTCTGCCTCACCAAGTTTCTGGCAGGTTATCCCGACTGCGCCCAACTCAACCTGGCGCTTGGCAAAACGCGGCAATTTATGCGTCTTGATGTGCGGACGCACCGCCAGTCCGTGTTTGTCGGCATAGGCTTGGAAGCGCTGCATGTTGGTCTCGGCGCGATCGATATCAATGAGGACGGCCGGTGTGTCGATTTCGGACAGTTTCATTTCAATCTCCAAGCACATCGTTGATGAAAGGCAGATTTCCGGCCGTCAGCCCGGCATCGACGTTAAGCGTAGCACCCGTGATACCCGATGCAGCACTCGAGCTGAGGAATACTGCTGCTTGCGCCACTTCATCAGGGGTCACCATGCGCCCAAGCGGGTAGTGCGGCAGGACTTTTGCCAGAAGCTCGGGCTCCCTTTGCAGCCGGTGATCCCACGCTGGTGTTCGTACGGAACCTGGACAGACTGCATTGGCTCGTATGCCAAATCGCCCACGCTCCACAGCGAGCGCTTTCATATAGGAGATCAATCCCGCCTTGGCCGCCGAATAGGCCGGATTACCGTAGTGGCCGAGCGCGTTGACCGAGGAGATAAACACGATATTGCCGCTGCCGCGTTTGCTCATGTTAGCGACGATGGGGGCCGTGACGTGGAATACGCCGTTCAGATTGGTGGCGATTTCCTGTTCCCATACATCGCCATCGACTTGATCGAGCGTTTCGCCGCGCGTGAAACCGGCATTGTTGATCAGTACATCCGGAACGCCACGGTCCGCGATGAAATCACCGATCGCCTTGGATGCAGCCGCTTTGTCATTGAGATCGAAAACCAGACGGTTTGAGAGAGGAAGGCTTTCAATCAGACGTCGTTGCTGATCGGCGCCGGACACAATAGCGCCCAAGCCATTGTAAGCTTCGATAAGTGCTTGGCCGATACCCCCACCGGCGCCGGTGATGAGCACGTGTTTGCCTTTGAGGCCAGGTTCACCGTGCGATGTTGGAGAAGTCATGCGCGCATCCAGTTGATTTTTTGCTCATTAATGACTGCAGATGGAAAAAAGCAATATCGAGTTTCGCCATTGTAACCAAGACAACTACCCGCGTCCTTTCGTTTGCGGCCGGGTGCTGTACCGTGGATTGGCACTATGGTATGGCCGAGCCTTCGCCGTATTTCGGGTCTGGCTACCATGAGCAGTCTGGACACAGGATAGGATCACGATCATGACCAAACAACATTTCGGCCATGCACATGTGCCGTTGTCGCCCGCGGTGCGCGCTGGGGATTTCATCTATATTTCAGGGCAGGTTCCGGTGGGCGCTGACGGCACGGTCATCGTCGGCGGTATCGAAGCCCAGACGCGACAGGTGATGGAGAACGTCAAATCCGCTTTGGCACTAGCGGGCGCAGACCTTTCCGATGTGATCAAGACCTTCGTCATTCTTGAAGACGCCCGCGAATTCGGGGCATTCAACAAGACCTACGCCACATACTTTCCCGCGAATCCGCCTGCTCGCACCACCATCGAATCCCGGCTGATGATCGATATCAAGATTGAAATAGAAGCCATCGCCTATAAGCCTCTCTGAGATCACATTCATGCGCATTTTTACCGCGTCGCTCGCGACGGAAACCAACACTTTTTCCCCTGTGCCAACAGACCGTGCCTGCTTTGAAATGGCGTTCTATGCGGGTCCGGGTGAACATCCGGAGACGCCCACCTTGTGCTCGGCGCCAATGGTGGTTTTACGGCGCAAGGCGCGCAAGGAAGGGTTCACCCTGATCGAAGGAACCGCGACCTGGGCCGAGCCCGGAGGATTGTTGCAGCGGCAAGCCTATGAGGGTCTGCGTGATGAAATCCTTGACCAGCTCAAGGCTGCACTGCCCGTCGATGGGGTCATCCTTGGCTTGCATGGTGCCATGGTTGCGCAGGGCTATGATGACTGCGAGGGCGATCTTCTCGAGCAAATTCGCAATCTCGTCGGGCCGGATGTGCTTATCGCATCTGAACTCGATCCGCACAGCCACCTCACGAAGAGGCGCGTCGCCAATGCAAATATACTTGCTGCCTTCCTCGAGTTTCCGCACACGGACTTCTACGAACGCGGCGAGCATGTAGTCGACCTTGCCCTGCGCGCGCTGCGCGGCGAGATCAAGCCGGTCATTTCTACCTTCGATTGCCGTATGATCGGCGTTTATCCGACCAGCCGCGAGCCGATGCGTTCTTATGTCGATCGTCTGAAGGCCCTGCAGGGCCGCGATGGCATCCTGTCTGTCTCGCTCATTCATGGCTTCATGGCTGGAGATGTCCCCGAGCTCGGCACTCAGCTTATGGTTATCACCGATAATGAGCCGGCAAAGGGTGCGGCGCTCGCGAAGAAATTGGGTATGGAGCTGTTCGCGATGCGTGGAACGACGGCAATGCCCATGTTCGACACGGAAGCCGGCCTGAACAAGGCCGTTGCGCTCGTTGCGCAGAAGCCGGATAAGCCGGTCGTCGTTGCAGACGTCTGGGATAATCCAGGGGGCGGGGTTGCCGGAGATGGCACACTGGTCCTGCGAAGGATCATCGAACGCGGTATTGGCAACGTCGCCGTGGCGACGATCTGGGATCCGATCGCAGTGACCTTCTGTCTGGCAGCAGGCGAGGGAGCGCACATCCAGTTGCGCTTTGGCGGCAAGGCCGGGCCGGATGGCGGAGCTCCAATCGATGCGCGTGTCGAAGTGCTCAGGGCCGTGCACGAAGGCTGGCAGAGTTTCGGCAAGAGCCGGGTTACGCTTGGACCCGCAGCGGTCATTCGCCTCGAGGGCACGGATATCGAGATCATCCTCAACACCAACCGGACGCAAACCTTCGAGCCGGACATTTTCTCCAATCTCGGTATCGACCCCGGGTCGAAGGACATTCTGCTCGTCAAGTCGACGAATCATTTTCACGCGGGTTTCGAGCCTGTGGCTGCGGAAATTATTTATATCGATGCGGGCGCGCCCTATCCCTCCAATCCCAGAAAGACCGACTATCGCAAACTTTCTCGTGAAATCTGGCCTCGGGTGGAGATGCCGTTCTGAATTGTCAAAGAACCGGGTGTGGATTTCCCTTGCCACGCCCGCTTTCGCGTCTGGCCACTGCTTGCATGCTGGGAAGACGGGCGGTCGTCGAAGCGCGTCTTTGTAGAATAAAATGCGATCCGAAGACCGCCCGTCCGGCGTCTTTTGATCCCGTCCGTTCCGCTTGGGAGGCCTTGACGTTGGGTGAATTGCTTCGCCCGCTGCCGAAAGCCCCTTTCGAAGTGCTCGTCCAGCACACGCCAGTCGTAGTACCGGCAGGGGAACCCCTTGGACAGAACTTCCCCGGACAGCGGGTCCGTTACCCGCCATCGGAGGCGCCGATCCTCTCCCCACTTCGAACGGCTCCGGAAGCAGTTCCCCGTGGAGAGGACGGGGAGAAGAATAACCGAGGTTTGGAGGTGTTGGATAAGTTTGTGGGATTTTGTTTGGAGTGGTCTTTCGGAAGCCGTCGCCAGGTAGTTCGCCAGCCAGTGCAACGCCGCTTTTCCATACTGGTAGAGTCAGCTTGCATTTACTAGACGACTGGTCTATTATTTACAGCATGAGTAAAACCGACACACGAGCAGTTTTGATCGACGAGGGCATAAAGGCGCTTCTTTCCCACGGCTATGAAGGGGCGGGGATCGGCCCGATCCTCAAATCGGCGGGCGTGCCGAAGGGTTCGTTCTATCACTTCTTCACAAGCAAGGAAGAGTTCGCTTCTGCGGTACTCGCCTCCTATTGTAACAACAACCAGAAGGTGCGGACACAGCTTCTGCTGGAAGACAAGACGAGATCGCCGCTGCGGCGTCTGCGCGACTATTTCGAATATTATGAAAAAGAATACGGGTCGGGCGATCCAACCTGTGGTTGCCTTTTGGGCAATCTATCCCAATCCATTGCGGCACATAGCGAAGTGCTCCAGCGTGAGTTACATCGCTCGTTCACCGCTTGGCAGGGTGATTTCAGGGCCGTACTGCGCGAAGCGCGTGATGCCGGGGAATTGCCGGAATATCTTGATCCGGATGAAACCGCTGCCTTTTTGATCGACGCCTATGAGGGCGCGCTGGTCAGGATGAAGGCAGAGGGAAGCATCAAGCCCCTTCAACGGTTCAGGGCCATGACACTTGATGTCCTGCTTACACAGAAAGCATAGGAGCCAATATTATGACATATTCAGAGACGACTGGTCTACTAGAAATCCGTCGCCATCGTCAGGGCCGGAGCTTTTCTGCCAGGGACGTTGGCACGCCACCCGATCTTCTAGAGCGTCTGTTGGGCCTCATTGGCAAGGTCTTTGCTTCTGGCCTACACGCCGAACCGACGGGTGACCCGCTGACAAAGCTGAGTGATCGCCTGCTTCAGGATATCGGGCTGACACGAGCCGAGGCAATTGAACTTGATAAGAGGCGGCATACGTGAAATCCGTGCCGCCGGCGCCGTAGGTATTCGACAAGGTGACGTCTGTGCCGAATGGCGTGAGACCATTTTCGCAGCGGTGAAGATCCAGGCAATGCGAGGAAGAAATTGCCAGACGGATCTCCAGGTCCTGCAATCAGAATGATTTTGGAAAGACTCCTGGGAGCATTTGACTCCTCCTTCCATTCATGCTGAATTGGCACAATGGTCCAACCAATTCAGGTGATGCTTCGTTGATCAGTCCGATCCTTTCCCCGGTTCATACCGCATCCCGCGATGACGCGGTGTTGCATGCGCTGGTGGATTTCGTGACGGGAGAGGCCTTGAAGCCGGGAGACCGCTTACCGACCGAGCGTTTGCTTGCAGAACACCTGAGAGTCAGCCGTACAACCGTGCGTGAGGCGCTGACCCGCTGGCAGGAACTCGGCCTTGTCGAGAGGCGCCAGGGCAGTGGCACCTATCTGAAGGCTGCCGTTACGCGCAATATGCTGCATATGCCGCTGACGCTGCCCTCCGGCAATGATTTCAACAGTCTGATGCACACACTGGAAATTCGCCGCGGTCTCGAGGCGGAAGCCGCCGTTCTCTGTGCGGAGCGCGCTACCGATGCCGATATTGCCCTGATCGAGCAGAAGCTGATCATCATGGAAGAGGCGTTCCACGTACGCCACGGCATGTCTGCCGATGAAGACTGGGACTTTCATCTTGCTGTGTTCCGCACCTCGGGCAATCCGCTGTTCGAACAGATCATTGCAGCAATGTACGAGATGTTCCACCGGTTCTGGGAGCATCCGCTGGGGGTGCGGGATTTTGGCCACGCCAGCTTTCCCTACCATCGGACCCTTTTCAATGCGATCGCCGCACGCGACCCGATTGCCGCACGCGGCGAGGCATTGAAGCTGATTGCCACCGTCGAGGATGACCTCAAGCGCGGGGCGGCAAACCTGAAAAAGCAGAACAAGAAGAGCCAAGCATGAGCGACAACCCGTATTTTCACGACCAGGACATGATGGCGCAAGCTGCAACACTGCTTGCGCATGACGAGCCTTTCCCAGGCGGTTCCGTCGTTCCTCCGATCTATCAGACGTCGCTTTTCACCTTCGACAATTATGCGGCGATGGCCGATGCATTCGCGGGACGCAAGCGCCAGCCGATGTATTCACGCGGCGATAATCCGACGGTCATGGAGTTCGAGGCCAAGATTGCTGCACTTGAAGGGGCGGAAGCCGCTCGTGCCTTTTCGAGCGGCATGGGTGCGATCAGTGCCATGGTGCTGGCCTTTGTCGGCGCGGGCGATCGTATCGTTGCGGTGCGCAATTGCTATGGCGATGCTTACCGTTTGTTCGAACGGCTTCTGCCGCATCTTGGCATCAAAGTGGATTACGTGGACGGCTCCGATCCTGATGCAGTGGCTGCCGCCTTGCCGGGGGCAAAGCTGCTCTATCTCGAAAGCCCGAGTTCGATGATGTTCGAGCTGCAGGACATCGCGCACTATGCGAAGCTTGCCAAGCAGCACGGCATTGTAACCACGATTGACAATTCCTGGGCGACGCCGCTGTTCCAGCAGCCGATTGCCCACGGCATCGATCTGGTCATGCATTCTGCTTCGAAATATCTCGGTGGGCACAGTGACACTGTTGCCGGTGTCGTCGCCGGATCGCGCGAAATGATCGAGCGGATCAATGGCCGCACCTATTCTTATCTCGGCGCCAAGCTATCGCCATTTGAGGCATGGCTGCTGCTGCGCGGTCTGCGCACGCTGACCCTCCGGCTGCCGCATCATATGAAAAGCGGACTGACCATCGCCGAACGCCTCAAGGCGCATGGCGATGTCGAGCGCGTGATGCATCCGGTCTATTCCAATCATCCGGGTAAAGTGACGCTTAGCGGCTATTCGGGCTTGTTTTCCTTCGAAGTTACGGAGGACGTCGACGTACCGACCTTTGTCGATGCGCTGAAGCTGTTCCGCATCGGCGTCAGCTGGGGCGGTCACGAAAGTCTCGTTGTTCCGGCGCTTGCTTCCTTGCAGCAGACGCCGGATGCAAATTCGATCGGGCGCTTCGGTGTCAGCCCCCGGACGATCCGCCTTCACGTGGGACTCGAAAGTGTAGAGGAGCTTTGGGCGGACCTCGTGAACGCACTGACAAAAGCCAAACGCTGAACTTAAAAATGGGAGCTTTATAATGCAAAAACGAATGGGAACATTTCTGGCGGGCATCGCAGCCCTGTCGATGACCGTTTCGGCGGCTTTCGCCGATACGACGATCAAGATGGTGGAGGTGATTACCAGCCCGCCGCGCACGGAACTGCTCAAGAAGCAGATCGCCAGCTTCGAACAGGCCAATCCCGGTACCAAGGTCGAGCTTGTCTCGTTACCGTGGGGGCAGGCTTTCGAAAAATTCCTGACCATGGTTCAGGCAGGCGACACGCCAGACATCGTCGAGATGCCGGAGCGCTGGATGGGTCTTTATGCAACCAATGGTCAGCTCGAGGATCTCGGGCCCTATATGGCCAAATGGAAGGACGCCGGAACACTCGGCGATCGCGCCAAGCAGTTCGGCTCGGTGGTCGACAACAAGCAATACATGATCCCTTATGGCTACTATATCCGGGCCATGTTCTGGAACAAGAAGCTGTTCGCCGAAGCCGGTCTGAAAGAAGCGCCGAAGACGCTCGACGAATTCATGGAAGCCAACAAGAAGATCTCGGCGATCCAGGGCAAGTATGGCTATTGCCTGCGCGGCGGTCCCGGCGGTTTCAATGGCGTGCAGATGTTCATGAACATCGCCAATGGCAAGGGTGGATACTTCAATGCGGATGGCACAGCGACTTTGAACGAGCCAGGCGCTGTCAAGGGCCTCGAGATGCTGGCTGACATCTACAAGAACGGTTATGCGCCGAAGGATAGCGTCAGCTGGGGTTTCAACGAGGTCGTGACCGGTTTCTATTCCGGGACCTGCGCCATGCTCGATCAGGATCCGGACGCGCTGATCGGTATTGCCGAGAAGATGAAAGCGGAAGACTTTGGCGTTGCGCCGCTGCCGACCGGACCGAACGGCAAGTCCTATCCGACGCTCGGCTATGCCGGCTGGGCGATGTTTGCCAATTCGAAGGTCAAGGACGAAGCCTTTAAGTTGATGGGCACATTGTTGTCACCGGAAGACAATCTCGAATTCGCCAAGAATGTCGGTGTTATCCCTATCCACAATGGCGCCGACAAGGATCCATATTTTGGCGCTGACAGCTTCAAGGGCTGGTTTGAGGAAATGAATGACCCGAAGACATTCGAGTTCGTCACGCCTCCGACATATCTCGAGAACCTCGGCAATTTCTACGACTCCGTTTCAGTCAAGAATTTCCAGGAAGTGCTGCTCGACCAGAAAACGCCGAAGGCCGTCGCTGACGAGTGGGCTGCATTCCTCACCGAACAGCAGCAGGCCTGGATGGCCAAGAACAAGAAATAACAAGCAATGAAAAGATGCTCCGGTGCCTATGTGCCGGAGCATGTTCTTTTTGCGCATGACCCGTTATTTGCCGGGCGAGCGTAAGAGGAGCCGACTAATGAGGGGCCGATCAACATGGTGATGCAATCGACGACGGCAGGCCTGCCGCACAATAGGGAAAGGGCCGGCAAGCGTGGCTTTGCCAGCGCGTTCGAACCATGGCTTTATTTGAGCCCTGCCATGGTTTTGCTCATGCTGGTGCTGGTGGTGCCGCTGGTCTTCGGCATCAGCTATTCCTTCCGCAAATTCTCGGCGTTCAAATCCGAATATGTCGGACTCGCGCAATATCAGGCCTTGCTGCACGATCCCAATCTCGGGCAGGCGCTGATGAATACCCTGTGGTGGACAGTCGCCAGCCTGTTTTTTCAATTCTTTCTTGGCCTCGGACTTGCTCTGCTGCTCGACAGGGATTTCGCAGGCAAGAAAATCGTGCAGGCAATCGTCTTTCTGCCTTGGGCCGTGCCGTCCTTTCTTTCGGGGCTGACATGGGCATGGCTGTTCAACCCGATTGTCGGACCTTTGCCGCACTGGCTCTATGCGCTTGGTATCCAGTCCGCTCCAACCAACATTCTCTCCAATCCCGCCACCGCGATGTGGGGGCCGATCATCGCCAATGTCTGGTTTGGCGTGCCTTTCTTTGCGATCACGCTGCTGGCGGCACTGAAATCCATCCCGGGAGAACTTCATGAGGCAGCGGCGATCGACGGCGCCAATCCATGGCAACGCTTCACCAAGGTGACACTGCCATTCCTTGCGCCGACTATCGCGATCACCGTGATGCTTCGGACGATATGGATCGCGACCTTCGCCGATCTGATCTACGTGATGACCGAGGGCGGTCCCGCCGGCGCGACCAACACAGTCGCCACCTATATCTATGTCAGCGCCTTCAAGACGCTGGACAAGGGCTATGCCTCCGCCGTTGCGGTGCTGTTGCTGGCGCTTCTCATATTATACGCCATCGTTTTGATCCGTATCCGCAAGTCACTTGTGAGGGCGTCATGATCGCAGGACGCTCACGCAACGCCCGTATTCTCGGTGGCATCGGTCTCTACACCGCAGTTGGTGCCTACGTCATTTTCGCACTGTTTCCACTGTTCTGGACGCTGAAGATTTCGGTGACGCCGCAGTCATTGCTCTATTCGGAGGGCATAACCTTGTGGCCTTCCATCTCGACATGGGAGAACTACAAGACCGTGTTGCGCGCCACGGATTTCCCGCGTTATTTCATGAACAGCGTGATTGTTTCGGTGATTACGGCAGTCCTTGTCACAATCGTCGCTTCGGCCGCTGGCTATGCCATGTCCCGGTTTTCCTTCCGGGGCAAAACCACTGTCGCGGTAACGCTGCTTCTGACCCAGACCTTTCCATTGGTCATGGTGATTCCGCCGATCTATCGCATCATGGGTCAGCTGGGGCTTACCAATAGCCTGACGGGCCTCATCATCATCTACATCGCTTTCAACATCGCCTTTGCGACCTTCCTGATGCAGTCATTCTTCGACGGCATTCCAAAGGATCTGGAAGAGGCAGCGATGATCGATGGTTGCAGCCGTTCACAGGCGCTGCGCAAGGTCATCATCCCGCTGACATTGCCGGGCATGGGTGCGACGCTCGGCTTCGTCTTCACTGCCGCGTGGAGCGAACTGCTTTTCGCGTTGATGCTTATCAGCAGCGACAGCCAGAAAACCTTCGCCGTTGGGCTTTTGACCTTCATCGGCAAATTTGCGGTCGACTGGGGTCAGATGATGGCAGCTTCGGTGCTCGCACTCATCCCCGCATGCCTGTTCTTCGCCTTCCTGCAACGATATCTCGTCACCGGTCTGACCGCTGGCGCAGTCAAGGGATAACAATCGATGGCTTCCGTCACAATCTCCAATGTCCAGAAAAACTATGGCGCCATGAATGTGCTGTCGGCAGTGGATCTCTCAATCGCCGACGGCGAGTTCGTCGTTCTCGTCGGACCCTCTGGCTGTGGCAAGTCCACACTTTTGCGGATGATCGCCGGGCTTGAGGAAATTTCGGCTGGGGAGATCAAAATTGGCGAGCGTGTCGTCAATGACGTAGCGCCAAAGGATCGTGATATCGCCATGGTGTTCCAGTCCTATGCGCTTTACCCGCATATGGATGTGGCGTCGAACATGGGCTTCAGCCTGCTGCTGCGCAAGACGGCAAAGGAACTGGTCATGAGCCGCGTCGGCAGTGCAGCCAAACGTCTGGGACTTGACGTATTGTTGCAGCGCCTTCCGCGTCAGCTTTCCGGCGGCCAGCGCCAGCGCGTTGCCATGGGCCGTGCCATCGTGCGCGATCCGAAGGTCTTCCTGTTCGACGAGCCCTTGTCAAACCTCGATGCCAAGCTCCGTGTCCATATGCGGACAGAAATCAAGGCTTTGCATCAGCAACTGAAGACCACATCGGTCTACGTCACGCACGATCAGGTGGAGGCCATGACGATGGCCGATCGCATCGTCGTCATGCATGACGGTGTCATCCAGCAGGTTGGAACGCCACTCGAACTCTATGATCATCCGGCTAACCTGTTCGTGGCAGGGTTCATCGGTTCGCCGGGTATGAATTTTCTTCCTGCTGTTGTCGGCCGCGAGGGAAAGAAGGTTGCTGCAGAACTCACCGACGGCCAGATGATCGCGTTGCGTCCTGAACTCAAGGTGGAGGATGGCGACCGGGTGACCGTTGGCATACGCCCGGAAAATATCGAGGTCGGCGGCGAGGGGCTGAAGGCAAAGATCGAGGTGATAGAGCCACTCGGTCTCTCGACGCAGTTTTATACCAAACTCGCCGACCAGCAGGTCTGCATCTTCGCCATGGGCCGCACGGATCGTGGCCCTGGGGACGCGATTGGGCTTGGTATCAAGGCGGCAGATGTGCATCTCTTCCATGGCGTGACCGGCTTGCGGATCGCATAGACGAATCCGGATAAGTATTCGTAACCGCAGGCGGAATAAAATTCCTACATTCAGCCGAAATCTGGTATTAATTTTGCCGGTCTGCTCCTGGCGGCGGCGTCGAATGCCTATACAGCGCCACGGCAAAGTGACACTTTCCGGTCACGCCCAAAGCAAATTACAAACGGATGGAAACACAATGAACTGGTTGAAATCACTCCTCGTCGTCAGTGCCCTTGCAATCGTGCCTGCCCAGGCACAAGCCGCGTCCAATCTTGAGCAGATCAAGGCGGCAGGCGTTCTCAAGATCGGCACGGAAGGCACCTACGCACCGTTCACCTATCACGATGCCTCGGGCAAGCTCGTCGGTTTCGATGTGGAGATCGGTGAGGCGATTGCCAAAAATCTCGGCGTCAAGCCCGAGTTCCTCGAAGGCAAATGGGATGGCCTGATCGCCGGTCTCGACGCCAACCGCTATGACACGGTCATCAATCAGGTTGGCATCACCGAGGCGCGCAAGGCAAAGTATGATTTCTCCGAGCCTTACATTGCTTCAAAGGCAGTTTTGATCGTCAAGAGCGACAACGAGGAGATCAAGGGCTTTGCTGATCTAAAGGGCAAGAAGTCTGCGCAATCGCTCTCCAGCAATTTCGGCAAGATCGCCCAGGAAGCCGGTGCAGAGCTGGTTGGAACAGACGGTTTCGACCAGTCGATCCAGCTTGTCCTCAATGGCCGTGCCGACTCGACGATCAACGACAGTCTGTCTTTCCTTGACTTCAAGAAGCATAAGCCTGACGCCAATGTGAAGATTGCGGCGCAGCAGGAGAATGCCGATTTCTCCGGCATCATCATCCGCAAGGGTGAACCGGATCTGCTCGCCGCCATCAACAAGGCACTCGAGACGATCAAGGCGGACGGTACGTATCAAAAGATCGCCGACAAGTATTTCGGACAGGACGTTTCGAAGTAACAACCGTTTACGATCGGGATTATTTACGCTCTAAGAGGGCAGGGGGTTCGCTCCCTGCCTTTATTGTTGGGGAGAACGATTTTGACACATTGGTTGTCATTGATGCTCGAATCGCTTCCGTCGCTATTGTGGGCGGGTTTGATTTTCACGATTCCGCTGACGCTGTTGTCATTCGCGCTTGGACTTACCGTCGGTCTTATAGCTGCGCTTGTTCGGCTATTCGCACCAACTCCGTTTGCGGCGGTCGTCAAGTTCTATGTCTGGATCATTCGCGGTACGCCGCTGCTGGTCCAACTTTTCCTGATATTCTATGGCCTGCCGAGCGTTGGTATCGTGCTTGATGCGTTCACAGCCGCGCTCATCGGTTTCACCCTGAATATCGGCGCCTATACGTCGGAAATCTTGCGCGCGGTTATATCTTCGGTTCCAAAGGGCCAGTGGGAGGCCGCTTACTCGATCGGCATGAACTGGCGCCAGGCAATGCAGCGGACTATTTTGCCACAGGCGGCCAGAGTGGCTGTTCCACCGCTATCGAACACCTTTATTTCTCTTGTCAAAGACACTTCACTTGCGGCGGCCATCACTGTGCCGGAGTTGTTCCAGGCGGCTCAACGCATTGTTGCTACGACATATGAACCGCTCATTCTCTACGTGGAGGCGGCACTGATTTATCTCGCCTTGAGTTCGGTCCTGTCGTCGCTGCAAGCGCGGCTTGAAACCCGCCTCAATCGCTACGGCGGCTTCCTGGAGGCAGGATCATGATGGTCGACCTCAAGAATATCGAGAAACGCTTTGGCGACCACATGGTACTCAAAAACGTTTCCCTCAGCGTGGCCGAAGGCTCGGTCATGGCTCTCGTCGGTCCTTCCGGCGGTGGCAAAAGTACACTTCTGCGTTGCATAAACCTTCTGGAAATTCCAACATCGGGTTCAGTAGAAGTTGCCGGTGACCGGTTGGACTTTCAGCCGGGTGTGCGGATGGGCACGAAGCAGATCCAGCTGGTTCGCCGTCATACCGGCATGGTGTTTCAGAACTTCCAACTGTTTCCGCATCGTACGGTTATCGAGAACGTTACGGAGGGGCTGACCACAGTCCTCAAATGGCCAAGGGAGCGGGCGAGGGAACGGGCAATAACATTGCTTGAGAAGGTTGGGCTTGCGCATAAGGCAGAGGTCTGGCCATCGACGCTCTCCGGCGGACAGCAGCAGCGTGTGGCAATCGCCCGGGCGTTGGCCCCATCACCCAAAGTTCTTCTATGCGATGAACCGACGTCAGCGCTTGATCCCGAACTCTCCGGGGAGGTGGTCGATGTGCTCGCGCAATTGGCGCGGGAAGGTACGACAATGGTCATGGCGACGCACGATCTTCGACTGGCCTCGAGGATTGCCAATGAGGTGATCGTGCTGGATGGGGGAGTGGTCGTTGAAACGGGTTCCTCACGGGATATCTTCACCAACCCGAAACGGGAGCGCACCAAGCGCTTCATCGCTACCCTGACACACGAAGGCCATACGCATGGTGAGGGCATTTGACGGTGCATATGCTCTAGCGTGCTTCAATACCTCGTTGGTCAACCTTCGCGGAACGCGCGCTTTGCCTGATCTATCATTGGCTTGATGAAATAGGACGCGACGCTCCTGTCGCCAGACTCGATAAATGTTTCAACGGGCATCCCCGGTACAAGTTTGATTGCGCCAAGTCGTCCGACCTCGGCGGGAGTGATGGCCACGCGCACGGTGTAATGGCTGAGGCCAGTGCGGGTGTCCGTTGTCACATCTGCGGAAATTTGTTGCACGGTGCCATTGACTTCCGGAGTGGTGCGTTGGCTGAAGGCGGTAAAACGCAATCCAGCCGGTTGCCCGACAAAAAGTTGATCCACATCTTGCGGCTGCACCTTCGCTTCGACGACCAGCAAATCAGCATCGGGCACAATCAACATCAGCTGTTCACCCGCGGGGACCACGCCGCCGACAGTGTGGACGGAGAGTTCGTGCACGGTGCCGGTTTGCGGCGCCCTTATGTCGATGCGTTTGAGCTGATCTTGGGCAGCAATACTGCGCTCGACATATTCTCCGCTCTTCGCATCGATGTCGCGCATGTCTTGCGCGGATCAGGTCGAAACATCCTTGAAAGGCGTAAAGGACGGCAATAATAACCGTGAGGCCTACTACAACCTACAGTAGAACAGCACTCGTCATTAAAGTTATCAGAACCTTAGTCTACAGGGAGTGTCTACATTATTGCACGCGAAATGACACGCGGCTCATCATTCCCGGACAAAGATGACGGCATTCTCATCGGAATACGCACGTCGCCAGCCGGTTAATTCGTTGAAGAAAGGGATGCGGCTGTCGCCAGTTGCTAGCAAAGCCCAGCCGATAGCATAGGTTTTCATCTGTTCTTCCAAAATCGGTTTTCCACTACTGTTGCCCGCCAACATAGTTTTCTTCATGAAGCCATTCAGAAAGAGCTGATCGGTTCGGCCATCGATGAATGTCTTGATTCCATGGAAAATCAGCGTGCCGCCAAAATTGTAGGAATTGAAGACGTTCCCGGAGAGATTGTGCTGCTGGGCAAACGCGAGCGCACCTTTTGCCGATGTCTTTGGGCTTGGTTCGACCCCTGAAACCGAGGAGAATATTGCAGCCGTAGACACGATCAATATGCCGATCGTTGCTGAAATCGAGTGAAAATGGCTGGCAAGAAATTGCTCCAGGCGGTCGAGACGCCCCTTGGCCCATTTGTGGGCCGAGACCCAAGAGAATTGTTCACCGATTTCTGCCGCGAGAACGAGCGGTACCAGCAGAACAAAAAGATAGGCAAAGCGCTGATGCGTGAGGAGGAGATGCAGATTGAAGAGGAGAAACAGTGCCTTGGGCCATCCGATTTGCACTCGTGAGACGAGCAGCCCGAGAAGAGCTACCAGGAGGAACGCCTCCATAAGGTAAGAATCCGAGGCGTTGAAGGGCTGCCATTCGTCGATATAGGCTACCGCCTCGTTGCCGTAGGCAACTGAAAAGGTCGCGAGGATGGCCTTGATACCGTAAGGGTTGAGCAAGGTCACGACGGGGCAAAGCATCCCAAAGGCCACCCATCTGCCGAGGAGACCCGGCTTCGTCAGGCGAGTCCGCGCCAGAAAATCCAGGCCCGCGAATGCCGCGATAATGAATCCGAATGTGAATGTCGCGTGGAGATTCGCCCAAAGGCATATGAGCGGCAGCAACCACAATGGTGGTGCTTGCTCCCTGCGCGAAGCCCGGAAAAGCTCCGCAGTCCAGATGATGATGATGGGAAGTGTGAAGACGAGCGGACGTGCTGTCAGGATCGGATTGATTAGGAGCGAGAGGAGGAATGTCAGGCCGAACGCTACCGTCGGTTTAAAGGAGGCGCTGAGATACCATGCAAGGAGGAAAACTGTTAACGTGATCATGGCGAGGGTCAATAATGTGACCCCGTTCCAGCCATTCAGAGAATAGGCGAGTGCAAACAGTATCTGCCCAAGCCATTCCTTTGCTATCCAGGGACTGCCGGCAAAGGTATAGGAATACGTGTCGACCGTGGGAAACGTGCCGCTTGACAGCATGTCCAAACCGACCCGCACGTGCCACCAATTATCAGGATCCTGCAAAAGCCCGCCAGCGGCGTAAATCAGCGTTGCCGCTTTGAAAATTGCGACAACCAAACAGAAGAGCAGCCTGACGCGCTGGTCGTCTGCGATCGAGGAACCCGAAACGGTTGGCGCTCGCGTGTAGGTATCTTCAACCATTCTATCGGGGCTCACTTCTTCCGTTGATTGCATGCCGATTGTTAATCGAATTTGGTGTGTTTTCTGCAAACACGAAATAGACCGATCCCAGATAGAAAAGGATTGTATAGGCACCAATGCCCAGCAGATGAATCATCGGGCCGATCAGTCCGGTTGAACGCGCCGCGAGAACAATTCCAAGATTGACCGCATAGGCCACCAGAAACGTTGCGACGTATCTTGCGATAACGCTTGGCGACGCATTTTGCTTGTTCCCGAAGGTCCACCGGTTGTTGAGGCCGAAGCTCAAGACGAGACCCGCAGCGTAGCCGATCAAGTTCGAAACGACGTCACCATTTCCAAGCCAAAGGGCAAACAGAATTACAGTGTATCCGAACGCTGTGTTCAGAACGCCAACGGATGCGAAACGCACGATCTGCAGATAGTCAAATGGACGATTTGACCGCGTGGACATAGTACTGCGCTCCGATCGGAATTTTGGCGAAATGGCGCTCGAGCGACCGCAGCCTCGCCAACAGACGCGGAAAAAAGATGCGGTAAACGATGCGTGATCTGGACAGGCCGGCGTCAGCGATCTCTGCGCGCATATCTTTCGCCTTGATAAGAACT
The DNA here is from genome assembly GCF_020164455.1 of Phyllobacterium chamaecytisi. GTDB lineage: Bacteria > Pseudomonadota > Alphaproteobacteria > Rhizobiales > Rhizobiaceae > Phyllobacterium > Phyllobacterium chamaecytisi. Next base: position 162,603 of record NZ_JAIQWW010000003.1, read on the forward strand.
GCGTTCTCGTCGAACGGACAATTGCGCACAGCATGCAAGGTGAGCGGGTTCCACGGATTGTGCTCGAAGAGAAAGAAGTTTCCGCCCGTCGTCAGAACCCTGCTGATTTCCTGGAGAAGGCCCAAATGGAGATCACTGGGGATATGGTGAAAAACGCACGCAACAAATACCAGGTCGAAATGTCCATTGTCATACGGGATCGTTCTGCCATCGAATTGCTGGAAGTGCGCTTGGCCGGGAAACCGCTTCTGAGCGATATCGAGGGATTGCGAAGAGGGGTCCAGCAACACTATTTCGCTCTCGGGAAACGCAGCTTTGAGATAGCCCAGTGAATTGCCCACACCGCCGCCGAAATCGAGTATGCGTCGTGGTTTCACACCCGCGGCTGCGAGTACGGCAGCAACGTCGTCAATCTTGTACTTGGCAAAGAAATCCGGAGTTTCACCGCTCAGACGAATGCTGGCGGCGTGCTGCTGGTGATACTCCGACGCGAACTGGTCAAATTCGGCCTCGAGCATGGACGACCTCCTTCACTCGTTCCTGCAGACGATGGATGGGTAGATCCTGGCGAGCGCTAACCGCGTCGTAAGAGACGATCTCATTGACGAGGTAAAGCGGACGCCGCTTCGTCTCCATGTACATCCGCCCGAGATACTCGCCAAAAATACCGAGCACCAGAAGCTGAACGCTGCCAAGTATGAGGACTATGGCTGCCAGACTGGTCCAGCCGGGCAAAACGTTCCCGGCAATCCAGGAACAGAAAGTGTAACCCAGCGCGAAAAGTCCAAGAATCCCGAAGATCATGCCGAGGTGCGACGCGAAGCGGAGCGGAGCGATGGAAAAGCTTGTCATTGCGTCCATCGCCAGCAAGAGCATTTTCTTGAACGGGTAATGCGTGGTGCCAGCAAAGCGCCGGCACCTTTCATAAGGGAGGGCGACTTGCCTCAAGCCGATCCAGCTGACCATTCCGCGAATGAACCGATAACGCTCCGGCATCGAATTCAGATGATTAAGGGTCCGGCGGCTCATCAGGCGAAAATCGCCGGTGTCAGGAGCAATATCCACGTCGACCATCTTGCGCAACAACCGATAAAACATCGCCGCCGAAGCGAGTTTGAACCAGCTTTCTCCCTCGCGTTTCAGGCGTTGGCCATAGACGACATCATAGCCTTCATCCATCCTGGCCATCATTTGGCCGACAAGTTCCGGGGGATCCTGCAGATCGGCATCGAGAATAAGAATTCTTTGGCCACGACAAATATCCAGGCCTGCGCTGAGCGCAATTTGATGGCCATAATTGCGGGCAAGATCGACTGCGACGAGGTGAGGGTCTGTTGCGGCCAAACTGAAGACCGCCTGGCGGGTGCCGTCTGTCGCACCATCGATGACGAGGACAATCTCGTAGGACTGGCCAACCTGTTGCTGACACGCCGCGGTCACGCGTCGATAGAGCTCATCGATGCCGTCCACTTCATTGTAGCAAGGGATGACGGCAGAGAGCGCAATATTCTGTGGTTGATTTAACTTTGTCTTTGGCAACGACCTTACCCCAAATTTTCACGATATTCATACTAGTTCGGGTAGAGATTAAGCATCTGACTTCGTTGCCTGATTGCCCGCACCCAAAGGTCGTATGGACAGGGTGCTTGGCAGCAGAAGGTTGCCAGTCTGGTCTCTCGATCAAACGGTGTTCTGGATTGCCGCGAACATCGATGATCGGGACAAGGCGAACTCGGGTAAACCCGGTTACAAAGATGTGGTATTTGGTGGAGCTGCCCGCGATCGGGCAGCTCCACCAACTAAACTTAGTTAACTACAACACCGTTCATCTTGGTGCCGAGCTTGTTGAATACGCTGTTGAGGCCGTTGCCGAGCGTGCCTGCACCGGCAATGATGCCGACGGAGATAAGGGCAGCAATCAGGCCATATTCGATGGCAGTTGCGCCGGATTCGTCTTTAAGGAAGCGTGCGAAGAGAGTGTTCATTTGATTGCCTATCCTGTTGTTGTGCATGGTTTCGTTGAACCGTCCTCAACATAGATTTCCAGCAATTGCAGTTTCACTAATATAGATGGTTACTGAAAAGTGACTGAATTTGTTGCTTAAATTAGTTTTACGGAAGTCGATTAAATTCAGTTAAATTATTAGGTACTTGTAATTCCAACTAGGTTCAGCCGTCGCTGCTTAGAATTCGAGTTGACGTGTGATCTGGTCAGAATATCCTTATTTGAGGAAAGTTTTAGTTAAATTGACGCGGCCGTCTAAAGTAAAAATTAACTAATAACAACAGTCTCTTTTGCTAAATTACTCAATGAGGAGGACGATTCAACGGGACTTTGAAAGGAGAGGCGAACAATGACAAAGCTCTTCGCGCGCTTCCTCAAGGACGAAACCGGCGCAAGTGCGGTTGAATACGCACTGATCGTTGCTCTGATAGCAGTTGCCATCATCGGCGCTACCAGCAAACTTGGAACCAGCATTAAAGATATGTTCGAGAAGCCCAGCCCATAGGTCAGACAGGGCCCAATTTACCCGCATGATAGTCCCAGACCTTTTGCAAGAGGTTGGGCTTCCAGAGATTGGCTGCGATCGTGGCGACCTGTTCAGGCGTCAGAACCGTTGGTGTGCCGAGGCTTTTGGCCAAATACTGCCTTTGCGTATTTTCCTCGAGGTACACTGCAAGGACGAATGCTTCGAGAATACTGGCCGCAGCGATCACCGATCCATGCGATTTCAACATTGCGATGCGATGCGCACCAAGCGTTGTGGCAAGCGCTTCACCGAGTTCCTTGGTGTTGATTGATGCTATCTCGCCAAACTGCATGATCTCGCCGATCACCGCTGCCTGCATGATCACCGGTTCAACGGGATTCCCCGTCATGCTGAAGAGCGTTGACCACAGCGGGTGAGCGTGGATGACCGAACCCACGTCCGCGCGGCGACGGTATATCTCCGAATGGATGTGGAATTCCATCGGCGGGACTGCGCCGCCATCGACCGGCTTGCCGTCGAAATCGGTCATGACGATATCGTCGATAGTGAGTGCCGAGCGGACCGATGCACCGGAATTGATCAGCATTCGATTTTCGCCAGGAACACGCCAACTGGCATGGCCGTTGAAATCTATGATTCCCGCGCGTTCGAGCATAAGGATCGCATCGACCAGCATGCGCTTCTGTTGAGTGTAGTTATCCATGTCCTGCCAGTTCCATGCCAGATTGTGTCTGAGATACCCCGCGCTTATTTTCTTTGTTGATACGGCCCCAGTTCCTTGACTGCTGCGTCGGCGAACGACGCGTCGAGGATTTGGGCGACAGTTGCGCTTGCCGGTACGAGACCTTCGCTCTGGAAGTATTTGAGATCGTTTTCAAGGCTGGCGGTGTTGAGCTTGCCGTCGGGATCGATGCCTTGCGGGACAATGGCGCGATAGACGGAAGCATCCTTGATCGGTGTATATTCGGTCAATATGGAGATCACTTCGTCCGCGGCCGGGCCGGCCAGCTTGCCGTTGGCAAGCGCGTCATTGTAGTCGCGAAGCGCATGGATATAGGCGCGCATGAATGCTTTTGCGGCATCGGGCTGTTCCCCGATGAACTCTGCCGAGTACAGGACAACCGCGAGCTGGTGATTGGGGTAAATCTCGTCATCGCCCATGATACGAACGGCGGCGCCACGGCGTACGGCTTCTGTTGCGGAAGGTTCGGTTGTCAAAGCCGCGTCAACGGCCTTGTTCTCCAGCGCGATGATATGTTGGGGAAATGAGAGGAATACACGCTCGACATCGCTGGGTTTAAGCCCCGCCTTTTTCAACGCCTCGTTCATGGTCGATGTCGATGCGCTGCCAGTGGCACTGCCCGCAACCTTCATGCCTTTGAGATCGGCGAGCGACTTGTACTTGCCGCTTTCCACGAGATCCTTGCGAACCAGAAGTGGCTGATAGCCGTAACCTGGGGGCGTCGAACCCTTGTCGGCGACAACCTTGATTCCGATCCCTCGTGCCACGGCATTGTACAATCCTGCCGATACCGAGCCGCCGGCAACGTCGAGTTGGCCGGCTCCAAGCGGAGCAACCATCTTCGCGCCGGAATCGAAGGGCACGAACTCCGCCTCGATACCTTCTTCGCGGAAGTAGCCTTTTTTGTCGGCGATGAAGAAAGCGATATCACTGCTGGCGTTGACGATACCGATTTTCACCTTGGTGAGTTCCGCCGCCATCGCGCTCATCGCATTCAATGACAAACAGGCGATGAGCGCTGCTCCCAGCAAAAGTTTCTTCATGATGCCACTCCCGATATCCGTGCAACCACAGACGCAGCCAACTGTTCCGCTATAAAGAACAACGTTCCTCTAAAACGAGCTTAGCATTGTGAAGGATGATGTCAACCTGACGCGAGCGCGCACACATGCTCACCACCCTGCAGAACCCCTGGAGCAATGTTCTCAAGTCAAAGCTGGCTTTTTGGCAATCCCGCCGGCACCACGTGCAGATGTCCGTACCTTACTGCACGCTCCGAAATGACGTGTTCAGCGAAATGCTGAACCTGGTCCGGCGGTCCTTTGAGGACACCGATTTCGAGGCAGTTGTCATGATCGAGATGGACATGCATGCTCGATACAGCAAGTGAATGATGATCATGGAAGGTATTGGTCAACCGGCGTGCAAGATCGCGTGCCCCATGATCGAAGACATAGCTCAGAACACCGATCACCTGCGTTGCTGCACCTGTTTCGATTGATGTCAGCTTCATCCCGGCCCTCGCCAGGTCGCGGATGGCCTCGGAGCGATTTTGATAGCCCTTTGCCGCGATCACCCTGTCGAGTTCCTCCATCAAATCGTCATCGAGGGTGATCGTTATTCTTTGCATCTTCGGCTCCAAGTTTTTTTAAACGGGCGAGTAAGATTTTTTCGCGTAGACATCATACTTTGCGATTTTCTATGGTTGCTTCCGATACAACGGCCCTCTGCGCATGTTTACCAGCACACGCGATACCTGGCCAGCGGAGGAGGCTTATATGATCCCCAATCCTTTCGACGATCAGCCGGCGCGGCTGAAGGCCAAGGTCATCGTGACCTATGTCATCCTGATCGCGGCCAACGTCGGCGCCTGGGCTTGGGCGTGGATTGCCTTTTCCGATCGCCCTTCATTGCTGGGGACTGCTCTTCTCGCCTACATGTTCGGTCTGCGCCATGCTTTCGACGCCGATCATATTGCCGCGATCGATAATGTCGTCCGCAAGTTGATGCAGGAGGGCAAGACGCCTTATTCGGTCGGCTTCTTCTTTTCGCTGGGGCACTCAAGCATCGTCGTCATCGCTTCCCTGATCATTGCCGCGACAGCCGCTGCGATGCAGAGCAATCTTGAATCGTTCCATGATGTCGGCGGTGTCATCGGCACATCTGTGTCGGCCGTGTTCCTCCTCGTTATCGGCCTGGCCAATCTTTTTATCCTGCGGGGTATCTGGTCAGCTTTCAGCCGCGCGCGGCGCGGCGAGAAAATTGTCGACGAGGACCTCGACGCACTGCTGTCAGGACGAGGACTCATCGCTCGCATCTTCCGGCCGATTTTCCGCGTGGTTTCGCGGTCCTGGCATATGTATCCGATCGGCTTCCTGTTCGGGTTGGGTTTCGACACCGCAACGGAAATCGGCCTGCTCGGAATTTCGGCAGCGCAAGCGACGCAGGGCATGTCATTCTGGACGATCCTCGTGTTTCCTGCGCTCTTCACAGCGGGCATGTCGCTCATGGACACGACCGATAGCGTCCTGATGACTGGTGCCTATGGTTGGGCGTCGATCAACCCCATGCGCAAGCTTTGGTACAATCTGACAATCACCGGAGCGTCTGTCATCGTCGCTGTCTTTATCGGCGGCGTGGAAGCTCTTGGTCTGATCAGCGACAAGCTCGGACTTCAAGGAGCGTTCTGGCAGTTCGTTGGAGGGCTGAACGATAATCTGGCCAATTTCGGTTATGCAGTCGTCGGTATATTCGTCATGAGCTGGATCGTTTCGGTCATCGTCTATCGTGCCAAAGGCTATGACAATCTGCACGTCGAAGTATCGGCGTGAAACTTTTCTCACGCCGGTTCGACTGGTTCGAGACCCTTCTGGCCAAGGCCCATATTGGGAAATACCAGTGACTTTATGACGACGGGCACAGCGCCGGACGTTTCGAGCATGGCGCCGATATCAATGAAATCGAACTCGTCGAGCTTGATGCCGTCGATCGAGATGATTGAATTGACGCCGTCCGCACTGACGAAATGCATCCCCACCAGTCCCCCGACGTCGCTGTCGCCGACGAGGATCAGGGGGTGACCTTTGGCAAGGATCTGTGACAAGCCCTCTCGTATCCCCCGACAGAAATCATCGAGGCGCCTGTAGCTTGCCGATCCCTGCCATTCGTAGCAAATGGCCACAGGGCTGTCGCCGTGGGTCAAATCGAGCCGTGCCAGTGCTTCCTTCACCATTAAGCCAACACGTTCGGCGTCGATATCATCATCGAATGCGAATGCGGGCTTTATGACGGGAACATTGCGAACGGGCAGGGCATCGAGTGGCCTGACGAAGATCGTACTGCCGCTAACCTGTACAGTATATTGCGAGGCGCCGACGACGGTCGCCCGGATACCCTGTTCGGGACGTTCAAGGCGCGGCCTCCAGTCGTCGAGCCGCTTGCGCAATTGCCGGGCCAGCAAGGGTCCGAGATCGCTGAACCCTGCATTGGTATCGGCATAGAGAAATTCCGAAACGCCGCCGGAAATCGTGACTATGTCGGGTGGTGGTCCCGCCGGCAGGGCAGGCAGGCGATGGAGACCAGCGGTTTCGCTGCGCATTGCGCCACCCTTCATAGCTTCGAACAGGTGGTCGACCATGGACGCCGCGAGTTTTCCGGCATCCTCGGGCGTGAGAACCGCGCCGAGCACCAACGCCACACCTGCTTGTTTCGCAAAATATTTGCCGGCTTCTTCCAACCGCGTAACCCGCCGGTCAGTATCGAATGCGACGACCCGCGCGCCAATGTCGATGGCGCTGATATGGCGGATGGCGCCGTTTTCGCACAGTGCGAGTTTTGAGGTGCCTCCACCGATATCGACGTTCAGCACGCGCTGGCGTGTTCGGCCGGAAAGAGCGACCGCGCCAGACCCGAACGCAGCCAGAGTGGTTTCGAGGCCGTCCCCCGCGCTGACCACGACAAATTTGCCGGTCTGCGCCGAAAAGATTTCGCCAATGGCGCGCGCATTGCTGCGCCTGACGGCAACGCCGGTGAGGATGAGCGCCCCCGTGTCGATGTCCTCGGGCTTCAGGCCGGCGGCTTCGTACTGGGCCTCGAAAAACGATGCGAGCGCCTCCGCGTCGATAGCATCATCGCTGCGATAGGGCGTGAGCAAAACATCGGATTGATGCAGAAGCGTCCGCTCGACTACCATATAGCGCGTATCGAGACGCTCCAGCACGATGCGGGAGAAGGCGAGGTGAGACGTCGATGATCCAATGTCGATACCGACACTGGTCAACTGTATCTCATCCTCGAGTTCCATACTGCGGCCGATATTGGAGAAGAATATCCGGCCGCCTTCCTCTGGTTCCTCTGACATTGAAATTAGCTGCTCAGACGACGGTGGACATTTTTTTCGTCGTGTCATCCGGCGTGACGTACCATTCCGGCTTCATACGGATTTCGACCCCATTGCGGTTCAGCTTCTCCTCATATTCCTTGCGGATATAGGGGTCTTCCATCCAGTACGGGATAGCCGTGCCGCCTTCATTGACGTCGATTGCGGTATAGTCGGTGTGCTTTTCACCAGGAGCGCCGGGATCGCGGCCAGGATTATGCGGGCCGAACCACGCCATCAGGCGGAAAGGCTCCTTGGAAACACTGAAGTGCTGATGATACCAGCGCGCACCACCCGGGGCGGCGGACACCATGCCGAAAGGACCGTAATCAAGGCGCTTGATCTTGTCGGCATGGCCATCCCTCCAGGGATTGACGCCGTATTCTTCGGGCCAGGTATAGGTGTAGCCTTCGCCTTTCAGGCAGATCAGAATTGCCGCCGACGTATGTGCGTGCGCTTTCGAATAACGGCCATTCTCATGCTGGCCGATCCAGTAGTAGAAGGTGTTGTTGGTCATGAACGGCTCAACGCGGCGGTAACCTGGCGAGCGTCTGTTGTCGAGCGGCAGTTCGCAATTGACGGCGTCTGGCATGAAGTTGGTCCGCCGCATGGCGAGCCCGCGAACGGGGTCAGGCTCGATTTCCTCGCGATACTTGTAAAAGTCGTCGGCTCCGGAAAAACGGTCGCGGAAGACATATGGGTTGTTGAAAACCGCATCGGCATTCTGGATCTGGTTGAGGACGTTCGGCGCCGTTGTTCCGCCAAGCAGAAGTGCCGGACTGTTGGTTGCGTTGACGATCCGATGCATGGCGTTCATCGGTATCGAGAACATCGACCCTTCCTGCCATTCGAAGACGTGTTTGCGACCTTCGCCCTCGAGCCACACCTCGGTGGAGCCGCGTCCTTCGACGACGATGTATATTTCCTCAAACATGTGCTTTTCCGGATGAAGCGCGCCCGCCGCTGGCACCTCCACCAGATGACAACCCCATTTGGTTTCTGTCCCAAGCAGCTGAATATAAGTGCCGCGTCCGCCGGTACGCTTCCACGGTTTCAAGGGAAGGTTTTTGACACTCGATACCCCAAGGTCGCGAAAGACAGGAATACCTTCTTCCACCATGAACTGATCATAGGGGGTTGGCTGCTTCTTGAACTCACCGAAACCGGCTTTCTTCGTGCCAGCGGGTTCGTGCCAGTGGGTGCCGGTGCCGCCGCCTAATGGATCCTGGTGCATTGATTCCTCCTGTCGATGCATTTCCGCTGCGCCTGAAGCGCTCGCGGATGTAATATTTGCGTCAGCCTACCAGCTGCTCGGAGCGGCGGTAGCTTGATTTCGGAAAGACCATCTTTCCGGTTTTGTCCGGGCAGGGGACGTCAGCCCCCGCTGGCGTTTTCTACTTCTGTTCGCTCCAGCTCTCCGGGAACAATCCCTCGCGCAACGCGCCGCGCACATAGTAGCTCCAGAGCTTGCGAATGTGATGATCGCGGCGAAAGCTGTGGGCAAATGAATCAAGCTCGGCGTCCGTCAACGGCTTGACCTTGCCGATGGCGGCAGCGCGATAAGCCGCTTCCGCGTTCTCTACGAGATGAAGCGAATCGATGAATGCCCCGCGCACCGTCTCCGCGGTCACGATCTGGCCATGGGCGCGTATCTGCATGGCATGGTGAGCGCCGAGCGTGGCGGCGACACTGCGGCCCTGTTCACTGTTGCTGACATGGGCCGGGTCCGCATGAACGGGAATGCCGCTCCGCCAGCGTATCGCGTGATTCTTGAAGGGTAGAAGGTGCATATCTTCGACAAGGGTGAAGACATTGGTTGCATCATTATGGAAATGCGCAATCGATTTCACATCCGGTCGCTCACGATAAATCTCACAATGAAGGAAAACTTCCGAAGGAGGTTTGACGCCTTTTGGACCTGCCACAACCTTGCCGTCCATGTCGCAGACCAGAAGATCTTCGGGGGATACTTCGGCGCGGCTTTTCTCCTGGGGCTGTACGAGCACGGTCTCGTTGCCGGGCAAGAGGGCGCTGACATGACCACTGTATTCAAGTATTTTCAGGCTGTTCAGGAGCCGCGTGGCAATCGCGATTTCAGCTCGCAATGACGTTTCCGATGGAAGCGCTATCCCCGCCTTTTCGGGGTTTCCATCTGTTGTCCGCGCATGAGAATCCATAATCCCTCCCGTCGTGTTTCTAATAAAATCCCATATTATACAAATCTGTTATGCCCGCGATATCACATATGCTTTACACCTCGATCATCACGTCGTCGTTCTCGACGACCACTTTGTAGGTTCGCACGGGTACCATGCAGGGTGGGGCGACGACCTCGCCGGTGCGAAGATCGAATGCACCATTGTGAAAATCGCATTCGATCGTATGGCCGTCGATATATCCTTCCGACAGCGAGCCCGGGCCGTGGGTGCAGGCATCGTCTGTCACGTAGAACGTCCCATTGACGTTGAAAACGGCCAGCACGAGATCGCCGGATTCGACTCTGATGGCGCTGTCGAAATCAACATCATCCGCAGAACAAAGCCTTATCCTCGAACGCGTTTGCGTCATCTGGTCCATATCCTTTCTCCCTGCTGCCGCCGCGCGCTTGACTAGCTCGCCAACAGCCTGTAGTTTTCTAAAACGAAACAGCGTTCTGTATAAAGGAACGCGATGCAAGAATAACCGATCAGAGCGGGACGTCAACTCGAAACTGACGATTAACGTTCTGGCTCGGCCAAACAGCAGCCGGATTTCGTCGCGATTGGACGATTCGAGGAGGATTGAATGCTTAGAAAAGAACAAAACGACCTTCTGACGCAGACTGGCCCAGCCACACCCATGGGCGACATGTTTCGCTGCTACTGGATACCGGCGCTGCTTGCGGAAGAACTGCCGGCCAATGATTGTCCGCCGGTTCGCATAAAACTGCTCAGCGAACGTTTGCTGGCGTTCCGGGATAGCGAAGGCCGCTATGGATTGATCGACGAGTTTTGTGCCCACCGGGGTGTTTCATTGTGGTTTGGCCGCAACGAGAAGGGCGGATTGCGCTGCCCCTATCACGGCTGGAAGTACGACCACACGGGTCAATGTATCGAGGTGCCGTCGGAACCCAAGGAAAGCGGCTTCTGCAACAAGATCAAGCTGAAGTCTTATCCACTCATCAAGATCGGCGATATTCTCTGGACCTATATGGGGCCAGCCGACAAAGAGCCGCCGCATCCGGAATGGGAATTTGCGCTTGTGCCGCCTGAGCAGACGTTCACATCGAAGCGCTGGCAGGAGTCGAACTGGTTGCAGGCCATGGAAGGCGGCATCGATTCGAGCCATGTTTCCTTCCTTCATAGCGGAAGTCTCAACAGCGACCCGCTGTTCAAGGGTGCCCGCGGCAACAAATACAATATGGCAGACTCCAAGCCATTTTTCGAAGTCACGGACAATGAAGGCGGACTATTCATCGGCGCCCGCAGGAATGCCGAGGAAGGCCACTATTACTGGCGTGTAACGCCGTGGGTCATGCCGTCGTTCACCATGGTGCCGCCGCGCGGCAACCATCCTGTCCATGGCCATTTCTGGATCCCGATCGACGACGAGAATTGCTGGGCGTGGAGCTTCGACTACCACCCAGTCCGGGCTCTGACGCCCGAAGAGCGCCAGGCAATGCTCGACGGCAAGGGCATTCATGTCACATACGTTCCTGGAACCTTCCGTCCCGCCGCCAACAAGGACAATGATTATCTCATGGATCGCGAGGCCCAGCGTCTTGGCGTAACCTATTCCGGCGTCGAAGGCATCGCCATGCAGGATGCCTCATTGCAGGAAAGCATGGGACCCATCGTCGACCGGACAAAGGAAAACCTGGTATCGACGGATAACGGGATCATCATGGCGCGTCACCGTTTGCTGAAGGCTGTCCGGGCATTCAAGGACAAAGGTATTACCCCTCCGGGTGTCGATCCTGCCCACCACCGCGTGCGGTCGGCGGCTGTCGTGTTGCCTGTCGATCAGTCTTACATCGATGCAGCCGCCGAAGCGTTGACAGTGATTGAGGGGAAAGCGCCGGCCTCTGTCTGAGCCACGGTGACGGTCCGTTCCAAAGGAGAACGATATGCAGCTTGGTCTCAGTGAAAGTGCGCGCGCTACCACGGCAGAGGAAGCCCGGTTCAGAATTGGTTACCCCAATTCCAGGCCGAGGAAGTCGCGCATCATTGCTCTCGATTCTGACAGCGTCGCGGCTCTGAAGTCGTTGGTGGATCAAGCTTCGGATGGTGCCCACTTTCTGCGATATATCGAACCAAAGGGCGCTACGAACTCGCTGAAAATGTTGTCGGTCGATGCAATACTCGAGGATATTGATGGAAAGCGGACCAATCTCGTCGACGAAATTGCCGACGCGGATGTTATCGTCATGGTCACATCCGCCGGAGCATCGGCTGAAGCCGCCGAGGTAATCGGCAACGCCTGTTTCGTGCGCAGCAAGATGACCACAGGTCTGGTCCTCAATTCGGCCAGCGTTCCTTCCGAACAGTTGAAGCGGACATTGACCACGATGCGTCCCTTCGCGGCAATGCTCGTTGTTTCGACGGGCGCTGAATATGTCAGCGAAATGCTGAGCGCGTTGCGAGTTTGAGATGCTGCTGCCAAGGGACGGAGATATTGGCACTAGCATGACCGGGGGTGGTGGGTTCCAAAGGAATTCTGGTCTCGGAATGGCTATCGAATGGGTGGTCTGGGAAATTGCGAGGGCTGTGTTATGAACGGCACTGTTGTCCACGCGATCAAACGGAATGCTGAACCCATGAACCCACCTTCCAAAGACACGTCCAGTTCAAAGAAAACGCCATCGTCCAAGCGCAATCGGCTGTCGTCCGTCACGACGGCAATACGGTTGCTGAAAGCCTTTTCAGAAGACGAGGTGGAGATCGGCGTCAGCGCATTGGCATTGAAGCTGAAGGTGGCAAAGAGCACCGTTCATCGCCTTGCCGTGACATTGGTTTCGGAAGGGCTGCTGGAGCAAAACCCGGAAACCGAGCGCTACAAACTCGGGGTCGGGTTATTCGGTCTTGGGACGCTTGTACGCCGGCGTATGAATGTTTCCAATGAAGCGCGCCCGTTTCTTTTCGACCTGCGCAAACACACCGGCGAAACCATCATCCTCGGCATCCCGACAGACATCGAAATCATGCATGTCTATGATCTGGAAAGCCCGCAGGCATTGTCGATAAAATCGGATCTCGGCGTCCGCCGCCCCGCACATTGCACGGCAGTCGGTCGCGCTATCTTTGCATTCGCCCCGGAAGAGACGATCGAACACGTTCTGGCAGGACCGCTCGCCCGCCGTACGCCGCGTACGCCGGTCGATCCCAAGCAGATACGGAAGATATTCGCCGAAGTCCGTGAGCGCGGTTATGCCATTGAAGACGAGGAAAGCGAACCGGGGATCCGGGTCATCGCTGCACCGGTCCGGGATTCAAATGGTGTGGTCGTCGCTGCTGTCGGGATTGGCGGACCCTTGCAGAGATTGTCGATCGAGGCGCTCGAAGGGTTTGCACCACCACTTTTGGAAACCGTTGCAGCGATATCGGCGCGTCTCGGATACTCCGCAAGGCATCGATAGGCAGAAATGGGAAGCCCACGCATGGCAGTCATCACGCTGAATGGAAGCGACCTCCGCTGGGAGTGCGACGAAGGCGACACGATCATGCGATCGGCACTACGGGCGGGACTGGGCTTTCCCTATGAGTGCAATGTCGGGTCATGCGGCAATTGCCGCTTCGATCTCGTTGAAGGTGAAATCGAAGAATTGCGTGCGGATCCGCCGGGCTTGAGTGAACGTGATCGTGCGCGCGGCCGCCGCTTGGGCTGCCAGGCCAGCCCCTTGTCCGATTGTGCCGTCAAGTTGCGGCTGATGCCGCAGTATGAGAGCCTGTTCAGGCCGCAACGCCAGGCTGCGACCTTGGTTGCAACGTCCGACATCACGCATGACATCCGGGAGTTTCGCTTCCGGTCAGAGGCAACGAGCCGGTTCCTTTCAGGTCAATATGCCTTGCTGCATCTGCCCGAGGTGCCAGGCGGTCGCGCCTATTCGATGGCGAATACCAGCAATGATGGCGGAGAATGGCACTTTCAGATACGCCGTGTGCCGGGCGGCGAGGCAACAGGATACTTGTTCTCGCAACTGCGCGTTGGGGATCGTATCGAGCTCGATGGCCCCTATGGCATGGCATATCTTCGCGAGAACTCGCCGAGGGATATCGTTTGTATTGCCGGCGGTTCGGGGCTTTCACCGATGGTGTCGATCACGCGCGCGGCGGCTGTTGCACCGAGCCTTGCCGGAAGACGCATAGACTTCGTCTTCGGCGGTCGCACGGCGCAGGATATTTGCGGCAAGGAAATGCTGCAAATGCTACCGGGATTTGGTACAAATATTCACTACCATCCGGTCGTTTCCGGCATGCCTGAAGCCGATGATGGCTGGGATGGTTACAGAGGCTATGTCCATGAAGTCGCTCATAGTCTTTTCGCCGCACGGCTTCCTTCGTGCGAGATCTATTTTGCAGGTCCCCCCGCAATGGGACAAGCAATACAGAAAATGCTGGTCGATCTTGGTGTCGACTCAACCCAAGTGCATTTTGACCAGTTCTATTGATCATTTGGCTGCAACCGACAGCCGCTGAAAGCCGCAATGAAACCTCGTCAGCTGATATACTTCATAAAGGTCGTTGACGTAGGCAACATTACGAAGGCGGCGGAACAGTTGAATCTGGCGCAGACCGCTCTCGGGATACAGATACGCAATCTCGAGGAATCGCTTCATGTTCAATTGCTCGACCGCCATTCGCGGGGTGTCAGCGCGACACCCGCGGGACTTTTGCTTTACGAACGCGCGCATGAAATTCTGCAGCGGATCGAGGACACGCGCCGCGACCTGATTTCACTGGCGGGCGAGCGTGCGCGCATCAGGCTTGGTGCTACGCCAAGCATCCTGAAGCTGATTGGAACCGAACTGGTGGTGGCCGCAAAACAGCAACTGCCCGGAATCGCGTTGCATGTGGTGGAGGAGTTGAGTTTTGTCCTGACCGACGCGCTGGAGCGCGGCGAACTCGACTACGTTCTCGCCTATGACATCGAGGAGAATCCCGGTCTCAGGCGTCTTGCCCTGATGAAGGAAGACTTGCTGCATATTGCGGTACCGGGAGGAGATCCCGCCGAGGGTGGAATATCGTTCAAGCAGGCGGTTGCAGGCGATCTGGCCCTTGTGTCCAGCCGGGATATTATCTGGCGCCGTATTCATAAGACGGCCTCCCGCTTGTCGCTGGATGTAAACGTGACCTATCAGGTCCAATCGATGGAAGCAATCAAGGCGCTGATCCTTCATGGTCTTGCAGAAAGCATCATGCCGTTCGGTATTGTGTCGGAAGAAATTCAATCGGGAGCATTGATTGCCCGGCGTATCGAACGGCCGTCGGTAAGGTTGACACTCTATCTGGCTCACGCGGCCCACAAGGGGTTGAGCGACGACACTGCATTCATCGCATTTGTTGATGGAATGATCGACAGGCTCGCCGCTACAATTGGGCCGTACGCGCACCCGATTGACCGCTCGCAACCGCCGCAAATAGAAGCAGACCATTGAAGGCGATCGCATAGGCAATCGCAGCCGTTCATCTGCTATGCAAAATCGATATACCAGCCTTGCCAAAGCGTTGTTTCCGGCGTCGTCCACCTGATTTATATTGCGGTGCACAATGCCAGGAAGGACGTGTCGTGACTATACTTACCGAAGACCGCAATGCTGGAACGAGTTGGTTCCGCACCGTTCTTTCAAGCATCGCCGAAATAGCGAATTGCCTCAGCGCCGCAAAAGAGTGTGCATTGGCCATTGAAAACAGGCGCACGCCGCCGGCCTTGGCACTGCGGACCTTGGGTATTGACCCGGCGTCGCTCAAGGATGTTTTCAAGCGTAGCTAGAAGCTGATTTAGTACCGGATTTTCGAGGCTTGACGGTCAAATCCCTTTACTCAGCCATTAAGTTTTTTTATTGTGGCTGAATGAAAAACGTCACCTTTCGAAAGCTCCAGTCGCTGCTGGCGATCGAGACTCATCGAAAGATTGTAGATGCGGCGAAGGCCCTGGGGCTGACTGCACCGGCTATCACACTACAACTGAAGCAGCTGGAAGAAGATGCGGGCGTGACGCTTTTCGAGCGCATGCCGCACGGCATGTTTCCGACGGAAGCCGGAAAGGTTTTTCTCGAAGCCGCGAGAGAGATCGATGAGCGTTTGCAGCGACTTGATGACGATATCAACGCCTTTCGCCGCGTGAAGCGCGGGCATATCACGGTTGGGGCTGTTTCCACGGTCAGGTATTTTGCGGCGCCATTGTTTGCGGCTTTCTCGAAAGAATATCCCGATGTACATCTTGAACTGATCATCGATCGCCGGGACGAGACGATTGCCCGGCTAAAGGATCGCGCCGTCGATATCGCTCTGCTGGGACGCCCGCCGCGGGATATTTCGGTTCGTGCCACCGTATTCGGCGAGCATTCCCTGGTCGTCGTCAGCGCGCCCGGTCACCCCTTGGCAGGCAGGCCGGATATCACCAAAGCAGAGATTGCCAATGAACATTTCCTGCACCGGGGCAAGGGTTCCGGCACCAGAACGTTTTTCGAGCGTTTCCTGAAGGATATCCCCGGCCGGCTTGATGGCCCGAGTACAGAGATGGAAACTGTCGAGGATATCAAGCAGGCCGTCATGGCCGATCTCGGCATTGCATTCCTGTCTATGCAGAGCGTTGCCGCCGAGGTCCAGGCGGGCCAGCTCGCCGTTCTCGATGTTGTGGGATTGCCGATTCGCCGCCAGTGGTTTGCCATCAGCCGCAGCGACCGCGCAGTCACGCCTGTCATGGCTGCGTTTCAGGCTTTCCTGGCCACGCGCGGTGAAACGTTCCTGCCGAGTTTCAGCGACCCGGCAAAGGTGCCCGCCTGAACGGCATCAATTTACTTGGGAATCGCCTGCAGAAAATCGAGCACCTTGGCATTGCAGTTTGCCGCACTCTGCTCAGGGACGGGCATATCCCAATAGTCTGATCCCGGGATGCATTCCTGCAGATACCGCGCAGCGGAAGTTGAATGCGACGCGTCGGCGCCGGGAATGATCAACGTCGGAATGTCGAGACACAGCAGGTCTTCAGGTTCGGCACCGGGGGACGTATCGCGATCGAGCAACGTTCGCACCATCCCGGCCACGATGGCCTTGTAGTGGTCGACGTTGAGCCGCGCATATTCGGCCGCAAAATCGGGAAAATTGCGGATGACCGATACCCAGGGACCGCCTCTCGGATCTGCACCAAAGGCCTTGTTGCTTTCCTTCGCCAGGCTGACGACAGCCGCAAGCCCGTTCTGGTTGACGAAAGCGAGGTGTTCGGCAAACCGCTGGTGGCCGGTCATGCGATATCTAGCCCCGCCAACCGGCCAGAACAGGATCATACTTAGCGTCTTTTCGGGGTAGGTCGCACCGAAGGCGGAAACTGCGCTGCAGCCCATGCACCCGCCCATCATATGGGCCTTGTCGATGCCGAGATGGTCGAGCAAGCCCTTGCCCTGTTCAACATAATGCGCCCAGGTAACCCGCTCGACGCGCCCGCCTGATTGGCCGGTTTCGCGCCTGTCGAAAACGATGCAGCTGTACTTCTTGGAAAGTTGGTCCAGAAATTTGATCTGCGCATAAATACCCTGGGTGGACCACTTCTCGATCGTCGCGTCGAAACCGCCCGGCGAATACATGAGCAAGGGCTCACCCGAGCCGACAACTTCATAGCGCGTCGATATTCCGTCGATCGTGGCCGTCGCCATTTTCAAACTCCTTCGCAACCGAGTCGCTTCAGGCTTTCGTCGACCCAAAGTTTGGGATCAAGCTTGCCCGCAAGCGTATTGGCAACCGTTTTTAGTTCCGCTTCGTGCTTGGCCTTGGCGAGCGGGTAGATTTCGCCCGTCAGTTCGTACGGAACACAGAGCAGTCCGTCATCATCGCCCATGATCAGATCGCCCGGATTGATGACCATGCCATCGAGCGAGATCGGCACGTTGATTTCGCCCGGACCGTCCTTGTAGGGACCGCGATGCGTGATGCCTGCTGCAAAAACCGGGAAGCTGTTGTTCTTGATCCAGCCATAGTCGCGAACGGCGCCATTTATCACAACGCCGGCAACGCCGATCTGTATGGCGTGCGAAAGCATCATCTCGCCGACAAGCGCATTTGACAACTCTCCACCGGCATCGACGACAATCACGTCGCCGGGCTTCGCCATCAACAGCGCCTTGTGAATCATCAGATTATCGCCGGGCCGGGTCTTTACCGTGAAAGCCGGTCCCGCCAAAGGCCCGCCTGCGTGCAACGGGCGGAGATTCGGTCCGCCCGCGGTCAGCCGCGACATGACATCGCTGACATTGGCCACCGGTAATTCGCGAAATTGCCTGACAGTCTGTTCGTCAACCCTGCGTGTTCGTTCGAGTATTCGGAATCCATGTGCCATGGCGGTGTTCCTTTCCAGATTCTTATGAGATATCGAGACTATTCCCAGGGTAGCAATGAGGCATGGATCACATCGGGCACGCCGTGTCCGCCGACGGACTGGATGGCAAGGGCCGCGTCCTTCAACCCGAAACGATGGGTCGTGATTTTTTCGAGATCGAAACGTTTGGAGGCGATCTGTTCGAGAGCAAGTTCACACGCCTGATAGCTGTGGCCTCGGGCACTCTTGAGCGTGATCGCCTTGACGGTCATCTTCTCGAGGGGGAAGTTCGGAAATTCCTTCATTTCGCCCTGAACGAGAATGGTGCCGGCTTTACGCACCAGAGCCTCCACGCCTAGCAGGATCGGAATCGTACCGGCACCCGCCGTACAATCGAGTGAGACATCAACACCTTTTCCGCCCGTAATCTCCATGATGCGGGCAAGCGGGTCTTCTTTGTGCACGTCAATGACGTAGTCGGCTCCAAGTGACTTTGCCACTTCGAGTCGCGCTGCGTCCTTGGTGGTTCCGGTGACGATGATGAGCGAAGCGCCCGCCTGCTTGCATATGACGGTCTGCGAAAGCCCTTGCTGACCAGGCCCCTGGATAAGTACCGTGGAATTATAGCCGACATTGGAATCGAAAAGCGACCACTCGACGCCGTTGGCCATGGGCGTTACCAGGCCTGCAAGTTCGGGTGTCACCCCGGCCGGAACGCGGTGCACCACGGCATTCCACGGCAGATAGACGTACTGCGCAAAGCCTCCCCAGAGGTGCGGAGCGCGTTCTGCACTGGTGTAGCCATAGCGGATCCCGTCCGGATTATTGCGCCAATCGGTATTTTCGCAATGCCGGTACTGACCCTGATGACACCATTTGCATTTGCCGCACATGACATAATGCTCGACGAACACCAGGTCGCCTTCCTTGAAGCCCTTGCGCCGGGTGAATTCACGGCCGGCCTTGGCGATATAGCCGATGTTTTCATGGCCCATTATGGTCGGGGCGTTTGAAGGCGGCGTTTTGAACAGCTTCACGTCGGTCCCGCAAATACCTGCCACTTCCATCTTCAGCAGCGCCGCGTCTTCAGGAATATCCGGCATCGGATATTCGCGAATCTCCATCTGGCTTGGCCCGGTGCGGACGGCCGCTAAGACTTGTTCTGTCATTTCAAACTCCCTGGAAGTTCTCGTCGCTGACTGGCGAACATGCAAGTTCTGTCAGCGCTGCGGTTCTGCGTTCAGTTTTGACAAATTCGCGTTTGTCATTCTATTTAGATGTCCGGTACCGGCAGCATTTGCGCCGGCCCTCAGGTTGAAACCATGCTCAAATCCGCTATTCCCGACCGCGAAAAACTTACCGCAATCAGGCGCGTAAAGACCTGGACGGCGGAACGTTTCAGTCTTTCGGACGACATGACGGTCTCGGTGATGGAGGTCGCTTGCGGGTTGCCCGGATGCCCGCCGCTCGAAACCATCGTGACATTCTGGACTACGAGCGATAGCCGGCACGCATTCAAGGTGTTCAAACCCATCCGCGAGGTTACGCCGGAAGACTTGCCGCCGTCGTGGATGAAGCAGGCCATCGTCTCGAATGACGATGACCTGTCCTGCTGCTGAGCGCGGTGGCCCCATCTTAGTTTACCGGCTTGGCGGGATACCCGCGTTTCGTCAGCTGCGCGTCAAGGCGCGGATAGACCCGCCGTGCATTGCCTTCAAAAATCTTGTAGCGGCTTAACTCGTCCAGTGTCGCAAGCTGGTCGATATAGCGCTTCGTGTCGTCATAGTAATGACCGGTTTCCGGATCGATGCCCTTAACCGCGCCCAGCATTTCCGAGGCGAATAATATGTTGTCGACCGGGATGACCTTGGCCATCAATTCGATCCCTGGATAGTGGTAGACACATGTGTCGAAGACGACATTCTTCAAAAGGTGGTCGGCCAGCAGCGGTTTCTTCATCTCCTGCGCAAGACCGCGATAACGGCCCCAATGGAAGGGTACTGCGCCGCCTCCATGGGGTATGACGAATTTCAGCGTCGGAAAGTCCTTGAAAAGATCGCCCTGTATGAGCTGCATGAAGGCTGTCGTATCGCCGTTGATGTAGTGCGCGCCCGTGTGATGGAAGTTTGGGTTACACGATGAAGTCACGTGGATCATCGCTGGCACGTCGAGTTCACACAGCTTTTCGTAAAGCGGATACCATTGAGGATCGGTCAGCGGCGGATCCGTCCAGTAGCCACCGGACGGGTCGGGATTAAGATTGATGCCGATGAATCCGAGCTCGTTAACGAGTCGCTCCAGCTCCGGAATGCAGTTCTTTGGGGGAGATCCGGGATGCTGCGGCAATTGACCGACGGCAGCAAAATTATCGGGGAGTAACTGGCAGATCCGGTGGATCAAGTCGTTGGAAAGCGTTGTCCACTGCATGCTGACAGCTTCGGTTCCCACATGGTGTGCCATGCCCGCGGCGCGCGGCGAAAAGATCGTCAGGTCGCTGCCGCGTTCCCGTTGCAGCTTGAGTTGCGGCTCGACGGACTGGCGTAGCATGTCATCGGTGATACCGAGATCCGTGCTCGTCGGGCGCCGCATCGGATCAGCGAGGCCGGCCAGCTGTTTGTCCCTGAACTGGTGCAGTGCCTGGGGTTCGGTGGTGTAGTGACCGTGAATGTCGATGATCATGAAAATTGCCCAAGAATGAAGTTGCGTTGGATTCAGATTTTCCAGAAGAGCTCATCGACGTCGTAGGGTCGTGAACTGAGCCTTTGGTCGAAGGCGTAGTCGAGCAGTGTCTGCATCGGCTTGCGCGTCGCTTCCAGTCCGTAGGGCAAAGCAGCAGTCCCCTTGGCACCGGATTTCTGCCGCGCCTCCTCAAAGAGCGCCATCAGTTCACCGCCAAGCCAGGGATGCTGTTCGAGAAGTTCCTTCCTGACAGAGACGATGTGGTTGACCGGGAAGATCCCCGTCTTCTCGGACCATTTCAGTGCTGCATCCTCTGCATTCCGTATGACAGGCCGCACATCGGCGGGATCGACATTGCGTTCACCCATGATTGCTGCAAGTTCGCCCGACAGCAGGAGTTCGCGCAGACCCTTGCCGCTGGTGTTGCGGACCGCATTTTCCGGATCCCTGTATTCGGCGACATGGGCATCCTCCATGGTTACCCATGTGATGCGATTGAAGTCCACGCCATATTCCGATTTGAGGATTCCGCGGATCCAGACACCCGTGGTCTGTGTATAGGCGCGCACGCCAACCTTCTTGTCCTGAAGTACGGCGGGATCGCCGAGGTCAGATCCTGCGGCACAAACCAGATTGTCATGGTGGAGGCGGCGCCAAAGCGGAATCGGAAGCGCTGTAATGGGTTTGCCCAGGTCGACGGCAACCAGATGCGTGGTCAGGGCCATTTCGCTCACGTCGAGATCCCCGCCGCGGACCATCGTCCGAAAAGCGTTCGGAAGCGGATCGAACTCCTCAAACTGCAGTTTGAGACGTGGCGATTTTACGCTGCCATCCTTGAGCGGCCGCACGTGATCGTGCTTGCCGAGGGCTATGCGTAATACCAGTGGTTCGACCATTTCTGCCTCCTCCCGCAGCTTCAAAAAAGATAGCATGTTCTTCTATAAGGAACTGCGTTCTATTTTACGCATAATACCGCGAATTGCACGCCGGTCAATTGCCGAGAAGGGCGTAACTAGATTTTGCCGGCGGCACTGAGGCAGAAATAGAGCGCTCCAACGGTGCCAAGCACCGGATAGGGACCAACTCTTGTCAGCGTGAGGAAGGCCGCCGCCGCCAGAGTTGTGGCGATTTCAAACAGGCTCAGCCCGGCCGACTGCGAAACCGCCAGCCCGCCTGCGACGATCAATCCAACTGCAATCGGTGTCAGCCCTCGTTCGACGGCGCGTCCCCAGGGGGAAAGGCGATGTTGCTGCCACCAGCTTCCAAAAATGCAGATCAATGCCGAGGACGGAATGAAGATCGCCAGCGTGGCGATGACTGCTCCCCAGAAACCGCTGATCCCCCAGCCGATCAACGCCACAATGAGCGTGCTCGGACCGGGCGAGGCGCGCGAGATGGCGTAGAGATCAGTGAACTGGCGACTTGTCAGAAGGTGCTGCACATCGACGGTCTGGTGCTGCAAGCTGGCAACGATCGTCTGGCCCCCGCCAAAGGAGACGAGGGAGAGCGGAACACACAAAAGGACGAGGCCGAGGAGCTTGTCGTCATCCATGCTTTTTGTCCCTGCTCAACAGGTAAGATATCAATACGCTGGGCGGAATGCTTGCGAAGACGACAGGAACGAGCGGCCAACGCAATACACCAACCATGATGAACACAGATAGTGCAATGAGAATGGGTAGCGTCTGCCCATGCAGGCGCCGCGCCGTCTTCATCCCCATCGTCAGCGTCGATGCGATGCCGACGCAGGCAAGTCCGCGCAGAACCGAATGCGTCTCGGGATAGGCACTCAATTGCCGGTAAACCGTGCTCAGCAGGATGATGACAGTGAATGCCGGTGCCACCATCGCGAATGTGGCGACGATGGCGCCTGGAAGGCCTCGCAACTTGAGGCCGATATAGACGGCGAGATTCACAGGGTTGGCGCCAGGCAATATCTGGGCGATGGTTTGGGTCTGCAGGAAATTCTCATCGGTCATCCAGCCGCGCCGTTCGACGATCTCCCGATACGTCCAGGCTGCCATTCCTCCGCCAAAGGACGAAGCACCGAGTTTGAGAAAGGACACGAGCAAGGATCCGAGCGATGCGTGCGGCTCCTCTGGCGGGTTGGATGCGTCAACGCGTTGTTCCAAGAAATCTTCTTCCCGCCGCAAGGCCAGCGGCAACACGGATTCATAAAAATCACATAAAAACTTTGCCTCTAATGCAGAGGAAGTCCACGCTATTTCGCCTTAACGGCAAACTAAGAAAAACTTAGTGCGTTGGGATTTCCCCTTATCTTCCGTGCGGCGGCGACAAACTCGTCAGCTAAGCCGCTGCGCCAGCCCACACAAAAACAACTGGACTGAGCGTAATATTTTGCTTTGGACAAAATGCATCGGATTGACCCTAATTGGAGAGCCGCTGCCGTTTTAGCCAGCGCAACAATTGTGCATGCGCCGTGCTCGTGGAGGAGCTTAGCAGCAATTGCATGACGGATCGCAATCCAGGTTGCCGTTCGTTGGATGGGAGGATTGATACTGTAATGATCGACACCATGTTTGCCGCGCTCTACGGCCTAGTGAGCTCGCCCCACATAATGGGTCTCATGCTGATAGCCGTCATTTTCGGATTGCTTGTCGGTGTCACGCCCGGTATCGGCGGGAAGCTTTCCATCGCGATGGCCATTCCATTCGTCTACGGCATGGACAAGGTTTCCGGAGCGGTGTTCCTGCTGACGATGCACGCCGTCAACGGCACCAGCGGCCAGATATCCAGCATCATGTTCGGCATACCCGGCGACGGTGACGACGCCGCGACGACTCTCGACGGATATCCGCTGGCCAAGCAGGGGCAGGCGGCGCGGGCACTCGGTGCCAGCATCACTGCATCCGGCGTCGGCGGCATCATCGGCGCGATCGTCTTCGCCATCATGATACCCATTCTCGAACCCGTCATCCTGATGTTCAGTCCGGCAGAGTTCTTCCTGATCGCGCTGCTTGGCATCAGCTTCATCGCGTTTCTTTCCAGCGGCAAGAAGATCGTCAAAGGTCTGATCGTCGGCTTTTACGGCTTGATGTTGTCTACGATTGGCATGGACCCGATCACGGGTACGCCGCGTTATGCCGGCGACATGCTGTTCCTGTGGGATGGTGTCAGTCTCGTCACCGCCGTACTCGCACTTTTTGCAGTGCCGGAGATGATTGCGCTCAGCACCAAGGGCGGAGCCATCTCGGCGGTGCCTATGGACAAGGGCTTCAACTATCAGCAATTGCTTTCGGGTGTCATGGAAGTGCCGCGCCATTGGTGGCTCGTCCTGCGGACTTCGGTGATCGGCGCTGTGATCGGCATGATACCGGGCCTTGGCGGTTCGACTGCTGCCTGGCTTTGCTATGGCCATGCGGTGCAAAGCTCGAAGACACCGGAGCGTTTCGGCAAAGGCGCTATCGAAGGTGTGATCGCGCCTGAGACCGCAAGTAACGGCAAGGAAGGCGGCTCGCTGCTGCCAACCCTCTTCTTCGGTATCCCCGGAAGTTCCGGAATGGCCGTGCTGCTTGGAGCGTTCCTCATTCTCGGCATTCAGCCGGGCGCGACGATGGTCACGCAACACCTCGACCTTGTCTGGACGTTGATATGGGCATTGGTCGTCGGCAATCTGATTGCGGTTGGCATCCTGCTCGTTGTTTGCCGCTGGGTCGCGGTGCTTACCTTCGTCAATGGCCGCTATCTGGTGCCGTTCATCCTGGTCTTCGTGTCGCTCGGCTGCTTCGTCAGCGATTATCAGTGGCAAAATCTCATCGTCCTCGTGCTGTTCAGCGCGATTGGTTACGGCTTCCTTCGGGCAGGGTGGCCACGCTCACCTTTCGTGATCGGTCTCGTTCTCGGAGGCAAAGCCGAAGCGTCACTCAATCAGGCGCTGCAGCTCTGGGGTTACAGCTTCTTCCTGCGTCCCATCTCGCTTGTCCTGATCGCCATGATCGTTGGACTGATGGTCTATGCGTTCTACCGCAATTTCAGGCCGCATCGTGCCAATTCGAGCGTTGGAGTGAACCTATGAAACAGCTCAGCTTCAGCACCTGGCTTACCTTCGTCATGCTCGCGATCTTCGGCACGATGGTGGCAATGGCCACTCAGTTCCCGCCGAACGCACGGTTCATGCCATTCGTAGTTGGCATACCGGGAATCGCGTTGTGCCTGCTGCAACTCGGCATGGATCTGTTACGCGCACCGGGCAACCAGCTGGCCGAAAGCTTCCAGTCGGCATCGAAGGCGGGCGTGCCGGCCAATCTTGTCCCCGAGGAAGAACCGGAATTCGGTCCGCACACGGTGTCGGGCGAACTGACGATGTGGGCCTACTTTATCGGTTTCATCGCGGCGGTTCTCGTCTTCGGCTTCTATATCAGCGTGCCGGTGATGTTGGTGTCGTTCCTCCGCCGGCAGGCGGAGGCGAGCTGGAAGTTCGCACTGTTCCTCGCGGTAGCGGCGACAGTGGTTCTCTATTCAATGTTCGGCGTGCTGCTACACGTGCAGCTGTTCCACGGCTTCCTGACGCCGATCGTTTTGCGAGCCTTGGGGTTCGAAGTGAGTTAACCGACTAATTATCTATCCAGAACAGCTAGCAGTCGCTGCCGCAACAAGGCAGTAAAAAGGGAGGGAATGGAATGATCAGACAATCAATTCGCACGGCAGCTTTTGGTGCCGCCATAGTCGCGGGGCTCGGGTCCGGGATAGCGCTGGCGGACGATGCTACCGACTTTTACAAGGGTAAAACCGTGACCTATATCGTCGCGACGGCCCCCGGCGGCGGTTACGATACGAACGGCCGTCTCATCACGCAGTTCATGCAGAAGCACTTGCCGGGATCAACGTTCGTCGTGCAGAACATGCCGGGAGCGGGCCACCTTATCGGCACGAACTATATCTATGCTTCCGACCCGGACGGCCTGACCTTCGGTACCTTCAACACCGGCCTTATCTACGGGCAGTTGACTGGCGACCCCGGCATCAAGTTCGATCTGACAAAAATGTCCTGGATCGGCAAGGTTTCCTCGGATCCGCGGGTCATCGTGGTTTCCAAGGACTCCGGTATCACGAGTTTCGATCAATTGAAAAACCTTAAGGAGCCGATCAAGTTTGCGGCGGCTGGTGTGGGCAGCGCATCGACGATCGAGACGACAATGCTGGTCAAGACGATCGGTCTGCCAATTCAGGTGATTACCGGCTACAACGGCAATGAAGATCAGCTGGCGATGCGCCGCGGTGAAGTGCAAGGCATTGTCGGCTCGCGCTCGACGTTCCAGCAATTTGTCGATGACGGGAACGGCAAGTTCATCGCGCAGATCGGTGGCTCTGAGACCGATGTTCCGCAGCTTGCCTCGATGGTTACGAACGAGGAAGGCAAGAAGGCTATTGAACTCGTAGCATCCCAGAGCAACATTTCGCGATTGACCGCCGGCCCTGCAGGCATTCCAGCCGATCGCCTGAAGGTGCTGCGTGATGCCTATGCCGCGGCAACGTCAGATCCCGAATTTATCGCCAAAGCCAAGACGCTCGGCCTACCGCTTGATCCGCTCATCGGCGATGCCGTGGGCGACTCCGTGAAAACGGCGATGGATCAGACACCGGAAATCGTGCAGTTCCTCAAGGACTCGCTGAAGCCGGAATAGCAGAACTTTCTGCCGACATGGGGCGACCGGACCACTCTGGTCGCCCTAAAATTTGATCAACGGGACAGGGATTGAAGATGGATAGCTCGGCGCCAACAGCATCAGTGACGCAGAATGACGGACTTGGGTGGCAATCCGATATTATCGCTGACCTGATCAAGCAATACGGGTTTCCCTTCATAACGCTCAATCCTGGCGCCAGTTATCGCGGGCTTCATGACTCGCTCGTCAACCACAATGGCGATGAGCCGCCAATGCTGCTCTGCCAGCACGAAAAGATCGCGGTGCAGATAGCGCATGGCTATGCCAAAGCATCCGGCCAGCCTTTGGCTGTCATAGTACACAATGTCGTTGGTCTCCTGCACGCCACCATGGGCATTTACTACGCTTATACGGATCGTGCCCCAGTCTTCGTTATCGGCGCCACCGGACCGATGGATGAGGGCAAGCGGCGGCCCCGGGTCGATTGGGCTCATACGGCGAACGTCCAGGGGACACAGATCCGTGACTATGTGAAATGGGATTATCAGCCGGGCGGCATGGGCGGTGTTGTGGACAGTTTTGCCCGCGCCTATTCGATCATGATGACCGAGCCGCAAGGCCCGATATATATGTGCTATGACGCCGCCTTGCAGGAGGGACCGCTTTCCGAGTCGATTGCGCTACCATCGCTGAAATCCACAAAAACACCGAGCCGGATCGCTCCCGATCCTGCCGCACTTGAAGAGGCTGCAGACCGCTTGATCGCAGCGGATTGGCCTGTGCTGGTGCCGCAATTCGTCGGTCGCGACAAGAACGGCTATTCGGACATGGTTGCCCTTGCGCAAACGCTAGGCGCCCCCGTCGCCGACACACAATGGCGGCTGAATTTTCCGACCGAGCATCCACTCGATATGCGGATGAACCGGGACGTATTCAAACAAGCCGACCTGATTACCCTGCTCGACTGCCGGGATTGGGAGCGGCCAACGCACGAAAACGATCGTATTAATCGTACGTTGAAGCCGCTTTTCCCCGAGCATTGCGAATGGCTGGATATCGGCTTTGCCGACATCGAGATTTCGAAATGGGCAACCGACTATCAGCGGTTTCCCGAATGTGCCCAGCGTATGCTCGCCGATACGGCGCTCGCCCTGCCTGCACTGACATCGATCATTGGCAAGCGTGCCAAGGATGATGCGAAACTTGCCCGGAAGATTACGGAACGCGGGCAGGCTGTTGCCGAAATGCATGACGCACAGCGTGCGAAATGGCGCGAACAGGCAAAGGTCGACTGGGATGCAAGCCCGATCACTTTGCCCCGGCTCGCCACCGAGGTGTGGGACAAGATCCAGCATGAGGATTGGGTTCTCACAACCAACGCATTCGAGGACTGGGCGTTGAAGCTCTGGGATTTCGACCGGCCCTACCGTTGGCCCGGCAAGGCGCTCGGAACAGGAACACAGATCGGCATGGCGACAGGCGTGGCGCTTGCGCATCGCGGCACCGGACGGCTCGTCGTCGATTGCCAGACCGATGGCGATCTATTGTTTGATGTCGGCGCTCTTTGGTTTGCGGCAAAACACAAAGTGCCGTTCCTTTGCGTCATGCACAATAACCGCGCCTATTACAACGATTGGGAGCACCAGATCACCGTGGCGCGCCAGCGCGGAACGCCCGTCGAACGCGCCTATATCGGCATGGACATCATGGATCCGGCCCCGGACTTTTCCACGATAGCCCGCGGATTTGGCTGGTACGCCGAAGGTCCGATCGAAGATGCCAAGGATATCGCCAGTGCGCTTGACAGGGCGATAGTGCAGGTCAAGAGCGGCGTTCCCGCGCTTATCGACATCATCACTCAACATGCCGGGTGAAGCGATGGAATATCGACTTATGTGGAGGCAGACATGAAGGTTGGAGTCGTGGGAGTTGGAGAGATGGGGCTGGCGATGGCCGGCCACATACTCGACCATGACATCGAAGTTGCTGTCTTCGACGTCAACCAGGAAAAGCTCGGAAAGGCTCGCGAGCGCGGCCTCGCAACGAAGCAAAGCCTCGCCCAACTGGCCGATGTGGCGGATGTGTTCATTCTTGTTGTGGCAACGGATCAACAGGTGGTCGACGTTTCGCAGGAGCTGGGCGAAAAAGCCGCCGACGGAGCTATCATCGTCGTTGCCGCCACCATAAGCCCCGAGACGATGCTCCAGCTCGGACCGCAGATAGAAGCCAGGGGCAAGCGGCTCGTTGACGCGCCTGTCGTCTACGGAGCTTCAGGCGCCCGCGAGGGTACCCTGCTTTCGCTGTGCGGTGGTTCTGAAGAAGATATCGAGCGCATCCGGCCAGTATTGATGAGCTACAGCCGCGACCTCATTCACGTTGGGCCACGCGGAGCCGGCCAGATTGCCAAATCCTGCAATAATCTTCTGCATTGGGTGCATTGTGTCGCCAACTTCGAGACGTTGCTGATCGCCAAGCGTTACGGGATCGATGCACAGCGAATGCGCGAAGTCCTCCTGCAATGCCCAGGAACCAACGGCACACTCAGCCGGTGGGACAGCACGCGCTTCACCTGGCAGGAAAAGGATATGGACGTGACGCTGGACCTTGCCCAGAAGGGCGGCCTGATGCTGCCGCTTTCCGGACAAGTCGATCAGATCATCAAGACGTTGCGCGCCGATGACGTCAAAGCTCTGCTGTATGGGCCGGAGGCAAGCTATCTCGGCAGGGTGGTTCGGCCGTTGTCCTCGTCTGAAGGCGGGGTTGGCTAACGAAAAGATGGTTTTTCCGAAATGGCGATACCCAGGGCCAGAAACGGATACTTCCCAATCAGGAATAGAAACGTAAATCGAGAGTGAGTTCTATGGCGACCAGTGCTGAAAAAGCGACGACCCTTGGCTCCGAACCCGTTGCGGTTCAGGATCCGAACAATTCGAAATTTCTCGTTGATCCTTACAAGGATTGGTCGACGGGTGAGGGAATCCCTATCCATTTTGATTTCGGCCATGATCTGCTCGAACTTGAGACAGGACCTTGGGATCGCTACGATGCACGCGGTTGTTTTGCGCACACTGTAGGTATGGGCGACTTCATGGCCAACCATGTCATCGAGGTTCTGCCCGGTCGCAAGACCAGTCCCGTCAAGCACCTCTATGAAGCATTCTTCTTCGTGCTTGCTGGATACGGTTCGACGACGGTCTGGCTGCCCAACGGCGAAGTCCGGACCTTCGAATGGGGACCAAAGGCGCTGTTTGCCATACCGCTGAACTGCACTTACCAGATACACAACGGATCGGGGCGCGAACCCGTACGGCTGTCCTGCACCAATGATGCTCCGCTGAGCATCAACCTTTATCACAATCTGGATTTCATCTTCAAAAACGACTTTGCCTTTCCCGAAAGAACCGGGCAATCGAAACACTTCGAAGGCGAGGGGGTGCTTTATTCCTACGGCACCGAGTCAGCCCGCAAGATCCAGAACGTCTGGGAAACCAACTTCGTCCACGACCTCACCAGCTTCAAGCTTTACGAGTTCGAAGGACGAGGCAAGGGATCGCTCAACGTCAACTTTGTGCTTGCCGATGGCACCATGCACGCGCACGTGTCGCAGATGCCCGTGGGCCGCTACAAGAAGGCGCACCGCCACGCGGCGGGTACGCATGTTCATGCGGTCGACGGCACGGGCTACTCGCTGCTCTGGTACGAGGGCGAGTCGGAGTTCAAGGAATTCCCGTGGAAGCACGGGTTCATGTATACGCCGCCGTTCTGGATGTATCATCAGCACTTCAACACGGGGCCTGAACCAGCGCGCTATGTCGCGTGCAGCTTGGGGAGCCGACGCTACCCCTTCATATCACTCCGGCGTAAAAGTGCGGAGGGCAAGGGCGCAACGTCTGTGAAGGACGGTGGCCGCCAGATCGAGTACGAGGATCAGGATCCGCGCGTACATCGCAAATTCCTGGAGGCGCTCAAGGAGACGGGCGTGCCTTCTGCCATGGGCGACACCTTCGACGAAGCCGCAGTATTGGCGCTGCCCAAGGAATCGCTGACAGGTGTCATCCAGACGCCCGTTCTGGCGGGACCGGCTATCTAGTTCTTCGTCGAGGAAGTCGCGCTGACCGGCGCGACTTCCATGGCAATTCGTATAGCAGGAGAAATGTGTGCACGATTTTGATCTGGACCATGAGCACGAGGATTTGTCGGAATCCGATCAGCTGGCGATTTCGCGGTCGATCTGGGAACAGGAAAACCTCGAGCTTCTCACT
Organism: Phyllobacterium chamaecytisi; assembly: GCF_020164455.1. GTDB lineage: Bacteria > Pseudomonadota > Alphaproteobacteria > Rhizobiales > Rhizobiaceae > Phyllobacterium > Phyllobacterium chamaecytisi. Next base: position 193,292 of record NZ_JAIQWW010000003.1, read on the forward strand.
GTTGGTATCGATATCGGCAGCTCCACTTCGCACCTGCTGTTTGCCCGTATCGTTCTGCAGCGGGAGAAAGATGATCTGTCGAGCCGGTTTGTGGTTGTCGAACGCACTGTTCTGTGGCGCTCGCCCATTCTCCTCACGCCCTTCCTGCCGGACGGTACGATCGACGCCCATGAGCTTCGCCATTTCTTCCACCATTGCTATCACGATGCCGGCTACAAGCGGGCCGATGTCGATTCAGGCGCGGTCATTCTCACAGGCGAGGCCATAAAACGAACGAACGCCCGCGCGATCGACGAAATATTCGCGAATGAATCAGGCAAATTCGTTTGCGCAACCGCTGGCCACAAACTTGAATCCATCCTGGCTGCACACGGCTCCGGGGCGACAGCCCTTTCGAGAAAACGCGATGCTTGCGGGCTTCACGTTGATATCGGAGGCGGCACGACCAAACTTGCGCTTATCGACAAGGGGGAAATCCTCAGTGTTGCCGCTTTTGCGGTCGGCGGACGTTTGCTGGCGAGGGATCAGCATGGAAAATGGTCTCGCATCGACGAGTCGGCAAGGATCGTCGCGCAATCGCTCGGTATCGAAATTTCCGGTGACGAATTGCCCGACGAAGCGTCCCGCCAAGCCATCACAAAGCGGCTCGCTGCGCTCGCGGTCGATCAGATTTTGGGACGTCCGCTTGATGATCTCGGCGAGAAATTGCTGCTGACCGACGCCTTGGAGAGAGCTGTCGCGCCGACGTACATCACGTTCTCGGGCGGGGTTTCCGAATATATCTTTGGCTATGAAACCGAGGATCACGGAGACATCGCCCGAGCTCTGGCACAGGAGATCGTGGCGCAGCTAGGTCCGCGCATCGACGTACCGGTTATCGATGCAGGACAACGCATCAGGGCAACGGTCATTGGAGCATCGCAGTTTACCGTTCAGGTCAGCGGCAAGACGCTCTATATGAGCGGCATCAAGGCATTGCCTGCTCATAATATTCCCGTCGTTCACCTCGGGACCAGTTTGCCCGAAGTCATCGATGCCGATGAGATTGCACGGATTTTCAAGGCAAGTGCAGAACGTCAGGACCGGGATCTGTCACTACCGTTGGCTCTGGCATTCTCGTGGAGCGGATTGCCGGACTATCCGCGGCTTCTGGCAATGGCCACAGCCATCAAGTCGGTAGCGGCGCCGGCAGGACAGCGCCAGGAACTGCTGGTGCTGGTGATCGACGGCGATGTCGGGCAAACGATCGGCCGCATTCTCGAGAAAGAACTCGACCTTGGATCAAATCTGGTGTCCATCGACGGCGTGCAGCTCAAGGATCTGGATTTCGTTGATCTCGGCGAATTCATCGACCCGCCAGGTGTGATTCCGGTCGTCATCAAGTCGCTGCTCTTCTCATGACCTGCTGCGGTTGACAGGTAATGGCAAAAGCCCAGGAACCGAGCCAGTCTGCTGGTGCCGCCCGGTCAAGTTTCGATGGGCTGGACCTCAATGACATCGTTATATTCACACGTGTCGTCCAGTATGGCAGCTTTACCGAAGCGGCAAAGATCTTCACAAAGTCGCCGTCCTATATGAGCAAACATGTCACTCAGCTCGAAAACTCTCTGGCCCTGACATTGCTGCACCGCTCGACGCACAAGGTGTTTCTCACCGATGCCGGCAGTGTGCTGTTCGAACATTGCGTCCGGATACTCGCGGAACTCGATGCGGCCAAGGCGGATGCCAGCGGGCTCAGCAGTGAATTGATCGGAAATCTCAGGATACACACCACACCGGGGGTAGGGCAGGGGTTGGTCGTCCCGGCCATCATCGATTTCAATACGGAATACCCGGCCGTGAAAGTGGAACTTACCGTCAGCGTGAATTCGGTGAGCCTCATGGAGCGAGGGGTGGACGTCGTCGTCGGCAGTCGTCATTTTGAAGATGATGAGTCTTTTCACAGCGGCCTCTTCGAACGCAAACTCGGCCCGGCCCCCTATGCCATTTGTGCGGCGCCGGGTTATTTTGCTCGCCATGGAATGCCGAATCGCCCACACGACCTTCAAAACCACAATTGCCTTGTCCATATGACGCAGAAACGAGATCCCAAGATCTGGCAAATCAGATCCGATGGCGAGGATGTTGCCGTTCCCGTCGATGGAACGTTTCATTCCAACCTTGAGGGCGCGATATTGCTCTCAGCGGTTGAAGGGGCCGGCATCGTGCGCCTGCCGCTTTATAGCGTTGCTGCTGAAATCCAGACGGGGCAACTCGTTCCGATTTTTGACGGAGACGTCATTTCTGATCGTGTGATCAAGGCATTCTATCCGAAGAGCCGGTTCGTACCAAAGAAGGTGCGCGCATTTCTGGCCATCCTGGAAACCAGGTTGAAGACGCGTATGCAGGACTATGAGAAATCGAGCGTCGCGAGTTAGGCCTATATCAGGCGGGCAATTCCCCAGACTGTGATGCGTTTCACCCACAACTAAAGCGAGACTACTCAACGATGCCGTTCCATTTAGATCAAGCCACCATTACCGCTTATTTCGAAGTGATTATGATCAACGTGCTTCTGTCAGGAGACAATGTGATCGTCATCGCCATGGCGGCGGCAGGTCTCGCCAACGATCTGCGTGGCAAGGCCATTGCCGCTGGCATTGCGGCGGCTGCGGTCATCCGGATCGTTTTCGCGGTAACGGCGGTCAAGCTCCTTGCAATCACCGGCATCACGTTCGCCGGCGGCCTTTTGCTTCTGTGGATCTGCTGGACGATGTTGCAGGAGCTGCGCGCGTCCGGGGCGGACGATGAGGGTCACCTTGCAGCAACTGATGGCGGTGCGCTTGCCATCAAACCCAAGATGTTCCGCCAGGCCATCTTTCAGATCATTCTTGCCGATGTGTCCATGTCCCTCGACAATGTGCTGGCTGTCGCCGGGGCGGCCAAGGAAAATATGCACGCACTGATATTCGGGTTGATCCTGTCCGTTCTGCTGATGGGGCTGGCATCGTCGTTCGTTGCGAAGCTCCTCAACAGGTACAAGTGGATTGGCTGGATAGGCTTGGCGATCATCGTCTACGTCGCCCTCGACATGGTCTGGCAAGGTGGCAATGAGCTCGCGACACTCTACGGAATTCACATCGCCTGATCGAACCAATCGAAGCTTGCCAGCTAATTTCCATGGGGCAGATAGCTAAAATTTGTTCTTGTCACCGCTAGGTCTCGATGTGACGTTCCCGGCGGAGGACATGGAGGAGAGATTAATGAACAAGTTGCTCGCAGCACTCATCACCTGCGCTGGCATGGTGACTGCCCCTGTGGCGATGGCTGCGGATTTTCCGGCCAAGAACATCCAATTCGTCATACCCGTCAGCCCGGGCGGCGGCTTCGATACCTATGTGCGGGCGGTCGCACCAATCATTGAGCGTCACCTGCCGCAATCCGTCAATATCGTCCCGACAAACATTCCGGCCGCGGGCGGGGCGCGGGGCGCCGCGCAGGTCTATCGCGCAAAACCCGATGGCTACACGATCGGCATCTTCAACATACCGGGCATGCTGGTTCCACAGATCAGAGGCGACAGCGATCTCCAGTACGATCTGAAAAAGATGACTTGGCTCGGCAGTTTCGGACAGGATGGTTACGGCGTCGGCGTGCCTACAGCGTCGCCTTATAAAACGGTTGCGGATTTGAAGGCACTTGATCGTCCGGTCAAATTCACCGCGTCGGGACCCTCATCAACCGCCTATTCGGCGACGATGATCGCCACCGACATGCTTGGTATCAAGCGCGAAATCATCTCGGGCTACAAGGGCAGCAATGATTATGTGCTCGCGGTCATTCGCGGCGACGGAGACGCGGTGATCGGTCCTCTTCCGGTCATGGAGAAATTCGTCGAATCCGGAGAATTGCGGATCATCGGAACCTTCGAGGAAAAATCGTCTGTACCGGGCGCTCAAAACGCGGTCGAAATGGGCCAGCCCGATCTTTCCAAACTGTCGGTCGGGCGTCTTGTGGCCGGTCCTCCAGATCTTCCGCCAGAGGTGGCCAAGACCCTTTCCGAGAGTCTTATGGCGGCAATGCAGGACCCGGCTATGGCGACATGGTCGAAGGAGAGCGGCATTGCGGTCGAACCTGGCGATGCAGCATCCGCCAAGGGAATTCTCGAAGGCCAATTCAACTTCTACGAGCGCTACAGCAAGTATCTCGGCCCTGCAAACTAGGCTGTAATCTATTCGAGGAATATCCATGCTTGATGTCGCGCTAACCGCTGCTGGCAACGTATTTACATTACAGTCGCTGCTTTTCCTGACCATCGGAATGTTGATTGGGCTTGTCGTCGGTGTCGTTCCCGGTATGGGCGGCACCACTGCGCTTGCCGTATTCGGACCGATGACGGTCGGTCTTGATCCGTATTCAGCACTCTCGCTCGCCGGCGGGCTCATGGGCGCCGTATCCTTCGGTGGGTCGGTCACGTCGATCCTTATCAACCTGCCGGGTGGCGCTCCAAATGCAGCAACCTGTCTCGATGGCTATCCGCTCGCACAACAAGGCAAGGCAGGACTGGCGCTTGGTGCTTCCGCCAGCGCCTCGTCGGTGGGCGGGGTCATCGGCGTGTTCACGTTGTTGCTGGTTATTCCCATATCCAAGAAGATCGTGCTTGCCTTTGGTCCATCGGAATTCTTCCTGCTGGCAACCCTTGGCCTTGTGACGATCGCAGCCTGCGCACCAGGGCGCATGCTTCGCGCCATGATCGTCGGCGGCATCGGGCTGCTATTCGCGTTTATCGGCTTCGACAATGTCAATGGCGGGACGAGGTTCACATTTGGCATAGAGCATTTGTGGGAAGGCATCCCGCTCGCACCGGCGATGATCGGCCTGTTCGCTTTTCCGGAAATGATCGAGCTTTCTGCCAAGGGCGGCTCGATCGCCAAGGACAAGGGGCAGGTCGGCCTGACGGGAACACTCGATGGCGTCTGGGCTTCGTTCAAATATTGGAAGACCCTTCTGCGCGGTTCGCTGATCGGAACGCTGGTGGGGGCCATACCCGGCGTCGGCGGCACCGTTGCTGCGTTCCTCGCTTATTTCAGTACGGTTCAGGCATCCAAAAATCCGGAAAGCTTCGGCAAGGGCAACATCGAAGGCGTGATCGCACCGGAGGCCGCCAATAACGCCAAGGATGGCGGCAACCTCATCCCGACGCTCGCATTCGGCATTCCCGGTACAGCCGAAATGGCGGTGCTGCTCGGTGTTCTCGTGCTGCACGGGATGGAACCCGGACCAACGATGATCCTGCACCATGAGGCGGAGATCTACGGTCTTATTCTCACCCTTACGCTGTCGTCGATTCTCGCATCGGTGATCGGATTGATGATGGTCCGGCCTCTCGCGATGATTACGCGGCTCGATGCGCATATCCTGGTTCCGTCGGTCATTGCGATCTCGTTCGTCGGTGCCTACGCCAACAACTCGCTGCCCGGCGACATCGTGCTTGCCTTTGTCTTCGGCGTGATCGGTTATCTGCTGATCCGTTTCGATTATCCGCGGTTGCCGCTGGTCATCGCATTGGTGCTCGGCGAGCTTGCTGAACGCAGTTTCGCGCAGGCGATGATGATCTCGGGTGGTAGCTGGTCGATCTTCGTGACACGGCCGATTTCCGCGCTGCTGTTTGCCCTGATCGTCATGGCTTTGACCTATCCAATGATACGCACGCTCTTGCAGCGGCGCCATTCAGTCGAGGAAGTATCATGAGCGCTCCACGAAAGAGCTTTTCGGCGCTTGCCGAGAATTTTGGCCCGCCGCTGGTGTTTCTTGCGGTTACGCTGATATTCATTGTCGCGGCCTATGGCTATCCTCCGACTTCGCGTGAGGTCCCGCTTCTCATCGGTTATGTCCTGATCGTCTTGATTGCGCTGGATATACTTTCGCGGACCTCGACCTCGACCGGAGAATTGGTCCGGCGCTATCTCAACCCGGCAAGCGGGTTGCCGGGCGTTCCGAAGTCGGCAGGCGATGAAGGCGAAGAACATCCTTCAGGGCAAAAGGAACTATTGGCCGTCGGTTGGGTCGCCGCATTTACAGCCGCCGTCATGATAGTCGGCATTCTCCCTGCAGTGCCGGCCTATGTCGCATCCTACATGATCGTCGAGGGCCGCAAGAGCGTCAAGTTCAGTATCCTGATCGCAGCTTCGATCGCACTGTTTCTTTGGCTCAGCTTCGAGATGATCCTTTCCATCCCCCTCTACCGCGGCATGCTCTTCGAATGATGCGCATGAAATCTATGCTCAGGAGCTACAAATGACCATTAATCAGCCACCCCCGTCTGGAAGCGTTGAGCAGAAATTGCGCGAGGAGGTCGCCGCATGCACGCTTATCCTCAACAGTCTCGACATCCTAGGCTATAGTGGCCATGTCAGCGCCCGCATGCCGGATGGTAAGCATCTGTTGATCCAGTCGTTCGATCAAAGCCGTGCTTCGCTGCGGCCCGACGACCTATTGATCTGTGATCTCGATGGTGTCGTAGTGGCCGGTCCGGAAGGTATTCGCGCCCCGGCTGAAGTTTACCTCCACACTGAGATACTTCGCGCCCGGCCGGACGTTCAGGCCGTTGCGCATTTCCACGATGATCTCGCAACGATGTTCACGATTGTTAAGAACCGGCCGCTTTTGCCTGTCAAAAACCATGCAATCCGCTGGGCGAGCGGTGTTCCCGTTCACCCGGATCCAAGTCACGTGAGCGATGCCACTCTTGGCAGGGCGCTCGCGAAGACGCTGGGGCAAAAGCAGGCGCTGCAGATCAGGGCCCATGGTCAGGTGATTGTCGCCGAATCGGTCAAGCATCTCTTGATCGATTCGATCCACTTCGTTGAGAACGCCAAGGCATTGTACGACGCCCACATGCTGGGAGAGGTTGAGCCGCTTACGGCGGGCGAACTGGAAGACTTTGGACGTACGTTCAATCGCGACAGACATGTCCACAAGCTTTGGAAATATTACGCGGGAAGAGCGATCGATTCAGGTATTGTTCCCGCTGACTGGTCTTACGCAGCACCCTGATCGTAGTGATCAGTCCTAACTGACGATGTTGAAACCGTCAGCCGGCTGGTCGCCATCGACGGCTTCGCTGGTGACGCTCGAAACCGAAGCTGCTTGCGGTCCTTCTTTGAAGCGTTGCAGCATCGTGGATACAGCTTGTTCCGGCCCGGCGATGCGGGCGGTGACCGAGCCGTCACTGCCATTGCGCACCCAGCCGCTCAGGCCGAGCTTTTTTGCCTCCGACTGCGTCCAGTAGCGAAAACCTACGCCCTGCACCCTTCCGCGGATGTGAACCATCAATGCTTTGGGTTCGGTCGTCATCGCCGCCTCCATCAACTGCCCGCGCTATTGTCTTTAACGCATCATGGTCAGAGCGGTTGCAAAGAAGTCCTTGCCTCCAAAGTTTCCCGATTTGAGAGCCATGAGCATATCTCCCTGCGCACTCCCCACTGTGCGCAGGACTGGCACGCCCGGTGCAATTTCGGGCCCGATCAGGAATGCCGGAATGGCAAGCCGATCCACCACTGCGCCTGAGGTTTCGCCGCCTGCGACCACCAGACGCCGTACGCCCCTTGCCACGAGTTCGGCTGCGATAGTCGACGTTGCGGTCTCGATCGCATGGCCCGATGCCTCACGTCCGTATCGCGACTGGAGCCAGGAAACCCTTTCGGGTGACGCACTTGCCGCGATAGCGACGGGACCAGCTGAAATGCGCTCGCCAGCCCAGCTAAGAGCCGCGGCTATTTCGTCTGAACCTGCAATCAGCTTTTCGCTGTCGAGCTTCAGAACGGGCATGGACCGCTCGGCAACTTCCAGCTGCTCGAGCGTCGCCCGGGAGCAGCTGCCGGCAACAATGGCGGCCAGTCCACCGACGGGACGCATGGCACCATCTGTCGTTCCCGTCTGCAATGGCACCTGACCGGATTTTACAAGAGCGCGGGCAAGTCCAAGCCCCAGACCGGATGCTCCGGTTGAGATCCCCATTTCGACCGCGACATCACCGAGTGTTTCGAGATCGCGTTCAACGATTGCGTCGGCGATTGCTGTGGTGAAGCCCTGCATGCGTAAGCTGTCGAGACGCGCCTTCACAGCCGCCGGCCCGCCTGCGACCGTCGTCAGATCGACGAGGCCCACGGTCCCCTGCGACTGCCTTGCCATGACGCGTACCAGATTGGCATCGTGCATCGGATTGAGAGGATGGTCTTTCAGGGGGCTTTCGTTCAGCGGTTGTCCGTTAACGAAGAGATGGCCGAAATAGACCGTGCGCCCCGTCTCCGGAAAGGCCGACGTTACAAGAACTATGCCCTCTCCTGCAGTATCGCTAAGTGCTTCAGTGACCGGACCGATATTGCCGGCATCGGTGGAGTCGAATGTCGAGCAGATCTTGTAAAGGACGTGCTTTGCGCCTCTCCTTTGCAGCCATTGATAGGCCGCTGATGCAGATGACACGGCGTCCGCAGCGGCCACCGAGCGGATCTTCAGCGCGACCACGACTGCATCGACGTCGGGCAGGTCCAACGCGGCGGCCGGTATGCCCACGGTCTGGATCGTACGCAGGCCATTTTTCGTAAGCGTATTGGCGAGATCGGACGCCCCTGTGTAATCATCGGCTATTGATCCAAGCAAGATGGCCATCGTCTACCTCCGTCTAAAGGCTTCGAACCAGTTCAAGCCATCCAGGGTTTTGGCTCTCGGGATGTATTCGCACCCGATGAACCCGCTATAGCCAAGCCGGTCGATCTCACCGAACAGATAGGGATAGTTCAGCTCTTCACCATCTGGCTCGTGGCGCGAGGGGACGCTGGCAATCTGGATATGTCCGACGATCGGCATGAGGCGGCGCAAGGCCATGGTCACATCGCCGTGCATGATCTGACGATGATAGATATCGAACTGCAGTTTCAGGTTCGGCAGGCCGAGTTCTGTAATGAGCTCTTCGGCTGTGCTGAAATCATTGAGGTAATATCCTGGCATGTTTCGCCCGTTGATCGGCTCGAGCAACAGGTCGATGCCAGCTTCGGCAAACCGGCCGGCTGTGTAGGTGACCGAGCTCCGGTAACAGGATGCAGCCGTCTCGTCACGGGAATCCGCAATGCCGGCCATCAGGTGCAGCCGCTTTACGCCGGTCGCCGATGCGTATTCGAGCGCCCGTTTCACATCCGACTTCAAGGCATCGAACCGTCCGGGCAGCGCGGCTATCCCGCGCTCACCCGCGGCCCAGTCACCCGGAGGGAGGTTGAACAGTGCTTGCTGAAGATTGTTGCGGACGAGCCTCTCGGAGATCGCTTCTGGCGGAAACTCATAGGGAAAGAGATATTCGACTGCGGTAAAACCGGCATCGGCAGCAGCGGCGAAGCGATCGAGGAACGGCCACTCGTTAAACATCATCGACAGGTTGGCGGCAAATACCGGCATCAACGCTTTCCTTCTCAACCCTTGGGTTTCGCATCCGGCAGCCTTGCACCGGACAGGCTGGCATATATCCGTGCAAGAGACGCGTCATCATCGTGACCCATGCCGGCACCGGAGGCAGCCAGATACATCTGCAAAGCCGCAGCTACGAGCGGCACCGGATAACGCTCTGCCCGTGCCATATCCTGGACGATGCCAAGATCCTTGACGAAAATCTCGACCGTGCTGAGGGGTGTATAGTCTCCCGCCAGCACGTGCGGTACCCGGTTTTCGAACATCCAGGAGTTGCCGGCGGAAGCGGTAATTACCTCATATACCTTGTCGAGATCGAGCCCCTGTTTGGCAGCGAAGGTTATTGCCTCGCAGGCGGCGGCGATGTGGACGCCGGCTAGCAGCTGGTTGACCATCTTGAAGGCCGCACCGGCTCCGGCTGCATCGCCGAGTTCGTAGACCTTGCCTGCCATGGCATCAAGAGCCGTACGGGCAAGCTCGAAGGCCTGTCTGGAGCCTGACGCCATGATCGTCAGTTCGCCGCTCGCCGCCTTTGCCGCGCCTCCGGATATCGGGGCGTCCAGATAATGAAGGCCGAGAGCCTCGACTCGTTGCGCAAGATCCCGTGCGACAGCAGGATCCATCGTTGCGGACGAGATGAACACAGCGCCGGGTTTCATTGTAGCGGCGATGCCGTCTGGCCCGAACAGTATGGCCTCGGTTTGCGCACCGTTTACGACCACGGACACAACGATATCGGCACCTGTGGCGGCGCCGGCGGCTGTGGTCGCGCCACGCCCGCCATCCGCTATGAACCGATCGACGGCCGCGGGTGCAATGTCACAGCCGATCACGTGAATACCGGCACGGTGCATGGATTTGGCCATCCCCATCCCCATTGAACCAAGTCCGATTACCGCCGCCACAACGGCATTTTGGCGGACCGCATTGGGCTCTGACATAAACATATCCTCCGGTCTGGGGTTATCCGAGTGGCGCACCACGGGATCCAACGAACGCTCCTGAAGTGATAAACCACGGATGGCAGCGCTGCCAACCATAAAATGGTAGCGCTGCCAAAAAAACTTTACTAGGGAAGTAGTTGAGGCAAATGCTGTCTGTCGACCGCGCGTTGGAAAGAATAGAAGAGGGATGGGTACCTCCAGAAATCAGACGGCAGTAACGCTTGCGCAGGTCGCGGAGGCGGCCGGCGTTGGAGAAAGCACGGTTTCGCGCGTCTTAAGAAACCATGGCTCTTATTCCGGCAAGACAAGGGATCGTGTCATGACAGCCGTTGAGCGGCTCGGTTATGTGCCGAACCGCATCGCCGGTACGCTGGCCTCGACCGGGTCTCGCCTCGTCGCCTTTGTCATACCGTCACTGTCCAATATCGTTTTTGCCGATGTTTTGAGAGGCGCGGGCGCAACGCTTGAGGAACATCAATTTCAGGCGGTTTTTGCTGTCACTGATTATGATCCCGCAAGGGAGGAGGCGCTGGTTGCTTCTATGCTCGCCTGGCGGCCTGCGGCCGTGATGCTGGCAGGCTACGAACATACCGAGCGCACGTTCAAAATGCTGCGCGCCGCCAATTGCCGGGTGGTGGAAATGCTCGATGTGGATGGCACCGCGCTGGATCTTGCCGTTGGCTTCTCGAACCGCGCCGCCGGCCGTGCGAGCGCCGAGTTCCTGTTGAAGCGCGGTTATCGCCGGATAGGCTATGTCGGCCATGATCTCGACCGCGATACCCGTGCCGGCAAACGCTATTCGAGCTTCTGCGAGACATTGAGTGCGAATGGCGTGCCGCTTGCAGATCGGGAAATTTATCGGGAGGCTTCGTCAGTCGAAAGAGGGCGTTTGGGTCTCGATCTTCTGCTGGCCAGAACCCCTGACCTCGACGCCGTCTACTTTTCCAATGATGATATGGCGCTCGGTGGCTATTTCCACTGTTTGGCGCTAGGAATTGTGATCCCGTCCCAACTGGCGATTTTTGGCTATAATGGCCTTGATCTCGGCCAGGTTATGCCGCAAGCCCTGTCGACGATACGCACGCCGCGCGTCGCCACCGGGCAGTTGGCGGCAAAGCTCATCGCGGACAACGCACCATCACAGGTTATCGATCTCGGTTTTGAGTTGATCGAAGGTGCAACTGCCTGACACCGGAGGATTCGAATGTCTGATGCACGCCTGCGTGAGGAAATCTGCCGATACGGGCGTTCGCTGTTCGAGCGGGGGCTGACACCCGGTTCGTCGGGCAATATATCGTTGCGGCTTGATGATGGCGGCTGGCTGGTGACACCGACGAATGCCTCGCTCGGCTTTCTGGACCCGGCCCGGCTTTCTCGTCTCGATGCTGCAGGAGCCTTGGTTTCAGGCGATAAGCCGACCAAGGAAATTCCGCTGCACAGCGCCCTTTACGAGACTCGCGGAAGTGCGCGCGCGGTCGTCCATCTTCACTCGACGCACGCCGTTGCCCTGACAATGCTGCCGGAGATCGATCCACGCGCCGCACTGCCGCCAATGACACCCTATTATCTCATGCGCGCCGGCCAGACCGCCCTCGTGCCCTATTACCGGCCCGGCGATCCTGCAGTTGCCGACGCGATCCGTGGGCTTGCGGGCAAATTTTCCTCCGTGCTTCTGGCCAATCATGGCCCCGTTGTGGCTGGCGACAGTCTGGAAGCCGCCGTTTTTGCCACCGAAGAGCTGGAAGAGACAGCGAAGCTTTATCTCCTCCTGCGCAACCTCAATCCACGTTACCTCAGTCCTGCCCAGGTCGCCGATCTGGTCACGACTTTCGGCCTTGATCTCCCCGTTCATGACGAGCACGATCACAAGTGAGTGCGACATCCGGCTGGAACTTCGGGTAAGCCGCCGCGTTCCTGTCACGATCATCGTAGAAATTTGTGCAAGGGGCAGGCATGACGAAACACCAGGACAACTTGAAACAGGATAATCCTGTGCCAGTTGCGCACGGCGCCCCTTCATTGCCGTCGGTAACGGTCGACGGCTACAATTTGAAGCTGCGCGACAAGGACGGTTTCATTGGCGACAAGGCCAGTAAATCGGCATTCCAGCAGAAACTAGACGATTGGCGCAAACGTATCCGAAACGGCGGCGATGATCCGCTTGGGAATACGCCGACAAAGGATCTGTCGAAGAAGCAGATCGATGCGTTGGTGCAGGGTAAGGACAAGGAAGCGGCCGCCCTCATTCTCGGCGCTGTCGACGATTTCGCCGGTGAGCTCGCCCAGGTGCTTGCCCGTTTCCTCAAGGAAAAGAGCTGGAAGGGCACTGAACGCGTCGTCGTCGGCGGGGGCATGAGAGAAAGCGCTTTCGGGGAACTGGCCATTGCCCGGGCGATGGTGCTCTTGAAATCAGATGGCTTGAAAATCGAGCTTTTGCCGATCGCGCATCATCCGGATGAAGCCGGACTTATCGGTGCAGTACAACTCATGCCCGCCTGGATGCTTGAGGGTCACGATTCGCTGATCGCCGTTGACATCGGCGGCACTAACATTCGCGCTGGTGTTGTCGAAACACGCCGCAAGGACAAAGCCGATCTATCGAAAGCCAGAGTTTGGAAATCGGAACTTTGGCGCCACGCCGATGATGAGCCCAACCGCACCACAACCGTAGAGCACATCGTAAGCGTGCTGGAACGCCTCGTCGCCAAAGCGCAAAAGGCGGGTCTTATGCCGGCGCCGGTCATTGGAATTGCTTGTCCAGGTACGATCCTGCCGGACGGTTCCATCGCGAATGGCGGGCAAAATCTTCCCGGCGGGAATTGGGAGAGCAAGAATTTCAATCTTCCGGCGGCTCTCGTTGAAGCCATTCCGAAAATCGGCGACCATCCCACCTTTGTCATCATGCACAATGATGCGGTGGTGCAGGGGCTCTCACAGGTTCCGTTCATGCGAGACGTTGAGCGTTGGGGCGTCGTGACCATAGGCACAGGCCTCGGAAATGCCCGTTTTACCAACAAGGAGTGACCAGATGAGCACAGTGGGATGCGAATTGTGGAACAGCAAATCCGACCAGCACAATGCCTTCAAAATGTCCCAATGGCGCTGAACTGTGCGGGCTGTCTGCTACTGCGCCCTCACACATCCATTGACCTATACAGCTTGCTGAATTTGTCGGCTGAACGACCGATTGCGGTGCACCGGTCATACTAAAAAGGAGAAAATCATGAAAAAGACTCTTGCGATGGCACTTACGGCAGCGTCGCTGACTCTTGCCGGCACGATGGCTGCCAATGCGGCAGACACCATCCGGACCTATCAGGAACCGGATCTGCACAGTGGTGTGAAGATCGGGTACCTCGATTGCACTATTGGCGGCGGCATTGGTTATGTGCTTGGCTCGGCCAAGGAGATTGAGTGCGATTTCCGCTCGAGCCTCAGCGGCGAACGTTCGGACCACTACAGCGGCGCAATCAAGAAGCTCGGCGTTGACGTTGGCTTCACCACACGCAGCCGGCTTATCTGGGCCGTGTTCGCACCGACAGCCGGCTACCATCATGGCTCGCTCGGCGGCATCTATCGCGGCGCTACGGCGGAAGCGACAGTTGGCGCTGGTATCGGCACCAATGTGCTGTTTGGCGGCACGGCAGGCTCGATCCATCTTCAGGCCATCAGTGTGACGGGTCAGATCGGTCTTAATCTTGCTGCCACCGGCACGTCGATGACACTCGCCTCGGCGAACTGACGGCATTGTTTTTATAGCTCCCTTTCGCCCCGGCGGAAGGGAGCAAGTCTCTAGGCGCGCGGAACGCCGATAGGTGAAGGCGTCATGTTCACGATTTTGATAATCCGGGGGGATTCTGGTGAAAACAGTCGTCCAACTTTCGTTGCTGGCTGCCTGTTGCGCCTTGTTACCCGAAATTGCACATGCCGAGTGGCAAGCAGTCGAAAAAGTAGAGAGCTACGCGGTTTCAGGAAAATCCGGCGCTGAGCTTTACGCATCGATCGGGGAGAGGGGGCCAAGAGCCGGTGACAACGGGAGCGCCATCGCGCATACGAATTTCCGCCTGACATGGTCGAGGAAATACGAGAACCAGGGCAATGCCTGCACGCTCGTCTCCGCAAAGCCCAAACTTGTAATCACCTACACTATACCGAAGCCGGCGGGAAAGCTGCCGGACGCTGTCGCCAGCAACTGGGAGACCTTTATCGCCGGGATCCGCCGTCATGAAGCCGTGCACGGCGATATGATCCGCGACATGGTAAAATCAATCGAGACTGCAACGGTCGGCTTGTCCGTGCCCGATGATCCCAAATGTACCAAGATCAGAGCGGAGATGACGAAGCGCCTTTCCGAACTGTCTCAAACCCAGCGGCAGCGCAGCCGTGATTTTGATCGAACTGAACTCAGGGAAGGCGGAAATATCCACCAGCTCATCCTCGCATTGGTGAACGGGACGTAGACAGATGCTTGTGTACCGTCACGCGGCACCGGACGTGTATTTTTTGAAGGATGAAAGCTGATGAACCTGAAACTTCTGGCTCCGATCATTGCGACTGCATTCGTTTCTATCACAGCAGCAAGCTCTGTTGGCGCAGCGGAGAATCAACGGGATGACGTCGAAGTCTGGGTAAATGACGCCGTGCAGCCGGTCATGAGCCAGTACGCTATTCCAGGCATGGCTGTCGGGGTCGTTCTTGATGAGAAATCTTATATTTTCAACTATGGGAGAATGGCGAAGGAAGGCAGCAAGCCGATAACGGACAAAACGCTGTTCGAGGTCGGTTCAATCAGCAAGACGTTCACCGCCACGCTGGCTACCTACGCACAAGCCAACGGAGATCTCGCCTTGACCGAGCCGGCAGGCAAGTACGTTCCAGCCCTGCAAGGCAGCCCCTTTGGCGATGTGGAAATTCTGCATCTGGCGACGCACACGCCGGGAGGCTTTCCGCTGCAAGTACCGGACAACGTCACGAACGAACGGCGGATGCTGAAATATTTCAAGGAATGGCAGCCGGCTTACCTGCCCGGCACCCACCGGACCTATGCCAATCCCAGTATTGGCATGCTCGGCTACATAACGGCGCACAGCATGAAGGGGGATTTCCCTACACTGGTCGAACAGAAGCTGTTTCGACCGATGGGCATGGCCAACAGCTATATCAACGTCCCGAGCGACAGGATGGCGGACTATGCGCAAGGGTACACGAAAGCGGGCAAGCCCGTGCGCATGAGCAATGCAGTCCTGTCATCGGAGGCTTACGGTGTGCGAACGACGGCCGCTGATCTGGTTCAGTTCCTCAAGGCAAATATGAACCTCGTGTCTCTGGATGAGAAGCTGGCGCGCGCAGTAAGGGATACGCATGCCGGTTATTTCAGGGTCGGCGAGATGACCCAGGACCTCGTATGGGAACAATATAGCTATCCGGCCGCGCTTCCCGCATTGCTCGAAGGCAATTCCCAGAGAACGTCAAGGCCGGCGCTTCCCGTTGAGCGGATAAATCCTCCGATGTCACCGCGTCAGGACGTCCTCATCAACAAGACAGGATCGACGAACGGATTCGGCGCCTATGTCGCTTTCGTACCGGAGAAGCGGATGGGCCTCGTGATCCTGGCCAACAGGTTCTACCCCAACGAAGACCGGGTGAAGATCGTTCACCAGCTTTTCGCCCGCTTCGACAGTGACGGTGCGGGTCATGAGCCAGCTCCCGTCGAATAAGACGTCCTCTCTGCGCATCATTTTGGGGCGGCTAATGCGGTCCACAGCGGTGCAATCGAACCAAACAGCAACGCCCCAGGGCCGTTCCCGGAGGCGTTGTCCAGATGGGGAGGAAGCCGGTGTATCTAGTTTAGATGGTCCCACCGATAATACGGTTCGCCGAATAACTGACCATTCACCTTCTCGATTTTCCCCATCAATGGCCGATACTCTCCCATCGGGATCACACCATCCCTGTTGACGGCGATTGCGTCTTTACGGATCGAAGACAGTTCGGCCTTGAGACCATGGGCCTCGGCGGGTGTCATCAACCTTTGGCTGCGTTCTTGAGAAATCCGCGTGTCCGCATTGTTAACGTCGGTAAGAATGGAATTGAGCTGGCCACTTGGTATATACCGGGTAGGGCCGGGCGCCGCGAAGGCCATTGTAAGGGGAGCGGAGGTGAGAAGTGCGGCAAGAGCCGCTTTCAGAATAGTTGAGCGCATTTTGCGTCTCCGGTTTTCATGGAGCGACAGGTCGCTCCATCGTCAGCCGCCCGTCTCGATCCGTCGGGTCGCGATGTGATCATCGCCGGCGGTTCCCGGGTAGCTGGCCAAGGGTAGATCTTGCAGGGGCCGGAAAAAACTAGCCATAGGTATTGACGGAGGCAAACTTGAGTATGACAGCGTTGCATAGCCGATACTATCCGTCTTGGTAGAGTTGTATGCCTGCTGCATTTTCGGCATAGGAATGCTTTGATACATGCGAATCTCACCCTGCCGATTCTCACACAAGAAATCCCGAATCCGGGATGAAAATATCAACCCCAAGAGGAAATTTAGTTGCGCAAGGTTGATATTCTACTCCATCAGTGTGGCCTAATGTAGCATTGCACAATATTCGTGCATGCGCAAAAATAAGGCATGAATGCAGCCCTGTCGATCATGATTTTCGACGAGAACCGTATCCGCGCCGCTATTATCGAAGAGGGCTTGCGGGAGGCGGGGCATACGCACGTGGTGGTGCTGCACGATATTGTCGGACTGGCGCGGCAGATAGAAATTATCGGTCCGGATGTCATTGTTATCGATATCGAAACGCCCAACCGCGATATGCTTGAGCATTTGTTTCAGCTAACGCGCTCTGTACGCAAACCTATTGCGATGTTTGTGGATCGCTCGGATAGTTTATCTATTGAAGCGGCTGTTGAAGCTGGTGTTTCGGCCTATGTGGTCGATGGTTTGAGGAAAGAACGTGTGAAGCCCATCCTTGATATGGCCGTCAGCCGTTTCAAGGCGTTCAGCCGGTTGCAGCAGGAACTGGCCGACGCCAAGAGTGCCCTTGAGGAGCGCAAGATCATCGACCGGGCCAAAGGAATCCTGATGAAATCGCGCAAATTATCCGAAGATGAGGCCTATGCGCTTTTGCGTCAGACAGCCATGAACGAAAAGAAGAAACTTGCCGATATTGCCCAAAGCGTCGTCATGGCGGCGGCAATTCTGGGAAGTTAGGAAGAACTAGAATGAGTTTCATCCCGACCGGAATTGATCAGCACAAGAGCGGGCTAACAGCTCCTGCCACGATCCGCACGGAAAGTGCCAAGCTGGTTCGCGCCGGGTTCATCCCGCTCGTCGATGCCGCTGTTCTCATTGCCGCTTCGGAATTCGGATTTGCCGCTCGCGAAGGTATCCAGATAGATCTGGTCAAGGACGTTTCATGGGCCAATATCCGCGACCGGCTGGCGTTCCGCCAGTTCGACATCGCGCATATGCTAGCTCCGATGCCGGTCGCCGCGGCGCTAGGCCTCGGGTCCAATCCTTCTCCGGCAATTGCTCCTTTCATGCTCGGGCGTGGCGGTAACGCCATCACGCTTTCCGTAGAGCTCTATCGTCGTATGCAGGAAAAGGCAGGTCTTGCTGGACATGAAGATGCCCTGACCAATGCCAAAGCGCTCAAACTGGTAATCGAGGAAATGCGGGCAAAGGGCGAGGCTTTGCCGGTCTTGGGGATGACCTATCCCTTCTCCTCACATAATTATGAATTGCGCTATTGGCTGTCAGCTGGCGGTCTTCATCCGGAAGAGGATGTAAAACTGGTCGTGGTGCCACCACCGATGACATCCGACGCCCTATCCGCGGGAGCGATCGACGGGTTCTGCGTAGGGGCACCGTGGAATATGGTAGCTGTGTCGCGCGAAGTTGGGCGCATCGTTGCGGTCAAGGAAGATATCTGGCCTTCCAGTCCGGAAAAGGTCATCGGCGCCAGACCGGAATGGGCAGAGCAGAATCCCGAAACACTCTCACGGTTGATTGTGGCACTCGATCGCGCGGCAGCATGGTGCGATGTTTCGGACAACCGGCGTGAACTGGCGCAGATCTTGGCGGAACCCCGTTATCTCGACGTGCCATTCGACATTCTCCACCGGGTGCTCGTGGGACAATTCACTACTGATCCGAATGGGACCGAGCGGACTGTTCCAGAATATTTTACCTTCCATCGCCAGGGGGCAAATTTCCCGTGGATCAGTCAGGCCCAATGGATATTCAGCCAGATGGTGCGATGGGGGCAGGTCGCCTATTCGCTGGAAGCCCATCGGCAGGTTGCTTCAGCCTTCCGGCCGGATCTCTATCGCAACGCGCTTGGAAGCCGCGCCGATATCCCCGTGACGGATGTGCGCATAGAGGGAAACGCTGAGGATGACGTGTTCATCGATGGCGCCACGTTCGATCCAGAAGATATTCGTGGCTATGTTGCAAGTTTCCCAATTCGGAATACCGGCTCCGGAACCACGAACCAGAGTGACGTTTAGGACCGCACATGTTTTGTGCTGTGCACAATAAATTCGCACTCGACTGACGTTATCTGCACAAATCTGTTGCTTTGATTATTCGTAGGCCCCTCGCTTCTTGCAAGGCTAAACTAAAAAATATGTAATTTTTTCAGCTAGTTGCTGTTTTTATTAAGAGTTGGCACGCCGTTTGCATTGATAATTTTGTTCCGTCAATGACGACAGGAACCGCAGGCACCGGCATCGGGTGCTTTCAAAGACACAGACGTCGCTCGGCGAGTTCATTCTGCAGGTATGCCTGGAATGCACTCCATCCAGCGGCGTTTTTTTATGGCTCAACCGGCTGCAAAGGCCGACGCATTTCAGGGGAAATACTATGAAAGACATTCTGTCGACTGGCATGCATAGACGAAAGCTTCTGAAAGCGGGCGGAGCGCTGGCACTGTTTGCTGCCGCCAAATCTGCTTTTCCTGGTGGCGCTTTTGCGGCAGCTGCCGGTCCCGAGACCACAAAGGCAACGCTTGGCTTCATTGCGCTCACCGACTCCGCACCATTGATCGTCGCCAAGGAAAAAGGTCTGTTCGCAAAATATGGCATGCCGGATGTCGAGGTAGTCAAGCAGGCCTCCTGGGGCACAACACGCGACAATCTCGTATTGGGTTCGGCCGGTAACGGTATCGACGGCGCACATATCCTCACTCCGATGCCGTACCTTATCAGTACCGGCAAGGTGACCCAGAACAATCAGCCTCTACCGATGGTCATTCTCGCGCGGCTCAATCTCGACGCGCAGGGGATCTCCGTTGGTGCCGCCTATGCGGATATCAAAGTCGGCGCGGATTCTGGTTTGCTGAAAGAGGCTTTTGCCAAGAAGAAGGCAGAGGGCAGCCCAGCCAAGGCCGCAATGACATTCCCGGGCGGTACACATGATCTCTGGATTCGTTACTGGCTCGCAGCCGGTGGAATCGACCCCGACAAGGATGTCGAAACCATCGTGGTTCCGCCGCCGCAGATGGTTGCCAACATGAAAGTCGGCACGATGGACTGTTTCTGTGTGGGTGAGCCGTGGAATGCGCAGCTTGTCAACCAGGGCATCGGTTACACAGCAATCAACACGGCGGAAATCTGGGCCAAGCATCCGGAAAAATCTTTTGCCATGCGCGCCGATTGGGTCGAGAAAAATCCCATTGCGACCAAGGCACTGCTAATGGCCGTCCTCGAAGCCCAGCAATGGGCTGACGACATGGCGAACAAGGACGAACTGGCTGCAATCGTCGGCAAGCGTGCTTGGTTCAATGTACCCGCTACCGATATCGCCGGACGGTTGAAGGGCGATTATGACTATGGCTCCGGGCGTATCGAGCCGGCCAGTCCGCATTTGATGAAATTCTGGCGCGATCACGCATCTTATCCGTTTCAGAGCCATGAAAAATGGTTCCTGACCGAGAATATCCGATGGGGCAAATTTGCGCCGGATACGGACATCAACGCATTGGTTGGCAAGGTCAATCGGGAGGATCTCTGGCGCGAGGCGGCATCGGCCCTTGGCGTTGCCGCAACGGATGTCCCCGCTTCGACATCGCGAGGTGCCGAGACCTTTTTCGATGGCAAAGTCTTCGACCCGGACAACCCGCAGACCTATCTCGCCAGCCTCGACATCAAACGTTTTGCGTGAAGGAACCGGTATGATTGCCAGCCCCGTACGGATGAATCCACAAAAACAGCCACACACCCAAGCAAAGGTCGTGACTTTGAGCACTCCGAGATCATCTGTTGCTCGGCGGCCCTTCCCGCAGTGGCTCTCCGCCCTTGCAGGACATATACTGCCGCCGCTGGTAACGCTGGCGTTTCTGCTGGTTCTTTGGGAAGTCATTTGCTCCTCGCCAACGGCGAGTGTTCCCTCTCCGTCACGCGTTGTATCCGAAACCTGGGAATTGATTGTCCATCCATTCTATGTCGGACAAGGCGTCGACCAAGGTTTGTTCTGGCACATCCTCGCCAGTCTCAAGCGTGTAGCCCTCGGCTATTGCCTTGCAGCAATCGCAGGGATCGCTCTCGGTGCGCTGGTAGGTCAGAGCGACTGGGCGATGCGCGGTCTTGATCCGATCTTTCAGGTCTTGCGCACCGTTCCACCGCTGGCCTGGCTGCCGCTGTCATTGGCAGCTTTCAAGGACGGCAACCCCTCGGCAATCTTCGTGATCTTCATTACGGCCATCTGGCCGATCATCATCAATACGGCGGTTGGTATCCGCAATATTCCGCAGGATTACCGGAATGTTGCAAGGGTGCTGCGTCTCAATCAGTTCGAGTATTTCACCAAGATCATGATCCCGGCCGCCGCACCGTACATCTTCACGGGTTTGCGCATCGGCATCGGTCTGTCCTGGCTCGCCATTGTTGCTGCTGAAATGCTCATTGGTGGTGTCGGCATAGGCTTTTTCATCTGGGACGCATGGAACTCCTCGCGCATGAGCGACATCATTCTCGCGCTCATCTATGTCGGCATGGTTGGCTATCTCCTCGATCGTGCCATTGCGTCCATTGCCAAAGTCGTCACCCGCAACACGCTCAGCGCCTGAAGGAAATAATCATGTCAAAACCCTATCTCTCGCTCGAACAGATCGACATGGTGTTCAGTCGCGGTGGCGCGAGCACACAAGTTTTGAACCAGGTCTCCCTCGACGTCGACAAAGGTGAGTTCATATCGATTATCGGCCATTCCGGCTGCGGGAAATCGACGCTGCTCAACATTGTCGCCGGCCTGACAGAGGCAACGCGCGGCGTGGTGCTTCTTGAGGGCGTTGTCGTCGATGCACCGGGACCAGACCGGGCGGTGGTGTTTCAGAACCATTCTCTGCTTCCGTGGCTGACAGTTTATGAGAACGTCAAACTGGCCGTGGACAAGGTTTTCTCGGGCACGAAAAGCCGGGTCGAGCGGCATGAGTGGACCATGCGCAACCTCGAACTGGTTCAGATGGTTCATGCCAAGGACAAGCGCCCGTCGGAAGTATCGGGCGGCATGAAGCAGCGTGTCGGCATTGCTCGGGCATTGGCGATGGAGCCAAAAGTCCTGCTTCTCGACGAACCGTTTGGGGCTCTTGACGCACTGACGCGTGCACACCTCCAGGATCAGGTGATGCAGATTCATGCCGAACTTGCCAATACAGTACTGATGATCACTCACGACGTGGATGAAGCGGTGCTTCTTTCTGATCGCATTGTCATGATGACAAACGGACCATCGGCCAAGATCGGAGAAGTCCTGGACGTACCGCTTGTTCGTCCGCGCCGCCGCATCGAACTCGCGTCGGATGCTACCTATATTCGCTGCCGCTCGGCAGTGCTGAAGTTCCTCTACGAACGTCATCGGCTTGTGGAGGCTGCGTGAGATGGAAGCACCTGAGAAAATGCAGAAGCTGGTTATCATTGGCAACGGCATGGCACCGGGCCGCGCGCTGGAACATTTGTTCGAACTGGCGCCAGACGCTTATGACGTGACGATTTTCAATGCCGAACCGCGTGTCAATTATGATCGGATCATGTTGTCGCCGGTGCTTTCCGGCGAAAAGGAATTCGAGGAAATCATTATCCATGGCGATGGCTGGTACATCAAGCATGGGATCATGCTGTATAAGGGCCACAAGGTGGTCAATATCGACCGCGTTGCCAAAACGGTTACATCCGATGCGGGAACGACCGAACCCTACGACAAGCTTCTGATCGCCACCGGGTCTTTACCTTTTATCCTGCCGGTGCCTGGCAATAACCTTCCAGGTGTTTTGACCTATCGCGACCTCGATGACGTCAGGGCAATGCTGCTGGCGGCGCAATCGCGGGCAAAGGCCATTGTCATCGGCGGCGGATTGCTGGGTCTCGAAGCGGCAGCTGGTCTCAAATCCCGCGATATGGACGTGACCGTCCTGCACGTCATGCCGACATTGATGGAGCGGCAGCTCGATCCTGCAGCGGGCTATCTCCTCGAGAAGGCGGTTGAAGCACGCGGCATCAAGGTCCTCACCAAAGCCAGCACCAAGGAGATTATCGGGGAAAAGAAAGTCGAGGGTGTCCTGCTTGCCGACGGGACGGTGCTCCCCGCCGATCTTGTGGTGATGGCTGTGGGCATCCGGCCAAGTGGTTCGCTCGCCAAGGAGGCGGGGCTTGAATGCAATCGCGGCATTGTCACGGATGCCGGAATGCGTACATCCGATCCGGACATTTTTGCCATTGGCGAATGCGCGGAAGTCGGCGGCCAGTGCTACGGACTTGTCGCACCGCTCTACGAGATGGCGCGGGTGGTTGCGGCCCAGCTTGCAGGCAATAGCGAGGCAGCCTTTGTCCATAGCGAAACGCCGACCAAGCTGAAGGTCACCGGTATTAACTTGTTTTCGGTCGGCGATCTGGGAGAGGGGGACGACCGGCAGGAAATCGTGTTGCGCGATGCCTCTGCGGGCGTTTACAAGCGCCTCGTTCTCAAGGATGACCGCATCATCGGGACCGTTCTATATGGCGAAACCTCCGATGGTGCCTGGTTCCACGATCTCACCAAAAAGCGCACCGACATTTCGGAGATGCGCGAGACCCTGATTTTCGGCCAGTCCTATCAGGGAGGGTCCCCGCTGGACCCTATGGCGGCCGTTGCAGCCTTGCCAGATGATGCGGAAATCTGCGGTTGCAACGGCATTTGTAAGGGAAAGATCACCGGCGCCATTACGGGCAAAGGACTGACATCGCTTGACGATGTGCGTGCACATACCAAGGCTTCCGCCTCCTGCGGAAGCTGCACCGGACTTGTCGAGCAGCTTTTGTCGCTGACATTGGGAGATAGCTATAACCCTTCCGCAGTCACGCCCATGTGCAGCTGTACCGATCTCGGCCATGACGATGTGCGCCGCCTGATCAAGGCAAAGAGTCTGAAATCCATTCCTGCTGTGATGCAGGAGCTTGAGTGGAAGACCTCCTGCGGCTGCGCCAAATGCCGCCCGGCGTTGAACTATTATCTCGTCTCGGATTGGCCGGATGAATATGCCGACGATTACCAGTCACGTTTCATCAATGAGCGCGTCCACGCCAATATCCAGAAAGACGGGACCTATTCGGTCGTTCCGCGCATGTGGGGTGGCATGACCAGCTCGAAGGAACTGCGTGCCATCGCCGATGTCGTCGATAAGTTCGAGATACCGGCGGTGAAGGTCACCGGTGGTCAGCGCATCGACATGCTCGGCATCAAGAAAGAAGATTTGCCCGCTGTCTGGGCCGATCTTGGCAAGGCTGGCTTCGTCTCAGGCCAGGCCTATGCCAAGGGTCTGCGCACCGTGAAGACCTGCGTCGGGACGGACTGGTGCCGGTTCGGTACGCAGGATTCCACTGGACTGGGCATCCGCATCGAGAAGTTCATGTGGGGATCGTGGACGCCAGCCAAACTGAAAATGGCGGTATCCGGCTGCCCACGCAATTGCGCCGAGGCGACCTGCAAGGACATCGGAATTATCTGCGTCGATTCAGGCTTCGAGATTCATTTTGCCGGTGCAGCCGGGCTCGATATCAAAGGAACGGAAGTCCTTGGCCTGGTCCATACTGAGGATGAGGCGCTGGAGCACGTGGTGGCACTGGCTCAGATGTACCGCGAGCAGGGCCGGTATCTGGAGCGCATCTATAAATGGGCCAAGCGTGTCGGCCTCGATGAAATCCGCCGGCAGATCATGGGCGATGCGGATAAGCGCAAGGGGTATTTCGACCGCTTCGTCTTCAGCCAGAAATTTGCGCAGGTCGATCCCTGGTCCGAGCGAGTGTCCGGCGTGGACAAGCACGAGTTCCAGCCCATGGCGACCATAGCTTACCAGCAAGCAGCGGAGTGAGGGCATGAACGACTGGATTGAAATCGGTGCGCTCAACGATATTCCTCGGCGTGGCGCGCGCTGTGTGATGACACCGCAAGGCAAGATCGCCGTATTCCGCACGATGGAGGATCAGGTCTTCGCCATTGACGATCATTGTCCGCACAAAGGCGGGCCGTTGAGCCAAGGGATTGTCCATGGTGCTTCGGTGACTTGCCCGCTGCACAATTGGGTGATTTCGTTCGAAACCGGCAAGGCGCTTGGAGCCGATGAGGGCAGCGTCAAAACCATTGCGATAAAGCGCGATGGCGAGCGGATATTTGCCCTGCTTGAGCGCACTGCCGTGGCGGCGGAATAGAATGCTTGAATTCCCCACTACCGTTCGCACCACCTGCGCTTATTGCGGAGTGGGCTGCGGCGTTCTCGCCACAAGGGAGGAGAGCGGAGCGGTTCGCATCAAGGGTGATCCCCTGCACCCTGCCAATTTCGGGCGTCTTTGCTCGAAAGGCTCCGCTCTTGGCGAGACGCTCGATCTGGAGGGGCGGCTGCTCGAACCGCAGATAGGGGGCCAGCCCGCAAGCTGGGATACAGCGCTCGATCTCGTGGCAAGCCGCTTTACTGAAACCATAAGCGAACATGGCCCTGACAGCGTAGCCTTCTATGTCTCCGGCCAATTGCTGACCGAAGATTATTATGTCGCCAACAAGCTGATGAAGGGCTTTATCGGTTCGGCCAATATCGACACCAATTCGCGGCTGTGCATGTCGTCTTCGGTGGCGGGACACAGGCGCGCTTTCGGGTCGGATACGGTTCCCGGAACCTATGAGGATCTGGATCTCGCCGATCTCATCGTCCTGACGGGCTCCAATCTTGCCTGGTGCCATCCTGTGCTCTATCAGCGCATCGCCGCTGCAAAGGTCAGGCGTCCGGAGATGCGCGTCGTGCTTATCGATCCGCGCCGCACCGTGACCGCCGATATTGCCGACATGCATCTCAAAATAAAACCGGATGGCGATACGGCATTGTTCGTCGGTCTGCTCGGGTTTCTCGCAGCGCAGGGCGCGGTCGAGCGGCATTATGTCGAGCGATACACGTCGGGGTTCGAGGCGGCATTGGCTATCGCCAACAGTCACGATCTGCGCAGCATTGCCGCACGGACCGGGATCTCTCCCGAAGAACTTCGTGCGTTTTTTGAACTGTTCACGCGAACCGAGCGAAGCGTGACGGTTTACAGCCAGGGTGTGAACCAATCGGCCAGCGGCACCAACAAGGTCAATGCCATTATCAACTGCCATCTGGCAACGGGTCGCATCGGTCGTCCGGGTATGGGGCCGTTTTCGATCACCGGTCAGCCCAATGCCATGGGCGGCCGCGAGGTTGGCGGATTGGCGAACATGCTGGCGGGCCATATGCATCTGGAAAATGCCGGGCACCGCCAGCTCGTGCAGGCGTTCTGGGACGCTCCGACCATTGCGTCGAAGCCGGGACTGAAGGCTGTCGATCTTTTTGATGCGGCGCGGGCAGGGAAGATCAAGGCGCTATGGATCATGGCGACCAATCCGGTGGATTCTATGCCGGAGGCGGATCTTGTCATCGAAGCCTTGAAAACCTGTCCTTTCGTCGTTGTTTCCGACATCAATGCGATGACAGATACGACATGCTATGCCGATGTGCTTTTGCCGGCGGCCGGTTGGGGCGAGAAAGATGGCACCGTCACAAACTCCGAGCGGTGCATTAGCCGGCAGCGTGCGTTCCTGCCGCTGCCGGGCGAGGCGAAGCCGGACTGGTGGATTGTTACACAGGTGGCCCGGCGCATGGGATTTGCCCCTGGTTTTCCATATGAAAGCGCAGCGCAGATTTTTGCCGAACATGCGGCGCTTTCGGGCCACGGAAATCACGGCACACGCGACTTCGACATCAGCGCGCACTCCGCCATAGTAGACACGGACTACGATGCACTTTCGCCATTTCAATGGCCCCAGGGCAGGGATGAGCCCGCGACCGAAAAGCGCTTCTTCGGGCAAGGCGAGTTCTATACCGACGACCGCCGCGCCCGCTTCGTGGCGGTGCGACCGGCGAATGAGGAAGCAATCGATCCGCGCTTCGCCTTCACGCTGAATACCGGCCGTGTCCGCGATCATTGGCATACCATGACCCGCACAGGAAAAAGCGCGCGTCTTTCCGCCCACTTTGCCGAACCCTTTGCCGAGATCAATCCGCTCGATGCCGCAGAGCAGGGCATTGCCGACGCCAGTCTGGTCAAACTCGGTAACGATCATGGTAAGATCGTCGTCCGGGCATTGCTGACGGACCGGCAGGAGAGGGGCAATATCTTCGTGCCCATGCACTGGAACGGGCAATTTGCCGGCAATGCGCGGGTGGACAGGCTGGTTACCGCCAATGTCGATCCGGTTTCCGGGCAACCCGCTTTGAAGATGGCACGCGTCGCGGTCAAACCGTTCGCTGCCCGCTGGTATGGCTTTGCCGTATTGCATCATAAGCCTCTGCCCGATGCGGAATATTGGGCCTTGGCCAGGACGGACGGAGGCTACCGGCTCGAACTTGCCGGTCATAGCGTGCCTGGGGACTGGAGCGCCTTCGCGCGGAACCTATTTCAGGCAGAGAGGGATATCGAATTGCTTGCCTATCACGATGCACACCAGGATCAGCATCGTATCGCGGCATTCGATGATGAGAGGCTGCTCGGCGCACTTTACGTGGCGCGCGAACCGGTGACTGTTTCGCGCAGCTGGGCCAGCGAACAACTGACACGGCAATTCACAGATGCGCGACAACGCTTCCAGCTTCTGGCGGGGCGACCGGGCAAGGATGTGCCGGACAAGGGTGCAATTGTCTGCGCCTGTTTCTCGGTCGGCTGTAACGAGATTGCCTCTGCCGCCCATGAGGGTTGCACGACTGTGGAAGCAATCGGCGAACGCCTGAAGGCCGGAACCAATTGCGGCTCCTGCCGCGCCGAAATCCGCGGAGTTATCGACGCATGCAAAATCGTTGCGGCGGAATGACGTCTGCCAACGGGTGTCCTGGCTGTTCGCGGCAACACTCTGCCGTTATCCGCAAGCAAAGAAAGTCGAATAAGCTCCGTACACAGAAACTCCGGCGTATCGCATGTTGGGCCGAAGCATGTTCGTGTTGTGACCTGCGGAATTCCTCCATCCAGAAAAAAGAGCCTGTGCACTTCTATATCTAACACCGACGTTTTCCGTACACACTCCACTCAGTCCGGCTGCTTTTGCTTGGGCTGATCTCTGGCGGAAGCCATCATGGCCGATAGTTCCCCGGGCCGCTTGCTCCCGGCTATGTTGCCGTGCCAGGGCTTTCAGCGTGCCATTGGCGGCCAGCGGCGATAGGCCATGGCTCGTCCTGTAGGAATTGATAAGCGTTAGCGTCTGGGGGCCAAAATCGCCCGCCATTGCGATGGGCTGTGTCGTACCTGCACATCCAGAAACCAGAACCGCAACTGCCATCGTGTGTAAGATTTTCATTCTCGGATTTCCCCCTGTGTCGTTTACTACGGCTTGAGACACTGTTGCGGCAGGGCCGCAATCAAACTTGAACCCACCCTTTTACATGTGTCTGAGGCATAAGAATGGTTATGGAACTACGGTTCTCGCTAGAAGCATAGACCGGCAATCCCAGCGAGCTCCCGAAAGAAGACGGCATTTGAAGCCCTGTAGTCATCGATAAGATATCCAAGCATGGTTGATTGTCACACAAAAGGATGGATAGTCACCAGGATGGAGAGCCGAAAATGAAGCCCAACGATGACGACGAACACCTGATAGAAACGCTTTTCCGCAATGGCACGATTACCGTCGTGGGTGTGGTGCTTTCATTTTCCCTGGGCTTTCTTACGCAGTGGGCCAGCAATCCAATACCGTGGAGACTTACCGACCTGCCGACGCTGGTGGTCATAGCTATAGGTATCGTCTTTCAACTGCGTTCCCTCGCTTTACTTTTGCAAACGTCGTCACTGAAAAAAGTCGTCTACGACAAGGCAAGTCGGCTGTTTCTGAATGGCGTGATCATCACCGGGGCCGGCGTTTTTCTGGCGATCCTCATCGACACGTTCCGGTTGCTGATGGAGCGTTAACCGACACTTGCGATTGAGCGGTTCCGCCTCTTGATTTGCAACCAGCTGCCTGTTGTGTTGCCGGTCACTAAGGAGACCCTTCAATGCGATTAGAGACTGACTTTCCCGATCACCGCAACGGCCGATTTTCACGCGAACCTGTGCCATCCCATTGGCCCCGGAACGTAAGGCAACTATCGCTGAAAGGCAGTGCTTTGTTCGGCATCAATGAAGAGACCGGCAATCTCTATTGGGATGGCAAGTTGATCCAGACCTCCAATCGGCTCGGCAATTTTGAGCGGGGCCTCGGTATTGTCCTGACCACAGCGATTGTTGTGATGGCCATACTTGATGCTGCAGGGTTCTTTTTCGGCCATTAGTTGCCTTCGGACAAGGACGGGACCCCGTTTTCATTCTTTGTTTCGAATAGAACGGTCACTCTCGGTGTTATTGGCACACACCCCTCGTGAAGTGTTGTTAGCGGAGGATAGTATGGAAGGTTTTCAGGCCCCCGTCGCGCTACTGGCCAGGCTGTTTCTTGCTTATATCTTTGTCATGGAAGGCTGGGGCAAGATTGCCGACTATGCCGGTACTGCCGCGTATATGGAGACCAACGGTGTTTCAGCCAAGCTGTTGCCGCTCGTCATCCTAACCGAACTCGGTGGTGGGGTTCTCGTCGCTGCCGGTTTCATGACCCGCTATGCTGCTGTCGCGCTTGCCGGGTTCTGTCTGTTAACGGCTCTTTTGTTTCACACAGACTTTGGAAATCTCGAACAATTGATCAATTTTAACAAGAACATCGCCATTGCTGGCGGGTTTTTAGCTTTGTTGGCTTTTGGTCCGGGTGCGTGGTCAGTCGATGCATGGCGGAAACGAGGCTAACGCTCCCCGAAACTCGATGTTTTGAGAAATTCGGAAAGCCGTTCGCTCTTCGGCTTGTGAAACATTTCGCGCGGGTTCCCCTCTTCACCGATCCGCCCCTGGTTCATGAAGATGACGCGGTTGGAGACCTCGTAAGCAAACCGCATCTCGTGGGTGACGAGCAGCATGCTCATGCCGTCCTGAGCCAGCGACTTGATGACCTGCAAGACCTCGTTCACAAGCTCGGGATCGAGCGCTGATGTCACTTCGTCGAAGAGCATCAATCTGGGGTTCATGGCGATGGCACGCGCGATCGCCACGCGCTGCTGCTGGCCGCCAGAAAGCTGGCCGGGGAAATGATCTGCGCGGGCCAGGAGACCGACACGATCGAGCCATTTCTCGGCAATAGATCGTGCTTCGTCTTTGCTCAACTTCTTTACCTTCATCAGCCCGAGCATAACGTTGCGGGCAGCGCTCATATGCGGGAAAAGGTTGAATTGCTGAAAGGCCATACCGGTCAATGCCCGCTGGCGCGCGATCTCCTTTTCCTTCTTACGGCGGCGCTGTCCACCTAGCGTCTCATAGCCGATCTCCTCGCCGTCGATGCTGATTGTGCCGCCCTGGAATTCCTCCAGCATGTTGATACACCGCAGCATGGTCGTCTTGCCGGAGCCACTCGATCCGATGATGCTGATGACGTCGCCTTGCGCCATGGTGCAATCAACGCCTTTTAGTACTTCGACATCGCCGTAGCTTTTGTGCAGGTCGCGGATTTCCAGAAGATGGTTTGGCATCGTTATCGCCTCAGGACGGAATAGCGGTCTTGCGTTCGACATACCGGCCGAAACGCTCGATGGCATAATTGATGATGAAATAGAGAAAGCCGGCGAAGAAATAGAACTCGAGGCTGAGAAACGATCGCGAGATAATTTCTTGCGTACGCAGAAGCAACTCGGCAACGCCGATGATGGAGAGCAATGTCGATGCCTTGACCATTTCTGCGGCCGTATTCACCCAGGCAGGCAGAACCTGGCGCAGCGCTTGCGGCCCGAGCACATAGGCAAAGGTTTGCGGGAACGTCAGGCCGATCGCCTTGGCGGCTTCCGTCTGGCCCTTTGGGATGGCTTGCAGCGCTCCTCGGACTATCTCTCCGACATGGGAACTGCAGAACACAGCGAGAGCCAATACGCCGGCCTGAAACGGGCTGAGATCAAGGCCAATGGTACTGAGCACATAGTAACTTGCCAGCACGAGAACCAGAACCGGCGTACCGCGAATGAAATCCGTATAGCCGCGCACGATCCAGCGCAGCGGCCGAACGCCATAGGTCAGAGCAAGACCGACAAATATTCCAAGCAACGTGCCGAAGCAAATTGCCAACAGGGAAATCGAAATGGTGAAACCGAGACCCTTGAGGATCGGTATGCGGGCCAGCCAGAGAATATCGAGGAAATGAGCAATGTCCATCATCTCACCTCGGCACTGACAGGCGACGCTCGAGAGCACGCATCAACGCGGCGAGGATCGAACAGGTTATAACGTACAGGCAGCTGGCGACGATCCAGGTCTCAATGACACGGAAGGTCTCGACATTGATCTTGCGTGCCTCGAAAGTCAGCTCCGGAACGGCGATCGCCGCCGCGAGTGACGTATCCTTGAACAGCGAGATGATTGTACTGCTCAGCGACGGCAAGACATTGCGGAACATCAGCGGCGCGATGATCGAGGTCTGAATCTGGATTTCCGTAAGGCCGATGGCGAGCCCCGCTTCTCGCAGCCCAACAGGAATTGACAACAGACCTGCGCGGAAAACCTCTGCAAGATACGCGCCGGAATAAAGTGCGAGCGTGAAAACGAAACTCTCGATCTTGCCTAGCCGGAAGCCCAGCTGTGGCAGCGCGAAATAGGTGAAGAGAACAAGCACGAGGATCGGCGTGTTGCGGATGATCGTCACGTAAATTCCGGCTGGACGCCGCGCAAAGCCGTTCTTCGATATCAGACAGAATGCCGTGAACAGGCCAATCGCTGCACCAATCAGGATTGCACCAAAGGCCAGGGCGAGGCTGAGCGCCAGCCCTTCGAGCAGAAGATCGAAGCTTCGCCACACTGCAGCAAAATTCAGCGTATAACCCATGATGTTCCTGTTATCCGGAACGAGAAGGAAACGGCTCCGGAAATTTCCGAAGCCGCAGCGTGATCGCGTTACTTGTATTCGACCGGGAAGCCGATTTGCGGGGGCGTCAGATCCTTGCCGAACCAGGTTTTGAACGATTTCGCATAGAAGTCGAACTCAACACCGGTCATTGCTTCGTGTAGCGCAGTGTTGACGAAGTTCAGCCAATCCTGATCGCCACGCTTGACGCCGCAGGCATAGGTCTGCGGATTCCAGCCATAGCCGGCATCCTTGTAGCGGCCCTGGTTCTGGGTCATGTACCACGCAAGCGACGACTGATCTGTCGCCGCCGCGTCTGCCCGACCGGACTCAAGAGCCTGATAGATAAGGTCGACGGATTCGTATTGGTCGACCTTGGCTTCCGGCAGAGCTGCATGAACCATGCTTTCAGCATAGACATTCTGTAGAACGGAGATCGTGACCGCCGAGCCGGCAGCTTTCAGCGCGGCATAATCGGCATATTTGCTGTCGGCCTTGAGCATGAGACCAACACCTTCCCGGTAGTAAGGAATGGTGAAAGCGATCTGCTGTGCCCGTTCGCCTGTCACCGTCATGAACTGGCAGGTGATGTCGACTTTGTCCGTTGTGATATTCGGAATGCGCGCGTCGGAAGATTGATTGACGAATTCGATCTTCTCCGGGTCATTAAACAGAGCTTTGGCGATGATATGACCCATGTCGACGTCAAAACCCTGAAGCTTGTCGTCTACGCTCTTGAAATGCCATGGCGCATTGGTGCTGCCGGTGCCGAGGACCAGATGACCCCGGGCCAGAACCTCATCCAGTTTGCTTTTGGTTTCCTGTGCGAACGCCGTAAGTGAAGGCAGCATCGCGAATGCGGCTACAGCGGCCGCTACACGCAGTCGGTTGGTCATCTTCGTTCCCCTATTCGTCTAGCGAATGTTTTCATTATGATCCATTATTATGGAATATAGTACCTAATAATGGATCGCCAATAGAATGACAGCGGCTTCGACTTGTCAAGGGTCCTTGAACGATGATGAACTCGACTGTTTTATTTACATGCTGTGGGCGATAAAACAGAAAGCCCGCATCAGCGGCTGATGCGGGCTTTTGCAGAATGGCACTAAATCAGGCCGCTGCGGCGTTGACCCGGCTTTCAGCCATAGCTGTCAATGCCTTGTCCGTATTCATTTCTTCCTGGAGATTCTGCTGGAGCAGCGCCGCACAGTCGTTACGCCCGAGCTGTTTTGCCCAAGCGACAAGGGTACCATAGCGCGTGATCTCGTAATGTTCGACCGCCTGCCCGGCGGCGATGAGCGCAGCATCCAGAACCTGATCGTCATCGACCTCGCCCGAGACATCATCGGCTTCCTCGAGAATGCCATCGATCGCTGGGCAATTGACGCCAGCAATGTCTACTCCATGTAATTTGAACACTTGTTCCAGACGATCGATCTGCATCTCGGTCTCCTGAAGGTGTTTCTCGAAACCGTTCTTCAACTCCTGATCGGAAGCCTTGTCGATCATTTCGGGCAGAGCCTTCACGATCTGGTTTTCCGCATAGTAGATGTCACGCAGCGTATGGACGAAGAGATCGTCCATCGTCTTGATATCTTTGGAAAAAAATCCCATGTCGTCCTCCTGGTTGGCCACAGCTACCCCTTCGACAGCTTTGCAGCTTCCGCAAAAAGTAGCTCGCTCACTTGGTTTACAGGGAAGTAACGATGGGTCGGACGAATGGTTCCTTGCCCGATAAACTACAGTCGCACGGGCGGATCGAACCGGCCTTTGCCGGCAACTTCCACCAGATACGTCTTTCCCGCATCGGGATCGCTCTGGTGCATGGCGTCACTCATTTCGTGGTAAGCCGTTGTCACAATGAGGTTGGCACTGTCTTCACTGATAAATGCCGGGCAGGATGGCTGGCAGACCGGTATTTCGATCGAACGGAGCCGCTTTCCCGCCGGCGAAAAGACATTAATGCAGGAGCCTCCCCAGCAAGCATTCCACAAACTTCCTTCGGCATCGACCACGGACCCATCGACGCCGCCCTTCTCCTTATGCTGGTAGAACAACACGGGTTCACCGATAGGAAGGCCTGTCTTCGGATCGGTGTCGACGCGCCAAATGATGTTCTTGCCGGTGTCAGCAAAATAGGAAATACGGCCATCCGGCGAAAAACAGATCGAGTTGGGAATCGATATATCGCTGAATAATTTGCGCAATTTGCCTTGGCGATACCAATAGATCGAGCCGGCTCCCTTCTGTGTCTTTCCCATTGTGCTGACCCAAAACGCTCCAGCGGGATGAACGCGCGCGTCGTTGGACCGGGTGGCAGGATTGTCAGCCTCGATCGGCTGATGCATCGTTGTATGCCCGGTCTGTCGGTCGCGGATGAAGAGCCCGGTTTCGGTAGCAATCAGTTGCCGCTTCTCATCGATGACAGCAAGGGCGCTCGCCATTTGCCCAAGAGCATGAACTTTGGCCGTACCGCCAGCCAAAGGCTTCTCGAACAGACGGCCGGTGACAATATCGAACCACCACGCGGTCTTCGTCAGCGGATCATAGCCGGGCCCTTCGCCGAGCTGGACGGGCTCATCGTGGAACAGACTGATCTTCGGTTGCTGCACAATCACCACCCGGCAAAGAGGCGATCATAGGCCTCGACCGTCGCCTTCGCGCGTTCTCGGACGAACGACGAAGTGGCACCGACCTTGTAAAGGCTCGAGCCCAAACCAAACGTGCGAACACCGACCTTTTTATAGGCAGCAAACGTTGTCTCATCGACACCGCCGACGGCGCCGATCACCGTCCCCTTCGGCAAAATGGCGCTGATCGCCTTGATCCCGTCAGGTCCGAGTGCGCTCGCAGGGAAGAACTTGAGACCGGATGCGCCGGCCTTCAATGCAGCCAAAGCTTCAGTTGGCGTGAAGACGCCGGGCATCGTCACCATGCCCGCTTTGGCTGCAGCCGCCAGTACTTCGGCATCGACATTCGGACTGATCATCAGCCGCCCGCCAGCCGCATCGAGCCGCGCGATATCGGCAGGATCAAGCACGGTACCGGCTCCGATCAACACATGCGCGGGCATGTTTTTCGCAAGCAATTCAATGGATTGAAACGGCTCCGGTGAGTTCAGCGGTACTTCGATAACATCGATGCCGGCTTCGACCAGTTCCTCGCCAATGGCCAGAACCTCGTCCGGTTTGACGCCGCGCAGGATGGCGATGAGATCGCGCTTGAGCTTCGGCCACGGAGCGGAGACTTGAGACATAGAAACTATCCTTTGGCTGGCCAAATGCTGAAAGCGGCTACGAAAAGGCCTTTGCGCACGGCTTCGTCGGCGTCGACAAGGTCGAAATCGAGACCGGCGATATGAAGTGCCTTGCCGTAAAGGGCCGCCATCGCACCGGAAGCCACGAGTGTTACCCTGCTTTCAGATTTTGCTTTTGCGCCGGCAATTTCCGCGCCGATGAGCAGACCCGACAGACGCGATGCCGCGCCCTCCGGGGATAAATTATCGAGGAGCATGGCGGCGCGAATCCCGAAGAGTTCGCCAAGCATACGCTCCCCGGACAGCATGAGTTCGACGGCAGCCTTGAATTGTGGATGGTCCGGCGAAGCGTGTGTCGCGGCATCGCCAATGGAATGGCGCAAGATCGATTGCGAGGCGAGCAGCGCGTAAAGTTCGCCCGTAAGGTAGGTGGAAAAGCTCCTCGCCTTCCCCTCTTCCAATGCGACCCACTTGGAGTGCGTCCCCGGCATCGCAATGATTCCATTGGATAAATCACGATCGAGGATCGCGCCGAGCAGTTGCGTTTCCTCACCGCGCATGACATTCGGAGAACTCCCGGATTGCGACAGTCCGGGAATGATGCGCACATCGCGAGTGATGCCTTCGATCTTCACTGCACCGGAAAGGATGGCCTTAAGATCGGCCGGGACCGGGACGTAATTGGCTTCGACCCAACCCTGGCGCGATCCGGCCATTCCGCAGATGATAACCGGAA
Organism: Phyllobacterium chamaecytisi; assembly: GCF_020164455.1. Lineage (GTDB taxonomy): Bacteria > Pseudomonadota > Alphaproteobacteria > Rhizobiales > Rhizobiaceae > Phyllobacterium > Phyllobacterium chamaecytisi. The sequence continues at coordinate 229,090 of NZ_JAIQWW010000003.1, forward strand.
GATCGGCTGGCGCACCAAGCGCTGACAAATGGCCTTCCAGCGTCTCCGTAAAACCACGAGCACGGGATGTATCGAGGCCGTCGTCGGAGCGTTTCTCAGCTAGAACATGCCCGTTTCCGTCGACAAGCCAAAGGCGAAAACGGCTTGTTCCCCAATCGCTTAGCGCATAACAGGCCGCGTTGCTCACAGGTAACCGCCGTCGACAATCAACGTCTGGGCGCTGAGCATGCGGGCAGCGTCGGAGGCAAGGAAAAGGCACGGTCCAACCATGTCGCCAGGCAGGATTTCCTCGCGCAGAACCTGCTTGTTGAGATGGACCCGGAGGCCTTCCTCCGTGACCCAGTGAGAGCGCTGGCGATCAGTCATCACCCAGCCCGGTGCGATGGCATTGACGCGAATTTTTTCCGGTCCAAGCCGCCCCGCCAATCCCTTGGTAAGACCGATGATTCCGGCCTTTGCCGCCGTGTAGGCGGGCAGATTGCCCTGGTTGATCATGAAGGAGGTCGAGGTAAAATTGATGATCGAACCGCCACCCGATTGACGCATGCCGGGCACGACAGCCTGCGCCGCAAAAAACTGCGGACGCAGATTAATCGACTGGTTCTTGTCCCAATATTCGACGGTCACATCGTCGATATCGTGCCGGTCATCCCAAGCCGCGTTATTGACGAGAACTGTAATTGGTCCATTGTTATCAATGGCTTGCGCAATCGCGTTCCGCAGGGCTTCGATGTTGGAAAGGTCCGCTTTGAGGTAAAGGGGCCGGTTGCCGTACTGCTCGTCCAGGGAGTCTACGAGGGCCTGTGAGGCCGCCTCGGCGATGTCGATAAAGGCAACACGCGAACCTTGGGCGACAAAGCCTTCGGTGAGCGCGGCACCGATGCCCGACCCTCCCCCGGTAATGAGTACGGAACGATCTTTCAGATCCGGAAATATGGCAGAGGGCATCATAGCAGGAAACTCACACGGAAAGTTCCACTATTGGAACGGTATTGGCGGAGCAGGATTGTCATCTTGCAAGGGTGAAAGTCAAGGGAGTGAAAATGCCACCAGGCGCAACCAAATTTCCCGTATTGATTGAAAATTCTGCACCAGAATCGCACATTCTTGCACCAGTTTCGGGACTTCTTGTACAGGAATCGTCGAAGTTCGTGCGCAAAAATGTTTTGGTTTTCGCGCTCTATCCTAAAAATCAGTTTTTGACGGTATAATCCGCCGCTCTCGACTCCTCCAACACCAGTTCGGCATTGGGCATATCGTTGGAGAGGGCGCGCGCCTGAGCCGAGCCGACATTATGGCCGTGGGAGAGCCAGCGCTGCACCAGCCGGTTTTCGAGTTCGAGCCGGTCGACGTCGAGGAAGATCGTCACGTCGAAGAGTGGCGCCAGCCGATTCCATGGCGGCTGATCGAGCAACAGGTAGTTGCCTTCGACAAGAAGGATGCGCTGATCCGCCTTGACGATGCTGGCCCCTGCCCTCGCCAGATCGAGCTTGCGATCGAACAGCGGTATGACGACATCCTCGCGTGTCTCGCGCAGCCGCCGCAACAGCTCCTCGAAACCGGCAACGTCGAAGGTCGGCGGTGAGCCTTTGCGCTTGCGCAGGTCCAACGCGTCGAGAATGGCATTGTCGAGATGAAACCCGTCCATCGGCACGACAATCGCCGCGTCTGCTTCCTGCAGGTTGATGGCCGCACAAAGCGAGGCGGACGCGGTGGATTTGCCGGATCCGGGAGGACCGGCAATCGCCACGATCAAGCGAGGAGTACCTGCCGCCTTGGCAAGTATCTCCGGAACCAGATCTTCGAGGGTAGTCAGCATGGTTGTGTGCTCATTGGAAGGTATGCCGGTTATCTCTCCCCTTGTGGGAGAGAAAGTGATTTCAGCATCTTAGCGTAAGCTAAGTGCCAGAAATCACAAGAGAGGGGATTTCGTAAGGTACGTTCCAAAATCCCCCCTCTTGGGTTTTCCAAGGATTTAGCGAAGAGGCTAAATCCAGGAAAACCCATTCTCCCCCACAAGGGGGAGTAAGGTCAGGGCTCACGCCAGCCATTTGTCGTAGTCTGAAACCAGCAAATGCAGCGGTGCCTCATCCTCGTCGATAGAGGAAAAACGGCCGATCGGTTCGCGGAAGATATTGTCGGTGAGATCGTCATTGACGGTGGAGACTTCGCCGATAAGCACGTCGCCACCCTCGCCCCAGAATGCATGCCAGTTGCCCGGCAGAAGCGTGACGCTCTCGCCCGGCTGCAGCTTGAGCAGCCCACCCGCCTTCTGGCGCACGATGCGCCCGTCGGTGGCCACTTCCACGTCGGCCTTCTCATCGACGCTGCCGTCGGGATCGGAGTTGAAGAGTTCGAGCACAAGTGTGCCGCCGCCGCGGTTGATGATGTCTTCCGCCTTGACGATGTGGCGGTGCATCGGCGACAGCTGCTTCTCGCGGCTGATCATGATTTTTTCGGCGTAGAGCATGCCCCCGCCCTTTTTCAGGTCTTCCTGATTGCCATTGCGGGTGGTGAAGAGGAAGAGCCCAAGCTCATCAAATTTTCCCTGGCCGTAATCGGTGATATCCCAGCCAAGACGCGCCTGCAGGATGGCCTTCGAATCGGTCGCGGTACGGGTCTTCAGCTCTTCCGGCGACCAATAGGCGAAGGGCGGCATGACATAGCCGAACGAACGGATGAACTTGTCGCTTTCGCGGATGATCTCATTGACTTCAGAACGCTTCATTTCTCAAAAAAATCCTTTAACTGTAGTCGCTTGAGTGGCGCCGGACTATCTCTCCCACAAGGGAGAGATAACCAGCGCCATCGTTTCCATCCAAATTCGTCTCGTTCTAGCTGGGCGGCGGTGCCTTGGCGCCCGTCATGAAGGCGACGGCATCCGACATCGTATAATCCGTCGGGTTGATGACGGTAAGACGCTTGCCGAGACGATGGATGTGGATGCGGTCGGCCACTTCGAAAACGTGTGGCATATTGTGCGAGATGAGCACAATCGGCAATCCGCGTTTTTTGACGTCCTGGATGAGTTCGAGGACCCGGCGGGATTCCTTGACGCCGAGCGCCGCCGTCGGCTCGTCCATGATGACGACCTTGGAGCCGAAGGCGGCGGCGCGCGCCACTGCCACACCCTGCCGCTGACCGCCGGAGAGTGTCTCGACGGCCTGGCTGATGTTCTGGATGGTCATCAGGCCCAGCTCGGTAAGCTTGTCCCGCGCCTTCTTTTCCATCGCCTTGCGGTCGAGCATGCGGAACCAGCTGCCCATGACACCCGGCTTGCGGATTTCGCGGCCAAGAAACATGTTGTCGGCAATCGACAGTGCCGGCGAGAGTGCCAGGTTCTGATAGACGGTTTCGATCCCGGCATCGCGTGCTTCCATGGGCGAGCGAAAATGGATCGTCTTGCCTTCCAGCGTCATCTCGCCCTCATCCGGACGTACTGCGCCGGAAATCGCCTTGATCAGTGATGATTTTCCGGCGCCGTTATCGCCGATCACGGCCAGCACTTCGCCCGGGTAGAGGTCGAAATCCGCGTGATCGAGTGCTGTGACGCGGCCGTAGCGCTTGACCAGTCCGCGTGCTGTAAGAATGGGTTCTCTTGACATCAGCCTGCTACCTTTCTGATCCACTGGTCGATAGCCACAGCCAGGATAATCAATACACCGATGATGAGGTACGTCCATTGAACGTCGGTACCGTACATGCGCATCCCGAATGAGAAGACGCCGACGATCAACGCGCCGAAGAGCATGCCCATGATGGAGCCGCGGCCGCCGAAGAGCGACATGCCGCCGATCACCACAGCGGTGATGGATTCGATATTGGCGAACTGGCCGATCTGCGGGGAAACCGAGCCGTTGCGTCCGATCGAAACCCAGCCTGCCAGCGCACAGATGAGACCGGCGAGCACGTAGACAGCAATGAGCACGCGCTTGGTGCTGACGCCGGAGAGCTTTGCCGCCTCGGGATCATCGCCGATGGCATAGACATGGCGACCCCAGGCGGTGTGGTTGAGCACGTACCAGAGTACGGCAATCAGCAGGATCATGATGAAGACGCCATAGGTAAAGGTTGCGCCGCCTATGGGTACCTTCTCGCCAAAGAACTGCAGGAGCTTGGCGTTCGCCTCGATATCCTGGGCGCGGATCGTCTCGTTCGCTGAATAGATGTAGGTCGTGGCCAGGTAGATCTGCCAGGTACCGAGCGTGACGATGAAGGGTGGCAGCTTGAGGTAGGCGATGAGGACGCCATTGATGAAGCCGCACAGGGCACCCAGCGCGATCCCGCACAGGATGGCCAGCTCGACCGGCATGCCATAGCGGAAGGTGAACTGGCCCATGATGACCGACGTCAGCACCATGATGGCGCCGACTGAAAGGTCGATACCTGCGGTCAGCACAACGAGGGTTTGCGCAGCGCCGACAATGCCGACGATCGCCACCTGCTGCAGGATAAGCGACAGCGCAAAGGGGGTGAAAAAGCGCGAGCCGACAATGACCGCAAAGATCACCAGCGACAGCACCAGAACGATGAGGGGAACGGAAGCCGGGCTGGAATGAAGGAAATGCCGGATCCTTTCGAGAAGACTTTTCTCATGGGTGTCGAAGCTGGCAACAGCGGTTTCCCGTGCCACCGCGCTTTCGAATTCTTGAGGCGTTCGAGGCGTTTGCGGTGTGTCTGTCATAATGTGACCTCCTGTCAATATTCATAGCAGTCCGACAAGGACATTTATACGGTGGAGTTCTTATGCGCGAGGATGCCGACTATCTCCCCCCTCGCGGGAGAGAAAGCGATTTCAACATCTTGGCCTTGGCTAAGTGCCGGAAATCGCAAGCGAGGGGATAGTGCTGGTGTACTGCAAATTCCCTCGCCTGGATTTTCTTGGAATTTGGCAAAGAGGCTAAATTCAAGAAAATCCCTTCTCTCCCACAAGGGGAGAAACAAGGCGCTAAATCAGCCCCAGCACTTGCTGGTGCCAGTCTTGACGTCGATGGATTCGAGACCCTGAACAGGCTTGTCGGTGACAAGGGAAACGCCTGTGTCGAAGAAGTTCTTGCCTTCGGTCGGCTTCGGCTTTTCGCCGCTGTCGGCAAACTTCTTGATCGCTTCAATGCCGAGCGATGCCATCAGCAGCGGATACTGCTGCGATGTTGCGCCGATCACACCGGCCTCGACGTTCTTCACGCCTGGGCAGCCGCCATCGACGGAAACGATGAGGACGTCTTTTTCCTTGCCGAAGGCCTTCAGCGCTTCGTAGGCGCCGGCGGCTGCAGGCTCGTTGATCGTATGGACGACATTGATGCCCGGATCCTTCTGCAGAAGGTTTTCCATGGCCTTGCGGCCACCTTCCTCATTGCCGTTGGTCACGTCATGGCCGACGATGCGCGGATCTTTTTCATCACCGATCTTGTTGATATCGACGACATCGATGCCGAAGCCCTTCATGAAGCCCTGGTCACGCAGAACGTCGACGGTCGGCTGCGACGGGGTCAGGTCAAGAAAGGCGATCTTGGCGTCCTTGGCCTTGTCGCCGAGGGTTCCAGCAGCCCATTTGCCGATCAGCTCGCCGGCGAGGAGATTGTCTGTGGCGAAGGTGGCATCGGCTGCATCGGCCGGATCAAGCGGCGTATCGAGGGCGATGACGAGGAGGCCCGCATCGCGTGCCTGCTTGACCGAGGAAACGATACCGGCCGTATCGGATGCTGTGATCAGGATACCCTTGGCGCCATCGGCGATGCAGGTTTCGATGGCGGCTACCTGGCTTTCGCTGTCGCCGTCGATCTTGCCGGCATAGGTCTTCAGATCAACACCGAGTTCCTTCGACTTGGCGAGCGCGCCCTCTTTCATCTTGACGAAGAACGGGTTGGTATCGGTCTTGGTGATGAGGCATGCGCCCACACCGGCGGCTTGGGCCGGAGCGGCAAAGGCAGCAATGGCCACAGCGGCGGCGCTAAAGATTGTCGATTTCAGATAAATGCTTCTACGCATGTCACTTCCTCCCAAAAATCGCGCGGCAGCGCGACGGGCCGACACTAGTCGCGCCCTGTTCCTCGAAAACACTTCAGACAGTCCTCCGGCCAAGTGTTGACGCGTAGCAAATACCACTCATCGCGACGTGTCAACATTAATAAATCACTCTGATTTAATATTGACAGCATTGCCCAATATCTCCATTGTCCGCCATATTCATGGGAGGATCAGGTCCTTGAGTATTCGAGTATCGGAGCGTTCCGGCACGGGAGGATCCAGGCTGACGCTTCATCACGGTACCAATCAAAGCGGCATGCGCGATCACAATGAGCGTGTGGTGCTTTCGCTTCTGCGCCAGCATGGCAGCCTGGCAAAGACGGCTATCGCCCGGATGACCGGACTTTCGGCGCAGACGAGCTCGATCATCATGCGCATGCTTGAAGCCGACGAGCTCCTGTCGCGAGAGGAGCCCCTGCGCGGACGCATCGGCCAACCATTGATCCCGATGTCGCTCAACCCGGAAGGCGCATTTTTCTTCGGACTGAAGATCGGACGCCGCAGTGCCGACCTGGTGCTGATCGATTTTATCGGCCGCATTCGTTCCATGCTGCATATGCCTTACGATTATCCAACGCCGGAACCGATCTTCAGCTTCGCGGCCACGGGCATGACGCAGATGATGGAGGCGCTGACGCCAAAGCAGCGCGAACGGGTCGCGGGAATTGGCATCGCCGCGCCATTCGAACTGTGGAAATGGGCCGATACGGTGGGCGCACCGCAGGCGGTCATGGACGAATGGCGTGACTGCGATATTCGCGCAAAGGTTGCGGCGCTTTGTTCCTTCCCCGTTTATCTGCAGAACGACATGACCGCTGCCTGCGGGGCTGAACTTGTGTTCGGTCAGACCAAGGACATCAATGATTTCGTCTATTTCTACATCGGCTCCTTTATCGGTGGCGGCATCGTTATCAACGGCGGCCTTTATGCGGGCCGCAGTGGCAATGCCGGTGCGCTGGGCTCGATGCCGGTGCCGGGACCGGACGGTACTGCGCGGCAGCTGATCGACATCGCGTCGATCACTGCGCTGGAACGCGATGTTACCGAGCTTGGCCGGGATCCCTCGCCGCTCTGGGCTTCTCCTGAAGACTGGGGCGAGATGGGCGTAGAGCTTGACGCATGGATCGAGCGCGCCGGCAAAGCGATCGCGCAGGCGGTTATCGCGTCGTCCTCGGTGGTGGACTTCGAGGCGGCCATCATCGATGGCTGGATGCCGTCAAGCGTACGGGCGCGGATTGTCGACGCGGTGCGCAGACATGTTGAGACATTCGATCTGGAAGGCATTCAATTGCCGGCGATCTTCGAGGGAACGGTCGGCATTCACGCGAGAGCACTTGGCGCCGCCAGCCTGCCGCTGTCGGATCGGTATCTTCTGGGACAGAAGCTTTTCAGGAAGGGTAGTTAAGTGCTGATCGGCATTCCGCCCATGCTAGGCCCTGAGCTTCTGGCGACACTGCGGGCCATGGGTCACGGCGACGAGGTCGCGCTTGTCGACGGCAATTATCCGGCACTTGAGCATGCGCGGCGGCTGATCCGCGCCGATGGCCTGCCGCTGATCCCGTTGCTCGATGCCATATTGCAGGTGCTGCCGGTTGACGACTTCGTGCCGCAAGCGCTGTTTCGTGCCTCGGTGAAGGGCACTGCTCCGCTGGCCGATCCAGTCCACGATGAAATGGAAGCGGTGTGCGCCCGGCGTGTACCGGGCTTTGCGCTGGTTGCGCTCGATGGTGATACGTTTTATGCGCGTGTGAAAAACGCCCACACCATCATTGCGACGGGCGAGCCTCGGCTTTATGCCAATATCATCATCCGCAAGGGTGTCATTTATCCAGGAAAAGAGATTTAGACATGATTTTGTGTTGCGGAGAAGCGCTGATCGACATGCTGCAGCGGAAGAGCGATGCCGGAGAACCCGCCTTTGCACCCTATGTCGGCGGCGCCGTGTTCAATACGGCAATCGCGCTGGGGCGGCTTGGGGTGCCGACCGAATTCTTCTCGGGAATTTCCTCGGACTTCTTTGGCCAGATGCTGCTGGACAGCCTGACCGCCAATCATGTCGGTACACATTATGCGCATATCTCGCAGCAGCCCACCACGCTTGCCTTCGTGCGCCTGACCGATGGCCAGGCGAGCTATATGTTCTATGACGAGAACAGTGCGGGGCGCTCGCTCGCGATCGAACATCTGCCAGCGCTCGACGACAATGTGACTGCCCTGCAGTTCGGCGCAATCAGCCTGATCCCGGAGCCGAGCGGCTCGACCTATGAGGCGCTGATGGCGCGCGAGCATGAAAAGCGCGTGATCATTCTCGATCCGAACATTCGTCCGGGGTTCATTCCCGACAAGGAGAAGCACCTCGCCCGCATGCGCCGCATGATTGCCATGACCGACATCGTCAAGATTTCAGATGAAGACATGCGCTGGTTCGGCGAGAGCGGTACGATGGACGAGATTGCCCGGCGCTGGATCGTCCCGGCAGATCAGCAGGGACCGAAACTCATCCTCGTCACCCATGGGGCGGACGGCGTGACCGGCTATACCGCCGATCTCACGGTGCACGTCGCGGCGCAGCGCGTACCGGTCGTCGATACGGTTGGCGCCGGGGATACATTTACCGCGGGCGTTTTGACCTCGCTGCAAGAGGCCGGAGTGCTGGTGAAATCCGCCCTGACTACCCTGACCGAAGCCCAGATCCGCGATGCATTGACCTTGGGTGTCAAGGCGGCGGCAGTGACGGTTTCGCGCGCCGGTGCCAATCCACCATGGCGCAACGAGCTCGGATAGATCAGGCGATCTCTATGTCGGTGTAGGGAAAATCGTTGCCTTTGCACAATAGCCGCAGGTCATGCGCCTTGGCACAGGCATAGGCGAAGCAATCGCCCATGTTGAGAGCGGCCTTGTGCCGCCCGCGTCCAAAGGTGTTGAACGCCTGGACAGCATTCCCGCCGATCTCGGCGGTGATATCGAGGGTTTGAGCGTCGGTCTGATCGATGAAGATATCGATTGCTCGTTCAGCGACCTCGATCGTACAAGCCCTTTTGCGCGCAAGACCGGTTATGGATTCGTAAACGACCATGGGTGAGATATAGACAGACGAATCGTCCGCCAGGCGGGCAGCAAGCGAAACCGCGTCGTCTTCGCCATCGACGATGGCGATCAGGGCCGATGCATCAACAAAGATCATTCATTACCCGAAAGGTCGTCAAAGAAAGCCTTATCCGCTTCGAGGCCGGTCTTTGGGTACTTCCGATACTCTTCAAAAATCTTCGACAGCTTTTCTTGCAGCGGAGTTTCTTTCTTGGCACGATCATACTCGTGCACGACGGCTTCGCGGATGGCCTCCGTCAGGCTGGTATTCTTCAGTTTTGCCAAGCGCCTGACGGCTTCGTCCGTCGCCTTGTCTTTTATGGAAAACGCCATTCTATATCTCCGCGTCTATACGTATAGACGAAACTGTCTATAAAATGGGCGTTTCCCCTGTCAAATGCAAGACCCCATCACTCGAGATCGAATGCTGCCGCCAAAAGGGTTTTGGTGTAGGTGTGATGCGGCGTATCGAAGATATCCTCCGTTTCGCCTTCCTCGACGATCTTGCCGTTCTTCATCACGATCACATAATCCGACATCGCCTTGATCACAGCCAGATCGTGGCTGATGAAGATGTAGGAAAGGCCATGCTTCTCCTGCAGGTCGCGCAAGAGCTCGATCACCTGCCCTTGCACCGATCTGTCCAATGCTGAAGTTGGCTCGTCGAGAATGACCACCTTTGGCTTCAAAATCATGGCGCGGGCGATGGCGATGCGCTGGCGCTGGCCACCGGAAAACTCATGCGGATAGCGGTTGCGCGCTGCCGGATCGAGCCCGACCTCCTTCAGCGCCGCGATGGCGCGCTTGTCCCGCTCGGCTCGTGACAGTTGAGACTCGTGGATAAGCAGGCCTTCGGTGATGATCTCGCCGACAGTCTGTCGCGGCGACAAGGATCCATAGGGGTCCTGGAACACCAGTTGCAATTCCTTGCGCAGCGGCCGCATGGCCGAGCGGTCGAAATTCGAGATGTTCTTGTCGCCGAAATGATAGTGGCCGCTGCTCGGCAGAAGTCTGAGAAGTGCCCGCCCGAGTGTCGACTTTCCGGAACCGGATTCGCCGACGATGCCGATGGTCTGTCCGCGTTTCAGCCGGACTGTAACGCCATCGACGGCCCGGAAAAGCTTGGTCGCCCTGGTGAAGAACCCGCCTCCGATGGCGAAATCCACCGCCACATTGCGGCCCTCGAGGATGATCGGTGCGCTGTCCTCCGGCGGCTCTTTGGCACCGCTCGGCACGGCATCGATCAGCATCCTGGTATAGTCCTCCTTTGGATGCTCGAATATTTGCTCGATATCGCCGCGCTCCACGACTTCGCCGCGCCGCATGACGACGACGCGATCGGCGAAATGTTTCACAATGCCGAGGTCATGGGTGATGAGCACGATCGCCATGCCAAAACGCTTCTGCAGTTCGCGCAGCAGATCGAGGATCTGCGCCTGGATGGTCACATCGAGAGCCGTGGTGGGCTCATCGGCGATGAGGAGATCCGGCTCGTTGGCGAGCGCCATGGCGATCATGACGCGCTGGCGCTGGCCGCCGGACATTTCATGCGGATAGGAATTGATACGCCGCTCGGGATCGGGAATGCCGACAAGCTTGAGCAATTCAAGCACACGCACCTTCGCCTGTTTGAAGCTCACCCCCCTGTGATGGACGATGGGCTCGGCGATCTGCCGCCCGATCGTATAGAGCGGATCGAGCGAGGTCATCGGCTCCTGAAAGATCATCGTGATCTTGGCGCCGCGCACCTCATTGAGGCTCTTGAGCGGCAGACCGATCAGCTCCTGGCCGCGATATTTGGCCGAGCCGGTAACGCGGCCATTGTTGGCCAAGAGGCCCATGATACCCATCATGGTCTGGCTCTTGCCGGAACCGGATTCGCCCACAACAGCGAGCGTCTCACCCGGCTTTACATCGAGATCGATACCTTTGACGGCCTTGACGTCGCCGTCCGGCGTGGTGAAGTCGACCTTGAGGCCGCGCACGGACAATACATTGGCTTGCATATCCATCTCAGCGGTCCTTCGGGTCGAGTGCATCGCGCAAGCCGTCGCCGATGAAGTTCAGCGAGAACAGCGTGACGACGAAGAAGATGGCGGGGAAAATCAGATACCACGGCGAAGACTGCATCTTGTCGGCACCCGCCGAGATCAGCGCACCCCAACTGGTAAGCGGCTCCTGGACGCCGAGCCCGAGGAAGGAGAGGAAGCTTTCGAGCAGGATCACTTTCGGTACCACTACCGTGACGAAGATAACGACCGGTCCAATCGTATTCGGGATTATGTGGCGGCGGATGATCTGCCAGTCCGTCAAGCCGAGGGCCTGCGCCGCGCCGATAAATTCACGTCGCTTCAAGGCAAGTGTCTGGCCCCGGACGATGCGGGCCATGTCCAGCCATTCGACGGCGCCGATCACCAGAAAGATCAGGATGAAACTCCGGCCGAAAAACACCACCAGAACGACAACGAGGAAAACGAATGGCAGCGAATAGAGGATTTCTATGAGGCGCATCATAACGTTATCTACCCGGCCGCCCAGATAGCCGGATATGGCACCATAGATGACGCCAATGAACAGCGATACAAGACTGGCGAGACAGCCGATCGTTAGCGAGATTTGTCCACCGAGCATGACACGGGCCATCAGGTCACGGCCATTTTGATCGGTACCAAAAAGGAAATATTCGCGCTTGACGTCACCAGTCAGCTTAAGGGTCTTGCCGTCCTCTTCGGTGGCGGTGACCTGTGTATTGTCGAATTCGTTGGCGCGGTCGAAATAGCGCGTCGAGCGCGGATCGATGGCCTTGTCCGCGTGGATCGTCGCGGTAAACGTATTGCCGTCCACGGCAAACTCACGCAGCTCGACGCGGGCTCTATCCGCCACGCCCTTCATGACGTCGCCGAGAGTATCGGCCTTGGGCAAGGGTTCCAGGCTTGGCGGGACGTTGACGTAGGAAGGGAAAACCTCGTCATATTTATGACTGATGACGTAGGGTCCGAAGAACGAGAACAGGGTAATCAGCAACAGCACCACGCAGCCGGCCATCGCTGCATAATTGCGGCGGAAGCGGATAACCGCGAGCTGAAACAGACTTCGCCCTTTGGACTCTTCGGGCGGGATGATGGTGGTGGGGATACCGCTCAGATCAGTCATGGCGAACCCTCGGGTCAAGAAGGCCGTAGAGAATATCGACCAGAAGATTGAAGACGATGACGAAGATCGCGACGAGAACGACAGTTCCCATGACAAGCGTGTAATCGCGATTGATGGCGCCGAGGACGAAATATCGACCGACGCCGGGAATGGTGAAAATCGATTCAACGACGGCAGAACCCGTCAACAGCGCCGCTGCGCATGGGGCAAGATACGATACCACCGGAAGCAGCGCACCCCGCATGGCGTGGGTGATGACGACCACGCGTGGTGGTAGTCCATAGGCGCGTGCGGTGCGGATGTGATCCGTGTGCAGCCCCTCGATCATCGAGCCACGCGTCAGCCGTGCAAAGACGGCGAGCTGCGGCAGGGCCAGTGCAATCATCGGCAGGATGAGGAAGCGCCAGGAGCCGTCGCCCCAGCCGCCTGCGGGCAGCAGCGACAGCAGCACAGCGAAAACCAATGTCAGTACCGGACCGACAACGAAGTTCGGCACCGTAACGCCGACCGTTGCAATGGACATGATGAGGAAATCGAGAAAGCTGTTTTGCCGGAGGGCGGCAATCGTGCCGATAATCACGCCACCAAAAAGCGCCAGCAACAACGCATAGGAGCCGAGCGTGATCGAGTAGGGCAAACCCTTGCCGATCAGTTCAGCGATCGTGTTGTCCTTGTAGATGTAGCTTGGACCGAAATCGCCGGTGACCGCATTCTTCAGATATTGCAAATACTGGTTCCACAGCGGCTGATCGAGATGGTAGGCCTTCATCAGGTTTTCCATCGTCGCCGGCGGCAGCGGTCGTTCCAGATTGAAGGGTCCTCCTGGCGCAAAACGCATGAGGAAGAAGGATAGTGTGACGACAATGAACAGTGTCGGCACTGCACTCGCCAAACGGCGGAGGACAAAATGGAACATCGAGTTTAACTCTTCCTGTTGACGTGCCCGTCAGGCACGCTCACACGATAATCCCCAGAGAACTGCGTTCCGTTGCAAAGTTCAAGAACTTCCATTCGCCCGTCTCATCACGAGAGGCGGCGGGAGCAAATTCCTGATCTGATTTGTCTGGCGGAACGCGAAAACATGGGGCCTGAGCATGCGAAATGCGCAACCCGGATAATCCGGATTGCGCATATTCAGTCTTATTCCTTGATGCTCAGGTACTTGCTCAGATGTTCATTGTTGCCGTTGTCGCCCCAGCCCTGAACTTTGTCAGCAACGAGCCAGAAATTGGCGTCGTTGACCAGCGGAGCAATCGGCTGGTCGCGCATGATCAAAGCTTCAGCTTCATGCAGGATCTTCGAGCGGGCCGCCGGATCGCGTTCCTCATAAGACTTCTTCATCAGCGCATCGAATTCCGGATTTTCATAATGTCCGTAATTGAAGGTCTTGTTGCTACTGACGTTGAGGTTGAGGAAGTTTTCGGCATCGGCATAGTCGGCAGTCCAGCCGGCACGCGCGACATTGAATTTTCCACCTTCCTGCAGGTAGGCATAGTGGGCGCTGATATCGAGATTCATCAACGTTACATTGGCACCGAAAGTCTTCTTCCACATGTCGGCAACGGCGGTCGCTGCCTTCTGGTGGTTCGGATTGGTGTTATAGCGGATCTCGATATTCAAAGGCTTGCCGCCTTCGCCATATCCGGCTTCCTTCATCAGCTCCACGGCTTTGTCTTCACGATCAAGCTGGGACATGCTGGCAAAATCGGCCTTCGAGGGTTCGCCATAGTTTTCGAGACCCGGAGGAACGAGCGAATAAATCGGCATTTTCGAGTCGTTGAAAATATCATGCGAGAGGAAATCACGATCGACCGACATGGAAAGTGCCTGACGAACCCGCACATCGTTGAACGGCTCGGTGCGTGTGTCGAAGGGGTAGTAGTATGTGGCGAAGGCAGGCGTCACGTGAACCTGCTTTGCATTTGCCTTGCGTAAGCGATCGATCTGATCGGTGGAGAAGTTATAGACGAGATCGAGTTCGCCGGCTTCATAGCGGCGGACGGCGGCGGCCTGATCTTCCTGCGGATAGAAGATGACCTTGTCGAGCTTGACGTTGGCGGCATCCCAGTAGTTTTCGTTCTTGACCACGGTCAGGTGATCGTTCGGCACATGTTCGGTGAGCTTGAATGCACCATTGCCGACAAGCTTGCCTGGCTTGACGAAGTCAGCGCCGTTCTTTTCGAAGCTTGCCTTGTTGATCGGGAGCGCTGTCTGGTGCGACAGGAGTTCGATGAAGAAGGGGGTCGGGCGCTCCAGGGTGATTTCGAGCGTCTTGTCGTTGATTGCCTTCATGCCAAGCTGATCGACGGGAACGGTCCCCTTGTTGATCGGTTCGGCATTTTTGATGGGATAGAGAATGTTCGCATAGCCAGCTGCGGTCTTCGGATCTTCGACGCGACGCATCGAGAAGATGAAGTCTTCGGCAACCACTGGCGATCCATCGGACCATTTGGCATTGTCGCGGATCTTGAACGTGTAGACCGTGCCATCATCCGAAACGGTCCAGCTCTCGGCCGCGCCCGGCACTATCTTGCCGTTCGCATCATAGACGGTCAGGCCCTCATAAAGGTCCTTGACGATGAAAGCTTCGATATCGATGGAAGTCTGCGACTGGTCGAGGGTCTGCGGCTCGCCGCTATTGCCACGATGGAGCACCATTTCGGCCAAGGCGGGGCTTGCGCCCAGCATCAGCGATCCGAGCAGCAATGCCGCACGGAGATTCAGTTTCATTAAGGTCATTTTTCTGTTCCTTCCCCTCTAAGAGAATTGCGAAGGCATGAACAAAGGCCAAAAAATGGCCAAACGCAAGCAGGGGCTAATGCTTTCGTAGTAATATTTTTTCAAGGAGGGGGTTACGGGAACGTCAACGAATTGTTGCACCATATGGACCAAGGCGCCTTTTTCCGGCGTTTTTCGAGGAAATGCGGCATAGCGTGGTGTGGACGGCAAATTCTCCGGATTATGTGGAAAACCGGGCTACCGGGTCTTTTCGAACGCCGCCAGGGCCTGCTTTCGGGCGCGCTGATGGTCGACAATGGGCTCTGGATAGGTTTTGCCGAGGTCGACCTTTGCCTTTTTAAGGGTGTCTTCGGGCGCAGTCCAAGGCTGGTGAAGGTACTTGTCCGGCAGTGCGGCGAGCTCCGGCACGAATTCGCGCACGTAGTCGCCCTTCGGGTCGAATTTTTCGCCCTGCACAACAGGATTGAAAATGCGGAAATAAGGTGCCGCGTCCGCGCCGGAACCAGCTACCCATTGCCAGCCCGCAGCGTTGTTCGCCGCGTCCGCATCGACGAGCGTATCCCAAAACCACCCTTCCCCGCTCCGCCAATCGATGAGCAGATGCTTGATCAGGAACGAGGCAACGATCATGCGCACGCGGTTATGCATCCAGCCGGTCTGCCACAGCTGCCGCATGCCGGCGTCGACAATCGGATAACCGGTCATGCCGCGTTTCCAGTCACTGAGATGGTCCGGCCTGTTTTCCCAGGGAAAAGCATCAAAAGCGGTGTTATAGTTTTCCGAGCCCAGTTTCGGTTTGTTACACAGGAGATGATAAGAAAACTCGCGCCAGCCAATTTCCTGACGGAACTTCTCGGCACCCGCGCGCGCTCCATCGTGCATCGGGATTTTCGTCGCATGCCAGATCTGGAACGGCGTAATTTCACCATGGGCAAGGTGCGGCGACAAGCGTGACGTCGCTTCTATATCCGGCCTGTCGCGATCCTCAGGATAGTCCCCGATCTTGTCATCGAGGAAAGTGTGAAGCCGATCGAGGGCGCCGTGCTCGCCAGGGGTCCAAACCTCGGCAAATCCCTTGCTCCAGTCCGGGTGCTTTGGCAGCAGGACCCAATCGTCCAGCTTGTCGGAAGGCGGCCCGTAGGGCCAACGCTTCAGCGCGCGCGGCGGCGGCAACGGGTCTCGCGGATCGGGCATGGAATTCAGCGCGCGCCAGAAGGGGGTGTAGACACGATACGGCCCGTCGGATTTTGTCTTGAATGCAAACGGTTCGTGCAGGATGTGGCCCTCGAAGCTCTTGGTTGCGATGGCTTGGTGTGAGAGTTGCGCCTGCAGCGCCTCATCAATTTTGGCGCCGGGCGGGTCGTAGCGGCGGTTCCATACAACCATATCCGCGCCCGTCTCCTTGATCAGCGTGCCGATGACCTCCTCGGTCCGGCCGCGTTTGAGCACGAGCGGAGCACCGAGCGCCTGCAGTGAAAAGTCCAGCGCGGTCAGCGAATGGTGCAGCCACCAGCGGCGGGCACCGCCGTTGGGACGGCTGTCGCCGCTAACCCTCTCGTCAAGCAAAAACACCGGAATGACCGGTTTTCCGCTCTGGGACGCAGCAGAAAGCGCACGATTGTCACCGAGCCGCATATCGTGACGGAACAGGACAATGACGGGCTTCTCGACGTCGGAACCGCTCATCTGACAGCTGCATACCCCTGCAGAATGACCATCACACCTCAACCCTTATCGCGTTCTCGGCATGTTGACCATCGGCAACGCGCGGGCACGGCGACATGTTCCACATGCGGATTTCAACCCATGGTTTCAGAATCACGCAGGAGGGCTTCAAGCGTTTCTAGCCGGTCGGCTTCGATGGGCGGCTTGTCCCAACGCAGACGCGAAATGCGTGGGAACCGCATCGCAACCCCGGATTTGTGGCGCTTTGAGCGATTGAGGCCTTCGAATGCCACCTCAAGTACAAGGCCATGTTCGGGTTCGGCCCGCACCGAGCGCACGGGGCCGAAACGCTCGGTGGTGTTGTTGCGCACGAAGGCGTCGAGCTGTTTCAGCTCTTCATCGGTAAATCCGAAATAGGCCTTGCCGACCGGCACCAGATGCGGCTCGCTTTCCGGTCCTGTCCAGACGGCAAAGGTATAATCCGAATAATAGCTCGAACGCTTGCCATGGCCGCGCTGCGCATAAACCAGCACGGCATCGATGATGAATGGATCGCGCTTCCATTTGAACCACGGCCCTTTTGGCCGGCCCGGCACATAGGCCGACGAGCGCTGCTTCAGCATGAGCCCTTCGATGATCGGATGCGGTGGTTCCTTGCGCAGTTCGATGAGGTCGTCGAAGCTCTCGAAAGGAACCAGTGGTGAAAGATCGAAGCGCGTTGGTTCCAGGTGTTTGACGAAGGCTTCGAGGCGGGTGCGCCGTTCCGCAAATGGAAATGCGCGGATGTCCTCCTTGCCGTCAAAAAGCAGATCGTAGAGCCGGACAAAGGCTGGATGGCTTTCAAGCTGCTTGGCCGAGACGATCTTGCGGTTAAGACGCTGCTGGAGGTCGCCGAAAGCGCCGATCTCGATAGCGGTATCGACGCTGCGCGCGACGAGCAATTCACCGTCGAGCGTGCCTTCGAAACTCATGAAATCGGCAATGTCGGGAAAGGCATGGGAGATGTCGTCGCCGGTGCGCGAATAGATACGCCGCGCTCCGCCTTCCGCCGTCAACTGCACGCGAATGCCGTCCCACTTCCATTCGGCGACGTAATCATCCGCATTGATTCTGGCATAGTCCGGCTCTTCGAGGGGCGTCGACAGCATGACCGGGCGGAACGGCGCAGCGGCAAGGCTTTCCGGCTTATCGGCAGTCTTCTCCAGCCAGGCGAACAGCGGTTGGTAGGGCGGCTTCAGCCCATGCCACAGTTCTTCGATCTCCGTGACATCGACTTCGCCGAATTGCGCCAGCGCCTGCTTGGCAAGCCTAGCCGAAACCCCGATGCGCATGCCGCCGGTGACAAGCTTCAGCAGCGCATAGCGGGCGGAGGCGTCGAGCTGATCCAGCCATTTCTCGACAAGCCTTAACGCGTCGCTGCGCGAGGCATGTTCCAGAGAAGTGACGACATCGCCGAGCGTCGGCACGGCATTGGCGCGGACGGGTTCGTCCGTTGACCAGACCAGCGAAATGGTTTCGGCGAGATCGCCGACGTAGTCATAGGAATAGGCAAAAAGCTGCTCGTCCATGCGCTCGGCAATCAAGGTGCGGATCATCGCAGGCTTGACATTGGCGATGTTGAGATCGCCGGTGATGGCGGCAAGCGCGAGGCCACGATCCGGATCAGGCGTATCGCGGAAATAGTCGACAAGCAGCGTCAGCTTGCCGTTGCGCGCGGGGGTGAGGACCAGCCGATCAAGGAGTTGGGCGAATTCCTCCATTCAATCGCCCTCGTCTTCGTAGCCAACGAGGTGCAAGGGCCGCGCGGCGAAATCGTTCAGCTCGCACCAGCGCACCAACGCTTCCTCGCGTCCGTGGGTGACCCAGACCTCGCGCGGTCCAAGCTCGGTGATCGTGCCGGTCAGCTCGTCCCAGTCGCAATGGTCGGAAAGAATGATCGGCAGTTCGACACCGCCCTGGCGCGCCCGCTGGCGAATTCGCATCCAGCCCGAGGCAAAGCACGAGACCGGATCGGGAAAACGCCGCGCCCAGCGATCGAGAAAGGCCGAGGGCGGCCCGATGACAATGGCGCCGGCGAAATCCTGCACGCTGCCCTTCTCGGTGGTCGCCGGTGCCAAAGGTCCAAGATCGATGCCCTGCGACTGGTAGTAGTCGCAGAGCTTCTCAAGGGCACCATGGATATAGATCGTTCGGTCATAACCTGCATCGCGCAGCATGCGGATGACCCGCTGCGCCTTGCCAAGCGCATAGGCGCCGACGAGATGGGAGCGCTCTGGGAACTGCTCGACGGATTTGAGCAGCTTGGAGATTTCGTCGCGGCTGTCGGGATGGCGGAAGACCGGCAGTGCGAAGGTCGCCTCTGTGATGAAGACATCGCAGGCGACGGGCTCGAAACCGAGGCAGGTCGGATCGGCACGGCGCTTGTAATCGCCGGAGGCGACGATGCGCATGCCATCTTTTTCGACGGCGATCTGCGCCGAACCGAGCACATGGCCGGCCGGGTGAAAACTCACGCTGACACCATTGACCTCGATGGATTTGCCAAGTTCTGCAGCCTGTGTTTCGCCGGCGAAATTTGCGCCGTAGCGCAAGCCCATGATGTCGAGCGTCTGCTGCGTTGCCATCACCTTGTGGTGGCCTGAGCGGGCGTGATCGGAATGGCCATGGGTGATCAATGCCCGCTCGACGGGACGAACCGGATCGATATGGAAATCACCGGCCGGGGAATAGAGGCCGGCAGGCGTCGAACACAGCAGAGCTTCGGGGCGTTTCAGCAAGACATTCCTCGGTTTTAACACCTAACGAACATAGGCCGCATTTGGCTCCGTGCAATCCTGACAAACAATGTCTTGGCGCTTTGAGGCCGCACAACTACATTCGCTCCAGTGAGCACCAGCAAATCACCCCTGGCCGATGTCGGCACCCCTCTTCTGCCACCGTCCTTCTTGAACTGGTTTCAGTCGAAGGGCTGGTCACCGCGCGCCCATCAACTTGCCTTGGTGCAGGAATCACAAGATGGGAATTCGACGCTCCTGATTGCACCGACAGGCGCGGGCAAGACGCTGGCCGGATTTCTGCCGGCGCTGGTCGACCTGGCGCAGCGCGGCAAGAGCAATGCGTCGAGCCGCGGCATCCATACGCTGTATATCTCGCCGCTGAAGGCGCTTGCTGTCGATATCCATCGCAACCTGGAAAAACCCATCTCGGAGATGGGCCTCGATATCTCGCTCGAGACGCGCACCGGCGATACGCCGGCCCACAAACGGCAGCGGCAGAAACTGGCGCCGCCGGACATATTGCTGACGACGCCCGAGCAGCTGGCACTTCTGATCGCGGCCAAGGATGCCGGGCGCTTCTTCGAGGATCTGCGCTATGTGATCTTCGATGAGTTGCATTCCCTCGTTACGTCCAAACGGGGCCACCTCTTGTCGCTCGGGCTGGCGCGGCTGCGGCGCTTGCAACCCGGCGTGCAAACGATAGGACTTTCCGCCACGGTCGCCGACCCGGATGGGTTGCGGCGCTGGCTTCTGCCGCAAACTGGCGGTGCACCAATGGCCAGTCTTGTCACCGTGGAGGGCGGCGCAAGACCGCACATCACCATTCTCGAATCGGACGATCATGTGCCATGGGCCGGGCATTCGGCGGTGTATGCGCTGCCGGGCATCTACGATGCGATCAAGCGGCATGGCACGACGCTGATCTTCGTCAACACCCGCAGCCAGGCAGAGCGTTTGTTCCATGATCTGTGGATGGCGAACGACGACAATATGCCGATTGCGCTGCATCACGGCTCGCTCGATGTTGGCAAGCGGCGCAAGGTGGAGCAGGCCATGGCAGCCAATGCCTTGCGGGCGGTGGTCGCGACATCGACGCTCGATCTCGGCATCGACTGGGGCGATGTCGATCTCGTCATTCATGTCGGGGCACCCAAGGGCGCAAGCCGCCTCGCGCAGCGCATCGGCCGTTCGAACCATCGCATGGACGAACCCTCGCGCGCGATCCTCGTTCCGGCCAATCGCTTCGAGGTGATGGAATGTCAGGCGGCGCTGGACGCCAATTATATCGGTGCGCAGGATACCCCACCGCTGGGTGACGGTTCGCTCGATGTACTGGCGCAGCACGTGCTCGGCATGGCCTGCGCCGAGCCGTTCCGGGCAGACGATCTCTACGCTGAAGTCACCACCGCCCTGCCCTACGCGGCGCTGCCTCGTGAAACCTTCGATCGCATCGTCGATTTCGTCGCGACTGGCGGGTATGCGCTGAAAAGCTATGAACGCTTCGCCAAGATCAAGCAGACCGCGGATGGCACGTGGCGTGTGACCCACCCGCGCTTTGCCCAGCAGTACAGGTTGAATGTCGGCACCATTATCGAGGCGCCAAGCCTCAACGTCCGGCTCACCCGCCAGCGGGGGAAAGGCGCAAACGTGAGAGGCGGACCAGTGCTCGGCAAGGTGGAGGAGCATTTTATCGAAGCACTGAGCCCGGGTGAGACATTCTTCTTTTCCGGACGCGTACTACGTTTCGAAGGCATTCGCGAGAATGAATGCATCGTCACCAATGCGGAAGGGTTCGATGCCAAAATACCATCCTATGCCGGCGGCAAGTTTCCTCTGACCACTTATCTCGCCGATCAGGTTCGCGGTATACTAGCAGACCCCAAACGCTGGGGCGCCCTGCCAGATCAGGTCAGCGACTGGCTGCGCATCCAGAAGGAAAAATCCGTGTTGCCCCAGCCGGGCAGTCTGCTTGTCGAAACCTTCCCGCGTGGCGAGCGGTCTTACATGGTGATATATCCGTTCGAGGGTAGGCTGGCACATCAGACGCTCGGCATGCTGCTCACCCGCCGGCTGGAACGCGCCAAGGCGCGGCCGCTCGGCTTTATCGCCACCGACTATGCGGTTTCGATCTGGGGTCTGCGCGACATGGGGCGGATGTTCAAAAATGGCGAACTGCCGCTATCGGAGCTCTTCGACGAGGACATGCTGGGGGACGATCTCGAAGCATGGCTGTCGGAGAGTTTCATGCTGAAGCGCACTTTTCGCAATTGCGCGCTTATCTCCGGCTTGGTTGAAAAACGTCATCCCGGACAGGAAAAATCCGGACGACAGGTGACCGTTTCCACCGACCTGATCTACGACGTGCTGCGTGAGCACGAGCCCGATCACATCCTGATCCAGGCGACGCGCGCCGATGCCGCAACAGGTCTTCTCGACATTCGGCGTCTGAGCGATATGCTAAGCCGAATCAAGGGTCATATCGTTCACAAGAACCTCGACCAGATCTCGCCTTTTGCCGTTCCCGTGATGATGGAGATAGGCAAGGAACGTGTCCCGGGTGAAGCGCATGAGACGCTTCTGGAAGAGATCGCCGACGAACTGACCCGGGAAATGATGGATCATAAATGACGCCGGTGTTTCAGACGATCAAGACAGCCTTGCATGGCGCAGCCGAAGTGACCCTTGCCGGGCACAGCGGTGTTTGCGATCCGTCGGGTGCTCTTTATCTCGAAAGTGACCGCATCCTCATTGTCTCCGACCTGCATTTCGAGAAGGGCTCGTCATTTGCCCGTCGCGGCATGATGCTGCCTCCATACGACACGGCAACAACGCTTGCCGCGCTTGCGAAGATCATCGCGCGCTACAACCCAACCTGCGTGATAAGCCTCGGCGACAGTTTTCACGATGGTCAAGCGGCAGCGCGTCTGCCCGCACTCTACGCGGCGGAACTTGCGGCGCTGATGGCAGGGCGCGAATGGATATGGATTACCGGCAATCATGATCCGGACCATCCGGCGGACTTGCCGGGCGAGACATTCACAGAGCTGGCCCTGGGTAATTTGGTCTTCCGTCACGAGCCGTCGAAAACCCCTTGCTCGGGTGAGATCGCAGGGCATTTGCACCCGGCCGCCAAGGTGGTTCGGCGCGGGCAAGCGGTGCAGCGACGCTGCTTCGTCAGCGACCGCTCGCGCATGATCATGCCGGCTTTCGGCGCTTATACCGGCGGGTTGAACATTCTCGGCCGTGCCTTTCATGGATTGTTCGACGCGCAAACAATTACCGCCTATATGCTCGGCCATGCCCGGGTCTATCCCATGGTGAGGAAGGCGCTGTATCTCTAACGCTTCCTTGCATTTTGTAAGGAAATTCCTTACATGCATTTCCATTAGGAGATGTGTCCATGATTACCAGCAAAATGACGAGCAAGGCGCAGACGACGATACCGCAAGCGGTACGCATGGCACTCAATCTGAGGCCCGGTGACGAAATCGCCTACCAGATCGAGGATGGCCGCGTCATTCTCATGCGCACAGAAACGGGTGCGCATGGCGATGACCCGTTTGCAACATTCTCGGAATGGGACAGCGAAGCGGACAAAAAAGCCTATGCCAACCTTTGAGGCTGGCGACGTTGTACGTGTTCCGTTTCCATACACGGATCGAAACACCCGCCAGCACCGGCCGGCCTTGGTTATTTCCGATGGCGGAATTGGCGACCATCATGAACTTCTCTGGGTTTTGATGATCACAAGCGCAGAAAACAGGCCTTGGGTGGGTGATGTTCCAATTCCGCGCCATCAGGATGCGGGGTTGCCCGCACCTTCGGTCGTTCGACCGGCCAAGGTCGCAACGATTGAAATTTCACATGCCGACAAACTTGGTAGTGTGACGCAAGCTACCCTGCAACAAGTCATGCGGGGCGTTAAAGCGATCCTGAAAGCATAGGTGCCTCAAATCGGCAAACGGCCATCCTCCTTCAGCGTATCGAGTACAATGGCGGTTTTGACATGCTGGACCGATTCATGCGGCAGCAGGACCTCATTGACGAATGTCGAAAGTCCGCGCAGGTCGGGTGTCACCACTTTGATGAAATAATCCATCTCGCCAGTCAGAGCATGGGCTTCCATGACCTGAGGCAGTTTCGAGATGAGTTCTGAAAAGCGTTGCGCGTTGTCCCGGTTGTGCGTCGCCAGTGTTACAGAGATGATGTTGACGATACCGAGGCCAAGCTTTTCCCGGTCGATCTCCGCCCGGTAGCCGCGAATATATCCTTCTTCTTCCAACCGCGATCGCCGGCGCGAACATTGCGATGGCGAGAGGTTGATGCGCTCGGACAGCTCATTGTTCGTCAGCCGCCCATCTTCCTGCAGGCAGATGAGAATTTTGCGGTCAGATGGATCAAGTTGCTGCATATATGCATACTCTACTATATTTTTGCACGAAACATGCGAAATATACGCTTATGGAGCGTGGAAATGCAAGCACATTGCAGGCGGTTTGAGCGATAATGGCGACTGCCGCATGGAGGATAATATGGGCCCGTTTCCGCACGACGCACCGAAAGCCACGATCAGCAAGGATAACCCCGCTGGAACAGACGGTTTCGAATTTGTTGAATTCTCTCATCCTGAGCCGGAGCAGCTGGAAGAGCTGTTTGCGCGCATGGGTTATATACCGGTGGCCCGGCACAAGACCAAGAAAATCACGGTCTGGCGCCAGGGCGACATCAATTACATTTTCAATGCCGAGCCGGGTTCGCATGCGACGAAGTTCGTCGACAAGCATGGCCCGTGCGCCCCTTCCATGGCCTGGCGGGTAGTCGATGCCGAGCACGCCTACAACCATGCGGTTGCCAAGGGCGCGACACCCTATCAGGGCGACGACAAGACACTCGATGTTCCGGCGATCGTCGGTATCGGCGGATCGATGCTGTATTTCATCGAAACCTACGGCGACAAGGGCTCGGTCTACGATGCGGAGTTCGAATGGCTTGGCGAGCGTGACCCGAAGCCGGAAGGTGTCGGTTTCTATTATCTCGATCACCTCACCCATAATGTCTATCGCGGCAATATGGACAAATGGTGGGCGTTCTATCGCGAACTCTTCGGCTTCAAACAGATCCATTTCTTTGACATTGCCGGAAAATTTACCGGTCTGGTTTCGCGCGCGATCACCTCGCCTTGCGGCAAGATCCGCATCCCGCTGAATGAATCGACCGACGACAAAAGTCAGATCGAGGAATATTTGCGCAAGTATAAGGGCGAAGGCATCCAGCACATCGCCGTCGGGACGGAGGCGATCTTTGACGCGACCGACAAACTCGCCGATAACGGGCTGAAGTTCATGCCCGGACCGCCAGAGACCTATTATGAGAAATCGCATGACCGCGTAAACGGCCATGATGAGCCGATCGAGCGGATGAAGAAGCACGGCATTCTCATCGACGGAGAAGGCGTTGTCGATGGCGGTATGACGAAGATCTTGCTGCAGATTTTCTCAAAGGCGGTAATCGGACCGATTTTCTTCGAGTTCATCCAGCGCAAGGGGGACGAAGGCTTTGGCGAAGGCAATTTCCGCGCTTTGTTCGAGTCGATCGAGGAGGATCAGATTCGCCGTGGCGTGATAAAAATCGCAGCAGCGGAGTAGGTCGTCGATATTCACGCCATGGCGACAGACCCAGTTCAACAGTTGCATTGCGCTCGATTATGACCTAAATTATGGTCATAAGGAGTTTTGCTGTGAACATCTCTATCGCTGAAGCCAAAGCGAAATTTTCGGAACTGATTACCCGCGCGCAGTCGGGCGAGGAGATCGTGCTCACACGACATGGCAAAGCTGTTGCCACGATTTCCCCCTTGTCTGATCCGCATAAAAAGCCTCGTAGTTTGATAGGCGCGATGAAGGGGCAAATAGAAATATCCGATGATTTCGATAAACTTGGTCCCGAGTGGGACGAGTATGTGAAGTGAGCCGTCCGCTCTATCTTATCGATACGCACGTATTGCTGTGGGCCGTCAGTGATGATCCCAGACTTTCCATACGGCAGAGGGAAATACTGCATCAAGGTGAAGACCTCATTGTGAGCGCTGTGTCTATATGGGAGATCGCCATCAAGCGAGCGTTGGGTAAGCTTTTCCTGAACGGCGATATCGTCGATGCTGTGAAATCGCGTAATATTCCATTTCTCGCGGTCAATGAAGACCATGCCGCGCGCACGGAGCATCTCGGCGATCACCATCGGGATCCATTCGACCGGCTCCTTATTGCTCAGGCGCAGGTGGAAAATCTCACCATCCTGACATCAGATGAGATATTCCGTCGCTATGATGTCATGGTGGCCTGAGCCCCGCGTCCAACAGCCATTGAAAGGCTCTACGTCTCCCGCTTCACCTTGTCCGGATGGGCCGCTGCGAAGGCGTCGATAGCCCTGCACCGTTTGACGATTGCGCTGATACGTTTGAAGCCGCTCGTTTTAACACCCCACCGCTTGGCATTGTAAACTTGAGGAACGAGACAGAAATCTGCCATGCCGGGCGCGTTGCCGTGACAGAATTTTCCCGTATCCGGATGGTTTAGCATCGCCTCGAATGCGAAAAGGCCCTCGGCAATGAATTTGCGCATCCAGGCGATGCGGACCTTGTCGCCACCTTCAGTCAAAAACAAGATGTGGGCCATCACACCCATGTTGCAAACCGGATGTGTGTCCATGGCTATGGCATATGAAAGTGCCCTCACCCGCTGCCGTCCTGCCGGTTCCTGCGGCAGGAAGCCTGCGTCCAGATAGATCTCATCGAGATATTCGATGATCGCCAATGACTGGGTCATCATCCGCCCGTCCATGGCGAGCGTTGGAACGAGACCTTGCGGGTTGCGGCTGAGATTGTCGGCACCCTTGTGTTCGTCCTTGAGGAGATTGACCGGCACAGTTTCATATTCGAGACGAAGACGATTGAGCGCTATACGCACACGATAACTGGCCGACGAGCGCCAGTAGTCGTAAAGGACGATGCCGTTCATGCTTCACGTCCGTAATTGATTACTTGCTGCTCGATGGCGCCGAAGATCGAATGACCATAGGGGTCCTTCATCTCGATCCGAACAAGATCACCGAAACGCAGGAACGGGGTCTGCGGAGCGCCTTCCCGGATGGTCTCGATCATGCGGATTTCTGCTATGCAGGAATAGCCTGCCCCGTCCTCTTCGACGGGCCGGCCCGGTCCGCCGTCGAGCTTGTTGGAGACAGTGCCGGAGCCGACGATTGTGCCCGCACCAAGCGGCCGCGTCCTGGCGGCATGGGCGATCAGCGTGGGGAAATCGAAGGTCATGTCGATACCGGCATTGGCGCGGCCGAATGGCCTGCCGTTGAGGTCGACACGCAATGGCAGGTGCACCTTGTTGCCGTCCCATGCATCGCCCAGTTCATCGGGCGTCACGGCAACGGGTGAAAACGCCGATGATGGTTTGGACTGGAAAAAGCCAAAACCCTTCGAGAGTTCCGCCGGGATGAGCCCGCGCAGGCTGACATCATTGACCAGCATGACAAGACGGATCGCATCACGTGCCTCGTCGACACTCGCACCCATTGGCACGTCATCGACAACAACGGCGACCTCCCCTTCCATGTCGATGCCATAAGCTTCGTCTGCCATGCGGATCGGTTCGCGGGGCCCGAGGAAACTGTCGGAACCGCCCTGGTAGATCAGCGGATCTGTCCAGAAGCTCTCCGGCATCTCGGCGCCGCGCGCCTTGCGCACCAGTTCGACGTGATTGAGATAGGCCGAACCATCCGCCCACTGATAGGCGCGTGGCAATGGCGCCATTGCCTCATGTTCGTGGAAGCGTCCGGACGGGACCGCGCCAAGCTCAAGACTTTTGCCAAGCGCTTCCAGATGCGGTGCTATACGCGCCCAATCGTCGAGCGCCGACTGCAGGGTTGGCGCCAAGAACGAGGCATCGGTAAAGCGGGTCAGGTCCTTGGAGACAAGAACGAACTTGCCGTCGCGGGTACCATTGTCCAGGGAGGCGAGCTTCATTTGGTAATGTTCTCCTCTGGCCAGTCGCCCTCGGGCGTTCCGTCGAACCGCTTCTTCAGATCTTTCCAGCAATCCGCGTAATTGTCCTGCAGCGATTCGAGTTCTGCGGCAAAGCGGGTCAGATGTTGCGGGAAACGTGTCTCAAACATGAACGCCAGAGTGTTCTCAAGGCGTTGCGGCTTGAGCTCCACCGTCGAAGCCTTGTTGAAACCCATCGCGTCGGGGCCATGTGCCAGCATCATATTGTGCAGGCTCATGCCGCCCGGCACGAACCCCTCCTCCTTGGCGTCGTACTGACCATATACCAGACCCATGAATTCCGACATGATATTGCGATGGTACCAGGGCGGGCGGAAACTGTGTTCTGCCACCAGCCAACGCGGCGGGAAAATTACGAAATCGACATTGGCCGTACCCTCTTCGCCGGAGGGTGCGGTGAGTACAGTGAAGATCGACGGGTCCGGATGATCGAACAGAATGGCGCCGACAGGTGAAAACGTGCGCAAATCATATTTGTACGGTGCATAATTGCCGTGCCATGCAACGACATCGAGCGGCGAATGGTCCAGCATGGTTTCATAGAACTTGCCGCACCATTTCACATGCAGCCGGCACGGCGTTTCCTTCTCCTCGAAGGCTGCAACAGGCGTCTTGAAATCGCGCGGATTGGCCAGGCAATTGGCGCCGATCGGGCCGCGATCCGGCAAGGCGAATTTCGCGCCGTAATTCTCGCAGATATAACCTCGCGCCTCGCCATCAAGGGCCGCAACCTTGAACATCATGCCGCGCGGGATGACGCAGATCTCCGAAGGTTCGATCTCGATAATGCCCATTTCGGTAAAGATACGGAGCCTTCCTTTTTCCGGCACCAGAAGCATTTCGCCATCGGCATCGAAGAAATAGTCGTCTTCCATGTCGCGGTTGAATGCATAGACATGCGCTGCCATCCCAGCCTGGCCATGGACATCGCCGGCCGTGGTTATGGTGCGGATGCCATCGATGAAACTCGTTGGCTGCCGCGGCATCGGCGTCGGATTCCAGCGCAACTGGCCAATTGGCAATTCATGATCATCGAGGTTGGGCGCGGTCTTCCAATGTTCGCGCTTCGATGATGTGAACCGGCCGCTGTGCTTGACCGAAGGCCTGATACGATAGAGCCAGGAACGTTCGTTGATGCCGCGCGGTGCGGTGAAGGGCGAGCCCGACAGTTGTTCGGCATAGAGCCCATAGGTGCAACGCTGGGGCGAGTTTTGCCCCTGCGGAAGAGCGCCAGGCAGAGACTCTGTTTCGAAATCATTACCGAAGCCAGGCATGTAATGAAGGGTCATGATCGTACCTCCCGATATTAGTTGCAAGTGTGACGATCTATTTTGTAACTATCAACTGCAAAGGGAGATTTCGCTGCAATGGATAGTGAGACGACGGAAACATTGCCGCTGGTCCTGGAGGACTTCATCCCCTACCGGCTGAACAAGGCGGCGGAGACCGTCAGCCAGCGCTTCGCCAGCATCTATCGTGATCGATACGGGTTGACGCGGCCCGAATGGCGCACGCTGGCGACGCTTGGCCAATTCGGTATTTTGACGGCCACTGCAATCGGCGCGCATTCGTCCATGCACAAGACGAAGGTCTCAAGGGCGGTGTTCACGCTGGAAAAGCGCCGGTGGCTAAGTCGCAAGCGTGATGACATGGACCGACGCATCGAGAATCTGGAACTCACGCCCGCAGGGCGCAAGGCCTATAATGAGCTTGCCAAGGTCGCGCATGCCTTCGAGGCGGAACTTCTGTCAAACCTCGGCTCAAAAGGCGAGAAGGAGCTCAAGGCCGGACTGGCTGCGTTGGAAGCCTATTTTGGATAGAGATATCCTTGATATTGTCTCAGGAACACTCCATATTGATGCGTGATGTTTGATGCGCGATGTTTGGAGATTGAAATGCGAACGACTTTAGCTATTGATGACGACGTGCTTGCGGCAGCCAAAGGCTTGGCCGAACATCAAAACAAGACAATCGGCGAGGTCATATCAATGCTTGCCCGGAAATCTCTACAGACGCCAGTTGCCAGCATAAGTGAGCGCAACGGCGTACCACTGCTTACTGTAAAGGATGGCACTCCGGTCACTATGGAATTCGTCAATCAGTTGCGCGATGAACTGCCCTGATGGCATTTTTGCTCGACGTCAATGTCCTGATCGCATTATTTGATCCAGTACATATTCATCACGTTTCCGCCCACAACTGGTTCGCAGAGATTGGTCAGTCCGCTTGGGCCACCTGCCCCCTTACGGAGAATGGCGTCATTCGCATTATCGGAGACCCGCGCTACCGGAATTCCCCCGGTTCTCCAGCCGCGATTGCGTCGTCGTTGGCAATTTTTACGTCCAGGCCCGGCCATGAGTTCTGGGCGGACAGTATCAGCCTTATGAGGTCAAAACTGATCGACCCGTCGAGGCTGCTAATTTCGAGTCAGATTACAGACACCTACCTTCTTGCACTTGCGAGATCCAATGAAGGCCAGTTGGCAACTTTTGACCGGCGCCTGGTGACTGACGCTGTGCCCGGTGGAAAAGATAACCTTCACCTGATCGAATTGTGACTCTGCACACTAACTCTTCAATCTATACCCCGTCGTGAAGATCCAGCGCAGGATCAGAATGCATGCGATGAGGAACAGCGCCGTCATGGCGAGGCTGGTGCCGATGTGCACGTCTGACAGGCCGAAGAAGCTCCAGCGGAAACCGCTGATCAGGTACACGACCGGGTTGAACAGCGTCACTTTTTGCCAGAAGGGCGGCAGCATTTCGATGGAATAGAAACTTCCCCCGAGGAAGGTCAGCGGTGTGATGATCATCAACGGGACGAGCTGCAGCTTTTCGAAGCCGTCGGCCCAGATGCCGATGATGAAGCCGAACATGCTGAATGTAACTGCAGTCAGCACCAGGAAGAGCAGCATGACGAAGGGATGCTCAATCCGCAGCGGAACGAACAAGGCAGCCGTGGCCAGAATGATGACGCCAAGAATGATGGATTTGGTCGCTGCGGCCCCGACATAGGCGACGACGATCTCCAGATAGGACACGGGTGCCGACAAAAGCTCGTAGATCGTGCCAACGAACTTCGGAAAATAAATGCCGAAGGAAGCGTTCGAGATGCTCTGCGTCAACAGCGAAAGCATGATCAGGCCCGGCACGATGAACGCGCCATAGCTGACCCCGCTGATTTCAGGAATGCGTCCGCCGATGGCCGAGCCGAAGACGACGAAATAGAGGCTCGTGGAAACGACCGGCGAAATGACGCTCTGCATGATCGTGCGCCATGTGCGGTGCATCTCGAACAGGTAGATCGCCTTGATGGCATAGAGGTTCATTTGCGTTCCCTCACGAGATTCACGAAGATTTCTTCCAACGAACTTTCTCGCGTCTGGATATCCTTGAAACGGACACCAGCCTTGTCGAGGTCTTTCAGCAAGGCTGTAATCCCGGTGCGTTCTTTCTGCGTGTCATAGTGGTAGATGAGCTCGCAGCCGTCGGACGAAAGCTCAAGCTCATATTGGGCTAACGCCTCCGGTACCTCGTCACGTTTTTCCTGTAGAAACAGCCGCAATTGCTTCCTGCCGAGCGAGCGCATCAGTTCAGCCTTCTCCTCGACCAGAATGATTTCGCCGTGGCTGATGACGCCGATGCGATCGGCCATCTGCTGGGCTTCCTCGATATAATGCGTGGTCAGGATGATGGTGACGCCGGATTCGCGCAGTGCCCGCACGACATTCCACATGTCGCGCCGGAGCTCGACATCGACGCCGGCCGTAGGCTCATCGAGAAACAGGATCTCCGGTTCGTGCGACAGAGCTTTTGCGATCATGACCCGGCGCTTCATGCCGCCGGAAAGTGTCATGAGCTTCGAATCCTTTTTGTCCCACAACGAGAGTTCTTTCAGGATCTTTTCGATATGCGCCGGCTTGGCTGGCTTGCCGAAGAGACCGCGACTGAAACTGACCGTATTCCAGACCGTCTCGAAGGCGTCGGTCGTCAGTTCCTGTGGCACGAGGCCGATCTTGCTGCGGGCGGCGCGATATTCCTTGATGATATCGTGGCCGTCGGCGAGGATTGTTCCCGACGTCGGATTGACGATGCCGCAAATTGTCGAGATCAACGTGGTCTTGCCGGCGCCGTTTGGACCGAGCAGCGCGAAGATCTCGCCATGGCGAATGTCGAGATTGATATTCTTCAGCGCTTCGAAACCGGTTGAATAGGTTTTGTAAAGGCTGGAGACAGAGATAGCTGAGGACATGAATTTACCTGGAAAGGAATTTCGGTCTGGACGTATCTGGCGAAACAATCTTGAAGCGCGGGCGCGCCGTTGAGAATGGTGTTCCTTATATGGGGTTAGATATCGTTTTTCAAACCGGCATTCCTGACAATGACGTCAGCAGCGTTGATAAAAGGGAACTAGCCAAAGAAAAACCCGGCAGCGAGACCGGGCTTTCGTAGTTCAGGCCGTTGCTGGCTCGCCTCGGACTTCCCGCATACTCGGCAGGAAGATCGTCAGCAATCCAAGGAATGGCAGGTAGGAACAGATCATATAGACATAATCGATGCCCTTGGCGTCCGCGACGAAGCCGAGCACCGCCGCGGCAATGCCGGCCATTCCGAAGGCAAAGCCAAAGAAGATGCCGGCGATCATGCCGACCCGGCCGGGTACCAGCTCCTGGGCAAAAACCACAATCGCGGGAAAGGCGGACGAGAGGATGAAGCCGATGAAAACCGTGAGCACACCCGTCCAGAGCAGATTGGCGTAGGGCATCATCAACGTGAATGGCAGGACGCCAAGAATAGAGAACCAGATGACGGCCTTGGTGCCGATCTTGTCGCCGATGGGGCCGCCAAGAATAGTCCCGACAGCAGCAGCACCGAGGAACAGGAACAGCATCATCTGCGATTGCTGCACCGAAATGCCGAATTTGTGGATGACGTAGAACGTGTAATAGCTGGAGATACTGGCAAGGTAGATGTTCTTGGTGAAGACCAGCAGCGTCAGGATCAGCAACGATGTAATGACCTTTTTGCGTGGCAGCTTCAGAACACGGCTGGCGGCCGGCTTGTTGGCGTTGGCGAGGCGATAGCGCTGGTACCAGTTGCCGACCTGATAAAGGATGATCATGCCGATCAGAGCGGCAGCGGAGAACCAGGCAATGCTTTGCTGGCCGCGCGGCAGAACGATGAAGGCCGCAAGCAAAGGCCCGAGCGCCGTGCCGAAATTGCCGCCGACCTGAAAGAACGACTGTGCCAGACCGTGGCGCCCGCCCGAGGCGAGACGGGCCACACGCGAGGATTCCGGGTGGAAGATCGACGAACCGATGCCGATGAAAGCAGCGCCGGCGAGCAACATGACATAATGCGTGGCGATGGAAAGCAAGCCGAGCCCGACCAGCGAAAAAGCCATGCCGACAGGCAGCGAATAGGGCATCGGTCGCTTGTCGGTATAGGTGCCGACGATCGGCTGCAGCAGCGAGGCAGTGACCTGGAATGTCAGCGTCAGAAAACCGATCTGCTTGAAGTTGAGGCCATAATTCTGTTTGAGCATCGGATAGATAGCTGCAAGCAGCGATTGCATCATGTCATTGAGAAAATGGCAGAAGCTGACGGCGAAAATGATGGCGAAGACAGTTGTTTCAGCGGAAGACCGCTGAGCAGGCAAGGCAGTATCGGTCATGGTGTGCGTCCATCGAAGAAAGAGGGCGCACCGCCCAAGCGGTCACCCTTCCTGCGCAACTGATATACCTGTTGCGCGCATCCTGCTTTCGTGGTTTGGTCCAGTTCTTTCGAGTGTGGGCCAAAACAATGCGCTATCAGACATTTGCTGCCCGGAACGCTGCCGGTCTGCGGCTTGAGGAGCTGCACAAGGTGCGGCTGGACTGGCTTGAGCAAGCCGAGGGCGACGTTTTTGCGTTGGCGACGGTTTATCCGTCGGGATTTCATATTCCCGACCATCATCACAGCCAATCGCAACTCCTGCATGCCATCAGCGGCGTTGCCATGGTGACGACCAAGTTTGGCCGCTGGATGGTGCCGCCACATCATGCATTGTGGCTGCCGGCAGGAACGGAGCATGCGGTGGACATGCTCGGCGATGTCTCGATGCATTCAATCTACGTGCGACCGGACGCCGTGGCGGGGTTGAAACGGCATTTGCACGTGGTTGGGCTGACGCCCTTGATGGACAACCTGATCCGTGAGGCAGTGGCGGCACCTGCCGACGTGCACGCCGATCCACGGACAACATTTGTCATGGGTTTGCTGCTGCATGAAATCCCCAACCTGCCGGAACGGCCACTCGGCCTGCCATTCCCGGAAGACCGGCGGCTGGCGGCACTGTGCCGCGGGTTCCTCGAAGACCCCTCGCCCCACACAAATATCGATAATTGGGCGGATCGGCTCGGAATGAGCCGGCGTACTTTCACGCGGACATTTCGGCGCGAAACCGGCCTCAGCCTCTCAACATGGCGCCAGCAGGCTTGTCTTTTGTCAGCGCTGCCCCGCCTGACAAAGGGTGAGCCAGTGACCAGCGTTGCACTCGACCTTGGCTATAACAGCGTGCCGGCGTTCACCACCATGTTCAAGCGCATGCTCGGCGCCCCGCCCCGGCATTACCTTCATTCGGCGGCCTGAACCCTTGGTGCAGGTACGTAGTTGAGGATCGGCCCGAGCCAGCGCTCGACCTGTTCGATCGGCATTTGCTTGCGTTCCGAATAATCTTCCACCTGATCGCGCTCGACTTTGGCGACGCCGAAATAATAGCTTTCCGGATGGGCGATGTAGATGCCCGAAACAGATGAGCCCGGCCACATGGCAAAGCTCTCGGTCAGGCGAACGTTGATCCTGGCTTCTGCGTCAAGAATGCGGAATAGCGTCTCTTTCTCGGTGTGGTCGGGCTGCGCAGGATAACCTGGCGCAGGGCGGATACCGCGATAAGGTTCACCGATGAGTTCCTCCGGCGCAAGATCTTCGCCGGGTGCATAACCCCAGAATTCCTTGCGCACGCGCTCATGCATCAATTCGGCAAAGGCTTCGGCAAAACGGTCCGCCAGTGCCTTGACGAGGATGGAGGAATAATCGTCGTTGGCACGTTCGAAGCGCTCGGCGATGGCGATTTCCTCGATACCAGCGGTGACAACGAAAGCGCCCATATAATCCTGAACGCCGCTGTCGATAGGCGCTACGAAATCGCCGAGTGCCACGTTCGGCCTCCCATCGCGTTTCGACAGTTGCTGGCGCAGGGTGTAGAAGGTCGCGAGCTCTTCCTTCCGCTCCTCATCGGCGAAGACGCGAATGTCGTCGCCCGTCGCTCCTGCTGGCCACAGGCCGATGACAGCTTTTGGATTGAACCACTTCTCCGCGATGATCTTCTTCAGCATCGCCTGGGCATCATCGAACAATTGCCGGGCAGCTTCGCCCTGCTTCTCGTCTTCGAGAATGGCAGGATAGCGGCCTTTCAGCTCCCAAGTCTGGAAGAATGGCGTCCAGTCGATATAGCGGGCGATCTCCGCGAGATCATAGTTCTCGAAGACGCGCGTCCCGATGAAACTCGGCTTGGTGGGTTCATACGAGGTCCAGTCGACCTTGTGCGCATTCGCACGGGCCCTGGCCAGTGGCAGGCGCTGCTTGTCGGCCTCGTTGCGCGCATGCGCATCCGCGACCTTGATATATTCGGCCTCGATCGCTTCGACGTAACCCGGCTTGGTTTCCTTCGACAGAAGATTGGACACAACACCCACCGCGCGGCTCGCATCGGTGACATAGATCGTCTGTCCCTTATTGTAGCGCGGGTTGATCTTGACAGCCGTATGCACACGGCTGGTCGTTGCACCGCCGATCAGCAGCGGAATGTCGAAACCCTCGCGCTCCATCTCCGAGGCCACATGGACCATCTCGTCGAGGGACGGCGTGATCAGGCCGGAGAGGCCGATAATATCGACATTCTGTTCGCGAGCCGTCTGCAGGATCTTGGTTGCAGGCACCATGACGCCGAGATCGATGATCTCGTAATTGTTGCAGGCCAGGACCACACCGACGATGTTCTTGCCGATATCGTGGACGTCACCCTTGACGGTTGCCATCAATACCTTGCCGGCGCTCTCACGCTCCCCTGTGCCGCCATTGGCAAGCTTTTCCGCCTCCATGTAGGGCAATAGCAGCGCCACGGCCTGTTTCATGACGCGCGCAGATTTCACCACCTGTGGCAGGAACATCTTGCCCGCGCCGAACAGATCGCCGACGACATTCATGCCGGCCATCAACGGCCCTTCGATCACGTGCAGCGGGCGCTCAGCCTCCTTGCGCGCCTCTTCGGTATCGACATCGATG
Organism: Phyllobacterium chamaecytisi; assembly: GCF_020164455.1. Classification (GTDB taxonomy): domain Bacteria; phylum Pseudomonadota; class Alphaproteobacteria; order Rhizobiales; family Rhizobiaceae; genus Phyllobacterium; species Phyllobacterium chamaecytisi. The sequence continues at coordinate 264,933 of NZ_JAIQWW010000003.1, forward strand.
AATTCGGTAATGCCGTTGACCAATGCATGCTCCATGCGTTTTGCGACGCTCCATTCGCGCCAGGCGAGATCGCGTTCGCGCGCTTCCTTGCCGGCAGAACCCTTGTAGCGCTCGGCGAGATCAAGCAGCCGCTCGGTAGCGTCATCGCGGCGATTGAGCACCACGTCTTCGCAGGCTTCACGCAGTTCCGGATCGATCGACTCATAGACCGCGAGCTGGCCCGCATTGACGATGCCCATGTCCATGCCGACCTGGATGGCATGGTAGAGAAACACCGCATGCATCGCCTCACGCACCGGTTCATTGCCGCGGAACGAGAAGGAGAGATTTGAAATGCCGCCGGAAATATGCACGTGCGGCAGGGTGTCGACGATCTGCTTCGTCGCTTCGATGAAGGCGACGCCATAGCCATTGTGCTCTTCGATACCGGTGGCAACAGCAAAGACATTCGGATCGAAGATGATGTCTTCCGGCGGGAAGCCTGCGTCCTTGGTCAGGAGTTCATAGGCGCGTGTACAGATCGCAACTTTCCGCTCCAGCGTATCGGCCTGTCCGTCCGTGTCGAAGGCCATGACGACGACGGCGGCACCATAGGCGCGCACTTTTTTGGCATGATCGAGGAAGGCCTGTTCACCTTCCTTCATCGAGATCGAGTTGACCAGCGGCTTGCCTTGCACGCACTTCAGGCCTGCTTCGATGACGTCCCACTTCGAACTGTCGATCATCACCGGAACGCGGGCGATATCGGGTTCTGCCGCGATGAGGTTCAAGAATTCGACCATGGCCTTTTCACTGTCGATCAGGCCTTCGTCCATGTTGATGTCGATGATCTGTGCGCCGTTCGCCACCTGATCGCGCGCGACATCCAACGCCGTGGCAAAATCGCCGGCAGTGATGAGCTTGCGGAACTTCGCCGAGCCGGTGATGTTGGTGCGCTCGCCAACATTGACGAAGGGAATATCCTTGGTCAGCGTGAAGGGTTCGAGGCCCGACAGGCGCATATGGGTTTCCGTCTCGGGGATCTCGCGTGGCTTGTATTTGCTGACTGCTTCGGCGATTGCCTTGATATGCTCCGGGGTCGAACCGCAGCAGCCGCCCACGATATTGAGGAGGCCTTCGCTGGCGAAACCCTCGAGCTGCGCTGCCATCGCTTCCGGGCTCTCGTCGTACTGGCCGAATTCGTTGGGCAGGCCCGCATTGGGATAGGCGCAGACGAACGTATCCGCGACGCTGGAAATCTCGGCGAGATGCGCGCGCATGGCATTGGCGCCGAGGGCACAATTCAAGCCGATGGTGAAGGGCTTGGCGTGACGGACCGAATGCCAGAAAGCGGTCGGCGTCTGGCCGGAAAGCGTGCGGCCGGAAAGGTCGGTAATGGTGCCGGAGATCATCACCGGAAGGGTGATCCCCTTTTCTTCAAACACTTCGTTCGTGGCGAAGATTGCTGCCTTGGCGTTGAGCGTATCGAAGATGGTCTCGATGAGGATAATGTCCGCGCCGCCATCGATGAGGCCGCGCACCTGGGTCCCATAGGCGGTGCGCAGGTCGTCGAATGTGACAGCGCGATAGCCGGGGTTGTTGACGTCAGGCGAAATCGATGCCGTACGGTTTGTCGGGCCGAGCGCTCCGGCGACAAACCTGCGGCGGCCATCCGTTTGCTCGGCTTTCAGGGCGGCACGGCGGGCAAGCCGCGCACCATCGCGGTTAAGTTCATACACGACCTCTTCCATGCTGTAGTCAGCCTGGGCGATCGTGGTGGAGGAAAATGTGTTCGTCTCAAGGATATCGGCGCCCGCCATGGCATAGGCGTAGTGAATATCTTCGATAGCTTGTGGCTGCGTCAGGATCAGCAGGTCGTTGTTGCCCTGCAGGTGGCAGGAACAATCCGCAAAGCGATCGCCACGAAAGTCATCTTCGTTGAGGCTAAGGCCTTGGATCTGCGTGCCCATGGCGCCGTCAAGAATCAGTATCCGTTCTTTCGCCGCCTTGGTCAAAGCTGCAAAAACTTCGGAGCCGTCCCGAGGAGAACCCATGGGACCGAATAGATTATCAACCGCAATATTCATAACTCGGTACGCCTCATGATCCATGATCCGGATGAGGGCTAAGGTCACATAAAGATATCTTTATGTCAACAAGTCAATTCTGTTGGCGGCATGATATGTCGCAGTTGTGGTGGCCGCGCGGACTTGCAAAACGGCAATATGCCGTCTACATTGAAGCAAGTTGCCGCAAGGAGCACGTAGATGTCAAAAGTCATTGTCGAGGAAGTTGCCCGAAAGCTCGGTGGGACGCTGGTGCTCGGGTCTGAAGTTCGTTCGCAGGCGGATCTCGCCATGGCTGTTCGCAATCGCCTGCCTTTGAGTGCTCTCAAAGGCTTGACCCTTGCTGGACTGACCAATCAGGAAATCGAACAATTCGTTATTCCTCAGCGAACGAGGCGGCACCGCGCCGACAAGAAGCAGCCGCTGACTGTTGACGAGTCCGACAGGACAGTCCGTTTGATGCGTATCCAGACACTGGCTGAAGAAACGTTTGGCGACAAGGAAAAGGCCAACCGCTGGTTGCGTCGAACGCTGGCTGAACTCGGCGGCGAAACGCCGCTTGTGATTGCGCAGACCGAAGCTGGCGCCCGCGTCATCGAAACCATTCTTGGCAAGATCGCCTGGGGTGCAGCCGCCTAGAGGTTCTAATGCGGCTTTGGCGATTATCCGGCAAACAGCATGCGGAGACTTTCGACGGCGGCTATGGACTGTTGTTCGATGGCCGCTGGAACAGCGTTGGCCATGCGGTGACCTATTGTGCGACGTCGCCCGCCCTTTGCGTCCTTGAAAAGCTGGTGCATGTCGAAGATCCGACACTTTTGCCGGAGCTCGCTATGGTGACCTATGAGGTGCCGGACAATATTCCTGTCGAGAACATCGCAGTCCAATCTTTGCCATCAGACTGGCGACGGCAGGAGGGCCTGACCCAAGGTATGGGCGATGATTGGCACAAGGCCAAGACATCACCGCTGCTGATGGTGCCGTCAGCGATTGTTCCTATCGCCGGTTCGCCCGATATCAACGTGCTGATCAATCATTCGCATCGATTGGCGGCGGAGATCAAAGTGCTCACATTGGAGCCGTTCACGTTCGACCCGCGACTTTTATAGACGGGCAGCTGGAGTTCACATCACTGCCGACTGCGGCAAGACAAAAGGCACATGTTTGTCGGGCAAGGCGCCAACTTTCAACGCACACTCATAGACACGCAGGATACGGTCGTCCGTAAGGACCTCCGCGGGCGTACCCACGCTATCGATACGGCCCCCGTGCATGACCACGACGCGGTCCGCATACATAGAGGTCAGGTTGAGATCGTGCAGGATCGCGATCACGCCACCGCCACGCGTGGCAAAGGCGTGGGCGATCTGCATGATGATGAGCTGATGCTTGATATCGAGACTGGAGACGGGCTCGTCAAGAAACAGAAAGCGCGGCTGCCCATCCAGAACCGGCTGCCAGACCTGGCACAGAACGCGTGCGAGTTGTACGCGCTGCTGTTCGCCGCCGGAAAGCTCCTGGTAGAAACGACCGCCAAAGCCAGCAAGATCGACGAGTGCCAGCGCTTCATCGGGGAGGTTTTCGGCAACATCATGCGTCGCACCGGAGCGGCCGCTGGTAAGACCGAGCCTGACGATTTCGCGTACGGTGAATGGAAAGGACAGCGAGGTCGATTGCGGCAGGATTGCCCGCATCGCGGCCATCTGCCACGGTTTCAGATGGCCGAGCGAGTGTCCGTTGATCGTTATGCGTCCGGTGAAAGGCAGATCGCCGGAAAGCGCTCGCATCAGCGTCGTCTTGCCTGAACCGTTCGGGCCGACGATGACAGTCAACGCCCCTGCCTGAGCATTGAAACTCGCCTCTTTGATAATGGCCTTGCGTCCAAGCACGACGCTGACGTCGGAAAGGCTGATCATGGTCAAAGATCCACAATGCCGCGGCGACGCAGCAGTATCCATAGGAAGAAAGGCGCACCGACGGCTGCCGTAACGATGCCAATAGGCAGTTCCGAAGGGGCGACGATGGTGCGGCTGACTGCGTCCGCCAGCAGCAACAGGCTCGCGCCCAGGAGTGCCGACGCCGGAAGCAGATAGCGATGGTCCGGTCCTATGACCAGACGGAGCAAATGTGGCACGACAACGCCGACGAAGCCGATGCCACCGCTGACGGCAACCGATGCGCCGGTTGCAGCAGCGACCACAATGATGGCCACGCGCTTGAAACGCTGGACCGGAATGCCAAGGTGGCTTGCGGAGGCTTCACCAAGTGCGAGGGCATTGAGGCCGCGCCCAAGAAAGGGAGAAACCAGCAGCGCCAACACGATGAAGGGACCAGCCGTAGCCATCTTGGCCCAATTGGAACCAGCGAGTGATCCCAGCGTCCAGAATGTCAGATCGCGGAGCTGCCTGTCATCGGCAAGAAATGTCAGGAGGCCTATATACGCCATGGCCATGGCGCCAAGTGCAATACCGGCCAGAAGCATTGTGGCGATGGAGGTTTGTCCGCGCCGCGTGGCAACGGCATAGAGAATGAGCGTGAAAACAAGCGCGCCGATAAAGGCAGCAACCGGCAGGGCGAATAAACTGAAGGTCGCAATGAAGGGTGCCAGCACCGTTCCACCAAGGACAATGACGCTGACGGCTCCCAGTCCCGCACCCGCAGACACGCCGACAATACCGGGATCCGCGAGCGGATTGCGAAACAAGCCCTGCATCACCGCACCGGAGACAGCAAGCGACGCTCCGATCATCGCGCCGAGGATAATGCGCGGCAACCTTATATCCCAGATAATGATGCTGTCGCGCAGGGAGAGGACATTATTGTCACTGCTTGCGCCTCGCACCAAAGCGCTGATAACCGAGATGACCGATGCGTCGGAAGCGCCGGCCGTAAGGCTGAACAGCATCGTGGCCAGCAGAGCCAAACCCAGCAAGACGATGACGCCCCTGGCCAGGAATGAACGGTCGCCTTCCGGACGGGTTTTGCCTTGCCCAGACCGAAGAACGGCAGGTCGCATCAAGACAGACTCGCTCATTGGCTTGCTTCAGATCCGTAGAATGCCTTGGCCAGATCGTGCACCGCTTCCGCCGTTCGCGGCCCGAAGCCGAGCAGATACTGCCCGCCCATGCGCACGATGTTCTTTGATTGGCCGGCAGGCGTCGCTGCAATTGCCTTGTTGGCCAGAAGGTCGGCATCAGCTATAGCGCGCGGACCGTGGACATCCATCACGAGAATCACATCCGGCTGTGCCGTGAGGATCGCTTCCTCTGTCATTGTTTTGTAGCCGGAATATCCAGTGACGACGTTGTCGCCGCCTGCAAGTTCGATAATGCCGTCAGCCGCCGTCTTGGTGCCTGCTGCCATGATCTTGCCGCCTGTGGCACTAAGGACGAAGAGCACACGTTTGCGGGTCTTGATATTTTTGGTTTCGGCTTCTGCTGCCGCCAATTCCTTCTCGACTTTGGCAGATAGCTTCTCGGCCTTGTCTTCAACGCCAAGTGCCTTGCCGACAATCCGGATTTTTTCCGACACACTTTCGGCGGTGTAGTTTTCGGGAACGAACACGAAAGGTACGCTGGCTTTTTTCAATACGTCGATAGCTTCACGCGGGCCCGAACCTTCGACGGCAATGATCGCAGTCGGGTTAATCGACAAAACGCCTTCCGGCGACAACGCACGCATGTATCCGACGTCAGGTATCTTGTGCACAGCTTCGGGGAAAACGCTGGTCGTATCGCGACCGACCAACCGTCCCTCTTCACCCAGATCATAGATGATCTCGGTGATCGACCCGCCGATGGAGACTACACGACTTGCATCGGGAATGGGGCCGGAGATTTCTTCGGCAACTGCATTCGCCGGCAGCGCCAGAATGCCGAGCGCTGCTACCATGAGGGGAAATCTGTTCATTGTCATTTCCTATGCCGCGGTGCGCATGAGGCGTGGCAGAGCTTCGACAAGCTGACGCCAATCGCCACGTTCGCCGGAGCCCTCATGGCGCTTGCCGAAGAACTGGACGATCATGTCGCCCTCGACGCCATAGGCTTCGAGCGAGGTAACATGCCCGTCCTTGGTAGGCTTGCGCACTGCCCAAAGCTCGGCAATGTGATCGGTACGCAGATGCATATGAAAGGTTTCGTCGAGGATGTTGATCCACGGACCCATCGGCTTCACGTTGTGAATTGGTCCCGAATGAATCTGGATGCAGCCGCGATTACCGACAAAGCACATGATCGGCAGTTGCTCCTGCGCTGCATCGTGCATCATTGCGGTCAATGCGGCCGTATCGAGTTGCCACGCGTAGTCTTGTCCGATCACCTGTACCGCCTGATGACGGGTCATATTCAGCGAACGCAGGATGCCGAAAAATTCGTGTACATCCTTCATCTGGGTCCAGCGGTCGCGCAAGCCGGTCGCGTCCAACTCTTCAAGCTCTGCGGTTTTTTCCTCCGGCTTCGGCAGGGCTGTCAGTTGCACGGACTGTGACTGATCATCGAGACGAAGTTTGGCTACGAGAGTTTGGTAGGCTTCGAGATTGGAGGCCGGCCGAAGGTGGATCTTGTGGATCGCCTCGCCGGCTGCGTCAAAGAATTGCAGGCTACGCCGAATGTCGTCGCCATCCTGCTTTTCGACGGCAAAACCGTGTGCCCAGGCATTGGGAAAAAGTCGCATGTCGATCTGCTCGCCGAGCAGCATCGAGGCGTGCTTGCCGACGATGGGCTTGTCATAGACGCCGATCTTCTCATGCACCGCACTCTCGTTGCGGGTGAGCGCCATCACTTCGCCAAGCGATTCGATTTCAGTCAGAAATGTTTCGATGTGCGGGTTGATGCGAACGACATTGATCCCGCAATAGGCAGCCACCAGATCGGCTTCCGAGATCTGCAGCTGCTGCGCAAGATCGCGCTCGCGCATTTTCGGGTTGTCCGTCCGCGCCTGCCGAATTGCCTCGGGTGTTGGTTTTACTGCGTCAGTCATGTTTCAAGCCTGTTGATGGGAATTATTTATTCAGGATCAATTTGCCCTGCCGGGTGATTTTGAGTCGGTAGAGAGAGCCAGCGTGTTCAATGCCAACTTCGTTGGTACCGTCGAAAAGGATGTCGCTACCGTAGACGCGGATGTCCTTTTGTATCGGCTCGGAAAAATTGGCGCGAACCGGCGCAGTGTTGGGGAGACGCACCTGCATATCGATGATTTGACGTGGGGACATGGCAGTGAGCCTTTTCTGTTCCTTTTTGTCCGGGACAACGCTGCCCGCATCATCCCGCTTATTTAAACTTGACTATGTTATTCATCTTTATGACTCAACCTAAACGAGAGTCAATAACTCAAGTTAAAAAGACCTGCCAATTTGCAGCAAGCATTGGCCATAGCATGACCGCTGTTACAGCCATATTCCTGCTTGCCGCAACAGGGTGGCGTCGGGGTTAGAGTCCCCCCGGCGCCAACCCTGACCAAACAAAAAGGGCCCTTGCGGGCCCTTTCTTTTTCAATGGGATATGCGTCTCAGATCAGAAGGGCGAATCCGGGAAGTAGAACTCCTTGGCGTTATCCTTGGTGACCAGTGTGGCATCGAGGATGTATTTGCCGCGCACGGGAACTTGATCGTAGAAGTTTGCGACCGTGAGTTCCATTGCCGTCGCAATCATTGAAGGCGGATAGAGCACGTTGATCGGTGTCATTGCATCGCCATCGGCAACGCGCTTGATCATGTCCTTCATGCCGGCACCGCCGATGACCATCTTGATGTCAGTGCGCTTTGCCTGGCTGATGGCCTCGAGTACGCCGACAGCCATATCGTCATCCTGGCACCACACGGCGTCGATCTTCGGAAACTTGGTCAGGTAGTCCTGCATGATCTTGAAGGCATCATCGCGTGACCAGTTACCGAATTGCTTGTCGAGAACCTTGATACCGCTGCCAGCGATCGCATCGTCAAAGCCCTTCTGGCGCTCTTCGTCGATGACGATCGGCAGACCGCGGATAACAGCGACATCGCCGGTCTTCAGCGTGTCCTTGAGGTACTCGCCAGCGACGCGGCCGAGCTCCGGGTTGTTACCGGCAACGTAGAGATCCTGAATCGTCGGATCGGACAGAGCGCGGTCAACCACGGTGACGAACACGCCCTTTTCCTTGACCTGACGCAGCGGATCGGTCAGCTCGTCGGAATTGTGCGGCAGGGTAACAAGTGCGTCGATGCCCTGCGTCGTCAGATCTTCGAGTGCATTCGCCTGCGATGCACCATCCGGTGAAGTCTTGATGGTGATCTTGAGGCCCGGATGAGCAGCTTCAAGCAGCTTGGCAGCCCGTTCGGCGTGGTAGACAACGCCGCCTGTCCAGCCATGATCTGCCGCCGGAATGGAGACGGCGATGTTGACCTCTTTTTTGTCCTGAGCGTAGGCGAAGGTCATGGTCGAAGCGAGTGCCGCCCCGGCAAGACCGATCAAAAGTTTACGCATTTGGTTTCTCCCAATTTAGCTCGGGCCTTGATTGCGGCTCGGTGGGTGGCCCTTTTCCCCCCGTTCCCTTAGAAGGAGCAGCCTCCCGCCCCCTTATGCGTATAGTCTGCCGACTATTTTTTCTTTTGCAGCGTTCGTTGAACCAGCATGGCGATAATGATGATCGTGCCTTGTACCGCGCCGATCAGATATTCACTGACGATGTTCGAAAGCACCATGATGTTGCCGACGATCTCCAGCATGAAGGCACCGCAGATCGTACCCCAAATACGGCCGACACCCCCACGCAGTGCAGTGCCGCCGATGACCACTGCGGTGATCGCCTGGAGTTCCCATAGCATGCCTGTTGTCGTGGTCGCGGCGCCTAGCCGCGGAACGTAAACGACGACGGCGATGGCGACGCAGATGCCTTGAATGATATAGGTCATGGCGCGGACGCGATTGACGTGGATCCCAGAATATTTAGCCACATCCTCGTTCGAACCGACGGCGATCACGTGCCGTCCGAACGATGTCTTGTAGAGTATGAACGCGCCGAGCAGGCCGGCTGCAATGATGACCCAGACCGGTATCGGCAGGCCGAGAAACACGCCGGTATAGACCGGGCGGAACATATTGCGCATCGCAATGGATTTCATTGCGATCGAGCCGCCATCCGCCAGCCAGACCGTGACCGACCGGAAGATTGCCATGGTGCCGAGCGTGACGATGAAAGGTTCGATCTTGCCGATGGTAATGACCGCGCCGTTGAGCAGTCCTGCAAGAGCGCCGACACCGATCGCAACGACGATGCCCGTGGCCAGCATGGCCATGTCGCCATCGATTGCTCCCGAATTCAGGAACAGGATCATGATGCCGGCGACAAGCGCCGCCATGGAACCAACCGACAGGTCGAGACCGCCGGCAGAGATGACGAATGTCGCCCCAATCGCAATGATGGCAATGAAGGATGACCGGGTCAGAACGTTGAGCAGGTTGTCGATCGACAGGAAATTTGGATTGACCAAAGCGCCGAGAACGAACAACGCGGCAAGCGCCAGGAATGGCGCAACGGCCGTCTTGTCGAGATCCGCCAGCTTGCGGCCAAAACCGCGTGTGTCGGTGATTGTTTTCGTGTCGGTCATGCGTTCCCCGCCGAGTAAAGCTCTGCTTCGTTGATTTTGACGCCCGTGGCGTAGACGACGATTTCGTCTTCGGTCATTGCCTCGCCCGTAACCTCGCCGACAATGCGTGACGAACGCATGACGAGTATGCGGTGACATATGCCGATGAGTTCCTGCATTTCCGAGGAAATCACGATGACCGATTTGCCCGCCTTGGCGAGATCGGCAATGAATTTATAGATCTGTTCCTTGGTGCCGATGTCGATGCCGCGCGTCGGCTCGTCTATGATGACGATGCTGGGTTCAAGCAGCATCATCTTGGCAAGCAGCAGCTTTTGCTGGTTGCCGCCGGAGAGCTGTCCGGCGAGAAGGTCGCGGCGGCGTGCACGTATATCGAAATCGGTAATCGCCTTGTCGAGGCTGTTATCTTCACGCTTGCGCTCGATAAGCGGGCCCCTGGTGAACTTCTCCAGCGTTGCCAGCGTGAGGTTCGTACGCAGATCCTGCGCAAGGAGCAGCCCTTTGCCCTTGCGATCTTCGCTCAGGTACACGATGCCCGCAGCCATACTGTCGCGCACCGTTTTGAACTTGACCGGATTGCCGTTGAGCTTGACTTCGCCATGGCCGGTGCGCAACCCGACGATGCCTTCGAGAAGCTCGGTCCGGCCAGCGCCGATCAGCCCGGCAAAGCCCAAAATCTCGCCTTTGCGCAACGTGAACGACGCATCGCGTGCATATCCAGGAACATCGAAGTTCTGGACCTCGAGCACGTTCTGATGGCTCGCCGTATCTTCGCGCTCCGGATAGAGCTTCGACATATCACGCCCGACCATCAGCCGCGCCATATCCACCGGCTGCAATTCCGAGGCTTCGCGTGTGGCGATAAGCTTGCCGTCGCGCAGCACCGTGATGCGGTCGGCGATGGCGCCTACCTCCGGCAGGCGATGCGAGATGTAAAGGATGGCCACGCCCCTGTCCCGAAGATCGCGGATGACCTTCAGCAGCGCTTCCGTTTCGAACGGTGTCAGCGACGCGGTAGGCTCATCGAAGATCACGACGCGATGCGGCACCTGAAGTGCGCGAGCGATCTGGACCAGTTGGCGCCGGGCGATGGAAAGCCGCGAAATCTGCGTCGTCGGATCGATATCAGCTCCAAGACTTTGCACAGCCTCGGCTGACTGACGGTTCATCTCGCGGTCATTGACCATGAGCCCGCGTTTCAACTCGCGTCCCATGAAGATGTTTTGCGCTACGGTCAGGTCGGGCGCCAGCAATATCTCCTGGTGCACCAGGACCAGACCACGATGTTCCGCGTCGACGGGTCCGGCGAAACTTACCGGTTCCCCGTCCATCGCGACGGTACCCCGCGTCGGCTGGAGGTGTCCGCTCAGGAGTTTCATCAGCGTCGACTTGCCGGCACCGTTTTCGCCGATGATGGCATGCACCTCGCCGGGCATGACGCGCAGGCTGATGTCCGTCAATACCTCGACCGGACCGAACGCCTTGGCTATACCGCGTGCTTCAAGCACTGGCACTGCCGCAGCCTTGGTTGGGTTGTCGCTCATCACACCTTCGTCCAAACGCCGCCCGCCTTGGACGACTTCACTGCAGCCTCGATGAATTCCATCCCCGCAAGCCCATCGTCCACAGTCGGAAAAATCACATCCTTAGGCTGCTTTTTTCCACTTCGTGCAGCGATGATCGCCTGCGCGGCCTCTGAATAGATATTCGCGAAGCCTTCGAGATAACCTTCCGGATGGCCGGACGGCACGCGGGTCAAACGCGCTGCCTCCGGCGATGCGCCAGCACCTCCGCGCGTGAGCAATTGCTTCGGCTTGCCGAAAGGCGTGTACCAGAGATAGTTCGGGTCGGCCTGCGTCCATTCCAGCCCGCCCTTGGTGCCGTAGATGCGCAGCTTGAGGCCATTCTCATTGCCTGGCGCCACCTGGCTCGCCCAGATCATGCCCTTGGCACCGCCGTCGAAGCGCATGAGGATCTGCACATCGTCATCGAGCACCCTACCCTCGCCAAAACTGGTGAGCTCAGCGCAGAGCTGCTTGAGCTTGAGGCCTGAAACGAAGCAGGCAAGATTGTAGGCGTGCGTGCCGATATCACCGATGGCACCGCCTGCACCCGAGCGCTTCGGATCGATGCGCCATTCGGCCTGCTTGTTGCCTGTGGCTTCGGTTTTCTCCGTCATCCAGTCCTGCGGATATTCCGCCTGCACAACCCGGATATCGCCGAGCATTCCCTTTGCCACCATGGCGCGCGCCTGCCGCATCATTGGATAGCCGGTGTAATTATGCGTGACGATGAAAAGCTTGCCGGTCTTGTTGACCAGCGACACGAGTTCCTTTGCCTCCTTGACCGTGGTGGTCAGCGGCTTGTCGCAGATGACGTGGATACCCGCTTTCAGGAATGCCTTTGCCGCCGGGGCGTGCATGTGGTTCGGCGTGACGATGGAAACCGCTTCGATGCCGTCAGGACGCTTGGCCTCGGCCTTGGCCATCTCCTCGAACGAAGTGTAGGCGCGGTCTTCGGCGATCCCGATTTCCTTCGCGGAAGCTTTGGCGCGCGCCGGATCGGATGAGAGCGCGCCTGCAACGAGCTCATACTGATCGTCCATGCGCAGCGCAATACGGTGGACTGCGCCGATAAACGCGCCCTGCCCGCCACCAACCATACCGATACGGATGCGGCGGCTTGCGGATTTCTCCCTGGATGCTCCAATAGCCATTATTCGATCCTCTATTTCAGGCCAAGAATACGGCGATTGGCCGCGTCATCGGTACCAGAACCGGCAAAATCATCGAAAGCGCGCTCGGTGACGCGGATCAGGTGCGCGTCGATGAACTGCGCACCTTCGCGCGCGCCGTCCTCCGGGTGCTTCAAGGCGCATTCCCATTCAAGCACTGCCCAGCCATCGAAATCATAGGCGGTCAGCTTGGAGAAGACCGCACCGAAATCAACCTGCCCGTCGCCGAGCGAGCGGAAACGGCCTGCACGATCGACCCACGACTGGTAGCCGCCATAAACGCCCTGGCGTCCAGTCGGATTGAACTCGGCATCCTTGACGTGGAAGGCTTTGATCTTCTCGTGGTAGATGTCGATATAGTCGAGGTAATCGAGCTGCTGCAGGACAAAGTGGGACGGATCATAGAGGAGATTGGCGCGGGAATGGTTTTTCACCCGCTCGAGGAACATCTCGTAGGTGATGCCGTCGTGCAGGTCTTCACCGGGATGGATCTCATAGGCTGCGTCGACACCCTGCTCGTCGAAATAATTCAGGATCGGTGTCCAGCGTTTCGCCAGCTCATCGAATGCCGCTTCAACAAGACCCGCTGGGCGCTGCGGAAACGGATAAAGGAATGGCCAAGCGAGTGCGCCGGAAAACGTCGGTATGGCCTTGAGACCGAGGTGTTTTGAAGCGCGCGCGGCACGCTTGAGCTGATCCACTGCCCACTCCTGCCGCGCCTTCGGATTGCCATGCACTTCCGGGGCGGCAAAGCCGTCCATCAACTCGTCATAGACCGGATGAACCGCAACGAGCTGGCCCTGAAGGTGGGTCGCGAGTTCGGTGATGGTCAGGCCATGCGAAGCGGCGACACCGGCGATCTCGTCGCAGTAGTCCTTCGAATCCGAAGCCTTCTTCAGATCGATAAGGCGCCCATCCCACGCCGGTATCTGGATCCCCTTGTAGCCCAGCCCTGCTGCCCACCCGCACATGGCATCAAGCGAATTGAACGGCGCTGCATCGCCCGCGAACTGCGCGAGGAAAATGGCCGGTCCCTTGATCGTCTTCATGTCAATCCTCCAATTCCAGATTTTGCCGTCAAGGCATGTTGTCCCTGAGAAATATGTCGATTCGAATATGTTCCTGACCCGGCACGATCGGACGTCCCTCGCGCAAGGCAGTCAGGATGCGGGCAGCGCTGCGCGCCATATGACCCGTATCCTGATTGATGAGCGCGTCGACTGTGCCGCGTACAAGATGGCGGCGCGTCGAGGGCGTCAGTTCGTGCGCGACGAAGATCACGTCGGAAACGTGGTTTGTCGCTTCGAGCGCAGCGATGACGCCTGCTTGCCCGCCGCCAGCATTGTAGATGGCGACAAGGTCCGGATGGTCCCGCAGCAACGATCGGGCAACGGCCTCAACGCGTGCGTTCTCGTCGCGCGCCTCGCGGACCGGGAGCACTTCGAGGTTTGGATATTCTCGGGAGAGGATCTGTTCGAAACCGAATTGGCGCTCGACGTGATCGCGCAATGCCAGCGACCCGGCGATCATGCCGACCTTGCCCTTGCGCGGCCCGACGAAGCGGCCGATCAGCGAGGCGGCTGTCCGTCCGGCGGCAAAGTTGTCGATGCCGACATAATGCGCCCGCCGTGAATTCGGTACGTCGGACACGAGGGTAAGCACGACCACACCGGCGTCTGCCAGCGCGTTGATCGCCTCGGTGACAGCGGGATGATCGAGCGCAACGACAGCCACGCCATCGATCCCGGACGGGAGCCTTTCAAGGGCTGCCGCGAGTGCCTCGCCGTCGAACGTATCGACGTGCTGGATCGACAGGCGGACACGCTCTTGCAATTGCCGCTCGCGCGTGGCGCGGAACTCGGCGCCAAGGGCCATCATGAATTCATTTTCGCCGGTGGGCAGGATGATGCGGAAATCATAGTCGCGTCCGCGAGCGAGCCGGGACGCATGTGGATCGGGTAGAAAGCCCAGCTGTTTGATTGCCGCATTGACGCGTTCGATGGTGCGCGCGTGCACACCGATCCTTCCGTTTACGACACGATCGACCGTTGCTAAACTGACACCGGCTTCTCGGGCGACGTCTTCGAGCGTCATCTTCCCCACGAGAATTCTCCTCCGCCTAAAGTCTTAGATCAGCGAAATGAGGTGTGCAACTCTTTTTGAGTGGTTTTGATGGGAAAAATTGGCGGTCCGACTAAAAGCCAAGAAACGCCGCTGTATCGGGATCGAGCGGTATGCCGTCTCGCAGGCGCTGCTCTTCCACGGCCCATTCGCGATCGCCCGGCGCCATGACCTTCCCGCCATCAACGGCGGGAACTGCCCGAAGCTGATCGAGATAGGCACGTATGCCTGCGGCGAAGATGTTCGCCCCTGCGAAGCGTGCAGGATCGATAGCCAGAACGAAATGTCCCATATTGCGCGGCGTCGAGATGTCGTCGCTGTCGACCATCGGGATAAAATCAGGGTCGAGTGTCGTACCTGTCAGTACGGCGGAAAGTAGTGTCGCGACACCGGCAAGTCCGGCACCCTTGAAACCGAAATCCGCGCCGCCAAGTGGCAATAACATCTGCGCGACATTCGGATCGCGGGTCGGGGCGCCGGCCGCGTCCGCTGCAACGCCCTCAGGCAACTCCTTATCCAAGGAACGGTAAAGCAGGACGCGGTTGAGCGGGATGGACGAAGTTGCCATGTCGAGCAGCCATGGTTTTTCGCCCTTAACCGGCGCGGCAAAGGCAAGCGGGTTGGTTCCGTGAAATGGCTCGGCACCATCGAAAAGTCCCACGATCGAGTCGGTATTGGTGGTGGCAAAGCCGACCATGCCCGCTTCCGCAATGGCGAGCGCATAAGCGCCTGCAGCCCCGAGATGTGAGGAACGGGTCGCGCCAACGGCACCTATGCCGCTTTCCCGGGCGAGCTCGATGGCGACAGCCACAGCGCGATATGCGGTTAGGTGGCCAAGCCCATTGTCGCCGTCGACCATGGCCGTGGCAGGACCCGTGCGGTGGCAGGAAACAGCAGCTCGCGGATTGACGCGCCCACCGCGCAGGACCTTGCAATAATGGGTGATCAATCGGGCGCCATGACTGTCCACGCCGAGGAGAGATGCGTGCATCAGGGCTTTTGTCGTAGCGGCTGCTCCCTCATCAGGGACGCCTTCGGCCACAAGCGCGGCCAGCAGGCGTTTCGCAAGCTCATCAGCCTTAACGAGAATTTCCGCCATCTGCTCACCATCCCTACAAGTATCTAGGTGTCTATACGGCTAATATATGATATCTCAGATATAAGTACGACAGGAGATGTCTTTGTGACCCTGACGCTTGCAAGAGGTCCTTCACTGACGGAACAGGCGGCCGCGCATATTCGCAGCCGCATTGTACACGGAACGCTGCAGTGTGGCGAACCCTTGTCGGAACTCGCGCTGGCTCAGGAACTGGGCGTCAGCAAGACTCCGGTACGCGAGGCGCTTCTGGAACTGAAGCGTCAGGGCCTTGTCGAGATCCACCCCCAGCGTGGTACCTTCGTCTTCGAAATGAGTTCGGTCCAGGTTGTGCAACTTGCCGAGATGCGTTCCATACTCGAACTCGCCGCCCTTCGTTTGGTCATGGACCGCAATCGGGATGCCCTGCGCCGCCGTTGGGCGGAGCTTGTCGCCGACATGGACGTGGCGATGGCAAATGGAAACACGCAGGATTACCGCGTTCTTGACGGGATGTTCCATCAAGCAATGTTCGATCTCTCAGAAAATCAGTTTCTGTCCGAGACGTTCACCGTTATCGCGTTCCGCATCCAGGCATTGCGCAACCGGCTGTCACTCAATCCTGCACTCAATGAAAAGTCGCATGGAGAGCACAAGCGCCTGCTTGAGCTGGTTACGAGGGGCGACAATGAGAAGGTTGTGGAATTGCTGGCCTGGCATATGGAATGGACACGTTCTTCTTACATTGAATTGCTGGAGATGCCTGCAGCCGATAACAGACCAACACGTGAGCGGCGGCTGAAGACCGGGAAACGATAGCAGCCGTATAGGCTGCGTGAAAGCATGACAAATCGGCATGGGAGAGCCAAATCATGGGAACGGGAGAGGACTTTCTTTCATCGGACGATGAACAGTTCGCGTCTTTTTTTCCGGATGGCGCCAGGCTGGAGCAGATCGCGACCGGCTTCATCTGGGCCGAAGGGCCGGTCTGGATCAACGAAACGCAAGAACTGCGCTTTTCTGACATTCCCAATAACCGGATGATGTCCTGGTCACAGGATAAAGGCTTGCAGGTGTTCCGGCAGCCGTCACAACGAACCAATGGCAGTACGCTGGACCGGACCGGTGCTATGATTTCCTGCGAACATGGCGGACGCTGTGTCAGCCGCACCGGCAAGGATGGCAGCTACGAGGTTCTCGCCACGCACTGGAAGGGCAAACGCCTGAATTCTCCCAATGATGTGGTGGTCAAATCCGATGGTTCCATCTGGTTTACCGATCCGCCCTACGGCATCATTTCCGATCATGAAGGCATTCGTGCGCCAAGTGAGATCGGCAGCAATCAGGTTTACCGGCTCGATCCCGACACACATCTTGTAGAAGTCGTTGCAGATGATTTCGACAGGCCGAACGGTCTCGCCTTCTCCCCCAACGAAACTGTGCTCTACATCGCCGATTCCGGCCGTGCACGCGGTCACGGCTTCGGTTTCGACAATTCGCGTCCGCATAACGTGCGCGCTCTCGAGGTGATCGACGGAAGAAAACTTGGGAACAGCCGCGTGGTTGCGGAGATCGACATGGTGCCGGACGGACTGCGCGTCGACACCGAGGGGCTATTGTGGATATCCGCCGAGGACGGCGTTCACTGTTACACGCCTGATGGAAAAAGGCTTGGCCGGATTCTCGTGCCCGAGGTCGTCGCCAATCTCACCTTTGGCGGCCCGGAAAAGTCGCGGCTGTTCATTGCGGCTACGAGTTCGATCTATGCACTGGAGACGACACGGCGGGGTGTGCAAACCCCGTAATTGGCAAGCAAGACGATAATTAACAAGGAGGAGGAACCGAAATGAAAACGACACTTAAATATCTGTTGGCCGCTACAGCTGCCACTCTAGTGATGACGGTATCTGCCAATGCGGCGGGGCCCGAAATCGTCAAAGGTCCGAGCAAGGATGCGGAATGCTTCAAGCCGCTGACGGCGGAAACGAAGTTTTTCCAATGGCCCAAGAAGGCAGGCCCGTATCGCATAGCGCTTGCGAACGGTTTCATCGGCAACACCTGGCGTATCCAGATGATTCAGACCGCCAAGGCCTATGCTGCCTTGCCGGAGGTGAAGGCCAAGCTCAAGGAATTCAAGGTGGTCTCGACTGGCGACGATGTTGCTGCGCAGATCGCGGCAGTCGATAATTTCATCAATTCCGGCTATGACGCCATCGTCGTCAACGCGCAGAACCCGACGGCATTCAAGCCCGTCATCAAGCGTGCCAATGCCGCCGGCGTTATCCTCGTTGCTTTCGACAACACACTCGATACCGATGAGGCCGTCAATGTGAATGTCGATCAGAAGGGCCTTGGCGAATTGTGGGGCAACTGGCTTGTCAAGAATGTGCCTGGCAACAAAGGCAAGCTGCTTGAAGTTCGCGGCGTTACCGGCACGTCCGTAGATCGTGATCGTCACGAAGGCATTCAGGAAGTCCTGAAAAAATCTGGCGGAAAGTGGGAATCCGTAGAAGTTGTCGGCCGCTGGGATGACGGCACTGCGCAGAAGGTCGTGGCTGACGCCATTGCCGTGCACAAGCATTTCGATGGGGTTTCCGTTCAGGGGGGCTCGACCGGAACGGTGCGTGCCATGATCGACGCGAAACATCCTTTCGTTCCGGTGGGCGGTGAAACGGAGAATGGTTTCCGCAAGCTCTGCGCCGAATACTCCAAGGATGGATTGAAATGCACCTCCGCAGGTACTGGCCCTGCACAGGTTGCCGTTGCCATCAAGACTGCGATTGCGGCACTTGAAGGAGAGGTCGTCCCGCAATCGATTTCGCTGCCGCTGTCCATCGTTGAAGATCCGAATTTCAAGGACGGCGACAGTTTCTATTCTAAAGAAACGGACAACTTCTTCGTTGGCAATTCCTTCCCGACCTGCGGCATCAATTTCAGTGCACAGGAAATCATGGGTCAGACCAAAGCCGATCAGTAAATCTGCAATACCGGGGCGCAGAATGTGCGCCCCGGTTCTCTTTCTGAGGAGGTTTCGTGTCGGACGCTGCACCAATTCTGGAAATGAAACATGTCTCGAAGCGCTATGGCGGTATCGCTGCGCTGAACGAGGTGGATTTCGTCGCCTACCCAGGCGAGATTCACGCGGTTCTTGGCGAGAACGGCGCCGGCAAATCAACGCTGATCAAGATTGCCGCCGGTGTGACCGATCCGAGCGACGGCGAGGTCTTCGTCGACGGCCGGCGCGTCAATTTTCGCAATCCAACGGAGGCGATGGCCGCAGGCGTGGTCTGCGTGTTCCAAGAGCTCTCGTTACTGCCTGACCTGACGGTTGCGGATAATCTCTCGATCGTCTCCCCTCCCCTTCGCGGAGGATTGATCGATAGTGCTGGACAGCGTCAACGTGCGCGGGAACTCCTTGCGTCGATCGGCTGTGAGGATGTGCATCCGCTCGAACTCGTGCGCGACCTGCCGCTGTCACGGCGTCAGATGGTGGAAATCGCCAAGGCGCTCGGCAAAAAGCCGAAGCTGCTCATTTTGGACGAGGCGACGTCAGCGTTGACGGCCGCTGATGTCGAACGTGTCTACGCGATCATTCGCAAGCTTCGATCTGAAGGCGTGGGTATTCTCTACGTTTCGCACCGGATGCATGAGATCGAGGCTCTTGCCGATGTTGCAACCGTTTTCCGCAATGGAAGGAGGATCGAAACGTTCCGGAAGGGTGAGCGCTCGGTCAGCGCTATCGTCCAGATGATGATTGGGCGCGAACTGACACATCACTATCCTGACAAGCCAGCGCCGAAGCCGGCAGAACCGGTAGCATTGTCGGCCAAAAACCTTTCATGGGGTGCCCAGTTGCGCGACATCTCACTTGATATTCGCAAGGGCGAAATCGTCGGACTGGGAGGATTGGACGGTCAGGGACAGCGTTCCCTGCTGTTGGCGCTTTTCGGTGTGCTCAAGGGTGTTTCCGGCACGGTCGAAATAGTGGGCAAACCGCACCGTCTCTCGGGGCCGCGTTCGGCAATGCGGGCTTCCCTGCCATTGGCGCTTATTCCTGAAGACCGCAAGACCGAAGGTTTGATGCTGCCGATGAATATTCGCGACAATATCAGTCTGGCTTCGTTGTCCCGGTTCCAGAAGGGATTGAGACTGGATGGCGGTAAAGAACATTCCGCTGTCGAAAGAATAATCGACAGCCTGAAGATCAAGATTTCCGATCTTGCCGCCGCAGTCTCCACTCTGTCGGGTGGCAACCAGCAAAAGGTCGTGCTGGCGAAATGGTTGATGACCGATCCCGGCATCATCCTTCTCAACGACCCAACGCGCGGTATCGATGTAGGCACCAAACAGGAAGTGTATCAGCTGCTTCGGGACCTTGCGGACAAAGGAGTGGCGGTACTCTTCTATTCCACAGACTATGCAGAGCTGATCGGCTGCTGTGACCGCGTTCTTGTCATGTATAACGGCAGCATCGCGCGGGAACTGGAAGGCCAGCACCTTAACGAGCGCACGATCATCGAGACGGCACTCAATGTCGACGACAAGGAACAGGCGGCATGAACGATCTTCGCCATCGCATCCATCACAATGGCGGATTGCTCGCAGCTATCGGTCTCTTCATCGTGATGTTCATTATCTATGTCAGCAATCATCCGGTCGGGCTGACGGCGGCGGTGGCGACCACGGCCTCCAACAAGGCGGTTCTGCTCGCGCTGGTCGCTATGGCGCAGACCTTGCCGGTGTTGACACGCGGTCTCGATCTTTCGGTGGGAATGGTCTTCATCCTCGCCAATTGTCTGGCGTCGGTCCTTGTGGTCGGCACGATCGGCGAAGGTTTTCTCGGCATCGCCATTGTGCTTGGCGCGGGTGCGCTGGCCGGATTCATCAACGGGGCCATCATTGTCTGGGGCCGGCTGCAGCCGATCATCACGACACTTGCGACTGGTGCCGTATATTACGGCATCGCGCTCTATGTGCGTCCGGGACCGGGAGGTGACGTGCAGTCGGATATCGCCGACTTTGCGACCGGCCAGCTCTTCGGCGTCATACCGACAGCGCTCGTTGTACTCCTCGCGATCGTGCTGATCGTCTGGCTACCCTACCGGAACTCGGTGCTTGGCCGTGCCGCCTATGCCGTGGGCTCGAACGAGCAGGCCGCCTATATGTCCGGCGTTCCGGTGCAGCGGGCGAAGCTATTGGCCTATACGCTTGCAGGTTTCCTTGCCGCCATCGGTGGACTGATGCTCACCTTCAACACCTATTCTGGCGAGGCCTCGGCTCCGATCGCCGGAACCTATACGCTGAATTCCATCGCGGCGGTGGTGATCGGTGGAACGTCGCTGTTCGGGGGTTGGGGCTCGGCGATCGGATCCATCTTCGGTGCGTTCGTGCTTCGCACCATCGAGGATCTGCTTTTCGTGTTTGATCTCGATCCGTTGTGGCAGCCGCTGTTTCAAGGGGTCGTCCTGCTTGCGGCGGTAAGTCTCGGCGCATTGCGCGTCCTGCGTATCCGCAACCGCCTGGAGCTTTTCGCATGAGCGAGTCGAAACTTCCGGTCGCCACCATTCCTGCCCTGCGGTTTGCGTTCGACCGTTCGCTTGTCATCGCGTTCTCCTGCATCATCCTCATGCTGCTTGGCGGAGCACTCTATTCCCGCGAATTCCTCTCACCTGAATATCTGCTGCAGCAACTGCAAATCAGCGCCTTTCTCGGTATCATCGCCTCGGGCGCAATGATGGTCATTCTGATCGGTCACATCGACCTTTCGATCCCGTGGACGGTGACGCTCGGCGCGATGATGGCGACGGCTGTTGCTGGCTGGTTCGGCGAGACCGGCAATCTTCTCGCCATCCCGGTCGGGGTGTTTTGCGGTGCAATGGTTGGATTGCTGAATGGCCTCGGGGTGGCCTATTTGCGGCTGCCATCGATGATTTTTACACTTGGCATGAACGCTGTGGTGCAAGGGCTGATGGTGTTGCATACGGGCGGTTTTGCGCCGCAGGACCATGCCACCGATGCGATGCATTTCCTGGCAGTCGGCCGGCCGGTCTTCGGTATCCCCAATGCCCTGCTGATATGGGTCGTCGTTGGCGCGCTCACCATCTTCCTTTTGACCCGCACGGCATTCGGCCGCCGCGTCTATGCGGTGGGCAATCGCGAGGCCGCAGCTTACCTCTCCGGTGTCAACACCAATGCGGTGATCATCTGGTGTTTTGTTCTGTCGGGAGCGGCTGCGGCGTTCGCCGGCGTGCTGCTTGCGGGTTATTCAACCAAGGCGTATCAGGCCATGGGTGATCCGTATTTATTGCCGGCCATTGCGGCCGTCGTCCTTGGCGGGACCAATATTCTCGGCGGCCGCGGCAATTACCTCGGTACGATTGCTGGCGTTATCCTGATCACCCTGCTGCAATCGATCCTCGCGGTTATGCAGATGCCGGAAGCCGGCCGGCAGATCATCTATGGCGTGGTTATTCTTGCTATGCTGCTCGCCTATGGGCGCGGCGACATCGATCGAAAATAGCGGCAGGCGCTGGACAAGTATTCCCTGAAAGCCGATGCTAAGGGGTGAATCGGAAAGGCCATGCGCAAAGCAGACGTCTCAACAGCACCCGTCGTAGTCTATCGGAACTATACGCTGGCCGAGTTGCGGGCCGATGGCGCTGTGCATGTCATCGGCGTTATTCTGGCGCTGGGAGGATCGGTCGCGCTGCTGTTGTTCATGTTTGATCGGACGGCGCTAGGTCCTTATGTGGCAACGACCGTCTACCTTGTTACTCTGGTTTTGTCGATGTCGCTGTCGGCCGCGTACAATATCTGGCCGACCTCGCCGATTAAGCGGTTTCTGCGGCGTTTCGACCATTCTGCGATCTATCTCCTGATTGCCGGAACCTATACGCCCTTCATGGCCAAGAGTGGAACGTGGTGGCTGCTGGCAGGCGTATGGGCCATTACGATTGTTGGCGTACTTTTAAAATTCCTCAAGCCAGACCGCTTCGACAGGCTGTCGATCGCACTGTATCTTGGACTTGGCTGGAGCGGCGCCGCGGCCTATCAGGAATTTTCCGGCGCGCTCTCCGCCACGATCGTTTGGCTCATTCTCGCCGGTGGCGTGGTTTATTCGCTCGGCGTTATTTTCCATATTTTGGAGAGGTTGCCCTTTCACAACGCGATATGGCACGGATTTGTACTGGTCGCTGCCAGTATTCACTTTGCAGCGGTGTGTTCGGCCGTCGCCTGATTATTCAGCCGGCGCCGGCGCGTGCGTGCCGCGCAGACGACGTCCGATCCTGCTCAAGGAGCGGGACAAATCCTCCATGTAGAGGAAAATAACCGGTGTGATGAATAGCGTCAGGATCTGGGAAACCACGAGACCACCGACGACCGCCACACCAAGCGGCTGACGAAGCTCCGAGCTTGCTCCTGCTCCAATGGCGATGGGGATCGTACCCATGAGGGCAGCGAGGGTCGTCATCATGATAGGCCGGAAACGCACGAGACAGGCTTCGCGAATGGCATCGAACGATGTTTCACCCGCTCGCTGTCGAACAAGCGCAAAGTCGACCATCATGATTGCGTTCTTCTTGACGATGCCGATCAGCATCAGGATGCCGATAATCGCAATGACGCTGAGATCGTAACCGAACAACTCCAGCGTCGCGAGTGCGCCTGCCGCGGCCGCCGGCAGTCCGGTCAGGATGGTAAGCGGATGGACAAAGCTTTCGTAGAGGATGCCGAGCACGATATAGATCGTCAGGATCGCCGCGCCGACCAGCAAACCCTGATTGGCAAGGGATTGCTGGAACACCTGAGCGGTACCGGTAAAGCTTGATGTGATTGTCTCAGGAACACCCATCTGCGTTTTAAGGGCATCGAGTTCCTGTACCGCCTGACCGAGTGAGACACCCTGTGGCAGATTGAAGGAGATCGTGACCGCAGGCAACTGTCCGAGCTGGCTGACTGCCAGTAGCCCGGTCTTGCGCTCAACATGGGCGAAGGCTGAAAGCGGTATCAGCTTGCCGGTCGTTGGAGAGCGGATCTGCATCTGGTCAAGCTTGTCGGTTGTCCAGGGAATGTCCGGATCGAGCTCAAGAATGACTTCATAGCTGTCGGCGGTCGAGAATATGGTCGACGCCTGATTGGTACCGAAGGCGTAATAGAACGTGTTGCGGAGCTGATCGGCATTGATGCCGAGCATTTGCGCCTTGTCCTGATCAATCACCAAATTCGCCTGAAGCGCATTGTTCTGCAGATTGCTCGATACATCGACAAAGGTCTGGCGTTCCTGCTGCATGGCCAGCAGGATTTTCTGCGACCATGGATAAAGGTCCGTCGAAGTGACACTTTGAAGGTTGTATTGGTACTGCGCATTGGAGGAGACGCCGCCGATGCGCAGATTCTGCACGGCGACAGGGTAGCTGGTAATCCCGGGAATCTTAGACAAGGTTTGGCGCAGGTCACGCAGAAGTGGTTCAAGCGCCAGTCGTTCCGATTTTGGTTTCAGCTCAACGAACATTCGCCCTTGATTGAGACTTGCGGAGTTGAAGCCACCACCAACGGTGGATACGACATGCGCAACATATGGCTTGCTCGAAATCGCATCCGCCACCTTTTTCTGCAGCACCACCATGGCATCGAACGAGATGTCCTGCCGGGCCTCGGTTGAGATCGACAATTGCCCGATATCCTCGGTCGGCAGGAAGCCCTTGTTAATCGTCGTGAAGAGATAGCCGGTCGCGACGACAGTCAACAGGAACACGCCGAGGATGACGGGGCGTGCGCGCAGGCAAAGATCAAGGACACGGCCGTAACCCGACTGCACCGCGTCGAAAATACGCTCGGTGAGCGGCTTCTTCTTTTCGCCATCGGTATGTTTTTCGGGTGGCAAATGGCTGCAGAGCATCGGCGTCAGCGTGAGAGATATCAGCGCCGAGGCAACGATAGCCACTGTCACAACGACGGCGAATTCGTTGAAGATACGCCCGACGACGCCGCCCATCAGCAGGATCGGGATGAACACCGCAACAAGCGACGTGGTAATCGAGATGATGGTAAAGCCGATCTCCTCGCTACCTTTGAGTGCCGCCTCGAGCGGAGCCATGCCATCTTCTATATGACGCGCTATGTTTTCCAGCATGACGATTGCATCATCGACGACCAGTCCGACAGACAAGGTCAAGCCGAGCAGAGAGATGTTGTCGATCGAAAACCCGAGCACATACATCGCGCCAAGTGTGGCGATCAACGAAAGCGGGACAGCCACGATCGGGATCATCGTTGCGCTCACACGGCGCAGGAAGATGAAGATCACCAGGATGACCAGTCCGATCGTCAAGAGCAGTGTAAATTGCACGTCTGATACCGCTTGCCGGATGGAGGCCGAGCGGTCATTCAAGATGTGGATGGTCGCCGAAGGCCCAAGATCCTGCTGGAACTGCGGGAGGATCGCCTTGACGCGATCCACGACGTCGACGGTGTTGGCGCCCGGTTGGCGAAAAACGCCCAGAACCAGGGACGGCTTACCGTCATACCTGCTTTCGGTCTGCGTCGTTGCCACGGAATCGATAACACGAGCCACGTCGCCCAGGCGAACCAGCTTGCCGTTTGCTGATTTGACGATGATCTGGCGGAACGTATCCGCATTTTGCGCCTGCGTATCGGCTTCAATCGCCATCTGCTGCGTGGGACTGGAGATCGTTCCAACGGGGGCGATCGAATTCTTGCTGGCGACAGCAGATGTCAGTTCATCAAGGCCTATACCGCGTGCGGTCACCGCCTCCGGATCGACCTCGACGCGCACCGCATATTGTTTGGTGCCGAAGACCTGGACTTCTCCAACACCATTGATCGTCGAAAATGCGGGAGACATCACGTTTTCGGCGTAGTCGTCGAGCTTCGACAATTGCATCGTGTCGCTTTGCAGAGCCACGAGAACGACCGGTGCATCGGCAGGATTGCTTTTCCTGTAACTGGGCGGGTCGGTCATATTGGCCGGCAGACGGCGCAGCGTGCTGGCGATTGCGGCCTGAACGTCGGCGGCGGCCTGATCGATATCACGGTTCAAATCGAATTCGAGCGTAATATGCGTTGCACCCTCGGTACTCGTCGAACTGATCGTCGAGATGGCCTGAATTGTTGAGAACTGTTTGATCAACGGTGTCGCAACGGCACTCGCCATCGTATCCGGAGCTGCGCCGGGAAGCTGGGCGGAAACCGTTATGATCGGAAAATCGACTTCGGGCAGCGCGGCGACTGGAATGAATCTGTAGGCGAAGAGGCCAGATGCGGCGAGCGCAATGGAAAGCAGAATGGTTGCAATTGGCCGGCGGATGAAGACCGATGAAATGTTCATTTAACGGCCTCTAAGGCTCCGGCATCCGGACTGTCAATCGACGATGCTATATCCGCCGCCTGCGTGCTTGTCTGGACAGGTGACCCGTCCTGCAAGTGAAGCTGGCCATCGACCACCACCTGATCACCAGGCGCTACGCCGGAAGCGACAACCGCCGTGTCACCCACCGTGTCGGTGAGGGTGATGTTCTGCTTTGCAACGGTTTTGTTGGAATGGACAAGGAAGACGAATGAACCGTCGTTTCCTTGCTGGATGGCAACGAGCGGTACGGTCGTGGCATTCTTGTGAACGGTGAGTTCCACTACAGCCGTAACATATTGTCCGGGCCAAAGCGCACCGTCCGTATTGGCGATATCTGCTTTCAGAACCACCGTGCCGGAAGACGTATCGACACTCGAATCGATGAAGTTCAAAGTGCCTGTCGCGACCGTAACGTTACTATTTGGAAGTTTGACCTGGACGGGCGTCGGATGATCGGCCACCGCTGCTCTCAGGGCAGGCAGATCACGTTCGGAAATGATGAAGGCAACGCGCAGCGGCGCCATTTTGGTGATAGTGAGAAGGGCGTTCGTATCGTTGTTGCGCACAAAGTTGCCGACGGATGTGTTGACGACGCCCACGCGCCCGTCCATAGGCGCCGTGATCGTCATATAAGACAGTTGCACCTGATCAGCAGCAATCTGTGCCTTGTCCATATTGATCGTTGCTTCCAGCACCTTAACGGCGGCTTCGAACTGATAGACCTGCTGATTCGTATCAACGTTGCGTTTTTGCAAATCTTGAGCACTCGATAGATCAAGGTTTGCAGCAACCAGACTGGCCTGATCCTTGGCAAGCAATGCCTGATCCTTGTCGATCATGGCGCGGATTGCACGATCATCAAGCTGGAAAAGCACGTCTCCAGTCTTGACCATTTGACCGTCGGTGACTTCGGTTGCGACGACAACGCCGTTGATCTGTGGCTTGACGGCGACCGTATCGATCGGCTCCATTGTTGCAACGACTGTTTTTGTGACGGGCACATCTTCCGATTTGGCAGATGCAACCACGACAGAGGCCGTTCCTCCCCCTTTACGAGTCTTGCCGCCGCTAGACGATGTATCGACTGATGATGTGCTCTGTGCTGGTGCAGATGCGCGCGGGTATAATTCGGGATAGACGACAAAATAGCCAATACCGGCAATGAGTGCTGTGGCGATCAGAAGGCCGATTCGCTTCATGACAAATTATCTCTTTCGTGGCGGTACGCCGTGGGAGCCCGCCTTCCCCTAATGCGCAAGCACTAACGACTCCGAAGGCCATTTCAAATTATAGTTTCGTAATGATTTGAACCTTCGTGGCAGTGCTTCCGGCGCTAATCACAGGCGCTATCTGGGTTTTTTGTAAGGCGCACGTCCGACATCAACTGCTCGTCACACAAATGTTACGCAAACGCAGCATAGCCGGTGTCAAATTGGAGAAAGAATTGTAAAACCTGCGCATGACCGAAATCCGCATCCAGAACCTGACAAAACGCTTTGGCGACGTCACCGCGCTCAACGATATCTCGATCGATTTTCCAGCCGGGTCGTTCACCTCATTGCTTGGCCCATCCGGTTGCGGCAAGACCACCTTGCTGCGCCAGATCGCCGGATTCGAAGCACCGGATGGCGGGCAGCTGTCGTTTGGTGACGAGTTGATCGCCGATGCGAAGAGCCAGAAGAAGCCGGAAGAACGCGGTGTCGGTGTTGTCTTCCAGTCCTATGCTCTTTGGCCGCACATGGATGTGGCTGCAAATGTCGCCTATCCCTTAAAGACGCGAAAGGTGGGCAAGGGCGAGATTGCGAGCCGCGTCGCTGCCGTCCTCGATAGTGTGGGCCTCGATGGTTACGCCAAGCGTGGGATCGAGGAACTTTCCGGTGGTCAGCGGCAGCGGGTTGCTCTCGCCCGCTGCCTTGTCGCCGATGCGAAGATTATTCTCTTCGATGAGCCGCTCGCCAATCTCGACATGCATTTGCGGGCTTCGATGGTCGAAGCATTTCGCGATATACACCGGCGCACGCGCGCAACG
The DNA here is from genome assembly GCF_020164455.1 of Phyllobacterium chamaecytisi. GTDB lineage: Bacteria > Pseudomonadota > Alphaproteobacteria > Rhizobiales > Rhizobiaceae > Phyllobacterium > Phyllobacterium chamaecytisi. The sequence continues at coordinate 292,888 of NZ_JAIQWW010000003.1, forward strand.
ATTGTCTACGTGACGCATGATCAATCGGAAGCACTCGCGCTATCCGACCGTGTCGCGGTCATGAGTTCGGGAAATATTTTGCAGGTCGCCTCCCCTTCGCAAGTCTATCATTCGCCATCTGACCGCAAGGTGGCAGGGTTTATCGGTCGCGGGACGGTTGTCTCCGGCACGGTCGTGCGCAGGAACGGCCAATCAACCATCGTCGATATCGGCGGCACACAGGTCACTGCGCGTGGGCAGGCCAACGGTACGGATAGTGTGCAGGTCCTGCTTCGTCCTGAGGCCGTCACCCTTTCCGATCGAGGTCTCGCGGCAGTCGTTCAGCAAAGCACCTATCGTGGACCGGTGCACGAAACGTGGCTTGAACTTGCCAATGGTGAGTGGCTAACACTCGATAGCCCACATCCCCTCGCCCTTGAAAGCAAGGTGCATCTCGGCATTAGCGACGCCTGGATCATTCCCTAGAGCAACTCCGTTTTTCTTTGAATCACGGAGTTGCTCTAACTCTTTTTTACGCAATTCCGGACGGAAAACCGGTTCCCACTTTTCCTGGGATTGCTCTGGTCAACGCCAAGGCAGGACACCCGCCGGCAGCCTCCTGCCGAGCCGGTCCAGGACAAGAAGCAATACCACGACGACGACAATGGTCGTGACTGCGATTGCCGCAGCTTGCGTGCCGAGCCCCGCTTCCTCCAGGCTGAACAACACGACGCCCAGGGTTTCGTTACCGCTTGACCACAACAATGCGGAGACAGTCAGCTCGTTGAAAGCGCTCATGAAAACCAGGAGTGCGCCAGCGACGGCGGCTGGCGCGGCCAGCGGCGCGATAATCGTCATCATCCGGCGCAAGGGGTAAGCACCAGAAACCGCCGCGGCCTCGTCCAGATCTCGCGACATCTGGCCAACGGCCGCGGTGACCGGCTTCATCGCGAGTGCGAAGAAGCGCATGAGATAAGCGGCGAGGATGATCCATGGCGTTGCATAGAGGCTACCGATGAATGGCAGCGGTCGTAGAAATAGAAGAATGCAGGCAATGGCGAGGACGATGCCCGGTAGCGCATAGGGCAGTTCGATCATCCCGTGCAGTATTCGTTGCGACAGGCGCGAAAAGCGTTCAAGACCGATCGCCAACGGAACGGCGCCGAAGGCGAGGAGCAATGCCGTGCCGCCAGCCAGCATTGTGGAATTGCGGAAGGCACGATTGGTCGAAGCCTGACGAAACAACACTTCCTCAAAGTTGGAGAAGGTCAAAGTAGCCCAGTTGAGCGGAACACCGAATGACGGAATAAGTGCAGTCGTTACCAAGGCGAGAACAGGAAGGATGAGCATGAATAATATGGCGACCCAGCCCAGCAGCGCGAGCGGCAACCGCCAACCTCCCAGGGTGAAACGCGCAGGTGTCCCAACTGTGAAACGATGACCAGCGCGGCGCATGGCCAGCGCTTGCAACGTGACGCCGAGAAGCGCCAGGATGGCAATCAGCACGGAGAGCGCCGCAACTTGCGGCAATACACTTGGGCCGAAGCTGGAAATTCGCTGATAGATCAGCGTTGTCAGCGTCAGATAGTTGACCGGCATGCCGAGCAGCGCAGGAATGCCGAAATTGCCGACGCCAGAGACGAAGGCAAGCGCCGTTGCGGCGACGATATAGGGCCGGACCATCGGCAGGATAATGGTGAGAAGGACACGGAGCGGTGAAGACCCCGATGAGCGCGCCGCTTCAACCAGATCCCGCGGAACACGCATAAGCCCTGCTCGCAACGTGATAAAGATGATCGGTGCGTGTTGAATGGCATAAAGCAGGATAATGCCATTGCGGCCGAGCAGAGGATTCGCTGTGCCCGGGAGAGGCGAGAGATTGAAGGCTCCAAGCAAGGTGCTCGATGGACCGAACAAGTGCAGCCAGGACAGCGCCATGACCTGCGGCGCGATCATCAACGGCAGCAGCAGGAGGAAACCCAGCGTCCGGCGCCCTGGCAAGTCGGTCATGGATAGGGCAACGGCAAAGGGCGCACCGATCACAAGGGCCAGCAACGCGCCGAAGAAGGACGTGTCAAGGGTATTGAACGTTGCACGGATGACCGCCGGGCTCGCAAGGCGGCTTGCGAAAGCGGTCAGATCAACTTCGCCGCCGGGAGCAATGGCCGTCGACATGAGGCGCAGCACGGGGACCAGGCTCAGCAGAAAAATGACTACCAGAACGGCCAGTTTCGAAAGCCGGGTATCGTAGCGAAGCTTTCGCCACAGGATTGGGAGAAAACCCGCGTCGCGCGACGCGGGTTGTTCGCCCGGGCGGATAGATTGGGAAACAGCCAAAGAGCTTTACTGCCCCATAACGTCGCTGAATTTTTCCTTGTTCGCTGTGTCGTTTGTCAACGCGCCGGCTGCGTCGAACGCCAGGACCTTGATGGTGGAACGATCCGGATAACCTGCCGGAAGACCGGCATCGGGACGCGCAGGGATATAGCCCATGCCGACCGCAAGCTTCTGGCCTTCTTCAGACAAAAGGAAATTGACAAAGGCCTTTGCGGCCTCAGGGTTCTTCGCCGTGGAGAGAATGGCGACCGGTTCGGTTACGGCCGAGACGCCTTCCTTCGGGAACACGAATTCAACTGGCGCGCCCTTGGCCTTTTCGCGAATGGGCATGTAGTCGACGATCATGCCGAAAAGCTTGTCGCCGCCGCTCACAGCTTTGAGGACATCGCCATTGCCGCCTGCGGCCTGTGCACCATTCTTGGCGAGCTCGGCATAGAAGTCCCAGCCCTGCGGCAGGTTTTCCGTCAACGTCACCGTATGGATCATTGCGGCACCCGATGTCAGCGGGCTCGGCATGCTGACCAGATTCTTGGCCTCAGGCTTGGTGAGGTCGCTCCAGCTCGCGGGAACGAAAGGTGCCTTGGTGTTGTAGACGATGCCTGTAGTGATAAGTTTGGTGGAGAAATACGTTCCGTCCTTGTCCATCAGCGCCGGGTCGATGCCATTGGTATCGGCATCCTTGAACGTGAGAAGGCGACCCTCTTTCTTCAGCCCTTCCATTGTCACAACATCGGAAAGCAAAAGAACATCGGGTTGAGGATTGCCCGCTTCGATTTCGGCGCGCAGCTTGGCCATGATCTTCGGCGTCCCGTCACGAACCCATTCGACCTTGATGCCGGGGTTCTTTGCCATAAACGCGTCTGTCGTTTGTTGTGCGTCGGTGTTGGGCTGACTTGTATAGAGAACGAGTTTACCATCAACGGCGAAGGCTGGATGCAGCCCGGCGGCCAATAAAATTGCAGCGGCGAGAAGTTGACGCACGATGATTCCCTTTTATCAAACGAGACAAGCCCGCTTCTCTTTTATGCGGGCACAAACGGATTGGCCACCCTTATACAAGCCGGATAACGGTTCTATGACATATATACGAAAGTCGCACTTTCCCTGTCGGGTGTCATCAGGCCGGCGCAATTGTGCATTTGCAGCTTCAATATTTTTCGCTTGTCACGTGGCTGTTATGAACAGACAGTACAAGGAAAAATTGCACAGCTGCGCAATAGGGTGGAACTGAAGTATGCGGCCATTTCTCTCGGTCGAGAAGATGAGTGTTGGCTATGGCACAACGACCATTCTCGATAAGCTTGACCTCGGTATCCGCAAGGGCGAATTCGTTGCTCTGCTGGGCTCGTCCGGCTGTGGCAAGACAACGCTATTGCGCACGATCGCAGGATTTACCAAGCCATTTTTCGGTTCCATCCGGGTGGCGGATCGCGACGTTACGCAAATGCCGCCGGACAAACGCGGCATGGCGCTTGTTTTCCAGTCCTATGCGCTGTGGCCGCACATGACTGTTGCCCAGAACATCGGCTACGGGTTGAAGTTGCAAAGGCAGTCGCGAGAAAACATCGACGCGCGGGTCAACGAGATGCAGAATCTGCTCGGCCTTGCGGGTCTTGGCGATCGGAAGCCTGGACAGCTTTCGGGCGGACAGCGGCAGCGCGTTGCGCTCGGTCGGGCCTTGGCAATCGATCCGGAAATCCTGCTCCTGGATGAGCCACTTTCCAATCTCGATGCGCGCATTCGCCTGACGGTGCGCCACGAAATTCGTTCTCTGCAGAAGCGGCTCGGCATAACGGCTATCCATGTCACCCATGATCGCGAGGAAGCGATGGTGATGGCAGACCGCATCATCATCATGAATACGGGTCGTATTGAACAGGAGGGGTCGCCGGAAGACGTTTATAACAAACCCGCCTCCCCTTTCGTGGCAGCATTCATGGGGGCTGAGAATCTTCTGTCGATGCAGGCGCGTGTCCAAGGCGAGCAGGTCGAACTCATGGAAGGTTCGTTCAACCCTTCGATCGTCACAGCACTTGCCGGACGGACATTGGCAACCGGCCCGATTGAACTGCGTTTCCGTGCCGAGGCGGCACGTCTTGCCCGTTCTGAGGATAAGACGGTTCTGCAACCTGGCACGCTGGAGTTACGTGGCCAGGTTACAAGCGTCAGCTATCCGGGTGGCCATTGGCGTCACGCAATCAGGCTGGGTGAGAACGAGATCCTTGTCGATGCTGATACGCCCTTCAATCAGGGCGAGGCAGTACGGGTATGCATTCCGGCCAAGTCGCTTTTTATCTTCAACGTTGTCGAAGGCCTGGCTGAGGCACGCGCGCTTTAAACAAATTGGATGCCGGAAACCTGGCCGCCAAAACAACACTGCACCGTTCACTTTTCTCAAGGGAGATAACAAATGAAGACACTTCTGCAGGCCTCTCTCATCCTCGGACTGGCGGCTACCCCCGCTGCGGCTGGCGATCTTACGGTTTTGACAGCTGGCGACCAAAACATGGTCGACTACATCAACGACTATCTCGGCCCTCTGTTCGAGAAGGAAAATCCGGGGACGACGGTTCGCGTCGTTGGCACAGGCCCAGGGGACGCCGGATCGCAGAAGATCGTCGAGCGGTTCGATGCACAGGCAAAGGCCAATGTCGACAAATGGGACGCTGACGTCGCCGTTGTGCATGAGAAATTCGCCGGGCCGTTGGTTAAGGACGGTTATCTCGAATCGTATCGCTCGAAGATACCTTCCGGCGAGATGGTCACCAGCGAAAAGGCAAAGATGGCGCTAGGCGCAAATGTCGATGGTTATGTCATGCCGATGTTTTCAAGCCAGACGGCGATCGCCTACAACCCGGCGCTCATACCCAACCCGCCAAAGAGCTACGAGGAGCTTGTTGCCTGGGCCAAGCAGAATCCGAAGCAGTTCGGCTATAACGGTATCAAAGGCGGCGCTTCCGGTGTGAGCTTCGTCATGGGCTGGATCTATGCGTTTGGCGACGGCGACGCCAACAAGCTGATGAATGGTCCGTTCGAGGAAGCCGAGACCAAAAAGTGGGACAAGGCCTTCGCCAGTCTGAAGGACTTCACGACGAACGCCACCCTTACCCCGGGCAATGCTGGCACATTGGATATGCTCAGCCGCGGCGAAATCGCCATGGGGCCGGTCTGGGTCGACATGTTCTATTCGTGGCAGGCAGATGGCAAATTGCCACCGGAGATGAAGTTGTTCCTGCCTGCGCCGGGTATGCCCGGCCAACCGATGCACTATGTGATTCCGTCCAAGAGCCCGAACACCGAACTGGCAGAGAAGTTCGTTGCGCTCGCCACGAGCCCGAAAGTTCAGGCCGATGGTATCGTCAAGCGATTCAACTGGTACCCCGGTATTGATGCGAAGTTCGTGCAGCCCGAACTGGACAAGGCCAGCTGGGACAAGCTCTTCGTTGATATTTCCCCTGCTGATCTCGCAACCAAAGCCAAGCCTTTTCCGATCGCCCCTTACAACTCGGCGATCCTCGAGGCTTATGAAAAAAATGTAGCCAACTAATATGTTCTGTTTCATGGGCCATTGACATTTGTCGGTGGCCCCTCCCCTCCCCCGGAACATTTTGATGCAGACGCGCTTCCTCGCCCTTCTCCTTGTTCTTCCGGCACTGATCATGATCGTGCTGTTTTTCATCGTGCCGCTGTTTGCGTCTATCCTCGGAGCATTTGAGGTCGGCGACAGTTTCGGCCTTGGCAATTTCAGCAAATCGTTCGACCTCTATTCCAAGGACATGATATTCACAGTCGTCATCGTCTCCATTTCGACCGTGCTCATCGGACTTTTGTCTATCGCGATTGGCGGATATCTTACCCTCGGTGAAAATCCGCGTTCCGTGGCTATCCTGCGCTGGCTTTATCGCTGGCCCATGTTCATTCCCTTTATTGTCGTCGGCCAGGTCTTGCGCACCTTTCTTGCCAAGAACGGGCTGATGAACAATATCCTTGTGAGTCTCGGAATATTGACGCCGTTGCAGACGACCGGATTTCTCGACTGGCGCGGTATTGTGATTGCTTTTGTCTGGAAACAGACGCCGTTCGTAACGCTGCTTGTTGCCGGGGCCATGGCATCCCTCGATCGCAGCACCATTGAAGCCGCACGCAATCTTGGCGCTTCGCGCCTGCGTATTCTCATTGAGATTGTCGTGCCGCAGATCTCCGGCACGTTGCTCGTGGGTCTGATTCTTTCCTTCGTCACCATGATGTCTGTGCTGTCCGTCCCGCTGATGATCAATGCTCAGTCGCCAACAATGCTGACCGCCGATATCGCTTTTCGGATCAATGCCCATGGTGACTATGGCGTCGCCAATGCGCTCGGCGTGATTTCTTTGCTTTTGACAGCTGGTGTGGCACTGATATATCTGCGTCAGACAATGAAGGACCGCTTATGACGGCTCATATCGATCTCTGGTGGCTGCCGCGAGCCTTCATTCTTGGGCTCCTCGCATTCATTATTTTTGGGCCACTGACCAATCTGCTTTTGTGGACGGTGGCGGAAAAATGGTATTTCCCGCATATGCTGCCGTTGGAATACGGGTTCACTTTCTGGCAGAGGGTATTCTCGCCGCGCGGTAATGCGATGGCATCGTTGATGACCAGTATCGTCGTCGCGACGCTCACCGTCATCGCGTCGCTGGTTTTGGCCATTCCTGCAGGCTACGCTCTATCGCGGCTCAAACTGCCGTTTCGCGGTTTGATCCTTCTCGCATTTCTTATCCCTCAGGCTTTCCCTAACCTTCCGGTCTACGTAAACATTGCCCGGTTTTTTTACGAGATTGGCCTTAACGGAACCATTGCCGGCGTCGTCATGGTGCACGTTACGCATGGCCTGGTGTATGCGGTATGGATTGCTACGGCGGCATTTTCGGCAGTGGATATCGATCTCGAAGAAGCGGCGCGTTCAATTGGTGCCGGGCCGCTTCGCGCGTTTCGCGATGTCACGCTTCCTCTTGCCGCTCCCGGTCTCATGGCCAGCGCCATCTTCGTTTTTCTCGAATCGCTCGACGAATTTACCGGCAGCTATTTCGTCGGCGCGCCCGTCGTGAATACCCTGCCGCTATTGCTATACACTGCGGGTTCAGGTGGAAATTATCAGATTGCGTCGATCACCGCTCTGCTGTTACTCGTACCCTCGATTGGCTTCATGCTGGTGGTGGAGCGATTCTTGCGGGCAGATGTGCTTTCCAAGGTCGGACATTGAAAATATGAAATCTAAAAACAAGCGCGCTTCCAATGACGACAAGCAGTACGTCAGTGCGCTGCAGGTTGCGAAACACGCGGGTGTATCCCGCTCTGCGGTGTCGAGAGCTTTTACACCAGGTGCAAGTGTATCGGCCAAAAAGCGCGAGAAGATCATGGAGGCCGCGGAAGCGCTTGGCTATCAGGTCAACGATCTAGCGCGTGGTCTTCTGGCTCGAAAGAGCCGGCTCGTGGGGTTGGTCGTTACGAATCCCGAACTCGGCTATCGCTCACATCTTGTTGCGGCGCTGACCAAGGCGCTCATTCACCGGGGCAGTGTTCCCATAGTGATCAATACTGGCCGCACCGAAGAAGAACTGGTTGCGGCACAAAAGATGCTTTTTGGTTATCGCGCGGAAGCGACGATTATCCTCTCTGGTTCGCCGCCCTCGTCGTTCGTCGATCTTGCCCGCCGCAATGGCCAGCCATTGATCGTTCTCGGACGCTCGGAAACAGGAGCAGATGACGTTAATATCGACAATGAAGGCGCCGGCCGTGAGGCTGCGCGTTTTTTCCTCGCCGATGGTATAACGAAGTTGGGCTTTGCCGGGGCTTTGCCAGCCACTCCCACGACGATCGAACGGGAATACGGTTTCCGGCGGGAAGCCGAACTGCATGATGCCACTGTTCTGACCGGAAACGGCAAGAATTCGGATTATGCGGGTGGACAGGAAGCCGCTCAGCAGCTCTTCGCCGTTGAGAGCGACCGCCCGGATGCCGTGTTCTGTGTGAATGATTTAATGGCATTCGGCTTGATTGATTATGTGCGGAAACACACGACACTTTCGATTCCAGAAGATCTGTCCATTGTAGGATTCGACGATATTCCGGAAGCGTCATGGGATGCCTACAATCTTACGACGTTTCGGCAGGATGCGAACACTATGGCTGCGCATGCGGTGGCACTTCTCGATCGCCGCGAGGCTGAACCTGACCGCCCGCCCGCTCATGAACGTTTGAATACACGTCTTATCCTGCGCGGTAGTGCGCGTATTCCTGGGTCGTATAGATCCTAGAGAACCCTTGGAACTTCTTGCATGAAAATCATCCAAGTGACTGATCTGCATCTGGTGAAGCCGGGTGCAACCCTATGTGGTCTTGACCCCTTGGCGCGCCTGGAGGCTTGCATCACCGACATCAACCAGAATCACGGCGATGCCGAATTAGTGATCTTTACCGGCGATCTGAGTGACACAGGGGAAGAGATTACATATCGGGTTCTGGCGGAGGAACTCACAAAACTGCTCCCACCCTTCCGTCTGATGCTCGGCAACCATGACGAGCGCAATGCTTTTCTGAACGTGTTTGATACTGTCCGTGCGGAGGACGGCTTTGTCCAGAGTGTGGAAGACACTCGCGAAGGCAGGCTGATCATGCTCGATACGCTGGTTCCCGGCCGCCCCGAGGGTCGTTTGGATGGGGTGCGGTTGCGCTGGCTGCAAAAGCGCCTGCTGGAGGCCAGGGACCAACCGGTATTTCTGTTCTCACATCACCCGCCTTTTCCTATTCACATGCCGCTTCTGGACCGGATGGGCATCATCGAAGCGGATACGCTCTACGCGCTGCTGAAGGAACATGGCAATGTCCGCCATATTTTTGCCGGCCATGCACACCGGCCGATCGCCGGGAGTTGGCGGGGTATTCCTGTCAGCGTCCTGCGCGGCACCAACCATCAGTCGGCACTGGATTTTTCATCGGAGAGAATTGCGGTTACGCACGAGCCGCCCGCCTACGCTGTGATCTTCATCGATCGGGACAGCGTCATTGCGCACTTCCATGACTTTCTGGATCGAACGGCAGCTTATCGCTGATACGCTCGACCTACGCTGGTCAATCGCGCGGATTCGCCCTGCCTTGCTGGGCGCGGATTTGTTCAGATGGAACGACCGAATACGTTTTGCGATAAAGCTTGGAAAACCTGCCCGGATTTGAGAAGTGTAGCTTGGCCGCGAGCTCCCTCACGGATGTTGCTTTCCCGCTGCAAATGATTTCATGGGCTGCAGCAATGCGGCCATTCAGCAAAACCTGGATTGGCGTGGCTCCGCGGTATTTGCGAAACAGGCGCTGCAGGGCGCGGATGTTGATGCCGGCGGCGTTGGCGATGTCTGAAATGCTGACAGGATTGCAAATATTATTTTGGATAAACTCTTCCGCCAGAACCAACTGCCGCTGGGTGTAGCGTGAAGAGCCTGTCCTATTCTTGAGCGTATGTTGCACAGGATTTGTGGGCGCGCTCGATTCTTCGATGCTGAGAACTCTCTGCCTGAAACTGTAAGCCGTATCATCTGCCATTGTGAAATACCTGATCGAGCGTGAAGGAGATCCAAACCGGGGTAGGGTACAATCTGGCGTAGAAGAATTGTAGACGTAAAACGCAGGATTGCATCACTAAATACTTCTGAGTCGGGGATTTGAAAATTCGACAAGCTGCGTTGACAGCTGTCAACTAAGCGGGTGGGCTTGCTGCGAGGGACGCCCTGCTAAAGAGAGTTGTCAGCTGTCAACTCCATCTTTGAGGATGGTTAAGACGCTCTTCTTCGATTCATCGTTTGTAAACCACATTTCCATACAGTTTAAACGATTGCCAATATTTGTAAGCGAGTGCGAAATTGTCCCAGCGTAAACAGGCATCCACGACCACACAGCCGATCCCCGCTATTTCCCGCCGTCATCTTTTGGCGGGTGCAGGGTCTATGGCCGTGCTTGGAATGACCGGCTGCACACAAACGACCCTCGAACTGCCGTCCATGGATATAGACGCGATGCCGACCAGTGGCATACGGCCACAAATCAGCATTGATAAATCGGTAACTGTTCCGGAGGTTATGTACGCCGCTGTGCAGGAGGGTCCGTACTCGCTCCCAGCGGTTCCGTATCAAAAAGTTCCAGTCCAGTTCCGGCGGCAGATAGTTGTCGATCCCACAGGCGAGCAGCCGGGTACGATTGTCGTCCGCCTGCAGGAACGCTTTCTCTATCTGGTCCAACCCGGCGGCGATGCCATTCGCTACGGCGTCGGTATCGGCAAAGACGGCTTTCTTTGGAGTGGGCGCGCCAATATCCAGTACAAGAAGGAATGGCCCCGTTGGACACCGCCACGCGAAATGATTCAGCGCAAGCCGGAATTGGCCAAATACCAGAATGGCATGGAACCTGGACCGCAAAATCCGCTGGGAGCCAGGGCTCTCTACATTTTCAAGGACGGCGTCGATACCGGCTATCGGATTCACGGATCGCCAGAATGGTGGTCGATCGGGCAGTCGATGTCATCTGGCTGCGTGCGTCTGATTAATCAGGACATCATCGATCTTTACAGTCGCGTCTCTGGAAAAGCGACGGTCGTGGTTGGCTAGAGGCGCCAAACACGCTAATAATGCGAATCAGCCCTCCCACACGATTCATCCTGTTTATCCGGCGGTACCTGCACTTCGCCCAACGGAAGCGAAATTCATTATAGCATCCGTTTAAGCAATTGTTTACCATAGTTTCAATGGTTTATGATTCTGGTGAGTTACCTCTCAAAGATCTGCTTCAACCCGTCATTGCTGCTGAAGACGCGTTGGCGCGGCTTGACGACAGGGTCGGTCGCAAGAATGATCTCGGCGACACGAACGGACGCCGGACGCGCGACGGACTTTTGCGCGAAAATGAGGGCTGGATAGAACGCTCGCATTTCATGGAGGCGTGTAATGCTCTCTGGCTGGCGGGGGAGCTTGTTCATGTCGAAGATTTGGTTCTCCATGATGCACGCATGGACATCCGCACTCCGACGCATGAGCTGACAAGGGCTCATGCCATTTTGCGTACGCGACGCCAGATCGCTGCTAGCCCGCCGGCTTGGTCGTTCAGTTCGAAAGGTCTCGCTAATCTGCGCGGGCGGGCAACCAGCGAGTTTGCCGTGCCATCTGCTGAAACCATGCCAGCGGTTGAACCCGTTACGGACGATGAGACCGAGGTCAAATCTGATGCCGAAAACGCCTTCGAAGACGAATTGGCGAAATTGGATGCGTTGCTGGACCGTTCGTCGCGGCTGCTTGCGCAACCAGCGGAGGTTGGCGGGGGGAGGGGAGGGAGCAGGCCTCCACCGGCCGAGGTCACACTGGATGGTGACCCGCTGGTATACGACCCGGATTGGGATGAGGATGCGCGGATCGAGCGATGGCTGGCGGTTCATGACCGGAGCCGTGATTTGCCACCACTACTTGCGGCTGCAGTAGTCTGGGACGCATGGGAGGATATCGAACCATTGCAACACCAGCACTGGCTAGGTCCAATGCTCGTGTCCGCCATGCTCAGAGAACGGGGCAAGACCAGATCGCATCTCACAGCCTTCAACGCGGGATTGCGTTCCATTCCGCGCGAGCGCCGCCGTGCCCGCGATCATACGACACGGCTCATTGCTTTTCTGGAAGCGGTTCAGATATCGAGCTTGTCAAATCTGAAGGAAGTCGAGCGGCTGAGTCTTGCTCGGATGCAAATGGAGCGAAAATTGAAGGATCGACGCTCCACATCAAGCCTTCCCGGCATGATCGATCTCATTTTGTCACGACCCATGGTATCAACAGCTCTGATTGCCAAGGAATTGAAGGTTTCCCAACGCGGGGCGCTAAATCTCATCGGTGAACTTGGCGTGCGTGAAATGACGGGCAGGGGACGTTACCGCGCTTGGGGTGTCGTCTGAAACACCCGGATAGCCGATGAGAAGTGGGATCGGGTTTTGTTTCCGGAACTCTAGGCAGAAAAGCTCGCTAGTACACTACCGAAAGTTACCAGAAAACGGTCGTTTGAAAATGCCGATAATGGGTGAAACGGCTGCTCTGTAGTCGATGAAATTGCCTGAAATACAAGGAAAACGGGCGTTTGGACCACCAGAGATGCGTACGACAGGTTGATTGCTGTTCGGACGGCAATACTTTACGCGCGCGCGCCGGACTTCTTGATTTCATAGTCCGATAAGCAGAAGCTAACTCGTGGATAACTGCTGTGTGATGAAAATGATTAACGTAAACAGGGCGTTAAGGTTATCAAAGTTCGCGTCGGCGTAATGTCAAATCGGGTACGTGGGGCAAATTTGGGGGCGATGGCGTTAAAGCGGCGTTGGTGCGCGGATATGAATTCGAACGCATTTCGATCTTTGATGTAGTCGGTTATGCCTGCCTGACTTGACGCCGGACAGACTCCGGGCGTCCACACGCCAGCATGCGGTTGAGAACGATGCAGCTAATGGCAACCTCGGTCTGCTGAGCCGGAAAAAAGCGTGCTCGCAGTCGCCTTCCGATCAGCCCCTTGTATCGTCCGATGGCTGTTTCGATCAGGGCCCGCTTGCCATAGCCAGCAACAGCCTGCCATCTCAGCCGACCGTCGCGTGCTATTGCTGCAATGTGCTTGTTCCTTTGATCAGGCGGTCCGGTATCACCGCTTTCCACCGCCGTGACACGCGGTGGAATGACGATCTTCGCGGTGCTGCTATGCTGCAGAATCGTCTGATAGGTTGGCTGGCCGTCATAGGCCCTGTCGGCTGTGAACTGGTCGATCTCGCCGTCGATCTGATCGAGCAACGGCGACACCTGGGAAGGATCATCCGTGTTCTGGTCTGTCAGCCTATGGGCGATGATTTCGCCACTGTCGGCATCCACTGCCAGATGGAGCTTGCGCCAGTTGCGACGGGATCTGCCGCTATGCTTCTCCTCCAGCCATTGCCCAGCGCCGTAGACTTTCAATCCGGTGCTATCGACAAGCACATGCAGCGGGCCGTCCGGCAGCGGCCGGTTTCGTCGGGCTGATGGCTCCCAGTTCTGCGCCCGACGGCTCAGCGTCGTATGATCCGGAACAGGGACTGCCAGCCCCATGAGATCCAGCAGCGAGTGTAGCAATCCCTCGGTCTGGCGCAGCCGCATCCCGAAAACGCAACCCAGCGTCAGGGCCGTTTCGATGGCGAGATCGGAATACCGGGCTTGGCCGCCTCGGGTCTTGCGTCTGGGAGCGCGCCACCCGACCAGTGCCTCCGGCGTTACCCATAATGTCAGGCTACCACGTCGGCGCAGACCTGCCTCATAATCCGCCCAGTTCGTCACCTTGAACTTCATCTTCTCAATGTGATGACGCTGGGCAGCATTGTATTTGTAGGGCATGGCACGGATCAAGCTGATTGCGATCCCGGCTGCCTAGCGCCAAACCGTTGACAAAGTATCCACGCACCAACGCTCACCCGCACGCCAATTATGACCGCCTATCGGCAGCAGGCGCTTGCCTGTGCGGCAACGCTGACGGCAGGACCGCTGCGCGTGCGTGATGTTAGAACCAACGTACCGGACGCGGGCAAGATATTGCTTTCGAATGTTTATGGCTGGTTTGAGCGCCTCGATAGGGGCGTCTATGCGTTGACAGAAGCTGGCTGCATCGCGCTGCAGCGATGGCCGCAGCCGGATGATGTGCAGGGAGCCAGTAGCCACGGCACTTGAGTGTTGGTTATTCATTCCGAATGTGCGTTGGAGAAGATCGCGCCGCGCCCTATGCATCGTCTGTGGCGGGTCTGCCGCCGTTCCGTGCTTCGAAAATCGCATAACGTCTCAAGTGGAACCGCGCCCCTATCAGGTATTCTACGGTTCGTTTCCTTTCAAGGCGGTCAAGTTTCGGCATGGCAGCGTCCCCGGCTATGTCTTCGCGAGCAACAGCGCTGCTTGCACGCCCCCTTCCAAAATTTGCGCTGCCACAATCTCGTCAGAAACCGCTCGTGCAATTTGCAGGGTACCTACCATCAGACCGAAAATTGCCATGGCGCGTTCACGCGATAACGATGATGACGAAGGTGGAAGATAAGAAGCGAGTGTCTCGACGTAATTGCTCAGTCCAACCTCATATGCGTTACGGGTCGAATCCGGTTGCCGTCCGATTTCAGGTAAAAGGGCCGCTGAAGGACACCCATCCTCGGTTCCATGCAAGTGAGCGACGTTCAGGTAATCGCGAACAACGTCTTCAATCCCCAACTCCGCCGCACCGGCTCGCTCCAGACTTGCACGCTGATCCGTCAGTGCACTTACAATCGCCTCCCTTACGAGCGCTTCCTTCGATTCAAAGTGAGGATAGAAGGCCCCGTTTGTTAACCCGGCCTCGGACATGATCCCCGCCAGGCCCGAGGCTGCCGCACCCTCTTTCCGAAAGCGCTTGGAAGCGACGTCGATTATTCGACGCCGCGTGTTCTCCTTGTGACCCTTTTCAAAACGCATCTATGTCTTCCGTAAGTGTTCAGCTTCTGCATCAGATCGTTGCTGCGATTAGCATATGGGCTCGCGACAGCCTACGCGGCTGCCGATTCAAGCACGGCTTGCAGATCGTTATCAAGCTTTCGCGCAACTTCGTTGACTTCCTGGTCAGCGAACTGGCCAAAGGTCGAGATCGGACGATCGTACTCGAATGCGACGCCGTCATTGTCCTCGCGTAGCAGCACCCGAACTGGTGCGTAAAGGCCGGCAGACATGCGATGTCGGGTCATCTTGGATGCCGTCAGCGGATTGCCGATGTCGTACTGTATCGACTGACGCTGAAGTCCGGCCACCTGAAGAAGCGCGCCGTGATCTCTCGATCCGAAAATTGAAAGCGCCGGTAAAGCCTCCAATTCGCGAAGCGCGCGGGTCGTTTCCCGATAACGGAGGAGCGTGAAGATGCCGTCATCAATACGTGGGACTAGGCTTTCCAGCATTGACTTGACGACGCCAAAGTCCTTGCCGGAGTGGATCGTAACATGTTCAACGTCAATTTTTTGGATGTTGATCGTATTTGCCATTTTAGAGGCCCTTTTTAATTTGAGTTGGATAAGACGAGCGGTCTTGTCCTGTTTGTTTTTCAAAGAGACGAGATACCCAGCGCTTCCACCCGACGGGCGATTTCCAACAGCCTGCGATCACCACCGAAGGGAGCATCGATCTCAAGGCCGATGGGAAGATGGTTGCTCGCGTTGCCCATGGGGAGGCTGATCCCTGGAAGGCCCGCACCACTTGCTGGAACAGTGTTCTTCGCCAAAGCAGCGTAGGTAACTTCCTGCCCTGCGATTGAAAACCGGTTCTCTTTGCCGATCTCCGGTGCCGTGCAGGGGGTCGTCGGGAAAAGAAGCGCCTCAGCCCCACTTGTCGCGAAGGCGTCTTTGAATCGCCGCTGGATTTCGGGCCGATCATTTGCCAATGCCGCGTTGTAGCCATCCTGAGAAAGCCATTTGGATCCACTCGGCAGCACATGATGCTGCCACGCCTCTTTCAGACCCGGCTTAAGGTCTCGGTAAATCTCCTCGAATGACGTGGGAATATCATTATCTTCAAGGAAATCGGTAATCGCATTCATCGTATCATGGAAGAAGATGTTCCATGTTGTTGTGTCGGCAAGCGCTGAAAAGCCATCTCCCAAGTCGACCTCGACGATTTCGGCTCCGGCGTCGCGCAGCCTGCGTATAATATCTCTGAAACGCCCTTCAACTTCGGCGTCGACCAGATCCAGATATTGCTTCGGTGCGTATGCGAACCTGACACCCTTGAGGTCACCTGGTTTGGATGTCATCGATGCAGCAGGAGCCTTAGTGACAACTTGATCGATGAGGTCGCAGTCTTCGACGGTGCGGGCGAAGACGCCTGTCGTGTCGAGAACGTGGGAGATCGGCGCGACACCGTTGCGCGGCCAGCGCCCCGTCGTTGGCTTGAAACCAACCACTCCACACAACGATGCTGGTACTCGGATCGACCCGACGGTGTCTCCTCCGAATGCTGCCGGCACGATCCCGGCAGCGACGGCCGCGGCAGACCCACTTGACGATCCGCCACTGACCCGATCATGAGCGCGAGGGTTTTTCACCTGGCCATACGGATTGTTGTCGCCAGTCAACCCGTAGGACATCTCAACGAGGTTGTTCTTTCCCAATACAATTGCCCCAGCTTCCTTGATTGCACTGACGACCTCGGCGTCTTGCGCGGGTACAAAATCTTTCAGATTGCTGACGCCGAGAGTCGTACGCAGGCCGCTTGTCAAATAGCTATCCTTGACCCCCAGAGGAACGCCAAGCAAGGGACCGGACGCGCCAACGGATCGGGCTTTGTCGACCTTGCGCGCCGCGGCAATAACAGCCTCTTCGTCAATCGTGATGAAAGCCTTGATATCCGACTGTTCCCGGGCACGCTGTAGAAGTGCTTCAGCGTATGACTCTGCTGAGAAATCTCCGCTGTTAATGGCGCGAGCAGCTTGTGCAACACCAATCGCCTCGAAACCAGCGGCATTGCCGGTCTGATCTGACTGTACTTCCTTTTGCATCGGAATCCTCACTTTCATTTGCGTGTTGATGGAGCGCCGCGTGGAACACCGGCTATGGAGTTCGACTATTGGCTTACGGACATAATATGAAATTATGACCATAATGCAATAGGTTTTTCAGAAATATGTTTCGGTGGCGTTTCACTACGGTAGAGGACGCGAGAGAACCGCGATGAAGTCGCCTGTGGATGGATGGACCCAGCGGTGGCAGAGGGCGACGAGACAATCCGCAGCCAGCCTGGCCGCATAGGCGTAGAGTACAACTCGCGAGATGGCGCCAGCTTAGAGGTGTCCTTGGAATTTGCGAAAAGTTCGCCCACGACCCGAGGACAGACTCATTCCGCCGACGAGCCGGAACTTGGCATCTCGCGTGGTATAAGCTGCGGAACGAGGCATAAAATGCGCAGTGGTGATCTCCTCAACGATAATATGTCTTGGAGGTAAGAGTGGCTACGGCCGTCAAAGAGAGCAGGGCAACTGCGCATTGCTTGCTCACTGCTTTTGATTCACTTTCGGCTGGTCGAGCCCTCGACGTATTTTCGCTTTGTTCTCGAATCTCGAAGCAAATGTCTCGTGCCAACTGGGCGACTGCCATTGAGCAACGTGGCTCGTCAGCATTGCTACGTAAGCAGGACACTGAAAACTATCGACTTGAATTCGAGTAGAGGTTCATCGCTCCTATCGGCCCGCATGCGCAACAATGCACCCTCCCAGCTGTTCAGTACGAAGCGAGCTAGCAATCCTGCCGGCATACGACTACTGATCGCGCCGTCGTCCTGCGCTTGGGCGATACAGTTTGCGAAGTATCCGCTCCACGCTGCGAAATGTTTCACGAGACGCTCACGCATGAGGGCGCTGTGATCAGCGACCTCCGCACTGATGTTTCCGAGCAGGCAACCTCTCACAAAGCCGGCCGCCCTGAACGCTTCGATCCGCTCATCAAAATAAGCTTCCAGGCGGGCAAGCGGTGCAATTTCGGCATCGCAAAGCATGCTGCGAAGCTTGTCCTCATTTCGGTTGAAGTAAGCATCAAGGACGCTAGCACCGAAAACTTCCTTGCTTGCAAAATGATTATAGAAGGACCCCTTGGGAACTCCGACCCTCTCAGCGATGCCCTGAACGCCCGTCGCGGCATATCCCTCGGCATGAAACATCTGCAACCCCGCCTTGACGAGATTGTCGCGAGTGCCGGGTTTTGGTTTCGGGCCCCGTCGGGCAGCAGGAGAAGATTTCACGTAATGCGTCCTTGACCAATTAATTCCGACCGGTCACTTTATAATTATCGCTTCTGCACGAGCGGTGTCGACAACGGTATCTGCGGCAGGGAAAAAAGCTGTGGTTTCAAGGCTAAACATAGAAATTCTCGCCGATGGCGGAGTTGAGGTGGCTGCTTGGTTGTATCTGACCGAGGTGTCGGACCCGCGTCCTGTGGCGCATGGGCTGTGCCGGACCGGAGAAAACGGCCTCGAGCGTCTTTCCAAAGCATTCGCAGCCTATCCCGCTGGACCATTGGCATAATGAGGTACGCTTCGCTCGACAGCAGCCGCCCGGATGTACCAGCCCTGCAACCGGATTTTGCGCGTCTCGGCGACACTGCTTCTTGTGGTAACGCGCGAAGACAAGATTACCGCACCGACGTTGCACTTGCAGCTTACGAAAGCGCGCTTGAAGCCAGGCGGCATGCTTTGATCCCGGGCGGCCATTTGCCCCTATCTCGATTAATTTCCAATGGCGGAGGCTGTCGCCACGACAGGTCCGCCTGAATCTCGCAGCGCCTGATGCTTAACTGTTCCACCACGCTCCTCTCTGCCCGAACCGACAATCCACCTTTTCCCAAGTCACAGAGACAATCATGAGCGCAAACACAGCCTTAAATAGCGGACTTGGCTGGAGCACACTCAATATCAAGCGTCCGGGGCTCAGTCGCGATGTACCACCCGGCCACGAGGAGCTGATGTGGGTGGCGAATTCGTCAACGCTGATCTACGGCGAGCGCGACGCGGTCCTGGTCGACACCTTCCTCACCATCGAACAAACACAGGTTTTGTCGGACTGGGTTGCCGCCAGCCGCAGATGAACTCGGGAAAGATGAAGCAGCGGCTCGCAATCGAATTCTTGATGGCGAAAAACTACAATCGATTTGGCCCGCATGATATTCTTGGCGCAGGTAAAAGGGTACGCCGCGGGCGTGCCCTCCTATTTAGAGCTGTAACGAATTGGTCGGCTAAAGCGTCTGTCATATTACACCGCATAAACCGCTCGGTAAAAGCATTGGGCCACCCGATAGTTTCCACCGGGGGTCTGAATGCGATACCTCCCCAAATACGCGAGTCAGAAAACGCAATCATTCCCAGCGACTTACCAAGAGGCTAGAACTTTTGAGCAATATTGGGTTGACCCCCAGACCAACCCATGCTGCATTGCAACATTATTTCACTCAACTGAAATGCTGGTGAATCAGTGCGGCCTCTGCCCCCCAACGATAATCATCTTCCTTATCTGGACGCAGTCCGCGGACTAGCAGCATTTTGGGTTCTTGTCTCTCATGCGGCAATTTTGAATGCGGTCTATTGGCCAATAGTGTCTGAGGGTGGTCTTGCAGTTGACCTTTTTATGATGATGTCGGGTTTCCTGATGACCCACCACTATATTCAAAGATCCAGTGCCGAGCCTTGGGATAAATCCAGCACGTGGCAGTCCTTCTGGCTCAGGCGCTTTTTCAGAATCGCTCCTTTGTTCTATGTACTCCTGATCATTTCGTTCCTTGCAGGCAATGAAATCGGTGCCTGGCGCGAGCAGATCGCCGCAGTCTGGCCGTCGACTGAAACGACTATGCTGAGGTACACCGATCAGTCGCCGTTGAATGCCATCATTCACGGCACTTTCTTGTTCGGCCTCTTGCCGGACTACAGTTTTCGCACGCCTTTGCCCGACTGGAGCATAGGGCTGGAGATGCAGTTCTATGCTGTCTTTCCGATCGTCATGCTGCTGTCGCTAAGGTTAGGCGTATCTGCCGCAGCATTTTTGATGCTGGCGACAGCTTTCATTCTCCAGGCGGTGGCACCCGCTTACTTCCATGATTATCCAATGCCGGCAAACCTCGCCTTGAAGATAGATGTCTTCCTCACCGGCATGCTCTTTGCGGTAGCGGCGCACCGTGCTGATGGTCGGTCGGCTTTCTTTGGTCTGCTTGCTTTGCTCGTTCTCGTACCGGGCGTGGTATTTGGAACAAAATCCGTGTCGTATGTTGTTACACAGGGGGTGATTGCGCTGGGATTTGGCGCATTGGTGCTTCATAAAATTATGGCGGCCTATGTCGGTCAACGATGGATCGAAAACATTGTCTCTATGCTCGACAGGCGATCATTCCGTTTCCTTGGCGATACATCCTATGGCGTCTATCTGGTGCATCTCCTTTTGATGATCCCGATCATCGGAGTTTTGTCTTTGTACCCGGCCTATGTAGCGATGGGGGAAGAGTATCGCGTTCTGATAGCCGTCATCGTGACCGCACCACCTGTATATCTCATCAGCTGGGGGCTTCACCGCACGATTGAGAAATATGGTATCAGGCTGGGAAAAAACGTCCTTAAACTGCTCAGGCCATCGCTGAAGTCCAGTCATCGCACTGCCTAGCACGATCAGAACCGCCGGCGTAAGGACAGCAGAATCCCGCAGAGGAAATATAAGCGAGTCCTCCAGCATGCGATTAAACAGTTCGAACATCGTCACGATATTACCGATGTTCCGGTGTGCGTATTGTTACTTGCAGCCCTTGCGATTGCTCGCTCGCAGATTCATTGGCATCAGTCACGGCAATGGGACAAATACAACATCAAGCCTATTCGCAAGCTACGGCGGCTAAAGACAGTTTTCGAGCCAGGTCATCATGCGGCTGTCTGAAGCTCAACGTTTCCCATACCTGACTTCGCCGCTCATTCGCTTAGCATACGAGTATTGACGGGCTTCCGAAGCGTCCCGACTTGCATTCCTTTGCGTGCGAGAGGAGATTGCGACTAGCGTTTAGATTTCAGCTGGTAGCTTTATATCCTTTTAAGAGCCGGGCCCCGAAGCCCTGTTGGAGACCTTGTGGGAGGGCAACCCCATAAGATGGCTGACATCAGGAAAATGTCCGATGAGATGACGCCACAAAATAAATAGTTGGAGGGGACGTATACAGATAGGGGATGGCTCTAAACACAATTGCGTATTGCGAAGTGTAAGCATATTTGGGATCGTTAGTGACAATAGAGGGGGAGTATAAGAAGAAGAAGACGGCGGGAGGAGAAAAAAGGAAGGAAACATAGTTCAAGGATCTCTTTAACGGAGTGAAAAACTATGGTTTCACGGCCCAACAACCCCGCAAACGGAAGACCAGCTTCTGTAAAAATAGCTTCTTATGGCGTTCTCGGTGTACTCGCTACAGTATTCACGTCATCGGTCTTGCCGCCCGTATTCACTTCCACGTCTGTAAGAGCAGTCGTTAATGCTCCGGTGTCGTCTTTGACCTCCCCGATCAACGGGACGGTGACGAATATCACTGGCAAGAAAGACGATGCCTACGAAGGGCCCATCGCGACGGTCCAGAACGAACGTGTGGACCGATCCACTTTGATCGGGCTTCAGGTAGAGTCGAGTTCGCTTCAGAATGAACTTATGCTCAAACAATCGAACCTGGACGTTCATCTTAGCAGGATAAAAGACCTGGAAGCTGAACTGGCCGTACAGCAGCAGGCGTTAATAGACCGCTCCGACAATGTGCTACGCGATGCTCAGGTTCGCTTGAATCTTGCCACCATTTCCGCAGAAAATGCCAAGGCATCTGCTGCTCGTAAATTGGGCTTGGTTTCCAAAGGATTTTCACCCGGTACAAAGGATGAGCTTCTGAACAGAAACAGGCTGGAAGATGCCAAGGTCGAAGCGGCGAGACTTAAGGTTGATATGTCAAACGACGATTTGGGGTTTGCCCGGCGCGGTATCTTTGTGGGCGACAACAATCAATATTTGCAGAATTTACAGAATGAAATCCGCGCGCGCCGAGCGGATGTCTCGCAGATCAGTATGCAAAATGCGTCTATAAAGATGCGCCTAGAGGAGTTGCAAAGCCTCACGCAAGCCGAGAACCACCGCATCGAATTGATGGCGAAAGCGGATGTTTCGGTCATGAAATCCGAAAAGATATATAAAACAGTAGCGCAAGTTGGGAAACAGGTGAATGCGGGTGATACTCTCGCTCAAGCTGTTGATTGCAGGGAAGCGTTTGTCGTTGCGATCTTCTCCGAGCGTCAGGCGCAGGCGTTGGGAGTCGGGGCAAAAGTCGTGGTCGAATCGGACGCATGGTCTTCGCCGGTCTCGGGTCTGGTAAGCCGGCTCCTTCCTCGCACCACGGATCGTGTTGATCTCGACTTTGCGGTTCCGTTTCCGCCAACGGAACGCCGTGAGCTCTATGCCTTCATAACTCCGGAGAAATCGACACAGGAAGGGGCTGCCGATTTGTGCTCGGTCGGGACATGGGTCACAGTAACGCGGCAAAGCGATTGGGCCGGAAAAACAAGCGCCTACGTCAATGGAGCGACTGCAGCGCTTGCGAACCAGGTAGAAAAGCTGGAATTGGCCTTCCTGCGGGAGGGATCAAAGCTCGTTGATGTCAGCATGTATATCTCGGGCAAGGCAAATGCCGCGGAGCCACGCCTTCATACAGAAACTGTTTTGATAGCGGACGAAAAACATGATTCCGTTCAAGTACTGAAGAAAACGGCATGCCTGTTAAGCAAATGCCAAGCCACGGATTATCTGTTCGACCATGGGGTAGGGCTGGATCCGACACCATTCCTTCACGAGCGAATTATTGCCGATAGCGGAACGCAAGCCGTCTTTGATACGAGATGGAACTAGCCGGTGTTAGACATATGCCGCTCGGCTTTCTGCGTTGCGACGGTCTGTGTGTTAGCCGTTACGGCCAGTCATGCCGCCGATCGTGCCGCCGGATCGACTTTGTGTACGGCTTTAGCTCGTTTGCAAACAGAAGGAGCGGGTGGCACCGTGCTGACGATGTTTCTGCCGAGCTACCTGTCTTCGATTGGAGGTCCGCCCTTGCCAGAAGCCCTCCAAAACACAGCGTTTGTCTATGACAATTCGCTGGCGGCAATGGCTTTCCTAGCGTGTGGGGAGATTGAACGCGCCAGATCAATCGGCGATGCGTTGATTGTTGCCGGTGGGAAAGACCGATTCTACACGGATGGGCGACTTCGCAACGCGTATCGAGCCGGGCCAATAACGGAGACTCCCGTGCTGCCGGGCTGGTGGGATGATCGCTCCAAAGTTTGGGCTGAAGACGAGTATCAGGTCAGCACTGCCTCCGGTAACGTCGCGTGGGCTGCATTGGCGCTTCTTCAGCTTCACGAAAAGACTAGGGAAGCGAAATATCTCGAGGCAGCGGAACGCCTAGCCATTTGGCTCGATCAGTTGCGGGGCGACGACCTTAGCCCCGGAGTGGCGGGGGGATATTACGGTTTCGAGCCCAAGGCCGTCCGTATTGCGTGGAAATCCACCGAGCACAACATTGACATCCTGGCCGTAGCCCGATGGCTCAGCATGATCAGCGAAAATCCCCGGTGGGAAAGGCTGGCCGAAAATACGCTGCAGTTCGTGACTAGCATGCGGGACGACAAGAGCGGCTTTCTCATCGGTACAGATTTGACCGGAAATGCAGTCCACAGCACCGACTTGTGGCTGGATGTGCAGATATGGCCCTTTTTGGTCGTCCCCAAATCGCGGCGACCCGCTAAATGGGCCGATACTATTGGCCTGATGGACGCAAAGTTGGCTGTGCCAGGCGGTTATGATTTCAACGGGGATCGGGATGGACTGTGGATCGAGGGAACGGCGCAGGCAGCGTTGCTCTTCCAACAGGAAGGTGAACAAAAGCGCGCATCGGAGTTGATCGCCAGCATCCTTGAAAACGTCGATCCGCAATCCGGGTTGCTGTACGCGACCTCCGGCCCGCCGCTTTCAACTGGGTTGACAGTCGGAGCGATGGGGCAGGGCGGTGCGTTCATGTATCAGCACTGGCCGCATCTGGGTGCGACCGCATGGGCCGTGATGGCAGCAATGGATTTTAACCCCTTCCGGCCCAACTGAGGTATGCATGTTTTTCAACGTCAACGACGATGTTTCGAGTGTGCTGCTTTTCGATCTGGGGATTGGACTCCTGTTCATCGTGTTCTCCAGGTTGGCGCATCGGGACAGGTTGATTGACAGAGTGCTGTTCGGAAGCGCTACCATCCTGTCGCTCGTGCTTTACATTTCCTGGCGATGGCTCGACACATTGCCTGACCTTGAGGTGACCGGGGCCAGCATCTGGGCCTACTTCTACTTTACGTTTGAAGCTATTTCAGTTGTCTATGCGCTTGGTTCAGTTCTTATCCTGTTCAGATCGACTGACTGGTCGCTCGAGGCTGACGACGCTCAGAAACAACTCGCAGCTACGGAACAGTATCCTTCCGTCGACGTATTTATCTGCACTTATAATGAGCCGATCAATATCTTGGAGAAGTCCGTCATCAGTGCCGGATCGATGAATTATCCCGGCTTCAAAGTGTATGTCTGCGACGATACCCGCCGTCCTGAAATCAAAGATTATTGCGATCAAATTGGTGTGGGCTATATCACGCGTCCCGACAACCGCCACGCCAAGGCGGGCAACCTCAATAACGCTCTAACGCTTACGAATGCCACCAGGCATCCGTGCGATTTGATCATGGTGCTTGATGCGGATTTTGCCCCGCAAGAAAATTTCCTGCTACGCACAGTTGGGCTGTTCAGGAACGAAGAGGTAGGTGTTGTCCAGACACCGCAGTTCTATTTCAACTCTGATCCGATACAACATAATCTTGGCATAAGGTCATCGTTTGTCGATGATCAGCGCGTCTTCTTCGACACTTTTCAGCCAGCGAAGGACGCGGTGGGATGTGCTTTCTGCGTCGGCACCAGTTTTGTCGTGAGGCGCTCAGCTTTGAACGAAATGGGCGGATTCCCGCATGAAGCCCTGTCCGAAGACATGTTGCTGACCTATCGCCTGATGGAACGGGGTTATGTAACGCGTTGGCTGAACGAGAAGCTCAGTGTCGGTCTGTCGGCTGAAGGAATTCCGGAATATATAACGCAGCGCACGCGCTGGTGTCTTGGAACAATCCAGATCGGACTTCTAAAAGACGGCCCATTGTGGCGCGGCCGTTTTACCCTGACCCAGCGTCTCCACTACATCCATGGCCTTCTCAGCTGGCTGTCGAAACCGTTTATCCTTTGCATGCTGTTTGCACCATCGATTTATTGGCTGTTCGACATCTCGGCTATTCAGGCAGATGAGCTGGTATTCATGAAATACGGGATATCCGCCCTCCTTGTATTCTGGAGTTATTCATCTTGGATTTCGGACCGGCGGACTTTACCGTTTTTCACTGAAGTGACGCACGCCATTACCGCTCTTCCAATCACGGTCGCGCTTTTGCAGGCCATTCGCAAACCATTCGGGCGGCCGTTTAAGGTTACGGAAAAGGGTGGCGACAGATCCAAAATCCGCATTCACGCGCCAACGGCAGCGTTCTTCGGAGTTGTCACTCTACTTTCTGCGTTCTCGATCGTTTCGACGGTGTTTGTGTGGAGTTCACCCATCGAGTTCTCCGAACGCGATTGCCTGAACCTTGTGTGGTCGGCATTCGCCATGCTGATCGGATTTGTCAGTCTTCTTGTCTGCATCGAACTTCCGAGATTTGGACAGGAGGAGCTCATCAAGATCCAGATGCAGTCATCGTTGCGTGCTGGAGGCATTGTACGTGACATCCAGATCGAAGCACTGTCAACGCAGAATGTCTTGATCACGGACTTGGAATTGTCTGGCGCAGAAGACGAGGCAGTGTTCATCCACGGGATCGGATGGGTACAAGTCGAGTTTGACTTATCGTTGCCCCCGAACTGTTTCAGGATACTTCCAAGTTTCCAACAGAAGACCGATATACTTCGGGCGCTGTTCCGCAAAGCACCAGACAATGTGGCGAGCGTGGGAAGGTTAGGAAAATCAATGATCAGGTTGTGCAAGCGAGCGCTATCCTGACCACGCTGATTATCCCGGGCGGCGTGGTGTCAAGCTCATCAATCGGCGCGCTCGAGCTTGGGGATGGTCAGCAATCGGCGCAGCAACCGAGCCCACGCGAGGAGGCCTATGCGGAAAATTCGACAACCGGAAAAATTCGTTTGGAGCGTGATAGTACTCATCCGATGTGGCTTCTGACTAAACATTTCAATTTGAAGCGGTATCTTTGGCAGCAATTGTCGTCTTTCAGGCATCAATGAAAATCGGGCAAAAGACTGACATTATCGGCATTTTCAAAGGAACATTTATTCATAACATTTCGACATTGTACGGATAGAATATTCCAAGAGAAAGAACAACGCTTTCTGGTCCGATGCTGCAACGTGATTTGACACCTCACGATGAGGCGACCATGCTTATATTATCCGTGTGCGTGCGTGTTCAGCTCAATCGGTATACTCATACAGAAAGCTCAATATGACTGAACCTGAGCAGCATTCTTCATCACCAAGTCTTCCGCCTCACGTTCAACTTATTCAGATGGGTACTGCCTACTGGGCATCCAGAGTTGTCTACGCTGCGGCCAAATTGGGTCTCGCAGATCAGCTTAAGTCAGGAACTAAGAGTGCAGACGAGCTGGCGGGCGCTATCGGCGCGCATGCCCCTACTCTGCACAGGTTGATGCGCACGCTCGCAAGTTTGGGCATCCTCACCGAGCGGACCGAGCGACGGTTCGCGCTGACTGACTTGGGTCAGGCGCTGACGACCGGCGCTCCCGGCTCGGCGAGGGCAACCCTGCTTACCGTTGGGAGCTATTGGTTTGACGGCTCCTTCGATCACATTGTCCATTCCGTTCAGACGGGTGAAACCGGCTTTGAAAAAGTTCAGGGGATGCCGGTCTTCGAGTACCTCGCGCAGCATCCTGATGACGCCTCCCTGTTCAGCGAGACGATGGTCGGCATTCATGGCGAAGAGCCTCCGGCAGTTGCGGCGGCCTACGATTTTTCCACGTTCGAGACCGTTGTCGATGTCGGCGGCGCGACTGGGAACATGCTGGCAGCCATCCTCACCCGCCATGCCGGGCCACGCGGGATCCTGTTCGACAGGTCGCACGTGGTGGGGGACGCGCCCGCGTTGCTCCAATCAAAAGGCGTGATCGACCGTGTAACGATAGAAGCCGGTGATTTCTTCGACACCGTGCCTGCCGGGGGCAATGCCTATCTTCTGTCGCACATCCTCCATGACTGGGGTGAAGATCAGTGCCTCAAGATCCTGGGCCACGTCCGCAAAGCCATGAAGCCGGGCGGCCATCTGCTTATTGTGGAGATGGTGTTGCCGGCCGGCGACGCGCCGCATCCAGGTAAGATGCTTGATATGGTGATGCTCGTACTCCCTGGAGGCCAGGAGCGGACTGAGGCCGAATACCGCTCCCTTCTTAGTAAGGCTGACTTCCGTCTCACGCGTGTCGTGCCGACGGATTCCGCGGTTAGCGTGATAGAAGGGGTTCAGATTTAGAAGGATCTATCGCAAACTGCCTTTAGATTTTGTGCCCAATCAAAAACCACTCTAATCGGCCTATCCAAACGCGTATGCCCCATTGGTCTCGCCAATTGAGGCTAGATGGCCCGTATGTGCTCCTAAAGTTGCATAATGTCTCATGGGGAACCGCGCTTCAGAAAACTGCGTTGAGTGGGGCTGCGGTTCGATTCCGCTCAAGGCGAGCATTTCCTATGGGCCATAGATATGCATCATCTACCCCAGCTTAGAGGTCAGAAAGAACGGAACGGGCAGTCCCTATGATGCCCAGGCGGAGGACACGCGGTGGGAGGCGTTTGGAAATTCTGTTGCCCTCGCGGGTCTGCGTGAGCAGGGCAGACTTCGTCCACACGGTCATTCGCCCGTTTAATGCATGCATCTCGGATCGGCTTGTTCCCACCATCCGCAATATTTACGCTGATAGTGACACGGTCATCATATTCTTCGACATCGAGGGCAGGGCCCGCGATGGCAAGCGCTAAGGCAACACTTCTACGTGGTATCTGCAATTGCAGGAGAACAGATCGTGAAGCCTCTGCCTTCTTCGACAGCCTCGCCTTCTATGACCTCCTTGGTGCATCTCTCACTTGCCTAAACCGGGGTAGTCTAGGGAGCCACAACCGAGGCGGGTCCCACATTTCGCACCAAAAAAGAATGGATCTGCGCGATGACCGCCGCGCCCTCACCGACGGCGGCCGCGACTCGCTTAGTGGAGCCGGCGCGTGCGTCTCCAATGGCAAAGATCCCAGGACAACTCGTTTCGAGCGGCAGTCGCTCGCCTTGGCCGTTACCGTCTCCCGTGAGAACGAAGCCCTTCCCGTCGATCGCCACACAGCCGTCAAGCCAGCTGGTATTAGGATCGGCGCCAATGAACAGGAAGAGATGGCGCGAGGCACACTCCTCGGTCTCGCCGGTTCGGACGTCACGGAAGGTAGCGCCGGTCAAACCTGTCTCTCGGTCGCCATGCAAGCCCACAATCTCGCTGCCCACATGGAGTTCGACATTGGCCAATACCGCGAGCCGGTCGATCAGATACTGGGACATAGTCTGCTCGAGTGGTCGCCGGACCACGAGATGCAGGTGCCTGACCTGTGGTGCGAGGTAGGCAACGGCCTGGCCGGCTGAGTTTCCGCCGCCGACGAGAGTGACTTCCTCTCCGGCGCAGAGGCGGGCCTCGATCGGCGATGCCCAGTAGGAAACGCCAGCCCCCTCCAGCTCTTCGATATTGGTGATATCAGGCCGTCGGTAGCGCGCTCCTGACGCGATCACGATGGAACGCGCCCGTGTGGTACACCCATTGCTGAGCTCCAGAGAGAAAGGAGCTTCCGACTCATGTCCATGACAGCACAGCTTTCCGACGGTCAGTGGGATCGCAAGCTCGGCACCGAACTTCGTCGCCTGATTGAAGGCACGCCCTGCAAGAGCCTGTCCTGAGATACCAGTTGGGAAACCGAGATAATTTTCGATCCGGGCGGATGCGCCTGCCTGGCCCCCGAAAGCCCGCGAATCGAGAACCAAAACAGACAGTCCCTCAGATGCCCCATAGACAGCGGTGGCCAGCCCAGCCGGTCCCGCTCCGACGACTGCCACGTCATAGACATTCTTCGGATCGAGATCCGGCACGACGCCCAGACAGGACGCCGCATCCGTGTCGCTCGGATTTCTGAGCAATGTGCCGTTTGGGCAGATCATCAATGGCAGATCTTCAGGTGCGATGCCGAGCCGTTCGACCAGCTCGCGCCCCTCGGCCTCGCATGCAGCGACGAGGGAGTGGGGATAGCCGTTGCGGGTGAGAAATCCAGACAACCTCACGATGTCGGGAGCATCCCGGCGTCCAACCAGAATCGACCCTGCACCGCCGACCCGCCCTTCTTCGATCAGCGAGACGCGACGGAGGATATAGGCGCGCATGATCGCTTCACCAACATCCGCCGACCCGATGACAAGCGCGCGAAGATGTGGGGCATCAAAGGGTATTGCAGTTACGCCCTTCTCGCCCGCGACCACCGATGCCAGGGTTGCATGACCAGACAACTGATTGGTCTCGCCGGTGAACTGGCCGGCACCGTAGGTGGCGATCACGGACGACCTGCCTGCCCCACCGCGCTGAATTGCATCGGCGGAGCCCTCTAGAATAAGCCAGGCAGGCACGTTGCGGGTTCCGATCTCATAGAGGATGTCGCCTGGGCCGAAGCGCCTCGACTCGCCGCTCGCGAAGCGTCGAGCCATCCCGATTTGGAAAGTCGAAAGTGTTGGATATGCTTGCTCCCGCCGAGCATCGGTGATCGCCATTGTGTGAACTCCATATCGACATATCGGCCTATGCTCGTGCCCGTGAGCGACGGTATCCCGATCAGTTTGTCAGTCTATCCTGCGCATCACCAAAACCTAAGGCTTGCCGCTTTCTGCCGCGGACATTTCCATGCAACCCATGGCGGGTCAAGCAGGCGCCGGCTGAGGTGCCTTCGGCAAGGTGAGCGCAAAGACGAGAAGACCCAGAAGGGTCAGTCCAAAGCCCGCCCATACGGCGGAGAGTAGGCCATATCCGGCTGCGATGGTCAGGCTGCCTGCCCAGGCGCCGATCGCGTTGGCGATATTGAGCGCTGCAAGGTTCAGGGCGCCCATCAACGTAGGGGCCTCCGGAGCAACGCGCGTCAGGCGCACCTGGATCGTGGGGATGGCGACCATCATGGTGACGCCGACGCCGAACAGCGCTGGCATCAGTATCCACACGTTTCTGCCACCGGCCGCCAGCACCGAAAGCACGATCAGGGCGCTGCCATAGCCCACAACCAATCCTCGCGCGGGATATGAATCCGCCAGCCGTCCGCCTATCAAATTACCCACGGTCATGCCGAGGCCGAATAGTGCCAGCGCTACCGGAATCCACGTTTGATCGAGCGTTGCAAGATCGGTAACGAAGGGACCGATAAAGGTATAGACAGCGAAGATGCTGGCCACGCCGAGTGCCGCGACAAGCATCATGGCCCAGACTGCCGGCCGACGCAGAGAGGCCAGTTCCTGCGTCACGGGTCCGCCCTGAAGCGCTTGGGTTCGAGGCACCCAGGTCCACAATGCAATGAAGGCCAGACCGGCTACCGCGGCGACGCTGAAATAGGTGTTTCGCCAGCCAAGACTCTGGCCTAGGAAGGTCGCCAGCGGCGAGCCAATGATCGTCGCGATGGTCAGACCGGACATGACCAGTGCAAAGGCCTTGCCGGCGTGACCGGGGCCAACGATGTACGACGCAACCACGGCGCCGGCACCGAAATAGGCTGCTTGCGGCATGCCGCTGATGAAGCGGGCGAAGGCGAACGTGCGGAGATCGGTGGCGACCGCCGACAGGACGTTGCCCAGGATGAACAGGCCCATTAGGCAAAGGAGAAGGGTTCTCCGGTTAAGCCGAGCCGCCGCCAGTGTCACGAGAGGAGCTCCGATCACCACACCGAAGGCGTAGGCAGCGATCGCATTCGTTGCCGTGGGGATGTCGATTCCAAGGCTGGCGGAGAACAGCTGGAGAATCCCCATGCTCGCAAACTCAGACGTCCCGATGCAGAAGCTTCCGAGTGCCAGGGCGAACAACGTGAGGCCCCGCTTTCGCCGCTCCGCCTCGTTCGTGCAATGCACCTTCACGGCAGCGCATTGACCACGATAGGCTTTTTCCAGCATCCCTGCCTCCTTTCATGACGGACCGGGAGGATCGTGCCGACCGGCACGAAGTGACCCGCCCAAATGTCCAGTTGTCCGCCAAGGGCGCTATTTTATCCGGGCGGAAAGTTAAGTCCGCGACAAGTCCACGAAGTCCAGGCGTGGGCCAACCACGAGCGTTCATCCAGGCTTGTCTCTAATTGCGGCACATCGAGCGGAATGGCCCAGGCGAGCAGTGCTTGGGGAACATCTCCAGCAAAGTGCCTTACGCCATCATTATTATCCAGGCTGCCGATCGAGACGACGACCATGTCCAAATAGCTTTCCGCGTTGCTGGTGAACAATCGTGTGCCGCAAGCGGGACAGAAATTCCGGTCCAGCCCCTTTCCTGACGAAGCAGTGTAGTGGAAAGCCTTGGGTTGCCCGCTTAGGGGCGCGAACTCATCTTCAGATACGCCGAGAAGTGTCATCGCCTCGCCGCCCGATGCCCTCTTGCAGTCGCGGCAATGACAGACTGCGACAAAGTCAGGATCGATGTCGAACCCGAATCTCACCGCGCCGCATGCGCATCGGCCAGTATGTTTCTTGATCATAGCTGCGTACTTCGATGGTGAGATGACGACCGCAATGGGGTTGCGAGGAGGCGGCGCGCCATCGCAAAACGACCCGTGTACGGTCTGCTCGTCGGACACCCCGGGAAACATCGCAGCTTCGACGAGGCGTCCGACAAACCTAGCATCAGTATATCACCCGCTGAATGACCAACCCACACCACAGTCTGCCTCCTTAGTCCGGACAGGGCTGCCCGGCGGCTCCCCAAAGAGCCATGTCTTTGACGTGATCCTCGAAGGTTCCCGGCGGGGTCGTGCGGCCAGTGCCAGGCGCCCACGCTCTCGGAATAAAT
The DNA here is from genome assembly GCF_020164455.1 of Phyllobacterium chamaecytisi. Lineage (GTDB taxonomy): Bacteria > Pseudomonadota > Alphaproteobacteria > Rhizobiales > Rhizobiaceae > Phyllobacterium > Phyllobacterium chamaecytisi. The sequence goes on from NZ_JAIQWW010000003.1 coordinate 324,951, forward strand.
CCGCTAAGCGATGCGTCGTGCCTCAAATGCTCAATGAGACCGGCAGCGTCGCGGCCGCCATTGCGTTTGGGATCCTTCAGTTGGGCACAGATCTCGGCCCCGCTCTTGCCAAACCAGATGAATTCCACCGGCGCAAGCTGCCAGTCGATACCAGCATGCAAGGGCGCCGGTGCCGGATCGTTCGGTGTGGTGGAAGTGATGTGACACGTCGAACATGGGATTGTCTCTGCCCCGATGCGGCTTTCTCCGCCATGTATATTCATGCCGTGCACTCGGGGCTTGCTTTCGCCAGCCGGTGTCCAGATCGGAATAGCCATCTTATCGACGTGACAATTGGCACAACGTGGGTGCGTCACCACCGCTTCAATTCTCTTCCAGGCCTGCAGTCCCTCGGCGCTGCTGACGCTCCCAGACGGCAGCGCATCGTTCGCCCCGTCCTTAGCCAAAACCATTCCTATCAGAGCGAAGATTGAGGAACTGGCAAAAGTGAGCGCGATCAAAGTAATTCTCATGGCTCGCCCTCACACGAAATCGATGAACTTGTTGAACGGCATCTCGCGGATACGCCTGCCGGTCGCAGCAAATATGGCGTTAGCGAGTGCTGGAGCAGCGGGCGGTACAGGCGGCTCACCAATACCCCTAACCGTATAATCGTTTTCCAGCCCGCGCACCTCGATTACCGGACATTGGTACATCCGCATAGCCTCATGGTGGTTGTAGTTGGTCTGTTGGACCGCTCCCTTGGCATAGGTGAGTTCGCAGTTCATGGCATGGCCAAGGCCCCAGATGACACCGCCCTGGACGAGATTCTCGAAGTTGACAGGATCAATAACCTTGCCGACGTCAGCGGCCACCCAGACCTTGTCGATTTTGATGCCGGCGTCGATCATCGTCACTTCGACGATTTCAGCCACCGCCGTGCCAAACGACTCGACAAACGCCACACCGCGGCCTTTTCCGCTTCCGAGGGGACCCTTCCAGTCCGCCATCTCACCAACGGTTTCCAAAAGCTTCCGGTAGATCGGAACCTTGCACATCTCGATGCGCGCCATGAGCGGATCGAGCCCCGCGGCGTGGATCAACTCGTCGATGAAACTTTCGGTGAAGAATCCGTTAGCGGAGGCCCCAACGGAGCGCCAAGTCGTGGACGGTGACAGTCCTTGTACTTCGAAGCTTGTCGCCCGGTAATTGGGAATGTTGTAGTACACGTTCCAGATGCCAACCGCCAGTTGGCCATCGGGGTCCTTCGTGGGCGCGCCCATCCTCGCCAGGAGCTCTTTGAATGGCGCTGTTGCGGCCACCTGCAAATCGGCCGCGACTATCTTTCCATCCTTGACACTTCCCCTACACCTGCCCATTGCAATCTGCCGGGGAATGTCCTGCAGGAAGTCCTCCTTCCGCGAGAAGATGAGCTTCACTGGTATCCCGCGCATCTGGTTCGCGATCTCGGCAAGTACTCTGATATTCTCGAATTCGAGGCGATGCCCGAAGCTCCCACCCATCCACTCGTTATGAAAGGTCACTTGTTCTGGCTTCATGCCGATCGCTGTGGCAGCAATGTGCTGCACGGATTGTGGCGTTTGATGGCCGACCCAGATTTCCATTCCCTTGTCGGTAACGATGCCTATGCCGTTGAGCGGCTCTAATGGTTGATGCCCCACATAGGGTGCGCGATATTCCGCCTCGACCAGCGTCCCTTCTTTCAATCCAGCGTCGATCTTGCCGTCGTTGCGCCACTCCTTACCGAGGAATTGTGGAGCAAAGGAAGAGGCCACGATGTTCCAGTGGTCAGCCTGCTCGGCCGGATATTTGCTTGGCTCCCATACACAGTCGACCACCTCGGCCGCTTGCATCGCGTACCAGCTGTTCGTTGCAATCACGGCGATACCATTCGATATTTTGAGGATGGTCTGGACGCCCGGCATCGACTGAGCTTTGCTGGCGTCGTAGGACTTGATGGGCTGCCCTTTGTTGGGGTTCAGCTTGACGGCGGCGTAAACCATGCCGTCCATCGTCCTGTCGATACCGAACTTCATTTCGCCGGTGACTTTTGATCGGATATCGAGTCGCTCCATCGGCTTGCCGATAAATCGCCATTGTGATGGTTCGCGGAGCTTGGCGACCGCAACCGGCGTAATCTTCGCTGCTTCGGCCGAAAGCGCGACATACGGAATTTTCGTCCCGTCGGGCAGGATCACGCTTCCGGCCTCTGTACGTAAGTCGGCGGCCGCGACTCCGCTGCGCTTGGCTGCAGCCGCCTTGAGCGTTTCCCGCGCGATCGCACCGGCCATGCGCAGCTTTTCGAAGGTATCGGGAATGGCACTGGAGCCTCCGGTCATCTGTAGGCCGGCCTTCCTGAGCCATTCCAGCGCTGCCGCGCGAGCCTTTTCGGCTTCGGGGCTTTGGTCTGCCGCCATGAATGGCGCAAGTTCGTGGGCAAAGCCGGTATTGAAATAGACGGGACTGGGTCCGGCGAAGCGAATTTCAAATTGGCCCGGCTCGAGGTCCAACTCCTCGGCGATCATGAGAGTCTGGATAGAACCGACGCCCTGGCCCTTGTCGGCATGCTGGGCAATCAGGGTGATTTTTTCCGGACTGATTTCGACCCAAGGATTGAATGTAACCGAATTCGGACCGAGGTCCGCCGTCAACGGATTCGTCGCGACAGCGGAAGAAAGTGCCGGTTGCGCCTGACCATACTGCCCGAACGCCATACCTCCGGCGATCGCGACGGAGCCGAAAACGAAGGTACGACGCGAGAGACCCGGTATCTCGCTCATCTCAATTCCCTCCAATCTTCTTAGCGGCTGTGTGGATCGCGACACGAATACGTTCATACGTTCCACATCGGCAGAGATTTCCCGACATGACCTCGTTGATGTCCTCATCAGTAGGTTTGGGATTCGATTTCAGCAGCGAGATCGCCTGCATAATTTGGCCGGTCTGACAGTAGCCGCACTGCGGTACCTGATGTTCGATCCAGGCCTCCTGCACGGGGTGCAGCTTGCCATTGCCCACGGCTTCAATTGTGGTTATCGCCTTGCCCGCAATATCAGCCATACGTGCCTGACAAGAGCGCACGGCTGCTCCATCGACTTGCACCGTGCAAGCGCCGCATTGTGCTATTCCGCAACCATACTTAGGACTTGTTATGCCGAGCTCATCGCGCAAAACCCAGAGCAAAGGCATCTCGGGAACCACGTCTACTCGATGCCTAACGCCATTTACAGTAATATCAAACATCGCAAGCCTTCCCCAATTCACCAGGACTTAGCTGTTGCGCGTAACCGTACTCGAGGCTTCCGAAGCTGCAAGGACAATTGGCCAGAATTTACCTCTTTTAACCGGTGGTTGGACATCGACAACGGCCAACGTGGGGCCCGATTCTTCGTTTAGATCTTGGCCGGCGAGGTGTTCTGCGAACGCCATGATGAGCAGGAAAGGCTGCGCTTGGTAAAATTTCCAGTACGGGTTTATGACCTTCAAGGCTGCTGTTCGTAACGAACGCTGTTGCAGTCGAGGCAATGACGGGCGATAGAGTCGGGCTTGGTGTTGCGCTAGAAACCTAAACGCACGGCATGAGCAGTGTGCCGAACGCCTCTTGACGATGGCTATCTAACGCGACAGCGATGCGCGCCGCTTTCGTCCCCGACGTCTCGTTCAGGCGCTGCCTGAATTGAGGGCCGCGATTGCCGCCTCAGCGACCGAAATATCTTGTTCGACCGTTCCGGCGCTCGCGCCCACCGCACCAATGATTTCACCGTCGATGCTTACTGGGACTCCGCCGCCGAAGACGATGACCCGCCCGCCATTGCTTTGAGCGATGCCAACGAGCGGCGCACCGGGCTGCGCCAGTTCGCTGAGATACGCGGTGGTCTTATCGAATAAACGGGCCGTCACTGCCTTGCCGATGGCAAGATCGATGCTTCCGATGAGGGCACCGTCCTGACGCGCAAACGCCACGAGCGCTCCACCGTCATCGACGACGGCAATGTTGTACGCAACGCCGAAGCTTGCTGCTCTGGCTTCACCCGCCTCCAGCATCCGCTTCGCATCAGAGAGGGTGAGGGTGGTGCGAGAACAAGGCATCGTTTTTCCTCAGCTTAGGCTACCGTTTCGGCGACTCAATCGGGTTCTTGCGGCTTGCTCATTGCAAGCCTCTCAAGTTATTATCGTCCAGGCAACCACGGTTCGAGTAGCCGCCGAGCTGCCATCGCTTGGTCATCGCGATTGTCTCGTATGCAAAGCAGCGGTGCGCGCGAAGCACATTACAACCGAACGAGCCAAATTGGGGGTAAAAAAAGGTAATTCTGGTAGGGCAGGTTTGCAAACTGGGCTTTCTCTGGGTAGTCGTAACAGCAGGGAGAACCAGCGCTCCGGTCGCGGCGAATAAAACCAGATGGGTACGCGAGATGAAAAGCCAAGTTGCTGCTTCACTACGACGGCTTCGATTTGGTATCAGCTCCCGCGCGGGGCCCCTCCTGCATGCCTCTGCTTCAGAGGCCGTGGGCATCTCGTTCAGCAAAAACGAACTCATCCGCGTCGCCCGGCCGAATACATTCGTCCGCGACACCAATCCCAAGGCCAATATCACCGCGTCCGAACGGTCCTATACGCGAGCGGATAAAGAGGTTAAATTGGCGGGCACGCTAAAGCTCACAAAGCTGAACCTGGGATACAGACGCAGGAAGCGCAACTCGGGAACGGCGCGTTCATCACGGAGTCATTCGGGGGTGCATGGAACGATCCGGCAAACTAGACGGTAAGACATATTGTTTCGGTGACTATCGGTTCATTCCAAACCGGCAACTGTTGATGCTTGGCGACAACCCGCTGCGGGTGGGAGCCCGTGCTCTCGATCTGCTCCACCTGCTCCTCATCCACGCGGGGGAAGTCGTCGGCAAGGATCAGCTGATGAGCTTCGTCTGGCCGGACACCTTCGTGCATGAAAGCAATCTGAAGGTCAACATCGCCGCCTTGCGCCGTGCTCTTCGGCTACGGTCCTCAGGACTATCGTGCATCGCCACTGTAAGCGGCCGCGGCTATCGCTTTGTCGCGCCGCTGCGTGTCTATGGAGGAGATCACTCGCCGTCTGCTTTCGATTCTGGCAAGGCGGTAGCGAGAGAACTGCCGAACATCGCGCCGATCATTGGTCGCGATCAAGTAATCGCCGCGCTCGAAGCCAAGCTTGCGACGGAAAAATTAGTGACTGTTGTCGGCCCGGCCGGAGTCGGCAAAACGACCGTCGCATTGGCCACAGCGAGCCACCTTCTGAAACGCTATGACGATGGTGTTTGCTTCGTAGATCTCGCCACCATCGGTGACCCACAGCTTGTAGCCGCGACGATTGCGGCTTCGCTGGGCGTTAGCGGCAAATGGACCAATGTGCTTGCCGGCATCGTCGAAACATTGCGGGATTGCGAAATGCTGCTTGTGCTCGACAATTGCGAGCATGTTCTGAGCACGACCTCCGCCATCGCGGAGCATCTGAGGCTGGCGATTCCCAGCATCCACATCATTGCGACGAGCCGGGAACCGCTCCGCTCGCGGTCCGAGAATGTCTATCGTTTGTCTCCGCTCCCATATCCAGACGAGAACGGTGGCACCAACCGAAAGGATGCCCTGGCTTTTGCTGCCGTCGAGCTCTTTGTCAGGACGGCACATGAGGCGTGTGGCTACGTGTTAGATGACATGGATGCCCCTAAGGTGGCGACCATTTGCCGACGTCTCGACGGCATCGCGCTTGCGATCGAACTCGCCGCGTCGAGGCTGGCGACTATGGATCTGGCAACCTTGCTCGGTCTTCTCGAACGCAGCTTTGAGCCGCTCAACGCGGTATCTCGCGAAACTCTACCGCGCCACCAGACCCTTCTTGCGACCATGGATTGGAGCTACCAACTCCTGTCCCGGGATGAGGCTCGGCTCCTGCGGTTGCTTTCGGTTTTTTCGGCAAGCTTCTTTCTATCCGATGTGATCGGCGTCGCCGGCCGCATGGGCGGAAGCATCGAGGAGATAGCAGCGTGTACTGAAAGCCTCGCCGCGAAATCGCTCCTGTCGGTCGCGTACGATGCCGGCGCGCCACGCTATCGCCTGCTCGACAGTACTCGCAGCTTTGCGGCCGAGCGGCTAAACAGGAGTGGAGAAGCCGTCGACGCTCAATCCAATCTTGCGCGCCATCTTCTACGACTGTTCGAGCAAGCCGAGATGGAGTGGCAATGGCAGCCGAGGAACCAATGGACCGCCACTTACGAACCGCGAGTTAACGACTTGCTCAACGCGATCGATTGGACTTTGGGCGATGGCGCCGATCCCGAGGTCGGCGTGCGTCTTACCAGCGCTGCCATTCCGCTTTGGGACGAGTTGTCGACCGTCGCTGAAAGTCGCCGGCGCGTAGAACGGGCACTGCAATCAGTCGAAGCCCTGTCGCGATGCGAACCCGCTGTCAAAATGAAACTGATTGCGTCCTACGCCTCGGGCCTAAATTTCTCCGACCATTTCGGTCCCGAAGCCGACGCGGCGTGGATAGAGGCCAACCAATTGGCGCGCGAGATCCGCAACGTCGATTACCAGCTACGTACCTTGTGGGGACTTGGCATACTGCAAAGCTTCACCGGACGGCACAGGCAGGCAATTACGACGCTCAGGCAGTTCGCTCAGCTCGCCGATCAGGAAAATGAACGGGCGGTCATAGCGGAGGGAGAGCGGGTGAGGCTGATGGCCGCCTTTTACTGCGGCGATGTCCGGTTTGCCTACGCTGACCTCAAGAGGCTCGTGCGCGAGCATGCGATCACCGCGAAGCAATCGGGCGTCGCCCGATTCCAGATGGACCGGTTCGTGTCGATCCGGGTGGCTTTGGCGGTGGCGGCCTGGGTGTCCGGCGATCGAAGCGAGGCGACGACGGCGCTCCAGGATGCGCTCGACCACAGCCTTGCGCTCGATCACTTGGTTTCGCATTCCAACGCCCTTGCACAGGCGGCCCTGCCTATAGCAGTGTGGTCCGGAGGGACCGAAACTGCGCGCCGATATGTTGCGATGCTATCGCGTAATCTTACCTTGCGCGATATCGCCATCTGGCGACCCGTCTGTCATTTCTACGAGGGCGCCGTGAGGAGCATGGACGGCGAAGGCGAGGGTGTTGACACGATGCAACTGGCGATCGGGCAACTCGTTGCCAACAATTTCCTCGTTCGAGTGCCTGCCTACCTCGCCATGCTCGCAGAAGCCGCATTGCGTCATAAACGTATCGCACTCGCGCGTGACAGCCTGAGCGCTGCCTTCGACCGTGCCCAACGCCAAGGCGAATACTGGTCCCAGCCGGAACTGCATCGAGTGCACGGACTGCTGCAGTGGCGGGATGGCGACTTGTCGGGCGCGTCGGAAACGCTGCTGATGGCCGCGGAGACTGCAAGAGAAAGCGGAGCGCTTTTCTTCCGGCTGCGGGCCTCGACGGCTCTGGCGGAACTGTGGGCGAAAACCGACCGGCGGGTGGCAGCAGCCGATCTGCTGTCGCCCATCTGCGCCGAATTCGATAACGTACCGCCCTGTGCGAACGTAGCGAAGGCGCGTCACCTGCTCGAGACCCTCAGGCGATAGTACACAGCCCGGACCAATGGTGCTTCTTACACCACTTCATCCATTCTTGTTCGCGACCAACGCGGGCTCGAGGACAAAGGCGTTGCGGTCGGCCAGATCGTGGATTTTCGACAGATACTCCTTGAAATGCGGCGTCTCGCGGTGGACCGCCACCGCTGCATTGTCGACATAGAGCTCGTCCAGCGCATAACGGTCGGCTTTCGTCTGGTCCCGCCAGATGTCCCATCGCAGATTTCCCGGCTCGGCCCGACAGTGGGGCGCCATGCTGAAGAGCAATGCCTCAAGCTCTTCCGCCTTGCCCGGCTTTGCCAACAAAGTCGCCATAATTTTGATGTGAGCCATGATCCGGATCTCTCGGTCTGCTATTTCGCGCTGCCCGCAGTTTCTATGAAGGCTGCGACCTCCTGCGGATGGGAGAGCATCACGGCATGGCTGCTGTTGATCTCCACGGTTGTGGCGCTGGCCCGCTTCGCGAACGCCCGCTGGAAGGTCGGCGGGATCATCAGGTCTTTGGTGGTAACCATGAAATGCGATGGCTTGGCCTTCCACGCGACCTTGGTGATTTTTGTCTCCACCGCTTCCAGCCCCCACGGTACCTGGGCGAAGGCCATGAAACGTGTAATCGAAGTATCGACATCAGCGGCGAAAGCACCCGGGAATTTTGAAGGATCCACGAGCAGGTAGCCCCCGTGGGGCGGCAGCAGCGGCGCGCCCGACTCTCCCGGCGGTACCGGCTCTTCGGCAAGCGACGCTACAGACTCTCCGGCGTCGGGCGCAAAAGCTGCGATATAGACCAGACTTTGTACTTTCGGATTGTCACCCGCTTCCGTGATGACCATTCCGCCATAGGAGTGGCCGACCAGGATCACCGGGTGTCTTGCCGCGGCAATTACCTGCTGCGTGGCGGCCACGTCGCCATTGAGGCTGATTGTCGGGTTCTGGACGACGAGCACCTCGTATCCTTCATCAGTGAGTATGTCGAACACCGCCTTCCAGCCGGAGCCGTCGACGAAGGCGCCATGCACAAGAACAATCGACACAGGCTTTTCGTTCGATTGAGCCAGCGCGGCTGCAGGAGCGATCAAAGACAAGAGGAGGGCCAAAGCAATGCGCATCTTAAAATTAGCTCCATTTGATTGAAGGTGTACACGGCGAGGCATTACGCCTCGTATGCTTCACAGCGCTGGACTGACGCGATCGAGTGCTTCGATGAGCTTTGCCGCTATCGGATGGTCAGAGCGAGGATTTTGGCCTGTGATGAGTTCCCGATCGACAACCACATGGGGCTCGAAGTCTGGACCAACTGTCGTCTTCGCGCCAGCCAAGTCCAAGGTTTCGGGCATATTGAAATAAAGCTTGCCGTGCAGGATGTTCTCCTCGATGGGTTTTTCCTCGCTTGCCGAATAGACCGTCATCCTGTAGCCGGCATATTGCCACCCCTTTGCAAGTTCTGCCGCCTTGACCCGGTCACTTAAAATCAGCGCCGCGCGAAATTCGCTCGCCCGAGGCATTGCGGAAATCGAGACGATCGGGCCGTGGCAGAGCAGGGCGGTGGGCTTTCCCGCCGCGTGGAAATGGCGAAGGATCTCTCCCGCGTCGGGATCCTGCATCAGATCGACGACGGGCCCTTGACCTCCTGGCGCGAATACGCCGGCATATTTATCCAGCCCCTCCTCGATCACAGATCGCAAGGTGCGGCCCGTGTTCGTGGAGGGATCGTTGGCGAAGAAATCTTTGCCGCGCTGATACGCCGCCTCATCGCCGCCGAAATGCTGGACTGCGTCCGATGCCGGGTCAATGTAAGGCTTGGCGCCCGAAGGAGTGGCAAGCAGTACTTCATAGCCTGCCCCGACAAGCGCCAGCATAGGCACCACTGTTTCATTAAGATACTGTCCCGTCGGCCCGGTGCCGCCTCCCTGAATTTCGATACGTGTGGCGTTCGAGCCCATGACCAGCACTTTTCCCTTGCTCATAAAGCCGCCTCCTGATGTTTCACGGCGGATGGCGGACCGAAGCCGGCCATCCGGAACCGCGGACATGATATCGCGGCGCCTCCCTGATGGCTGGTTAAAAGAGGTTAAAACCCGCATAGGTCCTGACGGCCAGGATCAGTCCGGCGACGTTAGGCGAATGCCTGGGTCTTTCGGGTCGGATAAGGCCCCAGGAGAAGAATCGTTGCCGCGCCAGCCGCGAGCAGCAGCGCACAGGCTTCGAGTATTCCCGAATAGCTGCCTGTGGTGTCGAACGCGTAACCGAACAGGCTGGGTCCCACGAAAGCACCGACTACGAAGATGCCGTATAGCGTGGCGTAGGTCGTGGCATAGCTGCGCATCCCGAGATAGCGGGCGACCAGATAGGCCATCAGGTCGAATTCCACTCCAGAAGTGAGGCCAAGCAACAAGATAGCAATGCAGGCCATGGGAAAGCTCACATGGCCCAGCGAAAGGATGAGGCAGGAGACCGCGCCCAACGTCAATATGACCGTACCGACTGCAGGCGCCCAGAAGCGATCGACCAGAATGCCGCCAAGCAGTCGGCCGGCCACGGCCGCTATTCCAACGAGCGAGGCGAGTTGAACGACTTCGCTGGGGGACAGGCTCAGCGAGCGAAGTATGTTCTCGATGTTGGGCAGTGGCGCGGCGATGGCGAGCGACATCGGCACGAAGACGATGGCCAAGAGCCAAAAATAGCGGGAGTGGAAAGCCTCACGAGCAGTCATGCCATCCGACGCCTTGCTCATCGCCGGTTCCGTGGTAGCGTTCCTGATTGGCAACCTGGCAAAGCCCCAGAGAACCATGGGGCACGCGATCAATATGGGCATTGCCCCAACCACCAAGATCGCGACACGCCATCCACCGGTTTCGATCAACAGTTGAGCCAGCGGTTTCACCACGAAGGCGAACAGTCCCGCGCCAGATAGCACGATGCCAAGGGCAAGACCTCGACGTTCTTCGAACGCATTGTTGATCACCCGCGTGAAGACGACGGGGGTCGCTCCCAACCCGAAGATCGCGATAGCCAGCCACGACAGATAGTATTGTTCGACAGAGCCGTTCGATGCCGCGAGCGTCATGTAGCTCAGTCCCAGGCACGGCAACGAGATCGACGCCACCAGGCGCGCACCAAACCTGTCGATCAACGTCGCGAAAAATGGACCGACGATCAGAATTGCACCGGCCAACAGCGACAGACCGCCAAAAATGATCGCGAAGGACCAGCCGAATTCTTCCACGAAGATCGGCGCAAAGACGCCGATCGTGTAGAACGGAATGGCGGGCATGCCCAAAGCCGTTCCGAGCAAGCCGGCCAACACAAGCCGCCATCCGTTCCTGAACTCGTTGAAGTCTACACCTTTCAACGGCCACTTCCTGTTTTTCGAAAGTTCGGCAATCGCATCGTTGGGCAAGACATTATGCGCAATGTATCCCTGTCTGCAACCCATGCGAGGTTTGCGAAAATCACGGAAACGGCGAATATTGTCGGATGAACGCGGTCAACCGTGAATGTGCTGTCTTTTGCATGTCCGCTTTCAGGATGCGGCCGCTACCGGGTTAAACGACCTGAAGGCGGGCGCAAAGCAGCCATCGCATCAGCACGCGTGCTTAGATTCTTGAACCTTCAATATGCTTGGGCAGTTTGTACAAAAATGCTGAGATACCGCGCGAGTTGCGTCAGAGGGGATAATCATTTCAATACAAAGGTTTAGTGGAGATTGTAGATATTCGCGCTACAATCGAAATCGATGAAAATTGTCCTATTATCGGCATTTTCAAACGAACGGTTTTCTCGACCGATTAAGTTTGTACAGGATGTCAGAAACTCGTCTTGCTCTGCATGGCAGGGCCGAACGTGCAGTAGCCGTACGTCGTGCGAAATGCGCGATGGTCCACTTGATGCCCCGTACTTTCCCCGTATAGATACTCCGGGGAATTTGCTTGCGGGGATAACATGGGAACGGTGAAAATAGCTTTGGGCGTGAGTTACAGGCCGGTGAGACACATGTCCTTCAGATACATATTACTTCTGATTGCGTCAGCCATTTCATTATTACTCGCATCGGGTCGCTCCGGCGAAGCTCAGCAACAGGGAGCGAGTGATTCTGCTGGCAATGCACCGTGCCAAATATCGTGTATCTGGGCTTCAGGTGTGGGTGCCGTCGAAGACTGTATTCCCTGCTCCACGGCCGGTTTTGGACTGCCAAGCGCGCAGGAAATACAGACCGATCCATCCTATGAGGAACCGTTGGACCAGCCCATGCAATTTGCGACCGTACGCAATGTTGCGTCGGCTTGTGAACCGATATGCGCCGAGTGGATATCTGCTTCAGGGCGCATCACCTCAGACACGCCTGAGCAACTGCGCAAGATCCTCAAACGCCTGGAAAAGCGGCGTTTGCCGATCGTTATTCAGTCAATTGGCGGTAATCTTGATGCCGCCCTTTCAATGGGGAAGACAATTCGGGCCAATAAACTTGATGTCATTGTGGGTGCAACGATTTATGAGGGATGCAATCCTGATCAAAAGGGCTGCAAACCGAGCTTCGCCGATGGTTCTTATGCGGGGGCATCAGATTTCCGCGGTGTCCAATGTTTTTCCGCATGCACATACGTCCTCGCAGCTGGAAAGAACCGCGTCGCAAACATTTTGTCCTGGATCGGTGTTCATCAGATAACGACTACTACTACTGTCGACACCGTCGTCTATGAAACGCAATATCGAACCGTGAATGGCAAGAAGAAAGCGGTTGGCCGGCGAGTCGTGAGCAGGACGCCAAACGGGACCGTTGTCACAACCAAAATAAGCAAAACCCTAAGGAAAGAGCTGGTCGCATATTTCAACGACATGGGGGTTGATCCCGCAATTTTGGACAAAATGCTCGCTGTTCCCGCGAAGGACATGGCAGTTCTGACCAATAAGGAACTGGTTCAGTTTAAGCTCATCACTGATATGGCTGATAAGGGCACTCTTACGGACGGTGACGTTTGTAATCGCGATCCGAGACCCGATAACTGCCTGGAGTTAAGAACGAATGCGAAGATTTGAATAGGAGCTGTCGCTTTGCCCTTAAAGGCGAATGAGCAACTCAACAAAATCAATGGCGATGCTTTGCCATTAAACATGCAGGCGGCAGGACCATTAGCCGAGGTCGATCGTTATATCGGTTATTGGAAACCTTACGCAACGAGCCACGAGGAACTCGACCGCGATAGCCAGGCGCGAGATCGACGACTGGTACCCCGCCAGACGTGGTAGCCCACCCGATTAGCGACAGAAATCTGCCCGCGCCGTGGGACAGCGAGGTCTTGCGGGCATATTATCAGCCCAAGATTATCCTAGACCGCGCGGCGACTGCCACCTGTCGGTAACACGGCAAACGAATACGAGACCGTCGACTATGACGCGTTGTGAAAGCTCTCTTAGGCGGAGTATTGGCCGTTATCGTTGGCAACCCGCAACTGCCCACATGCCATTACACCTCTACAGGCTTCGGCAGCGGCCGTTGCGTGGTCTTACCTTCTCAACGATTTCTGTTTCCGCTGCCTGACCGCAAGTCTGATCAATTCAAGGCACGTTATTGCTTCACAGCTTGCGATTGTTGTGGCAGGAACCAAAATGTGCTGCGATCTATTGTCAGCGCATTTGTTGTGATAGTCACCAGCCGATCACGAGATTATATCTTCAAGGCTTGGAAAAGAGCTTCTACCATCTGATGAGAGTCCCTTCAAATCCTCTTGTGTTGATCGGGCCCACCATCCTTCTAATCTTTGCTTTGTCATTTCTGCTAGCTTGGTGGAGAGAGCGAAAGCAACGATATCCGCTGTTTTTTGCAGTCTCTTGTTTATTGTTCTGTTTGGGAACGTCATCCCAGCTTTTTGCGGTTCCGCCGGGCTATGGCCCCAACGCCGTTGTATCAGCTTTTCTTTATACATTGAGTGTATTAGTGCTCAGTGATGGTCTGCTCAGGCGCTCGGGAAAGCAGCTTCCTTTACTCGGGTATCTTGCCGGACTTGTGTGCGTCGTTGTCAGCATCGCCTACTTTTATTACATCGACCGCCAGCTTTTGGTACGCATTTACATTCTGAATTTTGGACTGGGTCTGGTCCTCACAGGTATCGCATGGAAGTTGCGTCACCTTCGGTTAGGAAGAGCGTCGGAACGTTTTCTCTTCTGGATACTGCTGGCGTTTGCAGTCCATTTCTTCCCCCGAACGATCCTCACCGTTGGTTCGAACGCCCCCGCCGCTCAAGGTTTCGGTTTCAGCCCCTTCTGGTTGACCCTGCAATTCTCTTTGGCAATATTGGGAGTTGCACTGGCGTTGGCCCTGCTTGCCGTGACTATTGGTGACACCATTGAGGTTCTACGCTGGGAAAGGGCAACGGATCCTCTTACTGGTTTGTTGAATCGTCGCGGCTTTGACGAGCGCGTCATTTCGCATCTTCAAACGCCCGATATGGGGCCGGTCAGCCTAGTCGTTGCCGACATCGATCACTTCAAGAACATTAATGATGCCTTCGGTCATCAGGTAGGTGACAACGTGCTGTCAGGGTTCGGCCGCCTGCTCCTTGAGACGCTCGGCCAAGCTGGAGTTTGTGGTCGTCTGGGCGGTGAGGAATTTGTCGTTTTGATGCCCAATTGCGGTGGTTCGGTAGCCTACGCTTTTGCTGAGCGGCTCCGGCACGAAATGCGTGACAATTCGTTCGATGGGCTACCTGCGGCACAGAGGGTAACGGTAAGCCTCGGCGTGGCCGAGGCTCGCTCGCGCGAAAGCGTCGCTGAGTTGATCGCACGAGCAGATGCAGCCCTCTATGCTGCTAAACGTGCGGGGAGGGACTGCGTTAAGTATAGTAATTGAGCAATGGTCCTGCGCATGGCGTGAAGAGGTCGCTTCAGTCTCCGATGACTTTTCGGTCGCGCCGGTCGAGAAGCAACAATTTGCATAAAATTCTCAGGATAGTTCGACCGGAAGCTTAAATCCTGTTCGCTAAAACGCTCTCCAGAACAACAGTATTGGAGGCTACTACATGACGTTTTCTATCGCGTATAGGACCAGTCTAAAATGGATGGCGGCAGCGGCAATCGGACTGGCGGTTGCCACGGTTCTTGGCGCAAGCGCTCAAGCTGCAGAAAGCCGCAAGCCAAAACAAGAGATGCGATCCGTCTACCTCGTCAAATATCGGATCAATAACGAAGTTCGTTATGGCAAATCTGCCGGCAAGATCGTCAAGGTGTCCGCCTCGCAATATATGAACAGCAATCCTTATGTCTGCACGCCAAGCGGCTTTGGGCAAAAAGCGCGTTGCTATACACCAGGCATCTTCAAACGGCCCAACGTTTAAAGAGAGATTCGTAATAAAGGAGCTGTCGCGCCTGGTCCGCCCGGCAGCTCCTCACCAAATTATCGACGAACGTCCTTGAGACGAGACACTTCCTTGCTCACCCGATCGCCTTTGACCAGCTTGAGCGCTTCATCATCCTTCTGGGCGGGATTATGCCGGAACACGTACCAGCTGCCGCCCAAGCTAGGCTTTTGATAAATGACGCCGTCCTTTTCGCGATGCAGGAAACAAGTGACCGCACCGCTTCCTCCCATCCTGTTGGACCACAGTGCCTGCAGGCAGAGCTTCCCGCCATTGGTCGCATACCAGCGCCCCTCGCCGTAGGACCAAGCCGCCCCTTCGCGCGACACCGCGGCAAACTGGTTCCGGTCAGCCGAAAAAAATCCGCCACCGGTTTTCCATTTCCATGTACGGCCGGCATAGAGCTTTTCCAGTGCCATGGCCGTCATCGGCGACGCGGCGGCGGCAAGCTTTGCCGTTCCGTCGTCCGTTTGTGGCCTGGATGCGGCGCTGGCATGGCCTGCCAGCAAGAGTACGGAGAGCGTCGTACTCACGATAGTTGAACGGATCGAATACATTTTTTACTTCCTGACTAACAAAGCAGTTCCAGCGAGAATGGTAAGCTCCTAGGTTTGGAATTGCATGGAAACACGGGATGGAGCGGTTCGGCAACAACGTGATGAACAGTCGAACCGCCCGGTGAAAAGCCGAAGATCAGTCCAGCGGATGGTTGGCAACGCGCCAATCAGGCCTGCCGACATTCCTCGGCCACTCATAGACTTCACGATCATTGAAGTAGACAACCGCAGTCATGGCAGGGAACTCGGTATGTGGCTTGTTTGCTTCTGCAGCCCAGCCGCGCACATAATCGTCGTCGCCTTCATAGCCAAGCTCCGCAATAGCGATTGGTTTGCCAAAGCGTGCCACACGATCGTATCCGGGTTTCGTCCGCTCAACAAACGTCGTGTCGTGACCGACCTCCAATTTGTCATAGGGTTGATAGCCAAAGACGGACAGACCGATGATGTCGACATATTCATCCCCCGGATAGTAGGCTTCCAGGCCTTCTTCTCCTTTCGGCGACCACATATATTTGGCCGTGGGAAATTGCTTGCGGCATACATCGTTGACATGTCGATAGGCCTTCACATAGCCCTCTGGCTTCCAGAAAGCCCAGGTGAATTGCCCGTCATTATCTTCCATTTCCTGCGCCCAACGGATGGTGACAGGGCTTTTCAGCTGTGCCGCCGCAGAGCAGACCGCCGACATGTTGGAATCGTACCGTCCTGCCAGAATCCCGCTGAGCAGATCATCGGGGCTGACACGCCAGTCACGCGCCCATGACCACGGTTCGATGGTGATCAAGAGGGACCGCCCGCGCGCCTGCGCATATGCATCCGCGGCACCGAGGGTTGTCAGATCTACGTCCTCCCAAGGCAAAAACAGGTGTTCGATCTTGGAATTGGAATCGTTGGTAAAGTCCCCGTGCGGATCGTAGGCACCGGGCGTTATTGATTCAGCCGTGATGATGGGCCGTTTGTCGTGAAACGGGTTGCGGCTGTCAACGCTCGCTCCTGACACACCGCTGGCAGCATATACACCACCGGAAACGAATGCGCCGCAAAGCAAAGCTGCGGTTAGTCTAAAGAGACGTTTCATCGCCCCCTCCTTTTCTTATTGTTGAGGCAACTGGGCCGCGCCAAGCGCGGTTTTGATGCTGTCGCGTTGTTGGGAAACCAGATCGGTGGAAACCAGTTTGCGGGCTTCGTCGCTGTCGCGGGCTTCAGCGTGGCGGAACACATACCACTTACCATCGGGCTCACGCCTTTGATAAATCGTTCCGTTGCCGACACGATGCGAGAAACAGGTCTTGGCCGGAAATGCACCCTGTTGCGAATGCCATGTCGCATTGAGACACAACAGACCTTTTTCGGCGATGACCCAGCGCCCTTCCGCCCAGGATTTGCCCTTCTCGCCATCGACCCAGGCACTGAATTGCCGTCCTGCATCTACATCTGTCATCTGCCCGGCTCCGTTGTCCCACTGCCAGCTCTTGTTATTATAGAGTCTGTAGACTTCGAAGGCCGTCATGGGGCGAGTTCCCGCCGGCTGTTCAGGAGCTTGCGACGACGCCGCAATCGCCGGTGCGGCAATGCAGGCTACAGCCCAGGCGACGGTCGTCATCATCCGCAAGCCCGGCAGGAAACGAACCTTTTCCGATTTAGAGATTGCCATTGGAACCTCCCGCCATCTCGAAATGAGCGTCCTGCGGCTTTCGTCCTTGATGGACTTGTTCGGCCGTATGAGGCAACGCGGCGAAGGTACTCGTATCATATCGAGCCGTCGTTGATCGGCCGATAGCCGATACACGAAACCCGATTTCTTCCGCAACACCCTGTTCAAAGGCATTTCTCAGATCGATCAATATCGCCTGGCGCATAGTCTTTTTCAGGCGCGCAAGGTCGAGTTTGCGAATGCTGTCCCATTCCGTGATGACGACAACGGCATCGGCGTTGCGCGCGCATTCATAGGCATCGTCAAAAAACTCGACATCCGAGAGGATGCGGCTGGCATTGTCCATACCCACGGGGTCATGGGCGCGGATAGTGGCGCCGAAACGCTGCAGGGTTTCGATGAGGGGAACGGAGGGCGCGTCACGCATGTCGTCCGTATCGGGTTTGAAAGTGAGACCCAGAACGGCGATCGTCCGGCCTTCCACATCACCGTCCAGAGCGTCCACGACTTTCAAAGCCATGCGGCGCTTGCGCGCTTCATTGGCAGTCACGGTTTCTTCGACAATGCGCACCGCCACACCGTAGTCCTGAGCTGTGCGCAAAAGCGCCATCGTGTCTTTCGGGAAGCACGAGCCGCCGTAACCGGGACCGGCATTGAGGAAACTTGTTCCGATACGTTTGTCGAGACCCATTCCCAGTGCCAGTTCACTGACATTGCTGCCAACCTGCTCGCAAAGATCAGCCAGTTCATTGATGAAGGTGATCTTTGTCGCCAGAAACGCGTTGGCGGCATATTTGATCAATTCCGAGGTCCGGCGCTGGGTGACCACGATGGGTGTCATGCGCGCTTCGAGAGGCGCACCATAGAGTTCCATGAGAACCTTGCGCCCGCGCTCATCCTCGACACCGATCACGACGCGATCGGGTTCCAGAAAATCGCTGATAGCGACGCCCTCTCGCAAGAATTCAGGGTTGGACGCAACCGAGAAAGTTCCGGTTTGGCGTACCGATCCAATGATCTTCTGCACGACATCGCCTGTGCCCACCGGAACGGTGGATTTCACGACCACAACGGCACCGTCGTCGATCAGCGGCGCCAGTTCCCGCGCGGCCATATAGACGAACGACAGATCAGCATCCCCGTGACCGGCGCGCGGCGGGGTGCCGACCGCGATGAACACGACTGATGCTCCCGCCAGCGCTTCGGCCAAATTGCACGTAAAGCTTAGACGGCCTGCCGCAGAATTGCGCTCCACCAATTCATCCAGACCAGGCTCGTAAATCGGCACGATGCCGCGTTCGAGGCCGTCAATTTTCTGGGCGTTCTTGTCGACGCATACAACCTCATGGCCCCAGGCGGCGAAACAAGTCCCACTGACCAACCCAACGTAGCCGGTTCCTATGACTGCGATCTTCATTTTTTTGATTGCCTTTTATTGCTGGTTTGAATGGTTGGGAACGTTGGTGCGCCAACGCGGATTGAAGATGGTTTTGTGGACATCGCGGCCGCCGACGCCTGCGCCGGCAACTGCAAAGCGGTCATCGAACAGGGAAAAACTCTGAGTTCCCCATGCAAGCGCCTCGATACCGTCGCGTCCCCTTTCGGCGGTTGCAAAGCTCGGCAGAGCCACCAGAGCAAGCAGGCTGGCGGCAAGCGCCGGGCGATAAAACCACGCGCGGTAGCGAACCGTATTCTCGCGTGCATGTTGCAGAACGATAACGAACAGGAGCAGCGCATAGATCACGGCGTTGACGATGGCGAAGACATAAAAGCCACGGCTGTTTTCACTGGCGTCCGGGATAAGTAGCACCGGCAGGATCGAGAGAACCGCCAGGAAACCGTAGGGTGCGAGTACGCGGAACGGCAGAGGATCCACTTCGGACGCCCCCTTCGGTGTGACGCGGAAATCAACGAATGAACCCGTTGACCAATCGCGCAACGCAGCCAGCGTTCCAGCCAGCGCCCAAGGCCAGCGCGCGAACAAAAACAGGGTCATTTCGACACTGAGTATCTTCGCATCATGCGAGCGGAATGTGCCGGAAGCGCGCCAGCGATAGGCCAGCACGATCAACATGATCGCCTGGGGCAGAAAATGGTTCAGGAAAGCGGGATAGGTAACGGCAACGAAGCTATCCCCGATCACCAGCGCAATGATCGGCAAGACGAACATCAGCGCCATGAAAAGAGAAAACAGGGGATACCAGAATTGTGAGAACAGAAACTGGAATTTCAGTCGCGGCGGCAAATTACCAACAAGCCTTGGCGAATACTGCAGCAGGATCATCATCAGACTGCGCGACCATTGAAACTCCTGCGTGATGAGATCGGCAAAGGTGCGGGGTCCGTCGCCATGGGCGATGGCGTCGAGTGCATGCACGCCGCGCCAGCCATGGGCATTCATCATCAAAGTGGTGGAATGATCTTCCGCCAATTCCGGTCCAAGACCGCCAATTTCCTTCAATGCTGTCGTGCGAACCGCATAGTGCGACCCGATACAAAGGGGAGCCAGACCGTTGTTGTAACCGGCCTGCAGCGATCCATGCATACTGGCTTCTGCATAAAGCCGTCCGCGCGCGGACCAGCTTTCATGGGCATTGCGATCGCAGATGCTGGGCGCGGAGACATAACCGACAGCAGGATCGGCGAAGGGACGCAGCATCTGAAACAGATAGTCCGAATCCGGCACATGATCGGCATCGAGCTGCACCACAAAATCATAAACGCCATAACCGTAATGGTCGTAGAAGAAGGCAAGATTGCCTTCCTTGCAGCGCGTGCGGCGCGGCCACGTCTTGCGGTGATAGTCCGCGCGTCCCTTGCGCGTGGAGACGAAGACACCATGCTTCTCACACCAGGCGAGAGTTGCCGGAGAAGGGTCTTCATCGGCAAGCCATGTGTGATGCGGTATATCCTGGGACAGCATGGCGCGCAACGTCTCGGCCACCACCTCGAAAGGTTCCGAGGGCGCCTTTGTTACCACCATGGCGATGCGGCTTCCTGCCGGAAGTTTCAACGGGCCACTCGGACGGCGCGCGCGGAAAAACAGGACGATGAAATATGCTGGCAGCAAAGTCACCCAGGCCAGGATGGCCGTTACCAGAATGGAGCCCGCAAGGTTCACATGGTTGGCAGGTTCAAGCCACCAGCGCCAAAAGTAGACAAGCGCCGCGGCCCACAACGCTGCACCGAGCAGATATTCTGCGCGCCGCCAGCCGGTAAAAACCGCAACCATCAAAGGTTCGCCTAGCGCCGCTTCCCTTATTGCCCGGGGTGTCGTCATGTCCGCACCTCCAGCCCAAAGAAGGGAGCAGCCGTGCGAATGATGGTATCGAGATCGGAATAAAGCGCCTGAAAGCCAAGTTTTTCTGCTGCAAGCGCCGGATCGGCATAAAGTACCGGGGGATCGCCGGCACGGCGAGCGCGCATTTCGACTGGCACGTTACGGCCTGTCAGGCGCCTGATCGCATCGAGAATCTCCTTGATAGACGTGCCGTGTCCCGGGCCCAGATTGACGGCCAGATCGTTGCCGCCATTGACGAGATGTTCGACTGCCAGCACATGCGCGCGTGCCAGATCAGCGACATGGATGTAATCACGGATGCAGGTGCCGTCCGGCGTGTTATAATCGTTGCCAAAGATTTCCAGAAAGTCGATGGTGCCTGCGGCAGCCATCATAGCCCGCGGAATGAGATGCGTTTCGGGATCGTGGGCTTCGCCGATTTCTCCGTCGATATCCGCTCCGGATGCATTGAAATAACGCAGCGCTACATAGCGCAGATCATAAGCAGCCGCGTAATCGGCAAGCATCTGCTCCGCGATCAGCTTGGTGCGACCGTATGGGTTTATGGGGCGCTGCGTCTCGCCTTCGCGGATCGGCAGGTGATCCGGAACGCCATAGGTTGCGCAGCTTGATGAAAAGATGACATTGCGCGCGCCGGCGAGACGGCAAGCTTCGAGCAGCGACTGCGTCCCGCTAACATTGTTGCGGTAATACTTCGCCGGGTGCTCGACTGATTCACCGACATAGGCCGAGGCGGCGAAATGGATCACCGCGATCGGATTATGATCCTGGATGACCTCAATGAGCCGCTGCGTGTCGAGAATGTCGCCTTCGACGAAAGTTCCCCAACGCACGGATGCGAGATGCCCGGTCGACAGATTGTCATAGACGACAGGCTTGTAACCCTGCCTGGACAGGAGCTTGGCGGTATGACTCCCAATAAAGCCTGCGCCGCCAACAACGAGTACGTTCTGCCCACTCATCATGCCACCTCTGCGAGTTCCCCATTGGGCCTCACCAGCTGGCGTTCGAAATAGGCTATCGTCGACTTCAGGCCATCCGTCAGCGCAATGCTTGGCGCCCAACCGAGCTCCCGTTCTGCGAGTGTAATATCGGGCCGGCGTTGGCGCGGATCGTCTGTCGGCAGAGGGTGATAGACGATTTTGGAGGACGAACCCGTCAAGGCGACAATTTGCTCGGCCAGTTCACGCACGGTGAATTCACCGGGATTGCCGATGTTGACCGGCGTGTGAATGGCCCGAGGGCTGTACATGAGCCGGTGAAAGCCTTCGATCAGGTCATCCACATAGCAAAAGGAGCGGGTCTGCGATCCGTCGCCATAAACGGTGATATCTTCGCCCTTGAGCGCCTGCACGATGAAGTTGGATACCACCCGGCCGTCGTCTGGACGCATGCGCGGTCCATACGTATTGAAAATGCGCACGATACGAATGTCGACGCCATGCTGCTTATGGAAGTCATAGAAAAGCGTCTCGGCGGAACGCTTGCCTTCGTCATAGCAGGAGCGCGGACCGAAAGAATTGACGTTGCCCCAATAGTTCTCGGGCTGAGGATGAACGTGGGGATCGCCGTAGACCTCCGATGTGGAAGCCTGGAAAATGCGCGCCTGATAATGCGCGGCCAGCTCGAGAAGATTGAGTGAACCGATCACGTTGGTTTTCATCGTATGGATCGGGTCGGCCTGATAGTGCGGCGGCGACGCCGGGCAGGCGAGATTATAGATCTCGTCTACCGGCAGATCGATCGGATCAACGATGTCGTGTCGTACATAGCTGAACGTGTCAAAGCGCAAGAGATGGCGCAAATTTTCCATTCGTCCCGTGGAAAAATTGTCCACACAGACGACGGTCCGACCTTCACGCAAAAGAAGTTCACAAAGATGAGATCCCAGAAACCCCGCGCCGCCTGCAACAAGAACCCGCCGCTTGGAGGCGTGATCAGAGCGAAAGTTTGACGAATTGAAGACAATGCCCACAGAACTCTCCCAACAACAGGAATAATAGTTGCGCCAATGCTTCATGAGAAAGAAGAAATGTAAAATCTACTGAAACTGACAGCGCTTTACCGGTTTTCTTACTGAAGCGAATTTGATGGCTTTTGATATCGTTCGGGTTGCAGCATTGCGATATCGAGGAATCCGAAAACTATTCAATACGTTCATTTTTGCAGGTATCGACAGGCGCTCGTCGTGGATCGGGTGGCTATAGTTTGCGTACCGACGCGTTGGAAAAGAAGTTTGCTTCCACTTGAATTACTAGACCATGTTCAGATTCACTGAACGGCACTTGTCGTCCGCATCATCACCGTCCCGATGAACAGACGGTCGCAGGCCTGCGGGCGGAGATCGAGATTGCGGTTCGCCGTCAAATTAAACCGTTCACACACCGATGGCCTTGTAAAAAGCAGTCAGATGCCCAAGCCAAGAACCAATGCAACCACAGTCATTGGCGTATGGCTGAATGGTAATTGAACTGGCATGTCCGTTCATGGTGGTTCAGGATCGAGGGGGAACGGCAGAGCACGGAGTTGATTCGGGGTGACACAATGCACCGTTCTACTCTGGCGAAAACCTTCGGTGCCAGCCTTCGACTCGGCGCCTTAAAATAAAGAGCAATGCAAAAGTAAAGAGCGGTTGAACATGCTACAACTGGATTTCCTGACTCTGTGCATCGTAATTTTTTTGAATTTGTTGACCGTGAGCGTGGTGCGCGCGGTGGGGTTGTTCTGTCGGAGTTCCATTCCTCGCAGATTTGGTGGAGGGCTTTGGGATGCTGACATCCTGGCCATAGCGCGCAAGGTTTCGGCATTTCACGTCTTGGCTGGGGGCAATGATGTCCGATAATGATGATGACTTCCATTCACAGCCCGTTTCCCAAGAACGTCGTCGCTGGCCACGCGTGTCGCAAGATCCCCTTGGTGAGGAAGAGGCCAAGAAGACAGCCTTGATTCCGTTGCTTTTTGAGACGAAGTCCCTTGCGCCTTGCAAGCAGTTTCGCGCCTGGCACGAGCACATGGCGGTGTTGTCGGATACGCGCCTGCCGGACAATGTTGATCCCGAGGATGGATTTGTCGCCCGGCAAGCTGTGTGGGATTTGGGCGGTATGCTGTTCCTGCAACAAACCGTTCCGGCTTTCAGTTTTGAACGCTCGCCAAACATGGTGCGGTTCAGTCCGATTGACCATTGGCAGATTACTTTTCTCCGTGCCGGGCGTACCTGGACCGGCATGAATGGACGCGTTGCGCAAAATGAGCCAGGCATGATTGAAATTCGCTCGCTCGGTCATCCGTTTAGCGGGCGAGCGTTAGCAACCGATTCCGTCAGTTTGATCGTTCCGCTCGACGTGTTTACTGATCGAGGTGGTTTGACGACGGCAAGCAACAACGTCGTTTTGGGTGGACACAGAGCGAATTTGCTGATCGATCATCTGTCGAGCGTTGAAGCCAATCTCGATCGCTTCACGCATGACGATCTTCTGGGTGTCAAGGACCGCTTGCGGGAGATGGTTTTCGACACGATCACACCTTTGGTGGACCGTGGTGGCGGCAACGATCAGATTTCGCAGATAGGATTGATGGCGCGGGCGCGACGGTTCATCCTGGCCAATCTTGCCTCGCCCAACCTGACACCCGATGCTCTCGGCCGGGAACTGGCAATCTCGAGGACACGGCTCTATGAACTTTTCGAAATGTCGGGTGGTGTTGCGAACTATATTCGCCGCCGGCGCCTGTCCGCAGCTCATGCAATGTTGGCGGATCCTTCAGACACCCGAAAGATCGCCGAAGTTGGTATAGCAATCGGGTTCGATTCAGCAGCAAACTTTAGTCGCGCTTTCACACAGCAGTTCGGCTATAGCCCGAGCAACATACATAAGCGAGCATCCGCAGATCATTCGCGCCACGATTATCAAACGGAGAAGAAGCAAATGATCACATTCGACAGCCTGCTGCGAACGCTTGGGCTCTCTTGAGCTGCGTTGGAAAGCCGAACGCCCTAATCGCCGCACCGCTTATTCATGCAGATGATTTCGTATCGGAGCCGGTCAGTTTCTTCGCTTGAGCGTCAGCCCTGAGCTATTCCCTCGATACAATTTTGTGAACATACCGCGCTCGATGGCCGGAGACATAACTGCACCCGTTCCGCCAAGCTCAAACATTGCTCAAATCATCTTGCCAAATGGGCGTCATCCAGACATGACAGGCCTCAGGCTCGTTCCGATCTGGTCTGCCGCAACCGTCAGCGCTTTGATCTGCCAACGGCTTTACGGCACCGGTCTTCGACAAAACCATCGTTCGCCATACTGGGCAATATCTTGGTGCTCGAATAAACTTCCGGCGGTACAAGTAGATGGGCTCACCAGTTGGCAATGAGAGCGCAGTTAAGAATTGCTCGCAGAACACCATAAAAAAGAGAATGTTCGGTATTAAAATGCTAAAGAACGCATGTATCTTTGGTGTATCGATTGCTGTTGCGTCTGGTTGCACGGCGGTTTCTTACAAAACAGTCACGACGGCATCGTTTTCGACCCAGTATCCCAATGTGGCTCACGGCCAAAGGAACACGCTGGGGATTAAGAAAACCGAGAAGTTCTCGACAACCAGATTGCAAGTAGTGGTTACCGTGGCGCGGCGGGTTACATCCGTAGTCCGAGCGGTGTCGGAAGGACTTGGGGCTGCTTTCTCAAGTGGGGGCATTCTCAAATCAGGGCCAGATATGTTCGATGATGCGCACGAGCGTTGTTGTTTTATTGCTCGCGTGTTGGCTGGGGCCGCCGGCAGAGTTCGCAATGGGATATGAATCTCATATTCGCGCGACGGGAAAACCGTCGATCGCACCGAAACTTCCTTTCGTCAAGGCGTCGGCGGGTTACAAGCCTCTGGAGTTCGGAGTCTATGACCCGCACGACCGGTATCAGCATTCCAAGGGCCCTCGTATCGAGCACGTATTCGTCTATTGGCAGGCCATCGACAGGCTGATGCTTGCAGCAAAGATGCGACTTGCGGTGAGGCGGAAACGAACGTTGATGGTTACGGTTGAGCCGTATACGAAGGCGGCGAATTGGCTGGATGGTGGCGATCGCTTGTTTGCCGACATAACCCGTGGGAAATTCGATGGTGAGATAGCGGCAGTATGTTGTGCGATATCCAGTTTCCCAGGAAATTATTGGATCCGCTGGGGTCACGAAATGGAAGAGCCGACGGGACGCTACCCGTGGGCCCGCCGTGATGCATCGGGCTATATCAAAGCCTATCGGTACTTCATCGATGCGTGCAGAAAAATTGCCCCTCGGGCTCACTTTGTGTGGTCTCCGAAGGGAGAAGCGGCGCTCCACGACTATTATCCGGGAAATGCCTATGTCGACATGGTCGGCGTGGCGGTCTGGGGACTTGAGAAATGGGACCGCGATCGGTATGCAACGACACGCGACTTCGCCGAGACTTTCATGGAAAAATACCGTCGAATCGAGCGGTTCGGGAAACCGGTCATTGTCGCCGAACTGGGGGTTGCCGGTCATGCCAACTACCGGCAGCAATGGATGTCTCAGATCTCCGAGTTCTCTACTGGTAGAAATCCATTCCCGCTTCTTACCGGCATCATCTATTTCAACGACAAAGAGCCGCATCACTGGCCGGACGGCTACGGATCACCGGACTGGAGCCGGACGATCCTGGAATTCGGAAGAAAAGAGGACGTGGAATAGATAACCTCACAATAGATCAGTCCCGGCTGAACTTTCTTGCACAATTCTACGATACCCTATTGCGCAGTTGACGTGCTCGCCGCGCACCCGCGCATCGATCCGTCGCGCATCGCCGTTTGGCTGCTCCTGCGGAGGGACTACAGCATGATGGCGATTTTGTGCGCTCGGTGATCGAAGTTGAAGCGGCGGCCAAGCTTGTACCCTATGATGCCTTCGCCGGCGCTGACTTGGCCTACTATTTGGTCAACGCCGGAAACGTCGACAGCGCAATTGAATGGCTGGAAGAATCGATCCGGCGCGATCCCACCCCCATGGATTGGTATTTTGGATATTTAGCCATGGTCTATTATTTCGCTGTCCGGCCAGCGGAGTCCGTGGTCATGATGCAGAAGATTAAAGAACCGTGGGAAGTCAATCTTGCAGCAGCCTACGCGCGATTGGGAAAAATGGACGAGGCACATGCCAGCGTTGCCCGCTTGCTCGGCGGGTTTTTCTCGCTTCCTCGGTGCAGCACAGGGGGGAAAAGGTGCTGATGGACAAGCTCGAAAGGTGTAGGCCCCGCCACGAGGGCACGCATTAAGAAGCTCTTGGCGACGGCTTTGTCATAGCAGTTGCCAACGTCGGCTCACCATAGCCTCCTGTCCTCAAAATTGGTTCGAAGGCGTCCAGACCTCTAGGGGCCGCCAGCTTCACAACAGACGACGAAGCGGCTATGATTTCAGTATATCGGATCGTCAAAGAGACAAGCTAAGGTCATTCCTGCCTTAGCATTGCACCCGAGCTAGAAAGGCGAACTGTTATGGACTTCATCTCCCTCCTCATTTTCGCTGGCGCGCTTCTGGTCGCGGCTGGGTCGCCGGGCCCCTCGATCGCCGCACTTGTCGCGCGCGTGATCACGAAGGGGTTCCGCGACGTGTTTCCGTTCCTGCTCGCCATGTGGATCGGCGAAGGCGTTTGGCTGTCGCTTGCCGTGTTCGGTCTAGCGATGGTCGGGCAGACCTTTCACCTCGCTTTCGTCGTCGTGAAGTGGCTAGGCGTTGCCTATCTGCTCTTCCTTGCCTGGAAGATGTGGTTCGCGCCGGTAAAGCTGCGCGACGGCGGGCTGCCGCGTGAGGATTCGCCGATAAGGCTTTTCATGGCCGGCATGGCCGTCACGCTCGGCAATCCGAAGATCGTGATGTTCTACATGGCGCTGTTACCGACGATCGTTGACCTCGCTGCGGTAACTGTTGCTGGCTGGCTGAAACTGACGCTCACAATGGCGCTAGTGCTCATCGCGATCGATCTCGCTTGGGTGTTTGCCGCCGCGCAGGCACGCAGATTCCTGAAGAGCGAACGGGCGATACGTGCCGCAAACCGCGTCAGCGCCGGCATGATGGGCGGCGCAGCGGGCGCGATCGCCGCGCGGAGTTGAGCTGGTTCAGGTTCCCGGCGCCAATATGCTTTATTCGACCTCCGGCCGCATATGCGAGAACCGTGCCAGCTTACGCAGCTTGGCACGCCGGTCACGCGCCATGTCGTTGGCCGTCACACAATAATAGCCATTGAGTTCCGGCATTTGCGAATCTGTGAAAGCATTGCGTCGCAGCTCGCGGAAAATCGTCGAGCGATGACGACCGAGCTTCTCGGCAATGACATCAACACTGATACCAGCCGTTCGCCACCGCGCGATCTTGCGGCATTCATCCATATCAATCTGGGAGTAGGTGCGTTCCATGGGCAAGTCCTTGCATGTGATAAGCCATTGTTATCTATTGCAAGTCGCACTTCATCCTTGAACCCACCATTTCAACTTTGCGAATCGCATAATGTCTCGTTGGGAACCGCGCTTCAGAAAACTGCATTGAGTGGTCTGCGGTTCGGTTCCTCTCAAGGCGAGGGTAGTCAGCTTTCTCATGAGCCGCCATCCATTGATCCGAGCTTGATCTCTGGCACTGTTAGTTAAGTCAGGTTCGCATTATGCACCTCCCAGTATTGCGGCCCAGGGCAATCACCGAGCTAGTGCCCTTGTATGACTGAGATGGGGCCGACTTCAGACCGTCTGGTTCTGGATAGCGACGCAGGGAAAGCGGACATGCTTAACGCGTCTCGACCTATCACGTGCGGTTCGAATCTGGTCCGGTGCGCCAATCTCCACTAGTCCAGAACAAGACTGGGAACCGGGGCACTGCGATGGACATCTCCGGATGGTCCCAATAATATATGTGCGAGTGAATTTTCTGAGGCACCTACCTCAATGGTCGAAGAACGCGTCCAGCGCCGTCTTGCCGCCATTCTGGCCGCGGACGTGGTCGGCTACAGCCGTCTCATGGAAGCGGACGAGCAAGGAACCCTGAAGGTCCTGAAGGCCCGACGGCGCGATATTCTGGCTCCACTGATCACGCGATATCGAGGTCGCTTGGTCAAGGTCATGGGTGACGGCGTTTTAGTCGAGTTCGCCAGTGCGGTCGATGCCGTCCAGTGCGCAGTCGATCTCCAGTATGGCACGGCCGAGGCCAACGATAGCTTGCCGGACTCGCGGCGGGTAATCCTGCGCATCGGCATCAATCTCGGTGATATCATCGTAGATGGTAGCGATCTCTATGGCGACGGCGTCAACGTTGCCGCTCGGCTGGAGGCATTGGGCGAACCTGGAGACATCTGCATATCGGGCAGCGTTTACGATCAGGTCAAGCGGAAGGTGGAGACCGATTTTGACGATCTAGGCCAGAAGTCGTTGAAGAACATAGCTGAGCCAGTGCGCGTCTACCGGGTGCGGCATTCGGCAATTGGAGACCGGAAAGGCGAACCCGAGCCGCTGGCTCTGCCGTCAGAACCATCGATCGCCGTACTGCCTTTCACCAACATGGGCGGCGATGCCGAACAGGATGTGTTCACAGACGGGTTGACTGAAGATCTCATCACCGATCTTTCGCGGAACGCCAGCCTGTTCGTGATCGCCCGCCATTCGACCTTCGCCTACAAGGGAAAGTCGATCGATATCCGGCTGATCGCCCGTGATCTCGGCGTCCGCTATTTGCTGGAAGGCAGCGCCCGCCGCGCTGCCGGTCGTGTGCGCATCAACGTTCAGTTGATCGATGCCATCAGCGGAAATCATCTTTGGGCGGACCGCTTTGACCGCGATCTTGAAGATATTTTCGCTGTGCAGGACGAGGTGACGGCCAGAATCGTCGAGGCTCTGATCGGCCGCCTGGCGACACAGCCGCCCCGTAGCCGGCCAAACAGCATGGAAGCCTATGATCTTTGCGTGCGCGGACGTGGGCTGATCGGGATTTCGCCGGCGGCGGCGCGCGAATCGCGTGTTCTGCTGCAGCGGGCGATCACTCTCGACCCGGATTATGCGGAGGCGCATCGGCTCCTGGCATTTCATCTCTGGCAGGCTTGGGCGCAGTGGGGCGAGCCAGAATTACCCAGCCGGCTTGTGGCCGTTGCCATGGCTGAAAAGGCCGTGAAGCTCGACCCCAACGATGCCGGCTGCCGCTTCGTCCTTGGCCACTTGCTGGCATATGAACGGCGCTGGCCCGAGTCGGATGCCGAGTTCGCGACCGCGCTCGAGATTGACCCGAATTACGCCGACGCCTGGGCAGACATGTCGGACTTTTCGGTGTTGAGCGGTAAGCCGGCCACTGCGGTTGAACAGGTCCAAAAGGCGCTCCGCCTGAACCCACATCCCCCCAAATGGTACTATTGGGATCTGGGGTTCGCGCAGTACGCCGCTTGCCAGTATAAGGCGGCAGTCGTCACGCTACGCAATGAGGCTACCTACCAAACAATTTCGCGGCGCGTGCTTGCAGCGAGCCTTGCACAACTGGGACGAACGGACGAGGCCCATCAGGAAGGCGAGCTGTTCATGGCGAGCAATCCACATTTCACAATCAGCCATTGGGTCGCTTCGCAGCCTTTTCGAGATCAGGCCACGTGTGACCATTTCGTCGACGGATATCGCAAAGCAGGCCTGCCAGATTGAACGAGAGGTGAGCTCACTGCTTCGCCCCCCAAAACGGCCACTTCTCCAGGCAAAGCCCTTTGTTCCGCTTTTGGGCGCAGTGGTGCCACGTGGCCCAGTTGTAAGGTGTCCGTTTTCGGGCGGCCGCCATGATTAGTTCAACGGCTGAAATGCGGGCGCAAAGTGGTCAGTCGCGCCACGATCGCCAAACCGCAGCTTCGGGCCACTTGCGGACATTCTAGTCGAAGTGATTGGCCGGATTGTTGGCTTTGATTGAGCTGTTCGGGCGTATGAAGGTTCGCGGAAGTTTCCTCGAACCGGGTGAAAAACTCGCGCAAGTCCAAAAAGTAGGGAAATAATCCAGCAGAAAAGAAAATAGTCCTTTGTGCAGTGTTGCATATCAGTATATACGCGCAACAGGTGATTTGCGGCTGACTGGCGGACCTTTGAACAGGGAATACTCGCCGAGCGCATAGGAAGAGCTTCACGGCTTCCCGCGAGCGGGTATGCGTTGGACCAAAGGCGAGCCTGAAACGGCAATTACCGAAGCCATCAGTGCTGATCCGCAATCTGTTCACGTGCCAAATGCCAAGGGCGCGGCAGATACTTCGAAGCTGGTTTGCGAAGAGCCAGCACACCTGCGCGGCGATTGAGATTGATCCTCAGGTTTTATCTCTGTTAGCCCGCTCGAAGCCTTCGTTCCATTGTTTCCAGTGACGTGACTTTTCGCGGTACGGATTGTCCAGCTTGACGCCAGTTTCTCTTGAGCGGCGAGCGTCTCTCAGCCCATTGTTGTAAGGGACACCCTGCCTCCGGTCGATTTCGGTTTTTCGTTCGATCGCTCCGAGTTTGAACGAAGCTTTGACTACCGCCATGAATGCGTCGAAGTGCTGTTTGAGGTCCATCTTTTCAGAGTACTTATCTTTAACAATTGAACAATAGGTAGCTTGATATCAAACAATCCAAAACTAACGCCTCGGGAGATCGCAAACCTGTTGGAAATTTCTCCATTTCACCCACCAGAAGGCCTGCGCTGGTCGGCAAGTGCGGTAACGAGATTATTGACCGATACGGGAATGCGCTAGATCCGCTCAAACCCAATACCATTCTCAGACTAAAAGCAGGCGGCTCGTTTCTAGGCATCGAGGCGACCAGCGCCAGGACGAGAATTGGGAGTGTGACCCAAAGAAGATCGTAAGCCGCGACTGTCACAGGGACTTTCCCTTCATCAATGACGATAGGGAACCCTTCGGCGCAGGAGATGTTCCTTGGTCAAAGGAGATCACCATGACTGAACGTAAAAAGTCACCGGAAAGCGATGCCAAAGGCCAATTTGCAAAGACGCAGCATGGGGGCGACAATGATGGGGTTTCCAGCGCAAATCCGCGTGTCCTATCTGGCAAGAAGGACGGCGATGCAACATTCAAGTCGGATGCGAAAGAGAATGAAAAGGACCGCCGAGCTCCTGGCAAGTCCAAGCGTTAGGGACAAACTGGCTGCCTGACCGTTGGGGTATTTAATTCAGGCAGCGGTGCAGTTTCACCCGCGTGCCGCGAGGGGTCAATCACACTTCCCCTAGCACCCAGCTATAGAATTTGCTCGTCGTCGGAAACAGGTCTTTCGGCAACCGTTATCCACCAGTAGTGATACTCATTCTGTGTCTTGTCGTTCCAGGCGCACCACCGGTCGCTTTCCAGTTCCTGTTCGTGATGATCGAAATCTGCAATGAAACGATCAATAGCCGCTATGCATTCTTCGCGGGTTTCGTAGATCGGTTGAAGCGGTTCATCCCACAGGATGTCGCCGAACGTTGTCTGAACTCCGTGCTTGATCCTTAGCATCGTTGCATTTCCGGTTAACCGATATCTTGGAAGTTCCCGACCTGCCGAATACACAATACTAAAAGCAGGTCGAGTTGCTGATGGAAATGGGGACCATCAGCTGCTTCAGCCTGCGCCTGTATGATTAACAAAAAGTGAGGCCCGATATCGTGGTAACCGTCCGACACCGAGCCTCTTGCTGAAGAGTGCCAAGCCCCCTCAACTTAGCTAACAACACCACGACGAGCGGGAATGTTCCTCAGAAAATAAAAGCGTCAATTCCCAGCCTTCAATTCCTCTAGGTCGAAAACCTCAGCACGCGCTCTATGGCGAGATGTCAGCCTAGCAACTTGCTTCAAGGTGAAGTTCTGAGGCCGCCAGAGCGCATTTTCTCAGTCGGCGTTCCAGTACAGCCCGCTATGTTTCCAGACATGTTTCATTTTCAACATTATCTGTTCCGAGCTTCGATGTGGGAATTCTCGGGCGAGCGCAGGAACGAGCTTTAACACGTCGGTCCTTTTCGGCAGCGCATCGCTCGCAAATTTGGCCTGCGCATTGATTTCCAGATTCAGCCTGTCGTCATCGGTCATGGATGGGTTTGAGGCTTTACACCAAGAGGCGCAATCGCCCGGTCTAGTCCTAAACTTGCCGGCGCTTCCGGTCTCTCGGACTCGATCAATGCCACCCGCAACTGTTCTTGGCCACCGCTCGCCAACTCATGAGCGTGAACTGCATCTTGGTCGATCCGGACAAACTGGCCCTTGTCGAGCCGGAACGCGCCATTCATTCCGCCTTGCTTGAAGAAGTCGGCTTCCAACTCTCCCCAATATCCAAGGTACTCGCCGCAGCTAGTACAGTTAATGGGTGTGTGGCCCGATACATCCTTGGGAATTCTAAGGTAGATGGTCTTGCAGTTCGGGCAGTCCAGCTTGTGGTCCAGTTCCTGAGACATCTTCGTGATCCCATGAAAGAGGCACTGACCTGCATACGAATATTATAAAAATTACAGTTTGCAAGTATGTGTCTGCCAGCAGACGAAACCCAACCTCAGGTCACTCGGAAGTCAGGCACGCTGTCTTGGCTTGGTCTTATGCCACCGCAAGGATTTGCCCGAGGGAGGTCCGCGTACCGGCTCATCCACATAGTTGCCAGCTTCTTTGGCAGCCTGGATAAAAGCGACTCTTGCAGATCCCGGCGAAAGATTTCCTTCAAGGCAGGATAGCAGAGCGTATTTCGCAGCAGACAGGACTTCGCCGTCATCAATCGGCCAATCCGCCAAGATT
Source organism: Phyllobacterium chamaecytisi (assembly GCF_020164455.1). Taxonomy (GTDB): domain Bacteria; phylum Pseudomonadota; class Alphaproteobacteria; order Rhizobiales; family Rhizobiaceae; genus Phyllobacterium; species Phyllobacterium chamaecytisi. The sequence continues at coordinate 358,165 of NZ_JAIQWW010000003.1, forward strand.
TGTTCTGCGGCCTGAAGAGCCGACGTGATGACGCGCATCCTGCCGGGGTGGCTGGTCATAACGCGGACTTCCTTGAAGTGCCTTTCGTCCATCAGCGCCAAATGTGTCCTTGGGGATTCAGTTCCTCGTGGAGAGTTAGCCAATTCTTATTACGCCTTGCGGAGTATCTGACCATCCTTCAATTCGAAGACACCGTCCTGGCCGCCCTGTCCGTCGAAATCGCGATTGAGCTCGCCCCAATAACCAATGAACTGACCGCATGAACTGCAATGGATCGGCGTCACATTGCGCACGTCGTCGGGAATATCCAGATAGCTAGTCCCACAGGCTTTGCAGTCCAGCTTGTGATCCAGGCGCTCCATGTGACGCCCCCGTCAGAACCCACCGTAGTCTAATTATGCATGCATTATTGCGCTGTCCAGAGGGGTACGATGGAACGTTCTTCACACCCTAGTGTTGCTGCCGAGCAGTCGCAGGCCCGCAGCCCTTCACAACCGGGTTAGAATGCTCGCTATGATCAGCGCGATGGCCACACACCGATGAAGATGCAGACCTTAAACCACCATGGTGTTTTGTATTTGCGCCGTTCGAGTTTGTCATTCATCGCGAGCGGCCTCCGATTGGCTACACAGTCTCATACATCTCTGATAAATGGTAGGCCGTTACCGCCCTGGGCGGCGCCAAGTCATCACTATGCACTGCGTGTTTTTTTAATGGTCGTAAGAAAGTAACCCTCTTAGCCTCCATACATTGTTGATTTTCTGATGAATTTCCTCAATTTTTCGATGAGGAAAATCCGTACCGAGTGCTTTGGCAAGCGCCATAGCATTCGTTCTCTTCGGACGGGACTGATAAGCGATATCGGCCTGTGCGGAAATCTCCGTCATGAGCCGTCTGTCATCTTCAGTCATTGGCACGCTCCAGATTTCCTCATGGTGGCACGCGGCGTCATCGCATCCGGTGTCGCGCTATAAAAAATAGCCAAATCGCTACGATGACGGCGATTATCCCCAAAGCGTACAAGTTCCAATTGATGGAAAGCATATCGGCTGAAATAGTCGTCATAACATTTGCAATCTAATAGAGTGTAATTATTAGGAGAAACTGTTTAGACCATAGCAGCTAAAAGTATTCCATAAAACTTTAATGGTCTGGTAAAAGCCTTTTTGTTTGTTTTATTTTCGAGGGATACTCCCACCCGTCGTGCGTCTACGGGCGGACAAAGTTGGAACGATCCCTTCGCCGATGTGTTTGTGGGATAAGAGCCACGTTTCAGGCGGGTTGGGATGACCAAAAAGGGACAGATCCGAGCACCCGCCGAGGTGTTCAAGCGTGGTAGCCGCCGCAAGGACTTTGCGGAGCATATGCAAACCGGCCATAGTGTGCCCGAGAATGACGATAGATTTCACGAGCTTTTAGACCGGCTTGATGAAGCCGAGAAAGAGCAAAAGACATAGTTTTACTACCTATCACAGTCCGGCCCTGCTGATCCCGGCGGGGGTGGGACCAAGCCGCGAGTCAGTGGAAGTACTTGGGACGGCTTGCTACTATCATGGACATGTCGCGGACGTTGCTTCCCATAGTCTCTGTCTCGAACTCAAACAAATTGATCTCCCGTTTTGCGGTCATACTAGCCAGTCTCCCGTAGTCTCTTTCGCCTCGCGCAAAAAACATGATCACCGTACGTGCCACCTGTTCTGCGAGAGGATGGTATTTCGGATCACGGCCAAGAATCAGGCAGGCTCGTTGATGGGCCTTTTCCAGGATGTGCCAGTCATTTTCCGAGGAAATATGATCGATGCTTGAATACAGCATGGAAGCCCCTCCATACGTTTAGGCGGGAGCTCGTTCCATCTCTCAAACGCCAGTGGCCGTTACATGCCTGGCGACTTTGATAATGTCCGCCAGAAGACGGAGCAAGTCAATGCAACGCGATTTCATGAACCCGATGGTTGCAGTTTCGGCACTGGAACCAACGCGCCACACAACGGTTGAGAGATCAAGGGACAATGAATTTGAGTGACGAAGAAAAGCCCAAAGGTGCGCGAATTATTGACTGGCAACTAAAGCGGCCGGAGTACGGTGAAGCATTGCGGTCGTATCACAAGCCTTTAGCCGAAGATGAGAGATTCAGAGAATTTCTGCGACGCCTTGAAGAGGCTGAGCGCGATCAAACAAAATGACATCACCGCAAAGCCCAACCCTCCGGAAAGCCTTTTACGAAAAGAAGTGTTCTTAAGGCCAAAACCGATGTGGGGGCTACCGGCGGCCCCAAAATGCTCCCGATTTGGCCAGTTCCGTATGGACCAAAGACCTATCCGTCTCCTGGTGAACAATACCGAAGCTCGAAAGCACGGACCAATGCGTTTTCCGTTCATTCCCCGTTAAGACGTAAAGGCGCACCTGTCGCATCTAGTTTAACAGGAGATACTATGAAAAATATTGTTTCGCTATTAACTGCAGGATTTTTGGCCATCTTCATGGGCCTAACATCACTTGCTACAGCCTCGGCAGCTCCGGTCGCAGTGCAGGTCGTTCCTGCCGCCTCCAATATCGTGCGGGTGCAGTACAAAGACTATCGTCGATATGAACAGCAGAATGATAGAAAGAAGCGCTGGGAGCGCCATGATCGCCGCAATGATCGCTTCGAGAACCGTCGTGATCGTCGCGGCTACTGGAATGGCCACCGTGGCTATCGCGAACAACGCCGCGGATATCGTCGTCAAAATGACGGATACTGGTATCCACTGGCGATATTCCGTCTCTAAACTCAACTTTTTCGTTAGGACATTTGAAGGCGGCGCTTGCGTGTCGCCTTTACATGCTCTGGTTGCGGATCAAAGCGGCTCGGGCTCAGCGCGGCACTCTATTGAGACGCCCATGCCAGGCGTGGAACGATTTCCGCTTCAATATTGTTAGCGGTGTAGTTTGCAAATGGAGGTAAACGCAAATGGTCGACAACAAACAGAAAATGGACAATCGCGACCGGTCGAAAGTCTCGGCAAGCGAGGATTATGAAGTCCAATATCTGATGACGAAGTTTGATCTTAGCAAAAATCGCGCTCTTGAACTGATTGCAAAGCACGGCGGTAGCCGGAAAAAGATCGAGTCTGAACTCACGGGTTCTGTGTGACAAATGGCCATACCGTCACCGGTACTACCCTCCGTCGACCCTAATCGCTGGCTTGAGTGCGAGCGGGCCTTGCAAGAGCGCTTCACAATGATTGTCGAAGGTGATGAACGATCGAGCGCCGCGCTTAAAGGGTTAATCGTAGAGGCTATCAAAGCCGGTTGGACCGAGGGGGAGGTAAGGCGTGCTCTTTCCGACATGATACGAGCAAATGGGATTACTGGTGAAGAGGGCGACCCATGGCTGCACGTATAGCGGGGCCAAAACTACGGTCTGGAGATCCCAATCGATGGGACGAATGTGAAAAGGCCATCGAGCCGCGGTTCAACATGATCAATTGGGTGGATATGCGAGACGATAAAACTATTCAATTGCTGAACGACGCCATGGCGGCCGGCTGGACCGAGAGAGAGGTGATACGTGCAATTTGGGCTCTAAGAATGTTAAGGGATACGGCATCTGTGACCAGAAACTAGCCCGATCCGTCAGCGCTTAAATTGCAAACTTAACCGATTGTCTGGGGGAAATTCATTGCTCGAAACGTTTCACTACCTCAATT
>NZ_JAIQWW010000030.1 GCF_020164455.1 Phyllobacterium chamaecytisi
CATGGTGCAATGATGGCCAGCGCCTGTTCGGGCGCGGTGCTGCTCGGCGAGGCCGGACTACTCACCAATTGTGACGCCACCATTCACTGGGGTTATGTGAAGACGCTGACCAATAACTATGCGGGGGTGCGCGTCAGACTGGATCGGTCCCTCGTGTTGAGCGGCGAGGCGCAGCGCATCGTCATGGCGGGAGGCGGATCGAGCTGGCAGGATCTAGCACTTTACCTGATCGCGCGGTTTGTCGGTCTGAAGGAGGCCATGGAGGTCGCCAAGGTCTACATGCTGCAGTGGCATGACATGGGGCAACAGCCATTTGCATCACTGACGACCTTCCGGCAGACAACCGATGCTGTCATCAACGGTTGCCAGGAATGGCTGGCAATGAACTACAAAACCCACGCCCCGGTGGCCGCGATGGCAACACGTTATGGTCTGCCGGAACGCTCATTCATCCGCCGCTTCACAAAAGCAACGGGCATGAAACCCCTCGACTATGTGCACGCACTACGGCTCGAGGAAGCCAAGCAAATGCTGGAGGCCACCGATCTGCCTATCGAAGCCATCGCCAACGAGGCTGGCTATGAGGATACGAGCTTTTTCGGCCGCCTGTTCCGCCGAAAGACGGGTTTGACCCCGGCGCGTTATCGTCTGCGGTTTGGTGCCTTACGTCAGGCACTGAAGCAAAATTAGCAAGAGATCCCGAACCAATAATTCGGGGTTATTTCCGTTATTAGGCCTTTTCGGTTACGGGTTCGGCGAAGCTCGAAGGGGCCCGTCAGCCTCACCGCCGGGCGTTGTGAGTTTCTAGAGCCCGTTTCCCGGCCCCAGTGATTTGCCACTTCCAGCTTGTTGGCCCGCTTTGAATATACTCGGTCCATCCGTGGCGCTCACAGGAAAGCTCAGTCTGCCACGTGGTGTATAGTGTCGATCAAACAGAGGATCGCATTCGAGGCCCAAGATCCAGAAATGCTGCAGTTTCGTCAAAGTCATGACCAGCCACCAAACCTTTCGAAGATTTGGCAATCATACATGTTTTGCGACAATCAATGATACGTGGCTAATTGACGGTCCAACATGGCTTCCCGATGGGCCGCTATCGAAGCGATGATCTGAAAATCACGCGCGCCGCCATCGAAGAGATTCATTATGGTGCGCGCCAAGCGGTCCGCATTTTTATAGAAAACCGGGTCGTGGCCGAGAAACTCGCACACCTTAAGGTGGGCGTCCTGCATAATGTCCCAATCGTCTTCGCTGTAGGTGAGTTTTTCAAAAAGATGCAGAGACATGACACATCCTCCAACATCAATGGCTGGAGCGCGTACGGCTCTCAATCGCTAGTGCGCCGTTGATAGACCAAGCGATCCGAACATTGAAATACTCACTTGGGCTGGCGTCAATGTTGGCTCGAACAGTTCGCGTGCCCACCTGATGGTCCCTTTGCGGGCGGCTACCAACACATAAAACCGCCATCCACGACGAGATCGATGCCAGTTACGAATGACGAAGCACCGCTTGAAAGGAATACGGCCGGCCCGACCATTTCTTCGGGGAAGGCCAGGCGGCCCATGGGAGTGTCCCGTTCGAATATTTTCACCTGATCAGCGACTTCAGCTCGACGATTCATGGGTGTCAGCGTGTAGCCCGGGCTGATCGAATTGACCCGGATGCCTCGATCAATCCATTCCATTGCCAGGCTTTTTGACAGGTGGATAACCGCGGCCTTGGACGAGTTGTAGTCGGCTTGTTTCAAATCACGATTGACTATCGAGCCTGACATTGAAGCAATGTTAATGATGGAGCCTCTCTTTCGGGGAAGCATTACGCGTGCTTGCGCCTGGCAGGACAAAAAAACACCTGTTACATTTACGTCGTAGACCCGTTGCCAGTTCTCCAGTGGAAGCGTCTCGGCATCGCCGCCAGCACCAATACCTGCGTTGTTGACGGCAACCGTCAAAGAGCCAAGTTCGTTCTCTATCAGATCGATCGCTCTCTTTAGGTCCGCGGCAGAGGTTACGGTGCCTTCGAGCGTTAAGGCTCGCCGGCCAAGAGAGCGAATTTTGTCCGCCGTTCCGTTCAAACCGCCGTTTGAGAGATGGCCGAAGCAGGCTACGTCGGCTCCAGCCTCCGCCAAACCAATCGCAATAGCCTGGCCAATGCCGCTGCCCGAACCCGTGACCATCGCCACTTGTCCTTTAAGGTCGAACAATTCCATCGATCTCTTCCCTTCGTCAGAATCCCGCCTTCGGCCATAGCTCCCCCGAACATCACCATAATCTACACGAAAAAAAGTCGCGTCGGTGATCTAACGAGCTCTGTCTCAAAAGTCGGATTTCAACGTATTGAATGACCGCTTCGCCTTGTCGTCCCGACGCACGACAAGGCATGCGCACGGCCGTTAACATAAGGGGTCGGGCAACGAGTTATGCTACATAGAATCGTTTTCCTTTCCCTGGACTAGCACTACGCAATATCCTCCGCCCTTCGTCCGTAGCCTCCAATCTAGTAACACTAGGGGAAGCGCTTGGCGAGAATGCCAAACGTGCGGAAGAAACACGGCCGAGGCTCACGATGCGACAGGAGTAATCTGTATGCGCGAATACATGCTCTACGGGCACACCTTCACTAACGTTCACTTCGCGCCAATAGCGGTCGATTGTTGCGAAACTCTGCCTCACTGCAAGGGCGGTTTTCTAAGAAAGCTGTTGCGATCTGCTGACTTCACGCGCAACCATGCCTCACGCCCGTTACGCAGAACCCTCATGGGAATCTCAACGCCAGCGGGGCCACTCGTCCACACCTTCCGGTAAAAATCACCGAGCCCATCCACCTCCTCGCCTCGGATTTCCGAGATAACGTCGCCCTGACGCAGGCCCGCCTGAGCCGCCGGCCCCCCCGGCGCGACACTCATAACCACGACCTTGCCGCTGCTCTCGGCGGAGAACGTCCCGAGCCAGGGCCGCGGCGGCTTGTTCACTCGGCCGCGCTTGAGTAGATCATCCAGGATCGGTGGCAACAAATTGATCGGTACGATCATATTGATGTCCGCAAGCTCTCCATTTTTGCTCATTTGCAAGTGAAGCGAGCCGATGCCCAGGAGTTTGCCATCCCCGTCAACCAGTGCAGCCCCTCCCCAGGAAGGATGAGCCGGCGCAATGAAGATCGCCTCATCCAGTACGTACTCCCAATAGCCAGCAAACTCCTGCTTGGCGACGATATTCGCTCGGACGAACTGACCGATCCCGTCCGCAAGCACAACGGGATCTCCTACGTTGGCTTGGGCGGCATCGCCGAAGTCCACCGCAGGCACGCCGAGAGGCCCAATCGCCTGCACGAGGCCAAATCCCGTTTCTTGATCATACGTCAGCGCATGACCGGGAATAACTTGCCCGTCATGGCGCGTCAGCCAAACCTCCTCAGCTTCTGTAATCAGATAGCCGATCGTGAGCACCAGCCCGTCCTCCCGAATGACCACGCCGCTGCCCTCTCTCAAGGTACCTAGCGTAGCCGCTGTAAACGCGTCATCGGGAATTGAGGAGCGGACAGTTATGATTGACTGCAAAGCCGTATCGATAGTCATGATTTCAATCCTGGCAAGGCCCGGTAAAGGCCGCGACGAGCCGAGCGGGACAACTTATCGTCTTCTATAGGTGTGAGGACCAACGGCCAAACACAAGACCTAGAACATAGACATGTCTCCACACTGCGCTCGCGGTTTATTCACGCCCTGCTCTGCAGTCTGGCGTTTATCCCGGCCATGCGTGTGCAATCGGAAAGCTCACCATTCGTGGAGACCGTTTGGGAGGGGACTGAATGACTCCTGCAGGAAACACTTCCCGGGTTTCCTAATCCAAAGCGGAAACGGGCCGTCGCGAAAAAAGTGCACTCAACTCTATATCGGATCGATGAGCGGTCACCCCCAGTCGGGTGATGTGCATGCAAAACCATCGAATTACATTTGCAGGCTATGCCGCGCAGGTTAGATTGATGCCACAACGGCGAATGGAGGATAAATTCCATGCTCGCCAACAGGTATAGACGATGTCTATAGCTTCGTTCTGCAAAACGAAGCATGTCTTTTTCTTTTCCATTTACTATCCCTTATAGCAAACTGCTATCAATGTTATATTGCACCTCTGTGCGTGCATGAATTCTTCGTCAGAGCGTGCCTGCGTTGTTCCTGCAAAAAACCGTACGAGAACAAGATGACGGACAGACGTGAATTTTATCGAACTGACATTTGCAGCCGAACATTCATAGGGATCATCTGCGTCGATGGCCCGCATCTGAGAATGCTGGAAAATCGAGCTTGTGATCACGACATTCCGCTTGGCAGTGCGCTCGAAATTTTGAAACTGGATAACCAACACTATTATGCTATCTGCAAGGACCGTGGGCCACGCATAGTACTGTCGCGATTTGCAGATGATGATGTTGACATTGTCTCACAGGAATTCGGCATTCCCATTGCTGGCTGGCGGCGTGCCCGGACCTTTACAGAGAGCCCAGCGTGGACCGCCTTGAAGAAGTGGGTAAACCAACATCCTGATATTGCTCGAGCGTGTTCACACACCGATACCTACGTACCCGGATGGTACAGTATGACGGCAAACTTCGACCAAACAAGATGACTGACGAGAGTTCTGAGATCAGCGGGTTCGGACTATATCGATGCATGGGTCAGCTCGAAGCCATTTCATAGGGGATACCCAAGTGGCTTGCGGATGCCACCGTTAAAGAGATCGCTCTGTGCCCTTCATGCTCAGCCTCGACGCGATCTGGTGTTGGATGGACTTTAATTCTCTGCCCCAGGCTCGGTGTTGAAAAGGCGGAGCGCCGCTGTGCAGGCATCCAGACGTATCAAACGGAGTCCTGGAGGACCACACCGACCACTTCTCCTTGGACGGCAAAAGCGCCGACTAGCGAGTTGCCGCCTCGTCAACGATGGGTATTCTGAATGCTTGCCGCGTGACTGGAATCGCGAACCACTACCTCACTGTGTATCAGAGCCTATGGCAGTCGAATGACATAGGCATAAAATGGTATGCACACCGAAAAAGATACCCCGAGCAGAGTCGTTCTGCCGATTCAAGGCGGGATTCGAAAGTAAAATGACAAGCATAATGGCGCATCGATAGCTGCACAGCGGGACCCCGTGCGGTTTCACTGGACTTTGAGACTGACTACCGCGTTTTCGAGTGTATTACAGATGAAAGTGGCACCCCCCGTGACCTTGCCCTTGACCGACACCCGATTACCCTTCCTGTTGAAGGTCATAGTCGGAGCGGCGGATGCGGGCTTGAGGTTTTGTTTCGCAAGCGCAGCAGTACACGCGGCAAGAGTGCGTTTTTTTTCGGAGCTCGCCTGCGCGCTGGTGACCAGAAAAACGGCTGCCAAGGGCACCGCGGCGATCAGGTACTTTTTCATAACCCCCTCTATAATTTGCAATTCTATAATGAACTAGCATCCGGCTGTGCCGGAACCAGCGGTTTTCGAGCAAGGAAGACGGTTGGATCCGCTAGCCCCGGAGTCGCCGTGGTTGCCATTTTTCCCGCTACCGCTTCCTCCTTTCCCACTTCCACCTTTCCCCCCGCCACCCTTTCCACCTCCACCATTGCCCCCGCCGCCTTTTCCGCCTCCCCCTCCACCATTGCCTCCCCCGCCGCCGCCACCTCCGCCTCCACTGCCACCGCCACCGCCTTTAGCGGCAGTCATAGTGATGCCTGCTGCATAGAGCAGCCCGGCGCTAAGCGCGGATAGGAAAAGACGACGTGATGCAGACATTGCCGATCTCCCAAAAAAAGAACTCTTCGCAGCAGCCGATTGGAATAACGGTCCGCTGGAAATTGATATTTCCTAATAGTACGAAGTATGTATATGAGGTAATCCAAATATTAATCCGCGAAGACTGCGGGAGTAAACCTGACGATATAGTTTCGATTCTTCCACAAACCGATCTTGAACAGTATATATACAAGCATTGGTAAACCAAAACTTCACCCAAACGGGTGATGCCATGCAGAATAATCATTCTACATTGGATCCGCTGCGCGGGTTGGACGAGAACCGACCACCAGCAGGGGGACAAATGTCATGCTTGCGATCCGGTTTGGACGGTGTTTGCGACTGAGCTCTGCAAATTCAATCCGCATTCTACTGATCTTCTTGTTGACCATGGGAGGTCTGGCCGGATCTGCTTTTGCCGAAGGGAAATTCGAACAGTCGACATGTTGGTTCGACCTACCGCGAGATCGCGATCTAAAATGCGGGTACCTCACCGTCCCCGAGAATCGCAGCAAGACAACCAGTCGACAGATCAAGCTGCCAGTGGTTATTTTCGAGCCTGATCGAACGCGGCACGAGCCGATTGTTTACCTGACCGGGGGACCTGGTCAAATGGCCATGATCGACAACGAAGAAGATATTGCCCAGTGGTTGAGTTTCATCGACAACGGCCCATGGTTGCGCGGCAGACAGCTCGTCGTGGTGGATCAGCGGGGTGTCGGCCGCGCGGAACCCTCGTTGGATTGCTCAGCGCACTACACACCGTCGGTATGGAGCGAGGTCGTCTCCAAGGTCGATGAAGTGGTTAAGTTTGACTTGGCGCAGAAACGCGATGTTACGGCGTGCCGCGATGCGTTGTTAAAAAAGGGCATCGACCTCACGGCCTACAACACAATCGAAAACGCGGCCGACATCCACGATTTGCGCATCGCGCTTGGCATCGAAAAATGGGTGTTGTACGGCATTTCGTACGGAACGAAACTCGCCCTGCAGGTGCTGGAAGATCATCCCGAAGACGTAATCGCGGTGGTCCTCGATTCAACGCTTCCCCTTGATGTGGGATATGTTGACCAGGGTTCCAACAGTCTCGACAGCGCACTAAGAACGCTCGAAAAGGATTGCAGCAAGCACTCGGGCTGTTCCAAAAATTTTCCAAATCTGATGACGATGATCGGCTGGATAGTGCGGCAACTCAATGCCCAGCCCGTGTTGCTTCGGTTAGGGGAAGTCGAAGGATCGGCCCGCTTCATGCGGGTGTCGGGTGACGATTTTCTTGAGCTGATGTTCGACGGGTTCTATGACCGGGGTGCGATCGAGGTGCTGCCGCAGTTGATCAAGGATACAAACGAGCAGGATTACAGGATGCTCGTCGAAATACTTGGTGACGATCTGTCCGGGGACGATAAATCCGATTTTGCGGATGGGATGCATCTTTCCATTGTGTGCAATGACAGCGTTCCTCCCTCTGCGCCAGCCGTAAAATTCCCGCTCTTCGACCACTGGGCAGCGGACAATATTTATACGTGGGCTTGCCCGCTCTGGCCGTCGGCAAAACCCGTCAAAACTCACAAATCGCTGAAGGCAAATCAGGTTCCGGTCCTGCTGTTGTCCGGAGAATATGACCCAGCGACACCATCAAAATGGGCGAAATACGTCGCGGGGAATACCGGAAGCAGCCAGCTTGTGGTATTCCGTGGCATAGGTCACGATGTAGTCGACACGACACCTTGCGGCGGGGAGGTAATCTCAGATTTTTTGAACAACCCGAAAGCTCCAATCACGACACCCTGTCTAGCCGAGATAGAAGGACCACATTTTTTGGGTCCTGAGGATTCGTCGCCGGCGTTGGAAGCTTCGGCCGTCTCCCCCTTGCCGAGGAATCACTTGGTGTCGGGTCCGTAATTTCTCCGCGAGGATAATACCCACATATATCCTTGGGACCCGAGCCGGCTGACGTCTGCCTGCATTGCGGCGAGCGAACCTCAAACAAGAGTTGGTCGCATGTCCGATTGGGTCACGAACTGTAATCGTATTGACTAGGCTCACTCCAACTCGGAGGACTCGAAGTTTCCAGTCCGCTAATGTAAAGTCGGGACTGGGGGAAGGAGATGCGTACAGCTTTTGATCTCGAGGCGGTTGGCAATGCCATAATCGCAGCGGCGACCGATCCTGCTGGCTGGGATGCCGCAATGGATGTGGTCGCGACCGCTACTGGTAGCTTTGGCTCGATGCTGTTCGACGCAAAGGGGCCGTTGCCGTGCATGCCGCGCAGTCGCGAGATGGGCCCATCATTCGAGGTTTACGTCCGCGATGGCTGGATCGACCGGGATGATCGGTACAACTTGGTGCCGCTAATGAAACGCAAAGGGGTGGTCAGCGATCTAGACGTTCTCTCTTCCGAGCAAATTGACAGGCGTCCATATTATCAGGAATTTCTCGCTCCTTTCGGTCTTAGGTGGTTTGCGGGTGTGAAGGTTGCCGCGGGCGATGACCTCTGGATCTTGTCCATCCAAAGGTCGATCCAGCAGGGCCCTTTTTCGCCATCCGAGTTGCAAAGTTTTGCCGGCTTCTCCAGACAGCTGAGCTCTGCGGCAGCGCTCGCGAAAATGCTGAGCTTCGCGCATGCCGAAGGTGCGCTGGATGCTTTCAGCACAAGCGGTACGCCTGCAGTCATGCTTGACAGGAACGCTGCCGTCATCCTGGCGAATGAACCTGCAGAAAGGATGTTCGGCCGAGATCTTCTGGTTACGGGCCGCCAATTGGCATGCATCGACAGGGAGGCGACGAACGCGCTCAGGCGCGCGTTGCATACTATGTTGCGGAATCCGAACCCGCCAGCAATGTTAAGCCCTATACCGTTGCCGCGCCTTCAAGGCAGACCTTTGCTTGCTTACCCGTCGCGTCTCGGAGGAAATACCTCAAACCCCTTCGCATCCTATCAAGTTGTTGTCGTCTTTATCGATCCGGACATCCATCCCCAATCCCCGGCGACCGCGTTGCAGGCCTGCTTCGGGATGACACCCGCCGAGGCGATGCTGGCGCGCCGTATTACATCAGGCGAAGAGCTGAAGGTCGCCGCGGATCACTTGGGAATCTGCTACGAAACCGCAAGGTGCCAGCTGAAGGCCGTTTTCTACAAAACCGACACGCATCGGCAGGCGGAATTGGTCGCGCTGCTTGCGAGAATGGCTGGCCATCCACTACTTTGATGGCTGCGGGCGGTGCTCAGCGGCGCGCGGTGCACTCGATCAAGTCCCACCGACGCGAAGGGCAAGCTGGGTATCCACGATCTCTTTGGTGATGTCGCTGTCCTGGGCGTATTCCAGCGGCTTGAACGGTTTGCCCAGCCAATGCCCCTTGTTGCGCGGGTGCGGATAGTCGCGCCCTGCAGCAGGACAGTGCGGCGGCGCTAGCCGCATGGAATAGTTGGGTTCTTTAACAAGCTAGCCTGCCCACCCCAACAGATGGCTTGAGATAGCGCCTTTTTGGACAGGAAACCCGATGTCGTTCCAGGGCCACCTTGACTTTTCGTACGTGAATGTTTCATTTACCTGTGATTATTGAGCGGATCGTTGTTAGACGAACGGTTCGGCCACAGGGAGGAACGAATACATGAATTCAAACGAGCGCGCGCTTGCCAGCGCCGTCGCGAAAGCGACGCGCAGGCTGCTCCCTTTCCTTGCACTGATGCTTATTCTCGCCTTTCTCGACCGGGCTAACATTGGTTTTGCCAAAAATGCTTATCAGGCCGAAACTGGCATCAGTGATGCGGCCTACGCATTGGGGGCCGGCATTTTCTTTATTGGCTACGCATTGTTTGAGGTTCCCAGTAACCTTATCCTCCACCGTGTAGGTGCACGGCTTTGGTTAAGCCGCATCATGATCTCGTGGGGTCTTGTGTCGGCCGCCATGATGTTCGCGCACACGCCTACGCAGCTTTACGTGTTGCGCTTTCTTCTGGGCGTATGCGAGGCGGGTTTTTATCCAGGTGTTCTGCTTTACCTCACATACTGGTTTCCAGCCAAACAACGTGCGCGTGCGACAGGGCTCTTTTACCTTGGCGTTCCGCTTTCGCTTGTCATTGGAAGTCCGCTGTCCGGCTGGTTGCTGACACACCACGGCATTCTGGGTTTAAGCAATTGGCAATGGATGTTTGTTGTAGAGGGGGTCGCTGCAACCATTGTAGGCATCGTTGCCCTCTTCTACCTCGACAGCAAACCGAGTGAAGCGAAGTGGCTCAGTTCCGAAGAGAAACGAGTACTGACGGCAGCCTTGGAGAGCGAAGAAACTATTAAATTGCGCGCAGTCAGCCACACGGCTCTGGGCGTGCTTAAGGATCCTCGTGTGCTCATCTTCATCGGTATTTATTTCTTCATCCAAATGGGAACGGGTCCGCTAACTTTTTATCTCCCATCGCGGATTGCGCAGGCGGCAGGAACCGACGTCGACTTTATGGTCGGCATCCTTTTGGCTGTTCCGTGGCTGTGCGCTGTCGTTGCTACCCGGGCCTTCACGGTCTATGCCGACAAAAACGACAATCATCGCCTTGTCTGCATTGCCATGATCACCGCTGGCACACTCGCTCTTGCAGCAATTGGCATGACCACGAGCCTGTTGGTTATCGTGATCGCGAGCTGTATTGCCGTTCCGGGTCTGACCGCGTCACAACCTGTCTTTTGGAGCTTACCAACGCGATATCTATCTGGCACGGGTGCCGCCAGTGGGATTGCATTCATAGTTTCTCTTGGCAATCTTGGCAGCTTCTTGTCGCCGCAGGTCAAAGCTTACACGGATCGATTGACTGGCAATGGTGATGCTGGGTTCTATGTCTTGGCTTGTCTATGCTTCGTTAGCGTTGTCTTACTTCTGGGCGTTCCGTCTGCCACAGAGGTAGGAACGTCAGACGAACTAGCACCGACACGTTGAATCGACACCTCCCGCGTCAATTCCAACTTTCAAGACGGGAGACTAGAAGTCTGGAATTTGACGCCACTCATTGAGACCGTCGGCACCGAGGTTACCTAGCCTCAGGCGTAGCTCTCGATCAGTGCCGTTTCGAAGGAAGCGATACTGACCCTGAAGCTGCCAAAGCGGAGACTTTATTGGGCAGCTCTGATGTAAACAAATTGAACCTCATTCTGTTCAGCCCAAACAAGTGACGCTGTAACTGCTTGATCAAGCATCAGGCGCATTGATCACGCTTTGCGCAGCACAGAGCGCCAGCCGTCTATGAGACAACTGGTCATTTCCTTTTTGTTGCCATTTTTCTGAAAAAACTTCCGAGTGCCGACACCCCGCGTCGGCAGAGCCTGACAAAGAACTCCACTTCTTTTTCACACAGGCTGAACGGCCCGATCTGCCGGTTCTTGCGTTTACGGCGGATCGGGCTTTGCTGGGTGGACCGAGGGGAACTTAATGGACCAGTCCTGTCGTTGAAAGCAGGTCAGTGAACTCACGATAGCTGACCTTGAGCCTGCCGCCACTTGACCCTTTCATGACGATTCAGGCAAAAGCGCCCGACCGGCTGGTTAGCGTTTCAGCCTGGTCGGGCGGCTCACTACAGCAGCGAGCGCAGTGCCGCGCACACGCCGCTCTATTCAGTTATTTTCTTTTTTGAGATGATCGGTATGGTGGCGGCGCTGGGATGCCCCCAATGTCAGCAGAAGGTCTGTCGGCTATTTGCGTTTTCCGGTAGATCGGGCTTTGCTGTCTCAGTTATCAAGCCATTTAGGCGCCTGTACCTCACCTTTTTTAACCGTACAAGAGCACGCTTTGAGTGCTGACCACAGCGCCCACTGTGTCGACACCGGCCTGCTATCGTTGTTGTGCGTATGTGAAGGCGGGTTGGGTACCTAAAAAGGAGTGTGTTTTATGCGTAACGATGTGACGCAATTTCATGCTCAGCCGCCCGCCGATCGCAATTGCAAGAGGACAACTCTCCAATCGTAGAAACCGGCTGCCTGTGTCTCCACATTGGCGTAAAAGCCGTACTCATCGTCATCTTTGTTTCGTAAAATAAGCCGCGGAAGGTCCTGTCGGCTTGCAGCTATCCATCCGTCGTCTATTCGCGGCGTCGGTGGAAGCCGCAATGGAATAATCGAAGCGCGCAAGTACGTAACTGTAACTCCGTCCGTAAATTCGTCGAGGCTACGTCATCCTGAAATCTAGTGGTTTTTGCTCCACAGTTCCGTAACTAAACGTCCGGTGTGACAGGCCGATAGGATGCCCTTTTAAATCAACAAACGTTTCAAATTTCCGCGTGTAGTAACGTGCCGTAAAAGCGGCAAAAGTTGAAACTCACCCTTAATATATATGGCTGCTCTATTCGTAAGATGCGGTCAGCTGCTCGCGGCGATCCACTCCGGCCGGTCATCGGATGCAACTTGAGACGCCATGCTGACGTTGTTGGCAGTCATGTGCATCCTGGCCTTGGATTGGAGAGACCTATGGCTCAGATTAAGGGACCTGTACTTCCTGCTATACACCCTAAACGCTGGCTTGACTGCGAGCGGGCCTTGCAAGAGCGCTTTACGGCCGTTGCGGAAAAAAATGAACGGCGGGTTGAAGCCCTTAAAGAATTGATTGTGGAGGCCATTGAAGCTGGTTGGACCGAGCCGGAGGTGAAGCGTGCGCTTGTGGATATGATCGAGGCCACGGACGACACGGGCAAAGCAGACGGTTCATGGCTGCGATGGTAGGCGCTCCGGGGCTGCCGTGGAAAACAAACGGTCGATGGGAATATAGGCGAGAAGGCGGGACTATCATGATGGATGACGACGAGGAACTCATGCGCGAAATCAACCGGCAAGCCGACAGGGCCGAGGAGATGCGGCCGGCCCGGATAGACCGTTACGCCTTGGCGGTAACGCTGGCTGGTCGCTTCCAGCAGCATAGCGCGGAGGAAATCGAAAAATTGCTTACCGGTGTGTGGAGGGAGAGACGTCTTGGCTGGCAGCCCACCAAGCCGCGCTAGAAAGCTTTGACCTGGATATGGTACTGACGGGTAGCTCCAAGGGTAAGGATGGTTATTGTTTTTGCTGTCTTTTTTCCCGCCGTTGCCTATGGTTTGTGGCGCGAAATGTGGAACAAAATGTGGCCCAACGTGCCGACCGTTGGCATGCCTCTTGCGCGCGATAAGATGTTCTGGCACGACTCAGCGGGATTTTGCAATGTTCGAGACAGGTGCGAAAGCGATTTGTCGCACTATTCATTGTGAGCGGGGTCTATCTGATATTCGGAATAGTACCGTTGGCGATAGTTCGGCGCTGGGGCAGTTGACCGTCGAACAACCTGCACGGTGTAGCCTTCACCTCTGGCCACCCAGGCACGGCCATTGTTCGGTTCTTCGTGTCATGCTGTTTTCAACGTGGGCTGAGTTTATAGCATCTGGAACAATCAAGCTTTGTTCGAAAAACAAAGACAAGCCCGACGAGCAGTTCAAACTGGTCCAAGTGTGCCGGATTCTGGTCAACCTGCCGTCGTGATCTGTAGTGGATTCATGCTCGCCGTCATCGACATATTAGGCGTTTCTCGTTAGGTAGCAAAGGCCACCAGATACAAAGGAAATGCAAACTTCTCATCGCATTGACTGCAGCTTGCATTGCAGCGCCGGCACTCGCTAAAAAACAACCCGGGCCAGTTGTAGCGCACTGGGCCACCGCGGAAGAGGTTCAAATCGTCGTTGGGGTCATCCGGTCGCGCTGGGTTGATTCGTTCAGCGTTCGCGATGCAGGAATCTCTGCCGTCTATGTGACTCCTGATAGCTGGCCGGCATCTCTGCGTCCAGGGAACTCCAAGGACGCCAACGGTACTAATACTGGGCTGATGTACAATCTCGTAACCATCTATCCCAATGGAAGGGCTCCCGACATCGTGGAAGCCAACCAGGAGACGGCTTTAGCCTGCCGTGACCGCGTCCAATGGCGCAGATTCCACGAGCTAAACCCCTAGACCTCCGACGTGACAGGCCGACAGATTGCCTTTTAAATCAACAAACGGGTGCAATAATGGGCGGCAAAAAACGGCAAAAGTTCAAACTCATTTCGGCGTCATGGCCGCCCTGATCCGACTCCGACTGGTCTCCCTCCGCCCAAGTCAGACGGTGTCTCCAAATATTCCTCGAACGTGTCGAGTACTTGCCGTTGGGCCGTTTTGCGTTTTGGAACAACTCCGTTCATTGCCCGTGTTCTAAACGGCGTCCGGCCGAGCTGAAAGTTGAAATACCAATCACCACGTTGAGGGCCGCTGGATAGGCGGCAGACGCGGCCGATGACTATAACAGATGCTATCGCGAGGATGTCATCCGGTCTTTGTCTGTCATCGAAATGGATCGGCTTCCAAACAAACTCCATGACTGACGGACTTTCGATTCCAGCGCCACGAAAGAGCCAGGCGTTAGTCGGCTCATTGGGTTCACCGGAGAACCGTGCCGGATATGACCTAATCATAGTCCGCGACAATAGTTCCGCCTCAGCTCAATTAATTTAGGACTGGGTTACGCTTCAGAGCGCGCTCTTGTGTTTCAGCGAAATCCAGCAGCAGCATCGGAACTTTCCATCATTGACCACGTTGCTCACGACGATTCAATCCTAAATGGGTGCTCTGGTTCCATGTTGGCTTCAACGCTTTTATCTTATGATTGGCAGGCTATCGTGGCTGCCGTCGCCGTTGTTAGCGCTTCTCTGGTTTCATTTTGCCTTCACGTCTTAACGGCCATCTGCATGATGGTGGCTGGTCGGTGGGCAGGAATGGTTTTGCAGCGAGCAGAAAGGCGACGAGGTTGTGAATGGAAAAATGGTTCAATAGAGCCGCCACCGCGGTAGCAACAGCAGCAGGCAAACCGACCGTCTTTGTCGTCGGTGTGAGCTTGGTGCTGATTTGGGCCGTAAGTGGCCCTTTTTTTGGTTTCTCTGAAACGTGGCAGCTGATCATAAACACCTCGACGACGATCATCACATTTTTGATGGTTTTCCTTATTCAAAACACGCAGAATCGCGACGGGGCGGCCATCCAAGCCAAGCTGGATGAGCTAATTCGCTCTGGAGCCGGTTTGAATAAATTCGTAGGGATCGAGAAACTCACGCAAACAGAGGTCGAGGCTTTCCACGACCAATGCGAAGCAGCAGCGAAACAAGCCGAGGCGGCACAAGCCAAAGTCGCGAAGAACGTCGCGCGCAAGCACGCAAAGCCCGCAACTTAATCCGATAAAATCGAGTGGTGGGTGCAATACGGCGGCCCAGCTCGGCCGCCGCGGAAGAATTTCCTTTGATGTTTAGGCCGCCTTCGCTGATGGATTGAGACTTGCTTCAGCAAGCGTAGTCAGAGCCTTGTCGGTCGCTTCTTCCTCGTTCAATGTAGCCACAAGGAGTGCCTTCGCATCCTTCAGACCAAGGTCGCCGGCCCAACGAGCCAAGGTGCCATAGCGGGCTATTTCGTAATGTTCGACGGCCTGTGCGGAAGATGCAAGTCCAGCGTCAATGGCAGGTTGCCCCTTGAAGTCGTCCATTATTTGTTCGGCTTCAGCGATTATTCCCTCGATAGCATCGCAGGTTTTGCCCTGTGCTCGCTTACCGAAAATTTCGAAGACCTGCTGCAGACGCTCAACCTGAACTTCGGTTTCCATGCGATGCTTTTCAAAGGCCGCTTTTAGGTCCGGGTGGGCGGCAGCCCTTTCCATCTTCGGCAAAGCTTTCAGGATTTTCCGTTCGGCGTAGTACATATCTTTCAGTGTTTCATGAAAGAGCGTTTCGAGTGTTTTCTCAACCATGTCAGTGTCCCTCTATTGCTTGATTGCAATCAACGCGACAACGACAGCAAGTAAAAAGAGTTCCAAGTTTCGGCAAAAACGTGATGTCAGTCAGTTGTCCTATTGCTCCCCCTCTTTTTGATCCAGGCGTTGCAGCATATCCCGGAAGCGATCATCCGTCGGGACGGTTTTATAGTGCGTTTGCAGCGCTTCGCGTAACTCGTTCCGCCGCCACCGCTCTTTGGAATTGTTGTGATCCTTGGATTTACCGTTTTTGTCATGCATGGCTATCGCTCGGTTTCGCAAGCAAAAATAACATCCTACGTTTGTTGTTGCACAAGGTAAAAAAGCGGCTCACTCGGAAGCAACCGTAGGAGCCAAAATTCCCGCTTCATCGGCAGCAGGTACAAAGGCCGCTCTTGCATCTGCCACCGAGGCATCTCCAGAAATTGCGCGCCGCAGTTCCGTAAGAGCCGTTTCTTTCTTCGCTCCCGTATCCCTTGGCCGATGTTTCAACATGAAGGCCAGCGCTGCAGGTACAGGGGCCAACTTTCTGCGCTCGTGAAAGCGCGGACCTATAACGAAAACATTTTCAAACTTGAGCTTATCCATTTTCGCCGAACACAAAAGGCTGAGAAAGGTTGCGGTCCATTGGAGGCGAACATGAGGTAGAGTCTATGATCTGCTGTCAAAACCGAGGCCAGCGTTTGCGTTATGTCAAACCATGCTTGCCGATTAAACCAGTTCGGTGGGCTCGGCAGCTAACGCTAGGTTGGGAGCTATGACCGCGACTATCTTCTTCAGTCGCGAGCGCCGAGCATATATACCGACTTCCTTGGCTGCGACGATGAACGCTGTCCGAGCTATTTCGACCGGCAGCTTACCGGAGACAGCATCCAGGCATTTTTGTCGTGCGTCCTGGAGAATGGGACTTTGATGGGGCGGCCATTTCAGAAGGATAAATTCGGTTGCCTCGGGCAATGACGCGATGCGTATGGGTGTTGCACTTTCCGGTATACGTACTCTTAGGGGTTTGAACATTCGAAGCTCCTTTGCTTGTTTGCGCGGAAACTGCAAACCGAGATAAAGGTTCCGAACTATTTGCGGCAAGAACGCGACGTCTTCAAGCATCCTTGCAATTACGGCTTAAGTCCGTTCGTAATACAAAAGCAACCACGGCGGCGCTAATTGTCCGCAAGTAGACATAGTATTGACGCCAGTTTCGAAGAGTTTTTTACTAACCATGTTTCTGGCCACCTGATAGCACGCCAGTGATTGAGAGATGATAAGTGCTCCCGCCAAACACCAAAGCGGGAGGAAACTATGCCCCGTAAAATGAGGACGTTATTTTATTCCAGCGATGACTGGAATATCATGGAGACTGCGCTTCTTAGAGCGTCAAAAAAACTCAATCGCTCCAAAGATCACGTACATACAGATCGTCTAGCAAGGCGCGTCATGATTTTCTTCGACAGGGGATTGGTGGACCCGGACGCAATTGCATCGGCCGCTGTCAATCAGGAGCTGTTGATCAGCGACATTGCCGCGCTACGAAGCTCCGCAAGGCCCAGCAATTCATAATGCTTGGCGTCCGACAGCAAGCTAGAGTGCTCGAAGTGCGGAAGTAGGTAGCGTTGTTCGGCGCGGTATTCTTGCGGGCAGTACTAATGGGAGGAATTTGGGATGAACATTCTTCGCATGGCCGACTACATAGCGGTATCTCATCCGCCCCGTGACCCGCTTGAGTGTTCCGAGTGCGGCACCACAAATATGCGAGTGCCTGATCCTGTGTCGGCAAACGATCAAATCTTCTGCAACTTATGCAGTGGCTACATTGGTCGCTGGTGCGAGGTGGAACGCCAGCTGCGCGGTCAAGCGAGCTGTGAGGCGGTTTACTACATCGCAGATGGAAGAATCATCCGACTTGAGGCTCAGCTCGTTCACGGGATTCTGAGAACTTGCTGATAGCTGAAAGGGATTTGGCGAGCTTTCTTCGTGCGCGGACAACATTGGTCCAGCGGCGGACTATAGACGAACAATTTTAATCCTCGTAGCTGCTTATTTGCCGAGACAGTCCGCCGGGTACCTGAAGTTAAGCTCGACAACGCCACCGACATTGCCAAAAGAGCTGCCGAAGAAGAGCGGAAGCGAGTTAAAGCGCAGAGCGCCTTCGCAAAGCGTCTTGATGCTGAAGCTAAATCCAAGAGACGCCAACCTTTAGGTGGGCACCCAAAGATGCAGACCCTCTCGACCCTCCACGGTAAGCTGCGCCACGCATCATTCAAGGGGATGGTGAGGTCGCTGACCATGCCGAGGTTTTCGAGCTGGAGTAATTGAAGGCTGGAAATTGACGCTCTTATTTCTGGGGAACATTCCCGCTCGCCTCGTGTTGTTAGCTGGTTGAGGGGGCTTGGCACTCTTCAGCAAGAGGCTCGGTGTCGGACGGTTACCACGATATCGGGCCTCACTTTTTGTTAATCATACAGGCGCAGGCTCAAGCAGCTTATGGTCCCCATTTCCATCAGCAACTCGACCTGCTTTTAGTATTGTGTATTCGGCAGGTGGGGAACTTCCAAGATATCGGTTAACCGGAAATGCCTGAATTAAATACCCCAACGGTTAGGCAGCCAATTTGTCCCTAATGCTTGGACTTGCCAGGAGCTCGGCGGTCCTTTTCATTCTCTTTCGCATCCGACTTGAATGTTGCATCGCCGTTCTTCTTGCCAGATAGAACACGCGGATTTGCGCTGGAAACGCCATCATTGTCGCCCCCATGCTGCGTCTTTGCGAATTGGCCTTTGGCATCGCTTTCCGGTGATTTTTTACGTTCAGTCATGGTGATCTCCTTTGACCAAGGAACATCTCCTGCGCCGAAGGGTTCCCTATCGTCATTGATGAAGGGAGAAAGTCCTGTGACAGCCGCGGCCTACGATCTTCTTTGGATTACGCTCCCCATTCTAATCTTGGCGCTGATTGCCTCAATACCTCGCGGCGAGCCCCCGATTATCGATTGTGTGTCACTCGGCGCGATCGCTCAATAATGGTATTGCAGCGAGCATAAAGGCGATGCGGAAGTATAGTGGTTTCGCCTACTCCCCCGGTCACCGCCAAACTCGCGGCGCTAGTGGATATGATGGAAACAGCCATTGCGCAGACAAAATTAAAAAAATACAGAAAACCAAAACGGGTGTAAGTTTCCAGCGCAGGTTGTGATGGCATGCTGGTTTTCACAACCAGCCATCTTGAGGGAGGAAACGGGGGCGAGATGTGGCTCTGTCCTCCCTTTTTTATGTCGAGTATTCAAGCTTGCAAAGAAGTGTGATTGGACCCAGCCGGGAGCGTGGGTGACACTTCCTTGCTGCCCTGGATGAGGTGACCCCAACTCTCCTTGCGGCAGCACCCCAAGGCCGGTGCTGACTACACGCCTCCCACGGTGTTGTGTCGCCCGGCCTCTTTTTTGCCGGTACAAATATCTGTGATCGGAGCTTCAGGCTGCAAAACAGGTGTACCATGTACTTAGCTGACCGGCAGTTTCGCCCTCAATCAAATTGCTGGCTCAGGAACTAGCCGGAAGCGTCCGAAACTGCACTCACATCCTCAGTCCCCCCTGAACCGTGAGTGCTTCGTCTTCCGGCTTTCTTTGTCTGAATAACTTTTTTCCAGCGATTGCCTCGGCCTGCTCGAACCAAGCACAACATGGCGAACATTCAACGCCCCGCTGATGGATCATCTCGCGTATTTATCCGTTTTTCGGCCTCGTCCAAGCGCTGCAGCAACTCTTCAAACCCCTCGTCATTGGGTAAAGGTTTGTGATACGAACGAAGGGCCTCGCCGTAGTCCAGCCGCTTAAGGTGCCTAACGACGTGACGCGGCTTTGGCTTTTCATCTTCACCATTCATATGTCACCCTCTTCCTCGATCTTAACCAGCTTCCTTGCCGTAGGTTCCGCACAATTCGGTGCGCAGCCCCGCATCGCAAAGTTTGGCTCGACAAGTTTGGCGACGCAGAATGTAATAGTGGTTCGGCTTTGGGCCGACGCCACGGGGCATTTTCAAAGCAACGCTTGGACCATGAACTGGACTGTAAAACTTGCAGTATGATATACCTCAAGATCCCTGATGATGTGGGCGGTGTCACACCGATACATTGCTCGTCATGCGGACAATTCATTGGCTACCGGAGAACTATCGCGCGATTTTGACAGCCAAGGGGCCAAGATGGTGTCTTCGAGATGAAGGATGGTCAGATACTGCGCAGGGCGTAGGTAGCAACGCTTATCTAGTAAATACTAGCTACCCCGCCCTGCAGAACTGACTCTGCTGGTTCCCGTTTGGCTCTGATGGACGAAAAAACCTTCAAAGAAGTGCGCATCATGACCAGCCAGCGTAGTAGAAGGCGCGTGGTCACATCGGCCCTTCAAGCCGCAGAGCAAATCCAGAGCGACTGGCCAGTTGAAGACGGCTGAAGGAAAACCTTTCACCAGGCGCCGCCGCTTTGGCTTCAGGCGGCGAAGGAGGCTGGCAAGTATGTGGACGAGCCGGAGCGTGGACCACCAACGGGCAAGTCTTTCAGTGCACAAGGCTAAGCCTCGGCGCAGGTCGTAACCATTTGCGTCCACCGTGGATTTTTACCCCGTGGGAGAAACATTTTTCTCATACATAGTTCGTTGAAACCCAGCGCGTTAATTGCTGGCCGAAATCTCCTCTCCGCGCGTCGATTGCGCGACGATGTCACGTGCATACGAAAGAGCAGCAGCGATACTCGGGATCGATCGCACCCAAACTAAGACCGGCTGGGGTGGACAATCATGAAGTTGTTCGACCCGGGAATGCGCGATGCCAAGCGCATTGCTATAACCGCAGTTGATCAAAAGAAGTCGGGCTGAATCCTAAGACATCATTCGTGGAACATAATCATCAGTTATAGGTTGAATTTAAGGCGCTCGGCCAGGGCAAGCTGAAGCCGCCCGTCGCCGCGCCAACATGGAGCGGCTTCAGGTTCTTACTTACGGAGATGCAATTATGCCTAAAATAAGCAGTGCAAAAAGGCCCCTCCCATTAGGTGAATCTCCAAATTTCAAGCGGTCGTCATCTGAAGTTAAGCTCGACAACGCCACCGACATTGCCAAAAGAGATGCGGAAGAAGAGCGGAAGCGAGTTAAAGAGAAGACAGATCGCCTTCGCAAAGCTCGTCTTGATGCTGAATCCAAATCCAAGAGACGCTAACCCTGAGCGTCGGCAGCCAAAGGATGAGTTCCACAAGGACGCAATGAGGCAAGCGTTCTTTGCGGGAACTTCCACACGCCACGAACAGTTTCACTCGATCGGAGAGCAGGAGGACGTTTCTTCGAAGAGGCACGGACGTTGATGTGCACCGAAAGATCTGAGCCTCGCGTCTCCGCGTGGACCTCCGTGCAGTAACGCACAGTGTCGGAACAATTGCGCCCGGGGCCGGTTCAAGGCTTGTCGGGGAACGTAGACGCTCCTGACAGAGGCTCGTCGCAATCCACCCACCCCTTGGGATACCCGGCGGCGGGCCTCACTTTTGCGAGTCAAGGAGCGGACCGAAAGATGACCAGTCCAGCTGATCTGCTTTCACGTGGTTTGAACATGTACGCTTTAGCAGCAAATTACGGCACCGGATGATGCGCTATTTCACGGAAATACAGCAGGGTGAATGCTTTTGCGCAACTACCAAAATAGGATATCGGGGGCTTATTTGATCCTACCAGCGCGTCGAGTCTCGCTCCGCCCGCCGAATTGGTGCCCGTTCACGAGATGGTGAGCGAAATTAGATCAATGTATTTATTTACCCGACTCAGGCGTTTCCCTAGCTTTTTTACGGGACCCAAGCGGAAGCGACCTCACTCCGATCATCACGACAGTTGATAGGAGTAAGGCCGCGGCATTCCGCAATCGAAGAACATCTTTCGAGACGCGGTTCCACGCCTTGCCCCCACGTTGGGCGATGAAATGCTGACGAAGAGCGGATTGCTTCTTTTTCACGCGTCAGCAAACTTGGGCCCGATCTACCAGTTTTTTCGCTGCTGGCAGATCGGGCTTCTGTGTTTAACTAACCATACCAGCGCAGACGTCCCAGGCTCACCACCTATCAGCAACCCGACCGCTTTGGTCGTGCGTAAACGGCAGGTCGGGAGATCAGACGCTTGCGAGTGGTTAGAACGTCACCTTGAAACCCGTCGTGCCATTGACGCTGTAACTGTCGGCAAAGTCGCTGAGGCTGGTATTCAGGGACACCTCGCCATAGAGCGCGTATTTGTCATCGGCCCAGCTATACGACCCGCCAGCGCCGACGCCGCCCCAGGTGCGATCGCTTTCATTGGCGAAATTGACGCCGGCAAGGTCAACTTCCGAACCATCGAGGAATTCGTGATAGAGGTTGGCGATCCCGTAGACATTGCTGCGTGCCATCCTGCCCGAACTGTCCTGCCATGCATTCTGGTAGTCGGCGGAGATGCCGAGGCGACCCTTCAGGCTGTCGCTCTTGTCGAGCGAAACGTCCGCGCCGAAGGGATCGGTGAAGTCGTCAAAATCGATATTGGAATAGGCCAGCTGCACTTGCGGCGTGATCGACCAGTTCTCGTCGACGATGATCCGCTTGCCGGATCGTCTTCGTCGCTCGGGTGATTGAGGGTCTGAGTATCGAGAAGACTGCCAACCTGCTTGCCGGCCCGAAACTGTGAAGACGCGGCTTCACCGTGCTAGGCACCTTGTGCGTCAACAACTGGACGCGCAGATCGGTTCGGTATTGCTTGATGCATTCCCCGTTTGCCGGTCGGCGCTGCGAGCGACTGATCGCTACAATCAGGGATCGGATCGGCTTTCCAATATATCTTGTTGCCTAACTTTCACCCGACGTCTAGCGCATCCATATCCGCCCGGATCAGCGGATGCTTTATAACTTGCGAAGCCGCAAGGTTTGCGAAACGCACTTTACCAAAGGCTCCTCGGTGCGGATGGATGAATGCGCCGGCCGAAGAGGCGCTGCAGTAGCAAAAGCCCCTGCCCGACAATGGACTGATTGTTTTGCTACAAGCAAAAGCAGAGGATGAACAACCGCTACTGCTCTGATCGGAGGATTGATCCATGCCCTGGAAAGTCAGGTTCCGCGAGAAGGATTTCATTGGAAATGAAGGATGGGATCCGGAGTTTGAATTTGAGGTCAGGGAGGCGTTGACGGATACGGAGGAGCTTTCAGGTTCTGCAGAAATCGTTATTCATGTGAAGGGCGACTCTGTTGACGACGTCACCGTTCACGAATCTCCCGATCCCGACGAGTTCCCGTTCAATGGCGTCCACGGTCATCATCCTGAACTTGGTGAGGTATTTCTCTTCACGGGCGTACCCGACGAAGGCGAAGGGCAAATGATCGCGCTGTACAGCGCTAAGGACTTCGGCGAACCGCCCTATAACAATGAGCACTTT
Organism: Phyllobacterium chamaecytisi; assembly: GCF_020164455.1. Taxonomy (GTDB): domain Bacteria; phylum Pseudomonadota; class Alphaproteobacteria; order Rhizobiales; family Rhizobiaceae; genus Phyllobacterium; species Phyllobacterium chamaecytisi. Next base: position 22,972 of record NZ_JAIQWW010000030.1, read on the forward strand.
ACAGGCGACGGCTCATGAAAATTCCCGTCCCGACGCGCACAAGAAACGACCCCGACCGCTTCGCTGACTGCCAGCGGGCAGTCTAAGACTGAATGCTCGCGCTCCGGATGTACCAAGGAATCGGTTCTCGCTGTCATAATTGCCCTTGCCGAGAACACCAACCTGGCGATGCTTCCAACGTGCTGCGGCCGCTTGAGACCGAATTGCGCAAATGGATGAAGGAAAGGGATGTCTAGCGAGGGCTCAAACTATGACGTGAGGAGAGCCCTTGATAAAGCAAAAGCCTGGGCCCGGTCCATCAAACGGGATGTAGTTGCGCTTTGGATCGCGGCACGCGATCCAAGGGTGCCATGGTATGCAAAACTTACCGCTGGATGTGTAGCCGCTTATGCGCTCTCTCCGATTGATCTGATACCCGATTTCATCCCGGTCTTAGGCTATCTTGATGACGTTATCATCGTCCCGTTGGGCATTATGGCGGCGGTTCGCATGGTTCCCCCAGTCCTAATGACAGAGTTTCGGGCAACGGCTGCTTCCAGTGTAGGGCGTCCCGTCAGCCGCGTCGGTGCCGCGGTTATGAGTGCTGATGTAAGGCCAATGCCGATGGATGTTCATTCCATTTGCCCAGATGGCGGCCCAAAGCGGGCGCAGCCTTGCGAAAGTGGGCACCACGCATTTAAGGGATGCAAAGCGCCTCTGCGGCTGGCTTATCGGCTAAATCTTCCGCGGTTTCATAACCGCATTGGGTGAGCTCGATGAGAAGCCCCTTCGACAATTTTAACTCTGCAAGTTTCGTAACCATAGGCGCCTCCCGTTCATTTGTCGGTCGAAAACGCGACCGCCCTTGAACACGGAGCCGCGATCGTCAACGCGCCGATTTACACCACAATAAACTGCTCCCGAAGGAGGGAGAGGCGCTGTTGCACGATATCAGCAACAAATTTCATGGACCCGGTGGTAAAGTCCTTGCCCGACCCCGTTTGTTTAGATTTAAATACCCAAGTCTGGTGCCCACCGGACGGAGGCTCGACGGAAATACCAGCCCTTGGCATGGTACCGTTGAGCCTCATTTCCATAAACACGGCAGGGCTTCGACGATGCTCAGGATCAAGCATGGGGTTCAAACGACATTTGGGGACATCCTGTGGGATGAACCTCTGCTGCCGATCTACGCTACGCGTGAAGAATGTGTCGCTGCCATCGAAAGCTTCATCACTGGTTTCGACCATTATGAGGAGGAGCCCGCTCAAGACAGATGGTGTGCATGGAACGACAATAAGAAGAATGAATTTCATTATTGGTGGATAACGATTGCCGAACGACCGCTGACCGACACGGGCGAAACTGTTGGCGGTTGAACGTTGAACACCAGGATATGACGGGAATGGGCGTAGAGCGCGTCAGAGCAAGGGGATCCGGACAATTGCCGTTATCGTCTCGTCGTTGATCGCCCTCTTGTCTGTCATGGCGCTTTTGATGGTATTTTTATCTACGATTTCGCAATGAATAAGACTACGGGGCGTCGCCTACATAGCGTGCCTTTCCATCGGCCCTTGACTGGCTGTCATCCACAATCCGGGGATGTCAGGATGTGAGCTTCCTTTATCCAGATGACGGAGATCGGCAATTCCTTGGCAAAGAGAGATAATAGGACCGCGAAGCAGCTTATCGCCAGGCCGCATCCCGTCGTGGCACGGTCTGGAGATCATGAAGAAAAGTCACAGATCGCTGTGCCTGAGCCGCGGCCTGGACGATGAAGCGCTTGTCATTTTTCAGCACTGAGAGCCACGACGCGAGATAGCTTGCATGGTCGGGGCGCGGCTCCAGTTCCGGCACCATACCGAGATCGGCGGCGAGGAAAGCCGCGCCCAATTCGGCAATCAGTTCTTCGCGAGCGCGCTCCGTGCGATCTTTTGCATATCTGGACAGATCGCGGTTCAGCCGGTGGCTCGCTCCGGCCCAATGCACGCTTTCGTGCGCCAGCGTTGCATAATAGCTCTCGCTGTCTTGGAAGGTTTCAATCGGCGGCATCTGGATAATATCCGGGCCCGGTGCATAATAAGCCCTGTCGCCGCCGTGACGGACAGTTGCACCGGTCTTCGCAAAAAAGACATCCGCATGTGCGATCCTGTCGATCCGTTGGGCAATTCCACCGTCAGGCACGTCTGCGTATCGGTCACCGAGACGCTCGATCTGTTCAACGTTGAAAACGCTGTAAGCTTTCAAGAAAGGGATATCGCGCTCGATCTCATTTCCCGCCCCATCGGTCTCGGTTTTGCTGATGCGGTTGGCATAGACGACCATCGAGCCTGTCTCGCCCCTTCTGACGCAGGCTCCGAGTTCCTGCGCCTGACGAAATGTCATCCACGTCGAAGAGGCATAGCCGCGTGCCATTGCTTCAGACCAAAGAAGCAGCACATTGATGCCCGAATACGGCTCGCCATTGTGGCGTAATGGCCGGGACACGCGACCGGCAAGATGTCGGCTGTTCCAGGGCTGCACCCACGGCCGCACGCCCTCGTCCAATGCCGCAATTATCCTATCGGTGATACGCGTATAGACGTTTACGTGCTGCTCGCTGGTTGTTTTTTCCTTCTTCATCGTCTTGTCCTCACTCTTGCAAACCGCGCCCATCGCGGATCGTCACGGCGGTCGTTGAAGCGGCGGCCGGAGGCGGCGCACCCGCTGAAAGACACGATTGAATGTTGGAACCTTGGCGGACGGGCCGAAACGAAGTGGAGGACGGCCTGGCCGTTGCGACCGTCCAACTCCGGCGACGCTAGACCGCTCACCGGGACGAACCGTGATCGGCGCATGGCTTTCAACACAAGGAGAGCCGGCGCTTAAAACGCGCCGGCTTCACCAGGATGAAGGAAGGGATTTTCGCCCCTTCGGTTCAATCGAAGGCCGACATCTGCAGCGACGCGGCCTTCTGGCCGATCGACGGAGCCGCTGCCGCCGAGCCGGCGCGTTCATAGGGCTTCCAGGCGTCGCCGGTGATGTCCTCGTAGGCTGCTACGGCGCCTTCGGCAGCCATGCGCAGCACGTGGGCCTGCACGCCCATATCGGCGGCGAATTCGCGCTTGCGCTGGGCGCGGCTGTCGAAGCCGACCGCACCGTCGACATCTTCGCTGCGATCATCGTTGCAGAGCTTCATGGTCAGGTCACGCGCCTCGGTGACCGCGCGGCTGTAGAATTGCCCGGCGCCGTAGGCGGAGCCGACGAAGGCGCTGACGATGCGCTGCATGTGGATCTGCATGGCCTTTTCGGCGAGACCCTCCTTCAGCGCTTCGGCGCTGCCGATGAGCTGGTTGCGGTGAAGCTCGCGGATGCCGTCGCTGTCGACGATGGCAAGGCCGAAGCTTTCGCAGATGCGGCTTGCCTGGGGCGCGTTGGGGCACGCGAGGCGGACCATTTCGAGGGTGGTGGCGCGTTGTGCGGCTGGGCGGGCCCTGGAGGAGCGGTTGAGCAATGTCATGATCGATGTCCTTGTGCGTGGTTGAGCAAAGCCCGGGTCTGCCGTCGTCCGGCACTGTCCCTCGGGTGCGGTCGACACGAACCGGGCAAGCGGCCTGGCCCAAGGTCAGGGCGATGCGATGGAGCGGGGGTGGGGCTGCGGAGGATGCGGACCGCATCGCGGTCTGCAGCAAACGCGGCCGCGCCTTGCGAAGCGCGTCGATCCTGCCGCTGCGCGGCGCGGCACGCGGCCTTTGACCAGACCGCTTGTCCGGTTCAGACCGCAGCAAACCCGAGGACTTGAGCCGGAAGTTGCTTGACGTCTTTGCCCGTAACCGGACGGCATCGGTCATGTCCGTCGCGGCGCGCGGCGGTCCGCAGGTCGAGCCTCACGCGCAGGTCGAGAGGTCAGTGCGGTTCGGCCGGCTCGTCCTGCACAAATGCGCTTCCTGCTCTTGCCGATCGCCGCCGCAACGCATGGGCGGTCCTGGTGTGCCGAGCGGTCTTTCCGGTTTGACGCCGCATTTCACGGCTCGGCCCAGTCAATGAAGCTCGATGGCCCCGTATATTGGCGGTCACGGGCCTCGTCGATAAGGAAACCGAACGCGCCGATATCGTAGAGCGCCTCGTCGAACAGCTAGCGCCGTTGTTCGCCGGATCGCCTGCCGCCGAGCGGGTGTCCTTGAGCTTGATGCGGCAGTTTCCGCCACGGCTTTGAGCGCAGGGCGCGGCAGGCATGAGAGAAACGCCTCGCTGGCCATGTTGGGCAGGAACTGGTCAGCGCCGATGGCGTCGGCGGCGATGCGGGCAACCCATCCGCTATAGGACCCATCGTCTCCGGCGCGGTGTCATCGGCTTTCGTCTCGGCGCCACCAGCGCCATCGACATCGGCTGCCGTCACTTTCTCAATCTCGGCGAGTTGTCTGCATTTTGGCGCCAACGCGCGGCATCACCGCCGACGACCGATCGATTACATAATCAGCCTGGTGCCCAACAGCATGGTTTTCCGTAACGCATAAAGCTTCATTCCAATCATCAGCCCATGGCGCGAGCCGCAACCAGTCGCAGCCGGCTTCATCGGCGATGTCGCGCAGACGAGTGGCAAACGCCTCTCCCTGGCTGTTGGCATCGGTGGCGGCGACGATCCGGGCGCAGGGACGCGCGGCGAGCACGCGAACCGCCGCTTCCGTTTTCGGCGACCATCCCCCGCCGGTGCTGAGATAAAGACTGCCCTCCCGCAACCCTTCCAAGGCGGCGAGGCTCATTGCGTCGATCGCAGCTTCCGTGACACACAGACGAACTGCGTCGGGGGAGCCAAGCCGGAACAGCACCTTCGAACCCCCGCTCGAGAAGCCACGCCAGGCGGGACCGCGCTCCTCCCAACCGGTGAGCACACCTTCATCGTCGAGGTGCGCCGCCCACATGCTGCCGTATGGGCCTTCCCGCAGCATATTACGACGGATGGCTTCGCGGATGATGGCCTCGGGCAGGCATCGTTCGACGTGCAGATAGCGCCACGTCGTCGACCCCCTTGATGGCTTGCGCCGATTATCCCATCGTTGCGGCATGGAACCGGTGGGCGCTGAACCGCGAGGCGGGCTGCTCCAGACAGGCTCTTTGGATATGAAACCCACTAGCGAGGCGACACGGTCAAGCGCTGTCACGAAGGACACCCCGTCAAGATGTTCGGCGAGACGGAAGACGTCGCCTTTCGCGTCCGAGAGCGGATCGAACCAACCCCTCCCCTCATGAATGACGATAATGATGTCCGCCCCGCGCCGGTATTTCACCGCCTTGCGGGTGCTCTCTCTCACATCGACAGCAAAGTCGGCCTGCTCCAGCATGACGGCGCACGAGACGCGCTCGCGCAGTTCTTCCAGTTCTTGTCTCTCCATGCTTCTACCGGCGCTCGCGCGTCCGCCTTTCTTTACTAACTCTTCTCTTCCCGCAGTTTGCGGCACCGTTTCCGGCGGCCCGCGAAGAGCAAAGGCGGCAAGGGGGCGGCTGACAAGCTGCAGATCTGCATTGTGCCAGCCGGCCGCTTCAGCCGCGGCGAAGCTTCCCTTGCCGCCTGCCGCTCGCAAGCGGCACCCGAAAGGAAATGCCGGCTCAATGAGCCGGCCGTGGACGATCTTCAGATCGTCTTCATCGTCGCGTTCGTGGTTCGGAAGGATGCTGAACTCTTCGCCGGATCTGAAAGGCGGGACCGGACCCAAGAGTGCGGGTTGGAAGGCCAACGATCGTTATTCCTGCGAGGATCGCGCATCCAACGCCAAGGCTTACAATGCACGTTTTCGCCAGTGATCGAACGCCACCGAGCTCCGTAGCGATGGCGACATAGCGCGCGCCGTTGCCGATGGATTCCTTAACAAAAAATTCAACCCGGGACCCACGCGTCAATCACTGTATTTACGGATGTGAGGAGACCTGCGCGCATCAGCCGTCAATCCCGTCAGCGCAAGCAGGAGTAGTTTTGGGTCCCATTGGCCCGCAAGGTACGAGATGAACAGGCTCGTGACGACGGCGAAAGCGCCGGAGATCGCGATCGCCTGCCCGGCCGATTCTTCGCTAATGCGGAGTTCGTCCGCGATCGGCGCGAGCAGGCTGCCAGGCATGAATTCAGAAGCGATCAGGGCGAAAACGCAGAGCGGCATAATCGCAAACAAACCGTCCCAGTTGGCTGAGCGGGATGTGGCTTCCTCTACGGCTCTATCGACATGGTATCGCGGCTTTTGTTGGCAATCTCTTCAACGGGCTTCCGCTCCTGATCGGAGGCGAGATGAAACATAAGTCATAAGCATTTCGCAGCCGATCCGCAACCGGGGCGCGACGGACTTGGACAAACTCCCGATGTGGATGACCCGGCCTTCGTCGTCGAGACTTCAATCATGAGCGGCAACGTCGTTCTTTGCGCGGCATATGGATTGTGTCACCTGTTTTGTCGCTCCGAATTATTTCATCGTCCACCGCGAAGCCGGAACATTTTTCATCACAGTTGGTTGATGTCGCATCATCGACAGGAGGCCAAAATGAAACACCATGCACTCGAGCAATTGCAAGTCATCGCCGAGGTCGGTCAGGACTACCCGCGCCACGTCATGTCGCGCAGCGAGCGACTTGAACGCTGGGCTGAACTCCTTGAACAGAACCCCACTCGGCGTCTCGCGACGCTGCACCAGACCGAGAACCAGCCGATAAGAGCGCGCGGGGCCATGCGGGCCGACAGCTCACCAATCTCGGTTGCTTTCGAAGATACCCTCCTTCGCGCAGCCGGTTTGGAAAATGACAGTTACGGCGAAGCAATGCGGTTCTTCCAACTGACCGACAATCAGTTACACAAAGTTATCTGTTACTGCCATTTCGGCGCCAGCGTGAGCGCTGCGACAGCAGCCCACTATCTGCGCAAACTTATCGCGAGACAGCGCATGTTCGCTCGCTTGCGCAGTATGTTGGTTGGATAAACAACGACGGCTCGCACAATTGCCTGAATGATCTGAGTGTAACTATGAACGTAAGAAATCTCGCCACGTCATCGACTGAAGGCGCGAGCAGACCAGCCTATTTGCACGCTGTGATACGCTCGAGCCCTACGCCGTATGGAAAGCGCTTTACTTGCAACGTCAACCGCGTTTCAGTTTTGGAAGTTGTTTAGAAGGAGTGCCGGAGACGATCAAAGACAACTCGCGGGGCACAGGAGCGGAGGGCGATAACCCCGCCGAATTGCGCTATTGCCGCCGATTTCCCTACACTCTATGGTTTAAACAGCGTATAACCAATTGAAATCGCTCGCAAATACTTTCTGGCGGCGAGAAAATTCCGACGCCGGGTCTGTTAAAATGCTACGCTTTTGATTTCAAAGGGAAAGCGGCGCAAAAATTTTTCTGGGGTTTCAGTAACTATCGGGATCCAGGACGATTTTTGCACCTCCCGACGTCCGGCGACGCGCCCGAATCTGCCTCTAAAAGTACCGTCATCAAACCATATCGCACTTGGAAAAGCGATGCCGTCGGGCCTCGGCAGAGTTCCATGTGCAACCTCGAAATGCTATGCGCCAATCCAGGGACCACCGCCTACCCACTGCGCATTGAAAGGCATAGACTTAGCCGCTGCGATCGTGGGTGGCATCACAAGTTCGGCGATGCGCGCCTGAATTTCCGGAAGGGGCTGCGGCACGAGGGCGATCTCGGTTCGCTTCAGAAACGCCGCCCATTGGACTTGCTTGGCGTCGGCGAAGCCCGCCGTCAGCGCCAGTGGCGTTTCGGTGGGAAGCCGCGTCTCGCGGCGCTCGAAGGTCGTCTGGCGCCCGCGCCAGAACCTCTCCTTCAAAGGCGAAGGCACCCGCAATGGCCCAGAGATCGAAAAAATCCTTCATGCGCGAATTGAGCATGTCCAGCGCCACCATGGCTTGGAACTTCTCCGCCACAACAGTTTCAGGTGGATAGGCTTTAAGATGCGGTGCCGGCTGCCCCAGAAGCGAAGGATATTCCATATCGACCGGGCCCGGCGTGATCGCATCGCCGTATCCAATGTCGACAAGCATGGCAAGGCGCGCGCCAGCAAGTTCCGCCACGAAGTCCAACCGCACGCCGGCATATTCGTCTTGCTCACGCGCCGGGGCGGCACGCAGCGTATCCGGCCGAAAGATTACCCCCTCATCTTCAACCTTTGTGGCCAGGATTTCCGCAAATACAGCGGCGATGGCAACAGGAGCGTTCTCGCCAAAGCCGAGGAGATCGAGGTCGCCGGTAGCACGGTAGGGCACAGGCGCCCATAGGCTGAACAACATCGCGCCCTTGAGGACGAAGTGATCCCGGTACGGCGAAACACTTAGACGATAAAGCACACGCTCGATGGCATAACGCGTCATCAGCAACTGGGCGTTCTCGCGACGTTCGCGAGCATGCTGAGTCAGCCGATCGCGTACAGAGACGCCAATATTCTTAGGCGCGCCTTCATGAAACCATGGCCTCGATGTAGGGACGCATCACGGTCTGGACACGGTCGATCTCAGCGTAACGCCAAAGCTCGTTCAGCCCTGCCCGCCCCTTTCGCGATTTGATGAGGTCCCGCAGTGCCTCGATCGCAACATCAAGACCGATCTTGTTGCGGTGCTTGAAGCAGTCGGCGACGGTTTTCGCTGGCGAGGTGATCGGAACGGGCACGCCGTCGACCTGATGAATCTCTATGCCGGCCGTCAGCGCCTCACCGCTGGCGCGGACGATCTTTAGCGTGACCGATGGATTGGACGGCGCCCAGTCCTTTGGCCCGAGCAGCATCCAGACGGCATGCGGCGTCTGGGTCGTGAGGTTGTGGAATTGCAGCGCCGACAGCAGGCCGATGACCCCTTTTGGCTTTATGCGTGCGGCTTCAGCCAGGCTGGTGGCACTGGCGACCTCCGCATTCGCCAGTTTATAGAGGCCACGACCGACCTGCTGGAGAACTCCCTCGTCACGCAGCCTTTGCAGGTAGACGCGCGGCACGCCAGCGGCATCGAAATCGCTGCCCCGCGCGATTCCTTGTCGCCGTGCGACCTCCAGGGCGCGATCTCGGTGGGTTTGAGCAATCATAATGAATGTTATAAACCCTCGATGTTAATTTGCAATATACAAGGATTTGTAACAGAAAGGTCAGATAGATGGAGGCAAGAATCCGCCCAGCGACGACTATCCATTTGAAATTCTGCCGAACATTTTCGAATCAGGGCGAATTTGAGCACCTGCCCTCCAGCTTAGCATATCGCGAAAAGGTGTGGTTGCGAGGGCTCGCAACATCCGACTCCTGCGATTAGTCGAACGGTCAATTCCCAGGCTCGTTGCTTAGTGGGTTGTGGGCGGTTTACCCAAAAAATGCGCCCTGCAGATGCCAATCGTGACAGAAAACCTTAGCCGGACCCGAAGTCAGGAGCCGCCCCCGCCTCCCGCTGCGCGTTCCGTCGCAATAGCGGGCAGGCCGAAGGTCCGCAGGAACGGGCAGCGCATGCGTTCGCCGTCCGCAAAGCCCGTTTCCTGCGCCACGACGTTAACCGTGTGCCGCCTCAACTTACTTCGGTGACACGGTCTTAGTCATCGCGGCGGATGGAGATGCAAAGGGCAGAGAGAGCAATTTCCTCCTTGCTCCGACGCCTCAGAGCTACGCGCAACCGTCAGCAGGTCGATCTCTGGCGAACCTCCTCGAGAGGTTGGCATTCTTGCTGCTCCGCGCTCCCCGCTTGTCGGCGCCGAGCTCGAATTGACTCGTACCCTGGATGAGGGGTGCAAAGTCAAGATGTGATGCGGTTCCTGCTCGACACAAATATCATCAGCAACGTTACCTGGCCAACTCCGTCAGAAGCGCTGTTTGACTGGCCGGCGAAACAGGCCGACAAAGATCTCTGCATCTCGTCGCTCACCATTGCGGAAATCCGCCGAGGCGTGCTTGAAAAGCCCGCCGGCAAACGGCGGCGCGTGCTTGAAAAGTGGTTCCCACGCGTTACGTCATCTCGTGCCGCTGTCATACCGCTCAAAGTTTACAGACCGAGCCCGGCAACAACATAAAACAGCGCTGCAATAAATGCCGCTGCCGGCATGGTGACCAGCCAGGCGATGACGATGTTGCTCGCCAGTCCCCAGCGGACAGCTGAAACGCGCCGGGCTGCTCCAACGCCGATGATCGCCCCGGTGATCGTATGCGTTGTTGATACCGGAATACCGAGCCATGTCGCTGCGAACAGCGTGATTGCACCCCCGGTTTCAGCACAGAAACCCTGCATGGGATTGAGCCTGGTAATTTTTGATCCCATTGTATGCACGATCCGCCAGCCGCCGAAAATTGTGCCAAGCGCCATCGCCGACTGACATGCAATGACGACCCAGAATGGGACCCTGAACTCTGTCCCGAGATACCCCTGCGAGAACAGCAGCACCGCAATGATGCCCATGGTCTTCTGCGCGTCATTGCCGCCATGCCCGAGCGAATAAAGTGAGGCGGAGACAAATTGCAGACCGCGAAATGTGTGGTCGACGGCGAATGGTGTCTGCCGAACAAAAATCCAGGAGACAATCAGCACAAGCAAAAGTGCCAGGAAGAAACCGATCATCGGTGACATGAAGATTGCGCCAACTGTTTTCAGCAGTCCGGTCCATACGATAGCGTCAAAACCTGTCCTGACCAGGCCCGCACCGACCAGACCGCCGACAAGTGCGTGCGACGAACTCGACGGAATCCCGAATATCCATGTGACGATGTTCCAGACTATCGCGCCCATGAGAGCGGCAAAGATCAGCCGGGGTGTCACGATGGTCGGGTCGATAATCCCGGTCCCCAATGTCTCGGCAACGTGCAGGCCGAAGAACAGGAAGGCGATGAAATTGAAGAAGGCCGCCCACAGCACAGCATATTGCGGACGGAGCACCCGCGTCGACACGATGGTCGCGATCGAATTGGCCGCATCGTGCAGCCCGTTGAGAAAATCAAAGAACAACGCAACCGCAATCAGACCCGCCAGCAGGGGAAAGCTGAGCGCTGTATCCATCAAACGTTCTCGATCACGATGCCGCTGATTTCATCCGCGACGTCCTCAAAGCGGTCGACAACCTTTTCCAGCTCACCGTAAATCTCGCTGCCGATGAGGTAGGCCATGGCATCGGATTTGCCATAGCGACGGAACAAGTCTTTCAGCCCCTCATCGTGCAGATCATCGGCGCGGCCTTCGACGCGCACGACTTCTTCAGCAATGGCGCTCAGCCGGCCCGAATGCGTTCCCAGGCGGTTGAGAAGCGGAATTGCTTCTGCGACCAATTCCGCGGCTTCTACGATGAGCACGCCCATTTCACGCATACGAGGATCAAAGCTTGTTTGCTCGAAAAGCTGGATAGTCTTGACCGTCTTGTGCATCGTATCGATGGCATCGTCCAACGACTGAATCAAGTCGCTGATATCGCCGCGGTCAAAGGGAGTAATGAAACTGCGCCGCACGGCAAGCAACACCTCGCGCGTGATTTCATCGGCTTCATTTTCAAGTTTGATGATGCGATTGCAGTGATGTTCAATCTCGCCTTCACCGCCGAGAAGTGCTTTGAGGGCTTTGGCTGCCTCAACAACAACGCGCGAATGCTGGGCAAAAAGATCAAAGAAACGGTCCTCACGTGGCAATAAAGCGCGAAACCATTTTAGCATGGCGGGCACGTTCCCATTGGCGACCTTCCGATCCGCGGCGGCCTGTTCCGTCATAGCTGGATCAGCCCGCCACTTCAACCAGGACCAAGGCAAATTCGGAACCAGAAGCCTCGAAATTGGTTAGACGGTTAAGTAGAATCCGCCCATAATGACCTTTCGTCGGCGGTAGGCTTCCGGCCATTGGTAATCAAAATCAGAGAACGAGATGTCGCGCAGAAGAGGACAGCGTAATATCCAAAGCCCGGGGAAGAAAGGGGTCATGCCACAGGTTGCCGCCCTGCCCTACCGTATCGGGGACGATGGACAGGTTGAAATTCTTCTGATTACAACCCGACGTACCAAACGCTATATCATTCCCAAAGGATGGCGAATGAAAGGGCGGAGCGACGCCGAGGCCGCCGCAGAGGAGGCCAAGGAAGAGGCGGGCGTTCTTGGCACGGTCTCGAAACATCCGATTGGACAATACCTCTACTGGAAAGAGCTTTCCAGAATGTCTATCCAGATCAGGGTTTCAGTCTATACCTTGGCCGTCTGCGAGCAATTGTGGCAATGGCCCGAGCAAGGCGAGCGCACGAGAATATGGGTACATCCGGACCGGGCGGCAGTCATGGTCAGCGATCGAGCTCTCATTTCGTTTATCAAGGAGGTGCAAGGGTTTTCGGAAATATCGGTGAAATCCAGTTGAAAGCGTTTAAGACGCTGGTGTTTCCTACCGGCATTGCTCGAAATCGATACAATCATAACTGTTGTCTTGAAAACGCCGATAAGAGGGCATTTGTCTTGAACTTGGGCAGCATACCTTGCCAACGGGTCTGATATTCTATTTTGCCTTGGTTGCCAAACGCAAAGCACGTGACAGGACCCCAACATAACGATCGAAAGTGACACAAAGGCAGGCAGACTGGCGTCGCGCGAACCCGAAAACATATGATGGAAGTTAGGCGGTGCAAAAAGCGCTGAAAGCTGGACCGTTGGAAAGACACGCCTGTGAACTCTGCGGCGTTGAAGCTGTCGACGCACATCACGCTACGAGGAACCGCTGCAAGTCCGCTGGCTATGCCGTCGACATCACTCTCGTCTTCATTACTACAGGGAAGATGGTCAAAATTAGATCGATAATCTGGATCCAGTCCGCGGATCACCGCGTCGACTATCGGCATCTCGAAATGCCGCAATCAAAAGCCTCACAGAAAAGCGGACTTGATCACACGCTCACACAGAAGAACAGCTATTTTCGGAACATCTTCATCGCTACTCCATTTGAGCCAACATGAGAACAATTGTTGGAATGTCCACGTTCTTTCTGCTCGTTTCCGTCATTGCCGCTGAAGCCGCAGAGGTCAAAGCCGACGCGATCAATTCTGCATCCCTGTCCACCATCCCGACGAAGCGCGGCCCCAAACCATCAGCGGATCCCGATCCTGCGATCGTCCGCCTCCAGGTTCTCCTCGACCGTGCGGGTTCCTCGCCGGGCGTGATCGACGGCATGTATGGGAAGAATGTTACCAAGGCGGTGGCCAGTTTCGAAAAGATGACGGGGATGCCCCCGGACGGCACAATCGACCCCGATGTCATCAGCAGGCTGGAGACGGGTGGCCCGATTATCGGCAGCTACACGGTCACGGCGGACGACGCTAAAAGCCTCGTGGACCATATTCCCGCAGACTATGGTGAAAAGGCCAAGATGCCCAGCTTGGGTTACACCAGCGTCGCCGAAAGGCTTTCAGAGCGTTTCCACATGCATATCGACTTGCTGACTGCGCTTAATCCAGGTTCGGATTTCGTCCCTGGCGAGACAGTCCAGGTAGCAAAACCCGGTCCCGCGCGCCAAGGAAATGTGGCCCGCATCGAAGCCGACAAGACCACTGGGCAGGTCACGGCTTACGATAATCGCGATGTCATTTTAGCGGCGTATCCTGCGACAGTTGGCAGCGAGGACAATCCTTCTCCAGGGGGAACGCACAGGGTGAAGGGCGTCGCACGGATGCCTGTCTTTAGGTACAATCCAAAGGTCAACTTCAAGCAAGGCAACAACGACAAGGTCCTCACCATCCCCAAGGGCCCCAATGGACCGGTCGGAACTGTCTGGATAGATCTCACCGAGCCAACCTACGGCATTCATGGAACGCCTGATCCCGAACTTATCGATAAAGTCGGGTCGAATGGCTGCGTTCGTCTGACAAACTGGGATGCCGAAGAGCTAGCTGGAATGGTGAAGCCTGGCGTTGTGGTCCGGTTCGTCAACTGAAGGTATCGCCGTAGATGGGATGTCGTGTTCTCATCCTGCGCGTGTGAGGCAATCGGGATTGGTCACCGGATTGCCAAAGACGGCATTTTGGATCAGCTGACTATTCGGCGGCCGAACGGAATGCGAATGTCAGGCGCGCGTCTGCAACCGGTGTAACGACATGGTCCGCGAGTATCCGCGCCTCAATCGCAGCCGCGATGAACGCTCGTCTGGCATGCGATGGTGGTTTCTTTTCTGCAAGACTATCTTTGACAGCGACAAGTGCCGCGAAATATTTCGGGCCTCTCGGGCCGTTCCACTCTTGCAATAATACCCTGTTTGCCTCGCCTGCAGATCTGACATAGCGAAACTTTCCCAGTCTAGGCTCGATGGTCACAGTAATGTGGAACGGACGATCCTTCATGCGGGGCAGTTAAACGATGACCGCAAAATTATGTCAATTACAGCATCAGGACTAGCGTCAGAATATTGAAACTAATCTTAATTCATGATCGATCAATAGTTTCACAAGGGAACCGTGGCGGGCATAGTCGCGCAAACTCCCTGCCCCGATGGTCCGCGAAGGACTGATCAATCTGGATTTTGCCGATGTTCGGGCGGTGATGCGCGACATGGGCCGCGCCATGATGGGTACCGGGCAGAGCTCAGGCGCTGGCAGAGCGACAGCAGCGGCTGAAGCGGCCATTGCAAATCCGCTACTCGATGTCGCTTCGATGAAAGGAGCCAAGGGCGTCCTGGTTTCCATTTCAGGCGGCCGGGATATGACCTTGTTCGAAGTTGATGAGGCGGCCACGCGGATTCGCGAGGAAGTGGACGACGAAGCCAACATCATTTTGGGAGCCACGTTCGACACCGCTCTTGAAGGAACATTCCGGGTTTCGGTTGTTGCGACTGGCATCGATCACGTTGATGGCGCAGACACAATAGGCGCGTTTGGCATTGGCGATGGGAACGTTTCGTTCTTGCCACGGCGCGCGCTGTAGCGCTGCAGGTAACCCGCGTCCAGTGCGCTTCTCGCTAATGGGTCGAATGGTTCTCCCCTGTGCGGCTCGGTTTGTAGTGCCTCAGTTCGACGTTTGCGACAATCCCAACGGTGCACAGGCGGATTGACGGCGGCGATAGGCTCTGCGAATTTGTTTTAGGAGAGATCATGGCCATCGATTGGATTTTGACGCTGCAGGAGCAGGCAGACTTCGCCAAGCAGATCGCAGACGATGTTACCCAGACGCTTGAGATCGCCGATTTGAGCGCTGCGCAGGCGGCCAGGCTTTACCGTGTGGTCGAGCAAGGCGCCCAGACCTTTGATCGTATCATTGAGGAAATGGAACAGCACGACGACATCGACGACGACCTTACCCAAGCGGCCGAGACGATAGCCGACATATGGACCAACCTGTCCGTCACGACTGCGAACAAGCTTCGTGTCATGCAGGGTCTGGCACCCATTGAGTTTCCAACAGAGCTCACTGAGAAGGAGCGATCCGGCTGAAACGCTGCAGAGGTGATGTCCGATGAATGAGATATCCTTTGAGGAGAAAGGTATCATGCCAATTCCGAGACCACACTTTTCCAGAAATCATCCCGAGCGCTTTGATGCATGCCAGTTGGCGATTGAGGACAAACTGATCGAACTGGTCGGCCAAGCGTCCGACGTAGGCTGGCACAGGGACGAGATACTGTCCGCCATAATCGAGATTGCCGACAACCTGTCCTTGGCGCGGCGTGGCGATATCGCGCTTGCGATAAAAACCCAGTTGTCGAAATTGATGAAGAAAAAGGATGTCTGAATTGGCTGACGCCCAAGCCCATCTCGCGCGCCTTATCGTTGTTGTCGCCTTCACCCGAGTCACAGCGCAAGATCGAGGAGACGGTGCGCGAAAGGCAGATCAGCGGCAAGAAGCTGAAGGCCCGCATGACGCTGACGGCGGATGGCACGGGCCTCACCCACGTGGTGGACGGCGCGATCGAACTTGCGTAAGCTTGGCGAAGCAACCAAGCAAGTCGACGCGGGTAAAGCTGAATGCAAGCCGCTCCATGCCTCGGGTAACCGGAACGTTGCAACAGATCCATCAGACCAGCTAGGGATGGAGTTCTCATGAAGAAGGCTGTGGTTAGGGTTGTCTGTGCCATCGGGCAAGCGGGACAGCTCGGCCTCAAAGGCGGCCTTCCATGGGAAGGCGACCGGTCGCCGGAGTTCGTCGCTGACGTTGCACGGTTTTTCGACGTCACGAGAGGACACGTCCTGCTCGCCGGCCCCAAGACGATCGCGAGCGTTCCGGATTTTGCTCGGGCGGATCGGGAACTTGTCGTCGTTCGCTCCAGCATGGATCCCGAGGACACGCTCCGGCGCTTTGCTGGCCGTGTGGTCTTCATCGGCGGCGGCCCACCGGTCTGGGACGCCTACGCACGCTTCGTCAGCCACTGGGATGTCACGCGGCTGCCCTATGACGGGCCGGCGGACCGCTGGTTCGATGCAAGATGGCTTACGGAGGGTGGCCAAGTTGCCAGAAATCACCACAACCGCTGAACGCCGGGCTCGTATCGATCCGGGCTTATCGCCTATCTCTCTATGAACCGGACAACCGGCGACGTGTCACCAGCTGGCATGTTTTTGGTCCCAACGGATAGTCGACCATACTGCCCAATGATTGCCGCCTTTTCCAGGGAACACTCGATTTTGCGTCTGATGAGCTATTGTCGACGAGCTCAAGTTGATGAAACCACTGTAGCTGGCTTGGTCCTGGCCAACCGCGGCGCAAGGCGGTTCTAGGGCCCTCTTCGCAGCTTCGGCTATGCGTTCTCAAGTGACGGCCTCGACCTGTTCGACCACTCTCCGTATGGAACATAAAGCGCGAGTTTCGGGACCAGATCGACACGTGATTTTTCTACCCGCCCGAGGATCATTTCCGGCCATCTCGAATAGTGGCGCTTCCAAGTGCATCCTGCGGTGTCGGATCGCCGGCGGGAATGAACCTTGTGAAAATGGTGCGTGCAGCGTTGACCGCTACAAGCTTGTGAATATTTGGCAAGACGCGATCCCACCAGCAAACGGCCCAGGCACTTCCCGCGCGAACAATCCTTGCATGTCGACACATAGATGGACCGAGTTTTTTCCAATGGGTCCAAACCGTAAACCGGAGATTGCGTCTATGACCCGTCTCTGGCGACGAATTTATTGAAGCGGCTCATTTTGCCGTCGGCCGTCTTGTCCTGGTAAAGAAAGGCGAGTTTGCGTTCGTCAAAGACCTTGAAGAAATCTTCCCAGGAGATTTTCTCCAAACCTTCTTCCGGTTCGCCGAAGTCAATCCTCAGGATGCCGCCTTCGCCGCTTTCTACCACCTTGGAAGGAACACCTTTGCGCTCTTCAGACCAGCGCCGAATTGTTTTGTGGTCGGTTGTTGTTTTGCTGTCGGTCATCCTCTTTCCTCAATTTGCGGCAAACAGGGCATTGCACTCAATCCGACGGTGTTCGCCTGGCGTGTTCGTTTTCTTTGGTATTGCTCTCGAATGTCTCAACCTCGTCCTGACAGCCCTCGCGGACTGGCCCTTACCGAACGCGTTCGCCATCGATGTCTTCTGTGGGGTCAACTTGCGACCAGTATTTTGGTTCCCATTACCGCTGCGTCGGAGGCTTTGGCAGGGTGACGAACACGATCTGGCTATGCCTTGCGGGGGCGCTTGCTGTCATCTTCCTTAAGATCGGCTCGTTGTCCGGGAGTTGGCGGTTGCCCCGGTGCCGGAAAGGGCGTGTCCTTCGGCTTGGGCTTTTCGGGTAGAATATCATTGTCATCGGGTTTGGGCGGGGTGACAGGGGGCGTCATTGGCTTACCTCTTTTGTTGTTCGTCTCGTGGAGTTTCAAACACCCTTGGCAACCCAAAGTTCCCTTTGAAGGTCTTTGGTGAGGGCCATCAGCTTGGCGTCGTCCTTAACCTGCAGCTTCTCCGGTTCAAGGATGGAGCCTTCTACGACGAGGTCGGAAAACTCACCGACTTTCCCTTTGGTTTGGGCTATACCTTCAGAAGGTATAGCAAAGCTATCATGGAAACGGACAAAAGAAGGAAGTGCAGTCTGGAATACATCGGGCCTCCGAGGCGAACTTGAATTGGGCTACAGGCTCGCAACGTCGACAGAGGCTTTTTGATTCCCTATCCTTTGCAGCCATTGCCACCGAACTGACAACCCGGTGCCGGCCGGCTGCGGCAATGATGGCCTCGTTGAAATGAACATCGTGCATTCCTGCTAACTGCCACTTACGCCCGAAGTTCCACCACGCGATTTTCCCGTAATCTGGCTGCGGGCAATATAGCCCCGGACGCAGCTAACACGTGGGGTTGCAGCACGGCCTGCCAGCGCTTGCCAACCAAGCTGCCGCACTTCCGCCCATGGAAAGTATTTTCCCTCAAGAGGAACGGAAGGCCATCCGGACGGTTGTTTGTCACAGAAGTGTGAATTCAGACAATGGAGGCTGTCATGTCAGAACCGTTAAGCGTTGGCCGGCGTTCCGAATGGCCGGCATCAGACAATCCCGCCTCAATAGCAGAGGCCTACAATCAAGTCTCGTGGGGCGCGATTTTTGCCGGGGTCTTCCTCGCCCTGGCATCGCAGTTTCTTTTAAATCTGTTGGGGGTAGGCATCGGCGCAGCTGTGCTGGATCCCGCGACGACTGACAATCCGGCGGCGTCTACCTTCTCGATCGTCGGAGGTATCTGGTATGTCGTGGCGGGCATCATAGCTGCGTTCATAGGCGGATATGTCGCCAGTCGCCTGTCAGGCCGCCCTTCGAAATCAACCGGGGGATTTCATGGACTGACAGTGTGGGCGGTCACCACCATCGTCGTCCTTTACCTGTTGACGACTTCGGTCGGAGCACTCGTCGGCGGCGCGTTCAGCGGGCTCAGCAGCGTCGTCGGTGGAGCGGGCCAAGCCGTGGGTTCAGCCGCATCGTCCGCCATACCGGCGGTTGCCAGCGCCACAAACCCAATGGGTCAAATTGAGGAACAGATTCGCAGCGCCAGCGGCGGGACCGATCCTGAAGCGCTGCGCTCGACAGCGGTTTCCTCCATCCAGGCAGCCTTGACGGGCGATCCCGCCAAGGCCGAAGAGGCAAAAACACGCGCCGCCGACGCACTGGCACGCGCCAACAACATTCCGGCGGACCAGGCTCGCAAACAGATTGACGAGTATCAAGCTCAGTACACCGCGTCGGTGGAGAAGATCAAACAGGAAGCCATCCATACCGCGCAGACCACGACGACCGTCATCTCGAGCGGTGCCATTCTCGCCTTCTTTGCCCTGCTTCTTGGAGCGGCGGGCGGATGGTTCGGCGGCACGGCGGGCACCAGGTTCGGCCGGTCCCGGTAGCACAACGGTATTTAGGAGCCGTCATCGAAAACGCCTCGCCATCCTCTTGGACGGCGGGGCACCCCCAATCAAATCGTTGCTTCGAAGACAAAAGTTACGGTGAGGTCTCCCAGATGAGCAGCAACACGAATACCTCGACGAGAAAGAAACGAGGTTCCAGTCGAAGGGCTGCAAAAAAGCAGTCCGAGGATCGGCGTTTTCTGCGCGACAACGGCCTCTCCATAGCGCTCTTTGCCGCCTTCGGCTTGAGCATGGTCGGTATGATCGTTGCCGGATACCACTATCAGAATGAAGAGCTCGCGACACACGGTCTGCCCGCGATCTCGATCGGCAGCTATCTCATGGATGAGAGCTTTTTGTCGGCCCTGTTCGAGAACTGGGAAAGCGAATGGCTGCAGATGGCGATTTATGTCGTCTTTACGGCATACCTTTTCCAGCGCGGATCGGCGGAATCCCGCGACCCTGACGAGGCGATCGGCAAAAAGGCCGACGACGAAAAGCCCGTCTACCCAGCCGCGATGTCCCGTTCCAACCTGCTGCGCTGGCTTTACCGCTATTCGCTCGGTCTGACCCTGTTCGTATTGTTTGTGCTGTCGTTCGTCGGACATTTCCTCGCCAGCAACGCCGCCTCGAACGCCGATGCACTGGCACATGGAGACGAAACAAAATCGCTTCTTGAATACCTCGGCAGTTCGCAACTCTGGTTCGAATCCTTTCAGAACTGGCAATCGGAGTTCTTCTCGACCGGAATGCTGGTGGTGCTGTCGATCTACCTTCGCTTCAAAGGTTCGCCGGAATCGAAAGGGCTTGACGCCGGTCATGACGAAACGGGGGCTTGAAGCGGTGGAGGTCCCAGCCCCTATGGGTGCGCGTATTGGAAGGCATCGTGGTGGTCAAAAAAAGGGCCCGATTGAGCGGGCCCTCTTCTTACTTCATTTTGACGTTGGGTTCGCGCGACCAAATACGCAAATTTCCGAGAACCTCGATAAATGCGGCGACATCTTTAGAGCCGGCAAGGAGGACGACGCCTTCGTCCAGCTCGTTCAAAATCCCGGCCTTTTCAAATAACGGCAGGGCAGCGGCGGTGTAACCAATGAACTTGCAGTGAGCAAAAGCATCAGCCACAAAATCCCGCGCCGTCGACTCCCTCAGCAGGTCAATCATGCCGCTTTCCGAGGGCAGGACGGCAACGGCGTCATAAAGCACAGAAGGACCACCATCGATCATCTGGTGACCTTCGATGAACGAGCCGTCTGACGCTTGAGCACCGCCAACTGTTGGGGTTATAATCTCGAACATCGCTTTCTCTGCGAGCAGGGCCTTTTGAAGGGCCTGGACAAGCTTGGCATCAAAGCCATCGGTCAACAAAATGCCGAGCTTCCTGCCCTCAAAGCGTTGCGGACCGTTCTTGATTATGCTGAGTGCGGGTGATGGAGCAAGGTCCTGCCTTGTGGGAACAGCGGCGTCAGCCGGCGACGGCAATTCTTTCAGCCCCAGTCCCCGAGCAACTTTCCCCGCCAAGGTATCGTCAATGTTCAAAAGGTGGGAGACGACACGTTCGCGAATAACCGGCGTTTTGACTTTACTGAGCTCAAACGTCAGTGCTGCCGCGATGTGCTTTTGTTCCGGCAACGTCTGGGAGATGTAAAACTGGCGGGCCTGACTGTAATGATCTGCAAAGGATTCAGCCCGCAACCGAACTTTTTGACCAGATTCAGCATCGGCGAATGCCCGGAAGCCCTTGTCCGGCGATTCCCTCGGCCCCTCGCCCCATGAATTGGGCTGGTAGTTCACCCGGCCGATAGGGTTGCGCATGGCCATATGTCCATCTTGCTGGAAATTGGCGAACGGGCATTTGGGGGCATTGATGGGGATATGGGTGAAATTGGGTCCTCCGAGGCGTTTCAGCTGCGTGTCGAGATACGAGAAGTTGCGGCCCTGAAGCAGTGGATCGTTTGAAAAGTCGATCCCCGGTGGTACGTTTTGGGTCATGAAGGCGACCTGTTCGGTCTCGGCGAAGAAGTTGTCGGGCATCCGGTCCAGGACAAGCCGTCCAACAGGGATCGGCGGCAGAATTTCTTCGGGGATGATCTTGGTCGCGTCCAGAATGTCGAAATCGAAATTGTCGGCAAATTCTTGATCGAACAATTGGACCTGCAACTCCCATTCGGGAAATGCGCCTGATTTGATCGATTCCCACAGGTCGCGGCGATGGAAATCCGGATCAGCGCCATTGACCTTGACCGCTTCGTTCCACGCGACGGATTGGAGGCCGAGTTTCGGCTTCCAGTGGAATTTTACGAAAGTGGATGCATCCTGAGCGTTGACGAAACGAAATGTGTGAACGCCGAAACCTTCCATGAAGCGGAACGAGCGCGGGATAGCCCGATCTGACATGACCCACATGATCATGTGCATGCTTTCCGGGGTCAGGCTGATGAAGTCCCAGAAATTGTCATGTGCCGACTGGGCCTGCGGAAATGCCCGGTCGGGCTCCTGTTTGACAGCATGGATTATGTCTGGAAACTTTATGGCGTCCTGAATGAAAAAAACCGGGATGTTGTTGCCGACGAGGTCCCAGTTCCCCTCCTGGGTGTAGAGCTTGACGGCAAATCCTCGCACGTCCCGTGCCAGATCGAACGACCCTTTGTTTCCGGCGACCGTGGAAAACCGCACGAATGCCGGCGTGCGCTGACCGGCTTTTTGGAACAGATCGGCCCTGGTATAATTTGCAAGAGACTCATACGTCTCAAAGAATCCATGGGCTCCATAGCCGCGTGCATGCACCACCCGTTCCGGAATTCGTTCGTGGTCGAAGTGGAAGATTTTCTCGCGGAAATGGAAATCCTCAAGAACGGTGGGACCCCTTTCGCCGATTTTCAACGAATTTTGATCGTCGGCCACTGGTCCGCCCTGAGCGGTCGTCAATATGGGGGTGGTGCCTTCAGCAACCTGATGCAGTTCGCCGCCATTGCCGCGGCGCAATTTCTGGTCGTGTATTGTTGCATCAGCAGATTTTTCCGGTGTTTCAGACATGTCGTAAATCCTTTGAAGATGAGTGCAGGAAGCGGCAGAACGAGGGGCTATCTTTTCTTGGCTTTGCTGCTGTCCCCGGCATCGGAGATACTGTCGAGATCGGCATCGGTTTGCATTTCTTCCTGCAAGGTGGCATCGAGCAGGTCGACGGCATCGGTTAGCCCCAGCGACGTGGCCAGCTTCTTGAGCGCCCTGTATTTGACGATCTCGTAATGCTCGACCGCCTGGGCACCGGCGATCAAACCAAGGTCAAGTGCCGGACTATCCGCATACTCCGCGATGATTTGCTCGCCCTCTTCGATGATGGCGTCTATGGCAGGGCACGTCTTGCCCTTTGCCGGTTTCCCCAAGGCATCGAACACTTGTTCCAGACGTTGAATATGGGTCTTGGTCTGTTCGAGATGTTTTTCGAAAGCGGCCTTTAGACTTGCCGCCTTCGCCGCCGCCGCCATCTTTGGCAAAGCGGCAACGATCTTGTTCTCGCCATAGTAAATGTCCTTCAAACCATCATAGAACAGGTCTTCAACTGTTTTGATCTGCATAGGGATGCTCCTTGTCAAAAGTGCAACCTTAACTTGCCGCCGCCGAAGATGTTCCCTGTCGTCCTGTTTTAGCGTGATTTTCAGCTGATGAGCGCCCAATGACGAAGCTAACGCGACCGATTTCGCCCAATCAGCACGCGGTCTGATGTCACTCATTGCCTCGTGAGCAGCGGCACAGAATGCGGCGCGCGAATGTTCGAGCATTGAAGGCAGTTCAAGTGACGCATAACAAATTGCCATCGCATCTTCGTACTCCGGCCCACCTTCATCGAGCCAGTGGTTGAGCATCCAGAACAAGGCTTCCAGAGGGCCCTCAATATTGCAGCCCTTTTCCGCTTTATCGACCAATGTCGTTCCGCTGTAGACCAAGCAGAGGCGGCGCAAAGTCGGTATGCGACTGCCCCTTAAGGGATCGACGACCAAGGCGGGCACACGTCGCGCCGTTGTTCCAAAAACCTACTTCTTAATAACTCACGACTCGATGTCCTCCTACAGCGCCACCTTCATTTTCTGCACCTCAGCCAGATGTTGCTCCAGCGTCGGAAGCGTTTTGGCGGCAAAGGTCTTTAGCCCGCCTTTTTCGCCGTTTTTCGCGTAATCGGAGAACAAGGCAGCAGCTGTTTCGTGCGCCTTCAGCTGTTCCGCCCGGTACATTGCGTCAAAAGCTGATTTGTCCGCGGCCTTTAGCGCGTCCAATCTGGCTTGATGTTTTTGATCGAGTTTCTCCGGAACCTTGACCTTGTCCGCTTTGGCAGCCGGCATCATTTCCTGGCCGGCCTTGGTATGGTCAGCGATCATATCCTCTGCGAACTTTTTCGTGGCTGATGCACGTCTGTTTTGACAAGGCTGACTTGCCCATGCCGTTAGGAATAAGGGGGCAGCTTCAATTGAGAAGCTCGTCCTCTTCGTAAAAGTGCCAATCCTGTAAGCAGCATGACGGCTCCCCAAATAAGGAAGCCAATATCCCAGTAAACCCAAAGTTCATGCCGTACGGTTTCGTTGACATGGTGAAGGCCGAGCAGATGATGGTCAACGAAACCCTCGATCAAATTGAACAAACCAAAGCCAATCAGCATGGTTGCCAAAAGTTGAGCTGCCGACCACCGAAAATGTCGTTTGCGCGCAGTATTCCACAAGACGATCAATCCTGAGACCGTGAACACATACGTTCCGGCGTGGAATACGCCGTCGAGCATTGTATTGAATTCCAGATTTTCAACGCTGTCGGCGGGATATCCCGCACTGGTTGCCATGTGGTGCCATTGCAATATCTGGTGCAGAACAATCCCGTCGAAAAAACCTCCAAGACCGAGGCCGAGGAGTACCCTCCCAACACTGGAAATGCTTTGGGCGCTTGTCCAGAGGCTTGGTTCTTTTCCTCAGCTTGGCTCATGCTTGTGTTCATTTTGATCCAACCGCCTGGGTCCGTCAGTAACTATTCCGCAGCGCAGACGTTCCCCAAGGCCTCAATGTCAAATGGTGCGAGCACGGTTGGAAGCGTCAGCCAATTTACTCTGGGGATGCATGCAAAGATGATTTCGCAAGCTGTTGCGCCATCGCCAGATTTTCCTGCGGAAGGTATTAGTCGCTCTTAACGGTTCTGCTGTGGCGTGGAAATCTTCCCAAGGATCCAGCCTTAATGCAGCTATGCGAGTTGGCGCGTTGTCCACCGTGAAGTAGTCAGGACCAATTGAGGGACCGAGCTCGTCCCACGCCAAGGGTATGCAATCTTCCAGGACCCGATCAGTCCTGGCGGATCCAGGCGACGGACCGCTTGCTACTATGCCTTCACAAGCCGAGAATTTAGAATGGTCTCGTCTCCTGAGCCCCGACCGCCGCAAGCGGGATTTGGTGCGGCCGCTGCGAGGGGCGACCGTATGTGAGGTGGATAGGTCTGCTTGCAGACCGTGTCATGCAAAGGGTTCGGGCCATGGATCCTGTTAACTTTCGCCAGATGGCAACTGGTGCTGATTATACTCTTGACTCAACTACTCTCCATGTGAGGAATGAGCTAGCCTTCCAAGAAAAGCTTATTTGCGCCTCCAAATCTCATCGCTCGCTTCTCCGTCCAAACGCTCGTCCGCCTGTGCGAAGGCCGCTTCATATAAGCTTTCGAGGGCATCGAGACGCTCATCTCCCAAGGATGCGAGTTCACGCATCCGCGCCCGCTTCGAGAATTTTCCCGACCCGCTCTGGAGGAAGCTGAATGCCAGTTCCTCGAGGCGGCCTTCGATATCCATCGAGCGTTTGACGGACGCCTTGAAAAGATCGTGTGCCTCCAGATAGCGGACTTCGCGCGGCAGGTCGTGCTCGATGGTCCGGATGATGCAATGCGCTAGAAACTCGGTCTGGATCGTCGCGTCGAAGTAGCGGTAGAAGTCGGCCGTATCGTTGTCGATGGCCACGTTGCCATCCGGCGTAGGCCTCCACTTCACGAGAGGCAGGATGCGGGAGGAGTATGATTCGAGAGCGGACAGATAGGCATCGATCTCGTCATTCATCACGGACGAGACGGGGAAGATCATTCCTTTCGGGCTGAAACCGGACTGCGCCAAGACGTGATGGATCAGGTACCGATGCAGTCGCCCATTGCCGTCCGCGAACGGGTGGATGAACACGAAGCCGAATGAGAGCGTGGCCGCGGCCACGATGGGCGGCATGTGCGCAGAGTCGAGCGCGTCGTACGCGATCAGGCCCTCGACCAAGGACGGAACGTCGTCTGCACGTGCGCTGATGTGGCTTGGGATCGGCTCATGCGTCGATCGGTCATGGCGACCGATGAAGCCTTCCTCTTCCCTCAGGCCGAGTTTCACGGCACCGGCACCTTCGAGAACGATGCGCTGAAGTCGTTCCAGTTCCACCCTGCTGATCGGGTGTTTGCCCGCCTGCGAGACGGCCCGTCCCCATCGATGGAGCCGATCGTTGCTTGGCCTTTCTCCCTCGATCTCGAACGTCGATTTCGTGTCCTCCAGAAGAAGAAAAGCGGCTGCTCGGCGAAGGATGTCAGGCGATATTTGCGCGATGACTTCCGCCGCGCGATGCGACAGGTCAGCGGATGCAATGGCGTTCAGGCTATCGGTCTTACGGACGAGCGGACAGAATTCCCTGGTACCGGGAATGTTGTCCTTCACCCTGAATCGGCGGGAGGTCGTTCCGGTACCTGCGAACTGGAGGTCGGAGTCAATCACCTCGACATAGCGACCTCCGGCGGAGTCCGGCGCGTCGAGGCGCTCGTCGAACAGCCATTCGTACAGGTGAGCGATCCGACGGGTGTACGCTCCGGATGGAGCATCGTTGAGAAGCTGCTGGATCGGCGCGGGACCTGTCGCCTGAAAAAGGCGTTTCAACACCAGAAGGTCGACCCCTTCGTATTTCAACGCGAACGTCAGGTGCCCGACCAGCGTTGCTTCCGGAGCGTGTCGCTGCGTGAAAATCCTCCACCCATCCTGCGTGTACTCACGGTGTCGGGAGGACGTGGCGGATCGTGTCCATGGGATGGTCACATCCAGACGGTATGCATCGATCAAGGCGACGTATCCCGCAGGAGTCGCCTCCTCCGGCAACCAATCATCGAAGAGTGTTGTGCTAGGGCCAGAGAAGGTGGGTATCATGAAAAACGTTCCCGCGCCAAGAAATTCGTACCTTTATAGCCTGATCCTATGAAAACTGTCCACAGATGAGCAAATTACAACGAATTCCGGGAAAAACGTTCCGGCATCCCACGAAATGTTCCTAATGTCATCCAATCGATGAAAAACGTTACTTTTTAACTCCTAGAGCTAACTTCGTTGCAACCTCCCGCAAAGAACGCGCGAACATGTGGACGCCACTGCCTTTCGGTGTTTTGCAGTAGCAGACAAGCAAGAAGCGTGTCGGCATCGATGTGAAACGACAATGGCGTGTTAATGCACGCCAGATTGCCCTGTTCTCACCTGCAGGGTTCATTGTGCAGCCCTTATCCCTAAAATCCGAACGCTTTCGAACGTTAACGTGGGCCGCTTCAGATGCTGAATCCTTCTGACAAATACGGCAGGGATCGGATCGCCTCGGGCACTGCTTCGTAGCGTTGCCCCGTCCGCCTGTAGAATTCGCGATACAATTCCAGCGCACGTACATACCGCTTGTATTCCGAAGCCTTGGCTTTCGCGTCGGCAGTCGCATTCCCTTGTACATTGAAGGGTCGCTTCCGATGCAATTGGATTAGGCATGTTCGTAAAACTTTGGTGGCGGTTGCTACCATAAAACTGCTTTCGACTTCATGCCACCTGCCAATATAGTTACCGCAAGTGGTACACAATATTGGACTGTCAGATGGAACTTTTGTCGGTAGGCGCAGATAAGTCGTGTGGCTTCGCAGCGCTCCAAACGTCCATTTAACTGCGTCGCCTCCACGTTTAGAGTTTGAAGAATATCGGCTGTGAAAACCTGCGTGGCACTATGTCCTCTAGAAGCCACTTGCGTACCGGCGGTTGTCGCACAATTGACACCCCCGCCTATGTGGCAGAAGTTTGCTTGTCGTCAGTGCACTTTTGCCAGCTGGGGCTGGAGAGATGCGACGTGCTCCCGCCTTACAGTGAGCTGCGCTACGTATAAATTCTTCCACGATCAAAAATACACGTCTGAGGAATGCCACATCTTGCCCTATGCTCACAATATGGCGGTGGCATCCTTCCTTCAAACACACTCTCGTTCAATCTATGGAAACTTGGACCTGGGGGACAATCATCAAGTTTTTTAAGGAAGGCATGCGTGACCCGAAGCGACTTGCGATCGCAGCGACCGGTCAGCACCGCGTTCGAGACGCCAAGATGAGGCCCGCTTCCAAGAGTTCGCCAGTGTGGGATGAACAAAGATTCGAACCATATCGTCTCCCCAGCAACCGCCATCGGCGTTTAGCTATCGCTTAGCCGTCTCTGCGTCTGTCGATTCCCTCTTCAGGAACGTTCGCGTGACTTCGCCAGCGTGATCTGCCAGCCATTGTGCCATGGCCTCTTCTTCTGTCAAAATCTCTTCGCAAATTTGGTGTGTCTGGTCGTCGCCGACAAAGTTGGCTGCCTCAGCAAGCCCCGGCATCCTTCATACCTGAGGTGGCAGTATTTCGACGCTCAAGACAACTTCGAATCATTTGCGCATGCCGCTCGGTTTCGGCTATATGTTCATTAATGCGCTCGCGAAGTTCCGGATAGTTTTCCAGACGGCTTTGTTGACCCTTGAGCATAGTAAGCGCTTGCTCTTCCATAGCGTGCGCATCACGCAGCCAATCATTCAGCATTTTATCTGCAGCAGTCATTGAATGTCCTCCATCCAAAATCCGCTAACAAAGCTGGGTGAAGATTGTTCCCCTGCTTTGCACCGGAGAGGTTTGACCTTCGGAGTGCTGTCAGAATCGCTGGGCGGTCAGAACAAGCCGATGTCCCGGCCTGCCGGATACTCGATACAAGAGCAGGTCGGGTGCTGATGGAAATGCGACCGTCAGTCGTTGCAGCGTGCGCCTGTATGGTTAACAAAAGATGAGGCCCGAGGTTTACCCCGGAGAGGATTGAGCGCCAGGCCCCTGCCGAAGAGCCGGAATCTCAAACGCGGTACAAACCTTGGTGAGGAATGATGTTCCGAACACGTAAATTGCCGACGATGTCATCATTCTAGCACGAAATCCTATCTCGAGCCGCGGCAATGGTAGAAACGGTGACCTCCTCGTCGGCCGCCTTTGCTGCCACCGCTATCGCATCGCGCATGGCTTGTCGAAAAGCTTCATTACGATACTGGGAGTCGCCAGCGTTTTCATGGGGGTTGTCATATCACGAAGGATTGCGGACGCAGGCTCATTGTCAGCCATTGAGTTCACTGACATGCTTTTAACAACCTAATGGCACGAACGTTTAGGCATCGGATACGTCAATGATGATCAATTGTTGCGGCAAAAACGACTTTCAGCAAAGTGAACCATGACGATTTTTTCGGTTAGACATTCGACGGTCTATCGCTATGTGCGACCAGTTGCCTTCGGTGAGCACCGCTTGATGTTTCGTCCGCGAGACAGTTTTGACCAGCGCCTTTTGGAGGCAACATTGGTTGTCGAACCAACGCCCAAACAAATACGCTGGATTCACGACGTCTTCGGCAATTGTGTCGCGCTCATCGACGTCACTGCAACTGCGTCGGAGTTAAGATTTCAAAGCCACATTCGCCTCGACCATACGCCGGACGCGGGGCTTGATCTGCAGATTGACGAAAAGGCGCTCAGCTATCCCTTCGCTTATGCGAACGATGAGATTGCTGATCTGGAGCACACAATTGAGCGTCACTATCCGGATCGTGACGATGAAGTCGGCCGCTGGGCCAGACAGTTCGTTCGGGTCGGCCATCCGACGGAAACGGGCCACCTGCTCATGACGCTCTGCTACGGAATTCATGAGAGCTTCGTGTATGAGCGTCGGGCAGCTCGGGGAACGCAGTCCCCTGTTCAGACTTTGCAACTGCGGCGAGGCACCTGCCGGGACTTTGCCGTGCTGATGATGGAGGCCGCCCGTTCACTGGGATTAGCGGCGCGCTTTGTTACTGGTTACATTTACGTACCAAGTCGCGATGGCTCGATAACTCGCGGCGGCGGATCGACTCATGCGTGGTGCCAGATCTATCTTCCGGGAGCCGGATGGGTGGAATTCGATCCAACGAATGGGATAGTCGGAAACAGGGATTTGATCCGGGTGGCTGTTGCCCGCGACCCGCGGCAAGCCATTCCACTGACCGGAAGCTACGACGGTGACGCCTCCTACTATGATGGAATGTCGGTGCAGGTGAATGTCACAACAGAGGACACGATGCCATGATTGAAGATTTGTAGGGAACCCATTGTGGCTCCTTGACGTTGCCGCATGATTGTCAACAAGGCAGTCGGCTATAATCAAGGAGAGACGATGAAGATACGCGCCGGGTTCACCTTGGGATACGAGTGCCTACAGCCGACAGCGATGTTGCTGGTGCTGAATATTCATCCCTCGCGGCGCGTCGATCTTCTGACCGAACAGAACCTGACGTTCAACCAGCCAATCGATGCGTGGGGTTATACGGATGGATTTGGCAATGCCTGCACCCGTATTGTCGCCCCGCCCGGACTTACGACAATCTCCTCTGAATTCGTAATCTATGACGGCGGCGAGCCAGACGTCATTCCCCGGAATGCCATCCAGCACGACATCAAGGATTTGCCCGACGATGTTCTCGTCTTCCTCCTCGGTAGCCGCTATTGCGACACGGACAGGCTTGGCGACTTTGCCTGGTCGCAGTTCTCATCGACACCCTTGGGCTGGCCTCGGGTTGAGGCGATCCGGGACTACGTCCACGACCACATAGCCTTCGACTATCAGAAAGCCGATCCACTAAGAACAGCCTATGGCGGATATATGGACAGGACAGGCGTGTGCAGAGATTTTTCCCATCTCGCCATCACCCTTTGCCGCTGCATGAACATTCCCGCGCGTTATTGCACGGGGTATCTTGGCGACATCGGCGTCCCATTCAATCCGGATCCCATGGACTTCAGCGCATGGTTCGAAGTCTATCTTGGCGGTCACTGGCACACCGTCGATGCCCGCCACAACACGCCGCGCATAGGGCGCATACTCATGGCCACTGGGCGTGACGCAACCGACGTGGCCATATCCACCAGTTTCGGTGCCTCGTTACTCACCCGCTTTGAGGTAATTGCAGAGGATGTGACGACCGCCAATCCGACCTGACTGTCAACGGCCCGTGCTGGCGGCACCCGTTGACAGGTAGAGGGGACGCGCAGTGACCGATAAGGTTTTCCATGCCTTGTTTCTCTCGCATCCCGGGGATGGCTGAAGCAATCATCAACCGCATCGGCAGCCGCGTTTTCGTCTCCTATAGCGTGGGTACCGAGCCTGCGGGGAAACGGTAAGAGATGCGCAGTTTATGATAATCAAGAACTGGTCGCTGGCCATATCCGTCTATGGCACCTCTTCTTTGTCGGCGTTGCGCTTGGCGTAGGGAGCCGCTCAGCTTCGTTATGCCGAACGGCGACGCCGAAGATATCCCCTGCCTTCCGAAGATCTGCCGCCACTCGAGCGTCCATTGATGACGAAGCGCTATGGCATCGTTGCTTTTACGGAGGTGTGCGGGGAG
>NZ_JAIQWW010000031.1 GCF_020164455.1 Phyllobacterium chamaecytisi
AGGGCATTTGACGCGAGATTTCCAATGAGCCTTGGATGTGCATCGTCTACGCGTCATCGTGGCAACTGAACTAGTGCCATCATTGACCGAGATGGGGTCGCAAGCAGTCCGTCTGCTACAGGGCGCATTGAGGGAATAGCTTCCGTTCAGCAGCGACCTCAAATCAGACTTTGATAAGAATTTGCGGCGAGCCCCTTTCCTGCCGAAGCGATGGGTCTGCTGTCGGCCCCTTGCCGATTCCTCCCATAGCCTCTTCCTCACCTTGTTATTTTTTCGGCTCCCTCTAGTGCTGGTCGCGTAAAGGCTTTAGCGTTCGGGTTCCCCTTATTTCCCTCATTGCCAGAGACGACCCATGGCCGAGTCTTCCCCATTCGCCCGGTTTATTGCCTTTGTCAGCAAAGGCGTCGCGGCTATTCGTCATTCGGGTGATGGCACGCGAGCGCCTGTCTATGGCACAACGCCGGTCATTCCGGAGGCCAAACCGCAAGGCAAGATACCAACGTTGAAGATGCCGACGGCCAAGGGCTGGGAGGGTGAGCACAAGCCGACGGCCGCCTCCGGGCTAAAGGTCAATGCCTTTGCGCGGGGGCTGGTGCATCCTCGTAATATACATGTGCTGCCCAATGGCGATGTGCTGGTGGCTGAATCGATGGGCGAAACGGGGAATCCACGCACCTTGTTCGACCATGCCATGTCGGCCACGATGCAGCGGGCGCGTGCTTCCGGCGACAGCCCCAACCGCGTGACGCTACTGCGCGATGCTGACGGCGACGGGGTGGCCGAGGAAAGTCACGCCTATATCGAGAATGTGCGACAGCCCTTCGGCATCGCGCTTGTCGGGGAGACGCTTTATGTCGGAGCCAGCGATGCGCTTCTGGCCTACCCCTACGAGGCGGGCGCGACCAGTATCTCCAAACCGTTCAGAAAGCTAATGGATCTGGTGCCCGGCGGGCATTGGACGCGTAATCTGATTGTCAGCAAGGACGGTACCAAGCTTTACGTGACCGTGGGGTCGCTCACCAATATCGGTGACGCGGGCATGGCGGCCGAAGAAAACCGCGCCTGCATTCACGAATATGACCTCAAATCGGGGCGGTCGCGCATTTTTGCCGGTGGCCTGCGCAATCCCGTGGGCATGGTCTGGGAGCCTGAGGAAGGGATGCTTTGGACAGTAGTCAATGAGCGCGACGGGCTGGGCGATGAGACGCCACCTGACTATCTGACATCGGTCAGCGATGGTGGGTTTTACGGTTGGCCCTATTGCTATTGGAACCGGGTGGTGGACGATCGGGTGCCGCAGGACCATACCAAAGTGGCCTCGGCCCTGCGACCCGACTATGCGCTGGGCGGGCATACGGCCTCGCTGGGTCTTTGCTGGCTGCCCGAGGGCACACTGCCGGGCTTTCCGTCTGGCATGGCCATCGGCCAGCACGGGTCGTGGAATCGCTCCAAGCTCTCAGGCTACAAGCTGGCATTCGTCGCCTTTGAGAAGGGCAAGCCTGTGGGAATGCCGCGTGAAATTCTCACCGATTTCCTGTCGCCGGACGAGAACTATTCTTATGGCCGCCCGGTTGGAGTGGCGCTGGCGGCTGACGGCGCTGTGTTGATGGCAGACGATGTGGGCGACGTCATCTGGCGCGTTACCGGCACCTGAGCGCTGGGTGACGACGAAACTTTCCCGAGTGTTTGAACTCACCCGCTCCGATATCGGATTATCAGCACTCGGCCGCCTAAACCCGTTATTCTTTCAAGTCACGGCTGGCATCTGATTTTGGCGCGTCGGCGATGACAACGCTCCCGCAATAGCATGGCCATTCGTTTCCTTTTCGTATCGTTATGAATTCGCAACTTGATATGGATTGTAGACATCCAGGCTACAATCGAAAGCGCTCGAAAATCGCTCTTATCGGCATTTTCAAAGGAACGGTTTCTCGCCCAGTTCCTGATTGAACAAAACTTGGATCCGAGACGGATCAATCGTTTATATAGTTGAGGAACTCGCAGTTGCAGTGCGATACATTTCCAAGTGTCGGAAGCGCTCAGGCCGAGCTGTCGACGCGATCGACGTCAGCACCACGGTCAAAGCGTTAGCGGAACGAGGATTTGCGCTTCGCATTTCTGGTTCAGGCATGGCCGGCTTGGATGGGCACATGCCTAGCCCTACGCAACACCGTTACCGTACGCCGCTACTTGTTTGTTCAAACGACCACTTCACCTGCTCTGCCAGGAACGCGGCAAACGGCTTCACATTCATATTGCCGCTCGCTTCCTCCAGCCCTGCCAGATAGGCCCTGCGGTCTTCCACCCTGACGACTGTCCAGGGATAACCGCCGGAGGCCAGCATGGCATTCATGAGAAACCGCGCTATCCGGCCATTGCCGTCCGGATAGGGATGCACATAGCCCAAGAGCCAGTGTCCGAGCACGGCGCGCACGGATGCTTCTTTCTCCGCCTCCAGTAAATCGAATAGCGCGATCATCCCATCGGCCACCGCCTCTGCTCGCGGCGGTACATGTTGCGAGCCCCGCAGGTACACAGGTTGATTGCGATATCCGGCAAGCGCACTCGCCCTGAGTATACCAGCGGTCACGGAGGGCGCGAACAGTTCCCGGTACCATTCTCGATGTGTTTCCCGCGTCAACGCTCCTGCCGGCTTGCCGTTTATGATAGCGGCGACCGACTCTTTGACCTTCTGAAAGGCGAGGTAGTAACCGCGCGCGGCAAGCGCATCCCGGTTCTTGCGGTCGTCTTCATCGATCTCCGGGTTCCAGCTTCCCTCTCTCACACGGTCGATGAGCTCGGGTGTGACGCTGTACCCTTCGATCGACAGCGAATGATAGGCGTCGCTCTCGTAGATATCCTCGAGGAACTTCATATAGGCGTCCTTGTCGACCGGCAGGCCAGTCGCCTTTGGGAATATTTCAATGACGGCTTCGCGCTGTGATTCCCAGATCGCGCGCAGGCGGGCGACCAGCGGCGGTACCCCCGCCGGGATAACGGTCACACCAGCTTGACCCGCGAACGGATCGGACTCGCGCACGTCATACCCGGCCGCTTTAAAGGCCACCACGATTTCATCCGCGAAGGCGTCGCGCCCTACGCGGCGGAAAGCGCCGGCAAGTCGTCCCGCCACGGAGGAATGGCCGCCATCAAGCAATAAGGCCAGAACAGTTGAGACGTCGCGCACGGACGCCATTGCGACCTGTATCTCGATCGGCGCGCGCTGGAAAAATGCTTCCGGTACACGAATAAGCGCGGCCTCAACCGTGAATATGCGCTGACGGTTCTTTTCCGTCAGCTGTTCTGGCATTTCCTTGACTTGGAGGTCATAGATGGAAGTGCCAAACAACAGGTTGATTTTGTTGTTCTTGCCCTTGGGTGTGTTAACCACCACCTGCGGCGGAATGGTGGGCGCTTCCGCATGCAGCAAAAGCGACTGCTCTGGTGACAAGAACCAGTCCTTGCCGAACCGCTCATTGCAGTACAGAGAACAGAATTCCCAGAAGCTTGCGTACCAGGGGGTGGTGTCCTGTTGCTGCGCCTGGGGGCCGGTCGACATGACCCAGCCTCTAATCACATCGCGCAGAAAGCCATTCTGCAGCAGTCGCTCTCGGTGAACGCGGGATAGTTCGTCCGACTTGAATATGCGCCGCTCGCCTTCCTGCAGCTTTTTGAGGATGGCTAGGGATTCAGCGAGTTTTTCATGGGGCTTGGCCATCACCTGCCTTTGCAAGTTTTTGGTGTTGTGCAATTACAAGTATATAATGATGATCTATCACAAGTCAATGATGCCGTGAAATCACAAGTTTTTAGTGATGAGCAATTGCAAGTTCTTAATGTTTGCGGCAGAAATATGAGGTATCTCAATGGGATAACTATGTGATTTAAGCGGGTAGCGCGGCCTCCGCCAAATTTCCTGGCGGTTAAGGGTATGTTTTGTTTGTTCAGCAGCTGCGTCAGTGAGTAACTAAATATCGCTGTTGTGAGTTCATTGCGACACGCGAGTCACCCGGGTAAATCTCTTTGAAGTCCCAATCTGCATATGAAGTCTTTCCTTCACCGACTGACAGCGGGATTTGCGTGCCGGAAATGAGTGGCAGTAAAAACGAGCTAACAACCACCCAATACTTTTAAAGCCGCAAATTCCTAGGCGTACCGGCGTTGTCCATACTAACGGCACTATTCAGATCATCATGGTCGCTTGCGGCAAAAGCTCCGCCTTCGAGATGATAGACATGCGGTTCTTCCGAAAAATATTCCTGTAAGCCCATCATGAACATCCGATGGTCTTCACTCGCTTCGAAGCCCAACGTGTGATCCTCGATTGAGCGCCCTCGCGCAATCAGGTGGAATAGTTCGGGCATTTCGATCTCTTGCGCCAGTGACCGGGGTAACCTTCTGCGCGGGTAGGTAGCGGAGCGACTTCGGCGAATGCTTGTCTGAACGTTTCAGATGCTCCTTGTAAACGGGCAGCACAGCGATCTCATAAATCATGGTTGAACCTTTAAAGTGAGTTGGAGCGTTTATGAGCGTGCACGCGCAGTGTCAGCCGACGGGTCAACTGCAATCGCGATTTTTCCCTGGATACCGTTGTTCGGGCTCTCAAGCCGGGTATGAGCGAGGGGGATGTCAGCGAGCGCATATTCCGGCAAACACCGGGGTTCCGAACTATGCGAATTCATACTTCGTGGCGGCAGATGCGTATGACAGCCAGAAAGAAAATCTCGTAAATCACACGACGGACTTCACCCGCTCCCAGCCATTGGCGAGGTGAGTGTCTAGCTCGCGAGCTAAAGTCTCGGCGTCGCGTGCTTCGAGCGCTGCAATGATCCCCTCATGCTCGGCCACTGCTCCTGCCCATCGTTCAGCTCCCTCGTGTCCGATGAAGCGGATGCGCTTCACACGCGATTGTAGCAATCCGTGCACTTCGGCCAGGGGGGCATTGTTTGCCAGGGCTACAATCCCCGTATGGATCTGTTGATTCACCTTGTAATATTCGAGCCGTTCAGCAGCCTTATAGTGTTTTACCATTGCATCATGAAGTGAACGCAACCGCGCGATGCCTTCGTCGCTCGCCACCGCGCATGCGATACGTCCGGCGAGCATTTCCAATGACCGCAGGACAATGAGCATATCCTCCACATCCTTGGCGGAGAAACGCTTGACCACGGCCCCCCGGCTTGGCACGAGCTCAACCAACCCTTCGCTGGCCAGGAATTTCAGGGCTTCGCGCAGCGGCGTGCGCGATACGCCCAGTTCCTCTCCGAGCTGGGTTTCGTAAATGCGCTCGCCCGGCTGCAGATCTCCTTCGATGATCATGTCCCGCAAACGCGTGACGATTTCTCCATGGAGCGACTGACGCGAGATAGTGGCAACTGTCCGTCGTCCGTTAGCCTCGACCATTTCAGATGCCATGGTGTTTTTCCCCTCGTTCCGCTGCCCAACTGGCGAGTCGGTTCCTCCGGTCATTTTCGCATTGGTAGAACAAAAATGATACCGCCTTCATACGTTATTTTTTATACTGTATACAAAATGCTTGCATACAGGAAAATTTGTTTGTAGTCCTTTAAGCTTCATCGGAGAGGAGGAGTTTTCTATGGCGAATGCCAAACCAGCAGCCACTGCGGAAGTGGTGCGGCCCGTTCTGGCGCTTGCCATGGGCGATCCGGCCGGAATTAGTCCGGAACTCACCGCACGAATGCTTGCCCTGCCTGAACTCCAAAATGCTGCTCATTTCATCGTCATCGGCGATCGCCGCATCCTGGAGGAGGGTGCAGGAACCGCAAACATCGAACTCGATCTCGACTATCGGTCGGCGAGCGACTTTTCGACGGAACTTTCGGAGCGGCCAGTCTTTGTGGATCTTTGCAACCTCGATTCCAAGGATGTGGTGCGAGGCGAGGCAACGCTTGCAGGTGGTACGTTTGCGACCGAAAATTTTCGCTTCGCTCTCCATCTGGCCGACAAGGGGAGCGTTGATGGAATCTGCTTCACACCTTTCAACAAGAAAGCGATGCGTTACGCCTATCCCGGCTACGATGACGAGATTCGATTTGTCTCCGATGTTCTGTCCTTCAACGGCAAGATGCGCGAGTTCAACGTTCTCGAACACGTCTGGAATGCGCGTGTAACCTCGCATATCCCGCTTTCTGCCGTTTCCGCCCACATCAGCATCGACGCCATCCTGGCGGAGGTCGAGCTGACCGCTGCCTGTCTGCGCCTCGCTGGCATCGACAATCCCAAAATCGCAGTCGCAGGGCTCAATCCGCACGCTGGCGATGGCGGCAGTTTCGGGATGGAGGAAATCGAAGTCATCGAGCCTGCCGTCGCCCGTGCGAAGGCTGCGGGCTATGCCGTGGATGGGCCATTTCCCGCAGACACGGTATTCCTGCGGGCATTGAAGGAAGGCTTCCACGCAGTTTTAACCATGTACCACGACCAGGGCCAGATCGCGATGAAGATGATGGGCTTTGACAAGGGAGTCACGATGATGGGTGGGTTGCCATTCCCGCTCTGTACGCCGGCACACGGCACAGCCTACGACATTGCCGGGCGCGGCATCGCGGACGTCGGCGCGTCGCGCGAGGCTGGGCTGTTGGCGGCGAAAATGGCCAGGCAGCAAATCGTCTCGAGAGAAGCGGCGCGCAACAGGAGTTAACGAGGACAGGACCGTGCCGTCGGGGTTGGAGCATGCGGCGGGCGGTATAGCAACAGGGAGGATTCAATATGCTGAAACAAATCGCAGGGATGCTGCTCGCAATGACGGCCATCACCCCGGCAGTGGCCTTCGAACCGACAAAACCAGTCGAGTTCGTTGTCACCTCTGGTCCAGGTGGCGGCACGGATAACTTCGCGCGAACGGTGCAATCCATCATCGCCAAGCATAAGTTGATGGATGCGCCGGTCGTTGTGACCAACAAGGGCGGCGGTAGTGGCGCCGAGGGTTTCGTCTACGCCGCCGGTTACAAGGGCGATCCTTACAAACTGACATTCGGTACGAACAACGAATATCTGCTGCCAAGTGTTGCGGCTGTTCCCTACAAGCCTGAAGACCTGACGCCGGTCGCTGCACTCGCGCTCGATGAATTCCTGGTCTGGGTGAATGGCAAATCCGAAGTCAATGACATCAAGACCTTTGTAACTGCAGCAAAGGCCGAGCCGAAAGCGATCCAGTTCGGCGGTAGCCAGTCCAAGGACACGGACCAGATTCTCGTCTCGACAATAGCCGAGACGACAGGGGCCGAGTTCCGGTACATTCCGTTCAAGAGCGGCGGCGAGGCCGCGGTGCAGCTGGCTGGCGGCCACATCGATGCAAATGTAAACAATCCCAATGAGAACCGCGGCCAATGGCAGGCGGGAATGGTGAAGCCACTATGTGTCTTCCGGCCCGACCGTTTTCCCAAAAGCGAGCCTGTGCATGACGGCAAGGGCTGGAGCGACATACCGACATGCGCCGAGGCCGGTTTGGCGATTGACAGCTATCGCATGCCACGCACGGTCTGGTTGCCCGCCGGGGTCGATGAGGATGCCGTGAAATTCTATCGCGACGTTTTGAAGAAGGTCTCCGAGACATCGGAATGGGCCGACTATGTGGCCAAGACTTCGCAAACGTCGCAGTTCCTCGCTGGTGGCGACTTTACCACCTATCAAACCAGTGATCGCGAAAATGTGGTCAAGGTTCTCAAGCGCGAAGGCTGGCTGGTCGAGTGATCTGATCGCGAGGCGCTCGCGGTGGGCGCCTCGCGTTTGACTGCGGATGGAGGAGAGCATGGCCGAGTTGCAAAAGGGATATGTATCCCGCAAGACGATGGAAATCGTAACAACGCTCCTGACCGGAGGGGTCGGCATCGCCATCTGCATTGAGTCGTGGCGAAGTGGAGTCGGTTGGAATGAGACCGGGCCCGAGCCGGGTTATTTCCCCTTCATTGTCGGTAGCCTGGTAATCCTGGGAAGTGCCGTTACGCTCTTGCGCACCCTCTTCTTCTACAACCACGAAGGCGAGATTTTCCTTGATATCGAACGGGCCAAACCCGTCCTTGGTTTTTTTCTGCCCATCGTTGCCTTCATCGTCATATCGCTTCTCCTTGGTCTCTATGTAGGCACGGCGCTCTATATCCTCGGCTCCATGAAATGGCAGGGAGGTTACCGGTGGTGGGTGTCAGCCTGCGCCGCGCTCGCCGTCTCCGCACTTTTCTATCTCGTTTTTGAGGTCGGCTTTCAGGTGCCGCTGCTCAAGGGGCCGATCGAAGGTTGGCTCGGAATTTACTGATCCTGCAATTGCCGGGACACTTGGGAGATGCCGATGGGAAATTTCAGCTATCTGATGGATGGGTTTTCGACCATCATCACGGGTCACCACATTCTTATCATGATAATCGGCGTCATGCTCGGGATCCTCGTCGGTGTGCTGCCAGGTCTCGGTGCGCCGAACGGCGTCTCGCTGCTCCTGCCGCTGACGTTCACGATGGATCCGATCTCGGCCATAATCCTCCTTTCCTGCATGTATTGGGGCGCCCTGTTTGGTGGCTCGACGACCTCGATCCTCTTCAATATCCCTGGGGAACCTTCATCTGTGGCGACGACCTTTGACGGCTATCCTATGGCGAAGAACGGCCAGGCGACACGCGCGCTTACGCTTGCGTTCATGTCAGCCGGTATCGGGGCATTGGCCGGTGTGATCATGATCACCCTGCTTTCCACCTGGGTTGCCGGTTTTGCGTTGCAGTTCTCCTCGCCCGAATTTTTCGCCGTTTATTTTCTGGCATTCGCCAGCTTCATAGGAATGAGCGGAAATGCACCGGCCAAGACCCTTGTCACGATGATGCTGGGCTTCGCCTTTGCCACCGTCGGCATGGATACGATTTCCGGCGGATTGCGCCTGACATTCGGTATTCCGGATCTGATCAAGGGGGTCTCGTTCCTCGTGGCAGTCATGGGACTTTTCGGTATTGGCGAGTTGCTGCTCACCACAGAAGAAGGCTTGCGGTTCGACGGCATCAAGGCGCGGGTCAGGATCGTCGATGTCCTCAATGCGCTAAAGGAGATGCCCCGTTACAGCTGGTCGATCCTGCGTTCAACGGTAATCGGCATCTGGATGGGGATCACGCCGGCCGGCCCGACGGCGGCCTCGTTCATGAGCTATGGCCTGGCAAGACGGTTTGCCAGGGACAAGTCCCAATTTGGCAAGGGCGACCCTCGCGGCATCGTCTCTCCGGAGACGGCTGACCACTCGGCAGGTACAGCGGCGCTGCTGCCCATGCTTGCCCTTGGCGTGCCCGGCTCTGCAACGGCGGCGGTGATGATGGGAGGGCTGATGATATGGGGGCTGACACCCGGCCCTATGCTCTTTATCGACCGACCGGATTTCGTGTGGGGGCTCATCGCTTCAATGTATCTTGGCAACGTCGTCGCCGTTGTGCTGGTACTTGCCACGGTTCCTATCTATGCGTCCATTCTGCGGGTACCCTTCTCGATCGTCGGACCGGTGATCGTGGCCATTATCTTTTCAGGTGCTTATCAAATAGCTAATTCGACTTTCGATATGTGGCTGGTCCTCGGCTTCGGCATACTCGGCTATCTGTTCAAGAAACTGGACTACCCGATCGCTCCACTCGTTCTCGCCATGGTCCTTGGCGACAAGGCTGAAGATGCTTTCCGTCAATCCATGCTGATGTCCAATGGCTCGCTGTCGATCTTCTGGTCGAACCCGCTGGTCACTGGAATCATGGTGCTGGGACTGCTGATGCTTCTCTGGCCGGTATTTGCAAACGCAGTTGGCGTCCACAATCTCCGGCGCCGTGCCGCGAGACATTCGGCGAAGGTTTAAGCCCCGTACCGAAAGGATCAACAACGTGAATTATCATGATTATTTCGGCCATGCGCCGCGGCCAATCGGCGTGTGCATTGTGGGCACCGGCGGGTTTGGCCGGAGCTTCATGGCCCAGTCCAGACACATTGCTCTCCTCGATTTGCGCATCGCCGTCGATGTCGATAGCGCTACGGCCGCCGCGGCCATGAAGTCCGCCGGCTTCGAGGCGGTCGCTGAGTGCCGCAGCAAGGAGGAGGCCCAGCGGGCATGGGAGAATGGCCAGTACATTGCTGCCGGGGACGTCGCACATGTCGTCGATTTGCCATTTGATGTGTTGGTAGAAGCGACTGGGCACGCGGAGGCCGGTGCACGTCACGCCGAGCTTGCGATCAGTGCAGGCAAACATGTCGCGCTTGTATCCAAAGAGGTTGACAGCGTCATCGGGCCCGGACTTGCTCAAATGGCATCGCAAAGGGGGACGGTGGTCACTCCGGTCGATGGCGATCAGCCCAGCCTCTTGATCGGCCTCGTCACATGGGCGGAGGTTCTTGGTTTCGAAATTGTCTGTGCCGGAAAGTCCAGCGAGTATGATTTCGTCTTCGACCCCCTGACGGGAACGCTTACGAGCAATGGCGTTGTTGTCGATGCTCCCGGCTTTGCCGACCATCTTGAACTTGGCCAACGTGACGTCAACGAAATTGTCGCCGCACGGTCACGATCGGCTGCTGCATTGCCCCAACGCGCGGTTCCAGATCTGTGCGAACTCGCCGTTGTCTCCCATTCGATCGATCTTGCCCCTGACTGTCCAGGCCTTCACTGTCCTATAGCCCGGATTTCGGAGGTGCCAACGTTCTTCTCCACCCAGACAGATGGCGGGCTCTTGGAGGGCGAACGCCGAATGGATGTCTTCCATTGCCTGCGCCTTCCTGGCGAAGTCAGCTTTGCCGGCGGCGTCTTCGTCGTGGTTCGGTGCCGAGATGCAGCGAGTTGGAGCCTTCTTGCGGAAAAAGGCCATGTTCTAAGCCGCAGCGGAGCGACGGCGATGGTCTATCTCCCGCGCCACCTTCTCGGGCTTGAGGCGGCCACCAGCGTCCTCGACGCAGGACTACGGCTTCGTTCCAGCGGATCACGGCATCCGCAACCGCGTTTCGATATTGCCGCGATCGCGGAAGTCGACCTTGGCACCGGCAAGATTTTGGCTGCGACGGGCCACCACCACGCTATCGAACAGGTTTCGGCGGTCCTCCTTCCTGCAGGACCGCTCGCGGCGGAGCAACCAGCTCCTTTCTACCTGGTGGCGAACCGAAGATTGATCCGCCCGGTGAAGGCGGGCGACCCGATCCGGCTCGCAGATGTGGAACTAGACGCCTCACTCCTTCTTAGTTTGCGTCAGCAACAGGATGCGCGCTTCTTCGGGCACATACACGATAAAAAATAAAGTCTGAAAGAGACGAGGGTACCCAAGTTTGGCGGGGTCTGTCACAAAAATTTTCTAAGGGCACGGCTATCCGACCCATTCGCAACCACGACGTCGAACTCCGGACAGATGGATCTGACAAGCCACGTTATCTGGTGCAAATCGCGCTTCATCCTCGCACCCACTCCAGCTACACCTATAAATCGCACGATATCTTGCGCGAAACGCAGATGAATCGCCGCGCATTGCTGCCGCGCAGCGAAGAATTGCGGTTGGATCCCGCGGAGTTCGAGCTTTATAGGCACTATTGTAAGTGGTCGTGTCGGGAAAGGTCCCCCTTGTTCGTCCTTGCAGCGAGCCAACTACTTTCGGCTAGTTAGATCAGGTGATAGGGATGGACGTTATGGCGATGGTGACAGGATCAAATAAGGCGGGATGGACAACGGCGGCGGTTCTGACAGCGCGACTAATTTTCGCGCTCGTTTTCATAATGGCTGCAAGTTTCAAGTTCATAGATATTGCGGCAACGGCAGATTACATCGCTGCCGCGGGTTTCCCTTTGCCCAAGCTTCTGGCATGGCTTGCCGCATTGCTTGAGCTAGGGCTTGTTGCATGTTTCTTCACCGGCGCCTACTTCTCTGAAGCTGCGCTTATGGCTGCTGCTTATGTCGTGTTCCTCGCATTTGCGTTCCACGGTCCTTCGCACTGGAAAGGGAACCAGTCTGAATTCGGTTTCTTCGTCGACCATTTTACGTTCACCGCTGGCCTTCTCTTTGCAGCAGTACACGGACCCGGTCGGGTGCTGGCGATCAATAGCAAAAGGTTTCTTCCGAGATAGTGCCGAATCGCCGGCATCGGCGCGCATGGCTAGATCTCTCGCACTGAAAACGGGGACGCGGAGCATTGTTCCAGGGTCCAGGAGTTTGCGTATGCAGATACACCGCTGTCACCTCGCCGCTGACGGGTTCTCATGACCGAGTACGAGGTTTGTCCTGGTCCAACGGCGGCGCAACGGAACCCCGCTCGATGATCGAAGTGGGAACGATGATCCGCGCAGGCGGTCTGGCTTCACCCTTGAGCCTCCGTATGAGGAGCTCGGCCACTGTCTGGCCAAGAATATAGGCCGGCTGGTCGACGACAGTAATGGGGGGGCTGGTAACGGTTGTCCAGTCGGCATCATGAAATGTTATGAGCGACAGGTCTTCAGGAATGCGCAGGCCTCGCTGCCGCACGACCTTGAAAATCTCAAGAGCGATCACGCTGTCCGACGCGATGATAGCCGTCGGCGGGTTTGAGCGCGACAACAGCTTGTCGGTGATGTCGGCCGTCGCCTGCGGAGTGGTCGCACCCAGCATAATCAGCCGGTCCGATGGCAGCAGGCCGGCGATGTCGCATGCCGTCATGAAGCCCTCGATGCGTTCGCGCACGGAAGAGGTATAGATCTGCCCCAAATCCTTATATTCATGCCCTGCGAAATCGACAGCGGTGATATAGGCGATCCTTCGATGGCCGCAGGCAGTCAAGATTTCAGTGGCGCGCTGGGCTGCCTTGCTATCGTCCACGGTTACAGTATCGACGTCGAAATCAGGAAGCGCCCGGTCAAGGAGCACCAGGGGTCGGCCGGAACGATGTATTTCGCGCAGGTGTGAAATGTCGCGCGATTCCGACGGGGTAACGATCAGGCCGTCGACACGCTTGCCGATCAACACCCGGACCGCCGCCTTCTCCATCTCGATCTGCTCGCTGGAATTTGCCAGGATTACATTGAAGCCGGCAGAACGGGCCGTGTCGCTGATCCCACGCACAGCATAGCCGAAGAAGGAATTCTCGATGTCACCGACCACGACGCCAATGATACCGGATCTTCCTGTCGTCATGCTCCGGGCGAGTTCATTGGGGCGATAATCGAGCTGTTTGGCAGCCGCCAATACATCGCCTCTTA
The DNA here is from genome assembly GCF_020164455.1 of Phyllobacterium chamaecytisi. Lineage (GTDB taxonomy): Bacteria > Pseudomonadota > Alphaproteobacteria > Rhizobiales > Rhizobiaceae > Phyllobacterium > Phyllobacterium chamaecytisi. The sequence continues at coordinate 13,168 of NZ_JAIQWW010000031.1, forward strand.
TCTTCTCGCTGACGACCCCATAATTTCCCAATACGCGCGCCGCCGTAGCCTTCGAGACACCTGCCTCTCGCGCGACATCGGCGACCGTGACCGAGTGGATCCTGGGGTTCGAACTATTCATGTGCTGAACGACTACTAGAGTTGTTGACGGGAGGTCAATGTGAATATATCAATTATCATTGAGACCGGTCTCAATCAATAAGAGACCGGTCTCTATAAAGAAAAATCTGTCTGATGATGTCGAAATTCCGAGTTTCCTGACCTTTACAGCTGCGGATCTCGGCAGGCTCAGACAAGAAATACAACGTCAGAGGAGAACAACAGATGATAAGCATTCACGGAACCAAAATGTTCGCACCTGCGGCCAGACGGGCCGCAGTTGCATTGAGTTTGATACTGGCCGGCTTTTTCTCCGTCGCGCAGACCCAGGCCGCCGGTGACAATCCCTATGGTCTCATCGATCCGAAGGTGATCAGCGTCGGCACAATGGGCGATGCCAAACCTTATACATTCACCACCGCGGAGGGCGAGTTTACCGGTTTCGATATCGAGCTCTTTCTTAACGTCGCGAGCCGTCTTGGTTTTCAGAAGGGCCAGGTCATCTTCACCGGCCAGGAATTTTCAGCCCTGATGCCATCGGTCGCCAACCAGCGGTTTGACGTCGCTGTGGCGGCAATTGGAACCACGGAAGCACGTAAGAAGACAGTAGATTTTTCCGACGGCTATCTTGCCGGCTACCTTTCTGTCCTGACCTCGGATAAGGCGATCACGTCCGCCGAAGGCTTGAAAGGCAAGCGCCTTGGCGTCGTGCAGGGGACACTCCAGGAAATCTATGCCGGAAAAAACTTCGCGGGCACCGATCTGGTCAAATTCCCGGATAATAATTCTGCTATCTCAGCCCTGAACAACGGAACGGTTGATGCCCACTTCCTCGATTACGAGGCCGCCAAGCAATACAGTGAACGTTATCCCGAGCTGAAGATCGCCGCGAATATTCCCTCATTTGATGCACCGGCAGGATTCGTCGTGCGCAAAGGCAATGATGGCTTACGCGAGGCGCTCAACACGGCACTGCATGCTGTCATGGAGGACGGCACCTGGAAGACGCTCTATGAGAAATGGTTTCCGGGTTCGCCCATGCCGGATCAGTACCTTCCGAAAAAGCAATAATACCTGACGCCGGCTGCAGCCCCGCTTACGGGCTGACCTAACGATAAGGGGAACAGTATGGACTGGATGGAAAACCTGCGTCGCAGTTTCCTCGATTGGGAGGCTATGGCAGCGGTCCTGCCGACTATGATTACCGTCGGGTTAAAGAACACGTTGATCCTCGCCGCAGCATCGACGGTACTCGGCGTAATCATCGGGATGGTTCTTGCCGTCATGGGTATCTCGCAATCGCTCTGGCTGAGAATGCCGGCCCGTATCTACACGGATATCTTCCGCGGCCTGCCGGCCATTGTAACAATCCTGCTCATTGGCCAAGGTTTTGCTCGCATTGGAAGAGAGTTCTTCGGCCCATCTCCCTATCCGCTCGGCATTCTGGCGCTGAGCCTGATCGCCGGTGCCTATATCGGCGAGATATTCCGCGCGGGAATTCAAAGCGTCGAGCGCGGCCAGATGGAAGCATGCCGCGCCTTGAGCATGAGCTATGGGCAAGGCATGCGCCTCATCGTCGTCCCGCAAGGGGTCCGGCGCGTATTGCCAGCACTTGTCAATCAGTTCATCGGTAATGTGAAAGACTCCAGCCTAGTCTACTTCCTTGGACTGCTGGCGGCGGAGCGTGAGATTTTCCGTGTCGGCCAGGATCAAGCGGTTGTCACGGGCAATTTGTCGCCGCTGTTGCTTGCCGGGGTGTTCTATCTGATCATCACTGTTCCGCTCACCCACCTCGTCAACTTTATCGACAACAGTCTAAGGACAGGGAAACACACGTCCGGTGCGCTCACCAGCGGACTTGTCGAAGTCGATGAACTGGACGACGCCGTCAACCACCAGGCACCCGTCGGCGCCGAGCCTGACAGGGCAACGATCGACCCGGCAAAACCGCGGTTCACAGGCGGCAGCCTCGCTGTCAGCGAACTCGACATGGCATATGGCGACCTTAACGTTCTCAACCAGGTGAGCCTTGCGGTGAAAGCCGGTTCGGTAACCTGCGTTATCGGTCCCTCGGGCTCTGGCAAGTCGACGCTGCTGCGCTGCCTGAACCGGCTCGTCGAACCGAAGGCCGGAAATATTCTCCTCGACGGAACGACAATCCTGACGATGAAACCTGAAACGCTCCGCCGGCGGGTTGGCATGGTATTCCAGCATTTCAACCTTTTTCCGGACCATACGGCGTTGGAAAACGTCATGCTCGCACTCTTCAAGATCAAGCGCCTGCCCAAGCGTCAGGCAAAACGGATCGCTGAAGCCAGCCTCTCCGATGTCGGTCTGGCCTCACGCAAGGATCACCGGCCAGGACGGCTCTCCGGTGGCCAGCAACAACGCGTGGCTATTGCGCGTGCCCTGGCCATGGAGCCGGAGGTCATCCTGTTTGATGAGGTGACGAGCGCGCTCGATCCGGAATTGGTGAAAGGCGTGCTCGACCTTATGGCAGATCTTGGTCGGCGTGGCATGACGATGGTCGTCGTCACCCACGAGATGGGTTTTGCCCGGAAGGTCGCCGACCAGGTCATCTTCATGGATGAAGGCCGCGTGATCGAAACAGGCCCACCATCTGAAATCTTCGACAATCCAAAAAGTCCCCGCCTGAAGCAGTTCCTGGCTGAAGTGCTGTAACAACCAGCACTGCGGGAATAGGCAAAAACCGGCTCATCAATATGAAAGTAACGTCATGAATTTATCCGCTCCCGTAGTCTCGAAAGTCGTCGTGGTCGGCGGCGGTATCTTCGGTGCATCTGCTGCTTTGCATCTGGCACGGCATGGTGTTCGGACCATTCTCGTCAATGATGGGCCGCTTGCGCGGGGCGCATCGGGACGCTCGCTCGCCTGGCTCAACTCCGCGCGTCAGCGTTCTGCCGCTTACCACTACCTGCGCCTCGCCGGGATCGATCGCTATCGCACCCTGGCAGCGACGCATCCGGGCGCCGGCTGGCTGCGTTTCGATGGTGGATTGACGTGGGATGCCGACGACGCCAAGAACGAAATTGCCGACGTTTTAGTCTATGAGCGATCGATAGGCTACGACGCCCGCTTGCTGTCTGCCGATGAGATAGCGTCGGTAACGCCCGGCGTAGATGCGCGGTCTGTCCCTGCCCAAGGGGCTATCTTCAATCCCGGTGAAGGATGGGTAGATCTTCCCTCGCTGATTGCCTTTCTGATGAGCGAATTTCAGACACTTGGCGGCGAGGTGATAACAGATGGAGGCCGCGCCAAGCTGTTGACCCTTGGCGGGCGGGCCGGCGTGGTTATGCTGGAAGACGGCAGAGAGATTGGCGCGGACGCAATGTTGCTTGCAACCGGGCCGGCAGTTCCTTCCATGGCCATGGAGATCGGCAGGACAATTCCCGATGCGACGCCGATTGCGCTTCTCGTGCGTACAGAGCCGATTGTTCATCCTCTACGCGCAGTTTTGAACACGCCGCGCGTCGCCATCCGGCCGATGCCGTCGGGCGGCTTCGCCCTTGATTCCGCCTGGTCCGAGGAAGAGGTCGTGACGCGCCCGGATGGCACCTATCACGTGGACCAATCAACGATGCTGGGACTTCTCGATGAGGCTTCGAACGTTCTGGCGGGCAATCCAAAACTTGCTGTTGCGAGCTACGGTATTGGCCCCAAGCCAATTCCAGGAGACGGCGAGCCCGTATTCGGTCCTGTGAAGGATGTGGAGGGCTGTTACCTCGCCTTCAGCCATAGTGGTGCAACCCTCGGGCTAATTGCCGGAGAACTTATGGCGGGTGAAATTGCGACGGGGCAAACAAACCCCCTTCTGGAGCCTTTCAGACCAACGCGGTTCTGAACGTACGTCCAGCCGCAACGCAGAGTAATGCAAAGAAGCGAAGGCGTTATACGTCATCGCGGTAAGGAGACATTTCAAAAAGTGAGATTTCCGACGTTCTTGTAAGCGGGAACATCGTTTCACCTTCGGAGCCGAGTTCCCATAACGCCCGGCCTATGCTAACCGGCAAGCCAGGGATACAAGGAGCGAGAGCGGTGGAATGTACTTGCTTTCGAGAAGGGTGAAATGGCTCAGAAACCGGCGACATTGAAGGATGTGGCGGCTTACGCAAACGTCTCGCGTGCAACGGCTGCTCGCGCTCTCAACAGCTATGGTTACGTTGGCGATGAAACAGCTCGAAAAGTTCATGAAGCTGCGGAAAAACTCGGCTACAGGGGCAACCGCCTGGCACAAGCCCTGCGCAATGGTCAGTTGCCGATTATTGGCTGCATTCTCGGTGACATACAGAATCCGTTCTTCGCCCGGATCGCGCATGATATCGAGGTGCTGGCGCGGAAGTACCGGTACAATCTCATCATCGGCAGCAGTGAAGAAGAACTGGAACAAGAGGTTTCGTTGCTGGCAAGCCTCCAATCTCTCAGTATTCGAGGGTTCATCGTGGCGCCGACGTCTGACGAGAACAACTTCCATCTAGAGCGCCTGATAGAGGAAAACGTGCCGTTGGTCCTGATCGACCGTGTCGTGAAGGGTATCGAATGCGACAGTGTTGTGGTCGACAACGAGGGCGGTGCACGCAAGGCCATAGAATATCTGATCGCGATGGGCCATCGCCGCATCGGCCTTTTGCAGGATGACACGCGCATCTTCACGTCACGCGAGCGCTTGAGCGGTTATCAAAGTGCGCTCACGGCTGGTGGCATTACTCCCGATGACCGGATGATTTCCGTGTCTCAATCAACCGTGGAACACGCGATCGATGCAACAATTCGTTTGTTCAGTCAGAAAACTCCACCCACGGCTCTGTTCACCGTCGACAGCCTGATGACGCAAGGAGCTCTGTTGGCCTTTCGCGCGATGGGCATTTCAATCCCGCACGACGTATCGCTCGTCGGCTTCGATGACTTCAATCTAGCGACGTTTACCGATCCTCAAATTACAGTTGTAGCGCAGCCTGTATCGGAAATCGGGCTTGCGGCAGCGCGGCTCCTGTTCGAAAAACTTACGGGACAAAGCAGCCCACCTCAACAAATTCGCTTTGAAACCAAGCTCTTGATCCGAGGCTCAGTGAGCCGCAGACCCGAAGGTTAAGTCGGACCGACCCCACACGAAAAAATCAAAAAACCTACTTGTCAGCAGCGAAATCTTATGCGTTTAATGCATGTGAGATCGATCTCACATGGTTTTAACGAACATTCGCACAAGGCAGGATCGCGCTCTTGAGGGCGGATCTTGAAATGCGCAAACGGGAAGGTTTTAATGCTCAACTTCGATAAAGATCGCTTTGTGAACATACAACGTGGCGCGGTTGCCATTGCGGAAGACGTGCGCGTTTTGATGCGCAAGTTGCTTGATGATGGCCTGGAACGCGTTTTCTTCATGGGCACGGGCGGTGTACAATTTCTGACCCAGCCTGCTATTGAGCTTGCACGCGCTTCGACGGTTTTCCCGGTATCTGCAGCGTTTCCTGCGCAGGTTATTCTGGAAGCCCCGGCCGGTCTGGACGAACGGGCGCTGGTCATTCTCCCGTCTCTATCCGGAACCACCAAGGAAAGTGTGCAGCTCTTGTCCTTCTTGAAGGAAAGAGGCGTCAAGACACTATCGCTTACCGGGCACAAGAACACCCCGTTGGGACTCGACGCTGATTATAACTTCACCAACTTTGCGGAAGACGACACCTCATCGGAGTCATTTTACCTGCAAACGCTGCTGATCGTTCTTTCGCTGCTGGTGGAACGCGGCGAGTACACCGACTTTGACAAGACCGTAGCGGAACTGAAGCAACTTCCGGAATTGCTGGTCTCCGTCAAAGAGAATTACGAGGCGCGCGCTGCGACGCTGGCTAAAGAGATCAAGGATGAGAATTACCACATCTTCACGGGTGCAGGTTCGGTCTGGCCGCAAGCGCATTATTACGGAATGTGCATTCTCGAGGAGATGCAGTGGATACGTACGCGTCCCGTACATGCGTCCGATTTCTTCCACGGTACACTCGAACTGGTTGAGCCCGGCGTCAGCCTGTTCATCTTCAAAGGCGAAGACGCCTGCCGTCCGTTGGCCGACCGCGTTGAAAATTTTGCGAAACGCTACACGGACAAGGTACGCGTTCTGGATGCTGCCTCTGCGCAACTTCCAGGCGTTTCCGACAAAACGCGTAAGCTGATATCTCCCCTTATCCTCGCAACCATGCTGGAGCGCCTGAGCGCGCATCTGGAGGTCTTGCGTGACCATCCACTCACTACGCGCCGCTACTACAAGCGCGTCGAATACTGAGCTTGTCCCGATCCGATCATATTGGATCGGGATGAAATTCATTCACAGAAACGAAAGATCAAAAAAGAGAGGAACTGCGAAATGAAGAGCAAAACGTTTTTGAGGACTACAAGTCTCGCGTCGTACGTAGCAGTCGGATTGATTGTCGGTGGCGCTAACGCTGCATGGGCAAACGATCCGGTCGTTGCGGATCCCGATGCGAAAGTTGAATATTCCGGCACCGTAAGCATTCTGACCAAATTCGGCCTTCAGCAGCTCTCTCCGTTTTTTGTCGATGCGGCAAAAGCATACGAGAAGCTTCATCCGGGCGTGAAAGTCGAGCTCATTCAGGAAAGCGACGACAGCGTGAAGGGCAAGACGAAGGCGCTCGTTGCCTCGAACTCATTGCCTGATATCTATTTTACCTGGACGGGCAGCTGGGGCGAAAACTTCGTCCGTGGCAATCGCGCCGTCGATCTGACCAAGGTGATCGGCCCGGACACCGTATGGGGCAAGGAACTCGCAAATGCCGCAGTTAGCGCCTTCCAGTATAACGGTAAGCTCTATGGAATCCCCCTTTACCTCGATGCCAAGTTCATGGGCTACAGCAGGCCGCTGTTCGAAAAGGCAGGCGTTGCGGAGCCAAAGAGTTTCGAGGAATTGCTCGCTGCCTGCGCGACCCTGCGCAAGTCTGGGGTAACGCCGATCTCGTTCGGCAACAAAGAAGGCTGGCCAGCCGTCCATTATGCGGGACAGCTTCTCGCCTATAACGTGCCGCAGGCGACTCTCGAGAGGGATTTCAAGCCAGCCACGGCCGACTATTCGGACCCGGGCTATGTTGTCAGTCTGACGCAGTTCAAGCAGTTGATCGATGAGTGCTCGGATGGAGCGGGGACAAACGGCTCGTCATATGCATCGGCACTACAGCAATTCAGCAATGCCAAGTCTGCAATGTACTATCAGGAAATCATCGAATTCGATCAAAGCACTGCTGATGGCGCATTGAAGAAGGACGATTTCGGCTACTTCAAATTGCCTGCTCCGAAGGATGCCAAGGGCGATGTGAAGTCGATCGAAGGCGCACCGGAAGGCTACATGATCAATGCTGCCTCGAAGAACATTCCGCTCGCCGTCGATTTCATGAAATTCGTCACATCGGCCGAAAACGGCAAAATCCTGTCGGCTCCGCCCTATGGTCAGCCAAGTGCGACGGTCGGTGGCTATTCTGCGGACACGATGAACCCGGCGGTCGTCGGCGGCCTGAAGATTATTGCAGAGTCTTCATACCTGATGCCATGGCTGGATACAGCCAATCCACCGCGCGTGGCAGCTGCATGGCTGTCAGGTCTGCAGGCACTCATTGGCGGCTCGCAGACCCCTGAGCAGGTCTTGGAACAAGTGAAGAAAGCTGCGGCCTCTTCGAAGTAAGAAAGCTGTCAGACGATGACTGTCATGAAGCATGACTATAAGGGTGAAGCCGCCAAGGCAGGCTTCACTCTGCGAAGAAAAGCTGATGCGGATCACGCCGGCATGCTGGCGACGTTGCTGTCGTTGCGCTGGGTCCTCATAGCTTTCGTTCTCATCCTGTGGTTCGTCTACTATCCGATCATCGACAATTTCGTCGTAAGCACCAAAAACCAGGATATTTTCACCGGCGAGACGGCATTCATCGGTCTGGACAACTACCGGCGCCTGCAAGGTGACCCAATCGTCTGGACGGCAATCCTCAACAACACGCTTTATGCCGTCATCTCCATTATCTTTCAGGTGTTCGGCGCATTCGTACTGGCCGCAATAATCGAGGGCCTCGGCAACGAAAAATGGCGCAGGTTCTGGCGCGCCGTCTACTTCATACCTTCGGCCATTTCGATCACCGTCACGGGTCTGTTGTTCTATTTCATCTATCAGCCGGACATCGGTCTGCTCGACTCGGCGCTTACGCAAATCGGATTGGGGAACTGGTCACGTGCGTGGCTGGGTGAAGAGCAAACGGCAATCTATGCCATCATCGCCATGAGCCAATGGCAGGGTTTCGGCTATTCGACGCTGCTGTTCGGCATTGCAATACAGAAGATACCCCGCGAGCTATATGATGCAGCGATCATGGACGGGGCGGGCACCTGGCGCCGGCTGTGGAGCATCACGATGCCGCTCACCCGAGAGATGACGGCACTGATGGTGATCGTCACGATTACCGGCGCATTCCAGGTCTTTAACGAAGTCATGGTCATGACGGCTGGCGGCCCAAACAATAGCAGCCAGGTGCTAGGAACCTGGCTGTATCAACAAGGTTTCATCGAAAATGATTTCGGTTATGGCGCGGCAGTTGCATCCGTCATCTTTGTCATAACCCTGCTGACCGGCTTCGGACAGCTTTGGTACACGAAGAGGCGGAGGGTTCATCTATGAGCGTCAATCTTAGGCCCCCCGAGACGGAACGCCTGGATTTCGTTCAGGTGCTGGCGAAAGTTTGCCTCGTTACTTTTCTTGTCAGTCTTGGCATCGTGGTCATCTATCCACTTATCTGGATGGCGCTAAATGGCTTCAAGAGCAATGCGCAGATCTTCGGAAATCCGTTTGCGCTTCCGACGAACTTCACGCTTGGCAACTACATATCCGCGTGGAACCAGGGCATACGCAACTACATAGCGACAAGCGTCATCGTCACGCTTGGATCGGCGATCTGCACGGTACTGATCAGCGCCTGGACTGCTTACGGCCTGACGCGCTCGAAGCTTCCTGGAAAGCCTTATTTCGTCGGCATCGTGCTTGGTGGTCTCATGCTCAGCCCGACGGTCGCTGTCATTCCGCTTGTGCGCATGATGCAGGAATTGGGCCTCTATAATACCTATTGGGCACTGATCATCCTTTATACAGCCTTCCGCATACCGTTCACAACCTTCCTCATCCGCGCCTATATGCTTGGCCTCCCGCGTGATCTCGACGAGGCTGCCGTCATGGACGGCGCGAGTGAAGGCCAGATCTTCTGGCGCGTGATCTTGCCGCTGTGCAAGCCGATACTGGTGTCCTGTGTCATCCTGCACGTCCTGTTTGCATGGAACGAATATCTCTTCGCAATGATATTTACGAGCGGTGCGGACCTTCAGACACTTCCTGTCGGCCTGACATCTATCATGTCGAAACACGGAACGAATTACGCCGTGGTTTTTGCGGCCATGACCTTGTCAGCACTTCCCATTGTCATCGTGTTTTTTGCCGCGCAACGCTTCTTCATTCGAGGCCTCGCCGAAGGCATCGGGAAATAATGGAGCAGCCGGAATGTTGAGACATGAACAGCTTATCGGAGCCAATTTCTCTTTTCAGCACCATCCGTTTCGGTGGGCCGCCGAACAGCTTCGCCAGATGGGCTTCAAGCGAATGGAACTTTGGGGAATTGCGCCTCATCTCGATCTCTTCCACGACAGCCGGTCGCGCCTGGCGGAGGTAAAATCCATCCTTGAAGACAATCAGTTGACGGTTCACTGCTTCACGCCGGAGCAGGTGCTCTATCCCATGAACATTGCCTCGGGCGACAAGGCGTATCGCGAGAAAAGCGTGGAGCGTTTCCTTCTGGCGGCCGACATTTGTGCGGAACTGCAGGGGAGATATCTGTTTCTCACACCTGGTCGGGGCTTTGAATGCGAGAGCCGTGAGCATGCATGGGCCAATTCGACCGAGTCCGTCAGGAAGATCGCATCTCACGCCAAACGGCTTGGAATAGCCTGCCTTCTTGAACCTTTGCAGCGCACCGAAAGTAATATCGTCAACAACGCAGATGAGCTGTCAGCCTTCTGGCGTGAGATCGACGCCGACAATGTCGACGTGGTCCTTGATTTCGTTGCGATGGCAACGGCGAAGGATGATGTCGCTGGTTATGTCGACAGGTTTGGCAAGCGCCTTTCTCATGTGCACATTGTCGACGGAACGCCGGCAGGTCACCTTGTCTGGGGTGACGGCAACCTGCCTCTGCACGACTATCTGGCCGAACTTGATGCGAGTTCCTTTGCGGGGACACTGACATTCGAGCCCTTCGGTAGTGGCTCATATGCGCTTGATCCCGTTTCGGCCTGGCAACGCTCATTGAAAGCAATTGCCCCTCTTCTCGATCATGCGGACCAATAATGAACGCCCATCCCACTCTGATCGCCGTCGGCGACAATTGTCTTGATGCTTATCTGACCAAAGGTTTTGTCACGGTTGGAGGAAATGCCCTCAATGTTGCGGTGCAGTGGAAGCGGCGGGGGTACAATGCCCGCTATTTTGGTGCCTTGGGGAGTGATGAGGAAGCGGAGATCATGCTTGCGGCAATCGAGCAGGCAGGCCTCCAGCGAAGCGACGTGGAGATAGCGGCCGGCAGTTCAGCGGTGACATTGCTGGCAGATGACGCGGGCGAGCGGCGTTTCCTGCTCGAGTCGCTCGGTGTCGGCGCGAATTTCTACCCGAAGAGCGAACATTACGATCAACTGCTCGAAGCCGATTGGGTTCATCTCGGTACGAATTCGAACGAAAGTCTGGTGCGCAAGCTCGTGACGGACGGCGCAAGATTCAGCGTCGACCTCTCGACACGGCACCTGGACTTGCCACTGGACAACGTGCCGCTCGTTTTTGCGTCGGGTCCTGACGATCCTGTCGAACCGGTCAAGCCGCTGATCGAGAGGTTCAAGCAGGCAGGTGCGCAGCGGGTGGTGATTACCTGTGGCAAGCGCGGCTCGTTCTATGACAATGGCAGCGAGCTATACTCAGCCGGGTCGGTGCCGGTATCGGTCGTTGACACATGCGGTGCCGGTGACAGCTTCATCGCGACATTTCTCATATCGCGTTTCGTTGAAGGGCGGTCCGAGGCTGCCGCGTTGCATCTTTCCGCCATCCGCGCCTCGGAGACCTGCACGCATCTTGGCGGGTTCCCGCAAGAAATCAGGCCGATTCCTCAGTGGCTTCTCGAGAAATACAACGGCGTCATCCGTACGGCGCAAAGGGATTGAGCATGAGTAGCATCAAAATGAGACCACCTGTTGTGGCGGCGAAAGAAGATCGTTCCTTTTGGCTGCAGAGTATCGGTGCGGATGCCATCACTGTTCCTCTTCAGGGCCTCGAGGAATGCGACGTGGCGATCGTCGGTGGAGGCTACGCCGGCCTTTGGACGGCGTTGCGAATAAAGGAGCAGGCACCTGACAAGCGCGTGACGATCCTTGAAGCTGATTTTTGCGGTTCGGGCGCTTCGGGCCGGAATGGAGGTCAGGTCCATAGCTGGTTCGCGGAGATTGACATGCTGCGTGACCTTGTGGGCGATGACGACGCGCTCATGCTTTGTCGGGCCACTGCCGATGCCATCGAGGAACTCAAGTCTCTCCAAGATGCCGGCACCATCGACATGGACTTGCGGCTCGATGGCTGGCTATGGACGGCAAGCTCAATCGCCCAGGAGGGCGCCTGGTCGAAGGCATACGATATTTGCCGCACCCTCGGCGAGAAGCGATTCAGGCCCCTTGAGCGCGCCGAAATCCTGCAACGTACCGGCTCGGCTGCATCGTACCTTGGCATCGTGGAGGACAGGGCGGGGACCGTTCAGCCCGCCAAGCTGGCGGTGGGTCTGCGCCAGCTTGCGATGTCGAAAGGCGTCATCGTCCATGAACAGAGCCCAGTCGTTGAAATAGTTCCGGGGCGTCCAGCACAGTTGCAAACTGCACAGGGCAAATTGTCTGCCGATAATATCGTTCTCGCCGCCAATGCCTGGCTTTCTGCAATACCGGAATTACATCCGTATCTTTACGTGGTCAGCAGTCAGGTCATCGCGACCGTGCCGGCTGCCGACGTTCTGGATGAAATTAGTTGGGTCGACGGTGCATCAATCTGCGATGCACAGCACCACGTGCTGTACTATCAGCGTACGCCCACGGGTCAGGTCATCTTCGGTCGAGGAACCGGCGGCATCGCCTATGAAGACCGAATCGGCGCCAGCTTCAACCGCGGCAGAGATAAGGGACACGACAATGTGCGCGAGCTGCATCGGGTTTACCCTCAGCTTAAAAACGTCGCCATCCAGCAGGACTGGACCGGTCCCATTGACTGCACAGTCCAGCATCTCCCCGTTTTTGACCATTTGAGAGACCATCCGAATATCTTTTACGCCATGGGATTCAACGGCACAGGCATCGCACAGACGCCTGTCGCGGGCCGCATCATGGCAAGTCTTGTGCTGGGCCAAGATAATAACTGGAGCAAATGCGGATTGGTCGGGATTGATCGCCGCACAAAGCTGCCGCCTGAGCCCATACGCTACGTTGGCGCAAAAATCGTCCGCCGCGCTATTCGACGCAAGAACGATGCGGAGATTGTCAACCAAAAGCCGGATCGTATTACGCGATTTCTCGCTAGCCTGGCTCCTTGATTAAGCGAAAGTGCGAAGCAAAAAGGAATGAAAAAATGGCCGACTTGTCGCTGAGAAATATACGCAAATCCTACGCCAATCTAGAGGTTCTTCACGGGATTGACCTTGACATAAGATCTGGTGAGTTCGTCGTCTTTGTCGGCCCTTCGGGTTGCGGGAAATCCACATTGCTCCGCTCTATTGCAGGCCTGGAAACCATCACATCCGGCGATCTGATCATCGACGGTGAGCGTATCAATAACGTGGCGCCTTCCAAACGCGGCATCTCGATGGTGTTCCAGTCCTATGCGCTTTATCCACATATGACGGTCTTTGAAAATATGGCTTTTGGATTGCGCATAGCCGGCCTGTCAAAAGCTGAAATCGACAAGCGGGTGCGCAATGCGGCGGCAATTCTACAATTGGATAGCTATTTGCAGAGGCTGCCAAAGGCGCTCTCCGGTGGGCAGAGGCAGCGGGTTGCCATCGGCCGCGCGATAGTGCGTGACCCTCGGGTCTTTCTGTTCGATGAACCATTGTCCAACCTTGATGCTGCGTTACGCGTAGCCACGCGGATCGAGATCGCGAAGCTGAAGCAAAGCATGCCGAAAGTGACCATGATCTATGTAACCCATGATCAGGTCGAAGCCATGACATTGGCGGATCGTATCGTTGTGTTCAAAGACGGCTATATCGAGCAGGTCGGAACGCCTCTCGACCTATACAAGAATCCAGCCAACCTGTTTGTCGCCCAATTCATAGGCTCCCCCGCAATGAATATATTGGACGGAATGGCCGAAAAGGATTCAACTGGCTCGGTAAGGTTCCTATCAGATTGTGGCGTTACTCTTGACGTTGGTTTGCGGCCCGATGGCATTTCAACCGGGGATAGAATCAGCATTGGCATTCGCCCTGAGAACACGCAGATCGCAGAAGCAAAGGCGAATGGCGGAGTGCTTACAGGCATCATCGATTTTGTGGAACACCTCGGCGAAGTACAAATTCTCTATGTCGATGTGCAGGGCTCCGACCGAAAGTATTTGATCAAGGTTGATGGTACGGGCTCCTACGCGAGGATGAACACGATCCGCTTTACCGCCCGCGCGCAAGACATCCATGTCTTCGACGCCAACGGCTCTACCATCACAAGACGCGTCTCGCCAACCAAACCAGAAGCCGCGAAAAGTGACGCGACTTTGGGCTAGCGCTTTGATTTCTGCTTAGGCGCAAAGTGGACTATGGTCAAAATGGATGTTCGCGTTCTGTACTTTTAAAGTTGCATAACGTCTCATCCGGAACCGCATTAAAGGAAGCCGCATAGAGTGGGTCTGCGGTTCGATTCCGCTGAAGGCGGGCATTTGAAGTGAGATTTCCAATGAGCATGCAGATGCATCGTTTACCTCGTCGTCGCGGTCCACGGATGCCGGCGCAATGATCGCCGCGTTATGGCCAGGCCCGAGCTGCCTGATAGCAGATCGGTGATGCGGTCGCCGTTACGCTCGACAGCTTCGCGGATTTGCCAGGGAGATACTCAGCGTCGCGCATGCTGTCCATCATTCAGCTCTCCGGTCGAGCGCCAAACCGGCACGACCTTGCGCGGTGCTGTTTCTTTCTCCGCTCCTGCCGAACAGATCGGGGTCGTAGTCGGTTCGGCCAGTATCTGACGCGTCGTTTGACGGGGAGCCGGGGAGGGCAGGAACCACAAGGAAGCCCTGCCATCCTTTCCCTCGCCATACCGCTCGCATCAGGCCATTCGCCGATTTCTTGGGTAAGACATAAGCAACGCAAAAGCGAATAGCTCAAAAGAACAGCACGGCGTCAGGGCAAGCAGCGATTTCGCGCGTACTGTTGCCAAGATGGGGAGAGGGGGAAGGGCTTGGAAATGGGGGCGGGGGAACCATCGCCCTGTCCCAAAAGCGTTACGCCGCCTCGATATCAGTATGTGAAAAGTCGCTGCCCTTGAAGAGCATTGGTAGCCGATAGTCCTTCGCACAGGCATAGGAAAAGCAATCGCCGAAATTCAGCCGTGCTGGATGGGCGACGAAGCGGCCAAATGTCCGTGCGGCCAGAATTGCGCTGCGATGCATGGTTCCGTTTACTGACATTTCCTTGGCACCGATCGTTTCCAAAAATCGTTCAACATCCTGCTGCGCCTGATCAATCAAGGACGGCGGCGTTGGCTCTTGGTCGCCATGGATTGAGATTGAAACAATTCGAGCGAGGCTCACGACCGCTTCAAATATGGAAAGGGAGGAAAAATAGATAGGCTTTTTTGCCATCTCGATTTTTGCAATGAGATAACCTGCATCTTCCTCATCTGCGCAAATCGCTACAATTGCGGAGGCGTCTAAGAACATTAAACGCCCCACATTTCATCGGTGTATTTTTTCATGTCGAAGTCGGGCTTGTTCGGTCCCATCCTCGCCTTAACATCGTCCTGGATGATTTTAATTCGGTCTTTTAGTGGTATAGCCTCTTGGGCGCGAGCCAGTTCGTTCTGCAAGGCGCGTCTGACGGCCTCGGTTTTGTTTGGGGCCTTTGTTAACTGCTGAACCTTTACGGCCAGAGCATCCACGTCATTATCGCGAATGTAGAGAGACATTTTTTGTTCTCCGTGGGTGTATCTCGAATATGCGAATATCTTAAATTGAATATGCGACGTTAGCAAGTATGGCGCCGGTCGGGCCATTCAGGCAATGAGGATAGGCGCCGATTCTATCGTCTTCGACTTGAGATAGAGTTGAAGTTGAGGCTTCGACTACTCAGGGGGTCAGACCACGATGAGAACAATCCTGGTCCGTCGGATCAAAACCGCGCGCGCTTGGCCGGGTGACGGATACCGGAGGCAGCTATAACTGGAACAATGACAAGCATTCAATCTACAGTGATGTTTCCGTCAACAACAGTTTGTCGAACTTTGCCAACAGCTACAGCCTCTGAGCAGTCTTAGAAATGCGGTGGGCTAGCTCCGCCGCCAACACCTCAGCGACGATTTGGTGGTGATCATGCGCTGACCCGGTCTGTAACCCGGGTTCGGCATCAGACCAGAGCGGACTTTGTCCCCCCTTTGTCTGACGGCGAACAATGAAGTTGAACCAATCTGCTCTCGGCGCTGACTTCCGCTCGTTTGCTCACCGAAACAAGCATTCCTCTGATTCGCCACACGCTTTCTATTTTTTGTTGAGTTTCTTCCGCCGAACGGTGGGGAAAATCCTTACTGAGTGCGGCTGCCAGCTTGGACGCGTTCGTTATCTTGGGCCCTGCCTTCGGTCGATTTCCGTTTTTGGTTGTTTTAATCCGAGTTTGATCGAAGCTTTGACTATGGCCATGAGTGCGTCGAAGTGCTGTGTGAGGTTCATCTTTTCAGAATACTTATCTGTCACGTTTGAACAATGGGTGCCAATGCGAAGTGGTCATCTCGTCGGGATCATAACTCGAAGATCGTCGTTCGATTCTGACCTACTGCAACCCATCGGCCACGATGAAAGCTGCTCGGGCCTCTTAGCTGTAGGGTTGAAAGAGCCATAACCGGGCTAAACATGGGTATCGAACTCCTCCCGTCTTACCTTGCCTCCTAAGCTGATACGGGAATATCGAAGTGCATGACATCCTCACGGCTGCCCATCTTTGTGTAGAGGGTTACCGCCGGCTCATCTCCGTAGTCTGCCTGCACATAGATTACCCAGGCACCGCGGTCGTGGGCGATCTTGCGAAGATGTTCGATGAGAGATGTTGCTATGCCCCTGCGGCGATGCGTTTCATCCACAGCCAGATCATAGATGTAGATCTCCCGGCGCTGGCGTTCAAATTTCAGAAGCTCATAAGCGACCAAGCCGCCAACGACCTGGTTATCTTGCATCGAGACCAGAGCAATGATGTGATCCATCGACAGCAGATTTGCAATTTAAGCTGCGGTGGGTGGTTCACCTGTGTAGGTGTCCGGATCACCAAAAGCCTGGGCGAACATGGCGTTCATCTTCCGGAATGCGATCTCATCGTTCGCTCCTAGCCTTCGGATATTCATTGACTGCATGGTCGTGCCCTTTTTGCGCCTATTAAGTGGGGATAATTGCAGCCGGTAAGTCAACTTCCAAAGTCAGGAAACCTAGCGGGTTAATTCCTGGTCGCGCCCGGAGCCGTTGCGCCGTGGCGCACAATGGCTACGGTCCAATGTTCGTCCTAATCCACGCAACGGCAACGTCATTGTTATCGAGCTTGTAAGTTGCCCAGTCGCTGGTCGATTTAAGTTCGCAAATGAACAGCCCGTCGTCGCTATCTATGTGAGCACTTAAAAATCCGCGTATCGCGGCTGCATCATCTACGAGGTTGCCAAGCCAGAGGGATTTGAGCGGAGATATGCAGTGCCAATCATGCAATTGCTTAAGCAGGGCGTCGTAATTGCGAACCTTCCTTAAGTCATAGCTAAATTATATAGGCTGGAATGACTTCGTCTCCTTCACTAGTCGTCAACGGTATAGAAATTAAACCCTCCGATAAGGCAAGCGAGGCAGATCAAACTGGTGGTTTAAGCTCGCTCTCCAAAGATGCCTATAATAGCGAAGAGAATACCGAAAGAGCTCAGACAGCCGACAATCGAGGCGAACAGCAGGTAGCGTAAATTTTTGAATCGCGGCTGGATGAAGATGCTGCTTGCTCGGTTGTTCTTGCGGGAAGCTCGTACCCAGTACGAAAGCCCTACTTCATCAGACTTCGTTGCGAGCGCTTCCGTTTTTGTCAATATAAGGAAGATACCGCAAAGCATGCCAATGAAACTGACGAAAAAGACAGCAACGCACGCCCAGACCCCAAGGTGGACGAGAATCGATTGTCCTTCCATTATCAGGTTCATGAGCGCTCGGCCCTCGCAAGACCATCGATTTTTATCCCAAGCGTCTTAACCTATGCTTTTGCAGAACTTAGGGTAGCGGTCGCCTGCAGCATCAGCCCCGCCTAGTGCGGGGTGTTTCAATTCAGCAGCGCTTGGCGAAGATCGTCCAGCATGGAGAGTGTCATTGGATCGGCCTTATCCTTCGCCATTTCCATATAGCCGTGTAGTGCCGCTGGATATTGCCCTGGTCGAAGAGCGCCGTTGTCTTGCAGGCATACCATGAGCATCTGAAAAGCTACGGTGACCGCCGACATGTGCGCAGCAACGACTTCGCGATCTGGTGACACTTTGGACTTTGGCATGAAGTTCCTCCGAGGTTTCTGAGTGCGTCGAAGCGCTGTTTGAGGTCCATCTTTCAGAATACTTGTCTTTAACGATTGAACAACAGGGCCCAATGCGTTGGACCAAGGGTGGGTGAACCCGAGCAGGCGATGGCTGATCCCATCCTTGTCTCGCACAAGGAACATGGACTGATGCTGGCGACATGGGGGAGCACCGCGGCACAGACGACAAAGACGGTCGGTTTGCCTACTGCTGTTGCTACCGCGGTGGCCGCCTTATTGAACCATTTTTCCATTCATAACCTCGTCGTTAAGCATCGCCTTCATGCTCGCTGCAATACCAATTCTGCCCATGGCGCTTGTAACCGCCCTGCCAGCATCATCCAGATGGCCCTTAAGACGTGAATGCAAAATGAAACCAGAGAAGCGCTATAACAACAAGGACGGCAGCCACGAGAGCTTGCCAATCAAATAGTAGAAGGGTTGAAGCGAGCATGGAACTAGAGCACCCGATTTGAGAATTGAATCGTCGTGCGCAACGCCGTCGATGTTGATTGAGTTCCATTGCAGCCGCTGGATTGGGCTGAAAACACCAGGCGCCCCGAAGCGTAGCCCAGTCCTAAATTAACAGAGCTGAGGCGGAACTATTGTCGCGAACCAAGATTAGGGCATATCGGGCACGGTTCTCCCGTTAACCAATGAGCCGAGCAACGCGCCCGGCGCATTCTCGGAGCCGGAATACTGGAAAGTCATCAGCCATGGATTTTGTTTGGAAGCCGATCCATTTCGATGACCGACAAAGACCGGATGACATCGTGGCGATAGCATCTGGTATAGTCATCGGCCGCGTCTGCCGCCTATACAGCGGTCCTCGACATGGTGGTTGGTATTTCAACTTTCAGCTCGGCCAGACGCCGTTTAGAACGCAGGCAATGAACGGCAGAGCTCCAAAACACAAAATGGCCCAACGGCAAGTACTCCAAACGTTCATGGATATTTTGGAGACACCGTCTGACTTGGCCGGCGCATGGGTTGAGCTTGGTGTCAGCCAATTCAAACATCTTTTTCTTCATCAATTTGCGCGGTTGCGGTCTCGATGGCTCCACCAGCATATTTCTAGCGCAATCGTGAAGGTCACGCTCTGCCCGGACAGTCGAGGGGAACCTGCCTAGGCCTGCCGCGTTAAAACTCAGAATTGCTCACGACTGCGATGCAACGCCATGAACACGCTTGATCTTATAGAAGGCGAAACAGCAATCGCCAAATCATTGGGCGAACTCAACGGCCAAGCACAACATTGCAAACGATGCGATCTCTACAAGCATGCCACTCAGACGGTCTTTGGCGAGGGGCCAGAACAGGCAGATGTCATTCTGGTCGGCGAGCAACCGGGCGACAGGGAAGATATCCTCGGACGCCCGTTTGTCGGGCCTGCAGGCGCTATTTTGAATGCATCCTTGATCATGGCTGGGATTGATCGGGATCGCTGTTATATCACCAATACGGTCAAACATTTCAAGTTCACACAGCGCGGCAAGCGTCGGCTCCATTCGAAGCCCAATGCCGGCGAAATACAACGCTGCTCATGGTGGCTACGCAGCGAAATTAAACTGATCGCGCCCAAGATTATCGTTGCACTCGGAGGGACGGCTGCAGCCCACTTAAGAGGAAAGACCGTTCGGATTACCAAGGACCGCGGCATGATCTTCCATCCGGAGAAACTACCGCCGGTGCTCGTTACCATTCATCCATCATATATCCTCAGAATTCGCGACAGGACCGCTGCGAACGCGGAACGAATGAAATTTGTCCAGGACCTGAATCAAATAAAACAAGTACTGACCTAGCGTGCACAATCATGCTGAGAGCATGACCGTGGAGCATCCTCAGTTCTGCCATGAATTTTGCACGCATGGGATGGCCCCTTTCGTTGGTGTCAGTTTGCCGGCTCAATGCGCACCGGGAATTCGCCTCGCGTGAGCAAGGGTTCAATAGCGCCGTCAAGGCGGCCGAGCCGGATCAGCCCTTTGGAATAGCGGTAGCCGGCATAGTAGAAGACTAGGTTGCCCCAGGGCGCGTAATAGCAAAGGTCACCTGGCGCCTCGTTGCCAAAGGATCCGCTGCCTTCCTCGGTCAACTTCCGCGGCAGGTAGGCGATTTTCTCGTTGTTCCCGTAATCCACAAACTTCAAGTCCATCGGCAGGATCGACGCGAGGTCCCGGGCCGACGGGTTGTCGTATAAGGTGGCCGTGAACTCCTGGCCGTTGAAGGCAACGCGTATCTTCATGGACCCGTCCCTCACGCTTGCGGTGCTGGCCGTCTGGGCCAAAACCGGGTCCGGCGTGACAACGCTGGCGAGGACGGCTCCAAGGAAAGTTCGGCGTTTGAGACATTGCGATTGCACGTCGATTTCTCCCATTCAAACCATGCCGCCCAGGCGGCGCACGAGGATCCCACCAAGAGGGCCATGGCCAAGGCAAGGGTGCTCCACCATCCGGCGCCATCGAACAGCAACCCGCCGGCCGCGGCGCCGACCGTGATGGCGAGCTGGATGACAGCGACCTGCAGCCCGCCGCCGGCTTCGGCATCATCACGCAACACCCTGCTGAGCCACGTGCCCCAGCCGACCGGTGCGGCCGTCCCGAAGAAGCCCCAGCCAATGAGCAGTCCGGCCACAGGTACCTTGAAGGAACTGAGCGGAATGAGCAGGACGGCAATGGCGGCCATGACCAGCGGAATGATGATGAGGATCGAATAGAGCCGAGTGGCGAGTAAGCGGCTGATGCACCAGGTGCCGGCGACGCCCGCCAGACCCATCAGCAGGAGCACCAGGGACAGAGCCGGCACCGAATAGCCGGAAACGGCCTCCAAATAGGGACGCAGGTAGGTGAACAGCGAGAACTGCCCCATAAACAGCAGTAGGATCGCCGTCATGCCCAGCAAGATTTGCCGGCGCCCCAGCAGCCGGAACATGTTCCCCTGGCCGATACGGCGCTGCGGGGGAAGCGACGGCATGCTCGTCCACTGCCAGACCAGGGCGAGGATGGCCAATGGCACGACAAAGAAGAAGGCGCCACGCCAGCCGATATAGTCGCCCAGCAGGCTGCCCAGCGGCGCCGAAACCGTAGCCGCTACCGCATTGCCGGCGTTCAGCATGGCGAGGCCACGCGGCACGGCCTTTTCCGGCAGCAATCGCATAATGACAGCGGTGGACATTGACCAGAATCCACCGATCGCGATGCCCAGCAAAGCCCGGCCGGCCATCAGCACCGGATAGGTGGGCGCGAACGCCACGATCATACCGGACAGGATGAGGAGGGCCGAAAAGGCCAAAATCACCACCTTGCGGTCGATCCTCCGCGTCAGGCCTGCGATAAAGAGGCTGGTGATTACGGCGAACAGGCCCGATATCGAGATCGCCTGGCCGGCCTGGCCTTCCGTCAGATGGAGATCGCCGGCGATCGGTGTCAGCAGGCTAACCGGCATGAATTCCGACGCGATGAGCACCACAACGCACAGCGTCATCGAAAACACGGCGCCCCAGGCGGAGATCAGCGTGGAGGAGATCTTACTGTCGGGCGTCGTCATGCGGACCTCATCTGAGAATATGGCCTTTGTCATGCCCGGTAGATAGCCTCCCCTTACCTCAAGGATTAGATGCGGTAATTCGCTTGCATTTATCGATGCGAGGCATAAATCTGCTAGCGAAGACAGGAGGCGTCATCATGGAAAAGAGAGATCTGAACGACCTCTTGTGGTTCCTGGCAGTTGCCGAAGAGTGCAGTTTCACCAAGGCCGCGGCCAAGCTCGGCATTGCGCAGTCGACGCTCAGTCACACCGTCAAAGGATTGGAAACGCGGCTTGGGCTGAGGTTGCTTACTCGCACAACGCGGAACGTCGGGCTCACGGAAGCCGGTGAACGCCTGCGGCACAGCTTGGCCCCACGGATGGCGGATATTGAGGCAGACATCGCGGCCCTGATGTCCTTTCGTGACAAGCCCTCCGGTACCATAAAGATCACGCTGTCCGATCATGCTCTCGAAAGCGTGGTGTGGCCGAAATTGCAGCCGATCCTTCGTGACTATCCCGATATTAAGGTGGAGTTGAGCCGGGACAATGCCATGCGCAATATTGTGGAAGAGGGTTTCGACGCCGGAATACGGCTGGGGGAGAGCCTCGAGAAGGATATGATCGCCGTGAGGGTGGGGCCGGATTGGCGACTTGTGGCGGTCGGCTCACCACGTTATTTTGAGGAACATCCTGCACCCGAACATCCGCAGGAGCTGGTCCGGCACAACTGCATCAAAATCCGCCAGGCTACGGCCGGGGGGCTCTATGCCTGGGAATTTGAAAAGGATGGGCAGGAATTACGGGTCCGGGTCGACGGGCAGCTGACCTTCAACACCTCCTATCCGATGGTGAATGCTGCTCTCAAAGGCTATGGAATTGCGTACGTCCCGGAAGACCTTGTGATGGAGCACGTAACCGCGGGCCGTTTAATCCCCATTCTTGAAGATTGGTCGCCGCCATTTCCCGGCTATTACATCTATTATCCAAGTCGACATCAGAACTCGCTCGCGTTCAAAGTCGTAGTGGATGCGTTGCGGTTCAGGAAAAGCGATGTTTTCTGATCCAGGACCCTACCCGAGGGTTGGTTGGCTATATCTGATAAGGGGTAATATACTTTTGAAGTTGCGTTTGTACTTTATCGAAGCTCTGGTTCGGTTCCTTTCAAGCCGCGCACTGGCAATCGCTCATCTCGATATGCTCTAAAGAGTGATTGTACTAGGAGCCAATCGGGATTCGGTGGAAAACCCGCTATTATCGGCATTTTCAAGCGAACGTTTGCTAGGCCCGGACGGCGGTGCTCGCTTGTCGTGATACGCCGCGCGCCAGCTCGGTCAACCCGACAGCTTCAGCATTTCGTCTCAATCCATAATCCTGTCGCCAATCTGTTCCCCTTTCCCACTCTCGCATTTCATCTTCTGATCATCGTGACCTGCGAAATGCTGCAATGCGCACCTGGACCCTACTCTTCATTTATAAGCCAGATCGATAACCGTTTGCGAAGTAGGCTATCTAATCATCCGCCCACTCGGGCTTTAAATTGATCTGTGTGCTGCCAACGAGGCTTAGCGCCTCCTATGCCACCGGATAAACAAAACTGGAGCTGGACATGCAAAGCCCCTTTCAACTTGAAATTTCCCGGCGTGATCTGCTTATCTCGTCCGCAGCGAGCGTCGCGGTCCTGGGAGTGGCATCAAGTGCTGCAGTAGCTCAGTCTGCAGGGGATGACATGACATTAACCTCCAAATTATCATTGACCGTAAACGGCAAAAGACGAAGTCTCGAGGTC
>NZ_JAIQWW010000032.1 GCF_020164455.1 Phyllobacterium chamaecytisi
TCCATTATTGAAGGAAAGCTTTCCTGCTAATGCATAATTTTCTCGAGTCAAAATCGATTTTAGGGTAAAATTACGCAGCGCATTTAAAGGGCTGCAGCGTCCTTGCGCGCCGTATTCGACGCAGGGCACTGCAGAGGAATGGTGAAGCTAATGAAAAGGTTAGCAATCTTTGCCCTGTCGCTGGTGACGGCGCTGACGAGCGTCCCGCAGGCCATGGCGTTTCCCACCGTTGCCGTGCCGAAGATCGAAGTCGCAGAGGCGCAGCCGGTCCAGTACAGACGTTACCGCGGCGGTTACAACCGTGGATACTGGGGCGGCTATCGAGGCTACCGCGGACATGGACACTACAATGGTAACGACGATTGGGCGTTGGCACTCGGCGGGCTCGCAGCCGGCGCAATTATCGGCGGATTGCTGGCGCAGCCGAGGTATTATGGCCCCAGCTATTACGATGAGAGCTACTACGGGCCGACCTATTACCGTCCGCGCTACTACGCGCCACGCAATTACCGCCAGGTCTATTATGGCGGCAACACACATACGCGCTGGTGCTATGCGCGCTACCGGTCCTATAGGGCTTACGACAACACGTTCCAGCCCTACTACGGTCCGCGACGGGCGTGCGTCTCATCGTACTATTGATTGCGGGCTTAGTTGGCGAGCCACCTGGCGCTTTTTCCGGACGCGCAGGCTACCGGATTCTTCGGCTTCTCCCCAAATGGCTGCGTCGATCGCCGCTTCTGGCCCAAACCGGATATTCGGGATCAATGCATTTACGACTGCTTTGCGCGCCCTGATGTCGGCCGTTGAGGTCAGTTTTGCCATCGCCTGAAAGCAGACATTGCCGACGACCACGCTGAGTTCGCGGATGCGCCAATTGCTGCCGTTCGCTTGGGGCGGAGGGAAAGGCCACTCGTTGATGCAGGGCGGTCGTTTGCCGCCGGAGATGATACAAGGTGATTTGGATCCGATTCAGATGTCCCGGAGATTAGTTCTTGTCGTCCGGAAAATACAAAGAACGAGGCCCGCTCGGTTTGATCTTGGCATCTATGTTAATTGATCGACGACTTCCTTTGCTTCGACGAGATCACGGGTATCGAGACCTTCGGTGAAGCAGGCGTAGACCGGGGCGAGGAGGTCATGGGCCTCTTCGTCGCTCCCGCGGTTGCAGTACAGCCGCGCGAGGCTAAGGGCCGCCCGCAACTCCAGCGATTTCGTACCTTCATCACGGGCCCTCGTCACGGCCCGTTTGAACCATCTTTCGGCGGTACCATCATTCGGATTTTGACGCAGCAGCAGTTCACCCTTGGTGCGGAACAACTCAGGTAGTCGATACTTCGCGCCGGCCTCGGTCATGCTCAAGCCCTGCTCCAACAGGTCCGGACGCGACGCAACCTCGTGGCGAAATCCGTCAGGCTATGAACCGCCTGTCGGGCCGCGCTTGTTGGCAGGTTGCGTGAACCCTCACATCAAGACCGCGGTAGGTCAGCGATGAGCAGGGCAAGCGGCGCAAGTGGGCCGAGAGCGATCAGCTCGAATTCCATCATGCCGGCGACGCCCAAAGGAAGCTTCTCGAGGAGTTCATGCGCTTCCGCAATACTTGCAGCGTTCAGGATAAAGACGACGGCGTGGCCCCCTGTCTGGGAGAACCACTGCTCGATCCTTCCGGTGAGATGATTGCGAACTGTCGCGCGAACCTCATGGGGCCGTATCGAGGCGATCGCCTCGGGCGTACCCTTGTCTGTGACCGATCCTATCGCCAGAATCTTGGTTGTCGGAACGACAACAGCAGCGAGCGACGGCAATATCTCGGCATGCACGCGCGGATTCTTGACATCAGACACCGACGGCTCCTTTCGCTGATTGGTGTGAGGCAGCTACGAACTACCTGGGGGGATGGGTGCGATGGATCGAGAAGTCCCGCTCATTCTCCCACGCTCGGGGCCGCTGCCGGTGCGAACGCATGCGCGTTCTTCCGGACGAACTCCCGAACGCTCATTGGAGGTATGCCAGTCAGCCCCTCGACATCATTGCTGAACCGATCGTACCGGTTGTCCCGATGGAGTTGGGCCATCGTCACGACATGCGAGATAACATGAGGTGGCATCCCGAAGGCGGCAAGTTGCTCCTTCATCATCTCTGGGGGAACGTCAACATACGTGATCGTGCGACCAAGCGCGGCCGAGAACTCGCGTGCGACCGCGTCTATGTCCTGTGAAACAGGGCCGGTCAGGTGGTAGGTCTGGCCGATATGCTGGGCGGGATCACTCAAAATCTCGGCGATCACTCGAGCGACATCGAACGCGGCAATCACTGAGTTCTTTCCCCTCCCCCAGGGCGCCATAATCTTGTTCTGCACGGAGATGCCCCTGGTGATCTGGAGAAAGAGGCCTTCCATGAACGCCGTCGGCCGTACCTCCACCACCGGAAGCCCGGACCAGGACAATATTTGCTCCGCTAACCAATGCTGCTTTTGTTGTGGGCTGGGGGTCGTATTGAAGATGTCCATCTCGTTGACGGTCATCTGGGAGAGATTGACGAACGCCTTCACGCGATGGTGCTTGGCAACGACAGCGACGTTGGCGGCGGCTTCGAGATAGCTCGTCGAGACCGACATCGCAAAGCAGAGACGTTCGCACCCCTCGATTGCCCGATGTACAGCCGTAAGATCGAGCAGATCGCCAACCACGACCTCGGCGCCTAGCTCCCGCAACATGGCGGCCCGCTCGTCATCGACCCGCACCTGGGCCCGTACCCGGAATCCGCGGGCGAGAAGCAGCTCCGTCACCACGCGGCCCACCGAGCCGATCCGCCCAGCCGCACCGGTCACGAGAACCGGAAGTTCATCTTTTGCCTCATTCATCTTCCACCTCGTTCAGAATAAATATTCATTGCACCGCGAAACCTTTCTGCCGCACGTCGATCGGCAAATTGCCTCGTCCGTCATCCTTTGAGGAAGGCCAAAAGGTCTGCATTCACTTGGTCGGCGTGAGTGACGCACATGCCATGCGGAGCGCCGGCATATTCCTTCAGGCTCACGTTTGGCAGAATCTTCACCGAACGCCGGGAGGCAATGTCAATGGGCACAATCTGATCATCATCGCCCTGCAGGAGTAGGGTTGGGATCGTCATCTTCTTGAGATCATCCGTGAAATCGGTCTCGGAGAAGGCTTTGATGCAATCATACTCGCCTTGGAGGCTCCCCATCATGCCCTGAAGCCAAAAGGAGTCGATCTGGCCCTGCGAAACCTTCGCGTCGGGACGATTGTAGCCGAAGAACGGCATTGCCAGTTCCTTGAAGAACCCGGCACGATCGGCAACCAAGCTTGAGCGCAGGCCGTCGAAAACACTCATCGGCGCGCCGTTTGGGTTCGTCGGCGTCTGCGCCATATGGGGAGGCACCGCGGAAATCAGGACGGCTTTCGACAGGCGCGAGGTACCGTGTCGGCCAATATAGCGCGCGACTTCGCCGCCGCCGGTCGAATGGCCGATCATCGTTGCACCCCTGACGTCGAGCATATCGAGGAGCGTGGCAAGATCGTCTGCGTAAGTATTCATGTCGTTGCCGGTCCACGTCTGGTCTGATCGACCATGGCTGCGGCGGTCATGGGCGATGACGCGATAGCCGTGGCTCGCCAGGAACAACATCTGGGCATCCCAGGCGTCTGCAGTGAGCGGCCAGCCATGGGAGAAGGTCACGACCGGGCCGGCGCCCCAGTCCTTGAAGTAGATCTTCGCGCCGTCTTTCATTATCGCGGTCGTCATGAGTTTCGATCCTTTGAGTGCAGGTTGGTGGGCTGGCGGCTTGGCGACCTTCGTCGCGTCCGCAAGCACCGTTTTCGGGAGGCTGAGCGCGGCGACGAGACCGCCGCCGGCGAGAAGAAGATGCCGGCGTGCGGCTTTGATAATTGGCATCGTGGCGAATCCTTATCAGCGGGTTACTGATTTTATGTTTGCTCCGACCGTGACTTGGCTCCGCCGGGACCCGAAGTGCGCTTCGAGATGGGTTAGCCATGGAGATTCCGAAGTCGACGAAAGCGGTCGCGAGGAAGCTTGGAGCACTGCCGAGCTCTCTCCCAACATCACATCACGAGCGAGGCGGCTCACCGATGAGCATGGAGAGTGGGGCGAGTGGCCCGAGAGCGATCAACTCGAATTCCATCATGCCGGCGACGCCCAAAGGAAGTTTTTCCAAGAGCTCGTGCGCCTCCTCGGTGCTGGTGGCGTTCACGATGAAGACGACGCCGTAGCCCTCGGTCTGGAAAAACCACTGCTCGATCTTTCCGGCGAGATGGTTGCGAACTGTCGCGCGGACTTCGTGGGGCAGGACCGGCGCGATCGCCTCGGGCGTGCCCTTGGCCGTGACCGAGCCGATCGCCAGGATCTTGGTCGTCGGAACGACGACGGCGGCAAGCGCGGGTAGCATCTCTGCATGAACGCGCGGGTTCTTGTTGTCGGGCATTTTGCTGTTTCCTTTTTTGCTGAATTGGTGCGAAGAACCGCGAACTACTTTGCAGGCTCTGTCAAAAGCACGCGGAGTGGGGCGATCGGGCCGAGCGGGATGATCTCGAACTCCATCAGCCCCGCCTGGCCGAAAGGAAATCTACCCAGGAGTTCCCGGGCTTCTTTCGGGTCGGTGACATTCATCATGAACACGACGCCGCTCTGGTCCTGCTTAAGGTACCATTGGTCAATTTTCCCTGCGAGATAGAGCCGAACGGTGTCACGTACTTCAGAAGCAAGGAGCGGCTTCCACTGGTCTGGCGTCCCTTTGGCCGTGAAGGTGCCGATCGCCAGCAGTTTGATGGTCGGCACGTCAAGGCGCGACGATGGCGGCGCCGACTGAGCGAACGAACTGTCGGGCCCGTTCACTGCGAGCACCACGACGAGAGCGCCGAAGCAGGCGAGCCAAGTCAAGCGGGCTGCGCGCACGGCGAGGTTGTTGAGGTCGCGGCTCATGACAGCATCGCCTTCGCCACTTGCGCGGGCTCGTCGGCCTGCAGCCAATGGCCAGCCGCGATGAAGGTGAGGGACGCATTCTTGAGTTGAGACTGGCGCCGCTCGGCCATGGTCGCGGGGAAGTATGGATCGTACCGGCCCCAGATCAGTTTGACTGGAATATCCAACGCCTTGAGCGCCGTCAGATGCTTGGCGTTTCGGGCATGTTCTTCGAAGAATTCCGCGGCCAACTGCACGAAGGCGGGCCCAGCGCCAGGTTGGACGATGAAGTTGTCGCTGATCAGCGAACCGATGAACGCGTTGAAATGGGGCTTTTGCGCCTCGGGCAAAGCGTCCAGGAATTTCTTCTGCTGCCATCTCAGCAGCCAGCCAAACTGTTCGGGGCTCTGGGCGATCGCCATGGCCAGGGGCTGGATGCTCCGGTTCGCAAAAAGCGTGATCATCTCTGGCCAAAGAAAAGTGGAGTCCTCGCTATAAGCCGAGTTGAGCATGATCGCCGAGTCGACGCCGTCCGGATGGGTAAGCGAGAAGTTGAGTGTTGCCATACCGGAGGAATCGTGAGCGACCGGAACGATCTTCCCCAAGCCGAGACCCTCGACGACAGCTTCAAGGTCGCCCAATTGCTGCTTAAAGCTGTAGGCAGCACCCGCGGGCTTGTCTGAGGAGCCAAAGCCGAGGAAATCGAATGTCACGACGCGGCGTCCGCTGGCGCTCAAGTGCGGAATCAGATCGTCCCAGATGTGGAGGTTGTCGGGGAAGCCGTGCATGAGCACGAAAGCTGGCCCGCTGCCTGCATAGTCTCGAGCGTACACGCTTCCGTCCCCTCGCGGAATACGATGCTCGGTGAATCCGATGTGATCAGTAGACATGCATCATCCTTTCTTATGAAAATGCTGAGGTAGGCGTTTGATTGGCGGCCGAAATGCCCTAAACAAGGTCCGCCTCCAGCGAACCCTAGGAAGAGTCGTACCCGGCGAGTGCGGCGGGGTGGCCACAACACGCGAATTGATGACGACCAAACAAATTCTTCCTACATTGGCCCATGAGATGATCAATAACTGAGTCAGGCAGGACGAGATCTGTGTGTTGCTTATGTCCTAGCGAATTTCACGGGCGCGGTGTAGGTCGTTCTTGCCACCATTCGTGACATAGTTCTGCGCGGATCTGGGAGCGAGAAGGTTGCCCGCCAGCGGGCGCCGAGCAGCCATTTCCGTATGCACCTCGCGGATGGCGTTAGACACTAGGAGCGAATATGCATCGGGTTGGTTTCATCGTGCCACAAGGGTTTCAGCTGATGAGCCTTGCGGCATTGACGGCTTTCGAAATAGCGAACCTGCCACCGGCGGCCCTTGCTATGACGTCCACCTGTTGTCGAAGCATGGTGGCCCAGTTCGGTCTTCCGGCGGCATGACAGTAGAAACCGAGGCGTTCGGAGATCGAGCCTTCGACACCGTTATCGTAGGCTCGATCACCACGTGGGAAATGGCTCCCTCAGACGCGAGCTTGATCACGTTCGTACAAGAAGCTGCCGAAGCATCCAGGCGGACAGCCTCCATCTGCAGCGGCGCGTTTGTTCTCGCTGAAGCTGGCCTTTTGAACGGGCGACGCGCGACGATGCATTGGGCCCATGCTGCTAGCTTCAGGGCTCGTTTTCCGGATGTCAGAATGGAGGAGGACCGGATATTCATCAACGATGGCCCGATCTGGACGTCGGCAGGAATGACCGCGGGGATAGACCTGGTTCTCGCGTTGATCGACAATGATCTCGGTCCTGACGCAGCGAAAATGATTGCCAGGCTTCTAGTCATGCACCAGCGTCGGATGGGCGGACAAAAGCAGCACTCCGCACTTCTTGAGATGACGCCAAAATCCGATCGCATCGAGTTGGTCCTGGCATACATCCGCCAAAATCTCCGAAATCCGCTTACGATCGAGGAGCTTGCAGCCGTCGCCAACCTCAGTCCTCGTCAGTTCAGCCGCACGTTTCTGGCCGAGACCGGCCAGTCGCCGGCGAAAGCCGTTGAGCAGCTTCGGCTGGAGGCCGCCAGATTCATGGTGGAACAAGGGCGGCACACGGTTAACGTCGTAGCGCAGGAAACGGGTTTTGCCGATCGCGAACGCATGCGTCGCGCGTTTCTCCGGTCCTTCGGTGTGCCGCCGGAGGTATTGCGCAGGGCCGCGCGACGGGAGGCGGTAGCGACCGCCTGAATTTGAGTTGTCAAGAATGCAGGCTTTTGGGTCCGCCTCTCAATGTGGCGCCGAACGGCGCTCTGGCCATCGCACTTGCGCGGGAGCAACTGGGTTCAACATCAGGGCATGCCTCCTAGTAGATGACATCCTTCTGGGCTATCATTCACATTTCGGACATTAGGAGCAGCCATGCATAGGATAGGCCTCATTGTCCCGCACGGCTTCCAGCTCTTGAGCCTTGCACCTATGACGGCATTCGAGATGACGGGATTCGGACTTGCGAAGCCGCCTCCGGCCAAATCCCGGTATGACCTTCATCTGCTGTCGGAACACGGAGGTCCCATTCGATCTTCCTGTGGTTTGACTGTTGAAACCGAAGCATTCGGCAATCCGGCTTTTGATACAATTATTATCGGCGCAATTACGGCGTTCGAAATGGCCCCATCGAACGCAAACTTGATCGCCTTTGTGCGACAGGCTGCCGCGGCGTCGAGGCGTACCGCTTCGTTTTGCAATGGGGCGTTTGTTCTCGCTGAAGCCGGACTTCTCGATGGTCGCCGTGCAACGACGCATTGGATTCAAGCGGCCAGTTTCAAGGCTCGGTTTCCTGATGTCAGGATGGAGGAGGACCGGATTTATATCAATGACGGTCCGATCTGGACGTCGGCTGGAATGACGGCCGGAATCGATCTTGTTCTAGCGATGATCGATAGGGACCTGGGTACCGAAGTTGCAAAAGCTGCTGCCAAACTTATGGTCATTAATCAACGTCGGATGGGCGGGCAAACGCAGCATTCCGCACTCCTCGACATTACTCCGAAATCCGATCGCATCGAATTGGTCGTGGCGTACATCCGCCGAAATCTTCGGAACCCGCTCTCGGTCGAGGAGCTTGCAGCCGTCGCCAACCTCAGTCCTCGTCAGTTCAGCCGCACATTTCTGGCCGAGACCGGCCAGTCGCCAGCGAAAGCCGTCGAGCAGCTTCGGCTGGAAGCTGCCAGGTTCATGATCGAGGAAGGGCGGCACTCGGTTAAAGTGGTCGTGCAGGAAACAGGCTTTGCAGACCGCGAACGCATGCGTCGCGCGTTTCTCCGGTCCTTCGGTGTACCGCCGGAGGTATTGCGCAGGAATGCTCGGCAGGCAGCGGTGGCGGCTGCCTGACTCAGAGGAAGCAGCCTATTACAGCCTGTGTTGCTTCTCAGCCGTCAAGCGGCCGATATGTTCTCAACGAGTGGAACGGGAATGGCTGGCCTAGAGCCAGAATACAGGGACATTGGCGGCCGCAAAGTGTCATTTGCGATAGCCCTGACATACGCGAACGGCACCTCGTCGGTTCAGTCCAAATGCAGGGCGTATCGAATGGAATAGTCGGCGGTAGTTGACGCAGGGAGCTCATTGGCTGGAAGGCAAACGGGGATCGACGTATCTACTTGCGGAATGGTTCGCGTGTTGTGCGCCGCTCGCACCCTGAGCCCGATGACGCCAACCGATGGGAAAATCCAAGAACGCTACGGCAAAGCCAAGGACGAGTCCAAGAAGACGTTTGAAGTTGTTAGGAAAGCCAAACTTGGGAATAAAGTCGCCCACACATTATTAGCCCGTGGACACGGGTGTCGTGACGGTAGTTACTTACTCGCGCCGTGTGGAGCTCGGCCCGAGCTGTGCCCGGCGCTTTCGTCGACAACGGGTTTACTGCGTTGTGAATACTGCCCTGGCGGCAATATTTACGGGCCATTCCACCGGGTATTCTCATGCATAGCCTAGTGCCCTCGCCAGCAGCCTGCTACAGAAATTCCTGAAAGCTGCCGGTGGCCTTATGCAGGCTGAATGTCCAGCTTTGGTGATGCTGATTTTGGCTCAGTGTCCGAAATTAGATCGATCGCCGAATGGTAGCTTGTCGACGGTTCTCGCCAAAACAGGACCATCCGCAAACAGCCCCAAGTTTGCCCGAAACGACTACAATCTAGTGGTCGGGAAAAGTCCACAGTTCAGTCGAATCCTGTGTGTCTCACATGGGCCGAGGTTGTCGAGGTTTCCCAACCTTGCACTCGAGCGCAGCCCTGCCCCAATTACCAAGTTCAGCAGCGGCGCGATACGTGCTTTCCAAAAAGGTCATGAGCATGTCTTCTGGATTGTTGGCAAGCCGGACCGCATCATACGGCAGCAGAAATTCTCCGAGGTTTTCATCGTAATATGCGGCTTCGGGAGAAATTCTTGCAGCTGCAAAACCGGTCGGCATCGGGTATGCATAGGAATAGAATGCGGGAAAGTCGATTGCACCCCCACCTGGCCAGAAGCCAGCTGACGAGACTTCGTGGCTGTAGGCCTCGCGGGTGATCTCGTCAGGCAGGGCCGGAATACCACCTGGATGTGAGGGCGCGTGTCGACCGGAGAAGCGTGTCACGGCGATGTCAAAACTTCCCCAGAAGAGATGCACCGGGCTCACCTTGCCCAGATACGCCGTACGGAAGGTCTGGAGCACGTTCGTCACTGCCACACACGCCCTGAAGAACCGTGTCACAGCATTGGCATCGTAGGGGCGTTCCATCTTGTCTTCGGCAAACGGAATTGCCTCCGGAATCTCGTTCGGCCTGCCATGGAACTCCGGCGTCCCACCGAGAGTACGAATGAGATCCAACGCGCGCCCATGAAAGAAGGCGACCGACATCGGCTCAAGCGAGAACCGGGCAATGCGTCCGTCGGTTGCTCGTCCGACCACCTCATGGTTGATCAGATCGAGGCTCAATTCGATCCCGCCCGGTCCATCTGGCACTAGGCCGGTCGTGAAACCGCGAGCGTCAGTGTAAAGGGTCGCATGCCAGGAATGGTTCACCCACGGTGAGCGGGCGAGCCGATATTTCCCTATGATCTGAATATAGAGATGCAGCGCGGAACACGTACTGCGCCAAGGACCGTACGGTATATCCGGCCACCTTTCCTGGATACGTTCATTCATTGGGCCAACCTAACTCGATGGATCTTGAATAGAACTTCCTTACCGCCCGTATTCATATCACCATAGATGCTGGCAAAGAGGAAGCTTCTTGCTGGCGGCGATGGCGTGGGGGCAAGGGGAAACGACCTCTGAAGGCCAGTTTTCGGGAACCGGCAGAGAGCCAGTCAGCGACTGACATTGAGTCGTTTGCCGAATGTCCGCTTTAGCCAAATGTAGTTCGAAAGCGGACCGGCAGATTTCGGCCCCGTCACGCCTTGCGTTCGCGCGTTCTGCCGACGGCCAATGGTGGCCGAAGGAGAACTCAAATGGGTATAGCACAGTATGATCCTGCTGCACTTGGTCGACCGGCATGGAACGTCGGCCGGAAGGTCGGCGTAAAGAAGCCCCTGAAGCAGCGCCAGATTTGGGCAATTCGTTTCTTCCTCGATAGGGAGGGGCGCATGAGAGACCGGGCGCTGTTCGATCTCGCAATCGACAGTAAGCTACGAGGCTGCGATCTGGTCAAAATCAAGATCGGGACCCTCGTCACGGGTCAAGAAATCCGAACCCGTGCCATTGTCGTCCAGCAAAAAACCGGACGTCCCGTACAGTTCGAGATTACGGCCGATGTCAGAGCAAGTTTACTTGCATGGCTTGAGCGGAGAGGCGGAACGATTGATGACTACGCCTTTCCCAGTCGGGTCGATCATGCCGATCATCTCAGCACTCGCCAATATGCTCGATTGGTCGATGAGTGGGTCACAGCAATTGGGCTGCGACGCGAAGACTACGGCACACACTCCCTCCGACGCACAAAGGCCGCGATGATCTACAAAGCAACAGGCAATCTTCGTGCGATCCAGATCCTGCTTGGGCACACCAAGATTGAGAACACGGTTAGGTACCTGGGCGTGGACATCGAGGATGCGCTGGAACTAGCGGAGCATACGGAGGTTTGACAATGTGCGGCTCCGCCCCTAGCGGGGCCGTACGCGGCGCAAACGGTCCACGTTTGAGAAAGTTGACTGAGCGGCTATGCGCCTTCATTTCGGTCATTGTGGCAGGTCTTGCCTCATCTCAAAACCGGACGTTTCATCTTGGTCGCTTGATCAACCGCTCGCCGATCGCGGCCAACGTTCTAATGTCGAACTCATAGCGAACTGCGTATGGCCGCCTCAAGGCGAGCGGTCAGTTTGCGACCGCGTGTCACTCTACGGGGATTAACCTCCGTAAGCTGATCAGGTTGGACTAATCCAACGGGGTGGGTTCCGCTGGATGGTCATCTCACTTAGAGCCGACCGATTGCTCGGTCCACTGCACGAAGCACGTACGCAGATCCGGCATCGTTCCGCTTTGGAAACTGTAGCGCCAAAAATGAATGCCGGCAAAAACAAATGTGGGCCGAATTTCATGCGAGCGATGCGGCTTCACGAAGACCGCTGCTGCGGATCAAACGCTTAAAGAGTGTCCCAATTGTTCTTTTTCGAAATGGATTATAGGTTTACAAGCGGTTGACCTCGACTAATCGCGGCCAACCGCTTAAACCGCGCCGTTATTAGAAAAGGATAGAATTGCAAGGGCAAGCGCCACCGAATCCAACTCTTGCGGCTGATGAAGCGACCGCCTTCGGTTCGTTCGTCCTCTATGCGGGGCGGCATCTGTTGCTCAAAGACGGCGAGCCCGTCACAATCGGCTCGCGGGCGCTCGAAGTTCTCATCACATTGACCGGGCGATCGGGCGAGCTGGCAACGAAGGATGAACTAATCGCGAGTGCCTGGCCAAATACCACGGTCGAGGAGTCGAACCTTAGAGTTCAGATCGCGTTGCTTCGAAGGGTGCTCGGCGACAATCAAGCCGCTCCCCGGTATATCGCCGCCGTCCCTTCAAGGGGCTATCGTTTCGTTGCTCCTCTCACCCGTTCCCGCGTTGAAAACGAACCTGAGACAACAACTGCGCCGAACAACCTTCCAAGACAGCTGATCCAAGCCATTGGACGTGACGAAGCGATCCAGATCGTCGAAGGACGGTTTAAACGGTTACGGCTGGTGACGATCGTTGGACCAGGCGGCATTGGAAAGACGACCGTAGGCCTTCGAGTGGCGGAAGAGTTGTCATCATCGCACAAGCACGGCCTTTGCTTCGTCGACTTGGCACCGATCACGAATCCTCAACTCGTCGCTTCAGTCCTAGCTTCACAGCTTCGCCTCCCGGAGACATCGGGTGACCCGACCGCGACCCTTATCGGGTATCTTCGCGAAAAACAGATGTTGCTCGTGTTCGACAGTTGTGAACTCGTTCTCGAAGCGACTGCCCGCCTCGCGGAGACCCTGCTCCGCCAAGCGCCGGAAATCAGCATTCTGGCGACCAGCCGCGAGGCACTGCGGGCAGAAGGCGAAAGCGTCTACAGGCTCCCCCCTCTCGACCTGCCACCGCCGGCCGCGGGTCTGACTGCCGCTGACGCGTTGGAATTCGCGGCAATTCGCTTGTTCGTCGAGAGGGCGACCTCGTTCGCGAGCGGGTACTCTTTCGACGACGACGAAGCACCGATCGTTGCGCACATCTGCCGCCAGCTCGACGGGATCGCTCTCGCCATCGAGCTCGCGGCGGCGCGGGTGGAGGCATTCGGCACGCGCGGGATCGCTGAACTTCTGAACGATCGACTGCGGTTGCTGACGGGTGGACGGCGCACCGCTCTGCCCCGCCATCAAACCTTGGCAGCAATGATCGACTGGAGTTACGGGGCGCTCTCTGACGGTGAGCGTAAAGTCCTGCGTCGACTTGCGGTGTTCACTGGCGATTTTGAGCGGGATGCGGCTGTCGCCATTGCAACCGACCCGACCGCCCCCGATCGCGATGTACCGGGTCATCTCGCTGACCTCGTTGCCAAATCCCTGGTGTCGGTAGACGCTCAAGGCAAGGCCGCTCGATACCGTCTGCTCGACACGACACGGGCGTTCGCTTTGGACAAAGTTCGGGATGAAGGGGAGCTCGACGCCGTCATGCGGCAACTCGTGGCCTATCTGTGCGAAGTCCTACGGCATTCGCAGGAGGAAGTCGAAACCTTGTCGAGCGAAGAATGGCTGTCGAGATATGGCATCCACATCAACAACGTGCGCTTCGCTTTGGACTGGGGCCACTCGGATCATGGCGACCCGGAAGTAGGCCTCGGGCTCACCGTGGCCGCCATTCCGATATGGTACCAGCTTTCTCTGGTCGATGAATGTCTGACCAGCGTCCAACGAGCGCTGCGGACTATCGCCCCCGGAGAGCGAAGAGACGAAAAGGCGCGTCAGATCATGCAGCTCTACAGAGCGCTCGGGCTTTCACAGGCTTTCAAGATCGGGTTTGCGCCACAAGCTACGGCCGCGTTCGCCAAGGCCTTGGAGATATCGGAAGAGCTCGGCGACCTGGACGCTCAGGCGGAAGCTCTCTGGGGCTTGTGGGTCGCACAGGTCGGAATGGGTGAATACAGGGAGTCGCTGGGTAGCGCCGAACGTTTCGTGGCGGTCGCAGAAAGTGGACTCGATCGTTTCATCGGCGACCGCATGCTCAGTATGACACTCTTCTGCATGGGAGACTTCCGGGGTTCCCGCCGTCACGCCGATCTGATGCTGGCCCACGATGTCTCGGCTGAAATTGCCTCCGCAAACTCGGTCCGTTTCAGGTTTGGCCAGTCAGTTTCGGCACGAATCCAGCCAGCTCAGCTGCTGTGGATGCAAGGCTTTCCGGATCAGGCGATCAAGGCGGTCGACACCGCCGTCGAGGCCGCGCGGGGCTCGAGCCACGCAATCTCGTTGTGCGAAGCCTTGGCGCGCTGGTCATGTCCTGTCCTGGTTCACATCGGAGACTTTACGGCGGCGGATTCTGCGATCACCGAGCTGCTTGACCTGGCGACGGCGAATGCGCTCGGCCCATGGGAGGTGTTCGGGCGATGCTGGAAGGCAGCGCTTCTGATCGAGCGAGGGTTTCCTGAACGAGGCGTTTCTCTCCTTCGGAACGGGTTGGCTGAACTGCGCCAGGTAAAACTGTTCAATCTCTACAATGTCCGATTTCTCGGCTATTTGGCCGAGGCCTTGTCCTCTCTGGGACAACACGTCGAAGCGCGCTCGTTGGTGGAGGCGGCGATCAGCGCCAGCGAAGAGAAGGAGGAACTCTGGTGCGTCGCGGAACTTCACCGTCTGAAGGGAGATGTCCTATGGCGAGGCGGCGATGACCTTGAGAGCGTCGAAAGATGCTACCGCCATTCGGTCGAGGTGGCGAGGCGGCAGGACGCCCTATCCTGGGAGCTCCGAACGACCACCAGTTTGGCCCGTTTGGTGCGCAACCGCGGGGACGGCGCTCGGGGACGTGCCATGTTGGCCACCGTATATAATCGGTTCACCGAGGGATTCGACACAGCGGACATGGTGGCGGCCAAGGTTCTGTTGGCCGAGATGTCCTGACCTGCCGACAACTCTGTGTTTGCTACCGTCACAAGATTTCACCACGATTCACTGGCTTGAGAACTAGCTGTTCTGCCATCTTCTGTCCGTCGTCGAATGGTCGTCGACACCACATAAGGGCACGCAGATGAAGACCGCCGCCGCCACTATGGACGCGCTCGTCCTGAACGAAACAAACTCGGACCTCATCCGCACAACCATTGTCCGCCCAGCACCCGCATCAGGCGAGGTCCTTGTGCGAGTCAAGGCGAGCAGCGTTAATCCGCTCGATCTCAAGATCAAGAGCGGCCAGGCTCCCCACGCGCGACATCCGTTGCCCGCCATCCTCGGGATGGATGTCGCCGGAGTCGTCGAAGCCGTCGGTCCCGGCGTGACCGCGTTTAAGCCGCAGGACGAGGTCTTCGGGATGACGGGTGGTATCGGCGGTCTCCAAGGTTCGCTCGCGACTTATGTCGCCGTCGACGCCGACTTGCTTGCTCCCAAGCCCGCAAACCTGACCATGCGCGAAGCCGCCGCGTTGCCGTTGGTCTTCATCACCGCCTGGGAAGGCCTTGTTGACCGCGCGCAGGTCCAAGCTCGTCAGAAGGTCCTGGTGCTCGGTGCCGGGGGTGTCGGCCACATCGCGATCCAGATAGCTCGGGCTTTCGGAGCCGAGGTCTTCGCAGTGGACAAGGCCTCGAAGCAAAGCCAGATCGAGGAGCTCTGCGCCACGGCTATCGACCGCCATCAGACGACCGTCGAAGAGTATGTGAAAGACCATACGGGCGGGCGCGGCTTCGACATCGTCTACGACACCGTGGGCGGAGCCGGGATCGACGCCGCGTTCAACGCCGTGACCCGCTTCGGGCACGTCGTTAGCTGCCTCGGTTGGGGCACTCATTCGCTTGGACCGCTCTCGTTCCGAGCCGCAAGCTACTCGGGCGTCTTCACGCTCCTGCCGATCCTGACGGGGGAAGGCCGGGCCCATCACGGGCACATCCTGCGAGAGGCGAAGCGGCTCGCGGAAGCGGGAAAGATTACCCCTCTCGTTGATCCGCGCCGCTTCAGCTTCGAGACTGTTGAGGAAGCATATGCCGAAATCGAGAACCGGACCGCCAACGGCAAGATCGTGATCGACGTCGCCGACTAGGCACCTTCAACCCACTAAACAAAGGAAAGATGTCATGCCATTCGTCAATGTGAAACTGGTCGACGGTGTCTTCACGCCGGAAGAGAAACACGCTTTGGCCAAGGCCTTGACCGATGTCATGGTCAAGTTCAAAGGTTCGGAGGCGTTTCGCGAGGTGGTGTGGGTTCTCATCGAAGAACTGCACACCGACGGCTGGCACATCGGCGGCAGGCCGTTCGAAGGGCCCAAGTCCTTGATGACGACGCTCTCGAAATCCAAGGACGTCGTCGACATGATCGACGGCACGCCCACCACCCGGAAGGAGTGGGCAGCAGCAGCGCCAGTTCTGGGCTGAATACTTCAATCTCGACACGGCCAAAAGCGAGCGCGTCCGGACTGCAAACATTCGGAGCTGCCAAATGAGACCGTGTCCGCCCGCAGAGGGAAGAGACATGTACACGAGCACAGCCATAACAATGCCCACTGCGACGAGACGGGATGTCCTGATCGGGACCGGAGCCGTCCTCGCCACGACGTTGCCTGTGGGGGCCCTTGCCGCCACGGCATCGTCGAACTCAAACAGAGCAACCATTGAAGACGGGGGTGAGACCATGAGCAGCATCAAGACGAAAGACGGCGCGCAGATTTTCTACAAGGACTGGGGATCCGGGCAGCCGATTGTGTTTCACCATGGTTGGCCGCTCAGTGCCGATGACTGGGACAACCAGATGCTGTTTTTCCTCGGGAAAGGTTTCCGCGTCATCGCGCACGATCGAAGGGGCCATGGCCGCTCCAGCCAGACCACCGACGGCAACGACATGGATACATACGCTGCTGACGTCGCAGCCCTCGCTGAGGCTCTCGACCTCCGCGACGCCATTCACATCGGTCATTCGACCGGCGGCGGGGAGGTCACCAGGTACGTCGCTAGGCATGGCAAGGGCCGGGTCGCGAAAGCGGTCCTCATTTCCGCGATCCCTCCAGTCATGGTCAAGTCCGCCGATAATCCGGGCGGCCTTCCGATAGAAGTCTTCGACGGCTACCGCGCGGCGTTGGCTGCAAACAGGGCACAGCTCTACCTCGATATCGCGAGCGGGCCGTTCTACGGCTTCAACCGTCCTGGCGCGACCATCTCCGAAGGCACAATCCGCAACTGGTGGCGTCAGGGTATGATGGGCGGCGCAAACGCGCATTACGAATGCATCAAGGTGTTCTCCGAAACCGATTTTACGGAGGATCTGAAGGCCATTACTGTCCCGGTCCTGGTGATGCACGGCAGCGACGACCAAGTCGTCCCTATAGCCGACTCCGCGGAACTCTCCGTGAAGTTGCTCAAGAACGGTGAACTCAAGGTCTATGGCGGCTACCCGCACGGGATGTTCACGACGCATGCCGACGTGATCAATGCGGACCTGCTCGCCTTTATCAAGGCTTGATCACTTGGCACTCGGGCAGACTGCAAAGCCTGCCCTCGACCTCACCAACTCCAGCTCGAAAGCCGCCGGCTCTCCTGATACCGGCTGCGGAAAGGTATGTCATGAAGTCCGAACACATGCTTTCGCGGCGAGGATTTTGCCTTTGCTGCATCGGCGCGGCGGGCTTTGCCGCCACGGGGGGATGGTTGAGCCCCCGCGAAGCCTACGCCGAGGCGCGGGGTCTGGTGAGCCTCATAAAAGACAGCGCCGCAAAGTCCGTCATCACCACCCACAAATTGAGGGACGGTATCACCATCCTGGAAGGCTCTGGCGGCAACGTCGCGGTACTTGGCGGGAAGGACGGTCTCGTCATGGTAGACGCTGGCATCAGTGTCTCCCGCAAGCAGATGGCGAAGGCGCTCGCCGAAATCTCGCCTGACCCTGTAACCCACTTAGTCAATACCCACTGGCATTTCGACCATGCAGACGGGAACGCCTGGATCGGCTCCGGCGGAGCCAAGATCATTGCGCACGAGAACACGCGTAAATACCTTTCGCAGGTCCAGCGGGTCGAAGACTGGGACTACAATTTCCTCCCGCTGGAGCCACGAGCCGTCCCCAAGCACGTCTTCTCCAAGGAGCATTCGCTCAAGCTCAACGGGGAGTCAGTCACCCTGAAATATTATGGTCCGGCGCATACCGACGGCGACATTTCGGTGATGTTCGGCGAAGCCGATGTACTGCATGTCGGCGACACCTATTGGAACGGCATATATCCCTTCATCGACCATTCGACTGGCGGTAGCATCGACGGGATGATCGCGGCGTCCGAGGCGAACCTGTCCGCCTCGACAGACAAGACCATAATCATTCCGGGTCATGGAAATCCGGTGAGCAACCGTACCGAGTTGCAAGATTTCCGCGACATGCTGGTGGCAATCCGGGAGAACGTCGCAGCGCTCAAACGCGCGGGACGGTCGAGGGACGAGGCCGTTGCGGCCAAGCCGACGGCTGCGTTTGACGCCAAATGGGGCAATTTCGTCATCGATCCGGGCTTCTTCACGCGGCTTGTTTACGAGGGTGTCTAGCGCCCACAGGCCG
Source organism: Phyllobacterium chamaecytisi (assembly GCF_020164455.1). GTDB lineage: Bacteria > Pseudomonadota > Alphaproteobacteria > Rhizobiales > Rhizobiaceae > Phyllobacterium > Phyllobacterium chamaecytisi. Next base: position 18,151 of record NZ_JAIQWW010000032.1, read on the forward strand.
ATCACCGGCTCATCTCTTACTGGCGCGCACCTCCCCCCGACTCCCACGCGCCATCGGGACGCCCGACGGGGCGTCCCGGCACCGATCCGCCGACCATAATCAAATCCAGATAGGAGACGACGATGTCCGAATCCAAGAGTGCTCTGTTCATCGATATTCCGGTCGAACTGCAACAGGTCAAGTCGGTGCACAGCATCGGTTCGCTTCAGTTCGAAGGAGACCTTCCCGCCGCCCTGTTCCATCTTCAGCTGATCACCACGGACATCGCCAACTGGAAAGCGAAATCCGATGTGATCGTGGTCTTTCACACCAATGCAGGTCACGTCACCTTGGACGACGCAGCCTATAACGCGTCGCGTAACATTGCCACCGGCAATCCCTACAAGAAGCTTGTCGCCGACCTCATCGATATAGGCGTCAAGGTCGAACTCTGCGGGGCGACAGCGAAGGTAAACGGCTGGGGGAATGCGGATCTTCTGCCCCGCATCAAGATCAATCTGGATGCCATGGCTCGTACGATACAGCTCGTGCAGCACGGCTTCGTCAAGATCACGGAGTGACCTCGATCCGGTCACGACTATAAGGCCAAGGAGGCCGTCATGCTTCAATTGTCATTCGGATTCCATTCCACCGCTTCTGAGGTTCTCAAAGGCGTGGAGTCCCCAGATGCGGACCAACGCCATCCGCCTTTCTGAACATGGCCGGAGTGTGACCCGTGACGCGCTTGAACACCTTGTTGAACGCGGCATCAGAGCCGTGGATGAACAGGAGTTCGAACAATCTGGCGACCGCGGCGTCGGCTCCCAGACCTGGAGCGGCTGTTTCGACGGCTAGCATTTACCGAAGCGAAGGCTGCGGTTCGGCCCTCGCTTTCCTTGAGGTGCAGAAATTGGGGAAGGACGTCGAGAACGGAATCGCGCTCAAATCGCTCGATCTCGAATGACCCGCTGATGAACGTCGTCGTGGCTCCGCCGCCGCCAAACTCGATCCTGTCGCCCACCCGGCCGCGCTCGACATCGACACAGTCGATAAGCAAGGAGCGCTCGTCATCGAAGATTTTGTACGCGGCATCATCGAGCAAGAGGAATACATCGCCGCTGAGGAGCCGAGTCGGTTCGAAACTGTCGGGCGTGGTTAGCACGGCCGAACCGCCTACGACGTGAACGAATTTCACGACGCGCTCGCCCGGGGAAACGATCCCCCAGGGCGCGCTTGCCTCCAGACGTGTGAACTTTGCCTCTTTGATGCGTGGAGCGGCGAAGATATTGGAAAGCTTATCCATGAGTTCGTGACCATTGGACGATTCGACAAGATTCCAGGACTGATCGATCTCAACTGTCCTGAATGAACATCCTATGTAGGCATCCGAAAGGAGAATTTAAATGCAGGACAATACACAGTCATTCGACGAGATCGGCATGAGGAAAGCCAGGTACTGCCGATACGTCGATACCAAACGCTGGGACGAATTCCGGGAGCTGTTCTCCGAGGCACCGGACATCCGCTTCATGGATACGGAAGGGCAGACGATGCACGCCTTCACGTCGGTCGACGAGTTCGTGACGACGAGCGCCCGTTACCTTGAAGGTGCGCGGACAATCCATCAAGTCCACAATGCTGAAATGGAGAGAGTGTCCGATAACAGGGTGGCCGCGATCTGGTCGATGGAAGACTATCTCGTTTTCCCTCCCGCCGACGACACACGTCCTTCTAGTATACACGGTTACGGGCACTACTACGAAACCTGGGTGTTGGAGAACGGGCAATGGCGGATCGCCAAACTTGAGCTCCGTCGAACCATTCTTGAAATCATGCCGAAGGAGCTGGTCCAATGACCCACCCACCGATCAGAGTCGGCATTATCGGTGTTCACCCGGACCGGGGATGGGCGTCGACCGCTCATGTGCCCGCACTGCGGGAGCTACCGCAGTACCGCCTGTCTGCGCTGAGCCATAGCCGGATTGAAACCGCCAGAGCATCTGCCGAGAAGTTTGGCTTCGACCACGCGGTCTCGTCGACGGAAGAGCTTGTACATCATCCTGACGTGGACCTCGTTGTGGTCACCGTCAGGGTTCCGGAACACCTTCAACTCGTGACCGCAGCGCTTGAGGCTGGGAAGTACGTGTTCTCCGAATGGCCGCTCGGCATAAATCTCCGGGACGCTCAGACAATGAATGCGCTCGCCGGGCAAAAAGGCATCTCGGCGATGATCGGCCTTCAAACCCGCGCGAACCCGACACTCCGGCACATGCGCAAGCTGATCAAGCAGGGTTTTCTCGGCGAGGTGCTTTCGGCGTCGGTCATCAGCTCGGGAATCACGTGGGGGGAAGAGATGGAGGAGGCATTCCGATACACGCTGGACTGGTCCAAAGGCGCGAGCATGCTCCATGTGCCGTTCGCCCACACTATCGATGCCTTGCTGTTCGCGCTCGACGAGGACTTCCTCAGCGTGTCGGGGACGTTGGTCAGTCGCCGCCCGACTATAAGGATGATTGAGAGCAAGGAAGTCGTCCCGCTGGACGTCGCGGATCAGATCGCCTTCACTGGCAAGTTAACCTCCGGCGGCGTGGTGACAAGCCATTTCCGCGGCGGGCTGTCGCGTGCGACCAATTTCCATGTGGAGATCAACGGCAGCAGAGGCGACTTGTTGCTCACAAGTCCCGTTGGCTACGTGGGCCTGGGCGGGTTCAAGCTCATGGGGGCGCAAGCGGACGAGACGCTTCACCCGATCGTCGTGCCTGACGACTTCCGTCCTGAAGACAACGTCCTCACGGGCAACGTGAGGAGGCTCTACGAACTCTTCGCTTCAGACATGACATCGGGCACGCGGCACGGTCCAACGTTCCAAGACGCGGTCAAACTACACCGCCTGATCGACGCGATCGAGCAGAGCGGCGGAGTGGCGCGCGATGTCTGAGACCATGCGAGCACTGGCGATGTTCGCCGCCGGCGGGCCTGAGGTCTTGCAGGTCCGAGAAATAGCCAGACCGAAGATCGAGCGACCTTCCGATGTCCTCGTCAGGGTCATCGCCGCCGGGGTAAACCCGGCGGATTGGCAGAACAGGAAGAGCGGACAGCGCCATGACCCATATGCCCCGACAGGATCGCCCACGATCCTCGGCATCGATGGCGTGGGCGTGATCGAGGATATTGGCGGCAATTAAGCCCAATGCCCGCCTAGTCCAAGCGCTCTAAGACTGAGCTTCGTATCCGCCTACGGCACTTCTAGCAGGACCTCCTCCCTTCTGGCGAAAGGCGGTACGAAGTTTGGCTTGAGCCTGAAATTCGGTTGCGATATTTCGTTCAAGTGATCCACGACTTTCTCGACCGCCGGCAGAACGGTTGCCAGGCGCGCGGCGGTGACGATGCGTACTCCAGGCAGCAGAAGCTTGTTGTCGTCGCGCAGAGCTTTGCTCAGTTCTTCCTTCTTGGGTAGAATCTGTTTTTCGTAGCTGTCTTCAACCCTATCCAATGCTGTATTCAACGCCTTCATGTACGCCTGCTTCTGCTTCTCGTACTCCGCATCGCTGATCTTGGTGCTGGTTAGTACGCGGGCCCAGTTCTCCCAAATGGCGAGACACTCGTTGTTCCAGAACCGGAGAACATGCTCGTTGTACCATTCGCGCTCCAGCTCAGAGAGCCGCAAATAGCGAACGTCAAACTGATATTGTGGCGCGTTGCTCGCGCCAACGAGACGGGTGAACAGTTGTGACGGCACGACCTTCTTTTCATACGAGTTCCAGATCGTGTGCGTCGTGACAGGCTCGCCGACAGCAAGAATCGCAACCGAGCTGATCGGCATGTCCAGATCGCTGCTGAAGCCATTGGCCGTAAGATCTTCCTGAAATTTGAGCATGGCATCGCTGGCATCCGGGGGGTCGGCCTCGTGAGGCGGCTGCTCCCATGCAGTCATTGTTGTTTTCAGCCCGTCGTTGTCGGTCACCGAGCTATAGTCGTTATGTTGGACGACCACGCCGAAGTTACCGGTTTGAATGAGCATGCCGACGTGAAGCGGCAGATGCACCCAACGCGCATTTATCCCGCCGGCAAGCTCCGCGTGAGACCCGTTGATCCGATTCAGGAGCGACAACAACACGTAAGCGGATCTTACAGCGTGAACTCCGCAGTCGTGCAGCAGTCGGCCGATGAGGTTACGCGGGAACATATGGGTCAGATAGTTTGGCGGGCCTTCTGTCAGATTGAGCCTGGAGTGCGTCGTCATTTGCCCGAAATACACGCTGGCGGTCTCGACGGTCTCGCGCCAGGCATTGACGCCTGCCTTGCTCTTGTCTGCCGCGGTCGTGGCCTGGCGAGTGAACTCTGCCAATGTCTCTGCGAAGAAGCTGTACAGGAAGGCGATCAACTCGTCGTTCTCGACGAGCCTGAGGCGCCCGCCATGGCGCGCCTTTATCAAGGAGCGGCGGAACAAATTCGCTGGCGATGGACGCTCCTTCGCGTCCCACGTGTGGCCATACGCTACCAGGAAGTATGCAAGCTGGCGATCCCGCGAAACCTGGATGCTCCCGATCCTTTCGCCTCTCACGTCCGGCTGGTCCGTATCGTCACGATCCAGTGAGTTGAAGATGACGCTCCGCGCGTTGAACGGTGGAAAAGCGTCCAGAAAGCGATGTAGTTTGGCCCGACCACGTCCATAGCGGAATTCCGTGACGCGGATTTTCTTGTTCAGAATTATTGTACGGCGGTCATTCTGCATCTTCAGTTCGTCAAGTGCTTTCCCGGCTTTGAAGTCCTTCGGAATATCCTTTGTAGTCAGCAGCTTCCACAGCGGCAGCTGCAGATCTTGCAGCTTGCGCAGGCCAGCCACGTCATTGTTATCTCTCTCCAATTTCGCCAGTGCGAGTTCAAGGAGCTGCTGAAAAAGCATCTGCATAACGCGATAGAATTGCTCGATCGTCTCAAGCAGTTGCTCGGGGAGCACTCTCTCGTCAAAGGAGGGGCCTTCTGGCCGCGCGCCCATCTTCGCGGCCGCGGGCAAGTCAACCTTCGCGAAATGCCGCATCGCACCGTCGAGCCCGTTCAAAGCTCGCTGCCATTCCGGCTCCTGATTCGATCCAGTTAGAAGCTCCAATGATTGGGGCTGGTCCTTCACAATCGTGATGATACCGTCCCAGTTGTTAGCAACCCGCTTGTTTCTGCTGCCAAACCGGGTTTGGGGCCAATTGATCAGAAGATCGAACTCCTCAAACCATCCCCTCAGGAGGATGCGGGCCATCAACGCGTGAAAAAGCTCGTACGAGATCGCGTGTAGAGGATCCTCCGCACCGGACAACTTAACGAGTTGACGCGTGAGCCACGCGACAGCAGGCTTGTCGCCAGCCTCGACGGCTTCGCACAGCTTTTTAAGGACGTCCAGATCGCCGGCGTTCGGAGGATTTCTCGCGATCGCGTCGACCACTTCCCTGTAGAAAATGCTAGCGCTCGAGCCATTCGCCATAGTCGCGCTCGAATTCTAGGCCTTGGGCTTCCATTTCCACTCGTTCGGCGACATCCGCTCCCATTCAGGCAGCGTGTGGCCCTTGCGCACCAGGACGGCCGTTGTCGGCAGATGCGTTTCCCAAGGATCCCCGACCGGCACTTCGCCGCGATCGCCTCCGGTGAGCTCCTTGATTTCATCGACGATAGGCTTGTAGAGAGGATGATCGATCGGCGGCTCGCCCTCATCGTTCCAGACGCGTCCCTCCTGCATGAAATACGAGACTGCCGCTTCGAACCCGACCCGCACCGGTACGACGACGCGCGCATAGCCTGCTTTCAGGAAATCCTCGAGTTCTGCGTCCATGTTCCGTGCACGGAATCGGTCGGCCCATCCACCGGGTCGTGCCCAGAAATAAGGGTAGAACACGTATTGGATTTGATCCCACTCGAAGGCGTGCTCGAAGAAGCGGATGATCGCCCCGTCAGCTTTGGCATCCTCGATGTCAAAATGCGGCGGGTAGAGCGAGCCGCCGCCGGTGTGTGCGGTGTTCAATAGGCCGGCGTGTTCATTGCGAATAAACGCGAGGCAGTGCTTTTTCAACTCTGTCCGGATGATGCGTTCATTGACGGACGGGGGATTCCCAAACTCAAAGGCGAGTCCTTTTTCAGCTTCTTTCTTCTGTTTCAGCGTCTCGACTTCTTGCTGATACCTAAGCAAGACATTCGAATACGCCTCTGCGATCGTGTCGTAGGTCGATGTGGCCCATTCGCGCAGCCCCTCGGCCTGACGCTGGAAGGTGACCTTGGTGTGCACACTATAGTTGGCGGTTTCGTGTGCAAAAATATGGATGGAGAGCTTGTCGTCGTCGGCATAGAGCCCGCCGTCACTCGGGAAGACAGTTACGCGATTGGCATTTGGCCGGTAGAAGCGAAGATCGCCCTCTTGAACATCGATCCGCTCGCCTTGTGCCGTCGGACGCCAGTAATCATACTCGTTCCCGACACTGAACGCGAAGTGAGGATCCTCGTCCGTCACGCCCATCACCGTCGTCAAGGCCCAGACAGGTCGGTAACCCTTTGGAATCTGGATTTCGATTTGGTTGCGGCTCCGAGGCTGATCCTCCTCTGAGTCATTGCCCATGCCTTGTGTGACGCTCGCACTCCTCACGAGAAAAATCGGCGGCGGGGCCTTTAGTCCTTTTGTACCGTAACGGGCACCAAGACGTAGATAGTTGCCCTCATGAATGTGTGTTGCGTCCGGTGCTTCGACCTCCAGTCTGATTGGCGGGATCGGTAGTTCCGGGTCCGGTTGTGGCATTTTTTCAAGATGCCACATGTAAGACGCCGGCTCTGGAATCATGAAGTCGAACATCTGCCGCAGGCCATAGTTGAATACCTGCGACTCATAAATCTTGTCGACGAACTGATAGATGCCGGCGCTGTGCTCGCCGCTCTCATTCGTGAGCCTATGCTCGTTGACTTCTTCGACCTCGCGCAAAATTGTAAGTCGCCGTTCTTCGCGGACACGCTCGACAATGCGCTCCTTGGAGCGCTCGACGACGTCCTTTGCATAGGTGACGGAGTTCTTAAGGCCATTTTCTTCGCTGGTCTGATTGCTCACATCGAGTTTGCTTTCGAACTCGACCGTGGGACCGTACTTTCCGGAGAGCGACAATCCGAATCCGACCTTCTGATCGGCTTGCTGTGTCCGCGTGGTTTCACGATTGAGTTCGAAGCGCTCGGTGGTCTGCAGCTCCGTCTCCTTTTCGTGCTCCTGCTCCTTAAGCGTGCTGATTACTTCTTCGGTTCGGTTGAGCTGGCGATGAGTACGAAGCTTGGATTCGCCGTCGAGAATGTTTTCGATGTGTGCAATTTCACCGGCTTCATAGCGCTTGATTTGCTGTTTTACCACCAGCAGATCGGCGACGCCGACCGCGTTCAATTGGGCAGGACGGGGACTTGGTGCCGGCGGGTCACCGGGCGTATCCTCTGGTTGAGGCGGCGTTAGCGCGCCATCGATCGCAGCGACAAGATCGCCGATACGGATGTCTGCCAACGATACACCGAGTTTTTCCAACGTTGACTTTGTCCTTGAAGACAAACGCTTGATGGCGCTGGCCTGCAACGTGAACAGGCCACGCGCAACTGACAAGTTAAGATCGCGGATCGGATCGAGCCTCTCAACCTCGCGCTGAGCGCTCACCAGATCTCTGGACGCTCGCACGGGGTCGAACACCGGCTGGCTGATAATCGCGGATGGTTTTACTCTCCCGGATCGCGGCGCGGGCACATGGACGGTAGACGCTGATGTTTTTGGTGACTTGCCGGTTGCAGGGCTGCGAAACCGAGATTTTGCGGCACGCAGATGCGTGAAGCGAAATAAACTGTTGTCGGCGCTGCTGGCCATATTTCCCATCCTTTTTTTAACGAGCGTTCTGCATCTAAGCCTGCTCTGTTAACTGGCACCGGCAAATGCCGGATTTGAACTGCATCTCACCTGCCGCAACTAGGACGCGGAATGCATTTCAAGAATTTGCATACCTTCGCTGAGCAGAAGTCTACTGCTGTTCCGGTACTACGAGGAATAAAACACGCTCCAATGCCGAAGAAGTACGTTACAGTTACATCCCCGAACGATCTCGGCCGTTTTGAAGCAAAGCGGCGCAATTCTGCGAAGCGTAGGGTCAAAAAAAGGCCGCTCTAGCGCATCTTACAAAATTTTACTGAAGATCATGCAATTGGAACTTTCGCCTATCTCATGAGCTAATCGGAGTCATCAATTTTAATTGCAAAATCTGGATCGTCTTGAATGAGGCTGGGCTGCCCTCCCACCAATAGATCCGTTAAGTCTGCATAGTCTTTGCACCTATTTGCAACGCTAAACTCGCGCCATCCCCCAAGCGGCGGCATCCTTCCATGCAGGACACGCACAAGTTGGAGAAGGATATTCGATGAAAAAGCTATTTGAACCCGATGCGACCAGGATCGGTAGGCCTGCGGGTCCTGCGATGCAGGATGCTGTCCCCCAAGGTATGGCAGATGGAACTCCCCGGATGTTACGAGACGATCTCAGCGAACTTATCGGGAGCGATCAAGTGCTGCACCGAGTGGCCGATCTCGTCCGCTATGCTTCTGACGCAAGTCCGTATCGCTACATACCACAGGTAGTTGTCAGACCTAGAACTCTCGAAGGTGTTGCAAATCTGTTGGTTTATTGCAGAAACAATGGCCGCAAAGCAACGTTTCGCGCGGCAGGTACAAGCCTGAATGGCCAATCCCAGTCGGACGATGTCCTCATTGGCGTACGTGGCCATTGGCAAGGTTGCTCAGTGGAAGAAGAAGGGCGACAACTCCGAACGAAACCGGGCACTATTCTTGCACATGCAAATGCTCGACTAGCCCGGTGCGGCCGAAAACTTGGCCCGGATCCAACTAGCAACGGCGCTTGTACCATTGGCGGTGTCATCGCTATGCCGGCAGCGCTGCCGAGGCAAAGGAGGCATTCGAAGTAGCGACACAGCAGCTTTCATTGGCGCAGATCAACCTCAAGCGCACGAAGGTACGGAGCCCCGTGAATGGGTTTGTGACAAACTTGTTGCTGCGAGTCGGCGATTACGCCACAGAGGGCTCCAGTAACGTCTCGGTGGTGGACTCGGACAGCCTTTGGACGCGGCCCGAAAGCAGACGTCGCTAGCGACAGGGCTGGATGGCTTGATTGCGCCCTCATTCGGCCGTTGGGGGCAGTTTTCCCACCGCCTAAGAGCAGACACTGCCGACGACCACGCTGGAGGTCGCGGTTGCGCCAAAGGACCTTGACGGGTAGGCGTTCTCTCAGCCAGCACGGACCTATTACAAGATCGAATTGGTCATATTCTGATACCGCTAGCCCGCAATTGATTGATGTATTGCGGTTCTTGCACTCAGGCACTGAAGGCCATGCGATCGTGCTTTAAGGCGGCAAAACTGTTATATTGATCTTACAGCTACGAAATTGTCGTGGGGGACGACCATGCGGATCGCGATTATGGGTTCCGGCGCTATCGGCGGTTATCTTGGCGCACGGCTCGCCCGGGCCGGCCAGGAGGTCACCTTTATTGCGCGTGGTCCCCACCTCGAAGCAATGCGAAGTCATGGATTGCAGCTGGAAAGCCCGCTCGGCAACATCAACCTGAGCCAGGTCACTGCTACTGAGACGCCCGGTGATATCGGTCCTGTCGACGTCGTGATCTTCGCCGTCAAGCTCTACGACAGCGAGAAAGCGGCCGCAGCCATTGTGCCGATGGTCGGACAGGGAACGAGGGTGGTGACCCTGCAGAATGGCATCGACAGCGTCGAGAACCTTGCTCGATTTGTGCGGCCTTCGCAGGTTGTCGGCGGTGCCGCCTACATTTCGGGATATCTCAAACAGCCCGGTTTGATCGTACATGTAGGTGGCGTGACGCAGTTCCATATAGGCGGACGAAATGACCCGATCATCGGCGCGCTGCAAACTGCTTGCACTCAAGCCGGGAGCATTGGACTGCAAACGTTTGACGATATCGATCAGGTGCTTTGGACCAAGTTCGTCACACTCTGCACTTTTTCAGGTGCGACGAGCTTATTACATTCTGGAATTGGATCGATCCTGACCGACCCTGAATCCCGGATACTCCTCGACCAATTGCGAGATGAAGGCATGGCGGTGGCATCGGCAGCCGGCCATCCGATGCAGGACGGGTACGAAGCGCACGCTCTATCGCTCTGGCAAAATCTACCACCCGCTACGCGCTCATCGATGGCCAACGATCTTTTGCAAGGCAAGCCGCTGGAGCTTGCATGGCTTTCAGGACGAATGCACGCGCTTGGAAACGAGCTTGGCGTACCGACGCCAGCGCATACGGTGGTTTATCGCGCATTGCATTTACACGCCAAGGGTATTGAGTCTTAGGTGCGAGGCGAACCGATTTTGGGGGGAACAAATGAAAACCGATCACGATTTGGTTGAAAGCGCTTCTTCGAATAGCACCGACGATGCTCAAGCCATGTTCAATAAGCATCTGGCGACTTACCGGAAGATTGTCGGCGAAAACCTCATGTTTCACCGCGAGGTCTATGGCTTGCTTCATGACCTGCTCTCCCAAAAGATGCTGAAGCCGTTCAAGTTTCTCGATATCGCTTGCGGGGATGCGGTCGCTTCGGCGGCCGTGCTAAAGGGGAGCGCCATCGACCACTATTACGGGATCGACCTCTCTCCGCAGTCCTTGGAGCTCGCAAGAGATTCGCTGGAGGCCCTGCTGTGTCCCGTCGACCTGCGGTGTTGCGACTTCGTAGAAGCTATGGCCGACTGGTCCGATGTCGTAGACATCGTGTGGATTGGAATGTCGCTTCATCATCTGCCGCCGGAAGGAAAGGTCCGACTGATGAAAAATGTGCACGATGCGCTAAGCCCTAGCGGCCAGTTTTTGATTTGGGAACCCACTCTTCTTGAGGGGGAGAACCGCCCCGAATGGCTTGATCGGTTTTCGGCATATCGGACCGTATGGGCCGCAATCACCGACGAAGAATTCGCGACGATGGAAGCCCATATGAGCTTGGCCGACTTCCCGGAATTGGCCGAAACTTGGAAGGCCATGGGCCATCAAGCCGGATTCTCTCATGCCGAACAAATATTCCTGATGCCCAATCGTTTCGGGAGAGTCTTCCAATATTGGAGCTAACATCGCGTTCGCATCCATCGTGAGGTTGGCACAAGCTATAACGGGTGCGCGACCAGGACCGGCTGGAACGGCGGAGGTAGTTTCCGCTCCCAGTTGCGGGTTTGCAAAAGGCGGTGGCCGAGGTAGGGCTACACCACGTAGGCTAACAGGAGGGGCACCGCCATGGAAACCGTCGCAATCGACAATCGCAATGAGTTCGCGCTTTGGGCAATCGAACGGGCGCACGCAATCGTATCTGATCAGGGGACAGCGCTTGCCTTAGCGGCTCGTGAGAGTGGAGAGGACGCGATCAGGGAGGCTGGCAATGCGCTAGGCAAGGAAATTACACACGCGCTCTTAGAAGTCTTTGACGGACTGCTGCCGAGCGAAGCGTCGAAGGGCCTTGACTAGCATGACCGTCGATGATCGAGAGCTAATGACGGAGATCAGTGCGCAAGCTCAGATCGCAGAGCAAGGTCGCCCGAAGGTGGCGGACGTACTAGCGTTGGCAATTGCACTCCAACGCGACTTCCACCACCGCAGCGTGGATGAAATTCACACGAAGCTGAAGAGCGTCTGGCGGGCGAGAGGCGTGTCTTGGAGTGGCGACTAGCTCAACCGCAGCAATAAAGAGGCTCCGCTCCCGAATAGCTTGCGTGGCCAGTCGGCTACGGGTTCCATGGCCCCCATGCCGTTGACGATCCGATTGATAATCACCTGCTGCAACGTATTTCGTCCTATCAAATGCGTCCTGAGCTGCGCGTGCTATAAGGGTCGCGACTGCTCGTCTGCAATCTAGGGCCAGCAGACGGTACGACCACTGTCTTCACGTTTGAGCGCCCCAAACCCGCGGGACTTTTGCATTCCAGTTGTCCCAACACGGCTCGTCGGGACGACCGTTTTGGGAATGACCGCACAGCAGGGCGATTATGCGATGGATTTCTGTCAGTCCCCAACCCGCGCGAAACGCTGCCTCCACCAGCGGCTGGACATCGGCGTTGGGGCCAAGCGCCATGACGCCTTGCCGCAGCGCATCCTTCGCCATAAATGCGACTGGCAATCAAGAGGCGGTCGATGCCATTAGACATAGGATCGTGGAAATAGAATCTATTCTCGCGCGAAATGACAAACAAGCGGTTCCTTGGCGTAGACCGCAACCATCGGGATTACTTCATCTATTCGCTTTACCTTGACTCGCCCCCGAAACTTGGGCGCAAACGTTCCCTGAACTCCAGGTCCCGTAAGATGTCGTGATACTTTCAACCGACTTCGTTATGTATCCTTTAGCGGCCATCGCCGTTATCGTGGCCGTCTGGCTATTTTTATAGTGCGTCACCGGATGCGATGACAGCGGGGTTTCCTCGGGCCAAGGGAGCGTGGTGAATTCCACTACATATTGCGCTAAAGGGGCGATAAATCCCCGTTATCTTGGATAGAGTAGCCACGCGATGCGAAGCGCTTACGAATGGTCTCCATGTCAGTCCAAATTCGGTGGGAGGTTCCTTTCAGTGTATAGCGCCATACGGAGCTCCCCATACCAACCATCGCGCCTATCGTCGCAACGACAACCGGGCTCTGCCCATCCTCTATACCCACATCGAATAGCGAACCTCCAACAAACAGCAGCGCTCCTGCCAACATTAAGTAGGTGGCGAAGGCCTCGTTCCCGGACGACGACTGCCATTCTCTTAAGGCTCGCTTATAGCGCTCGGAATCCACAAGCCATTGTTCATTCATAGCTAAATCTCCCATGCTTCGCGATGATATGGGAGGATTGTCTTTCTGCAAAGTCAGCATCATTGTGTAGGCTCCTTGCGGACGTAGGGCTGCATTTCCAATCAAATGTTTTCAACGGTTCGTAAAATAATGGCGGATTTCATGCGGGCCAAATAAGTGGCGTTCAAACTCCTGCTGCCACTTAGCGCCCGACTTTTAAGGGTAATCAAACTGATGTTGTTGGGACTGGAACTAACTTCTTCCCTGGCGATCACTTACGCAGCAAGGCACTGTTCAATGCACTCAATCACGTCCTCACAATCGAAAGGTTTCTTGAAATAGGCAGTAGCTCCGGCTGCCATGACCTGCCGGTGTATCCTCTCATCCTCGAATGCCGTAATGAATATGGTCGGCATTGTGTCGCCGCTCCTGCGCAATGTAAGAAACAGCTCCACCCCGCCCATCCCATTCATCTGCACATCCGTTATAAGGCAGTCAATTTCGACGGAGTCTCTTTGCGCCAGGAAGGCTTCGGCGTTTGCAAAACCATGGACATCGAGACCGTGAGCACCGATCAGATTCTCCAGGGCAGCCCGCAATGACGCGTCGTCCTCGACGACAGCTATCGATTTCAGGTTGGACAAGGGGCAAGGCCTTCACGTATTGAACGCTTGAACAAGACTTCCGATAAATGCGCCCGTGGCCCAAAAGCTTCAATAATACTCACGTTTACGTCGGGACAGAAGTTTTCAGGCGGGGCAAAATCGTCTCGTAGACCTTGACCAGCTCGGCAAAACGTCCGCATCCCCATCTTCTCCATCATATGGCCACGGTTAATTTCCACAGTTATCTCGCTCCGGCCAAGTTTGCCCGCGATCTGCTTACTCATGAGGCAGGTCGTTACGAGCTCTGCCATCTCACGCTCCCGAGTCGTCAGGCTCTCGTACCGCTTCACCAGGGCCGAAAGACGTGTTCGCAGTGGCGATGCTGGCTTTTCCATCATCCGGGTTCCGTTTTCGCAGGAATGGTGAATTCGAATGTCGTTCCCGCACCCTGCAGGGAGTTCGCGGTAATGCTCCCTCCATGTGCAGTCACGATGGAGCGGCAAATTGACAAGCCCATTCCCATGCCTTCAGGCTTGGTCGTGTAGAAGGGGCTGAACAGTTTTTCCCGGGTTTCAGGTGTAAGCCCTGGCCCGCTGTCGTGGATTTTCACTAGGGCCGCGCGTTCATCAGAAATCGACTCTATCAGCAGTTTCCGAATATTTGCCGATGCCTGTGACATCGCCTGAATAGCGTTCAATACCAGGTTCAGGATTACTTGCTGCAATTGTACCCGGTCACCGCAGACCTGCGGAGGTCGGCAGCCAAAGCGAATTGCAGGTTCACCCGATTGATGTCAATTTCCCTTTGGACCAGTGCAACCGTCTCTTGCAGAACCTCGTTCAGGTTGACGTGTGCCGCGTCCGGAGACGATTTCTTCGACAATGCACGCAGGTTCTTGATGATCTCGCTGGCGCGTTTGGCATCGGCGACCATGCTCTCCATCGAAGATTGAACTTTCGCCAGATCCGGCTCGGCACGTTTCAGCCAACGCAGGCCCGCTGCCCCATTGGTGATCATGGCAGCCAACGGTTGATTGAGTTCATGGGCGATCGACACTGTCAGTTCCCCAAGCGTTGCGACCCGGGAAACATGCGTCAGCTCCATTCGGGCGGAATGAAGCTGGTTTTCGGTTTCCCTCCTCGCGGTTACATCCATGATGCTGATCAGGACCATGTCGAGGGCCGGACGATCAGCTGGAAATGCAACGTTATAGAGAACGGTGAGTTGTGTGCCCTCTGCATCGTTGATCACTGTTTCAGCTTCATAGCTGGTCTTCCCGGCCCATATTGCTGCGAGGAACTTCCATGACTTGTCCATATCCGCGGTGATAATAGTCGGCAGCATCCTCTCCAGCGCATGGATGTCTGCGACATTGAATATCTTCAGAGCTGTTTCGTTGGCGTTGATCAGCCGTATGGTTTTCGGAATTTTGTGTACAAATCCGGGATCATGTCTCTGCGCTAGATCGACATCCCGCAAGCCGTCGCTCTTAAGCTTTTCAATGGCCTCTTTAAGACCTCGGAAATCCATCTGGAGAATGCCAACACCCGTCGCCAGAAAAATGGTGCGGTAACGCAGTTCACTTTCGGCCAGGACATTCATTGAAGTTTTCAAGCGGTAACCGAGGAGTGTTGTGATCGCGATAGCTGCGATGCTGACCAGGCAACGCGCTAATGAGTCCTCCAGTTCAATGAGATTGTCCGAATGCGATATCAGAAAGCTCAGGGCGGTAAGCCCCATGCACGCCGCGCCGACCAACACGATGCCATTCGGGCCAACAAAATTGAGAGCCAACAACACAACGGCCACGTAGAGCACGGCAATGGCAATATCCAAAGTCGTCAAAGTGTCCAGGAGGAAAACCGCTGAAGCGATGAGAATTGCAGCGAGAGGTGAAAATCTCGACATGCGCTTCCCCAACGTCACCCTGTTCATGTGGCTAGCCATCGCCACACGCTCCAATGAACCCGAGATTGTCGTCGTCATGACTTCGCGTAACGCGGTGCCGTTTTCCCGGTCTGGGTCGCGAGGAACAGTTTGGACCGGGCCGCGTCATATGCATCCCAGAGGCTGGCGTCGGCAACCGAAGGCAAGGTGACGTCTTCGTGATTGTCCAATCCTGCCAGGGCGGCATCGACCATATCCTCGGCCGACATGATTTTCGCCTTGTTTAGCGAGGCCAACGGAACGCCCGAAAGATCCCAGAGTTCGGTCGCGGTTGTGCCAGGAAGCACGACCTGCAAGCGCACTCCGGTACCCGCGAGTTCCTGTTGCAGTCCCCGGCTGAGGTTCAAGACATAGCCCTTGGTGCCGCTGTATATCGCGCTGGTGGGCAGAGCGTGCAGGGAAAGGACGGACGCGATATTGATGATGAGGCCGTCCTTTTGCGACAGGAACGAGGGGAGCACAGCCTCCGTAAGACGCGTCAACGCGACAATATTCAACGCGATCATGGAAGCAGACTCGGCCGCAGATGTATCGGCCAGAGGAGCCAGCCTCGAATTGCCGGCATTGTTGACCAGAACCCTCAAAGCCGCACTATCGGCAAGACTTCCTGCAACACGGACGAGATCGGCCTCCTTTGTCAAATCGGCGCTGATCACTTCGACTTCGACACCATAAACGGCGCTCAGTTGCCCGGATAAAGCTGCAAGACGCTCCCCGCGGCGGGCGATCAATATGAGATCGTAACCTCGCGCCGCGAATCTGTCCGCATAAACCGAACCTATTCCTGATGATGCTCCGGTGATTGCTGCCACTTTCCTTGTCGCTGAATTCATCATGGGTGGACGTTTCCTTGTTAAGAGCGGATGGTTCAAGCGGTGCTTCGTCACGAGCCGCTGTCTGGTACATAAATGCAGATTGACTTCGGCATCTTCGGATCACCGAGCCTAGTGCACCTATGGTACTTGGCATCCTTCGACATTTTTACGCGCTTGTCGGTATAGGGAAATGAGTTCGCCCGTGCTCTTGATCCGGAAGCCGCCGGACCTAGCTCGACGTTTTGGTCCTGTTCCTCAAAACAATCCACCGAGGAACAGCATTCAGAGCCATAAGACCACCCGGACGGAGCGTCATGGGCCGCTGCGGAGGCGGTGGAGAGAAGGACGAACATCAAGGTTCTCATCACTAGTCCTCATCAAAATTCCCCGAGTTGAGAAAAACTACCCGCTGAGATTTCGACCACGATCCTCGAGCCCGCCGAATTACGGTCGTCCGACAACGCCGGAGTTCTTTCCATCCAACAGCCAGCTTTGGGGTCGCTGGCAAAGTATTTCCTAGTGTTCAGAATATTCGGCGCACCTGACACTTAGCCCTGACGGCCTACTTGTTGCTCAAGCTGCACAGCCATCGTATTGCTTACGCAGGCGCTCGTAATACTGTGGATAATGAATGCAAACCCAATCACTTGCGCCGCGCAGGTATGCTATTTCCACAGCCTCGTAGAGGTCGTGTTCAAGTTTCTCAATGCGGATTTGAGGAAGGTTCATTTTTTTGATCATGCTCAGTCCAATCATCTTCGACAATTTGCAGAACAAAAATATTGCCTATGAAAGAGTACGATCTGACGTTAGGGTTTTGAATTATACATTGGTTTGCATCGAATAAACGTTGGTTGTCATAAACAGCTTATCGGGGTCGCTCAGGTGGTACCATATTTATCGGCCGAAACCTCGCCATGGATAGAATACTTCTCGTCGGCCCAGTTGTGGTTTCCGCCTGCACCAATCCCACCCCAGGTCCCGTCGCTTCTGCTGGCAAACTGGACGTCGGCATCGAGCTCATCCACATGCTGTGAAAGGAGCAGAGTTCATTCTCCAACGGTTCGAGGCGCTTGCGGCATGAGGTCTGTCCGGCGGTAACGTACATTCTAACTCACGCAAAATTTGCAATGAAACCCTCGGGAACCGCAACAATTTCCCGATGACGCATGCATTAGATTCCCAGCCGTCCTATTTGTGCCGCCTGGTGCCTGGGCCGCCGTATGGCAGAACTCTCGTAGCAGCCTCATCCTTCGCCTGTTTTATTGGGGAGTGAATTTCATAGTCCAACAAAACATCATGATATCATCGTGCCGCTTTCTATTGATCAAAACGGTTTCCCGTCGCTTTTCTCATAGGCACGAATTGCCCGCTGGTTGTAGGCGAGGACGGGAATGACCAGTCGACGTATTCTGTCGCAAATTCTCATTCTGGGCGGGATGCGATTGGTTTTGCAGCCAGTGGTCAAGCTGCTAACATGTCGAATTGCTTGGCCAGTGATGGATTGAAGGCAACCTCACCTGCCGCTTACGCATCATGTAAACCATTCAATTCCGGACAGTATGATGTTGGCGGCGATTATGGATGTGAAGCGTTGGATCTCCCCCTGTTCCAATCGAGCAAGCAGGACCTGAAATGCTTCATTCGTCGCGATGGGAAAGTGGCCGGACCTCATTGCCGCCTGAAAGTCGTGGCTCTTCATACCGCGCTTTAACCAATTGGCGGTCGCCGATGAGTCAGATTTTCGTGATGCCACTGGCCACCCCATTCTTGCGGGTTAAACACGCCCAGAGCGGGTTCGTTCCATGGTGCCGAACCGTCCGCCGGCAGACATAGTATTGACGCACTCCGAACGTCATCACTTCGGCACTTCAAGCGGCAGAGCAATTGGATTAAGGCGAGCCAACAAGAAAGGGGCAGCAGGCCGGTTTCGGCACTGCTGCCCAAGGAGGCGACCGCGAGGGAGGGCAACGATCGCCGGGGGGACTCTGCAGGGAGGTAAGCTCGCTCAGACATGAGGCGTGGCATCGAAATTCCGGTGCTGAGGGCTAGTTCGATTTGCCC
>NZ_JAIQWW010000033.1 GCF_020164455.1 Phyllobacterium chamaecytisi
ATTCGCCGGCGCGGCGTTCGGCACTCATTTGCTTCACCTGCTGGACGACCTGCTCGAGATTGTAGCTCGCAGGGTCCTGCATCGGCGGGAAGTCGACGTAGCTTTGCAGCTCCTTCAACCACAACACCTGGCCGATAGGCAGGAGGTTCCAGTCGTAGATGTAGGCGGTCAAGGGTCCGGCAAGCGTGCCGCCTTGGCCCATGAGCGTCTTGATTTGCTGCCCGACCGAGGTTTCGAACGGGTCGCGCTTGATGTTGACGACCTGGGTCCAGTGGTAGGGAACCACGCCGTTGAGGAAGCCTTCCGGTGAATCGGACACCATCGCGAAGTACATCTTCCAGTTCTTGTAGCGGACGGCGGAGGGGTCCTTGCCCGAATAATAGAAGAACGTGTCGCGGGCGGATTTATCCGATTTACCTTCAAGAAAATCGCGCTGGTTGACGCCGTCGAGCGTCGTCTTGACGATACCGGGATAGGTGCCTTTTTCGACCTGTGCCTTCAGTTCGTTGGCCTTTGGACCACCGGCGATGTCGACCAGGGTAGGCAGCCAGTCAAGCGAAGCAAAGATGTCGTTCTTCACGGTTCCGGACTCGATATGACCTGGCCAGCGCACGACCATCGGGGCACGCATTCCGCCTTCCCAAGTGGTCAGCTTGCCGCCCTTGAACGGGGTTGTGCCGCCGTCGGGGAAGGTGATGGTTTCCGCGCCGTTATCGGTGGTGAAGACGATGATGGTGTTGTCGAGTTGTCCCATCTCCTCCAGCTTCTTGAGCACGTAACCGATATTGTCGTCCATCTGCTTCATGCCGGCTTCGTTGACGCCCCAGTCCTTGCCGCCGGGTTCGCCCACCATGCCCATGTATTTGTCGTTCAGAACTGTAGTGACGTGCATGCGGGCCGGATTGTACCAGGCGAAGAACGGCTTGTTGGTCTTCTTCGGGTCGTTGCGGTCAAGGAAATCGATGAGGTGGCTGGAGATTTCCTCGTCAACCGTCTTCGAGCGTTCCAGCGTCAGCGGGCCTTCGTCCTTGCAGGTTTGGTTGGCGGCAGTGCCGTCGGAGGACTTGCAGGCCAGCATCGGACGCGGCGGTGTCAGGCAGATTGTTGTCTTGGGATCAACGGCCGCTGGATCTTCAGTAAGGCCGGGGATCGGCGTGTTCTTGCAGGGCGGTGCAACCGTCTGCTCTGTCGGTGTCTTGTTGATGTCGGGGAAGCTAACGCCTTGCATGGCGTCGAGGTGATAGAGATATCCCCAGAACTCATGGAAACCGTGAGCCGTCGGCAGGGAGTCCGTGTGATCGCCCAAATGATTCTTGCCGAACTCGCCGGTGTTGTACCCGAGGTCACGCAGGAACCATGACAAAGTCGGCGTTCCAGGCTTGAGGTAAGAGGGACTGCCCGGCAGCTGCGGCGGGATCATGCCCGTGCGCAGCGGGTGCATCCCGGTCAGGAACGCGTTGCGCCCTGCCGTGCAGCTCTGCTCGGCATAATAGGTCGTAAACATCGCACCTTCATTACCGATGCGATCGATGTTGGGCGTTTCCCCGACCATCAGGCCGCGGTGATAAATACCGGGCTGCATCCAGCCGATGTCGTCACCCATGATGAAAAGGATGTTGGGCTTGTTTTGCGTGTCCTGCGCCTGTGCCGGACCAAGAGCGCTGCCGCAAAGAAGGGCCGCGGCGGTCAATGCGCCAAGGCCGTAATTCAAGAATTTGCCGTTCATTTGCCAGTTCCTCCGTTTGAAGCTTCCAGCCTGACATCGTTCGAACGAGGTGATTGATGGAGCGCAGGACATGACAGTGCACGTCGCGACCAACGTGTTGACCCTGATGCTCAAGCCAGAACTATCGTCGAAATTCCAGGCCCACACGCCTCCCGGTGCGCAGGTCGGCGGGATCCTACGTAAGAGCCGTGCGAAGCGATATTGTACTTAAGGGCAAACGAGACAACGCCAGGCAATAAGGAACGTCGCCCGTGGCCCGTCAATTCGACGACCATCCGGGGCGCACGTCGGAGCGGGCATTCCCGTGGGATCACCTACATACTTCCACTGATACCGTCCTCTGCTCAATCTGTTACTATGGGTCCGTCTTGTTGGGGGCAAGAACGTTCATGGTGTGCAATTGGAAGGTTCGATCGAGCCGGATTGTCCGGTCCTCGGCCGCGTTTTTTTTCCTGGTTCTCCCGATGCTGGCCGCTGGACAGGCCGTCTCGATGGAGATCGTGGGCCGGGTGCCCCGTGTCCTTATTCTTTATCCTTACGACGAACGAATAGCGGCAACGACCGAAGCGGGAGAAGCAGTGCGAAACCGGCTGCGGGAAGGGACCGCGGGCAAGGTCGATATTTTCTCGGAATTTCTCGACCTCACAAGATTTCCGGAGAAAGCCCATGTCGAGAAAATGGCGCACTTCCTCACCGACAAGTATCGCGACCGTCGGCCGGATGTGGTGATTGCGCTCAGTGACGAATCGGCGAGCTTCATTGCCACCCACCGAAACACCGTCGCTCCAGGTGCGCGTATCGTCACCACCGGCCTCAGCAGATCCACCGCCGGGAACATACACTTGCCGGGCGATGTGATCGGAGTCTTCAACAAGGATGACATAGTAAAGACGCTCGAGATGGCGCGCGGCCTGCAGCCGAAGGCGCGGCATCTCTTCATTATCGGGGGATCGGCGGATTTGGACCGCGCGTGGCTTGCAACGGCGCGTGCCGACCTTGCGGATTTGGCCAAGAACTATGAAACCACCTACCTCGAGAACGTGACCATCGACGAGTTCGTCCAGCGTGCCGCTCGCTTTCCCCCGGACAGCATCGTTCTAGCCCTGACTATTTTTAAGGACAGCACCGGCCGTAACTTCATTCCACGCGAGGCCATCAGGCAAATTGCGGCAACGGCTAGCGCACCGATCTACGGACCTTATCCCACTTATATCGATCACGGCATCGTCGGCGGCAACATGGTCACTTTCGAGTCTCTGGGTCTGGCCGTTGCAGACCTCGCCCTCGATGCGATTGCCGGAAACCCGATTGTCAGTGTCGACGCTGCGCCGATCTATATTGCCGATGCGAGACAACTGAAGCGTTGGGGGTTGTCGGAAAGCGATCTCCCCGCGGGAACTGTCCAATGGTTCAAGGAGAAAACCCTCTGGGAAGAGCACTGGCTGGCGGTACTCACCACAATCGCCGTCATCGCGGCGCAAGGTGTCGTGATTGCCGGCCTGCTTGTCGAACGCCGCCGCCGCCGCGCCGCGGAACTGGAATTGCGCGTCCGTCTCCTCGAACTCGTGCATCTCAACCAGTCCGCGACGGCCGGCGCGTTGACCGCCTCGATCGCGCATGAACTCAACCAGCCGCTCGGCGCGATCCGCAGCAACGCCGAGGCGGGGGAGCTGTTGCTTCGGGGCGAGACACCCGATCTCAATCTGATCAAGCAGATCCTTGTCGACATAAAAGACGACGACCAGCGGGCCGGTGACATCATCACGCGGCTGCGGGGACTGCTGAAAAAGCGCAGTGAAATCGACTGGCAGGAATTCGACCTCAACGAGGTGATCAAGAGCGCGATCAAAATCCTCCGCCCGGAGGCCGAGCGGCGAAGCATCGTGATCAGTTGCAGTGGCGCAACGGACGAATTGCGGGTGCGGGCCGACAGGGTCCATATCCAGCAAGTCATTCTCAATCTCGCCACCAATGCGATGGATGCCATGCTCGACGTGGCGTCGACCGAGAGAAGGCTGAAGTTCCAGACCCGGCTGACCAAGGGATCCAAGGTTGAGTTGTCGATTTCGGATACCGGAGATGGCATTCCCGGCGAACAGCTCGTCGGCGTCTTTGATCCATTTTATACGACCAAGCCGACGGGAACGGGGCTTGGTCTTTCCATCGCGCGGATGATCGTCGAAACCTATGCAGGCAAGATATGGGCCGGCAACAATCCCGAGGGTGGCGCTGTCATTCGTTTCAACCTGCCTCTCGTGCGAAGCGGGTGCGTCACATGACTCCCATCATTCACATCGTCGACGACGACGACTCGTTTCGAACTGCGGTGGGCCGATTGATCGCATCATATGGCTTCCGCGTGGCGTTCTATGAGTCGGGCGACCAGTTTTTGACAGCGTTGCCGACTCCGGAACCGGGTTGCATTGTCCTCGACCTCCAATTGCCCGGCTTGAGCGGTAGCGCCTTGCAAGAGCGTCTTGCCGAAACAGCGCCGCTGCTGCCGATCATCTATCTCACCGGCGAGGGCAACATCCAGGCCGGCGTGCGCGCTATCAAGGCCGGTGCCGAAGATTTCCTGGAGAAGCCAGCTTCAGGAGAGGCACTGAAGGAGGCGATCGATCGGGCCCTGCTGCAGAACGAAAGGCGGCGTGCGGAACATGACCGCGTCCATGCTCTAGAAGCTCTCGTGGCCAGCTTGACCCCGCGGGAATCCGAGGTGTTCTGTCAAATGGTCCGAGGAAAACGCAACAAGCAAATCGCCTACGCCATCAGTACGTCGGAGCGAACCGTCAAGGCGCACCGGCACTGCGTCATGGAAAAACTGGGGGCCAAGTCGCTGGCGGAAGCGGTGTCGATCGCCGAGAGAATGGGATTGTTGGATATTTCGCCCAAGCCAATGCGCCGCGCTTGATGCTCTGCTCTTCCCCTTAGGACAGTATACGACGTCGTTCTTCAGCCCTATCATCCAAAGCCGATGTACCGGCTGAAAAGAGGATCAGGTGGAAAAGCTGCCATGGACGATTGCTGTCGTGGAGGACGATCCGAGTATGTTGAAAAGTGTTCAGCGGCTGCTCAATGTCCACGGATATACGACACAAGCATATTCGTCGGCCGAAGATTATCTGGATCGCCCCGTCACTAAAATCGACTGCCTCGTGCTCGACGTCGATCTTGGCGGCATGTCCGGGATCGAATTGCAGCGCCAATTGAGGGACGCCGGCTCAAAACTTCCGGTGATTTTCATGACCGCTCTCGAAGACGATGCTTTGGAAGCGGAAGCGGCGCGGGCAGGCTGCATTGCGTATTTGCGCAAGCCATTTGCCGCCGCCTCCCTGATCAACGCCATCGACAAGGCGTTGGCCGCTTAGGCGAACGATTGCCTTCCCTTAAGGACAATAGCCACTTCTCAGCCATTCGATAGACTGCCGCTGGAATCAATCTCGGGAGTATCAGCAATGAACAGATCTAGTTTAATTGGCGGGGCGATTGTGATCGCTTCGCTATCCTTGGCTGGGATTGGTCGAGCCGATACGATGAGTTATGCCGATGCGGTGACGGCGCTTGCCAAGGACTGTGGCGCGGACATCAAGAAGGTCTGTAAGGGCCTCAATCTCGGCAATAATCAAATTCAGGACTGCCTGCAGAAAAACCAAGCAAAGGTTTCGCCCACCTGTACTTCGACGCTTGGGCAGGTGTCCGCTTCGATCCAGCAGCGGCAGGCGGCGCAGACCGGGTTCTTCAAGATATGTGCGCACGATGCCGCGCAGTACTGCGGGGGCGTCAAAGGGGAGGGCAACATTCTGGCCTGTCTGTTGAAGTCGAAACGCGTCGACAACGGCAAATGCAACCAGGCAATCACAGATGCGGGATGGCGCTAGATCATGACCACAATCGAGGGAAAGAAAATGTTTGTTCGTCACCTTCGCGCGGGATTGGCGCTGGGACTTCTGCTCGCCGCCGGCAACGTCTCGGCTCAGCAGCTCAGCAATCAGCAGTCTGAGCCAGATCTCCAAGGCAGCGCCCGTCATTGACCCGGCTTTGCTCACGCAGGAAGCCAATGCCAATGTTGGCAAAGGCGTTGCCGGCCAGCCAAACTGGAGCCAGCTTGCCAACCTGTCGCAGCTGCTGGTCGAGATTGATTTCGAGAATGATTCCATCGCCATCGAACCGAAGTCATACCGCACGGTCGGCCTGATCGCCGATGCGCTGCATCATCCCAATTTGATGTTTTACAAGTTCCTGGTGGTTGGACACACCAGTTCGACGGGCGATGCCAAACACAATCTGAAGCTGAGCCAGCAGCGCGCCGATGCGATTACAGAAGCCTTGGCAACAACGTTTGCCATCCCGCGCAACCGGCTTTCTTCCGTTGGCGTGGGCCAGGAGATGCCCGTCGATCCGGGTAATCCAAAGGCAGCGGACAACCGGCGCGTGCAACTGATCAACCTTGGCCGGATCAAGTAACGGGCAATGCGACGTATCGGGCGTTTGCAGGTCGTTGTGACGGAACATCTGATTGTCATATTTGGAGAAACATCCAGCGGGGGGCTCGGTGCAATATGGGGGACACAGAATGCGCGCTGCAATTTCAATATTGATACTAGCGATGATGTCTCTTACCGGATGCCAGTCGAATGGCACCACTTCTGACGGCGTGCCAGCATCAGCCGCGCCGCCTGCGATGGATGCGACCGCTACCACGGCGGAGGGCGCACCGGTCGACCTTGCCGATCTGGTAAATGCCCCTGCCGCCGGCGCTCAAGCTCAGATGCGCGCGCGCGGGTACTCGTTTACCCAACAGCAAGGTTCGATCACGTATTGGTGGAATCCCAAAACGACAATCTGCGCAACGACAGTAACCAGCAACGGGACGTTTCAAACTGTCGGAACGGCAACAATGCGCTACTGCGGCCAGCAATAATTATCGTGGCGCAATCAAATAGCCGGACGTCGCCTTTTGGCGCCCAGAGAAATAATTGGAAGGCGGGTTCACCAGCCCCCAGAAACACGCGCTGGCAAAAGCATTACCGATGTCATGGTAAAATTCGCGGGGTCCGAGGCCTTCAGATCGGTTATGTGGGTTCTGATCGAGGAACGTCATACCGACGGCTGGCACATCGGCGGTGAGCCCTTCGCTGGCCCTTCTTCGCTTATGGCAACGCGCGGTCGCGCGAAAGCTGTTTACGAGATGATCGACGGCACCCCTAGTTCCGCGACGAGTTCGCTGTGGCCACCGAAGGCGGAGGCCACTTGGCAACCAGGAGAGGCAGATGGGATCAATCAGAATCCTTGGTATGGATCATTGCCTCCGCCGCTTTCACGGTCCATCTCGCCAACTTTGCAGATTGCAATGCAACCTATGACCTTGGGCGCGGTCGTCGGCCTGATGACGTGGACCTGAATCTCCTTGATAATCCCGATCTTCGGAGCCGAACTTAATGCAAAACTCGAGCAGCAAACTGCAAAGGACAGCACCACCGGTGCACCACGTCCCATGGGAGAGCGGGGAGCGGTGGTTGCAGGCACCTTGGACGAGTCGACAGGTTAGGAATCGACCGTGCTGTTGATTTTCCCCTCGACGGCTCCGAGGTTACGTCTCCCGCACGGAGTCCGAGATCCGGCCGGAAAAGCTTTGGGCGGAACGCGGGGCCGAGGCTCCACGGTTGGAACGACGACAAGTATTCCATCTAGAATCAGTTCCTGCCAACATCAGCCTTGCCGGCGTAAGCAATGTGCCAAGAGAGTTCAACTCAGCAGATTATTCAGGATCGGCACCCATAACCAATCCTTCGATGTCGTGCTTTTGAATCACAGGTTCCAACGCATCGACCACCCGACATACCAAATGCTCTTTCACTGAATCGGGTAAGGCATCGAAATAGGTTTGGGTCACCATCAGGTCATGCAGCTCCGCGTGTCCTGCTCCGGGAGCATCGACCCCCAGCACCAGCACGGGTCGGGCAATCGGTGATGCATGTGCTGTTCCCCTATGCACGGTCAGCGCCGAACGGCAGGAAATATCGCCGAGTTGGGGAAACTTGCGAACGGCTTTGCTCTGAAACTCCTGCCAGCTCTCCTTGGGCGGAAACATTTCATGCTTCCACGCACGACCGTCAACGTATTGCGTGCCAAGCGCGACTTCAAACGGCCCCATGTCGTCCGTGACATCCACACCCGTCAAGTTAAAAGCCAGGGACGTGATGCGCCGATCTGCATAGGTTTCTGCCGGAGAGGGGAAATCTCTGTGCCAAGGTTGATATTTGGCACCTTGGAAAGGAACATCAAAACCGATTTCGACAATTTGGTAGTTCTTTCCAAGCGTCTTTTCACACATCCCTACAACCCACGGGTGCGTAACAAGGTCAACAAAGCCTCCAAATTCCTCAGGATGGATTTCCACATACCAGCGCCGCGGGCCGCGTCCTACTGCTCCGCCTGGCTGCTGAATCGCAGACCAGAAAGCGGTCATCATATCTTCGCGCATCGATTCAGCCCATTCGCGCGGGAACGCTGATTTCCTACCAACGATTCCATCGGTCGTCAGCGTCAGTAGATCGCGTTCAATTTCGTCAGCTAGCGGTTGACCAGTGCTGCTCATGGAACCTCGCACAGTTTATTATTATCAATATGGACGGTTATAATTATAAGTCAATTAAGCTGAACACTTGTCTGTGTAAGCCGATTTGCAATTTTCGCAGCCGAGGGCGTCTGGGTGATCAACCTGTGGCGCAACAGGAGCAAAGCATAACCGCAAAGGAGGTGCATGCCAGCTATTGTCTGGACAAGCCGAGTTCGGCGCAACAGGCAACAAACTCATCCGGGGTCATTGGGCCGTATCCGTCAACATCTACCTTGAGGACTGAATGCTCGCGCATCGCTGCAAGCGCATCCCTGGCATTGCTGAACGTTTTGACGGTACTTGTTAGTATCTCATCCGGGATGAATATGCGTATTTTTGCGTTAGGGTTGATCATCACGAGGTCCTGGGTGAATAAGCAACATCAAATCATAATGACCGCGATCACCGCCCATGCGGCCTGGAGAGCCGATTCTAGCAGGTGGGCGCCGGACCGAATTACTAAACTCTAATGAATCGCGACGGGCAAGTCCGGACCCGGCCTGCCGGATACGCACTACAATCGCGGGCCGGATCGCGGCCGAGCGCCTCTGACCTTGATCAGACTGTCAGTGAAAATGACGGTGAGCCCGTCACCGCCTGGTATCAGCCACGAATTGGGGCAGGGGAGTCATCAGGGACACAGCCGACTGTCTCGGCAGGCTGGAAACTCAAGCATAAAAACTTGGTTCCGCGCCGCTACGATTGTGTAGAAAAACAAGGCTCATTGATTGCCAATTAATTCGGTGAGGCTTGACCTCACTTGCGTCCCGGGAGAAGACCGCTGCTGACGATCCTTAGATCAGCAACTACAAATGTGCTGCTATTGCAAGAAAAGGAAACTGACCATCTGGGTGTGTTTTGTACGGCTGCCGCTGCTTTGTAACTGCACAAATCCTGTCGGCGTAAATGTGCGGAGGACATTTATCCGGGCGTAACCGTCACTTCGCTGCTGCCGAATGAGATTCATCGGGTGGTCCGATCATTGGCGACCCATCAGGAGCATCCTCTATAGTCAATCCTATGTCGAAGTGAACGGCGACATGTATCGAAGTCTCGCCGGCTGTTGCTGGGTCCCTCACCAATCTGCCGAACAGCCACCGACCACCACGTGTCAGGGTGTATCCGCTAACTTGTCTCAAACAGTAAGACCGGCAACACTCATGAGGACGCGAAAAAGACCGGCCACAATTCCGAGTGCTGCCACGCTTGCGGCCCAGATCAGCACCAGCCATCCCAGCCGTCGAAGCCGGCTGTGCTCGGGTACAGGAGACCGTTCCGACGGCATCAGTGATAGCCTTCGCCTGGTTTTACCTTTCCTCGGAAGACGTAATATGACCACGCCGTGTAGGCCAGAATGCACGGTATCACGAGGAGCGCGCCGACAAGGGTGAAACCCATACTCTCCGCTGGACCTGCCGCTTCCCAAATGGATATCGCAGGGGGCACTATATTTGGCCAAAGGCTTATAGCGAGCCCGCTGTAGCCTAAAAACAGTAAGAACAAGGTGAACAAAAAAGGCCCGACGTGGGGCTCACCCCCAAGCAGGCGAAGGATGGCCCAAGTTGTAGCCAATACAAGCGCTGGCACCGGGGCAAAAAACAACATATTCGGTAAGGCGAACCAGCGGTTTGCGACATCGGCATGCGCCAGCGGTGTCCAAATACTGACGATGATGATAATTGCAAGCACTGCCAGGGTGGCTGGGCGCGCCAGCTTGATCATACGGCGCTGCAATTCGCCTTCGGTTTTCATGATTAGCCACGTGCAGCCAAGCAGCGCATATGCCACAACCAGCGCTGCCCCCGTGAAGAGACTGAACGGGGTAAGCCAATCGAGAACACCGCCGCTGAATGCCGCATCCTTGACCTCAAAGCCATTGATAAAGCCTCCAAGCGCAAGTCCCTGCGAGCAAGTTGCAACATACGATCCCCAGGCAAAGGCTTTGTCCCAAAATGGCTTATGACTGTCATTTGCTTTGAAGCGAAATTCGAATGCCACACCTCTCCAGATGAGGCCTCCGAGCATCAAAAAGAGAGGAAAATACAAAGCGCTGAGGATGATTGAATAGGCCAGCGGAAAGGCCGCCAACAAAGCCGCGCCGCCAAGGACGAGCCACGTTTCATTGCCGTCCCATACGGGGGCGACGGTGTTGACCATCGTATCGCGGTCATCGCGGTCCGGCACGAACGGAAAGAGGATCCCGATGCCGAGATCGAAACCATCCATGATGACATACATCATCAACCCGAATGCGATTATGATTGCCCAAATTAGCGGAAGGTCAATTCCCATGCTATCGGTCCTCGCTTTCCGGTAGATCAATTGTTGGATCCACGTCGTCGGGCACGGCCGAAAGTGGCCTGGCCGGCCGCTGTGTCTGATGCGAACCTTGCCGTTCAGAATCAGAAATGTCCGCCGGACCTGCGGCCACCAGCCTCAACATGTAACTCACGCCGGTGCCGAAAACTGCGATGTAGATCACGATGAAAACCAGCAGCGTCGTCGACAGCGCCAGAGCCGAATGGTTTGACACGGCATCCTTGGTTCGCATGACACCATAGACCACCCAAGGTTGCCTGCCGATCTCGGTGGTAAGCCATCCAGCGAGTATGGCGATCAGTCCGCAGGGCCCCATCGCAACGGCAAAGCGCAAGAACGGCTTCGATTGGTACAAGGTTCGGCGATACCGTAACAGCAAGCTCCATACACCCAACAAGAGCATGAGGACACCCAAACCCACCATGACGCGAAATGTCCAGAAAACCACCGTTGAATTTGGCCGGTCGTCGGGAGCAAACTCCTTAAGCCCGGGAAACTGGCCATTCCATTCATGGGTAAGGATGAGGCTGCTGAGATGAGGAATTTCCACCGCGAATTTCGTCTTTTCAGCCGCCATGTCGGGCCATCCGAACAGTATAAGCGGCACGCTTTGTCCCGGCGTGTTTCCCCAGTGGCCCTCCATCGCTGCAATCTTGGCGGGTTGATATTTGAGGGTGTTTAGGCCATGGGCGTCGCCGAGTGCGATTTGCAACGGAGTGACGAGAACCAGCATCCACATGGCCATCGATAGCATAATGCGTATCGGACGAATATCATTGCCCCGAAGCAGATGCCACGCACCGGATGCGCCGACGAAAAGGGCGGTAGCAAGGAATGCCGCCACGGTCATATGCGCCAGTCTGTAGGGAAAGGAGGGATTGAAAATGACCTGCAGCCAGTCTACCGGAACAACGCGGCCACTGATAATTTCGAATCCTTGCGGTGTCTGCATCCAGCTGTTCGATGCAAGGATCCAAGTTGCAGACACGAGTGTTCCGATTGCCACCATGATGGTAGCGAACCAATGCAGGCCTGGACCCACCTTGTTCCATCCGAACAGCATGACACCGAGAAAACCCGCCTCGAGGAAGAATGCGGTTAGCACTTCATAGGTGAGCAACGGGCCCGTGATACTTCCTGCAAATGCAGAAAAATAGCTCCAGTTCGTGCCGAACTGGTAGGCCATGACAATGCCAGATACCACCCCCATGGCAAAATTAACCGCGAAAATTTTCGACCAGAAATGGTACAGGTCGCGATGGACGACGTCCTGCTTCCACAACCACAAGCCTTCAAGAACGGCGAGGTAGCTTGCAAGACCGATCGTGATTGCAGGGAAAATAATGTGGAATGAAATTGTAAAACCAAACTGAAATCGGGCCAGCTCAAGCGCAGTGAATCCGAGCATGGAATTCGTTCCTGTGTTTGTATCAATCTGCCCCGGCCCGCAAACGTCAGTGACCAAGACGCTGAGTTTTATACAAACCGTCCGCAGCGTATTGCTGGAAATTACTATCGCTGCGGGAATTTGGCCACCAATAAATTGGCGATGGCAAGCAGTGCGGTCGCAATTAGACCGGCGGCCCAGAAGAGCTCAGCGCGAAATCAATGAACAAACGCATACGACAGTCACAAAATTATCCAATGGTCGGCAGCTCTGCTTCCTGGATGCACGTTTCTGCTTCGGAGGTGTTTTTCGCCGCGCGACCAGACGAGCCCACGGGCAGTGGCTCTATTTTGCGCCGTGGGCGTGGCGGGGACCCAATCCATCCATCGTGAACATTGCAAATCTGGGTGATCATGCCACTGAACATTCCGTCTTGGGCAGTTACGCGGCTCGGGACAGTCCAGGAAAATCTTCAACGTGCGGCTCTGGGAACCATTTGAGAAGCCGTTTGTTAGCAGCGCAAGACCGACTTTTGGAACGTGCCGTTGCGTTTAGCGTCACTTCCAAAACGGGCGGCATGAGAGTGGGATCAAACAACCGGAGACTGCAAAATGTCCAGTTATAACGAAGTCTCAAGCGCGGATCATGACCCAAGCGCTTCCACTACTTTGACGGCGTTTTACGAAGATCGCGAAATGGCGGAGCGAGCCGTATTGCGGTTGGTGGATGCCGGAATCGATCACAATAAAGTTCGTCTCGTCGAAGGCGACGACACCTTGGATCCAAACGCAACGTCCGACGAGCGCCGCATGGGCTTTTGGGAATCTATTGGCGATTTCTTTTTTCCCGCCGAGGATAGGGACGCGTACTTCGAGGGCGTTCGCCGCGGCGGGTTTTTGGTGACCGTCACGGAGGTGAGCGGCGAACTGGCCGACAAAGCCCTTGACATTCTCGATGACGAGGGCAGCGTCGACATCGACGAAAGAGCGCAGTCGTGGCGTTCGGAAGGCTGGTCGCCAACGGCATCAGAAGACTTGCCTCCCTCCCAGTACGACCGGACTGGCGATCCGCAGGTCTCAACCGTGGAGGGTGTCGCGAGTTCGTCGGGTGATGCAACGGCCGATGACATGGACCGTCCCATGCTTGGCCCCGAGGATGAAGAAGTGCAACGTGTAGCCACGCGCGATATGAGTACCGGACGCAAGCGAGCTCGATCCTACACACTGAAGCGCAGTTGAAGCAGCGTGGGAACCGACTGGCTTTTCCACGTTCACCAAACCATGGGTAAAAACGCAAAGCCGGACCCAAGCGGGTTGCAGGCTTTAAGGTTCCCAAGACACTGCCGGTCAAAATGCTGCGCGGTCTCTTGAGCAATCCGTTTTACGCGAGGTTCTGGCCAATGCTCTGACCACCGGTGCAGCGGCGCGCTGTACGCATTGAAGAGCGGAAAGATATCGCGGATGCTAGCAAACAGGGTGCTAAAAAAGGGGGCGAACCCACACGGGCAGTTTAAAGCGGGACCAGTGCCGCAAGGCGCGCGATCGGGGATACCGCCCACTCCAGCTTCCAAATCACAAACGACCTGGCAACAGAGGCCCGGATGTTTCATAGGCTTGCGAGTGTCACCCAAGGGAATTTTCTGCGAAGCCCCCTTTGGACAGGCTGGCCTGTGCTGATCCTTGGGGAGCGTCGCATAGGGCCGCTCATGGCGTAATAGCTGGAGCCCAATTTCAGGATGCGAAGCCAGCTCCCGGTATAATGGGGTGAGCGAGACGGCACAGGCGATTTTAACCGAAGTGTCCCAATGAATTTTCTATCGACTCAAAGCACCCGCACGTTTTCCGCCTTCGATTTCCCGGTCTTGCGATCTTGCCCCAGATCGTAATTTACACGTTGCCCTTCATTCAGCGCATCACCCTCGATAGCGGAGACGTGCACGAACACGTCCGTGCCTCCACCTTCCGGCGTGATGAACCCGAAACCCTTTTGCGTATTGAAAAACTTGACTGTCCCAGTTGCCATGCACTTTGCCTCGAAGGTTCAGCAGTGAATTGCCGCCGGGCAAACCTATAGCCATTGACATGTATTCGCAACAAGTGCTCGGCGCCCAAGCTTCCACGAACGTTGAGCGTCGTTATTCAGTCCCGCTATGAGTGGAAGATCGGGCGTCTTGGCAAGGAATGATGGGTCGTTGGTTCCGCGCCTTCAGGGTTGCCAGGTCTCGGCATTTTCAAACGAATGTTTGCTGCTGGCTTCTGTTTAACTACGAGCCGGGGGACATAGGGCGCTGTAACGGAGGGACTCAATTTTGAACTCGATCTGGAGCTGTGCACTGGTTGTTCCGCGGCCGGGTAGGTTTCGTTTTCGTTATCTGTTATTGCAGAGTAGAAAAGCGTTGAAATAAATGATGTTCCATCTGAGTACGTTTACGCACAGAGGCCAATGGCTGATCAATCCAATCTATCGAAACAGGAACTCGAGGATGGAGATTATGTGGCCCTAGCGCGATTTCGGCGCGCTGTTCGGGCATTCCTGAGCTTCAGCGAAAGCGCGGCGCGGGAATGGGGTCTGACACCACAGCAACATCAGGCAATTCTGGCCATTCGCGGATTTGCATCTGACAGCGAAATGGGTGTCGGTGATCTGGCTGAACATTTAATGATCCAGCACAACAGTGCCGTGGAATTGGTGAACCGCCTGCAGGATAGCGAACTGGTCGAGCGGTCGATCAAAGCAGACGATCGGCGGCGGGTTAATATTCGACTGACGCCCAAGGCACATGCCTTGCTTGAAGACCTTTCCTCGGCACATTTGCTGGAACTGCAAAGAACTGGACCGGAGCTGGCCGAAATCCTTGGCCAGCTCCGCAAAAGAAATAAAACCTGAAGGCAGTTCATCGGTTAGTCGCTGACGACTTTAGCTGCAATCTGTTCAGAATTTCTCGAGCGCTCGCGAAAATACGCCGTGCGCTCCTTTTCATCGGAATGGCTTGCAAGACGTGTTCGCAGTAAATCCTTCCGTGCAACAAGGCCAACAACATGCCTGGTTTGCGGGTCAATGATCGGTACCCTGCCGGCGTCGTTTAACACCATCCGATCCGCCAGGCGGGCGACGACTTCATCCGGATAACCGGACAGAACGGCGCTGTCGGAGACGCGTTCAAAGAGTGTCTCGCCGAAATGATCGCCTTGCGTATTCCAACGAAGAACATCGGCCCGCGAAACCATTCCGACGAGGCAATTCTGTTGGTCGACAAGCGGATAGGATTTATGCCTGTGTTGGCTCGCCGTGAAAAAGGCGACCGCCTCGTCAACCTGCATTGAAACGGGGAGCGTATCCGGATTGGCAACCATCACTTCCGAAACCCGGAGGAGTTCAAACGGATCGATGCTGTATTCTCGCGTGATGTGCTGTCCGCGGCGGGCGATTTTTTCCGTCAGTATAGAGCGCTTGAGCAGAAGCACGGTCACACAATAGGCGCAGCCCGTCGCGACCAGTAGTGGCACAAGGAGTTCTACTTTCCCGGTCAGCTCTACGGCAAAGATGATGCCGGTCAGCGGCGAGCGCATTGTGCCGCCCATCATGGCTGCCATGCCCAGCAGCGACCAGAGTTCGACAGGACCTGCAAAATACTGCCCCTCGAGAAACCCCACCGATCCGCCAATGATCAGCAGAGGCGCCAGCACGCCTCCCGAGGTTCCCGAAGCCAAGGCCAGTATCCAGATTATCGACTTGACGACCACCAGCAGCAATACGGCGTGTGCGTCGATGCTGTTGTTGAGCAGATCATGGATGACGTCATAGCCGACACCCATCGCCCGAGGCTCGACCATTCCGCCCAGCCCAATGGCGATGCCCCCTAAAGCCGGCCACCACATCCAATGCAATGGCAACCGCGCGAACAGATCTTCTGCCGCATACAGGAGCGAGGTCAACAAACCTGACAACAGGCCCATGGTCAGTCCAACCACGGCACACATGGCCAGGGTAAGAAGGGAAAGATCATGCTTGAAGAAAAGCGGGAACAACGGTCCGTCGCCCATGAGCAGGGGACGCCAGGCGATGGCAACCGCTGCTGCCACCATTACCGGGATGAGGCTGCGCGGTTTCCACTCGAAGAGGAGCAATTCGACGGCCAGGAGGACTGCGGCGATCGGTGTGCCAAAGATCGCCGTCATGCCCGCCGCAGCACCTGCCACCAGTATCGTCTTGCGCTCTGCCGCGCTCAGATGGAAGCATTGTGCGAACAGCGAGCCGATTGCCCCACCGGTCATGATGATCGGACCTTCGGCGCCGAACGGCCCCCCGGTGCCGATGGCGATCGCCGATGACAGCGGCTTCAACAAAGCCACCTTCGGCTGCATGCGGCTGCTGCCGATGAGGATCGCTTCGATCGCTTCCGGGATTCCGTGACCTCTGATTTTCTCGGACCCGTAGCGGGCCATCAGACCGATGATCAACCCGCCCAGCACGGGGACGATCAGCATCATAATGCCGGGGGTGATGTTGGCATAGGAGACGTCTTCGACAGAGAAACGCTGGAACCAGGCTAAATTGGTGGCAAGAGCAATGAGCTTGATGAGAAACCAGGCGGCAAACGTCCCACCTGTGCCGGCGATGGCTGCCATCGCGACAAGGATCAAAACGCGATAGTCCGTCGAAAAATCACCTGGAGCGGGTGTGGACCGGGGGGAGGACTGATAGTGAGACATAATGGCTTTCGTGGGAAGGTAATGGGCTGCGCATCTGTTATATCGTGATACGATATAATTCAAGTGGGTTAAGGCACGAGATGCGCGCCTTGAAGCAATGACTCTCGGCGCAGGGGCGGACATCGCTTTGTTGCGGGTTTCGCCTCGACCGGTGAGGTTGCATAATGTTTTGTGTGGAACCTCGGTAAAGATAGCGTGATGGGACACAATCGTCAGGTTGAATTAACAACGGCAATGCAAAACCCGCGCTGCATTTCTGTGTACTCTTGCCATCCTGACGCGCATGAAAGCGTACGATCTCGAGCAGCCTCGTTCTGTCCGTCGTTGCAGCATTTCACGATTAGACTTTAGAACCGGGCAGCCGCTTTGCTGATCTCTACGCCGCAGGTGAATACATGTGGAGGTAACGTTGTCGCCGCACATGAAGGACAGCCGCCGCGTGTTTATCTGGTTCGAACCGGACGCGAACAGCGGGCTTCCGGCATACCAACTCCATCGTCCCGGCACCAACCGCCAGCATTGCCAGGCGTGCTGCACCGAACGCCGCTCCAATCTCGGCGCCCTCGGGCAAATCGAGCGGTAGATCGAGGACATCTGCAAGCAGGCCGTTCCAGTAGCTGCTGCGAGACCCGCCACCAACCAGCATGCAGGATCGCGGCGCGGCGTTTGCCGCCTTCAACACTTCGAGTCCGTCCGCCATCGCAAAGGCAACGCCTTCCAGAACGGCATAGGCCAGTGCACCGGCATCGTGCTCCGTCCGCAAACCGTCGAATTTCGCCGTGGCGTTCGGGTCGTTGTGAGGCGTTCTCTCCCCCGCGAGATAGGGCAGAAAGACGGGGGCGGCCTCGCGACGTGCAGGGTCCGAAGCAAAGATTTTCGCCTTTTCGATCAGACCGGCGACATCACGGCCATGACCTGTCAAGGCGCCCAGCCAGGCCAGTGCCGACGCAGCCGAGAGCGCCACGACCATCCCATGCCAGCGCTGCGGCAGCGCGTGGCAAAAGCCATGCAGTGTCCGCTCCGGCAGGGCAACCAGCCGGTCGGTCGATACGAACAGCACGCCGGAGGTCCCTAGCGATAAAAATCCGTCACCGGGGCTGACGGCGCCGATACCAACCGCTGACGATGCATTGTCTCCACCGCCGCCGGCAATCGGAATCTTGCGTCCCGTCAGGCCCCACAAAGCTGCTACCTCGGCGGAAAGATGGGTCGAGAGTTCAGACCCCTCGACAAGGTCGGGCATCTGCGATCGTCTCATGCCACCGCCCTGCAGCAGAACGTCATCCCATACGCGCCGTCCTATATCGAGCCAAAGGGTACCGGCCGAGTCGGATTTGTCTGATACGTACGCCCCCGAGAGACGGTATCGGAGGTAGTCCTTGGGCAACAGAACCTTTGCGACCTTTGCAAAAAGTTCAGGCTCGTGCCGCGCAACCCAGAGCAGCTTGGGTGCCGTGAAGCCCGGCATAGTTGTGTTCGAGGCACGGGCGAAGAAATCCGGTATCCGCTCGAGGAGTTCAGCGCATTCGCGCCCGCAGCGCCCATCATTCCAAAGAATCGCGGGGCGCAGAACTGAACCGTGGCGGTCCAGCAACGTCGCGCTGTGCTGCTGCCCGGACAGACCGATAGATTGAAGCTGCAGGAAATCGGACGGGGCCGTTGCGCGGATATGACCCACGGCCGCGTCGGCAGCATTCCACCAGTCTTCAGGGTTCTGTTCCGACCACATTGGCCGGCGCCGCAAGACTTCGAGGGGCGCTGATCCCTCAGCGATCAATCTTTGATCCTCATCGACCAGAATTGCCTTGAGGGACGAGGTGCCAACGTCAATGCCGAGAAAAGTTCCCATCAGATACCGAGACCCTGACTGTCGAACAGGTAGATGTGCTGCGGCGCAATTCCAATTGGCAGGGTGTCGTTCCTTGCGATTGCCGGACGGCCCGGCACGACGATCGTCATCATCGGCGCCCCCTCGGGCAGAGCGTAGATCTGGCTCGCGCCGCCAAGATACTCGGCAAAGTCTGCTTTCAGGCTCAGTACCGGTGTGGCCGATTGAAGCTCAAGATGCTCGGGTCTCATGCCCACCGTCACCGTGTCGCCCGGCTTCACCTGATGCTGGCGCTTCGTGGCGACAGTCAGCGTACCGCCGGCAAAGGCGGGGCAGGAGACAGTCAGCTGGCGATCCGCGGCGCCGGTCACAACGGCCGGGATAAAGTTCATTTTCGGGGAACCGATAAATCCCGCGACAAAAATATTTGCCGGATTGTCATAAAGTTCAGTCGGTGTTCCGACCTGCTCGACGAGCCCCGCCCGCAGGACGACGATGCGGTCCGCAAGCGTCATCGCTTCGATCTGATCATGCGTGACATAAACCATAGTGACGCCGAGAGCGCGGTGAAGCTTGGCAATTTCGACACGCATCTGTGTGCGCAGCTCCGCATCGAGATTTGAAAGCGGCTCGTCGAACAGAAAAAGTTTCGGATTGCGTACGATTGCCCGTCCGATCGCCACACGCTGGCGCTGACCGCCTGAAAGCTGGCGAGGCTTGCGCTCAAGCAGCATCTCGATCTGCAATATCCGCGCTGCTTCGGCAACGCGCCGCTTGATCTCGTCCTCCTTGGTCTTGACCATTCGGAGCCCGAAGGCAAGATTTTCGAACACGCTCATATGCGGATAAAGTGCATATGACTGAAACACCATCGCCACTTCGCGGCGTGCCGGCTCCACATGCGTAACAATCTTTTCGTCGATGAGGACATCGCCATCGCTGATCTCCTCAAGACCGGCAATCATTCGCAGGAGCGTTGATTTTCCGCAGCCGGAAGGCCCGACGAACACAACGAATTCGCCCTTCTCTGCCGAAAAACTCACGCCCTGGACGGCCGAATGTTCACCATAGCGCTTGACCACATTGTCGAGGCGAAGAAAAGACATTCAAAAAACTCCGGATTCTTTGACAGGCACAAAGGCTGCAAGCGCGCGGCCCGCGGTCTCGACCTCGTTTCTTATGGCGAAAAGCTTTAGATAGACGCGATAGGCAGCGTCATGCGCCCGCCACCACCGCGGATCGGCGTCGAGCGTTTCCTGCCGGGGTGCCATGGCTTCGAGACTGGCGAACAAATCTTTATGAAGCCCTGCAGCGACAGCAGCTACCATGGCGGTTCCAAGCAGCACCGGTTCCCTGGTGGCGCTAATGACAAGTTTCGCTCCGGTCGCATCGCGATAGAGCTGGACGAGCAGTGGATTGTTCAGCTGACCGCCCGCCAAAGCTAGACTGTCGATCGCATATTGGCCATGGCTGTTTAAGTGTTCGATGATCTGCCGCGTCTGCAAAGCCAGTGCACGTGCCGTGGCGTAGTAGGCTTCCAGCAAGG
Organism: Phyllobacterium chamaecytisi; assembly: GCF_020164455.1. Taxonomy (GTDB): domain Bacteria; phylum Pseudomonadota; class Alphaproteobacteria; order Rhizobiales; family Rhizobiaceae; genus Phyllobacterium; species Phyllobacterium chamaecytisi. Next base: position 20,138 of record NZ_JAIQWW010000033.1, read on the forward strand.
ACCGCTCCCCCGTGTCGAGCCCGAGGCCGGTCACCAGCGCACGGACGCGTCCATCTCCGAGTGGAGCGCGGTTGCCGAGCCAGTCCGGAACAATGTGGCGCGCCGCCGCAAAGGCCGCCCCTTCCTGTTGAAGGATTTGCAGGATCCGATTGGCGGTTTCGAGGTGAAGCGCGCTGCTCGGCTGTCCGGGACTTGCGGGATGATGCTCAAGCATCGCGTCGAGCGCCGTGCCGGAAAGGCTTTGGCCGGCTTCGTGCATCCAGTAGCCGGGAAATACCGCATCCTTGAACGGGCCCCACACACCGGGAATATGGCGGGGTCCTTGCGCAAACGGCATGTAGCAGGTTGATGTACCGGCAATCATCGGCAGCAGATTGTTCATCCGCTTGCGATAATCTCGTCCAAGAACACCGAGCGCTCCGGCCTCTGCATCGATCAGGCCGATAGCCACCGGAATGCCTTGCGGCACGCCCATGGCCGCTGCCGCCGAGCCTGATACCCTGCCGTGCACTTCTCCGACCTTGCCCGGTGTGACGCCGAGTTTCCCGAGCTTTGTCAGATCACCGATACCCAAATCGTCGAGCAGATCCTGACACCATGGATCAGCTCCGTCGGGGAGATAGGGCCATTTGCAAGCGAGCCCGCAGACGGAATGGCGGTCGTCTCCCGTCGCGCGGCGCGCGAGCTCGTCACAGAGGTCGCGCGCGCCTCTTACCCGCGCCCACGCCGCCGGTCTATGCCGCTTCAACCAAAGCAGCTTTGGCAGATTGGTTTCCGGCGAAAGCGAGCCGCCGACATGATCGAGAAAGCGATGGCCTGTTGCATCGACTTCCGCCGCTTCAACTTCTGCCCGGTGATCCATCCAGCAGATCACATCGCCGCCTCCATCAAGAGGCGGCTCGCCTTCCGCTTCGATATAGACGGACGAGGTCGCGTCGAAAGCCAGACCGGCGACTGAGGATGCAAATTCAGGCCGTTGCGACAGGCATTCCGTCGCCGCCAGACAAACGGCGTTCCAGATATCGTCCATGCGGTAAACCGCATGATGTTCTGCCGGCGTCACTAGTTTGAATGAAGCGGATGCATCTGCCATGAGTTGGCCGTCGCTAGCGAAAAGGCCAGCCCGCGCGGACAGCGTCCCCACGTCGATTGCAAGGAGATGCTTCATCATTCGCTCACCATTGTCGCCATTTTCATGCGGCGTCCTTCAAGATCGCTTCCGCCACATCTTCGTCCGTGACGAGACGATTGACATAGCCCGCTCGCAACACCGCCTTGATGATAAGCGCCTTGTGCATGCCGCCGGAAGCAAGGATCGATGACGGAATGAGCTTGAGGTTCGGGGGACGCATCGCCATCACACGCTGGTTCAGTGGATGATCGACAGGTGCTCCGTTTTGATCGAGGAATACACCGAGGATGTCGCCGACGGCACCGGCCTCTCTGAGCGTCGGCAGATTCTCGGTCACGACCTGCGTCCTTACGAGAAGCGAATGGTCGGAGAGGTCACCACAGGCAATGAGGGCCACCGCGGTATTGCGGCCACGTTGCATCGCTTCTGCCAGGCCGTAATGGGTCAGCAATGTGGTGCGGCTCTCGCTCGAAGGACAGTAGATGGGTGCTGCGACGTAATAACATTCGGCGCCAAGAATGCGGGCAAATTCCGTCGATACCTCAAAAGTGTTCGTGCCGGACCCCCGTGTCAGACCACCCATCAGCGCCGCAACCCAGGCATTTGTCAGACGGCGCGGCGTCAGATGTCTGCGCGCGGCCGAAAGCGTTTGCCCCCAACCGATGCCAAAACCCTTGCCATCGATGAGGAGCGGATCGAGCATGGCAGCGGTGGCGCGGCCCAAAACACGGTGCAGGTCTTCTGCTTGGGATACCGAGGGCACAACCGAGCAATCGATAAGGCCAAAGCGTCCCTTCAGCTTTTCTTCGAGCGCCACACAACGGGTAAGCGGCATCCTGATATCGACACTGACCAGTCCGTCGCTCCGCGCCTGAACGACGATCTTGTTGACGCGCAGCCGGGTGATCGACAGCTTGTCGGCGATCTCCTGCTGGGTCAGACCACCGACATAGTAGTACCAGGCTACCCGGGCGCGAATTTGCTCGGTATCGGCGGCAGGGTTTGAGAGTAGTTCGTCTGAAGTGAATTCGTTCAATGGTGTCTCAGGCAAAGGCCGGTTTGAGGATCGTAGTCGTATGGCGGAGCGCCTGACGGACCGACGCGTCATCCCGTTCGAACGGGTAGAACACCTCAAGGAAAATCGGCCTGTCGCCCAGGCCGAACTCCCGTTGCTGGCTCGCCGCCTCCTTTGGGATCACCGCTCCCATCTCTGTGAAATCCCAATGCCGGTCGAATTGGAAATCCGTCTGTTGCAGATGGATCATGCCGATATGCGGCGCCAGCGACCGAAACCATTCGCCCATCGTTGCATGATCCTTGCCGTACAGCGGCTGCAACGTGGCATGCCCCCAGTCGATACAATATTTCCACGGAACCGGCGTATCTGCAACGTCTGCCGCCATGCGCCCGGCCTGCTCCACGGTCCACGGCCATTCCCGGCGCATGGGCGTCGGCTCGACATAGAGCTCGACGATGCCGTATTCCTTCGCCGCCTCGGAAAGGCGTCGCATTCGCAGGATCAGATCACCATAATCGCGCTCGGGAATGCTGTCCGCTTCGACACCGTCAGCCCTTGACGCAACAGCACCGAGAGGCCCGCCAACTCTTTCGATCCCTGCACTGGCGGCAAAGCGGTAAGCTTTCTTCATCCAGTCTTCCGCCACATCGCGGACACGCTGATCGGGATGGAGCAGCTGGTTGAACGTGTAATGTGCAAGCCCGATAAAGGCGCTGTGGATGCTGATCCCGTGGTCGCCGGCTGCTCGCCGGATATCTCTGCCGCAGTCTCTGAGAATATCTTCCGGCCACGCCGGATCCACGAGATCAAACGAAAATTGCACCAGATCCAGGCCAAGCTGTTCTTGCACAATGGGTGCCCAAAGATCCGGTGTTACCCACCGCTTCACGCAAAACGAGAGATTGATCCCGAGGGGTATGGACTTGGCTTCCGTCATTTCGTTGCACCCATCGTGAGTCCGCGGACCATGTGCTTGGAGACGAGAAGCGCGAAGATCGTCACGGGCAGCACAATCACCGTCCCCGTCGCCATGATCTTGCCCCATGGCAACTCATATCCGGACATGAAGCTCGTCGCTATCACCGGAGCCGTCTGCACGTTTCTGCGTGTGAGAACCAGCGCATAGAGAAGCTCGTTCCAGGAAAAGATGAAGCTGAAGATCGCCGAGACGGCTATGCCCGGAAGCCCGAGTGGAACATAGATCTTCCGGAAGATCGTGAACTGGTCCGCTCCATCAAGACGCGCTGCCTGTTCCAGTTCGATCGGTATGGAGCGAAATTGATCGGTGCATATCCAGACGACAATCGGCAGGTTGAACGTGAGATAGATCAGGATCAGGACGAGGTGGGTGTCGAGCAGCTTCAATTGCAGCGCAAGTACATAGACAGGCAGCGCCAGAACGATAGGGCTGATCATCCGGTTGGAAATGAACCAGAACCAGAGATCGGATTTGCCGCGAAAGTTGAAACGCGCCAGCGCATAGGCGGCCGGGGCGCCAAGAATGACCGACAGCGCGGTCGTCAGCGTTGCGACGACCAGTGAATTGACGATTGCGCCGGACACTTTCTCGTCGGCAAAAATATCAGTGTAGTTAGACAGTGTCGGCGTGAAAAACCAAACCGGCGGTGAGGCCAGAAGGTCGGTCTGGTCCTTGAAGCTCGATGAAACCATCCAGTAAAACGGGAACAGCGTGAAACACAGGACGATGAGCAGGCCCAGGCCATGCAGGATGCGGCGAAGCGTCATGGACATCATTCGATCTCCTTGTAGATGAGCTTGATATAAAGCCGGCTGAGCACGATCGTCACAATCAGTAGGAGGATGGCTTGCGCCGAAGCCGTGCCCATATCGAAGATGCGGAATCCCACGCGCTGAATGTAGATGGACACAAGATCCGTCGCCGAGCCCGGCCCGCCCCGCGTCATCACAAAGACCATGTCGAACAATTTGAGGATGTCGGCCGACCGCAGGATCAGCATCGCGGTCAGGCCCGGCAGCAGATATGGCAGCTGTACATGGCGCAGCATCGCGGTCTTGGAACTGGTTTCCAGCCGGGCCGCTTCCTCGATCTCGACGGGCACCATGGACAGGCCGGCAAGGAAGATGAGGGCGCAGAACGGCGTCCACTGCCAGATGTCCATGACGGCAATCGCAATGAAGGCGCCCGTTGTTGAACCCAGCCAGTCGAGCCCGCCAACGCCGATCGCGTTGAGAAACTGATTTGCAATGCCGAAATCGCGGTTGAAGACCAGTCGCCCGATCAATCCGACGACAGCATAGGTTGTGGCCAGCGGTACCACCAGCGACACGCGTGCCAAGGCTCGCAAGATGCCGAGGCCCGGCCGATGCAAAAGCAGCGCAACACAGATGCCAAAGAAGAGTTCGAATGGCAGAACAGTCAGAAAGAAACGCGCCGTCAGACCGAGCGACTGCCAGAAAGTCTGATCGGAAAGTACGTTGACGTAGTTATCCAGCCCGACAAAGGGAAATCCGTCACGCGGACGGGTGATGTTGTAGCGCCTGAACGAGGTGATCAGGGCTGAAATTGTCGGATATATGCCGATGACGAGCAGAGCAAACACAGCCGGCGCGAGAAACCAGAAAGGCGTCCAGCGTCCATATCCCGGATTGAGTTTTGGCTGTGTCTGCGCCACGGAATTTCTCTCCCTGCTTGCACGTTCACTCGGTGCGCCGTTACTCGAGATTGGTGTGGTTGGCCCGCATGGCTTCAGTCGAAATTCCAAGTCGCTCCCGGAGTTTCAGGACCATCACCTCGAAGAGAATATACTGCGCGCCCTCGAACAGCGATCCCATCGGCAGCACAGAAACGTTCGTTCCCCGATCGTCGGCCATGGTCTGTGCGGGAATGGTGAGGACATGATCAGCGCGTCTGGCCGCGTCGCCATTGGGCTGCGCGGTGACGACAAGTGTCCTGGCACTCGCGGCGGCAGCCACGCCCATCAGTCCAAGAACGGTTGAGAAGCCCCCTGGCCCAGCGGAGACGATCAGCAGATCGCCACCACCCAAAGGTGGTGTCGTCATATCCCCGACGACCGCTGCCTTCAGTCCCAGGTGATGGAGCCGCATGGCCAATCCCTTGATCTGCAGCCCTTCACGCCCGACACCATAGAGCGCGATCCGCTCTGCGTCGGCGATCACGGCAACGGCAGCGTCAACCGCCTGCTCGTCGATGCGGTCGAAAACGCCTGCCAGTTCCTGCAGCGCTTGGTTGTAGAGTTTGGGCAAGGCAAGCTCCCGGTACAGATATGGTATGTGAAAACAAGGGCGGGTGAATCCACCCGCCACTGTTGAAGGCTTGCCTACTGCAGCAATTCCTTCTTGCCATCATAGTAACCTTCCTTGGCCAGGATATCCTCCATACGCGTTCCGATTTCCTTGGCACCGGCTTCGGTCGTGACCTCGCCCAGCATCATCTTGGATCCCCATTCGGCCACAACTTCCGAAATCGCTGGCCAGGCCGGGAACCGCGGACGGAATTCAGGCACGCCCTTTTGCCAGGATGCAACCATCGGTTCGACGAACTTGTACTTCGCCTTGATGTCGGGCTGCTCGTAGATGGACGTACGACCGGAAACGCCTCCCGCTTCGACATAGGGACGAGCGATCTCTTCGGAAGTTGCCCATTGGATGAAGAGCCAGGAAGCCTTCTTGAGATCGTCCGGAGCCTGCTCGGCAACAGCGAGTGAAAAGCCGCCGAGGGCCGGCAGGCGGCCCGCCGGACCGGCCGGCTCCGGGGCAACGGCCAGACAATCGCCCAACTTCGACGTCGCCGGATCGGTCAAGGTGCCGTAGAATGCTGACCATTCGGTGATCATCGAGACCTGGCCCTGCGCCAGAGCATTGACCGCTTCGGCGTGGTCGAAACTGACGATCCCCGGGGGCATGTATTTCATCAGATCCTGGCGGAATGCCAAACCCTTCTGGCTCTCGGAACTGAGCAGGTTTGACTTGAATTCCTTGTTCAGCAGCGAGCCGCCGAAGGGCCAGAGGACGCGCATGAAACTGTCGGCCGATTGTGTCTCTCCACGCAGTGACTGCAGGGCAAAGGCGTAATGATTCTTGGACGCGTCCGTCAGCTTCGGTGCGTAATCCTTCATGAGCTCGTCCCACGTTGCCGGTGGCTTCTCGAAGCCAGCTTCCTTCAACTGGCAGGAGTTATAGAATAAAAGGCCCGAATAGTTGTCGAACGGCAGGCCGTAGGTCTTGCCGCCCCAGGATCCGAATGCGTCGATCAGGAGCGGAAAGAATCCCGTGAGGTTCAAATTGGGATCGGTGATGGATTTATCGGCTGTGAATTCGTCGATAGGCGTGATCCAGCCATTTTCGGCGAACTCGCCGATCCATACCAGATCGACCAGCGCGATCGTCAGGTCGCCACTAGAGGTGAAATTGAGTACCTGCTTCTCGCGGGTGTTCTCGTAGGGCACGATCTCGTAATTGACCTTGATACCGGTTTTCTTTTCGAACTCCGGCAGCAGCTTGATTATCGCGCGATAGCCCGGACGATCCAGGAAAATCACACTGATCTCTTTGCCCTTGAAGGGCTGCGCCGCAGTTTCCAGCCAGTCGGCGAGAGCCGCCGACGGCAGCGATACTGCCCCGGCCAGAAGCGCCACAGCGCTTAACGATGCATATAAAAATTTCCTCACGTCATCCTCCCAGTTTTGTTACTCCATTCGGATAGATCAAGCTCTTGATGTAACCCGGCGCATTGTCCGCGTGGTTGCGGAAGGTGTCGGGCGCCTCGTCCAGGGCGACCTCATGCGTCACAAGTGACTTGACATCGACCTTTCCTCCAGCGACGAGTTCGATTGCACGCGGATAGACCTCCCCCATCCGGCGCGCGAATTTGATTTTAAGACCACGGCGGCGCGCTTCAGCGGCCGGCAGTGTGTAGATATCGCCGTCCGGGATGCCGACCAAAACAATGCGGCCGCCGATCTTCGCGGCAAGAACGGCATCGCGGAAACCAAGCGGAGAATTGGTGGCCTCGATGACCAGTGGCGCACCTACGCGACCGGTCCACCCACGGATATCGTCCACCGACGTGCCCGTGCGCGCTGCACCAAGCCTGGCAGCCATTTCCCGGCGGTGCTCAAGCGGGTCGATGACCAGAATCTCACCTGCCCCGGCGGCCTTCAGGACCTGGAGGATCAATAATCCGATGGGACCGCTGCCGATGAGCGCCACCTGCTCGAGCAGCCGCGGCTTGGCAAGATCAACCGCGTGAATGGCGACGCCCAAGGGCTCCAGCATCACCGCCTGAAGCGGCGTGAAATCCGCCGGCAACGGCACGACCTGCGCCGCCGGAACCCAGATACGCTCGGTCATCGCCCCGTCGAATGGCGGCGCGCCAATAAATTCAACATTCGGGCAAAGATTGGGATGACCCCGTTCGCAGAACTCACAATGCCCGCAGGCCTTGTTTGGATCCACGGCAACGAGCGCTCCGCGCGCAAGCGAAAGTTCGTCCAGGTCCTCGCACAGAAAACCGCCGAACTCATGACCCGGCACGAAGGGCTCCTTGACGACTGCCGAGCCAATACCGCCATCCTTGTAATAATGGAGGTCCGAACCGCAGAGGCCGACCGAGGCGACGTCGATGAGCACTTCCCCCGGACGTCCGTCGCGAAGCTTGAACGGCGCTACATAGGCGTCATGGGCTCCACGGATGAAAAGGGCACGGCTCATGAAGTTTTCCGTCGGAATCGATAAGGGATCTTGAATACCATACAAATGTAAAACAGATTTTTCAAGTGTATAGGTCCACCAAATTTCGTCGGCGCTGTCAGTTATCCATCATGACGATGGGCTCCGCTCTTGCCCGGCCAACGCCCCGGGTGAGGACCCGGACGTCCTCCATCATGGCGTTCACCTTGTGGGCTTGAAGTGGCTGGCCGGGTCCGCGCCGAAAGCGAGGATCAGGCCGATCAAACTGCGGCTATCGCCGTCGCCGACCCACGCGTTTGATCCGAAATTGACGGTGTTTGAAAGCCTTGCTGGTATCGATACTATTTGATGACGAAATGAAGTCTGGCACGATCGGTCCGATAGATAGCTACGAAATATTCAATAGGGTCATCGCCATCTCCGTAAGAGCAGGACTCAATTGAAACCAAAGGCGTATTGAGCGGAACTTGCAGCAACTGCGCTTCTTCTGCGGTTGGCGTATAGGCTTCGATCCACCTTTCAGCGCGATTGAGACTGATGCCATATTGTCGGCGGAGGGTTTCATAAAGAGAGCGATTTTCGAGCGGCAGCGCTTCAATTCCTGGAACAGCACTTTGGCGCAGACTGATGCGCACGAGGGTTCGCGGTTCCCCATCGACAATCATAACGCGATCAATCAAAACAACGCGCTCATCTCCTTCGAGCCGCAGCAGTTTGCGCGCCCGAGATGTTGGAAGTGCTACTTCCTGACGGATAACACGACGCGTTACCAGTTTGTTCTTGCCCATCAACTCATCGCTGAAACCAACCGTTGATCCAATAAAATCCTGTTCATCACGCCGTTCAGCGACAAACGTCCCCTTTCCCTGATGCTTGTACACCAAACGTTCGAAGACGAGCTGCTTCAATGCTTCACGCACAACCGTTCGGGAGACATCAAATGTCTCGCAAAGATCGGTTTCTGAGGGAAGTTTCGACCGGGGCTCCATCCTGCCGTCTGCAATCATCTCAATTAGGGAGGACTTTACCTGTGCCCATAGTGGCGTTCCGCCGTCACTTATCCGGCGGCGTTCGGGAAGACGCCTGCTTGCCGTTTTTGTGGCCGACTTTCTATGTTTGACAGATGTCGTCATATCGGCAAAGCGATCCGGACATGATGGCGCAAACGAAGGCAATCCATCGTCTGGTGAATTTCATGTTCCATGTGCGCTGCGCGCCATTTCAATGTTGAAGCAGCTATGCCGGCGACTTCCCGGATCACCCCGTCACCTGCCTTGTTCTCGAATGCCATCAACGTCCGTCTCAGAATGATATCGGCCACTTTCGTCACGCGTTCATTTTTCACGATCCAAACGATTTCGCCAACAAAATAGTCTGGTGCGAAGTTCAGACGCTCATGATTGCAGGCTTCCACCTCAGCAGCAATAGCTCCGGCAGTGCTGCCGTATCGCTTGAATAGCCGTATTGCATCATCAACTTCTAAGCGGTGAGCTCGGGCCAGCGCCTGGCTCCTTATCGTCAAGTCATGGGGCTTCGACGAGAACCCTTTGCCGCCGCCAACTTCAACCTCAAGAGTATCGCGGACCCTTGACCTGCCGCACTGTCGCAATACCACTTCCGACATCTGCGCTGCACACGCCCGATACGTGGTCCACTTGCCACCGACCAGACTAACGACCGTGAAGGGGCGGTCGCCATCTGGAGCAAAAGTCGTCAGGAAATGATCGCGGCTGATGGCACCCGTGGCTCCGCCGTCATTGTAGGGCAGGGGTCTAACGCCAGCATAGGAAAACACGATGTCTTGCCTAATTGGCTTGATGCCCGGTAGCACTTGCTCCAAAACCTCGAACAAGTAATCAATCTCGTTTTCGGAGCAAACCGTATCGTCTGGATCGCTGGTTCGCAGGTCAGTCGTCCCGAGCAAAACGTGCGTTTTATCGAGCGCATAAATCAGGCATGCGCGATGGTCGTGGGTCTCGAAATATAACATCAGACCATCCAGTTTTAGTGCAAGATCTGGTCTTTCAAGGACAACATGCGAACCCTTCGTGCCTCCCATAAGGCGACGATCGATACCAAGGCCGCGGTTAACCTGATCGACCCAGGGGCCAGCGCAATTCACGACGATCGAAGGCTGCAACCAAAATGATTGCCTGCCGATCTCATCGTACAGTTCGACCTTGCCGCCAATCGTACGGCTCAAAGACATGTATGGTATCGCGATCGATTGAGGGCAATCGCGTTCGGCGTCCCCGGCCAGCTCGAGCGCAAGTCTTTCTGGATGTGTTACGCGCGCGTCGTAGTATTCGGCAACAGCCCGCACCTTGTTCGAAAGCTGGGAAAGACGTTTCCTTACTTCCCTGGATGCTACAAGCCTATGGTGCGGCATTGTCTGATTGGCCTTGCCGAAACGATCGAAAAAAGAAAGTCCCAGCTTGATGACGAAGATGCCTTTGGCACCCGGCGTTTTCTTCAGTCGCAGGAATCGCAATGCTGCCGAAAATGCGCCGCCCACCCAACTGAATGCCGGTACCCATACCCTCAGGGGATGGACGAGGTGCGATGCGTTGAGAAGCAAGTGATTCCGCTCGATAACTGACTCCTTCACCAATGCGAATTCACCGGTCTCGAGATAACGCAAACCACCGTGAATAAGCCGGGATGGAGCCGCACTTGTACCTGACGAAAAGTCTCCTTTGTCGATGAGCACTGCTGGACAGCCTTGCAGCGCCAGATCACGGTATAGCCCCAGTCCATTAACGCCACCACCGACGATCAAGATATTTACTGGGCCATCCTGCATCCCATTCAATCGCTCAAGAACATCAACTCTGGTTCGCATTGCTAAGCTCCCTCGGGTCCAACTTCGCCGTTTCGGTAGCAAGTCGGTTGCGTCAACTTATAATGACAAGTTCAGATTTTGAAAAGCGGTTCTCGCATGTCCAAAACGCAAAATTTGCCATAAAATGCCGATTGTGGTGGGGAAACTATTAATACGTCACAATCTGGAAAGGGTGGATTGACTATTCAGAAAGAATGGATAGGCTAACTCATAATAACAAGTTGTCGTGATCCAAAGTGAGAATTTTGGCAGTGCTCAGAGGAGTGGGCGAATAAAGCGGCAAGAGGGAGGAGAAATGCGTGAGCGCCTCATCGGCATAGACGCCGGCGGGACAATGACGAAGGTTGCCCTGTTCGATCCTTTCGGAAACGAACTGGCATGCGAGCGTCGCCCGAACAAAATGTTGTTTCCCCAAGCGGGCTGGACCGAACGCGACGCCGACGCCATGTGGCAGGCGACGTGCCAGGCGATCCGAAACGTGATGGACAGGACCGGCACTGCGCCGGAGCAAATCATTGCGATCACACCGTCAGGATTTGGAGCAGGTGTTTTCATCGTCGACAAGGAAGGGCGGCCGGTGCGCAACGGCGTTGTTTCCACTGATTCCCGCAGCGCTGCCCTGATTGATGAATGGTCGAAGACAGGTCTGTCAAAGGATATTTCGACACACATACAACAGCAGATATGGCCCGGACAGACCTTGGCTTTGCTGGCATGGTTCTCGCGATTTGAACCACAGACACTCCACCGCGCCGCACACGTCCTTCTATGCAAGGACTTTTTGAGGATGCGGCTTTGCAACGATATTTCCACGGATGCAACGGACGGTGGCTGTGCCGGTATTATTGATGTCAATACCGGTACAATCGCGAGCACCGCACTTGAGCAGCTCGGCCTCGGCGAGTGGATCGGTAAGCTGCCGCCGGTCTTGCCATCGACAGATATTGCCGCAGGTCTGAGCGAAGCTGCCTCACGTCAGACTGGGTTAATTGCCGGTACGCCCGTGGCGCGGGGCGTTTACGATGTAGTGGGCTGCGCACTTGCGTCGGGGGTCACGGCTCCCAACCAGCTGGCCGTTGTGGCGGGAACATTCAGTATCAACTCCACACTACATCATCGCCCAACCTTGAACCCGCTTCCGACTATTCAAGCGGCCTACCCGGTTGCCAGAACTTTTCTTGCGACATCAGCCACGCCCACATCGGCAAGCAACCTGGAATGGATGTGTAAGACGATGCTTGCAGCAGAGGGTGATCGCGCCGTGCAGGAAGGTAAATCCATCTATGATGTTTGCAACGCATTGGTAGATATCGCCCTCAAGAAGGACAACGATATCTTGTTTTTCCCTTTCCTTTTTGGCGGTCCTCAAGGTGCTCCGGGAGGCTTTCTCGGCCTGACGGCTGACAACGATCTAGGTGACGTAATGCGAGCCGTCTATGAAGGCATTGTCTTTGCGCACAAGTACGACCTTGAGACCCACCTGCAAGGACCTGATGCGGCCATCCCCGACGTCGTGCGGCTTGCTGGAGGACCGTCGCGGAGCAATGTGTGGGCGCAGATGTTCGCGGACGGCTTAAACCTTCCCGTCGAGATAGCCAATGGTACGGAATTCGGTGCCAAGGGTGCTGCCATATGTGGCGCTGTTGCTAGCGGGCTTTATGCGGACATTGAAACGGCAATCGAGAAAATGGTCGTGGTCGAGCGGCGCTTTGATCCCGTTACCGAAAGGGTATCTGCGATTGCAGAAAAGTATTCCACCTACAAGGAAACGGTCACCAGCATCGCTGCCATCTGGAACAAACCGACAAGAAGCAAAACGTCGCTCCCGCCGGGCAGTCAATGCGCCTTGGCACACCAACACACACAAACACGCAGGGAAGAATTGTAATGGCTCACATAGGAGATCTGGTATCGGAAATGCTGGCGCAATATGGCGTGGAGCTCATATTCGGCATGCCCGGCGGCCAGACGACAGCGTTGCATGACGGCATATCTCGCCGTACCGACCGCATTCGTCATATCTTGATGCGCGATGAGCGCAATGCGGCCTACGCCGCCGACGCTTATGCGCGGTTGACCGGGAAGCCGGGTGTTTGCGATGTCACAGTTGGCCCGGGCGCCAATCTGCTCTCCGCCGGATTTGTAGAAGCCCTGAATGCCTCCATTCCGATGATTGGCATTGTCGGTGAATTGCCGCTCGACTGGCTGCCGCTTAAGGACAAAGGAATTGCCTCCCAAGGCTTTGACCAGCTGACTTTCTTCAAATCCATTTCAAAGGAAGCTTGGCTGGTTCCATCCGTGACAGCGTTGCCCGAACTGATCCGGACAGCGTTTCGCACCGCCACGTCGCCGCGCCAAGGTCCGGTTGCGTTGATTATTCCACACGACATTTTTGATGCCGAATGGGATGAAGACAAAATCAAGATTGCAATCGACGATCGAGCGATCCGTGCGCCCTACCTACGCTCGGCGCCGCCTGCGGGTCCGATCCAAGAGGCTATCAGCCTTATTCGCAGGGCCAAACGGCCGGCCCTGGTGTGCGGCGGAGGCGTACATGGATCGGATGCAACCATGGATGTTGGTGTTTTCGCAGAAAAACTCCAAGGCCTCGTAGTCACCAGTTTGACGGGCCGCGGCGCAGTGGCAGAGACACTGCCATACGCCGCTGGCGCATTGAATCCGCTTGGTTCCTGGGCAGCTATCGAGCTGATCAAAGAGGCGGATCTAGTGATCTGGTGCGGCTCGAAAGCCAGCCAGAATACCGCGATGAATTGGACATTGCCTCTTCCAGAACAGGCTACAATCACCATCGATGCTGACCCATTGGAGCATGGACGAACGTTCCGTCCGACAGTCCCGTTGTTCGGCGATGTCCGTGAGACGCTCAGTCTGTTAAACGCTGCGCTCGATGATCAGTCGCATCCTCAGTGGATCGAGCGAATTAGCGCGGTAAAGGCGCAAGGCGAAGAACAAAAACGCATCGAAATTGTCAGTGACCAAGTTCCGATCTCGCCACCACGTGCAATGTTCGAGCTGGCAAAGCGTCTTGGTGAAGACGATATCGTGATCTCTGATGCCAGCTTCTCTGCGGGATGGATCGCCAATTTTCTCCCGGCCAAAAAGGCCGGCCGCAGCTTCCTTTATGCACGCGGACAAGGCGGACTGGGCTATTCGACGCCCGCGGCCGTTGGTGCAGCTGCCACACGCCCTGGTGTCCGTATCGTCACCGTGGCCGGAGATGGAGGGTTTTCCTACACGATCGGCGAATTGGCGAGCCAGCTGCAACACAAGCAACGGGTGGTGAACATTGTGCTGAACAATGGTCGGCTCGGTTGGATTCAGCTGTGGCAGGATATTTTCTTCAAGAACGTTCAATCTGCACTGTTGGAGAACCAAAGCTGCAAGCCTGGATTTGCGGCTGCAGCGCAGGGTTTGGGTCTCGAAGGCTTTTACGTTGAAACACCCGACCAGATCGGGCCGGCGCTGGACAAGGCTTTCGCTTGCGATGGTCCATCCGTCGTCGAAATTCGCATCGATGATCTTGCAACGCCCATCCACAGTTTCAAACGGCGGATGAAGGAGGGTGCAAGCGAACCACGGCCCCGGCCCGGAACCGTCTACAAACTGCGAGACTGGAAGATATCGCCAGCACTGGAGGAGTAGGCATGGCTGGCGATCCTAAGTCTGGAGGGGCTTAAGGATTCACCGCATTTCAGATCTCCGGTGGAGGCCGGAGATAGGAAATGAACAAGGCTGAAAATGAAAGCATT
>NZ_JAIQWW010000034.1 GCF_020164455.1 Phyllobacterium chamaecytisi
TAGGGGCTGTGGTATTCCCGCTCTGACGGCCTGCAAATGGCGCTTCTCTGCGCTGCGGTGCTCACGTACCTTAAGTACGCTGCGCTCCGGTGCTCGAAAACCACCATTTTCGTCGCGTCATAACGTGAATCTCAACAGCCCCAAGAGCAAATTTTGCCTCGATTTTCTTTGAAAACGGCGAACGGAAATGGATCACGATGCCATGACAAGCTTGGCCTCCACCACTTCGGGGAAGGTTGGATAGAGCCCCCTTACACGCCCCATCTGCTGGGCAAGCGCAAGCACACTGTCGATGAAGGGCGTATCCACGTCGCAGAGCCGGCCCATTTCCTGAACGGATGTCAAAAGCGCGTCGAGTTCGATCGCGCGGCCCTTGTCGACATCCTGCAGCATGGACGTGCGGTGTGCGCCAACGCCCGCTGCGCCGTCGATGCGGCGCTCGACATCGACCCGGAAGGTCGCGCCGAACTTTTCGCCGATTGCCTGGGCCTCGAGCATCATGTTTCGCGCGAGGGTCCGCGTACCCGGATCGGTGGCGACGATGTCGAGCGTCGCCCCCGTCAATGCAGAAATCGGATTGAAGCAAAGATTGCCCCAAAGCTTGACCCAGATGTCATTGCGGATGTCGTCATAGAAACGTGTCTTCAAACCGCCAGCCTCCATTACAGCTGCCAACCGGCTAACACGTTCGCTGTTGCTGCAATCCGGTTCGCCGAGGCCAAATTGATTGCCGTAAATGTGCTTGATGACGCCGGGACCACTGATTTCCGTGGCGGGATAGACGGTGGCGCCGATGACCCTCTCGGGTCCAATCGCATTCCACTGGCGGTTATCCGGGTCGACGCTCTGCAGCCTGAGATCGGCCACGCTCGGACCCAGGCCATGAAAATACCACCAGGGAAGTCCGTTCTGGGCCGTCACCACTGCGGTGTCCTTGCCCAGAAGCGGCGTCATGTCCTCTGCAACCTGCCACGCCTGATGCGCCTTCAGTGTGACGATCACATAATCCTGGACACCGAGCTCGCCAGGCTTGCTCGTAGCAGGCATGCGCTCGATGATTTCCGTGCCGTCCACCAGGAGTTTCAAGCCGTTTTGCCGAATCGCGTCGAGATGCGCACCTCTGGCAACGATGGAAACGTCAGCGCCACCGCGCTTGAGCATCACTGCCATATAACCACCGATCGCGCCGGCGCCGTAAATGCAGATCTTCATTTAATTTCCTCCTGCTCGCCCTTTTTGGATCGTTCTGCCCCCATTTGATCGTCAGGGATCTGGTTGTTGTCACTTGCTCCAGCCAAGTGAGTGTACCGACAGGCAGATACGCGCCGAAGGCATCTGTCCTTTTCATCTGTGGTATACATAATCCCAAGAAATTCCCGAATGTCAATCCTGCCGGCAAGAGTGCAAGGAGGATTCGACGAGAAAGACGCAAGGAAAATGCCTTGCGAGTCAGGGCAAGACGCTATTCCGGGTGGCAAAACACCGCAGCGTGGATCATGATAGATGTCCTATATCATTGGAGGTCTCTTCCATTTGCATTCTGGGCGCTCCCAACGCCCGCAAAAACGCCGTTTCGGAATCATAGATGAAGTCACGTTTTCTGCCGGATACCTTCACCCTGCTGCTTGTATCGACGGTGGTTTTCGCGTCATTCCTGCCGATCGGCGGCATCGCGGCTTATTACTTTGGATTGGCAACAAAGTTTGCGATCGGACTTCTCTTCTTCCTGCATGGCGCAAGGCTGTCGCGCGACGTCGTCGTGGCAGGTCTTCTGCACTGGAAATTGCACATAGTCATTTTGTCCGCCACGTTCGTCCTGTTCCCCTTATTGGGATTGACCACAAGCGTTCTGGTTCCCGAAATTTTGTCACCTTCCCTGTACGCCGGGATAGTCTTTCTTTGCGTCTTGCCTTCCACCGTGCAGTCCTCCATCGCTTTTACATCGATAGCAGGCGGCAACGTTCCGGCCGCAATCTGCGCTGCCTCGGCATCGAACATATTCGGGATGTTCCTTACCCCGTTGCTGGCCGGCGTTCTTCTCACCGCCAGCGGACATGCCGGTTTCTCTCTCGACGCACTGCAGTCTATCTTTCTGCAGTTGCTTGCGCCGTTCTTGCTGGGCCAGATCCTGCAGCCGTGGATCGGTAATTTCATCAGAAGCAAGAACAAAATTCTCATGCCGGTCGACCGGGGATCAATTCTTATGGTCGTTTATTCGGCGTTCAGCGCGTCCGTAAATCAAGGATTGTGGCAGACGACGTCCTTGCACGATCTGGGCATTCTGCTGGCGATCGATAGCGCAATTTTAGCGGTCGTGCTCGTGGTCACGATGTTTGGCAGCCGTTTGCTCGGCTTCTCCAGAGCCGACGAGATCGCAATCACCTTTTGCGGGTCAAAGAAAAGTCTCGCAAGCGGCGTTCCCATCGCCAACGTGCTGTTTGCGGGGCAGGCCATTGGCAGCATCATCCTGCCGATAATGCTTTTCCACCAGATACAGCTGATCGTTTGCGCTGTCATCGCCCGCCATTATGCCAGTGCAAACATTCGGAAAAAAGCCGCCGCGGTATTGTGAAATTCAGAGCCAGATCGGCTGCTTTAGAGCCCCAAGGCTCTAAAGCTCTTCCGGCCGCTTGCCACCCATGGCCCGTGTCAGCTCGTCGGCGGCGTCGCGTATAACCGGGCCTAGCACGATCAGTTTTTCCTTCGGTAACCGCACCGCCGGCCCCGAAATCGACATTCCAGCGATTGCCTCGCCATGCTCGTTGAAGATCGGCGCCGCGATGCAGCGCATGCCGAGGGTATGTTCCTCATCGTCGATCGACCAGCCACGCGAACGTATCTCCTGAATGTTCTTCAGGAGTGCCGGAAGCGTATCCAGCGTGTAATCGGTGAAATGGGCAAGTTGCTTGCCGCCAACGGTCCGGCCAATTTCGGCGTCCGACCACGTCGACAGGATAGCCTTGCCAATGCCCGAGGCGTGAATGGGGCCACGCCGCCCGGGCCGGTAAAAGGCGCGCATCGGCGCATGGCTTTCGACCTGGGAAATGAACACCACATCGCCGTCATCCTCGATGCCGATATTCGCGGTTTCGCCGCATTCCTCCATCAGCCGTTTCAGGAAACGGCGGCTGATCGTGCCAAGCTTGCGGAAGCGCAGGAACGCATTGCCGATCGCGAAAGCCTCGACCCCGATAGTCCAGTCGCCTGTTTCCGGATCGTGAGCGACCATGCCGTGGTTTTGCAGCGATGTCAGCAGACGATGGATGGTCGAAGGCGCGAGACCGGTCTGGTCGGCTAGCTCCGTGAGCGCCGAGCCATCATTGTCGGCGATGATAGCGAGAAGTTTCAAGCTCCTGTCGAGGACCTGCACCGAAGATGGCGCCGCGTCCGCTGCAGCCTTGCGGCCCCTTTTGCCTTTGACCGGTTCGATAACAGACACAATCGCTCCCTTGTTCCATCCCCTGGCACGATCCAGCCATAGACCGGCAAAGCGGATTTATCCAGTTTTATTGAAAGTCATTATTTCCATAGAGTGAGAATTATTTCCATTATGTGTTGATATATGCGAATTATGGGTTACAGTTCCATCAAAATCTGGAGGAATGATCATGACAAAAATGCGTGCCGTTGATGCGGCAGTTCGTATCCTGGAGAAGGAAGGGATCGATTGCGCCTTTGGTGTTCCGGGGGCGGCGATCAATCCGTTTTATTCGGCGCTGCGGGCGCGCGGCACGGTCCGCCACATCCTGGCGCGTCACGTCGAAGGTGCTTCGCATATGGCTGAGGGTTATACCCGCGCTGACGCCGGCAATATCGGCGTCTGTATCGGCACCTCCGGCCCGGCCGGAACAGATATGATCACCGGCCTTTATTCGGCATCCGCCGATTCCATCCCGATCCTGTGCATCACCGGGCAGGCGCCGCGCGCCAGGCTCGACAAGGAAGACTTTCAGGCCGTCGACATCGCGTCGATTGCCAAGCCGGTGACCAAGTGGGCGGTAACCGTGATGGAGCCGGGCCTTGTACCCTATGTCTTCCAGAAGGCTTTCCATATCATGCGCTCGGGCCGTCCGGGTCCGGTGCTGATCGATCTGCCGATCGACGTGCAGCTGGCGGAGATAGAATTCGATCCCGACACCTATGAACCGCTGGAGCCCTACAAGCCCGCCGCCACAAGGGCGCAGGTGGAAAAGGCGCTGACGATGCTCAACGCGGCGGAACGCCCGTTGATCGTTGCCGGCGGCGGTATCATCAATGCCGACGCTTCCGACCTGTTGGTGGAATTTGCCGAAATCACCGGGGTTCCGGTTATTCCCACATTGATGGGGTGGGGGACGATCCCCGATGATCACCGGCTGATGGCCGGAATGTGCGGCCTGCAGACCTCGCACCGCTACGGCAATGCGACGATGCTGGCCTCGGATTTCGTGCTCGGAATTGGCAATCGCTGGGCCAACCGCCACACAGGCAATGTTGCGACTTACACGGAGGGAAGAAAGTTCGTCCATGTCGATATCGAGCCGACACAGATCGGCCGTGTCTTCTCGCCGGATTTCGGCATCGTGTCCGACGCAGGAAAGGCGCTGAAGCTTTTCCTGGATGTTGCGACCGAGTGGAAGACCGCCGGGAAACTGCGTGACTGGTCTAAATGGGCGGAGGAATGCCAGGAGCGCAAGCGCACGATGCTGCGCAAGACGCATTTCGATCAGGTGCCGTTGAAGCCGCAACGCGTTTACGAGGAGATGAACAAGGCGTTTGGCCGCGACGCCTGCTACGTGACGACGATCGGGCTCAGCCAGATTGCCGGGGCGCAGTTCCTGAATGTCTACAAACCGCGAAACTGGATCAATTGCGGACAGGCCGGCCCGCTCGGCTGGACCTTGCCGGCTGCGCTCGGCGTGCGTGCTGCCGATCCGCACCGGCCGATCGTTGCTCTCTCAGGCGATTATGACTTCCAGTTCATGATCGAGGAACTTGCGGTCGGGGCACAGCATAAACTGCCGTATCTGCATGTCGTCGTGAACAATTCCTATCTCGGCTTGATCCGCCAGGCGCAGCGTGGCTTCGACATGGATTTCGAGGTCAGTCTGGCTTTCGACAACATCAATGCGTCCGGCGATGCGGAGAAGGGCTATGGCGTTGACCATGTCGCCGTCGCGGAAGGGCTCGGCTGCAAGGCGATCCGCGTTCGCAGCCCGAACCAGTTCACGGAAGCGTTCGAAGATGCGAAGGCGCTGATGGATGAACATCAGGTACCGGTGGTCATCGAAGTCATCCTGGAACGCGTCACCAACATTGCAATGGGCATGGATATCAACGCGGTCGTCGAGTTCGAGGAACTCGCGGAGCGGCCCGAAGATGCGCCAACTGCTGTTGCTGCGTATCTCGACTGAGGAGGATGAAATGCCGAAATTTGCAGCCAATTTAACGATGCTTTTCAATGAGGTACCGTTTCTCGAACGCTTTACGCTCGCGGGCGAAGCGGGATTTGAAGCGGTGGAATACCTCTTTCCGTATGATTACAACGCCGACGAGTTGAAGCGGGAACTGACCGAAAACAACCTTGTCCAGGTCTTGCATAATCTCCCTGCCGGCAATTGGGGAGCGGGTGAGCGCGGTATTGCCGTGTTACCCGATCGCATCGACGAGTTCCGGCGCGGCGTCGTTATGGCAATCGACTATGCAACGACACTCGGCTGCAAGCAGGTCAACTGCCTTGCAGGTATTGCACCGGCGGGATTGAGCAATGATGTCTTGCGTTCAACCTTCGTCCATAATCTGAGGCTCGCAGCGCAAGAGCTTGCAAAATATGACATTCGACTGTTGATCGAACCGATCAACACCTACGATATTCCGGGCTTCTATCTGAACACGGTCGAGCAGGCGGCTTCCATCATCGAAGAGGTTGGCAGCGATAATCTGTTCATTCAGTACGACCTTTATCACCAGCAGCGGACACGTGGCGAACTCGTTGCCACCTACGAGCGGCACAAGGAATTGATCGCGCATGTCCAGCTTGCCGACAATCCGGGCCGCAATGAGCCCGGTACCGGTGAGATCAATTATCCCTTCGTTTTCAAAGCTTTGGACCAAGCCGGCTACGATGGCTGGATCGGCTGCGAATACAAACCAAAAACAGAAACGCAACGCGGCCTTGCCTGGTTGAATGAAGCTTCAACAACGCAAAAGCACGCGGATATCATCAGGATGAGGAGCTGACCACATGGCGGACATAGGTTTTATCGGGCTTGGTATCATGGGAACACCCATGGCGCGCCATCTACAGGATGCCGGGCACGAACTCTACACTTCGAAGTTCTTTATTGAGCCGAAACAGGAGCTTATCGACAATGGCCTGAAGATTGTCGAGAGCCCGAAGGCTCTGGCCGAAAGGACTGACATCATTATCCTTATGCTGCCGGACACGCCGGAAGTGAAGGACGTTCTCTTCGGAGAGAATGGAGTGGTCTTCGGCCTGACGCCCGGCAAGCTCGTAATCGACATGAGCTCGATCTCGCCGATCGATACCAAGGAGTTCGCCAAGAAAATTCGCGAAACGGGGAGCGAATATATCGATGCGCCGGTGTCCGGCGGCGAGGTTGGCGCCAAGAATGCGACGCTCAGCATCATGGCGGGCGGCGAGCAGAGCGCCTTCGATCGCGCCTTGCCACTCTTCAAATTGCTGGGCAAAAACATAACCTTGGTCGGCGATTGCGGTGACGGTCAGGTGACAAAGGTCGCCAATCAGATCATTGTTGCGCTGACCATCGAAGCCATATCGGAGGCGCTTGTATTGGCGTCGAAAGCAGGCGCCGACCCGGCTCGGGTACGCGAAGCCCTGATGGGCGGCTTTGCCTCCTCCCGCATTCTGGAACTGCATGGCGAGCGTATGATCAAGCGGACTTTCGATCCCGGTTTCCGCATATCGCTGCACCAGAAAGACCTCAATCTGGCGCTGCAAAGTGCCAAAACACTGGGCGTTTCACTGCCTAACACCGCCTCGACGCAGGAATTGTTCAACAGCTGTGCCGCAAACGGCGATAGTGGTCTCGATCATTCCGGCTTGGTAAAAGCGCTCGAACGTATCGCCAATCACCAAGTCGCCTGAAAATCTACTGCGGCGGCCATCTGACGCGATTTTCTGTGCTTCCGGTGCTCACGTACTAGATGTACGCTGCGCTCGTCGCAAGGGCGACCCCGAAAACCACGCCATATGTCTCGCCGCAGCGACTTTCAAAACGGGCTCTTAGGGTCCAGCAACTGACAATTTTCGCCGGGCAATTGCCATGGAGCGTCTTGAGAAGATAAGACCCTCACCATAGATTCCCGTTTCCCAGTTCTGGCGAGAGTTCAACCATGGCGAGCAATACACCACCGCGGATCCTCTGTGTCGGGGCGCTGACCATGGATACGATTTTCCGGCTCGACAGGTTGCCGCCGGGACCCGGCAAATTCATTCCGCTCGAAGCGATCGAAATTGCCGCCGGCATGGCATCGAGCGCCGCCACAAGTATCGCCCGCCTTGGCGGCGATGTCTCGCTCTGGGCGTCCGTCGGGCCGGACGATATCGGGCGGCGACTCATCGAGGAACTGACTGCCGAGGGCGTGGACTGTTCCCATGTCCGGCGCATCGACGGCGCGCGTTCAGCCTTCTCGACCATCTTCGTCGACGCCGTGGGTGAACGGATGATCGTGCCTTACTACGATCCGGAGCTTTTATCCGCGCCAGAGACAATGCCACCGATCTCCGATGGCACCTACGATGTCGTGATGACCGATGTACGCTGGCCGCTTGCCGCTGCGCAAGCGTTGAAAGCGGCGCGAGAGGCTGGCATTCACGGCGTCCTTGACGCCGACACCGCTTCGCTCGAGACACTGGAAATACTGATGCCGCTTGCTTCGCATATCGTCGCCTCCGAGCCGGCAGCGGAGAAGGTGACAGGTGAAAGTGACCCGGAACGGGCAGCCGTTGCTCTTGCAGCACTTTATGGCCGCGACGGCGAATTCATTGCCGTGACGGGCGGCGACAAGGGCTCCTTCTGGTACGATGATCTGGAAGGGGAGGTCCGCCACATGCCGGCCTTTCCCGTGGATGTCGTGGACACGCTCGCCGCGGGCGATGTCTTTCACGGTGCATTCGCCTTTGGCCTCGCGCGCGGCTATCCGATCTACCAGATCATGCGCTTTGCCAGCGCCGCCGCCGCGATCAAATGTTCCCGCTTTGGCGGCCGGGCTGGCGCACCGGCGAAACCCGAAGTCGACGCGCTTCTTTCCCAGCATCCCGAGGACTAAAACATCTCCGTAAAAAGTCAGTGCGTTCCTGTTGACTTTCAACTGACATGTTAGTACGTATTTAGTCGTAAACGACATGGGAGAAGCGAGTGTCTCGGGATCGATTTGGGCTGTCCGCCGCGCTAACCACGCCATTCGATGCCGAGATGCGTATCGATGTGGCGAAAGCCGTTAAGCACGCCCGGCACTGCCTGAGCAGCGGCTGCAGCAGCGTGACACTATTCGGAACGACAGGCGAGGGTTCCTCGATCGGTGATGAGGAGCGGGGGGTCGTTATCCAGGCGTTTCTCGACACGGGGATTGAGCCGAAGCAGATTGTGGTCGGCGTCATGGCCAACTCTTATGTCGACGCGGCGGTCCAGTCGCGCCATGCGCTCGACGCGGGTTGCCGTGGCGTATTGCTCGCTCCTCCGTCCTATTTCAAGAATGTCAGCGACGACGGACTGTTCGTCTGGTTTTCGTCTGTCTTTACGGAGATCGGTGCGCGGGCGAGAGACATTATCCTTTACAATATCCCTTCCGTTACCGCCGTTGAAATTTCGGTCGAACTTGTCAGTCGTTTGCGCGAGGCCTTTCCGAAAGTCGTGGCAGGTGTGAAAGATTCATCGGGAAACTGGCCCTTCACCGAAAAGCTGCTGGCAAAGCACAATGATCTGGCAATTCTTATCGGTGATGAGCGTTCACTTTCCGCAGGCGTTCGTCTTGGCGGGCAGGGGGCGATTTCCGGCATGGCAAATCTCTATGCGGACCGTCTTTTGCCAATGGTCAATGAAGGCTGCGATGATCCGGCAATGATCGAGGCGGTCAACGAGCTTTTGAAATTTCCGGTCACGCCGGCGGTCAAGGCTATGGTCGCCTACCACGCCGGCGATGATGGGTGGCGCCGGGCACGCGCGCCACTGCAGGCTCTATCGGATTTGGACTACAAGCGACTGACCGGCATCTTCGACCGCTTGTTTGTGGCAGCTGCCGCGTAATAATGGGGGAAGCGATACGAGTCGGGAGGACGGGCATGGATGATGGTAATGAGCCGGTGAGGCTGCGAGAGAAGGCCTATGCGAGCTTCACGGAGCATCTTCTTGCCCGTGATATCAATCCGGGGCAATTCGTGTCGCAGCGCCAGCTTGTTGCAATGACGGGTATGCCGCTTGGAGCCATCCGCGAACTTGTGCCTCGCCTCGAAGCCGAGGGGCTGGTGAAGACGATTCCGCAGCGTGGCATCCAGATTGCGCATATCGATCTCAATCTGATCCGCGAGGCCTTCCAGTTCCGCCTGTTCATGGAAAAGGAAGCAATTGCGCTCTTCTGCGTTTCGGCATCCGATGAACTACTGGCCCGGCTACGCAAGGAGCATGAAGACACACTCGAGGAGGCGCTGCAGGGCAAGGAGACGCCCGAGCTCGAATTGCGCGCGCAGACGATCGACTGGAACCTGCATGAAACGATAATCGATTCTCTCGAGAACGGGATCATCGGCAGGGCCTACCGGATCAATGC
This sequence comes from Phyllobacterium chamaecytisi, assembly GCF_020164455.1. GTDB lineage: Bacteria > Pseudomonadota > Alphaproteobacteria > Rhizobiales > Rhizobiaceae > Phyllobacterium > Phyllobacterium chamaecytisi. Next base: position 9,790 of record NZ_JAIQWW010000034.1, read on the forward strand.
GATCAAGATGCGCCTGATCAACCAAGAGCGTTTCCGCATCACCGGCCGCGTCGTTCCGGTCATGCGTGAACATCTGGCGATCCTGACGGCGATCGAGACCCGCGATCCGCAGACGGCCATGGATGCGATTGCCGTGCACATCAACAATGCGAGGAATTTGGCACTGAAGCTTTAGAAACATTGGCAATGGGAGTTGCCGTGCAAAGTCACAAGAGGAGGAAACAATGAGCATGAACTTCGTCAAACCGACGCGCCGCCAGTTCCTGGCCGGGTCGGCGGCACTTGGTGCCGCGAGCATCACCGGTCTGAAGCCGGCATTTGCCGCTGTCGACTGGAAGAAATATGCGGGTACGACCCTTGAGGTCAATCTGATCAAGAGCCCGCGCGGCGATATCCTGCAGAAATACCAGAAGGAATTCGAGGACCTGACGGGAATCAAGGTCAATGCCGAACAGACGCCCGAGCAGCAGCAGCGCCAGAAGGCGGTCATCGAGCTGACATCCGGCAAGCCAAGCTTCGATGTCATCCATATCAGCTATCACGTGCAGAAGCGCCAGTTTGAGAAAGCTGGATGGCTCGCCGATCTGACGCCGTTCCTGAAGGATCCGAGCCTCACCGAGGCTTCTCTGACCGAGAGCGATTTTGCGCAGGCGGGTCTCGATTTCGCCAAGGACAAGAATGGCCGCTTTGGCGGGCTTCCCTTCTCGGTGGATTATTGGATCATCTACTGGAACAAGGATCTGTTCGCCGCCAAGGGCATCGAATACCCGAAAACGTTTGAGGAACTTGTCGCTGCCGCCGAAAAGCTGACCGACAAGGACGCCGGCACCTATGGGTTCGTTGCGCGCGGCATGAAAAACGCCAACACGCCGGTGTGGGCAAGCTTCATGCTCGGCTACGGCAAGAGCACCGTGATGGACGGCAAACTGCAATCGGACACACCGGAATCCATCGAGGCCGCCAAACTCTACCAGCGTCTGATGACCAAATCCGCACCGCCCGGCGTGACAGGGTTCAACTGGGCCGAGTGCCAGTCGAGTTTCCTGCAGGGCAAGGTTGGCATGTGGATGGATGGTATCGGCTTTGCGCCGCCGCTGGAGGATCCCAAAAAGTCGCGCGTTGTCGGCAAGGTCGGTTACGGCGTCATGCCGAAGGGGCCTGGCGCGCAGGCAGCCCCGACATTCGGCGACGGTATCGGCGTTACCGAAGGTTCGTCGAAGAAGGAAGCGGCCTATCTCTATTGCCAGTGGGTGATTTCGAAGGAGATGGGTGCACGTCTGCTGCAATCCGGCTCCGGCGTTCCCTTCCGCAATTCGGTGCTCAACGACCCGGAAATCCTGAAAGGCGTGACCATGCCCGCCGAGTGGGCAAGCGTGCTTTCGGAATCCGCAAAGGTGAGCCAGCTTTGCCTGCCGGTCATCGTTCCGGTTACCGAATTCCGTGACGTGATGGGTGTGGCCTTGACCAATGTCATCGGCGGTGCCGATCCGGCGGCGGAAATGAAACGTGCGACGGAAGAATTCCGTCCTATCCTGGAAAAAAGCGAAGCGTAGCGTAGCAGCATGACAATTACCGCCTCGACCATGACCAATGAGCAGCAAAGTGCCAAGGTTAAGAACGGCGATGGCCGGTTTACGCCGAGCTATTGGCCGTTCGTTATCCCGGCGCTGGTCATCGTCGTGGCGGTGATTGTTTTTCCATGGGTGTTCACCCTGTGGATGAGTGTCAATGAGTGGCATCTTGGCGGAGAAAAGAGCTTCGTCGGCTTTGCCAATTTCGTACGGCTCGCAGGTGATGCGCGCTTCTGGCAATCGATGGGACATACGGTGGTTTATACCGTCCTGTCCGTCGTGGCACCGCTCTTTCTCGGCACGATCGCGGCGCTGGTCTTCGACAGCAAGTTGCCGATGCGCGGGCTTTTGCGCGGTATATTCGTCATGCCGATGATGGCGACACCCGTCGCGGTCGCTCTCGTCTGGACGATGATGTTTCATCCACAACTCGGCGTACTGAACTATTTGCTGTCGCTGATTGGTATCGGCCCGCAGGAGTGGATATTCAACCAGAACACTGTGATCCCTTCGCTGGTGCTGGTCGAGACATGGCAATGGACACCGCTGGTCATGCTCATCGTTCTTGGCGGTCTTGCAGCCATGCCCCGCGATCCATTCGAGAGCGCCGAGATTGATGGCGCCAATGGCTGGCAGAAATTCCGCTACATCACCTTTCCGATGATCCTGCCGTTCATGATGGTGGCAGTGATCATCCGTTCCATCGATGCCTTGAAAAGCTTCGATATCATTTTCGCCATGACGCAGGGCGGGCCGGGCACGGCGTCGGAAACGATCAATATCTACCTCTACAATGTCGCCTTCGCTTACTACGACATTGGCTATGGTTCGGCCATCGCCGTCGTCTTTTTCATCGTCATCATCACCATGTCGCTTGCGCTGCTGCATCTGCGCCAGCGGACAAAGTGGAACAGCTGAGGGACGGGAAATGCTGCTTCGCAAACTGCTCAAATGGTCAGGCACCGCCTTCATCGTTTTCGTTATCGTGTCGCCGGCGATTTTCTTCTTCCTGTGGATGCTGTCGCTCTCGTTGAAATACGAGATAGACAACGGCGCCTATCCGCCGATCTTCATTCCGGAACAGTTTGCCTGGTCGAATTACAGCGATATCTTCGCTGCCAATGATTTCCTGCACTATTTCTGGAACAGCCTTCTCGTGACGGGAACGGCAACAATCCTGGCACTGCTCGTTGGCGTGCCTGCCGGCTACGGCATCGCCCGGTTGAAAGCGGACAAGTCGGCGATCGTCATCATGATCGCGCGCATGACGCCGGGCCTATCCTATCTGATCCCGCTGTTCCTGCTGTTCCAGACACTTGGCTTGCTCGGGACGCTCTGGCCGCAGATCATCATCCATCTGGTGGTGACGGTGCCTATCGTCATCTGGATCATGATCGGCTATTTCGAGACGACACCGATCGAACTCGAAGAGGCGGCGATGATCGATGGCGCGACCTCGTGGCAGGTGTTTCGTCTTGTGGCGCTGCCGATCGCCAAGCCGGGTGTGGTTGTCGCGCTGATCCTTGCGGTCATCTTCTCATGGAACAACTTCGTCTTCGGCATTGTGCTTGCCAGCCGCGAAACGCGAACACTGCCGGTCGCCGTCTACAACATGCTCTCATTCGAGCAGGTCAGTTGGGGACCGCTTGCGGCGGCTGCGTTCGTGGTGACGCTGCCGGTGCTGTTGCTCACCGTCTTCGCCCAACGCCAGATCATTGCGGGGCTCACCGCTGGCGCGGTGAAGTAAGCCTATACGCCGTAGCGTTCGGTGCGGATGATGGCGGCGGGAACATCCGCGCCGATTAGTGCGTCGGCCGCGGCATTGACGAAGGCATTGGATCCGCAAACGAAGACTTCTTTGGGCTGCGAAGGCATGCGGGCGAGGACATCCACAATCATTGCCGGGTCGATGCGCCTCGTATAATCGCTCTCCTGCGACGATGGCTCGCGCGTCAACGTCAAGACCAGATCGAAGCCGTTGCCGGACTGATTGAACATCTGCAATTCGTCATGGAAAATCAGCTCGTCCGACGTGCGGGCGGAATAGAGCAGCAGGATAGGCGCCAGTGATTGTTGCGCGGCACGGTGGCGGACCATCGAAATCAGCGGCGCCACACCGGAGCCGCCGCCGATCAACAGGATTGGCGCGCCATCCTCGACGGTCCAGATGAAATGCCCGCCAATCGGGCCGCGAAGCTCAATCTCGTCGCCGATCGTAGCGACCTCGTGGAAGAAGGCCGACACTTCGCCATCCTCCAGTCTTTCAATGGCGAGTTCGATGATTTCGCCCTGCTCCGGTGTCGAGGCAATCGAATAGCTGCGCTGCGCTTGATAGCCGTCCGGCGCGCTTAACCGGACATCCACATGCTGCCCCGGCCGATAGGCGAAGGGCTGGGATGGCTGGAGGAAGAAGCTGACGACACGTGGTGTCTGCCTGACGATTTCAGTGATGGTTGCGCGCTGCCATTCCGCCTTTGTTGCGGCTATCTGATCTGACATGCCTCAATCGCCAGTGTAGCGTTGTTCGCGCCACGGATCGCCATAGATGTGATAGCCGCGCAACTCCCAGAATCCCGGTTCGTCACGCGAGGTGAATTGCAGGCCGTTGATCCACTTCGCCGATTTCCAGAAGTAAAGATGCGGAACGAGCAACCGCGCCGGGCCGCCATGATCCGCCGTCAGGGGCTGGCCATTATAGAAGGTGGCGATCATCGCCTTGCCGCCGACCAGATCCTTGACGGGAACATTGGTCGCATAGCCATCGAAGGAGTGCGCGAGAGCAAACTCGGTCGGTGGCTCGATACCGGCCTCGGCGAAAATATCGTCGATCAAAACGCCCTGCCATGGTGTATCCAGCTTCGACCACGCGGTGACGCAATGGATATCCCGGGTGAACTTCGTCTGCGGCAGCGCATTGAACTCGGCCCAATTCCATTTGATGAGCGGTTTTGGCCCATCCTTGAGCGTGAACGACCAGTCTTCGGTCCGGACGCGCGGCGTCGGCCCCGCCGACAGGACGGGAAAGTCGTCGGTCAGCGTTTGACCAGGCGGGATACGGTCTATGATTTCCGGCGGTTGGCGCCGGCCGGTAAAGCCGCGTGTCGTCATGGTTGTGAACTCCTAGCACCTCATACAACCACAAAGGTCTGTCGCGGCCAAGACCGGATCCGGTCAACCATGGTTGATCATGATGTGGCGCACTGCAGTATAATCTTCCAGCGCATAGACCGACATATCCTTGCCGTAGCCTGATTGCTTGACACCGCCATGTGGCATTTCATTGGTCAGCATGAAGTGCGTATTGATCCAGGTGCAACCATATTGCAGGCGCGACGCGGCTTTCATCGCCTTGGAAATATCCTGCGTCCACACCGAAGAGGCCAGGCCGTAATCGCTGTCATTGGCCCAGGTGACGGCCTGATCATCATCTTTGAAGCGCGTGACCGAAACGACCGGACCGAACACCTCGCGGCGGACGATCTCGTCTTCCTGCGTTGCGCCGGCAACCACGGTCGGCTGGAAGAAGAAGCCTTCCTTGCTGCCTGCGCCGCCACCGGTGGTAATCTCGATGTGCTTCTGCTCGGTCGCCCGTTCGACAAAGCTCGCAACACGGTCACGCTGGCGGCCGGAAATGAGCGGGCCGATTTCGTTGACCGTGTCATCGGCATCATTGTAGCGGATGGTGGAAACGGCGGAGGTGAGGTCGGCGACGAGCTTTTCGTAGACACCGTCCTGCGCATAGACGCGGCAGGCAGCGGTGCAATCCTGCCCGGCGTTGTAGTAGCCAAAAGTACGGATGCCGTTGACCACGGCCTCGAGATCGGCGTCATTATAGACGATCACGGGCGCCTTGCCGCCGAGTTCGAGATGCGTGCGCTTGACGGTTTTTGCCGCAGCTTGCAGCACCTTCTTGCCAGTGGCGATATCGCCGGTGATCGAAACCATGCCGATCTTCGGGTGGTTGATCAGCGCGTTGCCGACGGTCTCGCCGCGGCCAAGAATGACGTTGACGACACCCTCGGGAAGAATGTCCGCCAGCAGGCGCGCCATTTTCAGCGCGGTCAGCGGCGTTTGCTCGGACGGTTTGAACACGACCGTGTTGCCGCCGGCGATCGCAGGCGCCAGCTTCCACGCCATCATCATCAACGGGTAGTTCCACGGCGCGATGGAGCCAACAATGCCGATCGCGTCGCGACGGATCATGGAGGTGTGGCCCGGCAGATATTCACCTGCCACCGGCGAGGTGAGGGTACGCACCGCCCCGGCAAAAAAACGCCAGCAATCGATGATCGCCGGCATCTCGTCATTGCGCACGGCGTTGATAGGCTTGCCGCAATTCAAGGCCTCAAGCGCAGCGAAATCATCCGCATGTTTTTCGATAGCGTCGGCAATCTTGAGCAGGTATCCGGAACGTTCGGCAGGGGTGGTGCGGGACCAAGCGGAGAAGGCCCGTTCCGCAGCATCGACCGCCGCATCGATCTGGCCATGGGAGGCCTCGGCGAGGTCGATGATCTTGGCGCCGGTCTTCGGGTTGAGCACATGCTCCTCCGCTTCCGTTCCGGCTTCGAACTTTGAACCGATCAGCAGTTTCGTATCCATGACATGTTCTCCCATGTTATTTGCCTGAGCCGGCGATCTGGTCGCCGTCACGTGTGAGGTAGTAGGCGCCGAGAATCGGCAGGAAAGTGACGATCACCACAACCATGGCAACCACATTGGTCACCGGTCGCTGGCGTGGCCGGATCAGTTCCTGCAGCATCCATATCGGCAGCGTGGATTGTTGTCCGCCAGTGAACGTGGTGACGATGACCTCGTCGAAGGAAAGCGCGAAGGCGAGCATGCCACCCGCGAGCAGCGCGGTACCGATGTTTGGCAGGATGATGTAACGAAATGTCTGGAAGCCATTGGCGCCGAGATCCATCGAGGCTTCTATCAGAGAACCGGACACGCGGCGGAAGCGCGCGACAGCATTGTTGTAGACAACGACGATACAGAAAGTCGCGTGACCAAGCACGATGGTCCAGAACGAAAACGGGATATCCGCCAGGCTGAATGCCGAGCGGAGGGCTATGCCGGTAATGATACCGGGCAGGGCGATCGGCAGGATCACGAGAAGCGATATCGTCTCGCGTCCGAAGAAACGCGTCTGGCTGACTGCGGCGGCGCAGAGCGTGCCGAGCACCAGGGCGATCATCGTCGAGATCGAAGCAACGCGCACCGATAGCCACAGAGCCTGCCAGACATCGGCCCGCTCCCACGTCACCGCAAACCATTTAAGAGTGAGGCCGGGCGGGGGAAACTGATAACTCTTCTCCTCAGTGGTGAAGGCATAAAGGAAGATCAAAAGCAGCGGCAGATGCAGGAACAGCAACCCGCCAGCCGCAGCGATCTTCAGGCCGAAAGGTGCGGAAGCGGATTTGTCAGAGCGCATCGAAGGCTCCCATTCTCCGCGCCATCCACAAGTAGAGGCCCATGATGATGATTGGCACGACGGTGAAGGCAGCCGCCAGCGGGATATTCCCTGCCGTGCCCTGCTGGGCATACACCGCCTGGCCGATGAACAGTCGCGACGAGCCGATGATTTGCGGAATGATATAGTCGCCAAGGGTCAGCGAAAACGTGAAGATCGATCCGGCGACGATACCGGGAAGCGCAAGGGGAAACAGCACATGGCGGAAAGTCTGTTGCGGCGTGCCACCGAGATCGGATGACGCCTCGATGAGGTTGGTCGGGACGCGCTCCAGCGCTGCCTGGATGGGCAGGATCATGAACGGCATCCACACGTAGACGAAGACGATGAAGGTGCCCGTATAACTCACCGACAGGGAATTGCCGCCGATGACAGGGAGCGAGAGCCATGCGTCGAGCAACCAGAGCAGGTTCAGCTTGGTCACGAGCCAGGTGAGAATGCCTTCCTTGGCGAGAATGAGTTTCCACGCGTAAATCTTGACGAGATAGCTGGACCAGAGCGGCAGCATGACGCCGAGATAGAAGATCACCTTCCATTTCCCCCTGGCGTAGCGGGCGGCGTAATAGGCTATCGGGAAAGCGATCACGGCAGAGAACAATGTGACGATTGCCGCCATCAATATGGTGCGGATGATGATGTCGAAATTGGCATCGTTCAGCAGCTGCCTGTAAGTGGCAAGCGTGAATTCGTAGTTGATCAGGCCGGAATAATCGTCGATCGAAAAGAAGCTCTGCAGCAGCAGGGCGAGCAATGAGCCGAGATAGATGATGCCGAGCCAGAGCAGCGGCGGGCCGAGCAGAATGGTGAGAAACACGTGGGGGTGTTTCCAGAGGAAGTCCGAGACACGCCCTGCCATACTGCCGCGTCCGGTCTCGATCGCGTGTTGTTGAGCGATGGCGCTCATGACGCCGCCTCCATCAAATGCAGGTCGGCGCGGTCAAAGCTTAGCTTCACCGGGTCGCCCTCGGCGGGAATCGAAGTGGCGGCCGGACTCATGACATTGATCCTGGTGCCATTGACATTGACCAGGACGCGGTTTGCCGCGCCAAGAAAGCTGCGCGAGAGGACAGTGCCATCAAGGACGAGCCTGCCATTACCGCTTTGGCCCAGCGAGATCGCCTCAGGCCGCAGACTGGCAAATTGTGGTGCCGCACCCAGCTGTGCAACGAACTCCGGCGGCAGGATATTTGACGAACCGACAAAATCGGCGACGAAACGCGTTCGAGGCTGCTTGTAGACCTCTTCCGGCGTTCCGAGCTGTTGGATCTTTCCATCATTGAACACAGCGATGCGATCCGCCATCGACAGAGCTTCGCCTTGGTCGTGGGTGACGAAAACAAAAGTGATGCCGAGGGACTTCTGCAAGGATTTGAGCTCCTCCTGCATCTGCTCGCGCAACTTCAGATCGAGCGCGCCGAGCGGCTCGTCCAAGAGCAGGACTTTCGGTTTGTTGACGAGGGCCCGAGCGAGTGCCACGCGCTGGCGCTGACCACCGGAAAGCTGGCCCGGACGACGCACGCCGTAGCCGGGCAATTTGACCATGGCGAGCGCGTCTTCCGCCGCCTTGCGCCTTTCCTCCTTGGCGATGCCCTTGACCATGAGACCATAGGCGACGTTGTCGAGGATGCTGAGATGCGGAAACAGCGCGTAATCCTGAAAGACTGTATTAACGCTGCGACGATAGGGCGGCACACCCTCGGCAGTCTCGCCGAAAATCTCGATATGTCCGGCCGTCGGCTGTTCGAATCCCGCCATCAGACGCAGGCACGTGGTCTTGCCCGAGCCGGAGGGCCCGAGCATGGCAAAGAACTCACCCTCCGCAACCGCAAGATCGACAGCGTCCACAGCGCGCACAGCACCGAAATGACGCGATACGTTTTCGAACAGCACAGCAGCGGTCATGGCTTTGCTCCGGGTAACGCACCACCCTAACCCTCCCCCTTGTGGGGAGGGACGGACCGCAGGTCCGGGGAGGGGCTTTCTCGAATTTTAATAAGCTAACGTGCAGGTAGGCCGCTTCAAAAGACCCCTCCCTGCTACTTCGCAGCCTCCCTCCCCACAAGGGGGAGGGTAGGGAGCGCAGTCGCGAAATCTAGCGCCCGCCGATCACGCCGATGTAATCGGACACCCAGCGGTGATATGGCACGCATTCGCTCTGGGTTTCGCACTTTGATACGGGCGTTCTCCAGAACTTGATCTTGTCAAAATCGTTATAACCGTTTGTCGCGCAACCCTCGTCGGTCAAGAGTTCGTTGCCTTTGCAAGCTGCTCCAACAGAAGGATTGGCGCCGAACCAGGCCGAGACATCACCCTGTACCTTGGGCGAAAGCGAATGCTCCATCCACATATAGGCACAGTTCGGATGCTTGCTGTCGACGTGCAACATGGTTGTGTCGGCCCAGCCCGTTGCGCCTTCTTCAGGGACGACAGAGGCAATTGGCTTTTTCTCTGCCTTCAGCAGATTGACCTGGAACGGCCATGAGCCGGAGGCGACAATGCCTTCATTCTTGAAGTCGTCGACCTGGATCATGGCATCGTGCCAGTAACGGCCGGCGAGGGTGCGCTGCACACGCAGGATATCGAGAGCTGCCTTGTACTGATCTTCGTTGAGTTCGTACGGGCTCTTGATGCCAAGTTCGGGCTTGTGGGCCATAAGATAGTTGGCGGCATCGGCAATATGGATCGGTCCGTCATAGGCCTGAATGCGGCCCTTGTTCGACTTGCCATCGGGCAAAGTCATTTCCTCGAACACGACGTTCCAGCTGGTCGGCGCCTTGTCCTTGAACGCCTCAGTGTTGTACATCAGCACGTTGGGACCCCACACGTAAGGTACACCATAATGAACGCCCTTGACGGTGTTCCAGGGCGCGTTCTGCATGCGTTCGTCGAGCGTCTTCCAGCTCTTGATCAGGTCCGTATTGATCGGCTGGACGCGCTTGCCGGCAACGAGACGCAGCGACGCATCGCCGGATGCCGTAACGAGATCGAAGTCACCTTCGTTCATGAGCGCGACCATCTCGTCGGATGTTGCAGCAGTCTTGACGCTCACCTTGCAGCCGGTCTCCTTCTCGAAGTCCGTGACCCAGTCATAGGCCTTGTCGGTATCGCCGCGTTCGATATAGCCGGGCCACGCGACGATGGAGACTTCGCCTTCTCCCTTGCCGATTTCTTTCAGCGCTTCCTGGGCGAGGACCTGTGTGGTGAAGGCAAGGGAAAGCGTAAGTGCAGTGCAGGATTTCAAAAACTGCTTCATCTCAATTCTCCCGTTTGGCCCTGATTTCAGGGCATATGTTCCCGGTGAGAAAAGTGCCTTGATTTTTCCGTATTCGCAAATTCATTTATCAGAAGGTTGGTATCGGAAATTCCGATATTAGCGGCTTCGGCCGCTGCGAAGGGCTTCGGCGATGCCGACGAAATCCCGGGCGGCCTGGGGCAGGCTGGAACCCTTGCGCCAGACCATGCCGACCTGCACCACAGGGAGTGCACCGGAGACGTCTCGGCTTTCGATACGATCGCCTTCAAGCGACCATGGACGATAGACAAGATCGGGCAACAAAGCGATCCCGGCGCCGGTAGCAACGAGGCTGCGGACGGCTTCAACCGAGCGAGTGCGGAACGCGACATGCGGCCGCGCGCCGAGAGCGGTCAGGAGTTTGCCGGTGTTCTCCTCGATTTCGTCGACGGTCAGCATGATCAGCGGCTCCCTGGCGATATCGTTGATCGAGATGATATCCGCACTGACCAAGGGATGACCGAGCGGCAGCCACAATCTGTAGGGTGACGTCTCGATGATTTCCGCCTGCAGGGCCATGCGATCACGAAGATTGGATATCACCATGACCGCCACGTCGAGTTCGCCGCCCACCAACAGATGTTCCAGGTAGGAGCCATTGTCTTCGATGGCACTGACTTCGACGCCGGGGGAAGCGCGGCGGAAACGGGCGAGGAGGTCCGAAAGGACATAGCCTGCGACGAGCGAAGTTACACCGAGGTGCAGCTTGCCCGCCTGCTTTGGCACTTCTTCGGAAAACGAGCGGCGTGCATCCGAGACATCGGCGAGGATCTTTGTCGCATGACGCAGGAACTGATGGCCGTTATAGGTAATGTCGAGGCCGCGTGGATGGCGCTCGAAGAGTTCGACGCCGAGATCGCTTTCGAGCTCTTTGATGGCCTCGGTAATGGATGATTGCGAAATCGACAGATTTTGTGCGGCGCGGGTGATGGAGCCCTGTTCCGCGACGGCGACGAAATACTGCAATTGCCTGATGGTGAATGCCATTCGCCGAGTTAATAGAGGGGTGCGCAGGTTGGCAAGCTGTGGCCGAAAAGGCTGTTGCTTAATATTGCCGATTGTTAATGATATTATAATATTATAAATAGGAGCAAGAAGTGGGGGAGCGCGCTGGGAGGTCGTGCCGTTTGCAACTTTGGCGACGGTTTTTGTCTGGTTAGATTCCCCACCCACGCAAGCAATTAGCAGGCAAGCATTTGGCAGGCAACCAGCTCACCAATTATGATTTCCGCACAGCGGGGCAGGCGCGAACGCATCATGGCCACGTCATGCGCGATCTCGGGCTGAAGATAATCAACGGTATATACCCGGAGAACAGTATTCTGCCGGGTGATGCGGAATTGCTGGAACGATTCGGGGTATCCCGAACCGTATTGCGCGAGGCTTTGAAGACGCTCGCTGCCAAGGGGCTTATTCAGCCGAAAGCCAAGATCGGCACGCGCGTGCTGGAACGTTCGCACTGGAACCTGTTCGATCCGGACATACTGGTCTGGCATTTCGAGGCAGGTGCGAGTGCCCATTTCCTGTCGAGCATCGTCGAGATGCGGCTGGCGCTTGAGCCTGAAGCGGCGGGCCTTGCCGCACTGCGGCGCACGGATGCGCAGCTTGATACTCTGTTCCATTGGGTCGAGAAGATGGGGAACGCACGCGAATCGGCGGCGGACTTCGTCTTCAGCGACCTGCAGTTCCATATTGGGATAGCGGAAGCCTCCGGCAATCCATTTATGCGCTCTATCAGCGCGCTGATCGAAGTGGCACTAGTGACCACCTTCACCATCAGTTCGCCCATACCCAACTCCGAAAGCCATGTGCGCTCGGTTGCACGCCACGCCGCAATCGCCGAAGCGATCAAGGCCCGCAACGTGGAAGCTGCCAAGCAAGCCATGCGCGTGGTGATCGAGGAAGGCGCCGAGCGGGTGCTGACCGCCGGGCGAACCGCAGCTACAGCGTAGTGATTTTCACCTTCGCGGGTTTCTCGATCTTCAGCGGATTGCGCAAGGGCAAGCCAAAGGCCGATGCTTCGATTTCGAAGACATCGCCGTTCTCGGCCTTGATGCCATCGGCAAAGGAAAGCGTTGCCGTTCCAAACATATGTACGTGAACATCCCCTGGCTGGCGGAACACCGCATACTTGAAATGGTGATGCTCGAGATTGGCAATGGTGTGGGACATGTTGTCTTCACCTGAAAGGAAAGGCTTTTCCCACAAGGTCTTGTTTTTACGCAAGATACGCGAAGCACCACGAACATCGGAAGGCAAATCGCCGAGGATCAACTCGGGACCTAGCGAGCAGGGCCGCAGCTTGGAGTGGGCAAGGTAGAGATAGTTCACGCGCTCCATGACATGGTCGGAGAATTCATTGGCAAGTGCAAAGCCGATGCGGAAAGGCGACCCATCCGGACCAATAACGTAGATCCCGGCAATTTCCGGCTCTTCGCCGGCATCGTCCGCAAAAGCTGGCGAGACGAGCGGTTGGCCGGGACCGGTCAGCATTGAACCATTGCCTTTGTAGAACCATTCTGGTTGTACGCCGGTCGCGCCCTTCTTCGGTTTGCCGTTTTCGAGCCCCATGCGGAACATCTTCATCGAATCGGTCAGTTTTTCTTCCTCGGCGTCGCCAACTTTGCGATGCATCGCATCGCGCGTCGCGGCGGATCCGAGATGGGTGAGGCCGGTACCGGTCAAATGGATATGGGCAGAATCGTGCGTGTCGATCGGGGGAAGCAAGCGGCCTTCCGCATAGGCAGCTGCAACGTCGATCCTCTTGCCAAGCCCGCGTTTTTCCACAATCTCGGCTATGCCTGCTTTCGCATCGATCGCCGCATGCGCGAGTTCCAGAACGGAACGCGTGCGCTTGACATGACGGAATTCCTCACCAACACGTGCGGCAACCTGCCGCTTTCCATTGGCATTCGTCAACTGGACCAGATTCAAGGCTTCCTCCCGATATATCAGATTTGGTGGCGTGGTTATAAGCTGGCCATACGGTATCGTCCAGCAGCTCTTTTCAAAAAATATTATAATAGTATTATATGGTTCGAAGGGATTTTCGCAACTCGGCGAAAGCCCTATTCCAAAAGTCATACTTTTGCGATAGATGTTGGGAAGACCCTGCTCTGGGAGGACTGGTCCGGGCTAAAAAGTTCGGTCGAAGCCGCTCAAAAGTATCGGGCATGATTTGACAACCGGGAGGATACACGTGAAAATACTCAATCTGTTTGCCGCGGGATTGATCGCACTTGGTGCGATGGGATCGCAAGGCTACGCCCAGGATAAGGGCTCTGTCGGTATCGCGATGCCGACCAAATCCTCGGCACGCTGGATTGCCGACGGAGACAACATGGTGAAGGCGCTGAAAGAACGCGGCTACACCACCGATCTGCAATATGCGGAAGACGATATTCCAAACCAGCTGGCTCAGATCGAGAACATGGTCACCAAGGGCGTCAAGGTCCTCGTGATCGCAGCGATCGATGGCACTACCCTTTCGAACGTTTTGCAGCAGGCGCACGATGCCGGCATCAAGGTTATTTCCTATGATCGCCTCATCCGTGACACGCCGAATGTCGACTATTACACAACCTTCGACAATTTCCAGGTTGGTGTTCTCCAGGCAAGCTCGCTCGTCAAGGCGCTTGGCCTTCCGGATGCGAAGGGCCCGTTCAACATCGAATTGTTCGGTGGTTCGCCTGACGATAACAACGCCTTCTTCTTCTATAATGGCGCGATGTCTGTCCTGCAGCCTCTGATTGACAGCGGCAAGCTCGTCGTCCAGTCCGGCCAGATGGGCATGGACAAGGTCGGTACGCTGCGTTGGGATGGTGCCGTTGCGCAGGCGCGCATGGATAACCTCCTGTCAGCCTACTACACCGACAAGAAGGTCAATGCCGTTCTGTCACCTTATGATGGTCTGTCTATCGGTATCCTTTCGTCACTGCGCGGCGTCGGCTACGGAACTGCGGACCAGCCATTCCCGTTCGTTTCCGGACAGGATGCGGAAGTACCATCGGTCAAGTCGATCATCGCCGGCGAGCAGTACTCGACGATCTACAAGGATACACGTGAGCTGGCCAAGGTGACGTCCGATCTCATCGACAAGGTTCTCAAGGGCGAGGAGCCGGAAGTCAACGATACCAAGACCTATAATAATGGTGTCAAGGTCGTTCCGTCCTACCTGCTGAAGCCGGTCGAAGTCGACAAGACCAACTGGAAAGAAATCCTGATTGGCGGCGGCTATTATACGGAAGACCAGATCAAGTAGGTCTTTGATTAATGACGAACCCTGTGCTTGCCGCACAGGGTTCGTTGCCATGTCGGCTCTCCGGATGATGTTTTCGGTGGCGCAAGGACGCAGAGCCCAATATAAATTGCAGAAGGAAACGACGCCACAGCAGGCGACTTGCTGCAGAAGCGTCGGTGAGGATATCGATGGAAACCATCCTCGAAATGCGCAACATCACCAAGGTTTTCCCTGGGGTGAAAGCGCTCAACAATGTCAACCTCGATGTGCGCAAAGGCGAAATTCATGCTCTGGTGGGCGAGAATGGCGCTGGCAAATCAACCTTGATGAAGGTGCTGAGCGGTGTCTATCCGCATGGCAGCTACGAAGGTGAAATTTTTTACAATGGCCAGGAGCAGCACTTCCGCGGGATCAGCGATAGTGAAAAGCAGGGCATCATCATCATTCACCAGGAGCTGGCGCTGGTTCCGCTCCTGTCGATTGCCGAGAACATATTCCTTGGCAACGAACCGGCCAAATTCGGTATCATCGATTGGCATGTTGCGGAAAACCGGACGCGCGAACTCCTCGCCAAGGTCGGTCTGAAGGAAGATCCGCTGACATTGATTACCAATCTCGGCGTCGGCAAGCAGCAGTTGGTGGAGATTGCCAAGGCGCTGTCGAAGGATGTCGAGTTGCTCATCCTCGACGAGCCGACGGCCAGCCTCAACGAGAATGACAGCGACGCATTGCTGGCGCTGCTTCTGGAGTTCAAAGCGCAGGGTATTTCCTCCATCCTGATTTCACACAAGCTGAACGAAGTTGGCAAGGTTGCCGACCGCATCACGGTGCTGCGTGATGGCGCGACCATCGAGACTCTCGACAAGCAGGATATTTCCGAAGACCGGATCGTCACGTCGATGGTCGGACGTCAGCTGGCTGACCGCTTTCCGCAGCGCGAACCCGATATTGGCGAAGTGGTCTTCGAGGTGAAGGACTGGGTTGTCCACCACCATATCCACAGCGAGCGTACCGTCATCAACGGTATCAATTTGAATGTTCGCAAGGGTGAAGTCGTTGGCATCGCCGGGCTGATGGGCGCTGGCCGGACGGAATTCGCCATGAGCGTGTTCGGCAAGGCCTATGGGCGGAACATCAGTGGCGAGGTATTCATCAAAGGGAACCCCGTCGATGTTTCGACCATCGGCAAAGCGATTGACCATGGGATTGCCTACGTTACCGAAGATCGCAAGACCTACGGCCTCAACTTGATCGACCATATCAAGCACAACACGACGATCGCCAATCTGGACGGCGTTTCGCATAACGGCGTGCTGGATGACATGGCCGAACTGAAAGTGGCGAATGAATATCGCCGCAAGACCAATATCCGTTCCTCAAGCATTTATCAAAAGACCGGCAATCTCTCCGGCGGCAACCAGCAGAAAGTCGTTCTTTCGAAATGGTTGTTCGCCAATCCGGACCTTTTGATCCTTGACGAACCCACGCGCGGCATCGATGTCGGTGCGAAATATGAAATCTATACGATCATCAACCAACTGGTAAGCGAAGGCAAAAGCGTGCTGATGATCTCGTCGGAAATGCCAGAGCTGCTCGGCGTCTGCGACCGGATCTACGTGATGAACCAGGGCAGGCTTGTCGGTGAAATGCCGGCCAGCGAAGCCAGCCAGGAAAAAATCATGCGCGCCATCATTCGTGCTGAAGGGAAAGCATCATGACCGTCGAAACTGCAGCAACCCAAGGTAAAAAAGACTTCAAGACGGATGGCTCCGCGCTGAAAGGCAATTACCGGGAATATGGCCTGGTGCTCGCCTTGATCCTCATCATGCTCTTCTTCCAGTACACAACGAGTGGCGTTCT
Source organism: Phyllobacterium chamaecytisi (assembly GCF_020164455.1). Lineage (GTDB taxonomy): Bacteria > Pseudomonadota > Alphaproteobacteria > Rhizobiales > Rhizobiaceae > Phyllobacterium > Phyllobacterium chamaecytisi. Next base: position 26,223 of record NZ_JAIQWW010000034.1, read on the forward strand.
TTTCAAGCCGGTTAATCTGACCAACCTCGTGCTGCAGAACAGCTATATTATCATCATGGCACTCGGCATGCTCCTGGTGATCGTTGCCGGACACATCGACCTTTCGGTGGGCTCGGTTTCGGGGTTTATCGGCGGCCTTGCCGCAGTGATGATGGTCCGCTGGCAAATCCACTACATTCCGGCGACGATCCTGTGTCTGATCATGGGCGGCGCAATTGGAGCCGCTCAAGGGTATTGGATAGCCTATCACAAGATCCCATCCTTCATTGTCACGCTGGCCGGCATGCTGGTCTTCCGCGGCCTCGCTCTCTGGCTGCTGGGGGGGCAGTCCGTTGGCCCATTCCCGCCGCAGTTCCAGCTCCTGAGTTCCGGTTTCATTCCCGACTTTTTCGGCTATCCCGGCTTCAACGTCACCTCGATGCTTGTCGGCATTATTCTTGTGGCGCTGATGATCTATTTCAGTGTGCGCGGACGGGCCAAGCGCGAGAAGCATGGCTATCAGGGCGAACCCTTTACGCTCTTCGTTGCCAAGAACGTCATCATCGCCGGAATCGTGCTGTTCCTCACCTATCTGCTGTCTTCCTATAAGGGATTGCCGAACGTCCTGATTGTCATGTCCCTCTTGATCGCGCTTTTTGTCTTCGTGACCAAGCGCATGACCGTTGGCCGCCGCATCTACGCCATGGGCGGCAATGAAAAGGCGGCAAAGCTCTCCGGCATCAAGACCGAACGGCTGACCTTCCTGACCTTCGTCAACATGGGCGTTCTCGCCGCTCTCGCCGGCCTGATCTTCGCAGCACGTCTCAACACGGCGACGCCAAAGGCGGGCCTTGGCTTCGAGCTCGACGTGATTGCTGCGGTGTTCATCGGCGGCGCTTCGGCCATGGGTGGTGTCGGTCAGGTCATGGGCGCGGTGATCGGCGCCTTCATCATGGGCGTCATGAACAATGGCATGTCGATCATGGGCGTCAATATCGACTGGCAGCAGGTGATCAAGGGTCTCGTTCTGCTCGCTGCGGTTATCTTCGACGTCTACAACAAGAACAAGGCGTGAAGCCCGTTTGGTGAAGTCTGCTAACAGGACGTTGGTGCGTGGTTCGACAAGCTCACCATGAGGAACGTCGTGGGCTCAAAAGCCCAGGTAGCCAATGTTGACGTCTTTGGCTCCCTGTAACACCCAAGTTCTCTCATGGTGAGCTTGTCGAACCACGCATCATTTTGTCGAAGAAAAGGGCTGACAAATTACCCGACCGCGGACTGCGTTTCCGTTTTGACTCTCGATTGGCGTAATGCAGAATACAGCCGACGATGGCGCCAGGGACGGAAAGGCTCATGAAGACATTCTGTGCGGACGAGCAAAAGCGCCATAATCCGAAGGGCTTTCTGTCGAGCGGCGCGCCGCGGCCCAATCCGGAAAAGCCGGAGCGGATCGAGCGGCTTCTCGCGGGTGCCCGGGCGGCGGGGAGTTCCATCCATCGCCCCGCCAATTACGGGCTCGGCCCGATTGCCGCCGTTCACACGCCCGAATATCTGGAGTTCCTGCAGACTATCCATGGGCGCTGGCAACTGATCCCCGGGGCCTCGGAAGAAGTGGTTCCCAATATCCATCCAATCAACCGCACGGGCAGCTATCCGGCTTCCGCCGTGGGGCAGGCGGGTTATTACATGGCCGATACCGCATGCCCAATTTCGGCGGAGACCTGGGACAGCGCATGCTGGAGCGCCTGGGCCGCGGTCGAAGCAGCCGAAGCGGTCATGTCCGGCGAACCGGCCGCCTATGCGCTGTGCCGGCCGCCTGGCCATCACGCCTTCGCCGATGTCGCCGGCGGCTTTTGCTTTATCAACAATTCAGCGGTGGCAGCGCAAAGACTGCGCAAGAATGCCGCCCGCGTCGCCATCCTCGACGTCGATCTGCATCATGGCAATGGCACGCAAGGCATCTTCTATGCACGCTCCGATGTGCTGACCGTTTCGATCCACGCCGATCCGGTGCGGTTTTATCCGTTCTTCTGGGGCTATGCCGACGAGCGCGGCGAGGGCGCGGGTCTCGGCTACAATCACAATCTGCCGCTCGTGCGCAAATCCGGCGACGAGGTATTCCTGGAAGCACTTGCTGCCGCAAGAAGCCGCATCGAAGCCTTCGCGCCGGAAGCATTGGTCGTGGCGCTGGGGCTTGATGCTTTCGAGGGCGACCCGTTCGGCGAGCTCTCCGTTTCGACGCCCGGTTTTGCCCGCATCGCCGAAGCCATCGCGAAATTGCGCCTGCCAACGGTTATCGTGCAGGAGGGCGGTTATCTTTGCGACGAGCTCGGCGACAATCTTACTGCGTTCCTCACCGGCTTCGGCGCTGCGATCTGATTTTTATTTTTCGCCGTCAAAAGGTCTGTTGGCGTAGAAAATCCCCGAAAAACGGGCGCCCTA
>NZ_JAIQWW010000035.1 GCF_020164455.1 Phyllobacterium chamaecytisi
CCAAAGACAGGCGCCTAAGAGCGGCGGCCGACAAGGCAGGCGCTTCACTGCACCTACCCGTAAATCGTCCCAACTAAAAGTGCCAAACCAAAGCCCTTATTTCAATCGCGCCTGGAGCAGACTTCGACCTCAGTGTGATTGGACTGACGGATTCGGATCCAAAAGCTGCTATAAGGAACCACGTTGAAGTTTCGAGTGCGGTTCCAGTCGAGGCATTATGCGATTTTCGAAGCACGGAACGGCGGCAGACCCGGCACAAACGATGCCTAGGGCGAGGCGCGATCTTCTCTAACGCACATTCGAATGAATAACCAACACTCAAGTGCCGTGGCTACTGGCTCCCCTGCACATCTGGCTGCGGCCATCGCTGCAGCGCGATGCGGCCAGCTTCTGTCAACGCATAGACGCTTCTATCGAGGCGCTCAAACCAGCCATAAACATTCGAAAGCAATATCTTGCCCGCGTCCGGTACGCCGATATGCCGTCATAATTGGCGTGCGGGTACTACCACCAAGCACCGGATCTCCGCGTCGTTTCTGGTGTTCGCGCAAAAGCCTCGAACGGCGCTTTGGATCGGTCCGCGGCATTGGTGACACGGAACCAACGATGACGTTGACCTCGCCGGCGTCGGAAATGCCCAGCATGCCAACGCCAAGCCTGCGGCAGAGGTTGCGATAGCGTTTGTCGGCTTCACGACCTCTGCCGCTGGACGATATCCGGTCAGCGATCCAGACCTCGTTTGAAATGGTCGCCCGGTCGACCGCCTGCAAAATGAGCTCCAGATTGAAACTCAATTTTAGCTCGGCGACCACGACAACAGGCGTATCATCATTACTGAGGCCGACAAGATCGCAGCCGCCAACCTCGCCCTTGACGACGTAACCTGCCTCTTCGAGAAAGCTTTTTACCGGCAGATAGAGCGACGTTTCCATGTGTGCAGATTAATACGGGGAATCGTTCACAAGAACTACACCGATATGGCAGCTAGGGACACCGCATTTTTGCTCGCCTTGAAATGAGCGGAACCATCGCCCCGAATAATCCCAATCGAACTGCTTGGTCAAGCAACACGTTAGCTGGTCGCTGTGTCGGGATGGATCAGGCTAGTGCCTGACCATCCCGGCGTCGACATTCAGCGTCTGGCCGGTGATCCAGCGCGCATCGTCGGAGGCTAAGAACGAAACCACATCGGCGATATGTTCAGGCTGCCCTTTGCCTTTAATCGCCTGCAGCATCTCGACGAAGCTGAACGCCTCATTGTGCGGGCTTGCCTTGACGCCCTCGCTCTCGATCAGGCCGGGCGTCACTGCGTTCGCCGTGATGTTGTATTTGCCGAGTTCCGTGGCCAGCGCCCGGGTGAAGCCGATGACGCCGCCCTTGGCCGCGACATAGGCGGCCATGTTCGGTGTACCGGCAAAGAATGTGTTGGAGGCGATGCTGATCACTCGTCCGGCCTTGCCTGCCGCGCGCATCTGGTCCGTGCCGGCGCGGGTGACAATGAAGGTCCCTGTCAGATTGACGTCGACAATCTTGCGCCAATGGTCGAGATCGACATCGTCCCAGGCAATGAACGGGACGATGCTGGCATTGTTGACCAGAATATCGATGCCCCCGGTAAGGGCCTGGATTTCGGCGAAGAGCGCCTTGACCGATGCCGGATCGGAAATGTCAGCGGCGATCACCCTCGCATTGTCGCCGATCGCCGCGGCCACCGCCTTGGCGCCTTCGGCATTGATGTCGCTGACGATGACGGTTGCCCCGTCGGCGGCAAGCCGCGCGGCGATTGCCTTGCCGATACCCTGCGCGGCACCCGTGACCAGGGCCGTCTTTGCCGCAAGTCGTTCAGTCATGAAAATACTCCCTCAATCCGTGATCCAACAGTTGTCTGTTCATGCGTCGGCGTCGATAATGGCGAGCGCCGCCTCAATACCTTTGCCGATCGCAAGCTTCTGGCCCAAAGCATTCATGGCGCCGCCAAGCGCCGTCAGCGCGGCGATCGCATAGATCGGCTGGGCGGTCGGGCCCATATGGCCAATGCGCGTCAGCTTCCCCAATGTTTCGCCGCGGCCCGACGAAAACACCACGCCGTATCGGGCGCGCGCGGCCTGGCGAAGCGCCTTCTCGTCGACACCTTCGGGGGTGCGAACGGCGGTCGTGGTCGGCGATGCGATCCTGTCGCTGGCCGCCCAGATCGACAGGCCCATCGCGGTGACGCCCGCGCGCATTGCCTTGGCAGTAAGCGCGTGGCGCGCCCACACCGCCTCCGGTCCCTCATCGAGATAAAGGTCGAGCGCGACATCGAGCCCGTTGATCTCCGAGACCGACGGCGTGAACGGAAACGGCTCGTTCCTTGACCACGCATTTTGCCAGTCGACGATGCTCAGCATCGATGCGCGCGGCGCCAGGGGATTTCCCTTCATCTTGGCCCAGGCCCGCTCGCTGACGCCCATCATGGTGAGGCCGGGAGGCGCGCCCAGGCATTTGTTGGGGCCGGTGACATAGATATCGGCCTTGCAATCCTCCGGATGCGTCTTCATGCCGCCAAAGGACGAGACCGCGTCGACGATCAGATAACCGCCATGCGCCGAGACCAGCGCGCCGATGGCATCGATCGGATTAATGGTGCCAGACGGCGTGTCATGATGGCACACGGAAACGATGGTGATTTCCGGATGCGCTTTCAGCATTGCCTCAACCTCCTGCGGGTCGATCGCTTCATTGCAGGGCACCTCGATTTCGATGAGATGTGGCGAATAGCGCTTCGCCCAATAGCCAAACCCCTTACCGTAAACTCCGGAGGCAAGGTTGAGCACGACGTCGTCGGGCGCGATCAGGGAGGCCGCGGCGGCCTCGAGGCCCAGTACCGGCTCGCCATGCAGAATGACCGGCTTGTTCGATAGCCGCATCGCCTTCTGCGCCTTGTCGACCACCTTCTCGTAGAGGAGCTGAAACGCCGGGTCGTAGTCGTAAAGCACCGTGCGCCCGAGACCACGCAGCACTTCGGCATAGGCGTTCACCGGCCCCGAGGTCAGGGTGATGACCGGATCGGCGTGTTCGAGATAGCGCATCATCTTCTCTCCTGATTTGGCGGGCGATCAGCCGTAGAATTGCGTGCCGGTCTTGTAGCTCCTGAAGTTTTCCATGTCGTGCGAATACATCAGTTCGGCACCATGGTCCTCGGCCAGCTTCTTCACTTTGCGCATCGAATTGACGCCCGCCACCGGGTCAATGTGGAAAGCCGCCTGACACAGCGTTTCAAGGCTCTTCTGGGTGTAGGCGGCATCGATGGTGAACATCATCGGTTGGCGCTTGGGGAACTCGACGAGCAAGCTGTAGTGGCCGATCGAATGGCCGGGCGTCGAGACCAGCCTTACGCCCTTGGCAAGATCGACGTCGCCCTCGATGCCCTCGAAGGTCGAGTTGGCGCGCGTCGTGCCTTCCAGCAGTTGCGCGGTCGCGCCACGTGCTTCCGCGGCCTCCGCCGAGAAGCTCAGGTCCGAATAGCCCAGATGTTCGAAGGGTTGGGGATTGCACGCCTGCGGTATCTCGCTGCGGTGGCAGATCTTCTTTGCATGCGGAAAATACTTGTTGCCGCCGCAATGGTCGAAATGGAAATGCGAATTGACGACAACGTCGATATCCTTGGGCTCGAGCCCGAGCAAGGCGAGCGCGCCGGGAATGGTCTGGTGCTTTTCCTGGATCGGCTTCTCGAAGGGCAGCACCTTCATGACGTGATCGTAGTCATAGCCGGTATCGATCAGGAAGCGGCCCTCGGCATGCTCGATCAGGATCGAATAGACCGGAAAGCGCACTTCGCCGCCAGGGCCGCGATTCCAGAACACATGATAGCCGTCGAGAACGAGCGAGCCGCCATCGAGCAGGTAGATCTTGGTATCCGACATTGTTACCTCCTGTTTGGCGCGGGTCCCCTCCGCGCATCTGATTGTGTCAGCGCGTACCGCGCTCATATGGAATACCCAGCGCCGCGGGTAGACTGGCCCGCCGGCCGAACAACACCAGCATGATCATCACCGCCAGGAATGGCAGCATCTGGATGACGTCGGTCGGTATGTTGATGCCCGCTACCTGCATGGCCGTCGTCAGCGACAGGCAGACGCCGAACAGCAGGGCGCCGAACAGCACCCAGACCGGACGGCCGCGCGCCAGCATGGCCAGCACGATGCCGAGAAAGCCGGCGCCGTTGCTGATGAACGGAATGAACAGGCCGGCCCCGACATTGGCGAGATAGGCGCCGCCGAGCCCCGCCAGCGCGCCGGTCGTCAGCACCGCGATGGTCCGGGTCTTGATGACGTCGATACCGGCGACGTCGAGCGCGGCCGGCTTGTCGCCCGCTGCCTGCAGGTTGAGGCCGAGCTGCGTGTGCCGATAGAGGTAACCCATGGCGAACACCAGCGCGAGCGCCAGATAGACGATCAGGTGATGCTTGAAGAAGGCAGGCCCGAAGACAGGAATATCCGACAGCAGCGGAATGACGGTGGCGTCCGCCGCTGGCAGGCGGGGATAGCTGCGCGAGAACTGGAAATGATGAAGCAGCGCCGTCAGGCCTTCGAGACCGAGTGTTAGCGCGATGCCGATGACGATCTGGTTCAGCCCGATGCGCACGCAGAGCAGCGCCATGATCAGCGCCACCACGACGCCGCCGGCGGCACCTGTTAGGAACCCCAGCCACAGCGACCCGGAATAGAACGCGCCGACGAAGCCAAGATAGGCACCGGCCAGCATCATGCCTTCGATGCCGATGTTGAGCACGCCGGCTTTTTCCGACATTTGCTCGCCGAGGCCGGCCAGCAGCAGCGGGATGGCCGCGGTGACGGCGCCGAACATGAGCGCGCTGAGAAAGACTTCGCTAAATAGCCCGGTCATGCCTTAAGCCTTTCTCGACTGGTTGTAACGGTGGTCGACATACTCGGCGAGAGCGAGCACGATCAGCACGATGGAGACCAGCACCAGTGTGAAATGATTGGGCACACCAAGCCGCCGTGCCGCGCTTTCGCCGCCGATCGACAACACCGAAAGCAGGAACACGAAACCTATCGCGGCAAACCCGTTCATGCGGGCGAGGAACACGGCCGGAATGACGGCCAGCCCGTAAGCGGGATTCCAGTCGGCGCGGACATTGCCCTGAACACCGATGATGTCGACGGCACCGGCAAGGCCCGCGAGCCCGGCGGAAATGGCGAAGACGGCAATTGTCAGACCAGGTACGCCGAGCCCCGCATGAATCGCCGCTCGCGGATTGGCGCCGACGATCCGCAATTTCAGCCCGAACGCCGTGCGCGTCATCACCAGATGCACGATGATGATTGCTGCTAGGCCGAGCAGCAGGCCGCTGGTGATGGTCGTATCGAACAGGCGCGGCAGCCGGTCTTCCACCGGTAGCGTGCGCGTCTGGGGAACGGTCGTGCCGGGATCGCGAAACACAAGCTTGACCAGAACATTCGCGAGCGAGGTGCCCAGGAACGTCATCATCAGCGTGGTGATGATCTCGTTGACGCCCTGATAGGCCCGCAGCAGCGCCGGCACCAGCGACCAGATCATCGCTACCACCGCGGCGATCAGGAACGACCCGATGAGAGCCAGCCAGGCCGGCATCAACTGGACGAACACCGGGGCGCTGGCGGCTGCCGTGACGGCACCAAGCAGGAACTGGCCGTCGCCGCCCAGATTCCACGTCCCGGCGCGAAAGGCCACGATCAGGCCGGCGGCAAGAAACAGCAGCGGCGCCATGCGCGTCAGCGTCTGCTGGATGCCGAGCGGCGAGAACAGGCCTTTTTCCAACACATAGCCATAATAGGCGAGCGGGTCGACGCCGACGGCAAGCAGGATGCAACCGGCGATGACCAGTGCGGCGAGGATCGGGCCGAGCGTCATCAGCAGCTTGTGGAGGATGTCACGGCGCGCGGCCGCCGCGCTTGTGGGATCGAGTGCGGTAGCATTGACCGTGGGGGTGTCGATGCTCATGCGGCTAGTCCGATCATCAGGCGACCGACCTTGGTGCGGGCGTCGTCTACGTTCTCGACGGTGCCGACCAGCGCTCCGTTGGCGATGACGGCTATACGGTCGCACATGCTGAGCAATTCCTCGAGGTCGGTGGAGATCAGCAATATGGCGAGGCCGCGCGCTGCGGTGTCGCGGATGCGCTGGCGCGACGCCAGCGTATTGGCGAGATCGAGCCCATAGGTCGGTTTGTTGAAGATGACGACCTTGGCGCCTTCGGCCAGTTCGCGCGCCAGCAGAACTTTCTGGATATTGCCGCCCGAAAGCCGCCCGACCGGCGTCTTCAGGCTTGGCGTGCGCACATCGTATTCGCGCACGAGCTGGGCCGCGCGCTTGTCGATCTCGGCGCGCTGTTCGAAGCCGTTGCGCCAGAACGGAGCGGCGCCGACCTGCTTGAGAAAGAAGTTTATCGAAACCGGGAAAGTTCCGACAGTGCCTTCGCCCAGCCGGTCGTCGGTCAGATAGCGAAGACCGCGCTGGCGGCGTTCGCCAACGCTCAGCATCTCGATCGCGGTTCCCTCCAGCCGCACCGAACCACCGGTCGCCACGCGTTGCCCTGCCAAGGCCTCCGCCAATTGTTTCTGGCCGTTGCCATCGATGCCGGCGATGCCAAGGATCTCGCCTGGACGAATGTCAAAGGAGATCGACGATAGGCCCGGTGTGTTGTCCGTAGGTGCGACCGCGAGATCCGCGACCTGAAGCAGCGGAGCGGCTTCGACGCAGATTGTGCGGATGGGGCACTCGACCGCTTCCGGATCGTCCTTCTGTTTGCCGAACATCAATTCCACGATCTCCGAGATGATCTCCTGTTCGCCCAGCGCGCGGAAGCGCTCGGAAGGAATCTCGCCGACCTTACGGCCGAGCTTCAACACCGAGATGCGGTCGCCGAAGGCCGCCGCCTCCTTGAGCTTGTGCGTGATAAAGACGATCGCCAGTCCCTGCTCGACGAGGCGGCGCATCAGCGTGCCCAGTTCGTCGATGCCCTTCGGCGTCAGCATAGAGGTGGATTCGTCGAGGATCAGTAGCCGGCTGTTGCGCACCATGGCGCGCAGGATCTCCACCTGCTGCTGCTCGCCAAGGGAAAGCTCCGACACCTTGGCATGCAGCTTCACCGTGATGCCGAGGCTGCGGGTAATCTCGGCGACGCGCGCCTCAAGCTCCTCGGTCCTGGGGCGCTGCCACCAGGGCCCGCCAAGCAAAAGATTCTCGGCCACGGTCAGAGCCGGCACCAGCATCATGTGCTGGAAGACGGTTCCAATACCGAGCGCCAGCGCATGGCGCGGCGAGGTGATCTGTGTCAGTTTGCCGTCGACCAGTATGCGGCCCTCGTCCGGCTGCAGCAGACCAGACAGCATGCCGATCAAGGTGGATTTTCCCGCGCCATTCTCGCCGAGCAGCACATGCACCTCACCGGGACGGATCGACAGGTCGATGCTGTCATTGGCGACGATGCCGGGAAAGCGTTTGGTCACGCCTTCAAGCACGACGATGTCGCGTTTGTCGGCGCCCGGTAATGAAGAAAGACTGCCCATGAAAGCTCAGAACCTTTAAAAACATGAAATCGGCCCGGAGGGATGAACTGGTCACCCTTCCAGTAGCCGGTTGGATTGCCCTACTGGGCGACGCTGGTCATCAGCGCCCTGACGTCCGCTGCATCATAGACCGGCTCGACCGGAATCTTGCCGGAAATGACTTCGTCGCGCAGCGCTTGGATCTCGGTCCAGACATTGTCCGGGATTGCAGCGGTCTTCAGAAGCTTGACCGAATCATCCTTGAGGCCGATCGAGTAGCTCTTGGTGCCGAACGTGTCGGCCTTCAGGTCGTCGATCATCGCCGCGTAGACCGGCTCAATGTTCCAGACCACCGACGACAGCAGGAAGCCCTTGTCGATCGGCGTCTTGTCGCCGATGACGTCGATGAAATAGACCTTGCCGCCGTCAGCCGCCTTGGTCGTCTCGACCGCCTGCAGCATCCCGAAGCTCGAACCATTGCCCTGGCCGAAGATGATGTCGGCGCCCGACGCGATCACGCTTTCGGTGACGCGCTTGCCGCCGGCTGCGTCGCTGTAGGCGGCGGGTCCGATCACCGCATAGGTGATCTTGACCTCTGGGTTCTCCGCCTTCACGCCCTGCGCGAACGCCGCTGACTGCGAATTCCACGAGGGCGGTTCGCCCGACACGACGATGCCGACCGACTTCGAGCGCGACATCTTGGCGGCAAGACGGCCGGCGAGATAGGCGCCCTGGTGACCGCTCAGCGTGTAGTCGGCGACGAGACCCTTCTCCAGACCGCTCGGCGTATCGACGATCGCCACCGGAACCTTCAATTCCTTGGCGATTTCAGGCCCCGAAGTGTTGTAACCGCTGGCGTGGGCGATCAGCAAGCTAGCGCCATCAGACGCGAGCTCCCGCAGCGTCGGACGAACATCGCCATAGCCAAGGCCCTGGGCCACGACCACTTCGACGCCGGCGGCCTTGCCCGCCGCCTTGGCGGCATCGATGCCCTGCTGATTCCAGCCGTAATCGGTGCCTGCTTCGGGCGTCAGGATGGCGATCGACTTGACTTCACCGGCAAGCGCGCTGCCCAGCAAGACGCCACTCAGTATAGCCGCACTCACACTACTCTTCAGAATCTTTAACATATTACCCTCTCTGTTTGATTTACCAATCAATATTATGTTGTTATTGCGCATATGCGAGGTAGACTGCCTGAGTAAATTCACCCATGGAGCTCAGGCAAAGTGAAGATTCGTTATGTTCTCCCTGTGGCGCTGGCGTTCACATCCTTCGCCAACGCGGTTGAGTTGCACCATATCATCGTCCGAAAGGGCACCGACGGGCTCGACATGGTGCCGTTGACGATTTCGAACGTGGGCAATGAAGGACTGTCCTGCAATGCCGACTTCGCCCACTGGTATTCCGCCGGGATCGCGACGGTCGAACCGGGCGAGAGCGCGCGCCTCGAACTCTGGTTCGACCCCAAGACCGGCACGTTCACGATCCTCAACGACAAGCGCGAGAACCTGCCCGTCGAGCGGCTGCGGTGCGGCCTGTCGGGTCGCGCATATGCCACACGCGTGCAGATCACGCTCGACCGCGCCGACGCCGCGAAAGGCGAACGCGCCGTGTCCTGTGTCACGAGGCAGGACAGCCTGGTCTGCCGGTAGGCGCTCATCGACTTGCCCGTCCCAACACCGGTGCCTCTTACTTCTTTGCCAGGAACGTGTCGGTGAAGACATCGTCCGCCGAGAGAGCCGTCTTGAGCACGCCCTGATCGGTGAGCGTCTTCAGCGTTTCCTCCCACTGCGTCTTCGTCATCCAGCCGAGGCCGTGTTCCTTGGTGTCCGGGCCGGTGAAGGTCGACGCGATATCGGCGTTGATCTGCGCAAGCAGCACATCCTTCTTGTCCGCGTAACCGGGTGCAGCCTTGGCCGTGATCTCGGCGGCCTCTTCGGGGTGGGCCACGACATAATCGAATGCTTCCCTGTACGCCCTAACGAAGCGGGCGACGACGTCGGGCTTGTCCTTGATCATGTTCTGAGAGGTGAACAGGCCCGAGCCATAAGCCTTCCAGCCATGGTCCGCGCCCATCATGACGCTGAGCGAACCGGAACCGCCTGCCTTGGCCTCCAGTTCGGGAACCTCGGCGTCGACATAGCCGACCACCGTCTGAACCCGGCCTAGAAGCAGATAGCTTTCATAGGGCGGCGAGACACTGTTGAGCGTCATGTCCTTCTCCGTCAGGCCATTGGCCGCCAGGAAGCCCTTGAAGAAGATGTAGGTTGAACCGGCTGGATGAATGCCGATGGTGAGGCCCTTCAGATCATCCGGCTTGGTGAGCTTCACCGTCTTCGCCAGCGAGATGATCGCCAGCGGCGAGTGCTGGTTGACTGCGGCCACCGCCACCACCGGGACATTCTGCGACCGCGCAACGGCGAGCGTGGGAAGATCGCCGAAACCGAAATCCGCGTTCTCATTGCCCACCAGCCGCATGGCGTCTGGCGAGCCGGAACCCTTGCGGATCTCGGCCAAGTCGATGTCGTTCTTGGTGAAGAAGCCCTTCTCCTTGCCCACGAAGAACATGGCGTGGTTGCCGCGCACCACCCAGTCGAGCTGCACGCTGACCTTGTCCGCCGCCAGCGCTACGCCGGAGAAGCCAAGCGCGCCGGCAAACGCCGCAAGCGTGGCTGCCTTTATGAGTGAGCGTCTTAGCATTGATCGATCCTTCCTGTCGTTGACTGTCCTAGGTAACCTAGGCGTGGCTGAATTTCGGTGCCCATGGCACGATGATGCGTTCGAGAACTTCGGCTGCGTAGTAGAAGGCGATGCCCAGCACCGAAACGAGGAGTAGGGCCGCGAAGACGAGCGCGGTGTCGAGCTGGGTCGAAGCGAACTGGATGACGTAGCCGAGCCCATCGGAAGCGCCGGCGAATTCGCCGACGATAGCGCCGATGACGCTGAGCGTCGCGGCGATTTTGGTTCCGGCCATCAGGTTCGGCAGCGAATGCGGAACGCGAATCCGGAACAGGATCTGCGTCGGGCTGGCGCCGACCGAATTCATCAGCGACAACAGCGAGCGATCGACCGACTGCATGCCCGCCAGCATCGATAATGTCACCGGGAAGAAGGCGATGACCAGGATCAGGCCGATCTTGGGCGCAAGCCCGTAGCCGAACCAGAGGATGAAGATCGGCGCCAATGCCACCTTGGGCACGTTCTGGAACAGCACCACCAGCGGATAAAGCGCTCGCCCCAGCCAGTCAAAGCGCACGATGACCAGCGCAATGGCAATGCCGACCACAATAGAGACAAGGAATCCGAACAGGATCTCGCCTGCCGTTACCAGTGTCGCCTGCATCAGCGTTCCCCATTGCGCGACCAGCGATTGCGCGATCTCGGACGGGGCGGGAATGATGAAGGCGGATATGGCGAAAATCCGCACCACGGCTTCCCAGACCACGATCGTCGCCAGCAGAAGGATAGCCGCTGGAAGCCAGCTGCCTGTCACTGCACCCCAGGTTGAGGCAAGCCGCGACTCGGAGAGATTGGTGACAGGTTGATCGCTCACGACGCACCTCCCGGTTGATGGCTGGCGCGCAGCATCGTCCGCAGCTGAACCAACAGCCTGACGAACTGCGGATCTTCCGTTAAAGACAGATCGCGCGGATAGGGCAGACCAATGTCGAGGCTCCCGGTGATCCGCCCAGGCTTGATCCCCATCACGTGGACATGGCGCGACAGGTGAATGGCCTCGTCTATCGAATGGGTGACGAGCACAATGGTCTTGCCGGTGCGCTGCCAAATCTCGAGCAGCGACTCACCCATCGAATCGCGGGTGATGGCGTCGAGCGCGCCGAACGGCTCGTCCATCAGGAGAACCGCCGGATCGAGCGCCAGGGCCCGCGCGATGGCGACGCGCTGGCGCATGCCGCCGGACAATTCATGAGGGCGCTTGTGGGCGCTGTCGCCCAACCCCACCAGTTCCAACATCTCCCGCCCGCGTGCCCGCAAATCGGCGCGCGAGAGCGACTTGTCGGCGATGCCAAGCAGCATCGATGCGTTGTCGACGGCATTCTTCCAGGGAAGCAGGTTGGCGTCCTGGAAGACGAGGCCGATCATGCGCTTGCGCGCCGCCTCGACTGGCGGAAGTCCGGCGATCGAAACGCTGCCGCTTGTCGGATTCACAAGCCCCGCCAGAACCTTGAGCAAGGTGCTCTTGCCGCAACCGGAAGGACCAATAAGAGAGACAAACGACCCCTTCGGGATCGAAAGATCGATGTTCTGCAGAACCAGCTGGCTCGCCATGACCACTGAAACACCCTTGGCAGAGATCAGGTCGTCATGGCGGATATGGGCCGGCCGGCCGCCGGCGGCTCGAATGGTTTCAATGCGCATGGCTTGCCACCCCATGCGCCGTCGTCAACGGTCGCCGCACCGTCCGGTCCGCGAAGGCGCGCCTCGCACCAACAGCCGCTGTTACAAACTCCCCAGCCCGGCCGATCCTGTGAGCACGATGCGCCATTTGCTACTCCCGACCTTCCAGGATGCGCCGCACCGCGACGAGTTTGCGCGCCCGTTCGCCTTGCAGCGCTTTGGTCTGCTCGGGCGTATAAGAGAACATGCCCTCGCCCGACTTGATGCCGAGCTTCGACGCGTTCGTCTTTTCCAGCACCATGGGCGCGACATCGTCACGATTGGAGAGGTCCGCGTTGAGGAAGGAAGAGACGGACTTGTAGATATCGAGGCCCGCCATATCGAGCAGCGCCATCGGTCCGATGACGGCGATCTTGTAGCCGATGCCCCACGACACGCAGGTGTCGAGATCCTCCGGATCGATGACGCCACGCTCGACGAGGTCGACGGCCTCGCGCAGCAGTGCATAGAGCACGCGGTTTTCGACGAAGCCGGGAACGTCCTTCTTCACCACCACCGGCAGCAAGCCGATCGAGCGGATCAGGTCGCGGATCGTCGCCACGGTTTGCGGCGCGGTCTTCTCGCCGCCGATCACCTCGATCATCGGGATGATGTGCGGCGGGTTCGACCAGTGCATGCCGACCATCCGCTCGGGATGCGAGATATGCGCCTGCAGTTTGGTGATCGGAATACCCGACGTGTCGGACGCGACGATCGTGTCCGAGCCTATCAGGCCGTCGATCGTACGATAGACTTCGGCCTTGACCGAAATGTTTTCAGGAACGTTCTCGATGACGAGGTCGGCACCGGATACCGCATCGCCGATATCACCCGTGAAGCGAACCGTTCCAACGCCGGCCGGCGGCGGCGCAATACCCAAGGCGTCGAGAACGGTCTCGGCCACGCCCAGCATGGATCGCGCGCGTTCGATCGCTGCCGGGGCAACATCGTAGGCTACCACCTGAAGGCCGCCTCTGGCGAGCCGGGCGGCCATGCCCGGTCCCATCGTACCCAGACCGATGATGGCGATATTTCGGATCATTGCACTGCCCCGCTTTCTTTCGAGCTCGCGATGAGGTCGGCGGCTTTCTCGGCAATCATGATCACTGCCGCATTGATGTTTCCGCAGACCAAGTCGGGCATGACGGAAGCGTCCACCACTCTCAGGCCTTCGACGCCGCGAACGCGCAATTGCGGGTCGACGACCGAGGCCGCATCGGCTCCCATCCGGCAAGTCCCCGCCGGATGATGCACGGTGATGGACGTCTTGCGAATATGCTCGTCGATCTCGTCGTCGCTCTGACACTTCGGGCCGGGAAAAAACTCCGCCTCGATGAAGGGCTGCATGGAGGGCTGTGCGGCGAGATCTCTTGCCACCCGGAAGCCGGCCCGCAGCGACTCCCAATCCTTCGGCGAGGCCAGGAAGTTCTGGTGGATCAGGGGCGCCGCAGAAGGATCGGCCGACGCCAGTTTCACCGCTCCCCGGCTTTCAGGCTGCGTGGCCACGATGCGTGTTGCGAAGCCGTCCGCAAACGGCGCCTTGAATGGCTTGAAATATGGCCATGCGGCGAGCGGAGCCGCCGTGAAGAGCAGCTGCACATCCGGCAACGGTCGCGCCGGGCCGCTCTTCAGAAAGGCGACGACACCGCCGGGCACATCCCCCGAAAAACCGCGTCCCGTCAGGTAGGTCTTGACGAAATCCAACCCGATCCGATCGGCACGCATGTTGCGCAGGAACGGGCCGCCCGGAGCCCGGCGACGGTACATGAGAATGACCGAGACGTGATCCTGCAGGTTCTCGCCGACCGCCGGCAGGTTGACCCGCGTCTCGATACCGTGCGCGGCAAGCTCATCCTGCGCCCCTATACCCGACAGCATCATGAGTTGCGGCGTGTTGATTACGCCGCCGGCAAGCAGCACTTCCTTACGGGCGACAACCGTGCGTTCGCCGCCGCGATGGTTGATGGTGACGCCGGTGGCCCGCGCACCCTCCAGCACGATCTTCGTTGCGCTGGCTTCCGTCAGAACGGTCAGGTTGGGCCGCTTCAGCACCGGCCGCAGATAGGCTGTCGCAGTCGAGCTGCGCCGGCCTTTTGAAATCGTCATCTGGAGGCGGCCGAACCCTTCCTGCCGCTCGCCATTGTAATCTTTCGTCTGCTCGTAACCGGCCTGCACGCTGGCTTGCGCAAAAGCATCGATCAACGTGTCCTTGTAGCGGCAGAACTGAGTGCTGACCGGACCTTTGCCGCCACGAAACTGGTTCTCGCCGCCTTCCCAGCTTTCCTGCTTGCGGAAATACGGCAGCACCTTGTCATAGGACCAGTCGCTGAGCCCCGAGGCTGCCCAACGATCGTAGTCTCCGCGATTGCCCCGCACATAGGCCATGGCGTTGGTCGACGATGATCCTCCGACAACCTTGCCGCGTGCGCACTCGACCCTGCGTCCGCCGACATTGTCTTCCGGCTCACAGAAATACATCCAGTCATGGCGCCGTTCGGTCAGAATCTTGCCCCAGCCAAGCGGTATATGGATCATGGGATCGCGGTCCCAGCCGCCGGCTTCCAGCAACAGCACAGAACATCTCTGGTCGGCGCTCAGCCGGTTGGCAAGCACGCAACCGGCCGATCCGGCCCCAACAATGATATAATCGTAGCTTTCAGCGTGTGGCATGTTGCGTTTCATTGCCTTCGTTTGACGCTCTTGCGTCAGGAAACTATTGAAACCGAGCCTGGAAAAACCTGGGCTAGGACCAAGGTCTTCCGGGGTATGTTCAAACATCCGCGGACCCTAGGCCAGGCCCGCTTCCCTGAGGCGCTGCGACCAGTGATCCCATCCACGGTCGATCTGGGCGCCGACGAGATTTCCCGCGGCCTTGATTTCGCCCGGCGACAGATACTTGATCGTGCCGATCCGCAGGCCGGCGGTCTGCGCTGCCGCCTCCTGTTCAAGATAGAAAGCCCGGAATACCACCTGCCGGACAGAACTGCCGACATTGACGACGCCGTGCCGCGCCATGAGCACGACGGGATAGTTCCCGAGACTTTCAGCGATGTCCCCACAGACGCTCCGGCTGCCGCCAAAGAGATCGGTATCGTCTCCCTGCTTGTCGCGTATCTCATAGACTGGGACGGCGTCGCCGAGGAAAGCCCCCATATGGGTGACCGGCCGGAGCGGCTGGTCGACGAAGCAGTAAGGCAGGACAGCCGGCGAATGGCTGTGGAGCACGCACTGGACGTCCGGCCGCGCCTTGTAAATCTCGCTGTGGATGTAGCGCTCCAGATAGGACGGCCTGTTATCCAAGGTCTCGCCGTCGAGGTTGAAACGCTGGAAGTCACCGGCCGTTATGAGGCTCGGAGCGAGCTTCTGTGCCAGGAAGAAGCTTTCGGGATCCTCGGGGTCACGGGCACTGATGTGCCCGAACGTATCCAGGATACCTTCGTTCAGCAGAATCTTCGTCGCTGTAACCAGCTCTTCGAAGACCTTCTGATGCGCGGGGCTGTTGTCTATCATTTCCAAATTCTCCCATTGTGGCGATGGCGACCATTCTTGTTGTTGTTATCGGTTGCCAGGGCCGCGGATTTCACTTGTTTTCGTAGATGCCGACGATCCGGTTCTGCTCGATGATGTTGCCGGCATATTTCTGCAGGAACTCCTCCCGGGTGGGCGTCCCGTCGACCTTGGTGTCCAGGGCATAGACCCAGAAGTAGTAGTGATGTTCTCCGTGGCCCGCGGGGGGCTGAGGCCCGTAGTACTGCTTGTGGCCGGCACCGTTGGGGCCGACGCGAAACTTCTCCTGCGCGTCCGAAAGGTCGGTGGCCGCGGGATCGATGCCATAGACCACCCAATGCGTGAAACCGTTGGCGAGCGGCGCGTCTGGATCGTGGCAGATGACCGCGAGCTCTTTCGCACCTGCCGGGACGCCACTGACGGTAAGCTTGGGCAATACGTTGCCCTTGTCGCCGGCGTGTTCGTGGCGCATTTTCCCAAGCGGCTTGAAATCCGCTGACGTAATCTTGAGGTCCTTAATGTTCAGGGGCATGGAATTCGTCCTTCAGCAATTTCGATCGAACTAGACGCCGGCCTTCAGGTCGGCGACGGATTTTCCCCCCACACGCTGATGCACGCGCGGACCCGACGCGACGGCGACGCAGATCAAAAGCTCGTCCGGGCGTGGGGCATCCGGCACGCAAAAGGTGACGGCATCATAGTGGGAACGGATGTAGAGTTCGTCCTTGTGGGCGAGCGGGATGTCGATGGTCGTGCCGGCGACAGCGACCTTGCTCACCGACGAGATCCAGGCCTTGCCGCCGCCCACCTGCTGCCGCAGCGGATCTCCGAATACTGTGGTTATGCAGGCAACGACATGTTCCTGCTCGCCTGATGTACCTGCGATACCGCCCTTGCCATAGCTTTCGACCGGCCTGTTGCCGAGCAGCGCCACGGCTCGCTCGCCGAGCGCATGACCGATCGCTGAACTCGGATTTGTCAGATCGGACAGTTCGGCGACGAACTTCCCAGCGAAGGGATTGCGTATAACAACGCCTGTTGCGACCTTGACAAGGGTCTCGCCAGGCGTGCCGCCGTCATGCCGGCTTTCCTGGACGGAGGAGTACCATCCCCTGACATCATAGTCTCTTTCGACTTCACTGGAATAATTCATCTTTATCTCCTGAATGGTGCGCGCTGTTTCTGCACGCACCGATTAATTCGTCGGCCGGCTTGCCCGACGCTACTGCGGCCATGAGTAGACACGGCGCAGCGGGTCGTAGCGGGCGGCTTCCAGCGCCGCTGGCGTGAACATGTTTCCCTTCGAGAGCGATCGGTTCGCCGCATAGTCGCCAGACAGGGCCTGGCAGCGATCCGTGATCGGGCGAATGCGCGTCTCCCACGCGACGAGCGCATCTTCGACTGAAGAGCCTTCCTCCAGGTCCTGCGACAGGCTGAAGGCGTTGACCATCGCGCAACCGGCACCCTGGGCAAGCGCCGGGCACATTGCATGCGCGGCATCGCCCACGAGGGCGACCTTGCCTCTTGTCCAGCTATCCAGCTTGGTCGTTTCGTATTTGTCGTACCTGGCGGTTTTCAGCTTGGCCGCTTCGATCAAGCATGGCTCCAAGAAAGGAAACATCTCGACCCAGACTTCGAGATCGATCGGAACGCTTGATCCGCGAGCATCGGCGGCGGGAGCCATGAGACCTAGATAGAGCTCATTTTCATTGCAGGGCGAGTAGAGAACCCGCTGAACACGCGGCCAGAAGTTCCACATGTCGATGGTATTGTCCCACTCGCCGTGGCCGAGCTGTTTCTTCATGCGCGGGACAATCAGTCGGATGAGACCATCTTTTGAAACCCATCGATCCTGTTTGAAGCCGATGGAATCCCTGACCTTTGAGCCTACGCCATCGGCGCCGACGATCAAGTCGGCTTCGAGAACTTCACCGGACTGGAGGGTCATAAGTCCTTCCCGATCGGCGGCGACTGCTTCGGAACTAACGCGGATGTCGACACCCAGGGCACGGGCCCGATTGACCAGAGCATCGTGCAGGTGGCTCCGGGTCATGATACGCCAAGGAAGACCGTTGAACGTCTCCTTGGACACCGACTTGTTATGCATCCAAGTCTCGTAAGTCGGAGGCGTGTGTGAGCCCTGTAGAACATCGTCCAAGGCACCCAGTCCCTCGAGCACGCGAAGGCCATTGTGCCAGAGATAGATGCCCGCGCCGAATGCCCGGAGCTCAGAGCTCTTTTCGTGCAGCCTGACATCCCAGCCGTTCTGCCTGAGAGCGATGGCTGCTGTCAGGCCGGCAAAGCCGCCGCCGGCGACCTCGGCACGACGCGTTTTGCCCGGAGTTCTGTTTATGTTGGCCATTTTCTGGATCCTGCTGCGTACAAGAGGACGGCGCTTGGCCGTCAGGCGTCTATGAAGTTGGTGATGGCTTTCAACGTGATCTCGGGAGACACCTCGTTGACGTAATGGTCGGCGCCCGGAACGACGACGACCGGCAGATCAGGCCGCAGCCTACTTGTCTTCGCCAGCGCCACCGCTGACACCAATTTGCTCGCCTCGCCTCGAACGATGAGGACTGGCTTGGTCACGTCCCGGTAGGCGGGCACCAGATCCGCTCGCAGGCCCTTGGCGGTCTGGGCCATGGCCGCGGGCGAGGCTAATGGACGCAATCCGCCGTCGACCTGCTGATAGCCGCTCTGAGCCCTGATCTTGATGGCGTCGGCGGGAATATTCGGATAGCGCCCGGCGAGATATGCTTCGACGGCCTTTACATCCTCGAAAAGCTGGCTCCCCGCATTCACTCGCGCCTCCAGCGCGTCCAGCGCTTCGGTCTCGATAAACGGCGTAAAGTCGATTGCGATGACCGACCGCACCAGATTCGGGTATTTCGCCGCGGCCGTGACGGAATTTCGAGCACCAAGCGAATGTCCGACGAGGATGGCACGGCCGCGATCGAGCGTGCGTATAAGGCCAACGATGTCGTCCGCATAGTCATCCGCCTCGTAGCCGGTTTCCCGCTTGTCGCTGAGGCCATGCCCCCTTTGGTCAACCGCTATGGTTGTAAACCGATCCGATAGTCGAGCCATCAACGGCTCGAACACGGCGGAGTTGGAGGTAATGCCGTGAAAGAATAGCATTAATGGGCCGTTACCCTTCTCGCGCACGTTCAAGGTGATGCGGCCAGTTTCGATGCGTCGCGAGATGAAGTGATCGCAAGGTATGTCTGCCGCCATGTCATATTCTCGCCGCCGCTGCCCGTTTCTCATCCAAGAGGATCATATAAGGTGGGGCAGGTCAAGCCGATTGTCTGACATTCTTGCAATCTTCAGATTTGACAATCAGACTATCTTGCTATCAAGTTTAGACGCTTGGCGTATTAAGCGTCAGATTGCGACCCAAAGGCTCATGAGACGTTACCAATGCCCCCAGATTTGAATTTGCGAATTTCGCCACGGTCAGTGCAACGGGAGACCGTAGATAAGTTACGGCTCGCCATTTTCTCCGGATTGTTCCAACCGGGAAGCCGCCTCATCGAAAGTCAGCTATGCACACAGCTCGGCATCAGCCGTCCGTCGCTGAGAGAGGCCTTGCGAAGTCTTGAGGCCGAGCGCCTGATCGAGATCGTACCCAACCGCGGACCGTCTATACCGGCACTTTCGTGGGAGGTGGCAACCGCCATCTACGAGGTTCGGGAGCTGTTGGAAGTCGAGGCAGCGGGGCGATGCGCGTCGAGAATTTCCCCGGAACAGTTGGTTGAACTTGAGAAATCTCTTTCCGCATTCGAAGCGGCGGCATCCAGCAATGACAGCCTTGCGCGGGTCATGACCGCCGCAGACTTCTATTCAATCATACTCGCGAATTGCGGGAATCCGATCCTCGAGGAAGTCCATCGTGGTCTGGTGGCCAGGATAAGCTTTTTTCGAGGACGATCGATGTCCTTGGAGGGCAGAGCACAAAGCAGCCTCGCGGAGATGAGGGAGATATTCGAATCCATCGCCGCCGGCGACGAGAAAGCCGCCCGAGAAGCCTCGAAACAGCACGTCTTGAAGGCGAAGGCGGCAGCGAAGATATCGATGGACAGCGGACTTTGAGTTCGTCGCAAGACTGTGGTTCCGTCTGAAGAGTCGAAGTCCTTCATGACGTTTAGGATCGGGTATCTGCCGAACGCAGATCAGTGCGCGGGGCCTTCACCATGTCAGTGTCAGACATGCCGGCAATCGAAGCCAGCAGATGGCAGATGGAGTGATGATGACCATGGCCAATGTTGAGCGCAAACCGAATTCCGATATCGTCATCGTCGGCGGTGGGTCGGCCGGCACGTTGCTTGCCGCGCGGCTGAGTGAAGAGCCGGACAGTCGCGTTCTGCTGATCGAGGCAGGCGAAGAGGCGGCGGACCCCGACATCTGGAAGCCCACTGCCTGGCCGACGCTTCAGGGCCGCAGCTACGATTGGGACTATCGCACGGAGCCGCAAGCCGGCACCGCAGGCCGAGTGCATCATTGGGCGCGCGGGCGGTTGATCGGCGGCTCGAGTTGCCTGCACGCCATGGGCTACATGCGCGGTCATCCCTCCGACTTCCAGACTTGGGTCGACGCGACTGGGGATCGCCGATGGAGCTGGGATGAACTGCTGTCAGTTTTCCAGGCTATCGAAGACCACCCGCTTGGTGGCGACGGCATTCACGGCAAGGGCGGGCCGTTGCCGATCCATTTACCGGCGGACGAAGTAAGTCCGCTTGCTCGTGCCTTCATCGAGGCAGGCGCAGCATTGGGTCTGCCTCGCCTTGAGGGTCACAACAGTGGAGAGATGATCGGTGTCACCCCGAACTCTTTGAACATTCGCGACGGGCGGCGGGTTACGGCGGCGGACGCGTGGCTCACAAAGGCCGTTCGAGGCCGCAAAAACCTAACCATCCTTACGGGATCCCGGGTGCGGCGGCTCAACCTGGAGGGCAATCAGGTCCGCAGCCTCGAGGTCGTAGGGCGACAGGGTCCGGTCGAAGTCTTTGCGGATCAAGTTGTACTTTGTGCCGGCGCGCTGGAAAGTCCGGCTTTGCTGATGCGTTCGGGCATCGGTCCGCACGATGTACTCGACGCCGCAGGCGTTGGCTGCTTGATCGATATGCCTGAAATCGGTCGAAACCTTCAGGACCACCTGCTTGGTGCCGGCAACCTTTATGCGTCACGCAAGCCGGTTCCTCCATCGCGCCTCCAACACTCGGAGTCGATGGCCTATATGCGAGCTGACGGGCTCACCGCTACTGGTCAACCCGAGATTGTCGTTGGTTGCGGCGTCGCGCCGATCGTGTCCGAACGCTTTCAGGCGCCTGCCGCTGGCACTGCATATTCACTGCTGTTCGGGATCACCCATCCAACGAGCCGCGGCAGCCTACGCATAAGTGGGCCGGAGGTCGGCGACCGGTTGATCATCGACCCGGCATACCTGCAAACCGGTCGGGACCGCGAGCTGTTTCGCCAAGCTCTCGCGGCTGCACGGACAATCGGGCATAAAGATGAACTCGCCGGCTGGAGAGAGCGCGAACTCCTGCCAAGCACCCTGAACAGTGCGGCCGAGATGGACGACTTCATCGCGCAGTCGGTCATCACACACCATCATCCCTGTGGTACTTGCAGGATGGGTAATGACCCGGACGCCGTCGTTGATCCAAATCTACGACTCAAGGCGCTCGACAATCTTTTTGTAGTGGACGCGTCAATTATGCCCAACCTCACCGCAGGACCGATTCATGCTGCGGTGCTCGCGATCGCCGAGACCTTCGCTCGATCGCACCGGAAAATGGACCCGGAAAGAATTCCGATGCGATGAACGGCATCATCTAGGGCTGCGCAGCAAGGTTGCGCGCGACGCGAAAGCCGGCGCGAAGCGACTGCCAGGCCTTGACGACGGCCCGCGCGATTGGCCATCGTGATGCCTTACCCAAGCTGTTTTCGACACTACGCCGGTTCATGTCTGGAATTCACCAAGGTCAAGGGTTGTCTTTAAGCGCGAAGCACATAATCGTTTGAGGGTCTTGTCCAAAGTCGTAACGTATGGATAATCGTTCCTTTGAAAATGCCGATAATAGGCAAATTTCGGGCTTTTTTGATTGTAGCTCAAAAGTATACAATCCACGTCGATACTTCATTTTACACATAAACGGAGCCAAACAAACGGCTGCTTCGCGCCCGCATCTCGGCCATAGATGCGATCTTTGCCTTCGCCCGGAAGCAGACATTGGCGACCACCTAAAATTCATAGTTGCGCCACGACCAGCCATTCCCACAAGTTCTGTGTGCGTCACGCCCGACTCGCCCGAACGCTCAGCCATCGATCGTGGGGCTTTCCGACGCACCGACGTACCTCGCTGACGATCCAGCCGGCGTCTGTGAGTGCGGACCGCAGGGCAGACTCGCGCCAGTACGTCTCGACGTAGCGCCGGGGCGCTGCAGCACTGCCGTGTGTGGACACATCCCCGCCTTCGCCCTCTCTAACCGAGGCGTGCAATCGGCCACCGGTCCGGGTAGCCTCGGCAAGCCGCTCAAGCACCGTACCGAAATCCGCGCGCGCGACATGAATCAGGCAGGCACATGCCCAGATCCCGTCGTACGGCGTGCCGGGACGCTGCGGGTCGGCCAAGTCTTCGGTCAGCGGGTCCAGCAGGTCGGCCTCGAAGCCACTTTCGCGAAGCAGTTCGACGAAACCCTTTGAAATGTCGGTGCGCCGGACGCTAATTCCCCGTTTCTCAAGCTCAAGTGCATCTCGCCCGCCACCGCTTCCGATCTCTAGCACCCTGCCCGAGCCGCCCAGCTCGGTCACGAACGCATCGATCTCTGTCGCGACCCATTCGGGCATCGCCGCGGCCTCGGCAGCGTACTCCGCCGCGACCGTATCATAGGACCGCACGGTATCCAGGTCGGTGCTCATCCTAGCGCTCCTCCTTCAAGAGATCGGCTCTATTACTTTCGGTCAAATCCGAGCTGCCTGTACTCAGGAAGAAGCGCAGGGGGCACCCAGCATGATCTTTGATAAACTCGCCCGGATCACATTCGGCCTGACAAGCGTTCTCACGTTATCGGCTTTCGGATTAATTGCCTACGCCGCCTGTGAAGGCGTTCGCGATGTGCTGTCATCGAGCAGGGATAACTTCTAATCAACGACTCTCTTGTCAAGGTTGCTCGGAGAGCCGAGGTACTCGTTTTGTTCCCCCATGATCAGAGTTGACTTCCACCTCGTTGTTAACCATCGATTCGCCCCAGCCTTGTCGGGCAACAATGGTTGCAGCCACGCGGTTTTGAACTCCGAGCTTTGCCATTGCATTCGTCATATGCGATTTGACAGACTTTTCCACGATCCCGAGGATGTCGCCAATCTGCCGATTGCTTAATCCGTTCGCGACTAGGCGCAGCGTACGCTCTTCTTGGGGGGACAGCGAGGAAAGCACGTCTGCTACCGAAGGTCGTCTTAGGTGAGCGACGACACGGAATCCAATGATTGGCGACATGAAGGATCCGCCGGCAGCTACTATTTTAATCGCCGATACAAGGTCGGTGGCGCTGGTATCCTTCAGAAGATACCCCACGGCGCCAGCGTCGATGGCCGCCAATACATTGTCTTCTGCTTCCAACTCGGTAAGAAATATGACCTTAGTCGGGCTAGTCGACTTCAATAGCCTTTTGGCGGCCTCGATGCCACCACCTGGCATGGAAATGTCCAGTAGTGCAATATTAGGAGCATAGCGAGAACTGAGTTGGATAGCGTCCTCGGCCGTTGATCCTTCGCCCACAACCGTAATATTCTCGTCAGTACTAAGAGTTTGAATGATACCGGTCCGGAATAACGGATAATCGTCTACTACGATGACCTCAATTTGACCCGACATAACCCTTGCCTCACTTCCCAACTTGGCCTCTGACCTTGGGTGACAATAAACCGCAACAAACTGGATGAAGATGATGGTCGCAGTGGCGTTGCACGCCTTCAATAACTTGACAGGCCAAAAATAGCCATTTGCAAGGATAGTTTACAGCTAACGTTTACACAAACTAAACTTCGTGAAAAGCATTGGTCCTGGCAAATTAGATGCGGCCACTCGTTCTGGTATACCTGCATAGCTTCCAGTGAGATTGCTGTTTTGGTTTCAAAATGTGGCATGGTCAAACCCAATTTGTTGAAGTTCGTTTAACGTTGGAGACTCACCGTACGCCGATACTTTCCTAATGCCCCTTCCTTACTGTTCGCGAAAGGCGCGATTGAATTGATCCGCGAGGGGTTTGGACAGGAAGGACATGGCAGTGCGCTGTTCCGTCGAAACAAATACTTCGACTGGCATGCCAGGCATGAGCTTGCTGTCGCCGAGCTTTTCAAGCTCCTCCGAGGGAACGATCACATCGCACAGATAGTAGACTTGGCCTGTTGTTGGGTCGCTACTGGTCGCGGCGGAAACATAGGCAATCTTGCCATGCAGTTCTGGCGTCGTGCGTGTGTTGAATGCCGAGAAGCGCAATTTTGCCGGTTGGCCGACGTATAACTGATCGATATCCGTCGGAGATAATTTTGCCTCGATCTTGAGAGACGCGTCGGCCGGCACGAGTGTCACCAGCTTCTCGGCTGGCGTGATGACGCCGCCGATGGTGTGGACCGCGAGTTCGTTGACGGTACCTGACAGCGGCGCACGAATATCGGCTCGCGCCAGCCGATCCTCCATGGCTACTCGCCGTTCCCGAAGTTCGGAGAGTTTGGGTTCGATGGAGGAGAGTTCCCGCTGTGCTTCGGTACGGGCAGTCTCGTCTATGGCAATGATTTGCAGGCGAATTTCACCCATGCGGGCCTTGGCCCGTGCGATATTGGCTTCGACCTCTCCGCGTTCTCCCAACAGCTTGGCCATCTCCCGATCGATGACATATTTACGCGAAGTCTCGATCAGGCGCTTGTCGGTCAGCCCCTTGATCTTACCGTGTTCAGTCTTGACCAGAGCGATCTCGTCGATCTTTGCATCGTGCTGCGCTTCGAGCCCCTTGATCTCCTCACCCAATTGATCGATGCCAAGGATCAACTGTTCTTTCTGGCTCTCGCGGTTCTGACGATTGCCATCAAACATACGCTTCTCACCAAAGAACACGTGTGGATAATCATTGGTTCGTGCGGTTAGTTCGGCTGACATCATGATCGCATCGAGATTATCACGCTCAGCCACGAGCCTCGCCTGTTTCGCCGTCAGTTCGACGAGCTGCGTGCGGACGATCGAAAGCTCTGCTCGGGTTTCGGCATCGTCAAGCCGCAGCATAATCTGACCCTTGGTGACAAAATCACCTTCCTTGACCGCAATCTCACTGATGATGCCACCATCACGGTGCTGAATTGACTTCAGATTTTGATCGACCTTGACCATGCCCGGTGCGATGATCGCTCCTGTCAGTTGGGCGGTTGCCGCCCATCCTCCTGCGCCCACGAACAGAAGCAAGCCAAGGGTAATACCTGCAAAGACCCGCGGGCCCACAGGGAAGGTGTTTTCCGGCTCGATCTGCGGTCCAAGCCCCAAGTCTTTTTGTTTTTTTCGGCCGAACATTTCTTCACTCCCGTTCGCGTCAAGATGACGTGTTCACTCAAGGATTTTCAACGATCATCAGCATGTGATGACCGGTCAAGTTGATCGTCATTTCATAGTGTTCATCGCGGTCCATATCGACCTCGATCAGCGTCTGCTGCAATTCGTCAGTTCCTTCGTGGCGAACGCGGATCGGCAGCGGTTGTTCGTCGGCGTCATCGCCGTAGGTTTCCTCGAACCGATCTTCCAGACTGTCGATGACATCTTCGAAGATCTCATACCTCGACATCTCGATGCGATCGCCAACCATGAAGTCAAGGATTTGGTGGATGACCTCCGCGCTGGAACTGCCTTCAGGGATCTGGAACTGAAACGTATCGGCACCCCCATTGCCTTCTAGTATCATCGCAGTTGTGCCGATGTTCATCTGATCATTGGCAGCACTTCCGATCACCTGCTCGAATCCTGAGATCACATCGTTCCCGATCGCAAATCCTGTCGCAGTACCCGTGTTCAGATCGACAAGAACGCCCTGTGCGCTCTGCGAGTAATCAAGGGTGTCAGACCCTTCCTCGCCGCAATAGATGTCATCGTCTCCATCGGCAGCGGCCTGCACGATATCGTCGCCCGTGCCTGCCAGCACGCAGTCTTCGCCGGCACCGTCCGATATCACATCGTTTCCGTCATTGCTGATCAGGGTTTCATTGGCGCCACTCCCCCTGATTTCGTCATCCCCTTCGCCGGACTTGATGACCTCGAAATTGGTGACGCTATCGCTGCCGATTTCCGCGCCGCTGGCATTGGCAGCAACGAGGTCGATAACCACGTCCATCAGCGCGGCGGAATAGTCGAGCGTGTCGATTCCCGCGCCGCCATCATAGGTGTCCGCCGCCCCATCCATGGCAGCCGTGATAGTATCCTGGCCAGCATCGCCGCTGACCCTGTCCGCCCCTGCTCCATCAGACAGTTGATCGTTGCCCTCGCCGCCTGACACGATGTCATCACTACCGCCGCCTTCAATCCGATCATCGCCGCCATTGCCATGGATCTCCTCGGCCGCATCGCTGCCTTGAATGTCATCCTGCCCCGCCCCGGCCAGCAGAACCTCGAAATTCGAGATTGTGTCGTGACCGATCTCGTCACTGGATGCAGTGCCTTCGTCGAGATCGATCGTGCTGCCGTGCAGGACTGCGGAATAGTCCAGCGTGTCGATGCCGGTGCCGCCGTCATACCGGTCGGCTGCCTGATCGACATCACCTGCGACGGTATCATTGCCGTCGCCGCCGCGCACGATGTCTTCGTCATCGCCGCCACTGAGGAAATCATTGTCTCCGCCACCCTCG
>NZ_JAIQWW010000036.1 GCF_020164455.1 Phyllobacterium chamaecytisi
CGGAACCAACGAATACGGGCGCTGCAACGACGCAGCTCCCGTGACAAGCAATCAATGTTTGGGTCAGATCTGTTAGGCCAGTGTGTAGGCCGTTTTTAGGATTGTATAGAACTCCGCAGCATATTTGCCCTGCTCCCGGGGACCGTAGCTGGATCCCTTGCGTCCGCCAAAGGGAACGTGGAAATCGACGCCTGCTGTTGGCAGGTTCACCATGACCATTCCAGCCTCGGCATTCCGCTTGAAATGGGTTGCATATTTCAGACTGGTCGTTGCAATGCCCGAGGAAAGGCCAAACGGCGTGTCGTTGGCAGTATGTAGCGCCTCGTCATAGTCCCTGACGCGGATCACACTGGCCACTGGCCCGAATATCTCCTCGCGCGAAATACGCATCTGGTTGGTAGCTTCGGTGAAGAGTGTCGGCTGCAGATAGAAACCGGGATTATCTCGGGTCAACCGCTCGCCACCAAAAGCGAGCTTAGCGCCTTCTTTCTGGCCAATGGCAATATAGTCCTCGTCCTGCTTGAGTTGGCTTGCATCGACAACGGGGCCAATATGCGTGCCCGCCTTCAAGGCATCATCGACTACAACGCTCTTCAAGCGTTCGGTCATCGCCGCAACGAACCGGTCATGTATTCCCTCGGTGACAATGATCCGCGACGAGGCCGTGCACCGCTGCCCGGTTGAGAAGAAACCGCTGTTGACCGCAGCCTCTACTGCCACGTTTAAATCGGCGTCATCCAGAACCACAAATGGATTTTTGCCACCCATTTCCAGCTGGAATTTGCGCATATGCTCAACCGATGCCGCAGCAACCCGCTTACCCGTGCCCACCGATCCGGTGAACGTAATGGCGTTGACGTCCGCACTGTCGAGAATTGTCTGGCCCACAACCGAGCCCTTGCCCATCACGAGGTTGAGCACACCTTTCGGTAGTCCGGCACGATGCAATATATCGACGATTGCCCAGGAACAGCCCGGCACGAGTTCAGCCGGCTTGAAAACCACCGTGTTGCCGTACGCAAGCGCCGGAGCGATCTTCCAGGCCGGAATGGCAATCGGAAAATTCCATGGCGTGATGATTCCGACTACACCCACCGGCTCGCGTGTTATTTCAATGCCGATGTTCGGGCGGGCGCTCGGAAGCACTTCACCGGCGAGCCGCAAGACTTCCCCTGCAAAGAAATCGAATACTTGTGCAGCTCGCAGCGTCTCGCCGATACCCTCTGGCAAGGTCTTGCCTTCCTCGCGTGACAGCAATCTGCCAAGCTCATCCTTGCGCGCTGTAATCTCGTCAGCTGTCTTGCGGAGAATGGCGTGGCGTTCGAGGATGCCGGAGCGCGACCATGCCGGGAAGGCCGCTTTTGCAGCCGCGATTGCGCTCAGAGTATCTTCGGCCGTTGCACGTGCATATTGACCCACAACGTCATTGGTGTTCGACGGATTGATATTGGGAATGGCGTCGCCACCGGCCCATTCGCCGTTGATCAGATTCTGGTGCAATGTCATGATTTTTCTCTCGCTCTGTTTGGCCGAACCAATACCATAGGACTAGAGTGATTCAACGCGAAATTCCCGCCTCTCGCTTTTTTGATATCCGCAAACAAGCTCGAACGGATCGAATTTGCGGATAGACTGATGCTGATCGATCGAACTTCAAGGAACGAATGCCATGCCCTATCCGCTGTTTAACCTCGAGGGACGACTGGCTCTCATCACGGGATCTAGCCAAGGCATCGGTCTTGCGCTTGCCAAAGGATTGGCGGCGCATGGGGCTGCGGTGGTAATAAATGGTCGGGACAGGGCAAAAGTGGACGCAGCGGTCGCTGAGCTAAGAGACGATGGCTACACCGTCCATGGTTCTGACTTCGACGTCACTGATCTGCAAGCGGTCAAGGCGGGTGTCGACAAGATCGAGGCCGAAATCGGTGCGATTGATATTCTTGTCAATAATGCTGGGATGCAGTTCAGAGCACCGCTTGAAGACTTCCCTGAGGACAAGTGGCAGCTATTGCTGCAGACCAATATCTCAAGCGTCTTTTACGCGGGCCAAAGCGTCGCAAAGCATATGATCAAGCGCGGACGAGGCAAGATCATCAACATTGCTTCGGTACAAAGCGAACTTGCCCGTCCCTCCATCGCTCCCTATACCGCAACGAAGGGCGCAGTCCGCAATCTCACCCGTGGCATGTGCACTGACTGGGCAAAGTACGGTCTGCAAGTCAATGCGATCGCACCGGGCTATTTCAAGACGCCGCTCAATCAGGCGTTGGTCGACAATCCCGACTTTTCATCCTGGCTGGAGAAGCGCACGCCATCCGGACGTTGGGGCAATGTCGAGGAACTGATTGGTGCGGCCGTATTTCTCGCCAGTAACGCTTCTTCGTTCGTCAATGGCCAAATTATCCATGTCGACGGCGGAATTACAGCGTCGCTATGATCCGGCTTGTCGTCATGGGAGTCAGCGGTTCCGGCAAATCCTCCGTCGGACGGGCCATCGCGGCAGGTCTGGAGTTGCCATTCGTTGAGGGTGATACGCTTCATCCTCCAGTCAATGTAGAGATAATGGCATCGGGTGTTCCGCTCACCGACGAAGACCGCTGGCCGTGGCTAGACAAGATCGGCGCAGAATTGGCGAAGGCCCAAAAAGGTGTTGTTGTTTCGTGTTCAGCCCTGAAACAATCTTACCGAGACCGGCTAAGGCAGGAAGCGGGCGGGCCACTCGGCTTCATCTTCCTCGATGGAAGTTTAGAAGTCTTGCGTGATCATATGAGCAAGCGAACGGGGCACTTCATGCCCCTGTCCATGCTTGACAGCCAACTCGCAACGCTCGAACCTCCAATGGGAGAGCCGCTTGTGTTGCGACAGAACGTTGAGCATCCAGTCGATGAGATCGCATCAGCGAGCGTCGATTGGGTGGGAACACAACATTGGTAACAATCAACCACGCGGATCAGTGCGTGAAAAGCCCTCGCCGAACTCCCGACTACCCGGGACATAGGGGCGACCCACACGATTGCACCAGTTCTCCCAACCGCGCTCAAATGTGTAGCCTGCCCTTCCACGTTTGATTGCAGCAATCTCGCCCTCCGAGAGATATTCCACATCCCCCATGGCCATCGCCTTCATCTGCATATCGGCGTTGAGTTCCATGTAGACGGAGGTGAACACGACCTCACGAAGAGAACGGGCAGCCACGGTGCTGCCGTGCCCCCTCATCAGCGTCACGGTCCGATCGCCGAGACAGGCCGCAAGATCGCGCGCCATTGCGAGATCCGTCACCAGCAGGTTGGTGCAATCGCCGAACTTGGTTCGAATATCCCATGTTGGAATGTCATCGCCGATGGGCGCACACATATGCATGAGCGGACGAAGCTTTTTGCTTGTCACGGTAAAAGGTATAACGCTGGGGCTATGGTTATGGACAACGGCATTGATCTCCGGTCGGGCTTCATAGATGCCTGCATGGATAAAGCGCTCGGAGTATGGTTTGCCGGGTTCTGCTCCAACGCTCACTCCTTCAAGCGTGAACTCCATGATGTCCGCAGCTTCGATGATTGCTGGCGCTCGCGCTCGCGACAGAAAAAAGCGGTCGGGATTATCAGGATTCCGGATGCTCACGTGACCAAACGAATCCAATACATTCTCATTTGCGAGAATGTGGTTCGCCGTGACCAGTTCCTCGATAAGGGCGTGCCGATCCATGATCTTTCCTTCTTCCATGCTGTGGGCGGGCGACTTAGCGCTTCCAGGGGACGAGACGTTTTTCGATCTCGTTAAGCACCAATGTCAAAACGAAACCGATGATCGCGATCACGAAGAGACCGACATACATCTGTTCGACGGAGAACGTTTCCCAGGCTGCCCAGATCATGTAGCCGAGGCCACTTTTTGCACCCATCATTTCTGCGATTGCAATCAGAACCAAGCCCATGCCAACGCCGAGCTTTATCCCGGTCATGATCACAGGCAGCGCTCCTGGTAACGCAATTGTCCGGAACGTATCCCAACGGCTAGCCTTGAAATTACGTCCGACATCCAGATAAATCTTGTTGATCTCGCGCACACCGGCGGTTGCATTGATCGCAACGGGAAAGAACACGCCTATGGCTACCATGAATATTTTGGAGCCCTCGCCCAGCCCGAAGATCAGCAGTGCTAGCGGTAAAATGGAACTTTTCGGAATTGGATAAGTAGCGGAAATCAAAGGATCGAACACAGCGCGTACCGGCCGGCTGAGACCCATGATTATTCCCAGAATGAGCGCGGGTATGCCACCCACCAGAAAGCCGATAAACAGCCGTTGCAGGCTGGCAGCCGTGTGCTGCCAAAGCTCGCCGGTACTGCTCAGCGTGACAAGCGTTTCAAAGATGCTGGAGGGTGCTGGAAAGAAGCGCGTGTCGATCAATCCTGTGCGTGCAGCGATCTCCCATACCAGCAGGAGAAGAATTGGCGACGCTATGCTGATGAGACGATCCCGCGTGTTTTCGCTGATTTTCCAGGAGCGGGCGGGCCGGATGGTATCTGCTTCGATATGAGCGCTCATTTTCGCACTCCCTTTGCTTCGTCGAGTTCGCGTGCCCGTTGAACTTCTTCACGCAGGCTCGACCATATCTGATGTACCAGTTTGCCAAATTCGGGGTTCTGTTGAAGTTCCAGAACATCACGCGGACGCGCGAGCGACACCGGAACCACCGTTTTGACGCGTCCGGGTTGCGCGGTCATAACCATGATACGGTCGCCAAGCTTCACCGCCTCGTCCACGTCATGCGTGATGAAAAGAACAGTCTTTTTGTTCTCCTCCCAGATACGCAGCAATTCTTCCTGAAGCAGTAATTTGTTCTGCGCATCCAAAGCCGAAAATGGCTCGTCCATGAGCAATATCTCAGGATCGTTGGCGAAGGCACGGGCAATCGAGACACGCTGTTTCATCCCGCCTGAAAGTTGATGCGGATAGGCGTCCGCAAATTTCAACAAGCCAGTCCGGTCCAGATAGTGACCCACGACTTCCTTGATCTGGGCTTGCGGCGCCCGGCGCATCTTCAATCCGTATGCCGCGTTGTCCCACACCGTCATCCACGGAAAGATCGAGTCGCCCTGGAAAACCATCGAGTTGACTGGCCGCTGCGATCCCGCCTCGACACTTACGTCGATGCTGCCATCACTGGGCCCTTCAAGACCTGCCAGGATTCGCAGCAAGGTTGTCTTGCCGCAACCCGATGGACCTACGATCATGAAGAATTCTCCACGAGCAATATCGATGGTGACATTGTCTACGGCCGTGAAAGACCCGAACCTTTTACTTAGGCCTTTAATCCGGATTGCAGGCCGTTCTCGAGACTCTGTTGCAGCATCATCTCGTACAGTCGCTTTCTTGGCCAATGCTTGAATCATCCTCATTCCTACCCTGGGTTCTTTTGCGCTGGTCCGAGTTCCTTGAGCGCCTCTTCGACGAATGAATTGTCGATGATCTTGTCAGGGGTAACACCCCCTTTGATCAGGCCCTGATCTTTGAAGAACTGCCAATCCTTCTGGATGCTCTCGCTATTGACCCAGCCATCGATGTTCACCGCAGGAAGTTTGATGCTGCGCAAGAGCTTCTCATCCTTCGTGCCGGAGTATTTCATGATCAAGGCTACGATCTCATCGGACCCCGGGCCATCGAGGCGGCCCTCGGGACCGAAAGCGCTTCGGAAATCGCGAATTGCCCTGATATAGGCCTTGGCAAATCGCACACCGACATCCTTGCGCGTGCTGGCAAAGTTTTCGCTGAACATCAGCTCGCCGATTTGGGCATTGGGATAATATGTGTCGGTCGAGGCCAGCAAGACGCCGAGATTCTGGTTCAGCATCGGAGTGAGATAAGGCTCGGTCGCTATCACGGCATCCACCGCCTTGCTTGCCAGTGCGGCCGCTTGCTGCGGGAAAGGCAGATATACGACTTCCACGTCCTTATACGCCAGGCCAGCACTCTTCATTGCTTCGTTGAGGATGGACTCAGTGCTGCTGCCGCGGGCGACGATAGCGATTTTCCGGCCTTTCAGATCAGCGATCGACTTGACCTCGGTGCCCGCAAGATCTTTTCGCACCACGATGCCATGGAACCCGAAACCAGGGGCAACCGACGTACGGTCTGCGATGATCCGGATTGCTATGTCGCGCTCGATCGCATTGAACAGCCCTGCCGACACCGCCCCGCCGGCGACATCGATTTGCCCGGTGCCGAGCGGAGCGATGGCTTTGGCTGCAGAGTCGAAGAAGGTATAGGCCGGTTCGATGCCCTCCTCTTCGAAATATCCCTTGCCCTGCGCAACATTCAGAATGAATTCGCCGGTCGAGGCAACGGTCCCTACTTTGACGACGTCAGCAGCCCGGGCTGCGCCGGTCGTGGAGAACATCATCAGCAATGAGCAAACGAGCAAGATAGTGCGGTTAACTTTTTCAATCATTTTGAAACCTCCCATCCCCAATGTCGCGAACTCGATCTCAGTGAGCCGCCTTGTAGGGGCCAAGTTCGCTGGCGGCCTCATTCACGAAGCTTAGATCGACTACTTGATCGACTTGGACGCCGCCATTGATCTGTTTCTGCTCCTTGAAGAATGTCCAATCCTTCTTCAAGCTATCGACATTGACAGACCCATTCGGATCGACGGCATGGGCCGTCATTTTCCGGATAACGGCAAGATCCTTGACGGTGGAATATTTCGCCATGATGGCAACAACGTCCTCGCCGTTCTTGCCGGCGATTTTACCGTTGGCCAACGCGTCGTTGTAGTAGCGAATAGCTTGGACGTAAGCTTTCATGAAGCGCTTGGCGACGTCGGGTTTGCCCTCTGCGAAGGCCTGACCGTAAAGAATAACTGCAGTTTGAGCGTTCGGATAAAACGTATCATTGCTCGTCAATTGTACCGCGGTTCCAGCGGCCAGAATTGCCGATACGGTAGGCTCGGTTGTTATGCTCGCATCGATAGCGCCGTTTTGATATGCGACGAACTGCTGAGGAAAGCCCAGATAAACCTTGTCCACGTCGCCATATCCGAGACCGGCACTTTTCAGTCCCTCGTTCAATACGGATGCATCGCTGCTGGCCTGCGCAACGGTTGCTATCTTGCGTCCCTTGAGATCGGCGATCGTTTTGACAGACCCATCATCAACGAGCGCTTTGCGCACGAGGAACGATTGAAAGCCGAAACCGGGTGCATTGCGTGCCTTATCCGCGACTATCTTCAAACCGACGCCACGCTCGATGGCGTTGTAGAGACCCGAAGATGCCGCTCCGCCACCGACATCGAGTTGCCCCGCACCCAAAGGTGCGATCATCTTTGCCGCGGAATCAAAAGCCACAAAATTTGGCGTGATATCCTCTTCCTTGAAGAAACCCTTGGCGTCAGCAATAAACAGCGCAATGTCGCTGCTCGCATTCGTAAGGCCGATGGATACGCTGTCGGCTGCATACGACTGCGCGGAATTGGTCATCAGTCCACCGGCCAGTGCCAGTGAATAGAAGATACGTATCCATGATCTCAACACCCGGGTCTCCTCCTGTCTGCAATTTAACCTTCTGCCTCGCTTGACCAGCGAAGGCGGGTTATTGTGGCCAGCTTAGAGACGCCGGTAGATGGCCACAAATAGAGTTTTTGGTAAGGTCGTATAAGTAAAACTTATATCTAGCCCTTGAGACCAAATAGCGCCTGGGCGTTGCGGAAGCAGATTTTCTCCATATCCTCCTTGCCGAGATCCAGCGAATTGAGAATCCGCAGCGTATCGCGGATATAGCCCGGCCCCTTTTCGGGATCGAAGGGCGAATCCGAGGCGAAGAGCACACGATCGCTTCCGTAAAACTCCAAGCCGCAAAGCGTAGCCGCCTTGGAGCCGAAAACGGCGGTATCGGCGTAGAAGTCCTTGAAATAGTCGAGAGGACGTTTCTTCAGCCGCTTGAGCACAAGCGTAAGATCTTCGTCACTCGTCCGCTTGCCAAGTTGGTCCCAACCGGGCCCGACGCGGCCTTCAAAAAATGGCACCATCGCTCCCATGTGATGGGCTACGACTTTGAGCTCGGGCAGACGGTCCATGAAGCCGGAAAATACCAGACGAGCCATCGCCGCACTGGTCTCGTAAGGCCAGCCAAATGTCCACCAAATCTCATACTTCGACTTGGACTCTGTTGCATAGTCGGGCATCGAAGCGTTACGCGAAGGATGCAGCAGGACCGGTTTGCCGTGCTTCGCGCAGACTTCGAAAATTTGAAAGAAACGTTCCTCGTCAAGTGGCGCACCATTGACGTTGGAATGTATCTGTACACCGTTCGCGCCGAGTTCCGCAAACGAACGTTCTGCTTCGCGGGCCGCAGCCTCCGGCGTGTCCATCGGCAATGCAGCGACAAAGCCTGCGAACCGATCAGGGTATTTGCTGACGAGTTCGGCTTGGCCGTCATTGCCAATCCGCGCTAGGTCCAATGCTGTCTGGCCATCACCCATCGCCTCCAGCGGTGGCATTCCGAGTGAAATGATCTGTGTATAATTTTCGAATTCGTCCATTACCCGGAAACGCGTATCGAGATCATAGATGCATGGGACGCCTTGCATCCGCTTGCCGATGTCCTTGCCAGCGCCCTCAAGGGACTGAATGCGCTTCCAAAGAGCTTTCGGAAAGAAATGATTAAACGCGTCGATATATTGCATAGGAAACTCCTCGATATGGTGGAGTCACACTAGAAACTCTGTTGGTTAGGGACTAATACCGTTTGCTTAAGCGTATTATAAGTAACGCTTATAGCTCGGGAACCAGCATGAATCTTCGTCAGCTTCGGTACTTTATCACGGTCGCACGCCTCGGCAGTTTCACCGCCGCTGCCCGAATCCTCAACGTGTCCCAACCTGCGCTGGGATATCAATTGAAGCTTCTCGAGGATGAACTCGGCGTGATCTTGCTCCAGCGGCACTCGCGGGGCGTGCGCACCACGGAGGCAGGGCGGACTCTGATCGAGACGGGGACCAAAGCATTGGAGGCCTTCGCGGAAGCAGAGCGCTCTGTCGCGCATTTTGGCAAACCCAACAGCAAGCGCATCTCATTGGGCGTTGCACCAACACCCGGCCGTGCCCTGCTGCCAGAACTGTTGCCGCTGGCGGCGGGAGCCGGAGATGTTCTGCACATTGTTGTTCAGCAAGGGATGAGCGACGAGCTCATCGATGCCATGACACGGGAGGAACTGGATGCGGCGCTATGCTATGACCCGCCAGATTTACCGCATATTCGCGTCGTTCCTCTCTATAAGGAATACCTCTATCTTGTCGGCTCGAACGGGGTAGCGTCCAACACGGACAACACCGTGCCATTCGACAGGCTGTCGGAGTTTCCCTTAGTGCTTGACGGAAAGGTCCGACCGATCAGACGGCTGATCGATGAGATCGCGACAAGCCGGCAGACCAAGCTAGACTTGATCGAGGTGGAACCTGCCAATGTGAAGCGCGAAATCATTATGCATCACGGCCGCAGCACCATCGTGCCATACGGCCTGTTTCTGGATGAGATACGCGAACAGCGTGTCACGGCGCGCCGCATCACGGACCCTCAACTGGAGCGGACCGTCGCGCTTGTCCTTCACCAATCATTGTCCGCGAACACCGCCCACTTGCTTGAAGCGCTGATCCGCCCGCTTGTTATGCGAATTATTGAGGGCGGCGAACTCGGCTGGCGAAATCCAGACCTGCCGCTAATATGAATCGCATACTATGAGAATATTCTGGACTGAGGAGCGATGTTTAACAGGGGCATCGACCCTATTAAACGCGATATTTCTCCCCGCGCTTTCGTCCTTGTCCGACATCGAGGAATAACTCCTCCAATGGGATCTCACGGTCGATCAAACCTTGCTGATGAGCATAGCCAATAACGGTTTCGAGATTGTGCCGGTTGCGCTCGCCTAGGCCATAGGCCCAAGGATCGTCACCAAGAA
The DNA here is from genome assembly GCF_020164455.1 of Phyllobacterium chamaecytisi. GTDB lineage: Bacteria > Pseudomonadota > Alphaproteobacteria > Rhizobiales > Rhizobiaceae > Phyllobacterium > Phyllobacterium chamaecytisi. The sequence goes on from NZ_JAIQWW010000036.1 coordinate 9,953, forward strand.
TGTCAATCTGCTCCTCCCAAGCCTCGCGATACCATGCCAGAGGCACAACACGCGGATTTTCCATCCTCTGCATGGCAAGGCGCTTGGCCTCGTTGAAGGCCTGAAACAGGTTGATAGGCACCCAAGGGTGACGCTCAACAATTTCCGGTCGTATTCCCATGACATGCATGATCGGGAAAATGCCGGTTCTTTTGTAATACGCGATCTCGTCCTGCTTGTAGTCAGGGAAGAGACGCCCTACCCGCGAATCTTTCTCAACGATGGCGTCTATCAGATCCGGATGCAGCAATGCATCGATTTCACCGTCGAGTAGCATTTTTTCGACGGATTTATCATCAGGCAGGCGGGTCAACTTCAAGCCCGCGGGCGGTGTGAAATCAACATCTTCGTCGAGTTCAGCAAACCATTCGATCGATCGGTGCGGCACGCCATATTCGCTTTCGAGAATGCCACGCAGCCACAACGTTGCTGTCACCAGATAATTCTTGACCCCCACACGCCGGCCAATCAGGTCCTTCGGTTCGCGAATGCCGCTTTTGCTGTTGACGAAGATAAAGCCATGCCTGAAGCGCCGGTGGAGAAACACCGGGATTGCATTGAATGGCAGGTCACGGCCACGGGCTGTGACGTAAGACGAAAGGGAAACCTCTGCGACATCGAATTCGCCATTTCGGAGAAAGCGCCAGTGGCGCGTCGTCGAATCCATTTCGGTTAGTATCGTCAGTTCTATGCCATCCGGCTTGACCTGACCTTCCCGCAAAGCCCTGACGATCTCATAGTCACCACATGCCAGGGTCAGCTCGACCTTTTTTGTCACTCTTTATCCTCCGCAACTACGTTTGTACCACCCGCTCCAAGCAGGTGTCATCTATGAATCGGTTCAGCAAAGGGCGGGTCGCGCGCCTTGCAATGTAAAATTTTATCCCACATTACGAGATTTTTGTAAATTAGCGATTGACGGGAATTTCCGCCTGACGATAAAAAGAATGGTGAGCAGCGCGACGATGTCGTCCGCCGCTTTTCCGTTCAATTCACGTCGACGCGTACGCACGTTCCGGCGATAACATGAGTGACCTGACATGACAGATACAGATGTCCTTATCGTTGGCGCCGGTCCGGTCGGCCTTACCTTGGCCATCGATCTCGGCCAGCGCGGCGTGAAATGCACGCTTATCGAGCAAAAGGAAGCACCTCAGTTTCTGCCGAAAATGGAACGATGCAACGCGCGGACGATGGAAATTTTTCGCAGGATGGGCCTCTCGCAAAAGATACGAGCAGCGGGTCTGGACGCTGATGTACCCATGGACGTGTTTATCGTTCTGGCGATGAACCAGCACCCGCTGCTGCAATTGCCTTATCCATCTGTCACGGAGTCACTTGAGCAGATAGAGAAGAGTCCGGATGCCAGTCTGCCGCTCGAAGCCTATCAGCTTATCTCACAATACACGCTCGAACCTCTGCTGAAATCCGTTGCCGAAACGCTCCCGTCAGTGACTGTGCGCTATGGATGCGAATTCGTATCCTGCGAGCAGGACGAACAGGGTGTGACGGCAAAAACTATCGATTTGAGCGGCAACATCGAACAGATTCGCGCGAAATATCTCGTCGGCTGTGACGGAGGAGCCAGCCCGGTGCGCAAGCAGCTCGGAATCAAGCTGCGCGGCGAAGGCAACCTCCTGCACTTGCGGCAGGCGCTCTATTACAGTGAAGACCTATATGATCGCATTCCAATCTCCGGCGGTCCAGGCAAAGGTCGGCACTATCACGTCGCGGATGGTCAAGCGACCTTCCTCATCATGCAGGATTCCACCAAACACTGGACATTGCATGCCGTTGTCGAACGCGATGAAGACATGGCGCAGCAGTTCGAAAAGGCGGTCGGTGTGCCGGTCAACTATGAAATGCTTTATGTCGGTCAGTGGAAACAAAACCTCCTGCTTGCGGATCGCTATGGTGCGGGGAGGATATTTTTGGCTGGTGACTCGGCTCATCTCGTCATCCCGACGGGCGGCCTCGGCATGAATACCGGCGTCGGCGATGCTGTCGATCTTGGTTGGAAACTCGCAGCGACCCTTCAAGGCTGGGGCGGTCCCAACCTGCTGCGTTCTTACGAAATCGAACGCCGGCAGATCGGTGACCGGAATGTCGGCGCATCGCGCTACGCATCGCAAGGGCGCCGTAAATGGCGTTCGCAATATCGCCCGGACATTGCTGACGATACGCCGGAAGGCCAGCACACACGTGATAACCTGACCCGCGTCGCCGATGTCGAACAGCGCAAGACCAATGAAATGATCGGGGCTGAACTCGGATACCGCTATGTCGGTTCGCCCGTCATTTGGGATGAGCCCGGTGGGCCTGAGCACCTCTTCCGCGAGTACAACCCCACCACGTGGCCCGGAGCTCGTTTACCACACATCTGGATTGGTGAAGGTGACGCAGTTCAGGATCGCATCGGTCGAGGCTATGCACTGCTCCGGCTCGGCGGATCCTCGGCAGAAACAAGCGCCCTGCAGCAAGAGTTCAAATCGCTCGGCGCACCGTTTGAGATCCTCGATATAACGGTCGGCAAAGCCCGTGATATCTATGGATACGATCTCATTCTGGTGAGGCCAGACATGCACGTCGTGTGGCGCGGTAATCGCCTACCGGAAGATATTGCAAGCCTGGCGGCCTTGGCGACAGGACATTGACATCAATTCGATGGAGTTGTGTTCCCTTTAACCCCGGTCTAAATCTCGGCTGTTGGTGAGCCACTAGGCTGATTCCGTTGCATCAGGGAGAAATCTTTGCAGAGTCACGAGCGTATGCTGGGAATTCTCGATCTCTTCGACAGCGACGAGAATTACGTGGCGCTGACTTTCGATGAAATACACGCTCGCGTCGGCTATACGCGCTCCACGCTCTATCGCTATCTGAAAGCGCTGACCGACGCCGGCCTCCTGTCTTCCCTGCCCGGCCTCGGTTACGTTCTGGGCTCGCGCATCATTGAACTCGACTACAAGATCAGGTCGGGCGATCCGCTAATCCGTGCAGCACGTCCCGTCATGGAAGAGCTTGCCAGCCAGTTTTCCGGGATTGCCCTGCTATGCCGGAAGTACCGCGAACATGTTCTGTGTATCCATCAGGAACGCGGCACTGAAACTTTGCAGAGTAATTACGATCGTGGACGCGTCCGCCCGCTGCTTCTTGGCGCTGCCTCTGTCGCAATCCTTGCCTATATTCCGGCGTATCAGCTAAGTAGGCTCTACAATCGAATTCCAGAGGAATTTGGCGCGGCGGGTTTTGGCGAATCTCTTGCTGAGGTCAAAGCAAACTTGAAAGTGCATCGCCAGCAGGGTTGGGTTGTCACGACGGGGGAAGTCACACTTGGAGCGGCGGGTATTGCAGCCCCGGTGTTCGATGGTGAACATGACGTTCTCGGCAGTCTCAGCCTTACGGTGCGCGAGTCCCAAATGACCCCGGACAAGGTACAGCGGATAGCCGAACAAGTCGTGCTTTGCTCGCGTATAATTTCCAACGCTGTGGCACAAAATTAAACGCAGTCGCCACCGTTGTCGCGACGACTGCCTTCAACCATCTCTCAAGCCGCCAGAAGTGTGCACTTCTCGGGATCGATCGCAATATGGATCTGTTCCCCGACCAGCGTACGAACTGAAGGGTGAGCCCGAGCCAGAAGCTGTGTTTCGTTCACGTCGATCTTGAAATCCTGGCATTCGCCGAGAAACACCTTGGCCCTCACAGTACCGATAAACAGCGAGTTCGACGACGGTGCCGGGGCGGTGTCTGACAGATGGACATCCTCCGGCCGGATCGACAACGATACGTTGGCGCCAATCGAAACTCCAGGTTGTGCATTGACATTGAGCTGGCCAATTCGAGTGTCTACGACCAGCCTATCGTCCGTCCCGCCACGTACAATACCCTCGACAAAATTGGTGGTACCAATGAAATCGGCGACAAAGGTATTTGCCGGGCGCTCGTAAATATCGCGCGGCGATCCAATCTGGACGATCTTGCCTTCGTTCATGACAGCGATTTCGTGGGAAAGCGCCAACGCTTCGCTCTGATCGTGCGTAACGTAGATCGTGGTCAGGCCAAGCTCGCGCTGCATCTTTTTCAGCTCGAACCGCATCTTGTCACGTAACTTGGCATCGAGATTTGACAGAGGCTCATCGAGTAGCAGCAATCTTGGTTCCATGACCAATGCGCGCGCCAGTGCAAGCCGCTGCTGCTGACCACCCGACAATCGTGTTGCTTCCCGCTCCTCGACATGATCGAGAGATACCGCGGCCAATACTTTCATGACCTTGTCGCGGATGTCCTTGCCCGACAGGCGCTTTTTCTGCACCTGCAACGGAAAAGCCGCATTCTGGAAGACCGTCATATGCGGCCAGATGGCATAGGATTGGAAGACCATGCCGAATTGCCGATGGTTCGGTGCTACGAAGATATTGCCGGCCGAGGAGTAGACCACCGTATCATGGGCCTTGATAACACCCTTTGAAGGACGCTCCAGTCCTGCAATTGACCGTAATGTCGTAGTCTTGCCGCAACCGCTTGGCCCAAGCAGAGTAAAGAGTCGCCCGGTTGGAACAGAGAAATTTATATTGCTTGCAGCAAGCACAGGCTTGGCGCCTGGCGCCTGATAGGTCGTGCTAAGATTTTCAACTGATAACATGGTTTCCTCCCAATTATATCAAACGTCCTTGACGCCGAAGCGCTTCGACAGCGTCTGCACGACCATCAGGAAGCAAAAGAGCGCGGTAATCATCATGACGCCGAAGGCCGACAACTCGATGTACTGGCCGTTCTGCCAGAACTCCCAGATCATGATCGAGATGACTTCATTGCCGGGGCTGTAAAGCAGGATCGAGCTGGACAATTCACGTACCGACACGACGATTATGTAGATCCAGCCCGCCATCAGGCCCGGCTTCAACAGCGGAAGAACGATCCGCCGGAAGATCGTAAACCAGGAGGCACCGCTCATAGCCGCAGATTCTTCCAGTTCCTTATGAATCTGGATCATTGAGGTGCTGTTGTAGCGCATTCCATAAGGCAGGAACTTGATCACATACGCCATCAGCATGATCCACAGCGTGCCATAAATGCCGATGTCGAAGTTGAGATAAAAGATCATGAGCGAAAGGCCGAGGACGATGCCGGGAAACACCAGCGGCAATGACGCCAGCATGTCGAGTACCCAGCGGCCAGGGATCTTTGTCTTGATGGTGATCCAGCAAATGACCGAGGTCAAAAGCATCACGACCGTAGCACCGCCGATAGCGAGCTTCGCGCTGTTCCAGACCACACCATAGAAGCCGGGATATGCCAACACCTTGCCATAGGCGGCAAAGGAAAGATTGTGCAACGCCGCCCACGATGGCGCTGCGTAGTATTTTTGCAGCGAAGCCCAGAAAAGCACCAGAAATGGCAGAGCAACCACAAAGATGCAGTAAAGAATGAAAATGCCGGCTGCGGCGTAACGCCAGCGGCCGATATCCGACACGCGAGGCCGGAACCCCTTGCCGGTGACGGTGGAAAACCTCGAACCTTGGCTGGACAGTCGCGATTGATAGTAGATGCCAAGCGACGTGACCAGCAGCAACGCCATCGCATAGGCGGAAGCAAGACCGATATCGCTCGGATAGCTATGAACTGCGTCATAGATCGCGGACGTATAAACGCGCAGTCCAACGGGCAAACCGAGCAGTGCGGGCACTTCAAACGACTCGATGCCCCTGACGAATAGAATGAGAAACGCCGCAAGGATTGCCGGCCAGGCCAATTTAAGCGTGATCTTGAAAGCCACCTGTACGACGGAAGCACCGCTCATCAAGGCAGACTCTTCAAGCGACGGATCCATCGATCGGAAAGCTGCCGTGACCAGCAGAAAGGCGATCGGCGCATAATGCAGGCCATCAACCCATATCATGCCCGTCAGCGAATAGATGTTGAACAGCGGTGTCGCGAGGCCAAACCAGTCCCTGAATATCTGATTGAAAATACCGATTTGCGGGCTTGCCAGCATAATCCAGGAAACGGTGAACAGAATGCCCGGGATGATCAATGGAACGATGGACATTGCGAAGAACAAGGATTTGAAGGGCGTATTGGTACGCTCGTTGACCCAAGCAAAAAATGTTCCAAGCACGAGCGCAAATGCAGCCGTCCCGAATGCGAATTTTAAAGAGTTGAACATAAGCCCGAGTGAATCGGTGGTGCCGAATGCTGTGGCGTAATTTTCTAGTGTAAATACCGCGGGAACCTGCGCAGTCGACGTCGACGCGAAACTCTGCCAGATCAAGAAACCGAGTGGAATGAGCGCGAGCCAAGCCACGACAACAATGCATAATCCGATGATCACCCATTTCATGTCGAATGAACGGCCCCAGCCTTGGCCAAGCGAGGTATGTACGGTGCTACCGTCCGGTGTCGTTACTGCCATTGGTTCCTCCCTTTTATGCGGTCGTTTGGCACGACTCTTCTTTTTACGATTTAGATCAAATCACGAAAGCCTCGAGCGTTTCAGGCGCGAACAATTCCTCGGCCTTTAATTGACGGCGCGAAAGGCCCTGTTCGTATGAATATCTGAGGAAGACGTCCAAGGTCTTCTTGTTCTTTTCGAAGCCATTGGGCCAGAAATCTGCACCCATCTCGCTCTCAGTCTCTTCGTAGTGAGCAACGGCCCAAGGTAACATTGTCTTTAGAGCCGCCGTTTCCTGGAGATCGCGATAGGTTTTTTGCTGAGATGCATTGAGCGCCTTGAAGATGGATTGGGCAACCCAGCGGTTCTTCTCATATACCTCACGTCTGATCACAAAGGTGTGCATGATCGGGAAAATTCCGGTGCGGGAAAAGTACTCGCGTTCGACGCTGACATAATTGTCGAAGAGACGTTTCACGGTACCGTTTTTCCCCTCGAAGGTTGAGGGCTTCCGGGCCGTATAAAGTGCATCGATCTCACCATCTCGCAGCATGGCTGCGAGGGTCTGCCCTGGGCCGATTGGTTCGACCTTGATATTATCGGGCAACGAGAGTTTTAGTTTTTCGCTGCGATTGGGCGATTCTTCGCCGCCGGTCCGATAAGTGACGCTGTCCACCGGCACACCGAACTCGTCAGAGAGTATGCCTCGGATCCATGCTGGCGCCGTCATCTGATATTCAGGGCAGCCTACACGCTTCCCGATGAGATCCCTCGGCTCGCGAATACCGGAATTGGCGTTAACGTAGATCGAAGAGTGCCGGAAAAATCGCGACGGAAAGAATGGGATGGCAATGAACGGTCGCTCCTCCTTGAACAGCGAAACCACGTAGGAGGAAAGTGACATCTCGGCGACATCAAACTCCTTGTACCGGAGCATGCGAAAGAAGGTTTCCTCGACGGGTAGGCTAAGGCAAGTCAGATCGATACCATCGGGACGGATCGACCCGTCCATCACACTGCGTGTACGATCGTAATCCCAACAGCCCATCGTCAAACGCAGATTGCTCATGCCAGTTCCTACCGTGTTTCCTGTTGCCCACGTCGACGTTGCGACCGATCGCTTTTTAGCTGGCGTAGATCAACACACTCTCTCTATCCAAGAGTATTTTCATGGGAGAGCTCGCAGCTTTTTGATGTTCAAGCTGCCGCCGGTCGCGTGTACAGTCAGGAAGACTGGCAGGTAAATATTCGCCCTGAGCGAAACCGCCCTGAAAATTCAGTCATAAAATTCAAGCTGCCGACTATCCAGTGGAGGAGCCGGTTGGTCAGCTTGTGGGGAAAATTGGAGGAGGAAATCATGAATTTACAACGCCGCCTATTGATGCTCGCAGGCGCTGCAGCCTTCGCGCTTTCGGCATTTGGCGTGCCAGTCTTTGCAGCCGACAATGCCTTGCTCCTTTCCAAGGACGCGGGCCGCGAGAACAAACTCGTCGAAGCCGCAAAAGCAGAAGGTACGCTGACGCTTTATACATCAATTGCGCAGAACGATCTGCAGCCACTGATCAGCCCCTTCGAGGAGAAATATGGCATCAAGGTCGTTCCTTGGCGTGCGAGCGGCGACACGGTGTTGCAGCGGGTCATCCAGGAGCAGAAGGCCGGCCGCAATACAGTTGATTCAGTCCACATCAGCGCACCCGAAATGGAAGCACTGCACCGCGAGGGTATGTTCCAGCCAGTCGAATCTCCCTATTTTGCCGATCTGCTGCCGGGGACGGTACCTGAACACAAGGAGTGGGTGAGCACGCTTTTGTCGGTGTTCGTGCAGGGCTACAATACCAACCTCGTCAAGAAGGAAGAACTTCCAAAAACTTATGAAGATCTTCTCGACCCGAAGTGGAAGGGCAAGCTCGGCTTCGAAGTGGAAGACATCGACTGGTTCACGACGGTCGTTCAAAACATGGGCGAAGAAAAGGGCTTGAAATATTTTCGCGATCTTGTTGCCGGCAACGGCTTGTCAATTCGCAAGGGTCACTCGCTGTTGAACACACTTGTCGCAGCGGGCGAAGTACCGATAGGACTTACGCTCTATAATTATATGCCTGAACAGGCAAAGAAAGAGGGAGCACCCATCGACTGGTTTGCACTTGAGCCTGCCATCGCGCGTGCAAACGGAATCGGAGTCATCAAGACCGCGCCTCACCCCAACGCAGCAGCACTCTTTGAAGACTACATGCTGACGGAGGGTCAACCCATTCTGAAGCAATTGAACTATGTCCCAACCTCGACAAAAGTTGAATCACCTTTGAAGGGTATTGCGCTCAAGATTGCCGATCCGGCAGAGAAACTCGACAACTCAAAGAAATGGGAACCGCTTTACCAGAAAATCGTCGTCCGCGGCGAGGCAGACTGATGGAATTGGCCGCTTTCGACTATTCGAGGGCGGCCGAAGATTGCCCTGCAGTCCCGCAGCGGCCAATCACCGTGGCATGTGGCCCTATGCGATCAGCGAGCGTATCGACCAGCATATCGATAAAATCGCGTAGCGCGCCTTCCTGCTGAATCGCCATACGATTTGGCGATTCAGCAAGATACAGTGTCCGGACCAGCTCCGGTCCTTCGATCGTGTGTGCCTCGATCGCACCCCTTGCGATTTCTTCTGCAGCCACGCCGTATGGAACGATACTCGTCGCGACGCCCCGTTCAACCAACGTTTTGATCGTCTCGAGCGACTGGATGGTGAAGCGCACATTGACGGGTACCGTTGATAACTTCGCGGCCCTATGAACGGCACGCCAAACATTGTCACGGTCGCTCGGAAGTGCCAAATTCGAAGCCACGGCATCTTTGAACTTCACGCCTCCACGCGGGAAAGCGCTGCCGGGCGCAGTGATGAAAAATAGATCTTCCTTCATCAGGGCGGTCCGCATCGAGGTGATGCTTTCGGTGACATCATAGGCAAGCGCAAGATCAATCTCATCCCGCAGCAGGAGGTCAACAAGCACAAAGCTCAGTTCCTCGACCAGCCTCACCGATACGCCCGGGAGTTCGGACATGGCCGAGACAAGGAAGTCAGCCCCCACAAGCCGCATGATGCTTGGTGTGACGCCGATAGAGATATTTTCCAGAGCGGACATGCGAAACGCGGACACATCCCTCTTGGCTTCTTCCACCAGGCGCATGATTGCAACGCCGCGATCGAACAGCAGGCGACCCGCCTCGGTCGTGGTTATCCCACGCGAATGGCGTACGAGAAGCTCAACACCGAGCATGGTCTCGAGATTGCGGATCTGCAGACCAAGCGCGGTTTGAGAGACATTCAGCCGTTCAGCAGCTTTCGTCATATTGCCGGTTTCAACCGACTTGATGAAATTACTGAGCTGTTTCAGATTGATAGCGTCACCTCATTCAAGTTCTTAAGCCGCCAAACCGCGCTTTGCCTTTCGCGCGAGATAGTCGAAATTTACAATATATTGTTCCGGCCGGTCGAGAGTGCGGCAAAGCCTATCTACGTCCTCTTTATCGAATTCTACGAGATCTCCTCCCAGAGACTGCAAAATAACCTGATCCTCACATGCGTTCTCAAGCATTATCGTACGAACCACGGCCTCTTCAATAGAATTTCCGGCAACTGCGACGCCATGGCCCCGCATCAGCACCGCCTTGTAGTTCCCCAAGGCCTCGGCGACACCCCGGCCGGTCTCCTGGCTCCGTATCAAATTTATCGTGTCGTCATAGTAGCCGACGCCGTCAAAGCTCGCACTTGCCTGCGAACACGCCCGCCATGGCCTGCGCGTCGAGGATAACGCAACGGCATATTTCGGATGTGCGTGAATGACCGAATTGAGATCGGGCCGGATTTTGAAGATTTCCGAATGGATAAATACTTCACTGTGCCGCTTCCCACCGCCGCCGATTTTCTCACCCTCCAGATTGCAGATAACGATGTTCTCCATCGTTATCTCTTCAAACCCCAAGCTATGAGGCTTCATGAAGAATATCGAAGGATCCGATGGATTGCGCACTGAGACATGACCACGTGTAAAATCGCCAAGATTGTGTGCGTCAAGGACGAGGCCTGCCTCGATCAATCGTTGCTTCAGGTGGTCTGCCATTTAGTATCCTCCGTTATAAGTGTGTATGAATTTCGGTCCTCGGCCAGTGCTTTCACGCAGCAGGCATGTTGTGCAGTTAATGGAAATACCGATCAAAGGGCCAGGGTCAGACGCGGCGTCTTGGAGCCGGAGCAACAGATCATCATGCCGCCTTCAGCTTTTTCTTCATCCGAGAGAAACATGTCGCGATGATCGGGCTCGCCCTCAACCACCTGCACTTGGCAAGCACCGCAGATGCCTTGCTCGCACGAGAAATCCACATCCAGCCCGGCATCGCGCAGCACCTCAAGGATCGATTTTCCCTCAGGAATCACGAATTCCCGGCCCGATTTCTCGAGCATGACGACAAAGCCCCCCTCGCGTGAGACTTCTTCGACAGGAGCAAAGCGCTCCAGATGAACACGGCCGGGATCAAGGTCTCTCGTATTCGCCTCAAAAGCATCCAGCATAGGCGCCGGGCCACAACAATAGAGATGCGAACTAGTCGGTGCCCGATCGATGATGGCGCCAAGATCAAGAAAGGTTCCTGCTTCGGTATCGATATGGATACGTGCCTCGGATAGTTTTTCGAGTTTCTTCGGAAAAGCAACGTCACGGCGGTCACGGCAAGCATAGTGCAATTCAAAACTGCGGCCGAGTTCCTTCAGTCGCTCTGCCATGCACCAGATCGGGGTGATACCGATGCCACCGGCGATGAGGACGGTATGATCAGCGGTTTCCACCAATGGAAAATTGTTGCGTGGAACGCCAACCGTTAGAACCGATCCAACTTTTACCGTATCATGAAGGCAAGCGGAGCCACCACGGCCGGAGGCATCGCGTTTGACTCCGATTGTATAGCGATTTTCTGTGCCCGAATGCACGAGCGAATAGGGACGGATCGTCCCATTCGGCAAATGGATGTCGATATGCGCTCCGGGTCCGGCCGCAGGGATAGCCTCGCCAGCGATGGGCTCGAATTCATAGAGATTTGTCTCATGCGCCAGGTACTGAATCCCGGTCAGACGCATTGTCATCGTTTTGGTGGGAACGGCTTCCAATTTCTTCTCCCTTATCCCGACGGTGGCCCCCCTCCCGTCGTTGGCGGCCAAATCGCGGCGTCAGCCGTCAGATCGTCGCAGATTGATTTCATCAAGACGCGGCAGGCGCGGTTTGAGCGCCTCTGCGGATTCCTTCAGTAGTTTGCGTGCCGAGTTGATCCGCTCGTCGGAGAAGCGGCTTATCAGTCCAGACACCGACAAGGATCCTATCAATTCGCCATGCCGGTTGACGATCGGCACTGCGACCGCGGCGAGATCCTCGTCGCGTCCGCCCTTCGATACAATTGAACCGGTTTCTCGCAGCTCAACCGCTCGTTCGGAATCTGCCGTCATACCGTACCAAGTGAGAAGCACGCCGGCGGCGCCGTGATCGAGTGGATGCCGCGTTCCCTCTTCCAGGTGATGGCGCGCGCTGCGTGGAGAATTTTCCCTGTAAAGGCAGACACGTTCATCGCCATCACGCACGTAAAACGACGCGGTTTCCTGAGTGATCGTGGTCAGATGACGCAGCACCGGCCTGATAAGCGCTTCAAGCGTGAATTTCGAGCGGCTCAGTTCGCCAAGCCGGCGCAATTCAGGCCCAAGCAAATAACGTCCATCCGCGCCCTTATCCATGAAGCCCGTATGCAAAAGCGAACCTGCCAACCGCAGGATTGTGCTCTTGTACAGACCCGAGCGCTGGGAAAGCACCGACAATGTCAAGGCTTCACCCGGCTCTTCGAAACATTGCAGCAGCGCGATAGCGCGTTCGACTGCTTCAACGCGCTCTCTACCGACATCCATTTCATCACTCGACCCATCCATGACAATCACCCTAGCATTCAAACGATATTCTGTCTAGCAGAACATGATCCGCTTGACAGAACATTTATAATGATTACAAACTAGGAGAGACAGGGTTCGAAACTGGCCCGCCGTCCGGCAAGCAATGTTCAGGACCTGAACCTATTGCGCCAACACGGAGTGGCTCTCGGCTGCCGCAACTTGGGAGAAGAAAATGCTCACGAAAGAACAGAATGAACGCTTGACCAGCGTTGGTCCCGGAACGCCAGGCGGTGAACTGATGCGGCGCTACTGGCTGCCGATCGCGCCTTTTGCTGAACTTTTGGAAAATCCGGTCAAGAAAGTACGCATCCTTGGCGAAGACCTTACACTCTACAAAGACAAGAGCGGCAATCTGGGTTTGATTGGCGATCGCTGCCTGCATCGCAATGTCGATATGAAGTTCGGCATTCCGGACGAGTGCGGATTGCGCTGCCCCTATCATGGCTGGCTCTACAATGAGACTGGCAGCTGCGTCGAACGGCCGATGGAAGGCGCTCCACAAGCCGAGATCAAACAGAAGCTCAAGGGTTATCCGGTGCGCGAACTTGGCGGCCTGGTCTTCGCCTATATGGGCCCGCTTCCGGCCCCGGACCTACCGCGATGGGATCTGCTGGTATGGCCGAATGCCATTCGCCAGATCGGCATCAACATCATCGACTGCAATTGGCTGCAATGCCAGGAGAATACTGGCGACCCGACACATAGTGCCTGGGCGCATGGTCACATGTTCGAATATGTGCTGGAGAAGAAGGGGCAACTCGAGGATCGCAGTTCCGACAATATGCATACGCTGCATCAACGCAAACGTGTGGGCGTCGGGATCAAGGAAATCTACGCCAATCAAACCGAGCATGGATTCCGCAAGGGCATCCGCTATTCCAAGGCGCTTGGTGCGGATTCCGACAAGGATCAGGAGCATTCCACCGTGATTTTCCCATTCTACACACAGACGGGCAAGACCGGCGCGACGCGCAGCGAATATCAGATCCGCGTGCCTATCGACGATACGCACACCTATCACATCTGCTATCAGGCCTATTCGGCCCCGCCCGGAGTCGAAGCCCCAAAACAGGATGTCGTGCCCTATTATATTCCGCCGACACATGACGAGAAGGGTGAACCGATCCTCGACTACGTTCTCGCCCAGGATGCGATCGTCTGGGTTGCGCAAGGCCCGATAGCGGATCGGACTACGGAACTGCTTGGCCGTACCGACATCCCGATTGTGGTATTGCGCCGTCAGCTCGATGAACAGATCAAGCGCGTTGAACAGGGCCTCGAACCGATGAATTTCTTCCGGAAGAGCCCGGACATGATTCACCCTACTGGCTCACCACCCGACTATTCCAAGCCCGAGACGCTGATCAAACACGGCTTCCGCAAGTACTACCACAAGGGCTTTGCCAATGACGACGCCGACCGCTACGGTCCTTTGATTGAAACGGTCAAGGATCTGCATCGCAAGATCGAGGAATACGACATCGAGCGTGCCGGGCAAGCGGTGACCGAACACGCCTAGGCTATCGCGCCCGCGCCGCCATACTTTGAAGATTGGCGGCGCGGCTTTTCGAGCTGGAGCAGGATTGAAATGCCAATTACACGCGAAGCCATCGACGCTGTCCTCAAGGACCTGATCGATCAGGTCCCGACCATGACTGTCAGGTCGGTCACCTTGACGCCATCGGTGCCGCTCGAGGGCCAGAACATAGTTGCGCGCATCGATGTCTCGAAAAGCCGCCACGTCCTGTGCGAGATTACGCCCGGTGGCAGCCTCCAGTCGGCCCGGGTCATCGAGAGTTGAATCTCTCCGCAATATCAGAAATCCGAGGCGGCTGATGGTTCTCACCAGCTGTCGATGCATATCTGGAGTAACACATGAAACAGCGCCGCGTCGGATCGACCGATCTGAGCATATCCGAAATCGGTTTTGGTTGTGGCGGCAATGCCGGTCTCATGGTGAGTGGTGAATATGCCGAGCAATTGCGCGTTGTCGAGCGAGCCCTGGAATGCGGCATCAGCTACTTCGATAATGCACCTGACTATGGCGCCGGCGCGGCTGAAGTTAATCTCGGCCGTGTGCTGAAAGAACTCGGTGCTGATCCCGTTATCAATACCAAGGTCGAGATCCGTGCCGAGAACCTTGATGATATAGCTGGACATATCGAACGGTCAGTCGAAGAAAGTTTGCGCCGGCTCAAACGCGACACAATCGATATCGTGCAGATTCATAATGGGCCTGTCGCCGCAAAGCCTGTCATGGAAGCTAAGTACTACGCCACGCTTTGGACTGAAGACTATCATCGGCAAGGTGGCGTACTGGAAGGTGTCGACGCCATTCTTCGGAAGGGCAAGGCGCGTCATGCGGGGTTCGTGTGTCGCGGCAACGATATCGATGAGGTGCGCCAACTCCTTGATACCGGCCTCTTCCACATGATCAACGTGCCTTACACATTGTTGAACCCGAGCGCCGGTTACCCCTATTCGAGCAGCATCGGCGTCAAACCCGATTACGGCGACGTCATCAAGGTCGCCAAAGCAGCTGGTTGCGGGGTTGCGGTCTTTAGCCCGCTTGCCGGCGGCGTTCTGACCGATGCTGTATTGCGCGGGCAACAAACGCATCCGCTTGCACGTGCGAAGAATATCGAAGCGCTGGAGGCAAAAGGCGTTCTGCACAAGGCGCGGGAATTTCAAGCGCTGGCTGTGCGTGAAAATATCGAACTCGTCGAACTCGCCTACAGGTTCATTCTCAGCAATACGGCTGTGACGACACTTTTAGGTGGAATCACCTCAGCAGAACAGCTGGCAGCAGCGGCTGCAGCTTCCGACGCAGGACCGTTGCCGCAAAATCTCCTTACGGACATCGAAACCATCTGGCACCACTGACTCTGCCAGTGCAAACGTCGGCCCGAGACTGAGAGACGTCTAC
>NZ_JAIQWW010000037.1 GCF_020164455.1 Phyllobacterium chamaecytisi
AGACAGGCGCCTAAGAGCGGCGGCCGACAAGGCAGGCGCTTCACTGCACCTACCCGTAAATCGTCCCAACTAAAAGTGCCAAACCAAAGCCCTTATTTCAATCGCGCCAGGAGCAGACTTCGACCCAAGTTTGATTGGACTGACGGATTCGGATCCAAAAGCTGCTATAAGGAACCACTTGAAGTTTCGAGTGCGGTTCCAGTCGAGCCGTTACGCAACTTTAGGAGCACATACCTAGAACATATTAGCCATTCGCCTCAATTGGCGAGACCAATGGGGCATGCGCGTTTGGAAAGGCCGATTGGAGTGGTTGTTGATTGGGCACAAAATCTTAAGGCAGATTGCGACAGATCCTTCTGGTCTGAACCTCTTCTATTACGCTAACCGCCGAATCGGTCGGCGCGACACGCGTGAGACGGAAGTCGGCCTTACTAAGAAGGGAGCGGTATTCAGCCTTATTCCGCTCCTGGCCAAAGCGGTCCGCGGCCGATGGCTTGTTAAAGTGCTACCTTAGCAACCAAATCGAGCGTGGGAAGCGTTGGCGGGGACTTTATGCTAGTCTGTACCAAGGGAGACTGGCGCTACATGGGCGAGATGCGGAAAATAGCAGCGATTCTGGTCTCCGACGTGGTCGGCTACAGTCGGCTCGCCGGTGCCGACGAGGATCGCATCCTGGCAAGGTTGCGAACCCTGCGCAGCGATTTGATCGATCCGACAATCGCCGTGCATCATGGCCGCGTGGTCAAGCGCACCGGCGACGGGAGCCTCGTCGAGTTCCGCAGTGTCGTGGACGCCGTACGCTGCGCGATCGAAGTGCAAAATGCTATGGTCGAGCGCAATGCAGGCCTGCCGCCCGAACGCCGTATTGAATTCCGCATCGGTATCCATCTTGGCGACGTTGTGGAGGAGAGCGACGGGGATCTGATGGGTGACGGCGTCAATATTGCCGCGCGCCTTGAAGGGATTTGCGAGCCAGGCAGTATCTGTCTCTCCGAACCGGCGTATTGGCAGGTCAAGGCAAGGCTCGATCTTGTGATCGACGACCGCGGTGCAGTGCAGCTCAAGAATATCACCGACCCGGTCCGCGTTTATTCGCTGCACGTTGGCCTTGCCGCCCAGCCGAAGTCTGCGGCATCAGCGGAGACCCACGCGTCGGGAGGACGTGCGGCGTTGCCGTCCATTCCTGACAAACCCTCAATCGCCGTGCTTGCGTTCAACAACATGAGCGGCGACGCAGAGCAGGAATATTTCTCTGACGGTATAAGCGAAGACATCATTACAGACCTCTCTAAGCTGTCTGAGTTGCACGTGATCGCTCGCAACTCATCATTCGTATACAAGAAGGCGGTGGTCTCCGTCCCGGACATGGCCAAGGCGCTCGGCGTCCGCTATCTGTTGGAAGGCAGCGTTCGCAAGGCGGGCAACAGGGTTCGTGTTACAGCGCAATTGATCGATTCGAGTAGCGGCGGACATGTTTGGGCCAGCCGCTTCGATCGCGACCTCACCGACATTTTCGCCGTTCAGGACGAGCTCACGCAGGAAATCGTGTCTGCCCTCAAGCTCAAGCTCACGGCTGGCGAACGGGACCAGCTGGCCCGCGAGCGCGCGGTAAACGTCGAGGCGTACGAATTCCTGTTGCGTGGCCGGGAGCAGAGCCTGGCTTGCACCCGACCCGGAAACATCGCGGCGCGCAACTTGGCAGGGGCCGCCATCGCTATCGATCCGGCATATGCGGCGGCCCGCGCCCTCATCGCCTTCACCCATGTACTTGACTACATCAACGCCTGGAGCACCGATCCTGAGAATTCACTCCGGACCGGGCTGGAGCTCGCACAGCAAGCGGTGGCGATGGACGAGCAACAACCCAACGGTCACTTCGCATTGGGTATGGCTTGCATGTGGAGCCGGGACCTTGACCGCGCTCGGGCAGAGGCGCAACGAGGACTTGCGCTTTCGCCAAACTCAATCGACCTCCTCATGTTGATGGCCCATATCCAGATATTTTCCGGCGACCCTAAAGGCGCGCTCGAGACGCTTGATGCTTCGATGCTGTTGGACCCGCACTACCCGGACGTCCTGTTCCAATTTCTCGCCGATGCGCACTTTTCCCTCGCCGATTATGAGCAAGCGGTTACCGCGCTCAAGGAGCGGCTCGCACGAAACCCTCAGTCGGATATTGCCCACGCCCTGCTCGCGTCCTGCTATGGCCACCTCGGACGACCTGAGGAAAGCCGACGGGCCTGGGAGCAGGCACTCCAGCTGAATCCCGCATTTTCTATTGAACGCCGCCGCCGCGTCCTTCCGTTCCAATACCCGGAGGACTTTCAGCGCCGCGTAGAGGGCCTTCGCAAGGCGGGGCTGGCAGGTTGATGCGCTCCGCGGCCGATGCCTTATTGAGAAGGGCGCGATATAGTCCACAAGTCCAAGCCGTGCGCTGCACGGACAATTCCGCAGCAGGCGTTCGACTTTGCCGTCCGATCCAAACAAAATGATTAGCGCCGAAACGGCAATTGAAAACGCAACGAAGGAGGAGGACATGACGACGGTATTTGTGAGGCATGTGGTCTCTGATTATAAGACTTGGCGAGGGGTCTATGATGCTTTTTCGTCGGTCCAGAAGGCAAACGGTGTTACGGCTGAGGCAGTTTACCAAGCCACCGATAACCCAAACGACGTCACAGTGACGCACGAATTCGCGACGCTCAAAGCAGCTCAGGCGTTCATCAAGCTCGAAGACTTGGCAAAGGCGATGCAAAGCGGGGGAGTGGTCGGGACACCGGCAGTCTGGTTTACCCAAAAGGTTTGACGAAGCGGCGCAAGTCTTTGCACGGGACACTTCCCGTGCGGGTCGCCTCGTGCGCGAAGCTATGGCACATGACAACCTGTCGCCGTTAGAACAGCGTATAAGCAGTCGGCTTGTTGCATTGTCCTGAGCCAGGAAGGCGATTTCAAAGGCACACTGCGGGAAGCGGGGTTTCCAATCTCCAAAGCACCGCATGACGCACGGATGTTCGGCGATCTGAGCGAAGTTCTCACGACGGCTGGCAAAACCCTCGCGGGCTGCGGAAAATCTCGACAAGGCACTCTCGATGGACCCGCCAAGAAACAGCAATCTCAACCTTTCCAAAGCATGGGCCGTGCAGGTCGCGGGCAAACCAGCAGAATCGGTCGCTATCTTTGAGATTCAGACCTTTGCATCACCGATGGCGCAACTCACCAGGGCGATCGGTCTTGCACGCGTTGGCCGGGATGATGAAGCCCGAAAAATGGTGGACAAAGCTCAGGCAATTCCACCGACGATGACCCAAGCTAGCTGGCGTAACCCTGAGCTACTATGCCGACACCGATGGAAATTGCCGATCTCGCCCAGATCGGATTGCCAGACAAGCGGCGGTAATCCGGGAGGAAATATCGAAGTATAATGAGCTCAAGCTCATCGCTCCACATAAGGGCACCTCGACCGCGACGCCGATGCCGCCAAAGCTAAGGAGAGCATCAAGCCCTATCTGGTTCAAATGACCGCGAGAACATGGGACCGCGGGCAGCGACCGAATTCCGATATCTCATGTCAAAAATAACAAGCAAGTCTATCGCCGATCCTTAAGTCCAAGAGCGTTGGGAGGAGCCCGCCGGAAATCCGTCGGGCTCTTCGGGATTATTCGAAATCCTCGACGTTATCCGGCGTGACAAGCCCCGCCCCGGTGTCGACGTTGGCGTCTACCGGGTCACCATGGATAGCCTTGACCACGGTCGCGATGCCGAGCTCCCCATCTTCGCGGGAAATTGCGCGACGCTCGCATCTTCCGTTCCGGCCTTGATCGCTTCAAGTTCGCCGCAACAGGCGTCAGAACCCACTCTATTGTTCAAACAGCATATAACCAATTGAAATTGCTTGCAAATTTTTTCCGGCAGCGAGAAAGCTCCGACGCCGGGCCTGTTAAAATGCTACGCTTTTGATTTCAAAGGGAAAATCGGCGCCAAAATTTTTCTGTGGTTTCAGTAACTATCGGGATCAATCGGACGATTTGTACACCTCTCGGCGTCCGGCGACACACCCCAATTCGCTTCTAAAAGTACCGTCATCAAGCCATATCACGCTTAAAAATCGGAGCCATCCCATCAGACGTCAGCGCGACGGCGTCGATAGCTGTCCCTAGGGTCCGGACCCAATAACCGCGTTACCATTTTTGGCCGGTCGTAGTTCAGTGCCTCATTGATGAGGGATTGATATGGCTGATTTCTTCTGGTTTCCGATGCGCAGTGGGCTCGGATTGAGCCGCTACTTCCAACCGATGTGCGTGGCATGCCAGGCGCAGCGCACTATGCTCGCCCAAGTGCAGGATTAATGAGAGCAGACGCCGCCAACCCAATTCTGTCGAATTATCGGCGAGCATCTCGCGACCTAAGTCGCCGGCCCGTAGACGGCGTTGCGCACCTGCCACGGAAAAGCGCCGGACATTCCTTCGAAGGCCGTATTGGTAAGCTGAACCAACGATAGCCCGTTCTTCCTGTCCACAAACCAGTAATGTCCGTAAGCGCCACCCCACTGGATCGATCCTTCGGCTTGGGGGCTGGCAGCTTGTTCACCGTCCGACAGCACGGACCAGCCCAATCCGAATCCCCAGCCCGGACCTTGGGTTGCCGCCTGAGCCCCACATGGTCGGACATCATCAAATCCACTGTCGAAGATCGCAAGATCGGCTCGCCACCTAGCCTGATGGTTTCAAGGAAAGTCACTATATCGGTCGCGGTTCCGACCATTCCCGCCCCACCGGATTGATATGAGGCGGGATCGAGAGCTCTGCTCGGTGCAAAACTGCATCGTCCATCGTAGAGCGGAACCAGGACGCCATCCGTCATGCGAGCCGGCTCGGCGGCACCATCAGCGTAAGGCGTCACCAGTCTTGTGTGATCGGCTACCACGAAGCCCGTGTCCTTCATAGAAAGGGGCAGAGTGACGAACTGCTCAACCAACTCGCCAAGCGACATTCCTGTGGCCACCTCGGCGACCGCGCCGAGGACGTCGATTGATAGCGAATAGCGCCAGCTGCTTCCTGGTCTAAAGGCCAGGGGCGCTTGGACGAGACGAGCAAGATTGTCCTCGACCGACAACCCTGGCTGATCAAGGCCATCCGAAATATCCAGTTGGTGATAGGCATGGCCCGGCTGCTCCAGGAACCGATAGCTGAGACCCGCGGTGTGGGTCAGCAGTTGGCGGATAGAAATTGTTGGGGTGGTGCCATCCTGTAGACGCGGCTGGAAATCGGGTAACCAGCGCGTGACGGTATCATCGAGATTTAGGATGCCCTGTTCAACGAGCCGCATGATGACGGTCGAAACGATCGGCTTGGTGATGGACGCCAGACGGAAAATTGCGTCCTCGGCCATGGCCTTGCCCTCCTCCCGGTCGGAAAGGCCGGCGGCGCGTCCGTAGACGAGTTCACCATCCAGCATGACCAGTATCACGCCGCCGACGATCCGATACTCCGCGATTGCGGTCTCAAGAACGCAGTTCAGCCGTGACGAAAGTCCATCAATGCTTTCGGATTTAAGAAGACTCATCATTGCGCTCCTCATATAATCACAATGACCACTCCTTATATCCAGTCGAACCATATTTCTAGAGTGAACATTATGATAAATAAACTGGAACCCAAAAAACCCCGTGGCCGCCCCCGCGCCTTCGATCGCGACGAGGCGTTGAAGGCGGCAACGCTCACCTTCTGGCGCCTGGGCTATGAAGGCACGTCGATCGCCGACCTGACGGCTGCGCTGGGAATTACGCCGCAGAGCCTCTACGCGGCATTCCGCTCCAAGGCCGAGCTCTACCGCGAGAGCCTTGCGTTTTACGGAAACGGACTGGGCACCATGGTTGCGCCTTCGCCTTTCGAGGCCCCGGATGTGATAGAAGCCTTTCGTCTCTTCCTCGAAAGTTCGGCCCGGGAATTTACCCGCCCGGGCATGCCGCATGGCTGCATGATATCAACCGCCACACTGACCTGCGCGGTGGAAAACCAGGACATCGCTGACCATGTCGCGTCGTTGCGCGGCCAGACGCTGCAACGTGTCCGCGATCGCCTGGCAAAAGGCGTGGCGGATGGGCAGCTTTTGCCGGAGACCGACATCAAAGCGCTTGGCCGGTTTGTCGGCGCCATGATCCAGGGCATGTCCGTTCAGGCCCGCGACGGTGCCGGCGAGGCCGAACTTCTGGCGGTGGCCGCACTTGCCATCGATCAGTTGCGGCGCCACGCTATTCCGCCGTCCAGCCCCCATCGATGATCAGCGAGGCGCCTGTCATCATCGCAGCCGCATCGGAGGCAAGAAAGACGACCGCGCCCATGAGATCTTCGGCTTTGCCGAGCCGGCCGAGCTTGATTTTGGACATGATCGCGCTTCGAAATGCCTCATCCTCGAAAAACGGCCGAGTCATGGGGGTATCAATGAAGGTCGGCGCGATGGTATTGACCCGAATGCCATACGGCGCCAGTTCGACGGCCATGGCCTTGTTCAAACCCTCGACGGCGTGCTTCGAGGCGCAGTAGAGCGTACGGTTCGCGGCCCCGACATGACCCATTTGCGACCCGATATGGATAATCGAGCCCCGGACGCCCTCCGCAATCATCCGCCCGGCAACGTGGCGAGAGATAAAATAGGTCGCGCGTACATTGAGATCGAAGACTGCGTCGTAGTCGTCTACGGTCACTCCGGTCATGGGCTTGGGCCTGTTGGCGCCCGCATTGTTGACCAGGATGTCGAAGGGCGGCAGCGCCTCCAGCAGGCGCTCGCAGCCGTCTAAATCGGTGACATCCATCGGAAGGGCGTGCGCGCTGCCACCCTTCGCGCGAAGCCGGGCGGCAACATCATCCACCTCGCCAGCGGTTCTAGCTGCGAGCCAGGTCTCCGCGCCGGCCCCAACCAGCGCCGCCGCCAATGCGACACCGATGCCGCGACCTGCGCCGGTCACCAGCGCACGCCTTCCGTCCAGGTCTAGAGACGGCATCGAGGGTAGCGCCAGGGCGGCTGTCATTCGGCCGCCTGCGCGTAGCCGACATTGCGTCCCCCATAGCGCCGAACTCGGACATTGGCCTGTTCGGCATGACCAAGGAAACCTTCCAGCACGCAGAGCCGCGAGCAATATTCGCCGACCAGCGCCGACGCTTCGTCTGTCAGGACCTTTTGATAGGTGCAGGTCTTGAGGAATTTCCCGACCCACAACCCGCCCGTATAGCGGGCCGCACCAAGCGTCGGCAGCGTGTGGTTGGTACCGATGACCTTGTCGCCATAGGCGACATTGGTGCGGGGGCCGAGGAAGAGCGCACCGTAATTCGTCAAGTGTTGGAGAAAGTGGTCCGGATCGGTCGTCATGACCTGCACATGCTCGGAGGCGATACGATCGGCCTCGGCAACCATTTCCGCCAAGGTGTCGCAGAGGATGACCTGCCCATAGTCTTTCCATGACCGCCGCGCCAGCACGGCCGTCGGAAGTATATCGAGCAGCCGGTCGATCTCTGCCATGGTGTCGCGCGCGAGCTTTTCGGAATTAGTGAGCAGCACGGCGGGCGAATTCGACCCATGCTCGGCCTGCCCCAAGAGATCGGTGGCGCAGAGTTCGCCATCGACCGTCTCATCGGCGATGATCAACGTCTCCGTGGGGCCGGCCAGCAGATCGATGCCGACCCGGCCGAAAAGCTGCCGCTTGGCTTCAGCGACATAGGCGTTGCCCGGGCCGACGATAAAGTCGACGGGCGCGATCGTTTCTGTACCGAGCGCCATGGCCGCCACTGCCTGGACACCACCGAGGATATGGATCTCGTCCGCACCGGCAAGTGCCATAGCAACGATGACCGCTGGTGCCGGCCGGCCATCGAACGGCGGCGTCATGGCCACGACGCGGCTGACGCCGGCGACCTTCGCGGTGATGATGCCCATATGCGCCGAGGCGACCAGCGGATATTTGCCGCCCGGCACGTAGCAACCCACGGAGCTCATTGGGATGTTGCGATGGCCGAGAATGACACCGGGAAGCGTTTCAACCTCAAGATCTCGGATGCTGGCGCGCTGATGTTCGGCGAAACGCCGCACCTGAGCCTGGGCGAACTTGATGTCCTCAATCTCGCCGGCACTCAGTTCGGCAAAACAGGCGTCGATTTCCGCCTGCATTAGCCGAAACGTCGCCGGCTTCCATTTATCGAACTTCTCAGACAATTCGGCGACGGCCGCGTCCCCGCGCGCCTCGATCTCAGCGATGATCGCCTCGACGGTCGCCTTCACCTGATGGGCATCGGCGGCCTTTTCCTGCCCGGTCCTGCCCGACTTCAATGTCCGGATCATGATATGTCCTTTTCGTTCCGATTGAGGCCAGGCGGCGACACCGCCCGGCGGGGATGATCAGTTTTTCCAGCCCGCGTAATCGCCGACGGTTTCGCGGCTCACCAGGCCGGTAGGCGCCTTGATGCGAGCGTCCGCCGGTTTCTTGCCGGAGAGTATCTCGAAGCCGATTTCCGCAGCTTTGTAACCAAGCCCGTAGGGGTCCTGGCTTGCCGAGGCCATCACCATCGTATCGGCCTTCAGCGTGGCGACGATTTCGGGGCTTCCATCGAAGCCGACGATAGTGAGGCCCTTCGCATTGGCCTGGCGCGCTGCCAGATCCGCGCCGATCGCCATCGGATCGCTGATGGCGAAGACGCCGTTGATGTCGGCATTCTGCTGCATGAGGGTCTGCATGACGGCGAAGCCCTGCTCGCGCGAAGAGTCCGCCTGCTGGTCAGCCAAGACCTTGATATTCGGAAATTTTTCGAGTGCGGATTTGCAGCCCTTGACGCGGTCGATGACGCCCTGCACCTGAGGACCATTGATCAGCACGACATTGCCTTGGCCACCCAGCTTTTCGCCCATGTATTGGCAAGCGAGGTGCCCGCCCTGGAAATTGTCGGTCACGATGTTGGCATCCGCGGCATTGGCGGCCGCGTCCATCCCGACGACAACCACGCCGGCCGCCTGTGCCCGCTTGATAGCCGGCGTCAATCCGTCCGGATCGGCGGCAACGAGAATGATCAGTTTCTTGCCCTGAGCAATGAAATTGTCGATCAGGTCAAATTCCTTGTTGAGATCGTTCTCGTAGGATGCGACCGTGACGTCGGCGTTGGGATTGATCGTCTTGATGCCCGCTTCCGCCCCGGCGGCAAGCGATACATAGAACGGATTGCC
This sequence comes from Phyllobacterium chamaecytisi, assembly GCF_020164455.1. Taxonomy (GTDB): domain Bacteria; phylum Pseudomonadota; class Alphaproteobacteria; order Rhizobiales; family Rhizobiaceae; genus Phyllobacterium; species Phyllobacterium chamaecytisi. The sequence continues at coordinate 9,208 of NZ_JAIQWW010000037.1, forward strand.
CAGCGGCCCTGAAATGATACCCGCCGAGTCGAGATCGGCGGCAGCGGCGTGAGTGGCAATAGCCACCAGTGCCGCGGCAGTGATTGCATGCAGTTTCATATATTCCTCCCAGTGTTGTGCCGAACTGCCGGCTTTTTTCGAATGCGGCCCTATTTCCGGGACGCCCGAATGCGATCGAGCGCGACGGCACCGATGATGACCGCGCCCTTGATGATGTATTGCCAGATGTCGGGTACGCCGGTGAGGATGAGCCCGTTGGATAAGACCGCGATGATGAGCGCCCCTACCACCGTTCCCCAGATCGAGCCGACACCACCGACGAAACTCGTGCCTCCCAGGATCACGGCCGCGATTGCATCGAGTTCGTAGGCCTGTCCCAGCTGGATGCCGTTGGCCGAATAGAGCCGCGACGCGGACATGATGCCGCCAAGGCCTGCCATCAGGCCAGAATACGCATACACAAACAGCACGATGACCCAGACACGTATGCCCAAAAGTGCTGCTGCCGCCTCGTTGCCGCCAATCGCATAGATCCGCATGCCGAGCACGGTGAAGCGCAGTATGATCCAGCTGATAAGTACAGCGCCGACAGCGATCACGATGAGCAGGCTGATGCCGAACAGGGTCTCGTTGCCGATGAAGGCGAAGGGCAATTCCGTATTGGTCAGAGTTCTGTCGCCGCCGATCAGTCGCGCGAGGCCCCGGATCGCAGTCAGTGTGCCGAGTGTCACGATGAAGGGTGGTAGCTTCAGCGCGGCGATCAACCCGCCATTGAGGAGACCGCAGCCGATACCGGCCAGCAGGCCGGCGGCAAGCGCGAAGTCCGACATGCCAGGCGCCAAGCTTACAGCGACCGAAACCATTGCCGCAGCGGCCAATATAGAGCCGACTGACAGATCAATCCCGGCGGTCAGGATGACCAGCGTCATGCCGCAGGCGAGAACCATGTTGATCGATGCCTGCTGGGTGACAAGCGTGAGGTTGCTTACCGACAGGAAACGGCCACTGGCGAGGTGAAAACCGATCGCGATGATGATGAGAACAGGCAACATCCCCAGAGCCTGGAGGATGTCGCCTCCCCGGAACCGGTTCTGCCGCGGAGGGATCTGCACGACGGTGTCTGCCGTTAGTTCAGTGGACATTGTTGGTGGCCTCCCTGCCCGTCTGGCCTGTCCCCATCGCAAGGGCAATGATGCCCTCCTCGGTCAGGCTCTCGTCCGATTGCGTATTTCCAATCTCGCCGGCGAGTGCCCCTTCGCGCATCACCAGTACGCGATCGGCAATGCCGATCAATTCCGTCAACTCCGAGGAGATGACGATGATGCCGACACCACGCTGAGCGAGGTCGTCGATGATCGTGTAGATTTGGCTTTTGGCGCCCATATCGACGCCACGCGTGGGCTCGTCGAGGACAAGAACCTTCGGCGCACCCTGAAGCAAACGCGCCAGCAGCACCTTCTGCTGGTTGCCGCCCGAAAGCCGCCCGATCTTCTGATACTGTCCGCTGGTCCGGATGGAGAAGTCGCGTATAGCAACGTCAGTTCGCACACGCGCCTTGCGGCCATTTCGCCAGACGCCACCGCACGCGTCAAAGCCCGAGATCGAGATGGTCAAGTTGTCGCGAACATGCATGTTCATGAAGAGGCCGAGCGCCCGCCGATCCTCGGTAAGGTACGCCAGGCCAGCGCGGCCAGCGGCAGCGAGATCGTTGGCAGGAATGTCCTTGCCATCTACCCGCACATGCCCGCCGCTTCTTGCGTCAATACCGCAGATCAGCCGTGCAAGCTCGGTGCGGCCCGATCCGGCCAGACCGGCGATGCCAAGCACTTCACCGCGTTGCAGCGAAAAGGACGCTGGTTCGACCACGCCGCGCCGCTCGATGCCCGTCACTTCCAAAAGCGGCTTCGTCTCGCCATTGATCGATCGACGCTTTTTTCTGTAGAGGGTCGAGAGATCGCGGCCGACCATCATCCGCGTCAGCCGCTCGGCGTTGATCTCGCCTTTGGCGAGCGTGCCGACCAAACGGCCATCACGCAGCACCGTCACCCTGTCGGACAGCGAATAGACCTCATCCATCCGATGGCTGATATATATGATGCCGACGCCACGGGCGCGCATCCGGGCGATGATAGCAAACAGTCGGTCGGCCTCCCGGTTGGATAAAGCGGTCGTCGGCTCGTCCATGACTACGATCCGGGCCGAGGACTGTACCGCGCGCGCGATTTCCACGATCTGTCGCTGGGCGAGTTCAAGCGAAGAGACCCGCACATCCGGACCAAAATCGGCGCCGAGTTCATCGAGCGCCTTGTGCGTCCTAGTACGCATGGCCGCACGATCTGCAAAAATGCTGTGCCGCGGTTCATGTCCGAGAAAGATATTCTCGGCCACCGTCATATTCTCCGCTAGGTTCAGCTCCTGATGGATGATGGCGATTCCGGCTTCCGCAGCCTGCCTCGGATTGGCAAGCATCAGGTCGACGCCGTTGATAGTCATTCGCCCCCCCGCATCGGGGCGGTAGATCCCGCCGATGACCCGCACCAGCGTCGACTTGCCAGCCCCGTTTTCGCCCATCAGGGCGTGGAGTTCGCCTTGGCGGAGCTCGAACGAAACACTATCAAGCACCTTCACACTGCCGAACGATTTGGAAATCGCATCAAGGCCGAGTAACGGCGGCGGAGTCACATCTAGGGCCATGGCGATAACCTTGGTTAGTAAATAGATATATGCATGAATAATAGATTATTTATGCACACGATGAGTTGCAGCTGCGCGTTTGACGCCTGGGCTAGTAACTAGGTCATGTCCTTCAGAGCTTCGATAACGATTGACGTCGTCTTTTCGAGATGCGCGGTGATGAGCCCGCGAACCTCATCCTTGTCGTGCTTCAGCACGGCGGTCGCGATGGCGTCATGTTCAGTTTTCACGTCACGTTTGACCCGGGCGACCGGCACGGACACCTGCCTGTAGCGCTCGCTCTGATCGTAGAGTTGGCTTCGCATACGCAACAACCATCTGTTGTCGCAGGCTGCCACAAGTGCCGCGTGAAAGGCATGGTGCGCTTTGGCCCAGGCCGGATCGAGTAGCGTTGTTCCTTCGAGGATATAGGGCGTATTACTTAGCCTGTGCAGGGCTGCGACGATCTCCGTCTCCCAGTCGAGCGTCCGATGGTCGATCGCCGAGCAGATACATTCCTGCTCGATTTTGATACGCGCCGCAGTGAGTTCCCGTAGGTCTTCGATCGAAACCTCTGCTACGGCATAGCCGCGCTGTTCAAAGGCATCGACGAGACCTTCAGCAGAAAGTTTCGAGAGCGCCTCCCGAACGGCTCCGAGGCTGACGTCCATTTCAGCGCAAAGCGCCTGGATATTGATTTTGGCCCCGGGCCGCAACGTACAAGCGATAATCTGATTACGCAGCCGCGTGTAGACATCGTTCGCGATCGTCTTCTTGATTTTCAGCGCTGCGTTTTGCATTTTGGTCGCCCGGACAGGATAACGTGTTCAGCATTGCGGTATTGAACCGCAGGTTTGGCAATATCTGTGAAACAGTTCAAGGCATCCGACTCCAAACCGCATCGCCATCCATAAGAATGACCTCCCGGCTACGGATCGCGAGCCCAGCCTCGGCCTCAAATGCCGCGAAATAATCCGAGGTCGAGGCCCTCACCTTGAAACTCTCCGCCGTTTCAGCCCATAGTTCTACGAGCATGATGACATCGGGTTCGAGCCCCTTGAACACACGGGCCTCGAGAAAGTTCGCATGCCGGGAGGTTTCCCCAAAGAGATTGCAGAGGGCGTCGAGAACTTCATCGCGCCGACCGCTCTCGGTTTCGAGTTTGACGACAATACCAAGCTGATTGCTGTCTTGTGTCATCGGCGCGGCTCGCGTGCTTCGTAGTTGATAGTGAAGTCGTCCGGCGGGGTTGGTCCCCAGATGTAGAAGGAATCTTCCGGGTCGTGGTCTTGTGCCTGCCACGCAACGTCCGCGGGGACATAGTCGATGTCGCAGGAGTATTCGGCATAACTGCCCCAGGGATCGCGGACATAGTGGAAGAAGTTGGAGCCCAGCACATGGCGGCCCATGCCCCAGCCCTTCTCGAAACCGCGATCAGCCATCTGCATTGCACCAAGTCCCACCTGGTCGAGCGACGGCACGTCCCAGCTCGTGTGATGCAGGCCCGGTGCGTCGGATTTGACGAAGGCGATCAAATGGTGGTCGCTGCCGTGCTTGCCATGTAGGAAGGCGATTTCCCCGCTCACCTGATCCGAAAGCCCGAGACCAAGCACGCGCGTATAGAAGTCGACCGCCTTCATGACATCGCGCGTGAAGACGAGGATATGGGCAAGCCTCGTCGGCCGCACCCGCGCCGCTTTGCTTCGAAGCGGCGCTCCGGCATTGCCGGGAGCAGAGGATTGGTGGATGCCGTGCGACTTGAAATCCGGCGACGTCTTCCGCGAAACCGTCAGCTCCAACAGGTTTCCATCATGGTCGCGAAACCAGAGGCCGTTGGAGTGAAAGCCTGGCGGAGGTTGCAGCAAGGTGCAGCCATTGGCTTCGACGTGGCGCTTAAACCGCTCGAGATCTGCCTCGAAGATGCCGAAGGATAGGTGCTGGAGCTGCTTGTTGTGACTGCCCTCGACGAAATATCCCCAGTCTGTGTCGTAGCCTTCCGTCCGGACGGCATAGCCTTGACTACGATTGGCCACCTCTAGCCCGAATGCCGTGTGAAAACGCTCGGCCTCATGAAGATCGGGCACGCTGATGACGAAATGGTTGAGCGAATGAACGCCCAGATGGCCCTCTCCCGGCTTGCTTGCCGCCCTCGTTCGGATCGCAGTCATCGTTTTCCTCCTCCCAAATCCTTGCCCGTGTCAGGCGGCTTCCCGGATAATCGGATTCGAAAGCAGCCCCACGCCTTCGATCTCTACCTCGCAAACATCACCATCCTTCATATAGAGCCGGGGCTCGCGTGCATGGCCCACACCCGAGGGCGTTCCACTGACGATAACGTCGCCGGGCTCGAGCGTCATGGCTTCGCTCAGATGCGATATGGTCTGGGCGAGATCGAAGACCAGCAGATCGGTATTGGACGACTGCACCACCTGTCCATTGAGCCGCGTCTCGATCTTGAGACCGCGCGCACCGGCCGGCAGTTCATCGGCGGTGACGAAGTATGGACCGAAGGCTCCGGTATTGTCGAAGTTTTTACCGATCATCCATTGCGGGGTTTTAAACTGATACTCCCGGACTGAGCCATCGTTGAACACAGAGTAGCCGGCGATGAAGCTCAGCGCCTGATCCCGCGTGATCCTGCGGCCACGCTTTCCGATGACGACTGCGAGTTCGCCCTCAAAATCGAGTGTCGCGGACACAGCCGGCTCGACAATCGGCGCGCCATGACCCACGAGCCCACTGGCGAAGCGCCCGAAGAAAGTCGGAAAGGTCGGCTGCACGAAGCCGCTCTCGGCCGTGTGGTCGCGGTAGTTGAGGCCGACGCAGACCATTTTGGCCGGACGCGGTAACGGCGGTAGAAACTCGACACTCGCCTCCTCGAAGCTCCGCCCCTTCCCAAGCGCATTTGACAGCGTCTGCATGCCCTCTGCTCCGAGGCCGATGAACTGCGCCAGCTCGCCCGGATAGCCGGCCTGGTTGGACAGGAACCCCGTGATGACCGAACCGGTCTTGACGCCGAGGCCGATAGTTCCATTGTGTTTGAATTTTGCAAAACGCACGTCCGCAACCCTCCGAATTTCTGACTCATCCTAGTAAAATATATTTTATTGTCAATAATATTTTATCTCATTGCGATCGCCGCCTCGACTGATCGAAATAGACAATGAAAACGATCAGAAAGCCGGTCACCATCTGCTGAATATAAGGGTTCACGTTAAGCAGGTTGGCGCCATTGGCGATCGTCGTCAGCGACATCGCGCCGAGCAGCGATCCAATGACGCCGCCCACCGCACCAAAGAGCGAGGCGCCGCCTATGACCGAGGCCGCGATGGATTGCAGCTCCCAGCCCATGCCGGTCGTGGCGAGGCCAATTGAAATGCGGCTCGCGGTCAGGACGCCAACAAGGGCGGCGAGCGTCGAAGACAGCGCATAGACCAGATAGAAGGTCCGATCGACATTGACCCCGCTCAGCCGCGCCGCTTCGGGACTGCTGCCGACGGCGAAGATATACCGCCCCCAGCGCGTATGGCGCAGCAACACATAGATCGGGATGCCCACCAGCACCACGACCCAGAACAGGTTGGGGACGCCAAGAAAGGCGCCGCGCGCGAACCCCGTAAACTCCTTCGGCAATCCTGATATGGTGGCGCCATCGGTGATCAGCAATCCGAGCCCCGTCAAAATCGAAAGCGATGCCAGCGTGATGATGAAAGGCGGGATGCCGAAACGCCGGATCGCTATTCCGTGATAGAGCCCGACCAGGAAACCGAAGCTCAGCGTCAGCAGCACCGCCGCCGGAATGGGCATGCCCGCCTTCATCATCAGCGATACGAGCACGCTCGAAAGCCCGACCATCGCACCGACTGAAAGATCGATGCCCGCCGTGATGATTACCAGCGTCTGGCCGATGGCGAGGATCGACATCAGCGCCGTCTGGCGGAAAAGATTGGTGATGTTGCTAGCGCCCCAGAAGGTCTCGGTGGCCATGGTCAGCGCCAGCCATAGAATGGCCAGCAGAAGGAACAGCGTCAGCTTGCGCAGGCTGACCCTCAGGCTGGATATGCGGTCGCCCAACCCGGATGCGGTAACGACTTGGCTCATGTCAGGCTCCAATGGCTTTGGCAAGAATAACGTCATGTCCGACTTGCTTGTGGGCAAACTGTGCGACCTGCCGCCCTTCCCGGAAGACATGCAGCGAATCGGCGAGGTCGTAGACCTCGGGCAGATAGGATGAGATTATGATGACGCCGGCGCCCTTCTGCAGCAGTTGCGCGATCGTCTTGTAGATTTCGGCCTTCGCCGCGACATCGACGCCGACCGTCGGCTCGTCGAAGATGAAGATATCGGCGCCATGCTCGAGCCATTTGGCGATCACGACCTTCTGCTGGTTGCCGCCGGAAAGACGGCCGACGGTCATTGCCTCCGAGTTCGCCGCGACCTTCAGACGGCTCATCCATTGTCGCGCGCGCCGCTGTTCCTCGACGGTGTCGATGACGCCGAACCGGCTGAGCGCCGGCAGGTTCGCCAGGCTGATATTGCTGCCGACGTCAAGCTGGAGGCAGAGCCCCTCATAGCGGCGGCTCTCGGGAATGAGCGCCATACCAGCCTCGATTGCATCGCTCTCGCGCCGGATCCTGACCGATTTGCCGCCACGCCGGATCGTGCCCGCGGACGCGCTTGTCCGTCCGAAGACAGAACGCACGAACTCCGATCGGCCGGAGCCTACAAGACCGAAAAGTCCCACGATTTCGCCACCCTTGACAGTCATCGAGATGTTGTCGAAGCCGGGCCCACTGAGACCTTCGATCTCAAGCAGCGTTTCACCAATGGCGACACTTTCCTTGTGGTGGATATCGCCGATCGGCCTCGCCGCCATTTCGGCGATAAGCGCGTTTGGCGTCGTCTCTTGGATGGGCCGGGTGGACAGCAATTGTCCGTCGCGCAGCACGGATACCCGATCCGCCAGCTCGAAGATCTCCTCCATCCGGTGGCTAATATAGACGATCGCCCGGCCCTCTTTTCGGAAACGGCGGATCAGAGTGAAGAGAAGATCGGCTTCGCTGCGGCTGAGATAGGCTGTCGGTTCGTCGAAAATGACGAGCTCGCTTTGATAGATCGCCGCGCGTGCGATAGCGACCAGTTGCCGCTGGCCAATTGACAGATCGAAGAGCAAGTTGCGGCTATCGATCGAAAAGCCGAGATCATCGAGAATCGCCTGGGCCTGCCGCTCCATGTCCCTGGCGCGCAGCAATCCGTATCGCCCGGCCTCGCAGCCGAGAAAAAGGTTCTCGGCCACCGTGAGATGGGGACAGAGCAACATCTCCTGGTTCACGGCGTAGATGCCGAGGGCAAGCATGTCCCTCGGCCCGCTGACGCGGAGCGGCAATCCTTTCCAGAAAAGCTCCCCCGCCGACCGGGCGTAGGCACCAACCATGATCTTAATGAGGGTCGACTTGCCGGCACCGTTTTCACCGACGACGGCGTGGATCTCCCCCGCCTTGAGCGCGAGGCTGACATTCCTGAGCGCATAGGTGCCGCCAAAGTGCTTGTCGATATTCGCCAGCCTAACAAGAGGCGTGCCGGAGGCGCCTCCCGATGCTGGCGCCGTGATCCGCATGGTCATCTCAGTTGATCTTCGGATTGAGAAGTTCCTGGGACCGCGGTTCGCTCATATTGGCCTTGGTGATGATATTTACACCCGTGTCGATCCGCGGATTGACCTTCTCGCCCTTCGAGGCGGCATAGGCGGCCTTGACGCCCTCATAGCCCATGCGGAACGGATCCTGGACGATGAGCGCCGCGATGGCGCCGTTGGCGAGGAACTCGACCAGCTTTTCGTCACTATCGAAGGCCACGACCTTGACTTTGTCCTGGACATTGTTCTCCAGCACCGCCTGGCCGGCTCCTGCGCCCATAATGAGATCCGGCGCGAAGACGCCACGGATATCCGGCGTGGAGGTCAGAAGATCGGTCATGATGTTGACCGCGGTGGTCGCCTGTCCGTCGGCGATGCGTTCGCTGACCAGTTCGAGCTTGGGATAATCGCTTGCGAGCTTCTCCTTGAAACCCTTCAGGCGCTCCTCGAACGTGGACTGGCCGGCAAAGCCCAGGATGCCGGCGACCTTGCCCTCCGGGGCACCATGGGCATTCCTGATCGCATCAGCAAGCGCGACCGCGGCTTGCCGACCGCCTTCTATATTGTCGGTAGTCACCATCGCCGTCACCGCGGACGAGTCGGCGGAAGAATCCACCGTAATGATGGGAAGGGAACCGGCCGCATCGGTGATTGGCCCGCCCAGCGCCCAAAACTCGAGCGGCGAGATGACGATCGCAGTCGGCGTGTTGGACACGGCGTTCTCGAGGATGCTGATCTGTCCTTGGATGTCGCTGAACGAGGTGGGGCCGAGTACGGGCATGTCAATGCCGAGCTCCTTGGCAGCCTTTCGGGCGCCCGCGGTAACGATCGAGAAATAGTAGTTGGACGTGTTCTTGACGATCAGCGGGATCGTTTCGGCTGCGAATGCGCTTCCGCTCGATACAGAAGCCAGAAGTGCGGTGACTATTGCGAAGCGTTTCATGATCTCCCTCCCTGTGTGGCGGCTCCCATCCGCCGGCGACCTCTTTACGGCAGGGCGATGCAATTTTCAACATAAAAATATATTTTTTTATTTTTAATCTATTTATCTTGACAGTACTGGGCGCGCCGTGGCTCTTGATAGACACCACTCTGGCAATCCCGGGAGGAAACTATGGACTTCGTGTTTTGGCCGGCCTCGGTCCGCGTCTACGGCTTTCGCGAGCACCTCGTCGCCGCAAAAGCGGGGCACTTTACGCATCTGGCGATCGATCCGATCACTTACCGCAAGACACGCGCATCCGGACTGTCGGCAAAGGACATGCTGATGATGGCCGACGACCATGGCCTGACCGTCAGCCATCTTGACACCGTGACTGATTGGGCGCCGATCAGGGTGCCCAAAGAGGTCAACGACGCGCTCCGCGAACGTTTCGATGTTTCCGCCGACGAGTGTTTCGCCATCTCGGAGGATCTAGGCCTCACCGACATGCTGGCGGTGGCGGGCTATGATCTCGGTGCGGTGTCCCATGCCCGACTGGTCGATGGTTTTGGCGCACTCTGCGACCGCGCGCGGCAGGCCGGCATCTGGGTCGATCTCGAGTTCATGCCCTTCTGGGGCCTCCCCAATCTCGAGGATGCCTGGGCCATTGTCCGCGACGCCGATCGCGTCAATTCCGGCATCCTGATCGACACCTGGCATTTCCCGCGCGGCAAGCTCGACCTCGATCTGCTGCGCGCGATACCGGACCGCTTCATCGCCTCATCGCAGGTCTCTGACGCGACAAAAGAGGTCCGCGGCACATCCCTCTTCGACGATACGGTCCGCTATCGAAAATTCGCCGGTGAAGGCGAACTTCCCGTCCGAGAGATACTTGAAATCCTCTTGGCGAAGGGCCTGCGCAATGTCGGGCCAGAGGTCTTCTCGGACGAAGCGGATCAAATGACGCCGGAGGCCTCAGGCGAGAGAGCCGGCAGCACGCTGCGTCGGGTATTGGAGGCAGCAGGGGCGAAACTTTCACCCGAGGTATTGCGAGTCTGATTCTCGCCGGAGCGTCGACCTCGACCGGTTCAATCTGTTCGTGGAAAAAAGCGCAGAATGCTTCACGAAGATATTTCCAGTAAGATAAACCGCCCAAAACACCCATGCCACAAGGGGATTCGGCACCAGTATCTACTTGGATTCAACATTTTGGTTAAGAACTGGCAGCGCAGTCGGGTGCATTTCTGGTCGATAGCTACCTATCATCGGCTATCGGAACCGGAATTCCGAAAAAACTTATCCGTTTGCCACCCTTTGCCGCCGTTTCTACTACTCCATAGACCACTCGATTGTTTAAATAGCATGTAACTTATTGAAATCACCTGCAAATATTTTCTCTCGACGAGAAAATCCCGACACTGAGGCCGTCAAAAAGTTACGCTCTTGATTTTAAAGGGAAAATCGCCCAAAAAAATATTTTTAGGTTTCACCAACTATCGAGGTCAATCGGACGATTTTTACACCTCGCAGAGATCGACGTGTGCTCGCCTTCGCCTCGAAAAGTACCGTCACCAATCCATACCACACTTACAATATGAGTGCCATTGGGTCGGGGGCATGCCGTGCACCAGTACCGCATGCCGTCGACTAGACGCTGTAGGTCGTTGCATCGTGCTGCCATCCGTTACGCAATGTCTGCGGCCAGTTCAGCATCGATAACACCAGCCTTTTCAGATTACGCTTCGCCAAGCCCCAGAATGCTTGGGCGTGGGCATCGTCGCGAAGGCGAGCAGGCGTGGGATCGGCCTCATCCTGCCGGTTTTGAACCTTGTCGCGCAACGCCTTGACCTTTGAAAGATAAGTCAGGTCCGCAAATCGGCATTCCGGTCGGCCTTCTGCTCTTGTACCTCCACGGCACAGCGCAACGCATCGACCACGCTGTGGAACTCGACCAGAATTCCGTCGCCCATGGTTTTTACCAGCCGACCATGGTGCGATGCGATGGTAGGCTCAAACACTTCCTTGAGATCGGTTTGGAAACGGGCGCGCGTACCCTCCTCGTCGATCTCGCTCAAACGGCCACAGCCGACGACATCGGCGATCAGGACGGCTGCGAGGTGACGGTCCATGCTCGGTCTTTCGCGGATTGTCTCGCAGTCTACAACAGGTTGTAAGTTGAAGCCATTACTGCCGCCTTCAGGGGCTTGGACGCATGCCACCTCGACATCGCCGACAGGGCATTACTTCGCGTGGGTCCGGCAACCCCGCCTTGGCGAGATCGGCGAGATATGCAGGAGTGGCTCAACGTATTGCGATTGCTTCGTCGTCGGAAATATCGCCATCCTTCTGGATGGTCCAGCCCGGTTTATCTTTGAGAAGCTTTGCAAGGCTGGCGCGTGCCTCGTCCGGCGAGTAGCTCAGGCCGCTTCGTAGTCGGTGAAATTGAGAATCAATTAAGTCGGAACACTTCGGTTAACAACTGTTTCACGGCTGCCTGCGCTGCTTCAGCTGCAGCTTTGTCGTAACGCTCAGTCGAACCAAGTTCCATGCAAGCATCATTGGAGGTGAACGGCTTATTCGTAGCGACGTTGACTATCTTCCCATCTTCTTCACGGCGCTGACAATTGCGAGATGTCTGTGACATTGAACTTGGCACCGAATCAGGGGCGTCAAATCCGTGGTGCGCGCCGGGATATTCGTTCATGACAGCATCCTTTCCCGCAGCATGAAGACGCGTAATGTAGTCACGGCAGGGGGCAGCCAAGGTCTGATTGTCGGCCGAGCCGTGGAATTCGCGGATTGGTGCGTCGGCAACGTCGAGTTCATCGATGAATTGAATGTTGCACGCACCATAAAAGGCAACGTGTGCGGCAATGCGCGTTTTGGTCGGCCCATGGAGCTTTTGAAAGCGACTCAGGCCGGTGTAGAGCGCCGAAGTGCCTCCGCTTGAGTAGCCCAATACAGCAATACGTGACGGATCGATGCGCGGGTGAGCCGCGAGGACATCGACGGCGCGATAAACATCGTAAAACCGCGTGACAAAGCTCAGCTGGGACTGATCTATCGAAAGGTTGACCACTCCGCGTCCGCCGAAACTGTCGAGACGGAACGTGGCAATCCCCATTTTGTTGAGTAAGGCGGACCATCGGGCTCCGATGCTGCTCACAGGTCCAGAGTTGCCGTGCAGAATCACGACAGCAGGTAGTTCCTCATCCCAATTGGGAAATCTAAGCTCTCCCGTCAGAGTGACGGAAACCCCATCTGCGGTTTTTCCCTTCAGAAACTGCTCATCGGTAAGAGTAAGGGACGGAACAATCAAACTCTCATCGGGCGGAAATTTTGGCCTGGCATTCCCGGCGTCTCCGCTCAAAGCGAATGCTACCAAAATGAATAAACTGATGACGGCTGTAACGAAACGTCCCATCACAGAGCACCTCCGGCTCACAACAGCGAACTTAGCACGTTTTGGCATCGATCGCAGCACACGTGTTGTCACTACATGGACGCTCCAACCAAGAAACCGCCCTGTTTGCCACACCGAAAGAGGAGGAACCCTTGCTGCCATAGTGCGTTGGACGAGTTGTGGATGGGGAGGAAAACATGGCTAGGGACGAACCGACTTTGGCGCACTTCGCGTAGAACTGTCGAATTTGCGAGATGACCTAGCCGTGATCGAAAACAGCGATGTTTTCGCCATAAATGCGACTGACAATCAAGAGGCGGTCGATGCCATTAGACATAGGATCGTGGAAATAGAATTTATTCTTGCGCGAAATGACAAATAAGCGGTTCCCTGGCGTAGGCCGCAACCATCGGGATTACTTCATCTATTCGCTTTACCTTGACTCGCCCCCGAAACTTGGGCGCAAACGTTCCCTGAACTCCACGGTCCCTTTAGAAGTCTTCTGTGGACGCCCCGTAAAATGCAAGACAATTTTTGGAATGACGTGCGTGTAGTCGAGCGTGACTTCTGTTCGGCCTCTAATACGGCCATTCAGATGCCGCCGGCCCATATGGGAGTTCGTTGATCGGATCCAAAATCTATAATTCGCGTTCGAGACGCATAGACATTTTCCTGGTTTACCGACCCCGTCTCATCGACTGTTGCGCCATATCAATCCTTCAGCTGCTCTACACTTTCAACGACCTCTGGCGTGAACGCTATACCGTCCCGGCCGGAGCTTTATAAACTTCGCCCTTTGCCATCAGTGCCCAGACAATGCGGGCCATCTTGTTGGCAAGAGAGACAACCACCAGCATACGCGGTTTGCGGGCGATCATGCGTGCCAGCCACGATCCTTTTGGAGCACCCCTGCCGGCCGAAGCTTGCTGGACGACCGCGCTAGCGCCGATGATAAGCAAGCGCCGTAATGTTCGCTCGCCCATTTTGGATGTTCTCCCGATCTTCTGTTTTCCGCCGGTGGAATGTTGCAACGGTGTCAGCCCGACCCAGGCAGCGAAATCACGTCCCTTTTGAAAAGTCGCCGGATCGGGGGCAAGTGCAGCCAAGGCCGTTGCTGTTATCGGCCCAATGCCCGGAATGGTCAGAAGCCTGCGCACGTGCACGCCTTCAATTGAAGACATATTGCGGCCGATAAACGGATGAATGCCACGTTCTGAGATTGGGTTCGGTCTGCTGGCAGCGTGCTAAGGCGGCCAGCCTCCGTTGGCTCGGAAAAATTTCGCGGTCATCAGCCCGAGTTTGAAGACAATGGTCCGGATCGGCGCAATTGGCCGTGGAGCGATCGCATTACGGCCGAATATTTTGGTTCATGTGAAACAGGTTATGAGGATCGTAAGTCCTTTTGACTTCCTGAAGCCGTGCATAGGTTTCCGCACCGTATGCATCCCGAACGAGATTGTCGCCCTCCCCAAGTCCGGGGAAGTTGAGATACATTCGGCCCGTGGAATGGCGCTGCATATTTTGCCAGACATCGCTAACCCAACTGATATTGGCATCGTCATCGCCTGGGCTGGACCAGATCGCATCGAGGCTCAGCATGAAAGGCATAGAACGGTCGCCAAAGGCGGTGGCCTCGGTGGCAACGCGCTGGACCGCACCACCGAATTTCCAAATCGAAGCATAGGTCATTTCCGACGGACGCTTCGTCAGGTGGGTGGTGATCTCTTCAATGACATCGCCGTGTAGGTTCGAAAGGTACGTCGATTTCCAGTAGCAGCGATCCCGACCCTTGGGAAACAACCCGTCATAGAGGGTCTGCAGATCCCGGTAAGGCATCCTGCCGCTGAAATCGAGCAGCGGTTCTCCGAAGCTGCACAAAGGCTGCATGATAAGCTCTCCATCGCCGGCTGGACCATCATAGACCGTGGCGAGTGCCAGGACACGTTTTCCCCAAGTCTCTTCGGGATAGGCTGGATCGCTGGGGATGGTGGAGAATTCGGCCAGCCCGCTCACCTCGTCGGGAGCCTTGGCCATGTAGTCGCGCCATTGCGGCAGGATTTCATTCGCCCGTTCTTCAGGATAGGCGGGAGCGCAGAACATAATCTCGTCGGCGATCGGATGCAGACGGAACTCGAAGTTTACTACAATGCCAAAGTTGCCGCCGCCGCCCTTCAGCGCCCATAGCAAGTCTGGGTTTTCGGTGTCGCTCGCGTGGATTAAACGGCCGTCTGCAGTGACGACGTCGGCGGCAATGATGTTGTCGCAGCTGAGGCCGTGTGTGCCTCTGAGCCAACCGATGCCGCCCGATAGTGTGAGTCCGGCCACGCCTGTCATCGAAATGAGTCCCCCAGGCGTGGCGCGGCCAAACGGTGTCGTTGCTGCGTCAACGTCTGCCCATGTCGCCCCGCCTTCAACATAAGCCCTATCCAGTCCAGGTGCTATCCGAACGGCATTCATGAGCCACATGTCGATCATCAACCCGCCTTCGCAGACGGCATAGCCGGCAACATTGTGTCCGCCGCTTCGGACCGCGATGGAAAGGTCATGAACCCGCGCGTAATTGACGGAGGCCAGCACGTCGGCAGCGTTGCGGCAGCGGACGATCAGGGCGGGTCGCCTGTCGATCATCCCATTCCAGACAATGCGCGCGTCGTCATAGCCTGCATCTCCCGGTTCAAGCAGGTCGCCGCGCAATTCACTGCGGAGTTCTTCATGGGCCATTTCAGTTCCTCCTTGTTGCAGGCAACCTAGCACTCCCTGTCGA
>NZ_JAIQWW010000038.1 GCF_020164455.1 Phyllobacterium chamaecytisi
CTGAGCTCTCCGTTAACTGTTCGCCTGCTCAGGCTTTACTTCAACTGTCACGCGCAACCTTATGGTTACGCAAACTTCTTCTGAATTTCCTGCGCGACTGCTGCCGGTACAGGTTCATAGTGATCGAACTGCATGGTGTACTGTGCACGTCCCTGGCTCATCGAACGCAGGTTGCTCACATAACCGAACATGTTGGCCAGCGGCACCTGTGCATTGATGACGGTCGCAATACCACGCGGTTCCGTACCGAGGATCTGACCACGACGTGAGTTCAGATCGCCAATCACGTCACCGACGTAATCTTCAGGCGTAACGACTTCGACCTTCATGATCGGCTCGAGCAGCTGGGCACCAGCCTTCTGCGCACCTTCGCGGAACGCAGCGCGAGCTGCGATTTCGAAGGCAAGAACCGACGAGTCCACATCATGGTATGCACCGTCGATCAGCGTGGCTTTCACGCCGAGCATCGGGAAGCCTGCGAGCGGACCCGCACCCATGACGCTTTGGATACCCTTTTCAACACCCGGGATGTATTCCTTCGGAATCGCACCGCCGACGATCTTCGATTCGAAGATGAAATCGTCGCCGTCATGCGGCTCGAAGATAACCTTGATACGGGCGAACTGACCCGAACCACCGGACTGCTTCTTGTGGGTGTAGTCGATCTCGGCCTTGCGGGTGATCGATTCACGGTAGGCAACCTGGGGGCTACCTGTATTTGCCTCGACCTTGAACTCGCGACGCATACGGTCAACGAGAATGTCAAGATGAAGTTCGCCCATGCCCGAGATGATGGTCTGGCCGGATTCTTCGTCAGTGCGGACGCGGAACGAAGGATCTTCAGCAGCAAGACGATTGAGCGCGAGGCCCATCTTTTCCTGGTCGGCCTTGGTTTTCGGCTCGACCGAGATCGAGATAACCGGCTCAGGGAATACCATGCGCTCGAGGATAACCGGCTTCAACGGATCGCAGAGTGTGTCACCCGTTGTGGTTTCCTTGAGGCCTGCGAGAGCAACGATATCGCCGGCAAAGGCTTCTTCGATGTCTTCACGCGAGTTGGAATGCATCTGCAGCATGCGGCCGATACGTTCGCGCTTTTCCTTGACCGTATTGTCGAGCGAAATGCCCTTGGTCAGCTTGCCGGAATAGATGCGGCAGAAAGTCAGCGAACCAACGAACGGATCGTTCATGATCTTGAAGGCGAGCATGGAAAGCGGTTCGTCATCGGACGACTTGCGGGTCGTTTCCGCATCGGTCTTCGGATCGATGCCCTTGATCGCTGGAACGTCTACCGGCGAAGGCAGATATTCAACAACACCGTCAAGCAAAGGCTGTACGCCCTTGTTCTTGAATGCCGAACCGCAGAAAACTGGATGGAAGTCAACGCGGCATGTGCCGATGCGGATCAGAGCGCGCAGGGCGTCATTGTCCGGCATGTTGCCTTCGAGATAAGCCTCGGTGGCAGCTTCGTCGACTTCGACAGCAGTCTCGATCAGCTTTTCGCGATACTCTTCAGCCTGGTCCTTGAGATCGGCAGGGATTTCAATAACATCCCACTGTGCGCCGAGTTGTTCATCGCGCCAGACAAGTGCCTTCATCTCAATGAGATCGACAACGCCCTTGAACTCTGTCTCGGCGCCGATCGGCAGCTGCATGACGAGAGCCTTGGCACCAAGACGGGTCTTGACCATTTCGACGCAGCGATAGAAATCGGCGCCGGTCTTGTCCATCTTGTTGACGAAGATCATGCGCGGAACATGATACTTCTCGGCCTGACGCCAGACAGTTTCCGTCTGTGGCTCAACACCGGCATTGGCATCGAGAAGCGCAATCGCGCCATCGAGAACGCGCAGCGAACGCTCTACTTCAATGGTGAAGTCGACGTGGCCAGGCGTATCGATGATGTTGAAACGGCGCATCTTGCCGTCACGGCCCTTCCAGAAGGTCGTGGTGGCAGCGGACGTGATCGTGATGCCACGCTCCTGCTCCTGCTCCATCCAGTCCATGGTTGCGGCGCCATCGTGGACTTCACCGATCTTGTGCGACTTGCCAGTGTAATAAAGAATACGCTCGGTAGTCGTGGTCTTGCCGGCGTCGATGTGCGCCATGATACCGAAATTCCGGTAGTCTTCGATTTTATATTCGCGAGCCATGATATGGTGCCTCTAGGACTAATGTTTTCGCAATTACCAGCGGTAATGCGAGAATGCGCGGTTGGCTTCTGCCATGCGATGCGTGTCTTCACGCTTCTTCACAGCCGAGCCGCGGTTGTTTGCAGCATCGAGAAGTTCACCCGACAGGCGATCGATCATCGTAGTCTCATTGCGGCCGCGTGCTGCATTGATCAGCCAGCGGATGGCAAGAGCCTGACGGCGCTCCGGACGAACGTCGACCGGAACCTGATACGTTGCACCACCAACGCGGCGCGAACGAACTTCAACGTGCGGCGCTACATTGTCGAGAGCCTGATGGAACAGGGCAACCGGCTCCTGCTTGCTCTTGCTCTCAACTGACTCAAGCGCACCGTAAACGATACGCTCAGCAATCGACTTCTTGCCATGATGCATGACTGCATTCATGAACTTGGTCAGAACGAGATCGCCGAACTTAGGATCCGGATTGATCTCACGCTTTTCTGCACTATGGCGTCTGGACATATTCTTTGTCTCTTATCTGCATCGGGTTGACCTACCTGGTGGCCAAAATCCCGGAAAATCTTACTTCGGACGCTTCGCACCGTACTTGGAACGGCGCTGCTTGCGGTTCTTGACGCCCTGGGTATCCAGAACACCACGGATGATGTGGTAACGAACACCCGGCAAATCCTTTACACGGCCGCCGCGGATCATCACGACAGAGTGTTCCTGAAGGTTATGCCCCTCACCCGGAATATATCCGATGACTTCAAATCCGTTCGTCAGACGCACCTTGGCGACCTTACGCAGAGCCGAGTTCGGCTTCTTCGGGGTCGTCGTGTAGACGCGAGTGCAAACGCCGCGCTTCTGCGGGTTTTCCTGCAGAGCAGGGACTTTATTGCGCTTGACCGGCGCAGTGCGCGGCTTGCGGATCAACTGGTTTACGGTAGGCATTCAACCTTCCCTCTTTGTAATGCGTATCAAAGCGCTAGCGCTTCGGCACAAATCTCGTATCTTCGCCCGTCAGGGCCGTTTCAGCGCCATGCTCATGCACGAATTCGGGCAACTAAACCACCGCAAGGGTGGTTGCCCGAATAAAAGCAGAGGAAGCCCTAAAGGCCTCATGCGAGCGGCAAATTGCATTTCGATCGTAAAACGAACCCTGTTTGAGATGAACTCCAGAGCGTGTCGCTCCGAAACGGCCAATCTCACATCGGCTCAGATGGGCTGCTGATACTGTGTCCCCGGGCTTTCGTCAAGCCTGAAGCCACAATATTATTAAGGTTTGCAGCGTTTGCAGGCTCTTGCGGGCCTGAATGTAAGATAGTTTCGCCGGACGAGGATTAATTCAAGCAATATTTCGTTTTCTTCACAGAGATTCATCCCGATTCGGGTGACCGGACGCATTTACCGAGTCGTTCGGCTTCTTACTCCCAGAATCCAGACTGACTAACTGAATGGCATGGCAGTCAGACGTAGGGGTCTGCCCCCGGCAATTTTTGCCAACCAGCGGTTCTGGTTGTTATTGCCTGGGCCAGGATTCATGTGAATGAAGAAGTCCGGCGAAAAGATCTTACAGAATGTCAGTCTGTTGAGACCTACATAGTGACTTTGTGAAAAGGCAAACAGGCTTGGCGTTATGTCGAACAATGACTTCTTCAATTCATCAAGTGAGCCGTCTTCATCGTTGACACTCGACAGAGGCGCTACCTCCAGATCGAGTTCGAAGTCCCGGCGGTTGGCTTTCTGAAAAGCTTCCTTGAGTTCGGTTCCACCATATTCGGTCGTGTCAAAGAATTCCATCTGGGGAAGAAGGATGCTGGTCTGCCAGACCTCGGTGAGCGCCTTTGCAAGCGCGGACTGCCAGGTCAATGCAGCACAGGCACCGCATGCAAATTGCACGAAGTCGGATTCGGATCGCGCCCTGTAGACCACAAACAAAACATGCGCGCCCTTGAGAAACGAAATGTTGTAGCAGTTCAGTGTCCCTCGCGTGGTCAATCGCTGCAACAATACCTTGATCCTCTGATCTGCAATGTCGCCGGGCTCCAGTACAGACAGGACCTGACACCGCCCCGACGCCCACATTGCCGCCAGACTTTGCCGTTCTACAAATTCAAGTAAGGCATTTTGCAAAGCCATCGCTTTGTTCGAATGAAGCGCCGATCCCGACGTATCGCGCGTCGGGACAAACTGCTGATCGGCCGTTGTATGCAGGGTAAATAGTACTTGAGGTAGCTGAGCATTCTGGCCGGTTCTCATGTCCAGGACCGCCACCGTGTCAAACCTGTGTGCGGCAAGCGATGTGCCGAGTTGGCCAGCGCCGCAAGCCTCGATCATTGCTGCTTTCAATGCATACTTGGTTTCCCGGGATATATTCAGTTCATCAATGGTTGCACCACCGTTCGATGCGATATTCCGGAATGCAACAAAACGCTCCATATACTCCCCGAACGCCTTGAGATGTATGTCAGGTCCATAACCAAACCCGTGGCCTTGTATGCGGCTATCGTCACTTGCTCCAAAAACTGAAGGTTCGGAAATGAGCGGAGAACTCGAAGCCTCAACGACAAAGTTTGGCACCGGCGTAATGACAGAGCGAAATCTATGCTGGATTGCCATTCTGTTTCTTTTCAAATCCGAATACCTGAACAATGGCAGGCAAGAGTAACCGACCGTCCAGATGACAGATCTGTGCAATCTGACGCTCGGAAAAGCCCGACAAGACGCGAGATGAAACTCCGACTGTCTGCGCACAAGCCAACATGTTCTGATACATCGAGCCCACTTCGAGAAGTGAAAGCCTGTAGCCGCGCGAACGGTACTTGAAGATCGATTTTTTTAAGTTGACGCAATAGAGAACATAGAAGGACGGATTTGGTATGTCAGTCAGACTGGAAAAATCAGTAGCTGCGACATGCGTGGTCAACACTTCGAATGCTTTAGATACAGGAAGAAAATGAAAGGCTGACAAGCTCTGTCCGCCCCGAACCCGTGGGCCAGTGATTAAAATCGCCTCTACCGCATAGAGCGCTCCGCCGGAAGGATACGGACGCCGCCTCTGCTGATCGGCCGCCAGTGCTTGAGCAAAAATACGGCTGATCAAAGAAAACTCAATGTCAATTTCAGCATCACCATGTCGTAGCGATTCGAAACGCCCGACGCTTTCAACGGCCTCTTTCGGCGGAATATCGATCGTTTGTGTGAGATGTGAAAATCTCGTCTCAACAAATTCGGCGCGCTTCAGGTGCGCTGAGGTCAGCGCGGGAAAACCGAATAAACTTTCAAATCCCGATCCGACAGGCGTTATACAACTCTGATGAAACTCCCTGACCTGGTACTCCACATCCTTATCGACAAACTGGCTGGCAAAACCAATTTGATTTATTGATGCTGTTTCGTGAATTTTCATCCATCAACTCTCCCAGTCGTATCAGGCACCGCAAGGTCATATTCACGCATGGACGAACTGAAGCTCGAGTGATTGGCGCGATGCCGTTGAATCGCTCCGCTGTCGAGATTCATTTCGGTGATTGTACCTAGATCATCTGAGAAGACAGGAACCATCTCGGATGCGATCAGCTGCCGGAAGCGCGTATAAAGCAAATGCAGTGCAGCGCCCTCCTCCAGCGCCGACCTTGACAATGTGGGGATCGCGGTCGCACTGATCGCACTGGCTTGAGCGAAGAATATATCCGCCCAGCTGGAAGGCTTGAATTTGGATGATCGATCGAGCCCTGCAAGATTGTAGAGCGAGCTGAAATGATCCGGCAGCGCCATTCGGGCCGAGTAAAACCCGTCAATGACAAAGTGCCTTAGCACAAAATAGGCATGCAGCAGGAACACATCGGGTTTCCGATGACAAACTTCGACGACCAAACGCGATAATTCCTGATCATATTTTGCCTGAACGCAGATGAGTATTGTCGATCCCGAAATATCGCCAAGGTCGTCAATGATAACGGCATCGATAGCGTCATTTCGCTCGATCTGAGCCGCAATCAGCGCTGCAATGGCAGAGTCCGGTGAATAGATGGCAACCTTCACATCTTCGCGATAGCGTTTCAGTATGTTGATTCTTTCGAGAAAACTCCGGCCAGCTGGCGGATCGATACTCTGATCCGAAAAAATTTGGTCAATAGCAGATTGCCCGGCCGAAGAGCCCAACGCCCTCAGACGATCCAGCGCGTCGATCATCGAGTTGTCATGTAACCGCGTCACTCCCGAAGGCGTGCATATGAATGGCATATCCTCATCATCACCGACGATATTGGCAAATGGCTGGATGTTGAATTGCATTGTCGATCTCTGGCTTCACAGCAGTCCCTAACGCCTACTCAGCGCCATTTGAAATGTTAAAATAGTTAAAAGAGGCGGCGCACCCGGTTGTGCACCGCCTCTCCCGCTTAGCCGCCGAAGCCCTTGGTTGAGCTTGACGAACTGCTGCTCTTGCCCGATGCGCCGCAGCGGCTGCTGCTATCGCACTTTGCGCTGCTGCTGGAGGATGAGCTGCTTGGGCTTACGCCACTCGTCCCGCCAAGCACCATCGTCGCGTTGCTATCTTCTACAAAGTCAACCTGATCGCCGAATTGCCCTGGACTCAGAAAATGAATTAACATTCCAAACCTCCTTGGATGATTTTGCCACGAACAAAAGCATAGATTATTTAAAAGTCATTTATATACTACAATAGTCCTATGGGTTAACGCTTCTAATTCCGCTAATGTGACGCTAGCGGAATTTGGTTGCATAAGATTGCATCCGTATATCACTTATATATTTGGAACATCATTATGAATGAAGACAGCGTATTTAACTATGTGTTTTCCCTGACATTTCAAAGCAAAAGACAATTCGCACTACTGCTGTTCTTGATCGGAACCATCACTGTCGTCAGCGCGACGATGTCTGCCATTCCCATATTGTTCGCAATGGGCATTGATCTGTTGTCTGAGGGAAACGGCTCGGCAACTGGTGTATCGCTGATACTGGCGTTCTCGGTGAGCCTCCTTGTTGCTTCCGTCATTTCTCAATTCGAATGGCTGACATTTGGTCCATTCAATCTGCGCCTGCGGCATCTCACATTGCAAGTGTTCAACCATGCGCTGTCCCTTCCCTACTATGTGATGAGAGAACACACGTCCCACGAAATCGGCCGTATCGTTGAAAAGGGGCTAGACGCGATCCGGGATATCACGTCGAGCCTTGCCTTCTCCATTGCGCCGACAATCGTAGAGCTCATCATTGCAGCCTGTGTGATAGCGTTTATGGTTGATCCCTGGATTGCCCTATTGTTGATCGCCGCCCTTGCCGTTTACGGATATCTGGCAAACCTGTCAGCGGAACGCATACGGACAGCCACAGAAAGTGCCATGGGGAGCGGGACTCAAGCTTGGACATATGGTCTCGATGCTGTTGCCAATGTGGATCATGTTCAACAAGCAAACCTGCGTCCGGCAATCATTGAACAGCTCAACAAAAAGCTGAAGATAAATGACGGGCACTGGAAAGTGACCTTCACGCAGCGTGTTTATTACGGCGTACTGCAAACTCTTATATTCGGCGGTGTCGTGATCTGGGTTTTGTGGCGTGGCGCGCTCGACGTATCGGCGGGCACTCTTACAGTTGGCGAGCTTGTGCTCATCAATACCTATATTGTCCGGCTGCTCCAGCCGGTGGAAACATTGGCGCGTGTTTATCGGGAAATACATGCTTCCGCCGGAGAAGCGGCTCTGTTAATGCGTCTTCTGGCGGAAAATCCAATTCCTGCAACGCAGACTCATTTGCCAGTGACCAGCAGACCCTGGGCTCTGCAACTCACCAATGTGGGTGTGACGATAGGCACGACTCCCGTGATCATCGCCCTGGACCGTTCGGTCGCGCCGGCCAGCCGCCTGTTTATCGTCGGTGCTTCCGGTATGGGGAAAAGTAGTCTTCTTCGGGTGCTTGGTTGTTTGGTCCCTGCATCGAGCGGACATCTCACCATCGAGTCTGTCGACGTGACGGAGGCGAATTCAGAAGCATTCCGAAATGGTATCGCAGTGGCCTATCAGGATTGTCTTTTGTTTGACCTGACAATCAGAGAAAATATCGCACTCGGCTCCAACGCATCGAAGGGTGCAATTGATGCTGTCATGTCCGAATTGGGATTGAATGACATTATGAACCGGCATCGAGACGAGAATGAGCCGACGGTGGGGGAGCGCGGCAACAGATTGTCCGGTGGCGAGAAACAACGCATATCCTTGGCTCGCGCGCTACTCAAACCTTCCAACCTCCTGCTGTTGGACGAGCCGACAGCTTCCCTTGATGAAGTAAACAGAACACGCGTGGTTGCCGCGCTTAACAACCGTAAAGGCAGGCAGACCGAAATCATAGTTACCCACGACACGGGGCTCATCGAACCGAATGACGCCGTCCTCTATTTGCTGGAACCCGGAAAAACTCATTATGGAACCCATATCGAGCTCCTCGGCATAAAAGAATATTCTGATTTCATAAACGGCACGATCTTAGTAGAAACTGAGTCACGTTGAAATTGGGAACCAATTCTATGCCATCGGACAATGCGGAAGCAAAAACAGTTCATCTCATCGTTGCGGATGTCTGGAAGGACAAGGACGACGAGCCTCGCCAGGTTCACCTGCTGCTGATGAACGATGATGCCGACGGGCTGGTAGAACTGGCGCTGAAGATTCTCGCCAATTCCGGCTATGAGGAAGCCGAGCTTCTGGAGATCGGTACACTGACCGACGAGCCCGAAGACGAACCGCACCTCTCTGCATGGCAAACCGCCCTCACCGGGCAAGCGGCGCTGATCGAGTTCAACGAGTAGGGATTGGGCTTTCTCGTCATACGTTCAATTATGCCTACCGCAGTCTACGGTTGAGCTAATCGCTCATGTCGCACCAGCTCGGTGAGCCTTGGCGGATGACGCACAATCTATCTCTGCATCGAACGGTTTGATTCTTGTATAAGCCAAATCGATCCCTGCAAGGTTTTCGCACGAAAAGACTCGAATCCCACATAAGAACTGCCGAAACCTACGCAAGAAATGCCGAATCTGGCGTAAAAATTTCAATCCCCGGTAGAACTTTAGTTGTGCTCGATTGAGACCGTCATGAAAAAGGCCGCCGCGGATTGCTCCGGGCGGCCTCTTGGTTTGGTGTTGGCTGCCAGCTTATTCGGCTGGCTGGCCTGTCATGTCCGTCAGCATCGGGCCGGCTTTCGCGGCGCTTGCTCCGGCTTCCTTGCGGCGCTCGTCGATGATCAACTCGTCGCGAGCTCCGGCAATGCGGCGGATCTGCTTGACCGTTCCGCCGGTACCTGCCGGGATCAGACGTCCAACGATGACGTTCTCCTTCAGGCCCTGCAGAGCATCCATCTTGCCGGCAACAGCGGCTTCCGTGAGG
Source organism: Phyllobacterium chamaecytisi (assembly GCF_020164455.1). Classification (GTDB taxonomy): domain Bacteria; phylum Pseudomonadota; class Alphaproteobacteria; order Rhizobiales; family Rhizobiaceae; genus Phyllobacterium; species Phyllobacterium chamaecytisi. The sequence goes on from NZ_JAIQWW010000038.1 coordinate 9,548, forward strand.
ACGCGCGTTGTTTCCTGGAAGGACGCTGCCGAGATGAACGACGGGGTCTGGAGCGAGGCCTTGGTGATGCCGAGCAGCACCGGAGTGCCGTAGCCTGGCTTCTTGCCATCCTCTTCCAAACGCTCGTTAATTTCGTCCAGCTCGATCCGGTCGACGTGATCGCCGGAGATGAACCCGGTGTCGCCCGACTCGGTGATCTCGACCTTCTGCAGCATCTGACGAACAATCACTTCGATGTGCTTGTCGTTGATCAGAACGCCCTGCAGACGATAGACTTCCTGGATTTCGTTGACGAGGTAGGAAGCCAAAGCCTCCACACCCTTGATCGCCAGGATGTCGTGCGGTGCAGGATTGCCGTCGAGGATATAGTCACCCTTTTCAATGGCATCGCCGTCCTGAAGATGGAAAGGCTTGCCCTTGGGGATCAGATACTCGACTGGCTCCACGGTTTCGTCGTTCGGCTCGATGACGATGCGGCGCTTGTTCTTGTAGTCGCGGCCAAAACGAACAGTACCATCGATCTCGGCGATGATAGCGTGGTCCTTCGGACGACGGGCTTCGAACAGTTCCGCAACGCGCGGCAGACCACCGGTGATGTCCTTGGTCTTGGCGCTTTCCATCGGAATACGGGCAAGAACGTCACCCGCCTTCACATGCGAACCAGGCTCGACCGACAAGATCGATTCCACCGACAGCTGGAAGCGAGCGTCGCCGCCCTTTGCCAGTTTCAGGACCTTGCCGTTCTTGTCCTTGACGACGATCGCAGGCTTCAGATCGGAACCGCGCGGGGTCGAGCGCCAGTCGATAACCACGCGCTTCGTGATACCGGTGGACTCGTCCGTCGTTTCCGTAACCGAAAGACCATCGACCATGTCTTCGAATTCGACATGACCTTCGACTTCCGTCATGACCGGGCGGGTATAGGGGTCCCACTCGGCAACACGCTGGCCGCGCTTAACATTATCGCCATCATCGACATAGATGCGCGAACCATAGGTGACGCGGTGTGTCGCGCGTTCCTTGCCGGTTGCATCGACAATGACAACAGCCATGTTGCGGCCCATGACGACCAGATGGCCATCCGAGTTGCGCACCACGTTGCGGTTGCGGATCTGCACCGTGCCTTCATAGCTGGCTTCGAGGAACGACTGATCGACCACCTGCGCAGTACCACCAAGGTGGAACGTACGCATCGTCAACTGCGTGCCTGGTTCACCGATGGACTGAGCAGCGATAACGCCGACAGCCTCACCCTGGTTGACCGGAGTACCACGGGCCAGATCGCGGCCGTAGCACTTGGCGCAGATGCCGCCACGGGTCTCACACGTGAGAGCCGAACGGATGCGGATCGACTGAACACCGGCCTTTTCGATGGCATCGATATCGAACTCGTCGATGATGTTGCCACCCTTGACAAGCACGTCACCCGAAACCGGATGCAGGATGTCTTCAAGTGCCGTACGGCCGAGAACACGCTGGCCGATGGTCGCAACAACCTGACCGGCATCGACGATCGGCTGCATTGTGAGGCCCGTTGTCGTGCCGCAATCAACCGAGATGACGATGCAATCCTGCGCGACGTCAACGAGACGGCGTGTCAGATAACCGGAGTTGGCCGTCTTCAAGGCGGTGTCGGCAAGACCCTTACGGGCACCGTGGGTCGAGTTGAAGTACTCGTTCACGGTCAGGCCTTCCTTGAAGTTCGAAATGATAGGCGTTTCGATGATTTCGCCCGAAGGCTTGGCCATCAGACCGCGCATACCGCCCAGCTGGCGCATCTGGTTCGGCGAACCACGAGCACCCGAGTGCGACATCATATAGATAGAGTTCATCTGCTTCTGGCGGCCAGTAACAGGATCGAACTCGACGGCCTTGATGCGCGCCATCATTTCGTCAGCGACCTTCTCGGTGCACTTGCCCCAAGCGTCGACGACCTTGTTGTACTTCTCGCCCTGAGTGATCAGGCCGTCATTGTACTGCTGTTCGTATTCCGTTGCCAAAGCTTCGGTTTCAGCAACCAGCTTCGCCTTGGTTTCCGGAATGACCATGTCGTCCTTGCCGAACGAGATACCGGCACGGCAAGCATGACCGAAGCCAAGCTGCATGATGCGATCGCAGAAGATGACCGTCTCTTTCTGTCCACAATGGCGATAGACCGTGTCGATCATCTTGGAGATGTTCTTCTTGGTCATTTCCTGATTGCAGATGTCGAAAGGCACGTTGTGATGCTTCGGCAGAAGCTCACCGATGATCATGCGGCCAGGTGTGGTCTCATAGATCTTCGACGTCGGCTTGCCGTCTGCATCGATGCTCTTGAAGCGACCCTTGATCTTTGTATGCAGGGTCACTGCACCGCTGCCGATAGCATGGTGAAGTTCGCCCATATCGGCAAAGGCCATGCCCTCGCCCGGCTCCTTCGCCGCAACGATCGACAGATAGTACAGGCCGAGGACCATGTCCTGCGACGGAACGATAACCGGCAGACCGTTTGCAGGATGCAGGATGTTGTTCGTCGACATCATCAGAACGCGGGCTTCAAGCTGCGCTTCCAAAGAAAGCGGAACGTGGACAGCCATCTGGTCGCCGTCGAAATCCGCATTGAAAGCGGTACAGACGAGCGGGTGCAGCTGGATTGCCTTGCCTTCGATCAGGATGGGTTCGAATGCCTGGATGCCAAGACGATGCAGCGTCGGAGCGCGGTTCAGGAGAACCGGATGCTCGCGGATGACTTCGTCGAGAATATCCCAGACTTCCGGCTTTTCCTTTTCAACCAGCTTCTTCGCCTGCTTGACGGTGGAGGAATAACCCTTTGCGTCAAGACGCGCGTAGATGAACGGCTTGAAAAGCTCGAGCGCCATCTTCTTTGGCAGACCGCACTGATGCAGCTTCAACTCAGGACCGGTCACGATAACCGAACGGCCGGAATAGTCGACGCGCTTGCCGAGAAGGTTCTGACGGAAGCGGCCCTGCTTGCCCTTGAGCATGTCGGACAGCGACTTCAGCGGACGCTTGTTGGCACCGGTGATGACGCGGCCACGACGGCCGTTGTCAAACAACGCATCAACCGATTCCTGAAGCATGCGCTTCTCGTTACGGATGATGATGCCAGGAGCGCGCAGTTCGATCAGGCGCTTCAGACGGTTGTTGCGGTTGATAACGCGGCGATAAAGGTCGTTGAGGTCGGACGTCGCAAAACGTCCGCCATCCAGCGGAACCAGCGGACGCAGGTCCGGCGGGATCACCGGAACGATCTTCATGATCATCCATTCCGGACGGTTACCCGATTCCAGGAAGTTCTCGACGATCTTCAGACGCTTCATGAGCTTCTTCTGCTTCAGATCGGAAGTCGTTGTTGCGAGTTCCTCGCGCAGATCGCCGGCGATCTTTTCCAGATCCATCGAAGCCAGAAGTTCATGAATAGCCTCGGCACCGATCAGTGCGGTGAAGGAATCCTCACCATACTCATCGACCGCGATCATGTATTCTTCTTCCGAAAGAAGCTGATGCTCCTTCAGGGCAGTCAGGCCCGGCTCGGTCACGATATAGTTCTCGAAATAGAGAACGCGCTCGATGCCCTTCAAGGTCATGTCGAGCAATGTGCCGATGCGGCTAGGCAGAGACTTCAGGAACCAGATGTGCGCAACCGGGGCTGCGAGTTCGATATGGCCCATACGCTCACGGCGAACGCGTGACAGCGTGACTTCCACACCGCACTTTTCGCAGATGATGCCCTTGTACTTCATGCGCTTGTACTTGCCGCACAAGCATTCATAGTCCTTGATCGGCCCGAAGATCCGAGCACAGAAAAGACCATCCCGCTCAGGCTTGAAAGTGCGGTAGTTGATCGTCTCCGGCTTCTTGATCTCACCGTATGACCAGGACAGAATCTTCTCAGGGCTGGCGATCGATATCCGGATGGAATCGAATGCCTGCACAGGCACCTGAGGATTGAAAAGATTCATGACCTCTTGGTTCATGCCGTTTCTCCATGGGGCAAAAAGTGCCCTCTACTTGCGATGGATATCCGCCGCCGCGGGTCCATCTAGATCAAATGCCGCTTCCTCAGCGGCCCGAAAAACTGGTCGGGTGCGCGAACATTGCCGCGCACCCTTCCCTTTTTACTCTGCAGCGTCAGGCAATGCCTGCTGTTGCTGTTCTTGGGCACGAGTATCGTCCAGCTCGACATTGAGACCGAGCGATCGCATTTCCTTGACGAGAACGTTGAAGCTCTCCGGAATGCCGGCCTCGAAGGTATCGTCTCCACGGACGATTGCCTCGTAAACCTTCGTGCGACCGGCGACGTCGTCGGACTTGACCGTGAGCATTTCTTGCAGCGTGTAAGCCGCACCGTATGCTTCCAGGGCCCAGACCTCCATTTCACCGAAGCGCTGACCGCCGAACTGGGCTTTACCACCCAGAGGCTGCTGCGTAACGAGCGAGTAAGGTCCGATCGAACGGGCGTGGATCTTGTCGTCGACCAGATGGTGCAGCTTCAGCATGTAGATGTAGCCGACGGTCACCTGACGATCGAAAGTCTCACCCGTACGTCCGTCATAAAGCGTCGACTGACCCGAAGAATGCAGGCCCGCCTGTTCCAGCATCACATTGATGTCCGGTTCATGCGCACCGTCAAACACCGGCGTTGCAATCGAAACGCCACGCTTCATCTGTTCGCCAAGACGAATGATGCTCTCATCGTCATAGTTGCGAACCGGCTCGTTGCGGTCATTGTCCGGAATGATCGATTCAATCGTCATTCTCAGCGGTGCAATGTCGCCCTGTTCACCCTGTGCGTGCTGTGCCTTGTAGGCCTCGATCAGTTCCCCGATCTTCTTGCCCATTCCGGCGCAAGCCCAGCCCAGATGCGTTTCGAGGATCTGCCCGACATTCATGCGGCTTGGCACGCCAAGCGGGTTGAGCACGATGTCGACATGCGTTCCGTCTTCAAGGAACGGCATATCCTCAACAGCGGCGATACGCGAAACAACGCCCTTGTTGCCGTGACGGCCAGCCATCTTGTCGCCTGGCTGGATCTTGCGCTTCACAGCGACAAAGACCTTGACCATCTTCATGACGCCTGGAGGCATCTCGTCGCCGCGCTGGACCTTTTCGACCTTGTCCATGAAACGCTGCTCGAGCAATTTCTTGGAGTCATCGTACTGGTTGCGCAGAGCCTCGATTTCGCCCTGGATCTTCTCGTCCTCGACAGCAAACTGCCACCACTGGGAACGCGGGTATTCACCCATGACGTCCTGTGTAACGACAGTGCCCTTCTTGAACGCCTTCGGTCCGGCAACAGCAGACTTGCCATCGAGAACGTCGGCCAGACGGCCATAGACGTTGCGGTCAAGGATCGCCTGTTCGTCGTCGCGGTCCTTGGCCAAACGCTCGATTTCCTCGCGTTCGATCGCCATGGCGCGTTCGTCCTTTTCAACGCCGTGGCGATTGAAAACGCGAACTTCCACAACTGTACCGTAGGTCCCGGGCGGCATGCGCATCGAGGTGTCACGTACGTCCGAAGCCTTCTCACCGAAGATGGCGCGCAGAAGCTTCTCTTCCGGGGTCATCGGGCTTTCGCCCTTCGGTGTGATCTTGCCGACCAGAATATCGCCCGGCTGAACTTCGGCGCCGATATAGACAATGCCGGCTTCGTCCAGGTTCTTCAGCGCTTCTTCCGAAACGTTCGGAATGTCGCGCGTGATTTCTTCCGGTCCGAGCTTCGTGTCGCGGGCCATGACTTCGAACTCCTCGATATGGATCGAGGTGAAGACGTCATCCGAAACGATCTTTTCAGAAAGTAGGATGGAATCTTCGTAGTTGTAGCCATTCCACGGCATGAACGCGACGAGCACGTTGCGGCCGAGCGCCAGATCACCCAGATCCGTCGAAGGACCATCAGCGATGATGTCACCCTTCTCAATCCGGTCGCCAACACGAACCAGCGGACGCTGATTGATGCAGGTGTTCTGGTTCGAACGCTGGAACTTCATCAGGCGATAGATATCGACGCCTGACTTGCCCGGCACGAGGTCTTCCGTGGCACGGATAACGATACGTGTCGCATCGACCTGATCGACGATACCTGTACGGCGTGCACCGATAGCGGCACCGGAGTCGCGAGCGACGACCGGCTCCATGCCCGTTCCAACAAACGGCGCTTCGGCACGAACCAGAGGCACGGCCTGACGCTGCATGTTCGAGCCCATCAGAGCGCGGTTGGCGTCATCGTTTTCAAGGAACGGAATGAGCGCTGCGGCAACCGAAACAAGCTGCTTTGGCGAAACGTCCATCAGATCCACGTTTTCACGCGGCGCCATCAGAACTTCACCCGCATGACGGCAGACAACGAATTCATCCGTGAATGCACCGGAAGCATCCAGTTCCACATTGGCCTGGGCCACGTGATACTTGGCTTCTTCCATCGCAGACAGATAAACCACCTCGTCCGTGACCTTGCCATCGATGATCTTGCGGTACGGGCTTTCAATAAAGCCGTACTTGTTGACCCGGGCAAAGGTTGCGAGCGAGTTGATCAGACCGATATTCGGGCCTTCCGGCGTTTCAATCGGGCAGATACGGCCATAATGCGTCGGATGAACGTCGCGGACTTCGAAGCCGGCGCGCTCGCGGGTCAAACCGCCGGGTCCCAATGCCGAAAGACGACGCTTGTGCGTAATCTCGGACAGCGGGTTGGTCTGATCCATGAACTGCGAAAGCTGCGAGGAACCGAAGAACTCACGAACGGCAGCAGCTGCCGGCTTCGCGTTGATCAGGTCCTGTGGCATTACCGTGTCGATTTCAATGGACGACATACGTTCCTTGATGGCGCGCTCCATGCGGAGCAGACCAACACGGTACTGATTTTCCATCAACTCGCCGACCGAACGCACACGGCGGTTGCCGAGATTGTCGATGTCGTCGATTTCGCCGCGGCCATCGCGCAGATCAACCAGCATCTTGACGACAGCCAGGATGTCTTCCTTGCGCAGGATGCGAACAGTGTCTTCCGCATCGAGATCGAGACGCATGTTCATCTTGACGCGGCCAACAGCCGAAAGATCGTAACGCTCACTGTCGAAGAACAACGACTTGAACATTGCTTCGGCGGAGTCGATCGTTGGCGGTTCACCCGGACGCATGACGCGGTAGATGTCGAACAGCGCGTCCTGGCGGTTCTCGTTCTTGTCAACGGCAAGGGTGTTGCGGATATACGGTCCGATATTGACGTGATCGATATCGAGAATGTTGATCTCGGAAACGCCTGTGTCGAGCAGAACCTTGAGTGTCTTCTCGTCAAGTTCATCGCCGGCTTCGAGATAAACTTCACCCGTCTCCATATTGACGATATCTTCGGCGAGATAAGTGCCGAGCAGATCGTCTTCTGTCGCCTTGATGAATTTCAAGCCTTTTTCAGCGAGCTGCTTGGCACTGCGTGCCGTCAGCTTCTTGCCTGTTTCGAGAACAACCTCGCCCGTATCGGCATCCACGACGTCCGTAGTCGCCTTGAACCCGCGGAAGCGATCAACGGAGAACGGAATACGCCAGGTATCGCCATCGCGGTTGAATGTGAGCATGTTGTAGAAAGTCGACAGGATTTCTTCCGAATCCATACCAAGCGCCATCAACAGCGACGTCGCAGGGATCTTGCGGCGGCGGTCGATACGCGCATAGACGACATCCTTGGCATCGAATTCGATGTCGAGCCAGGAACCGCGATAAGGGATGACGCGCGCAGCAAACAGCAGCTTGCCGGACGAATGCGTCTTGCCCTTGTCGTGATCGAAGAAGACGCCCGGCGAACGATGCATCTGCGATACGATCACGCGCTCGGTGCCGTTCACAATGAACGTGCCGTTATCGGTCATGAGCGGCATATCGCCCATGTAAACGTCCTGTTCCTTGATATCCTTGATCGACTTCGCGCCTGTATCCTCATCGATATCGAACACGATGAGGCGCAGCGTCACCTTCAGTGGCGCAGCATAAGTCAGATCGCGCTGACGGCATTCGTCAACGTCGAACTTTGGAGCTTCGAACTCGTACTTGACGAATTCGAGCATGGAAGCACCCGAGAAATCCTGGATCGGGAAAACAGACTTGAACACAGCCTGCAGACCTTCATCCAAACGCCCGCCCTTGGGCTCTTCCACCATCAGAAACTGATCGTAGGAAGCTTTCTGAACCTCGATGAGGTTCGGCATCTCTGCGACTTCCGGAATCTTACCGAAAAACTTGCGTACGCGCCTACGACCATTGAAAGAATGGGTCTGAGCCATCGTCGCTCCTCGTCTTTATGCCAGAAACTGGCCTGTTTCTTAAAACCGCTCATGCGGCCCCGTGAACGGGACAAAACCCGTTTCCTGAAAGCATCGAAATTGCCGTCAGGAAAAGGGTTCAGTACCGGATTCCCCGAGGGGAGTAGTTGGCGGACAGGTCGCCCTGCCCGCCAATCAGTGCAAGGCTTACTTGAGTTCGACCTTGGCGCCAGCTGCTTCGAGCTGTGCCTTGATCTTGTCAGATTCTTCCTTGTTAACGCCTTCTTTGACTGCCTTGGGAGCAGCTTCAACGAGGTCCTTGGCTTCCTTGAGGCCGAGACCGGTGATAGCGCGGACTTCCTTGATCACGTTGATCTTGTTAGGTCCGGCTTCGGTCAGAACGACGTCGAATTCAGTCTTCTCTTCAACTGCAGCAGCAACTGCACCACCGCCGGCAGCGGCAGCAGCAGCAACCGGAGCAGCAGCAGAAACGCCCCACTTCTCTTCAAGAAGCTTCGAAAGTTCAGCAGCTTCGAGAACAGTCAGGTTGGACAGGTCATCTACGATCTTTGCGAGATCAGTCATTTTGGTATTCCTTTACAAGGTTCGATATATTGACAGCGAGAACGGCCTTATGCCGCTTCGTCCTTCCGGGCATAGGCGCCAAAAACGCGGGCAAGCTGAGCTGCCGGTGCGTTGACGACCTGAGCAATGCGAGAAGCCGGTGTCTGGATCATACCAACCAGCTTTGCGCGCAACTCGTCGAGAGATGGAAGTGCAGCAAGTGCCTTTACCCCATCCGGATCGAGAGTCGTTGCTCCCATCGAACCACCGAGGATGACGAGCTTTTCGTTACCCTTGGCAAATTCAATGGCGATCTTTGGTGCCGCTATCGGATCGTTGGAATAAGCAACGAGTGTCTGACCTGTGAACAGGTCAGCGATGCCTTCCGAATCCGTGCCCTGAAGAGCGATCTTGGCAAGGCGGTTCTTCGCGACTTTAACGGTGCCACCAGCATCACGCATCTTGGAGCGAAGATCGCTCAGTTGCGCAACGGTGAGACCGGTATAGTGGGCCACGACAACTGAACCAGAGTCCTTGAAGACCCCATTCAGCCACGCGACGAATTCGCGCTTTTCCGCTTTTTCCACTGTCTCTCTCCATTTGGCAGAAACGCGAGATTGCGTCACTGCCGGGTTGCCTTTTGCTGCAAAGTTTTCAGTCCGAAGACCTAGACCAAACAGCACTTGAGGATCCTGTCCCCCCTGCTTCGCCGAGATCGGCTGCAAGCGAAAGGCAACTACGGTTCGAACCTTGTTCATCGGGCTAAGCCCTTTAAACCTGGTTTTTCCACGTCTCATGCGGGTTCTGACGAATTAAGGCGAACCACCCGCAATCTCGGACAGGATAACCGGATTTGCATCCGGTTATCCAGGCCCTGAAGGGCCTGGAATTCTTTTGTTTCAAACAGCTAAGTCTGAAACTTCAATCAACACTTACGCAATGCGTACTGTTGCTGGATCGATCTTTACACCAGCACCCATCGTCGAGGAAATCGCGACGCGCTTGACGTAGTCACCCTTGGCGCCAGTCGGCTTTGCCTTGGTGACGGCATCGGCGAATGCCTTGATGTTCTCTTCCAGCGCCTTGGCATCGAAGGATGCCTTGCCGACGCCGGCGTGAATGATACCGGCCTTCTCGACGCGGAACTCGACTGCGCCACCCTTGGAAGCCTTCACGGCAGCCGCAACATCGGTCGTAACCGTGCCGACCTTCGGGTTCGGCATCATGCCGCGCGGGCCGAGAACCTTACCGAGACGGCCAACGAGCGGCATCATGTCCGGTGTGGCAATGCAGCGATCGAAATCGATCTTGCCGCCATTGACGATCTCGAACAGGTCTTCCGCACCGACGATGTCTGCACCGGCGGCCTTGGCTTCATCAGCCTTCGGACCACGAGCGAACACGGCAACGCGAACTGTACGGCCAGTGCCATTCGGCAGATTGACGACACCACGAACCATCTGGTCCGCATGGCGAGGATCAACACCGAGGTTCATTGCAACTTCGATCGTCTCGTCGAACTTGGCAACAGCACGCTCCTTGACCATGGCAATTGCCGAGGTCAGGTCATACAGCTTGTTACGGTCGACGCCTTCACGAACTTTCGCTACACGCTTTGATAGTTTTGCCATCGTCTTAGCCCACCACTTCCAGGCCCATCGAACGGGCAGAACCTTCAACCATGCGCATGGCGGCTTCAACGTCCGCTGCGTTCAGGTCTTTCATCTTCGCCTGAGCGATTTCACGCACCTTGTCGCGCGAGATCTTGCCGGCAACGACCTTGCCTGGCTCTTTCGAACCGGACTTCAGGTTTGCGGCCTTCTTGAGGAAGTAAGACACCGGCGGCGTCTTCATCGCAAATGTGAAGGACTTGTCCTGATAATATGTAATCACAACCGGAATGGGCGAACCCTTTTCCAGTTCCTGCGTAGCCGCATTGAAGGCCTTGCAGAATTCCATGATGTTGATGCCACGCTGACCAAGCGCCGGTCCGATCGGCGGGGACGGTGTTGCCGATCCTGCCGAAACCTGCAGCTTGAGCTGGCCTGCTACTTTCTTAGCCATAACTTCCTGCCTTTAATCAAAGTGCCGGATAACCGGCGGTTGCAGTTTGGTGGTGCGGATCGAAAGCTCGGCTAAAAGCTGCCTTACCTCCCACCATGTTTGCCGCTGACGCAGCAGGCGACTTCAGAGAGCCGCCGATTGATCAGACTTTTTCAACCTGACCAAATTCCAGATCGACCGGCGTGGCGCGGCCGAAAATCGAAACCTCGACCTTGAGGCGCGAACGCTCTTCGTCGACTTCCTGAACAGTACCGTTGAACGAAGCGAACGGACCATCGGCAACGCGAACACTTTCGCCAATCTCGAACGAGATCGAGGCCTTTGGGCGCTCGACACCTTCCTGAACCTGCATCAGGATGCGGTCGGCTTCCTTATCGGAAATCGCAATCGGCTTGTTGTCCGAACCGAGGAACCCCGTCACCTTCGGTGTGTTCTTGATCAGATGATAGGCATCATCCGTCAGATCGGCACGAACCAGGACATAACCCGGAAAGAACTTGCGCTCGGCATCGACCTTGCGGCCACGGCGCACTTCGACCACCTTTTCGGTCGGCACGAGAATCTTCTCAAAAAGATGCGACAGACCCTTCTGTCTTGCCTTTTCTTCGATCGACTCGGCGACCTTCTTTTCAAAGTTCGAATAGGCGTGAACGATATACCAGCGCGCGGTCATTGCTATTTCCCAATCCCGATTTTCTTGTCAGCCTGCGTTAACGACCAAGACCGAGAATCATATCGATTCCGTATGCCATCAACTGATCAGCTGCGAAAAAGAAAATCGCAGCAAAAAACGCCATTACCATCACCATCGCGGTGGAAATGAGCGTTTCGCGACGCGAAGGCCATGTGACCTTTGCGGTTTCAGCGCGCACTTGCTGAAAAAAAGTTATTGGATTCGTTTTGGATGCCATTTACCGCTCGTGCATGTCATGTTGCTGTAAACATGCTGTGCTGCAACTTAAACAACACCATCTGTCCACACCATTGCGGCCCGTAAAGCTGATCGTTCAGCTCCACGCACCGCGTGTCTGTTAAGCCTACATAGAACCGATTCCGGAAAAACACAAGGCCCCCGGATTCGTTTCTTTCCAAACATCTGCCCATTGCACCATCCAATCGTGCACCGGCAGACTATGTGTTGGCAGGGGAGACAGGATTCGAACCTGCGACCTACGGTTTTGGAGACCGCCGCTCTACCAACTGAGCTACTCCCCTATGTTCGGGGCGTACATTCCACAAAGCGGAGAGCTTTTCAAGTCCCAAAGGTATGTTCAAGCTGTCATTGACAAACTTCTCGAACTGTTCCCGCTGCCGAGATGCTCGATAATTGTTTATTTAGTGACGATTGCGCTTAATTCAATACAGTTTGCAGGTTTTGGCTCTTGTGCGCAGGTGCCCGAGCTGGAGAAATCACCCACATCGCCGGGACCGGTTGTCATTCGAAAATTCAACAACTCGTCATGGTCCAGAATGGAAATATCGCTTGCCGGAATTGAAAGCATTTTAGCGACAATGCCAGTGTCGACACCCATTTCATTGAAGTAAGCGTTGAGTCGTTTGCGATAACCTTTGGATAATTCGGTTGTCTTGTACGTTCCGGTCGATCTACGCCCGATGATTCTCGTATCGACGATTTTCTTTTTGCCTTTTACGATCCGGTAGCGTGTCTGATATTTTACCATTGTTTTGGTAACTGTGGTGGTGATCTGGTGGACACCGAGCTCTGCCCACAAACCGACAAAACGTTTGGTGCCGCCAGCAACGATAAATGGGCAAGCTGACATGCAGGCTGCCCAACCAGGATAGGCAAAGCCCGCATAGGCGCCATCCGAATATTTTGGCTTGCACCCTTTCTGGTCAGGATCACATTCATAGAAGCTGGTTTTTCCAACCGCAACGTCGAGCCCCCGCTTTCGGATCAAACGTCCTAGTTCCATGGCCGCGTCCACCGCACCACCATTCGATTCGATCACAATGGGCAATCGCCGCTTGCCCAGCTGTCGCAGGACCTTGCGCAATCTTGAGGGGCTATCCGCTGTAATCGTACCCGAGGCCATTATCCACTCGGGACAGGCTGGTTCGCAGCTTGCGGAAGCGTTCCGCACGATAGCAAATCGCATGGCCTGATCGGCGAGCTTGAAGGGCTTGGGAGCCTTGTCTGGGGTCGAAAGCTTCGCAGGAGCTTGCGGCTCAGAAGGTGCAGCACTTTTTGTCGGGAGATCGGGTAATCGAACCGGCGCATAGGGTACAGAAGAAACCCCATTGCTCTTGGGGAGATCAGGAAGCCGAACGGGCGTATAGGGCTCAAAAAGCACCACGCCATTTTTTGGAGGCCTAACCTGCTTGTGGGGACGATTGGTCTCGGAGGGCACGAAGGAACGTCCCAATAGTCCGCCAGGAGTGTAAGGGCGGCTGATATTTCCTGGTGTGGTAAAGCCTGGCTGATCCTCCGCCATGGCAGCAAGCGCCGGTGCCGTCGCTATGTATTGCAGAACCAGGACCATCAGGGAGACGAGGAAGAAAAGCAGGTAGTGATATTTAACGGGTACTATCTGGAACACTCTAACTCCGCAAATATCTGGACTGGCTTTGCGTCAATTTGATACCAGAAGCTGTAACGGAGAGAAGTTAGACTTTGGTGCTAAGGCCAGCATAAAAAAAGGGCGGCCCGGTGGACCGCCCTTCCCGATTTTACGATCAGAAAGTCTTATTCGATA
>NZ_JAIQWW010000039.1 GCF_020164455.1 Phyllobacterium chamaecytisi
TGATGCGTCTTCCGGCGCGAAATCCGCACAGGAAGCTATGGACTCACTATGTTCCGAGCAGGAGAAGGTTCTCGGACGCCTCGAAAAGTCAGGCGTGCAGGGTGATATCGGTCCGAAACTGGCCGAAGAACATGACCTTGCCTACTGGAATGCCGATGCCGTCAAAAACGGCCATCTGGCGCCCCAGTTGAAGATCGAGAACGAAAAGGAAAAGCCCCAGACCGTCAACTACGATGAGCTGGTCAAGAGCTGGAGCAAGTAAGTTCCACGCGTTTTGGTGGGGGGAGGGGTGGCGCTTCGGCGCTGCCCCTTTTTCGTTGATCGGAACCACTCAGAACTGCCAAAGCTACCTCAAGAAGAGCCGTCTTCAGCCTAGTTATTGACAAACAGACGCGGCTCGAAGGAATATCCAAGAGCTGCGTAGGCTGCATCGACACAAGGTCGAAAGGGCAATGCCCGCCTCCATGATGTAACAACAGATGCGCCTATGCCGAATCTTGAAAATCTTAAGAAGCAAGCCAAGCAGTATTTGCGCTGGCATCGGCAGCGGTACTATCCCGTGGCCGCTGAAATCAGGGCCGTTTTGCCACGGTTTCAACACCTTGGTGACAGTGAGATACTGGAAGCGAACTTCAAACTCTCTGACGCGCAAGAACTTGTCGCACGTCAAATGGGGTTCGAGGGATGGCTGGCGCTCAAGTCAGGAGCCCAATCCATGAGCACGCAATTCAAAAGGACCGCACTACGTCCCGTTCTTGCTTCGACCTCGGCGCAACTCTTTGTGAGCGACATTCAGGTGTCGTGCAGCTTTTTCACCGATAAGCTCGGATTCACCATTGACTTCATCTACGGCGAACCGCCGTTCTACGGACAGGTCATTCGCGACAAGGCGCGGCTCGCGCTACGGCTGGTGTGCGAACCAGTATTCGTGGGTGACATCCGGGAGCGTGAGCACCTGCTCTCCGCATCGATCACAGTCGATACAGCCGATGAGATCAAACAACTTTTTCTGGATTTTCAGGCCAACGGCGTGCCGTTTCATCAAACGATCACGAAAGAACCGTGGGGTGCCCGAAATTTCATTGTGTTGGATCCAGATGGGAATCTCATACTATTTGCTGGGCCAGCAGGCTGAATTCCGGTCCGATCTTCAAACGCCATAAACCTGCAGCAGGCTCTTCATGCGGCTAACCGCAAGTTCGGGCTTGTCCAGCACATTGGCCCGATCGGCCAGCCGGAAGATATCCGCGTAGTGGACAATGCCCCGGGCGGACTGCAGGCCCGCCGGCATGGTGAAATGGCTTTGATGGCCGTTGAGCCAGGCGAGGAATACCACCCCCGCCTTGTAGTATTGAGTAGGGGCTTCGAAAATCTTGCGCGACAGCGGTACGGTCGGCTCGATGACGTCGCGGAAGGCCTGCGTTTCGCCTTTCGCAAGATGCGCCAAGGCCTTGGACGCCGAGGGCGCAACCGCATCGAAAATGCCCAGCAGCGCATGGCTGTAGCGTTCGCCGTCGCCTTCGATCAGTTCCGCATAGTTGAAATCATCGCCGGTGAAGCAAAGCACGCCTTCCGGCAGCCGCTTGCGCAATTCGATTTCTTTGGCGTTGTCCAGCAGCGAAATCTTGATGCCTTCGACCTTCTTTTTGTTATCACTAATGATCGCGAGCACCGTTTCAAGTGCCTGTTCGAAGGCGGGTGAGCCCCAGTATCCCGCGAGCTGCGGGTCGAACATGTCTCCAAGCCAATGCAGGACGACCTTGTTGCCGGTCTGGCGCAGAATCTCGCCATAGACCATACGGTAGTCGTCGGCCGAACGCGCGACGCGGGCCAGCGCACGGCTCGCCATCATTACGGCACGTCCGCCCTCCGCTTCGACAAACCCGATCTGCGTCTCATAGGCATCGATCACGTCGTGGAGGCTCCTGGCATCCTCAGGTGCCAGTTGATCGGTACCGGCGCCGCAGGCAAGGTCCGCTCCATCAAAAGTCCGCGCCTCGGCCAGCGAGCGGCGGATCAGTTCGCGTGCTCCGGCCCAATCCACGCCCATGCCGCGCTGCGCAGTGTCCATGGCCTCGGCAATCTTGAAACCGAGCGACCATAGATGATGGCGAAATGCCATGGTTGCATCCCAATCGATTGCTGATGCACCCCAAGGCTGGGTGTCGCGCAATGGGTCGGACACCACGTGAGCGGCCGCATAGGCAATCCGGTTGAATGTTGGAGGGCTTGAAGGCGCGACAATCGGCACGCCGCTCAAAACGTAATCGGCGGTCGTCCCACTTCCATTCGGCAATTGAATTTTGAGGGTCATTCTGCATTGCTCCCAGATCAGCGGTATCTTTTAATTTGGAACGTTCCAAAAAACAAGAGGCAATTTAATGACGCCAGAAATCAATAATATCCCACAATAACGCCTTTTGGCGATAAAATCGCTTGACGGATTTGGAACGTTCCAATTATATGAAGGCCGATGGAGGATTTTCGTTGAACAAAACCCGGACCAGCATTGTGGATATTGCGCACGCCGCCGGCGTGTCGAAATCCACTGTCTCACTGGTCCTGCAGGGTAGCCCACTCGTCAACGAAAAGACCCGCGAAAAGGTCAATGCGCTGATCGGCGATCTTGGCTACGTCTATAATCGCGGCGCTGCAAACCTGCGGCAGTCGAAGTCGAAGATCATCGGCATCGTCGTCAATGATCTCACCAACAGTTTCTTTGCCGAACTTGCTGTCGGCATGGACATGATGGTCCAGTCGGCGGGCTACGTGCAGTTCCTGGCTCACAGCGGCGAGAGTGTCGATCGCCAGCGCGAGGTCATTTCCTCCATGCGCGAGAATGGTATTGCCGGGCTGATCCTGTCCCCGGCGCGTGGCACGGAAGCCAGCGATATCAAGCCGCTCGCCGATAGCGGCATCCCGGTGGTTCTGGTCGTGCGCAATGTGCCCGGCGCGAAAGTCTCGACGCTCCTTTCCGACAACCATGCCGGCGCCAAGGCTGCCATCCGCCATCTGATCTCCCTAGGTCATCGCCGGATCGCCTTCATGGGCGGTTTCGTGGATACGGCGGTTTTCGGCGAGCGGCTGCGTGGCTATCGCGACGCGCTGGCTGAAGCCGACATCCCCTTCAACGAAAAATTCGTCATTCATTCCGCGCCGTCGCGCGCCGGCGGTGTTGCTGCGGTCGAGCGCATGATGGTCTTTGCCGAACGCCCGACCTCCGCCCTCTGCCTCAATGATGCAGTGGCGTTTGGCGTTTGCGACGGCCTGCGGTCCAACAATATCGAGCCCGGCAAGGGATTTGGCATCATCGGTTTCGACGATGTGATCGAGGCGAAGACGGCCGTACCCGCGCTGACCACGGTTTCGGTCGATCCGCAGGGCATGGGACAGCGGGCGGCGCAACTGGTCTTGAAACAGATCAATGCCGGACAAACAGATCCGGAATCGATTGTGACATCAGTGCGCCTGGTTGTGCGTCAAAGCTGCGGTGCGCCTGTAAAGCAATTGGAGGAGTTGGCATGACACGCTGGGGATTGATCGGCGCAAGCACCATTGCGCATGAGTGGGTAATCGATGCGATCCGCGCCAGCGGCGGTGAAATCGTCGCCGTGATGAGCACGAACGAAGAGCGCGGCAAAAAATATGCAGCGGACCACAACATCCCGAACTCAGTGACCAAGCTCGACGCGCTGGTCGGCGATCCGAATGTCGATGCCGTTTATATTTCAACGACCAACGAGTTGCACAAGGATCAGGTGCTGGCCGCTGCAAAGGCCGGCAAGCACATACTGTGCGAGAAACCGCTGGCGACGAGCCTTGCCGATGCGCGCGCCATGGTCGAGGCCTGCCGCGCCGCAAATGTCGTTTTCGCTACCAATCACCATCTGCGCAATGCGGCCAGCCATACTGCGATGCGCGAAGCCATTGCCGCTGGCAAGATCGGCACGCCGCTCGCTGCCAAGGTTTTTCACGCAGTCTATTTGCCTCCGCATTTGCAGGGCTGGCGGCTCGATCGCCCGGAGGCAGGAGGCGGGGTCATTCTCGACATAACCGTGCACGACACGGACACGCTGCGTTATGTTCTTGGCGATGATCCTGTCGAGGCCACGGCATTCTCGCAGAAAAGCGGCTTGGCCAAGGCGGGCCTCGAGGATGCGGTCATGGGCGTCATGCGTTTCAAGTCGGGATTGATCGCCCTCTTCCATGATGGTTTCACAACCAAATATTCCGAGACCGGCTTCGAAGTGCACGGCACCGAAGGCTCGCTCGTCGGCCTTAATGTGATGTCGCAAAAGCCGATCGGTACGGTCACTCTTCGCAATAAAGACGGCGAGACTGAACTGAAGCTCGATCAGAAAAACCTTTACGAAACCGGCATCGCCAAGTTCCATGCCGCCATCGCGGGCCAAGGCAAGCCGGCAGCCAGTGGCGAAGATGGCTTGTGGTCGCTGGCCGCCGGCCTAGCCGTCGCTGAAGCTGCCAGGACCGGTACCGCCCAACCGATCAATCCGGGCCTCTGAGAAAACGAATACTGATATGAATAAGCACATCACCCCCGAGGAGGCCGCGAACCTCATTCCCGACGAAGCGATCGTTTCGGTCTCGTCTTCGAGCGGTCTCGGCTGTCCGGATCTGATGCTGAAAGCCATCGGCGCCCGCTTCGATGCGACCGGTCATCCGCGCAATCTGACGACCCTGCATCCGATTGCGGCCGGGGATATGAGCGGCATCAAGGGTGTCGATCACATCGCCAAGAAGGGCTTGCTAAAGAAGATCATCGGAGGCTCCTATCCATCCGGTCCGTCCAGCGCCGAACCTCCACTGATCTGGCAGATGATCGGCAATGATGAGGTTGCGGCCTATAATATTCCTTCCGGCATTCTGTTCGACATGCACCGTGAAGCGGCGGCGAAGCGCCCGGGCGTTTTCACCAAGGTCGGACTCGATACCTTTGTCGATCCGGACCGGCAGGGCTGCGCCATGAATGCCTCTGCCGCCGAAGAACCGGTTGTCCGCAAGATCGAGTTCGGCGGCGAGGAATGGTTGTTCTTCAAGCCCATCATTCCGCAGGTCGCGATTATCCGCGCCACCACCTCGGACGAGCGCGGCAATCTCACTTACGAGCATGAGGGCGCCTATCTCGGCGGCTTCGATCAGGCGCTCGCGGTGCGCAACAATGGCGGCATCGTCATCGCGCAGGTCAAACGCATCACCAAGAGCGGTTCAATGAAGCCGCACGATGTGCGTGTGCCGGGCATCCTTGTTGACTACGTCGTCGTCGATCCCGACCAGAAGCAGACCACGCAAACGCTCTACGATCCGGCTATTTCCGGCGAGATTTTCCATCCACTGGAAGATTTCGCGCTCCCGGATTTCAATATCCAGAAAGTCATTGCGCGCCGCGTCGCAACCGAGCTCCAAGCTGGCAGTGCCGTCAATCTCGGCTTCGGCATCTCTGCGAATGTTCCGCGCATTCTGCTTGAGGAGGGCTTGCACGGGGCGGTTACCTGGGTGATCGAGCAAGGACCTGTCGGCGGTATTCCGCTCCTGGATTTCGCGTTCGGCTGCGCTTCCAACGCGGAAGCCTTTGTCCCATCGCCACACCAGTTCACCTATTTTCAGGGCGCGGGTTTTGATGCCTCGCTGCTGTCGTTCCTCGAGATCGACAAGTCTGGCTCGGTCAACGTGTCGAAGCTGAGCTTCCGTCCGCATGTGACCGCTGGCGCAGGCGGGTTTGTCGATATCACCGCAAGGGCGCGCAAGATCGTCTTCTCCGGCATGTTCAATGCCGGTGCGAAAGTACATGTCGAGGATGGAAAGCTGGTCATCGAGAAGGAAGGCAAGCTGAAGAAGCTGGTCACGCAAGTCGAACATGTGACGTTCTCCGGCCGTCGCGCCGTCGAGCAAGGCCAGGACATCACCTATGTCACGGAACGCTGCGTCATGGTCCTGAGGCCGGAGGGCGTGGTCCTGACGGAAATCGCGCCGGGCGTGGACCTCCAGTCGCACATTCTCGATCAGTCGGAATTCCCGCTGGTTGTTGCCCGCGATCTCAAGCTGATGGACGCGCATCTGTTCGCGCCGGAACCATTCGGCCTGAAATTGCCGCAGAAACAGCAAAGGACGCTCCATGGCTGATCCGCGCATCAACGTTACCTTCGCCGGTCCTATCGCCACGATTACCGTGTCGCGTCCGGAAAAGCTCAATGCCTTCGACCTCGACATGTTGAAGGAGTTGAGCGCCGCCTGCGATACAGTGGAGACCAACGCGCAAGTGCGGGTTGCGATCCTCACCGGCGCTGGCAAGGCGTTTTCTGCAGGCGGCGATATCAAGGCTTGGGCAGCGATGACGCCAAATGAGTTTGGCCATGCCTGGGTGCGTTTCGGCCACCGCGTCTTCGAACGTTTGGCGACACTCCGTGTACCTTTGATAGCGGCGCTTAACGGCCATGCGCTCGGCGGCGGCCTGGAACTGGCTGCCACAGCGGATATCCGTATCGCTGAAACGCACATCAAGCTCGGCCTGCCGGAAACCGGCCTCGGCATGGTGCCGGGCTGGTCCGGCACACAGCGGCTGGTCCGGCGTTTTGGCGCGCAAGTGGTTCGCCGCATGGCGCTTGGCGGCGAAATGTTCAGCGCGGCGGAGGGTCTGCGGTTCGGCCTCGTCGACCATGTGGTCGACACCGGTACCGCGGTTTCCACAGCGCAAGCCTATGCGGAGCGCATCGCCAAGCGCGGCCCGGCTGCCGTGGAGGTGGCAAAACTGATGATCGCTTCAGCCAATGGCGAAGACAATGGAACGGCGGTCGAGGCGCTTGGCTCGATCCTCGTCGCAAAAACTGCGGACCTCAAAGAAGGTGTTTCGGCCTTTGCCGAAAAGCGTGAGCCCGTGTTCAAGGGAGAATGGTAATGACAGTTCTGGTGCGGCCTCAGGCACTCGACAACTTCAAGGTGCGCGAATTCCAGATGCTGATCGATGGGCGATGGACCGACGGCGCTGAAGGCGGCGTCATCGAGCGCAAGAGCCCCGGTCATGGCGTTGTTGTTTCACGCTACCAGGCAGGAACCAAGGCCGACGCAGAACGCGCAATTGCTGCCGCACGCCACGCGTTCGACAATGGGCCGTGGTCGCGCATGACCGGCGCGGAGCGTTCGAACATCATCCTCAAGGCCGCCGATCTCATCGCAGCGCGTTC
The DNA here is from genome assembly GCF_020164455.1 of Phyllobacterium chamaecytisi. Lineage (GTDB taxonomy): Bacteria > Pseudomonadota > Alphaproteobacteria > Rhizobiales > Rhizobiaceae > Phyllobacterium > Phyllobacterium chamaecytisi. The sequence continues at coordinate 7,200 of NZ_JAIQWW010000039.1, forward strand.
CGATGAACTTGCCTATCTCGACTGTATCGAATCCGGCAAACCAATCAGCCAGGCCAAGGCGGAGCTCGGCGGCGCCGTGGATATCTGGCGCTACGCGGCTGCACTTGGCCGCGACTTGCATGGCGAAAGCTATAATACGCTCGGAGACGCAACACTGGGTGTCGTCCTGCGCGAGGCGATCGGTGTCGTCTCGATCATAACGCCCTGGAATTTCCCCTTCCTCATCGTAAGCCAGAAGTTACCTTTCGCGCTCGCCGCAGGCTGCACCGCTGTGGTGAAACCCTCGGAGCTGACATCCGGCTCGACACTGGTGCTCGGTGAAATCCTCATGGAAGCCGGTGTTCCTGCTGGCGTGGTCAATATTATCGTTGGGACGGGTGCCGAAGTTGGTGCGCCGATGACCATGCATCCGGATGTCGACATGGTCTCGTTCACTGGCTCGACCTTTGTCGGCAAGCTGACTATGGCAAATGCCGCCCAGACCCTGAAAAAGGTCTCGCTTGAACTCGGCGGCAAGAACCCGCAGATCGTGTTTCCCGATGCCAATCTCGACGATTTCATCGATGCGGCGGTGTTCGGCGCCTATTTTAACGCTGGCGAATGCTGCAATGCCGGATCCCGCCTGATCGTCCACCGCGATATCGCCGATGAGGTCGTCCAGCGCGTCGCGGCGCTTTCCGCCAAGGTCAGGGTTGGCGATCCGCTCGATCCGCGTACCAAAGTCGGCGCGATCATCACGCCGGAGCACCTCGCCAAGATTGGCGCCTATGTCCGCAACGCCGCTTCCGCGGGGGCGAATATCAGCCATGGCGGTGAAGCGCTCGATCTCGGCTTGGGACAGTTCATGGCACCGACGATCCTTTCGGCCGTCCAGCCGGAGATGGCCGTGGCGCGGGAAGAGGTATTCGGACCGGTGCTGTCTGTGCTAACGTTCGATACACAGGAGGAGGCCATCCGTATCGCGAATTCCATCGACTATGGACTGTCTGCTGGCGTCTGGAGTCGCGACTTCGATACCTGCATGACAATTGGCCGCCGGGTACGTGCTGGAACCATCTGGATGAACACCTTCATGGACGGTGCATCGGAACTGCCCTTCGGCGGATACAAGCAATCCGGGCTCGGCCGCGAACTCGGCAGGCATGCGGTCGAGGACTATACGGAAACCAAAACTTTGAACATGCACATGGGTAGGCGGAAAGTAGTATGGTCAGGAGATTAAATCGATTGTAATAGCCGTTCTGCCTATTGTATGAATGCCCCGGACCTGAGGGCACCTTCGGTCGGACATGTTAAATTTTATCTCTTTTTTCTCGTGGGAGGACTGTTATGAAAAAGCTGATGAATACTGTTGCCGCTGCAGCAATGCTGCTCGGTACAGCAACGATGGCCCGTGCGGCCGAAAACGTCGAGGTCCTGCATTGGTGGACTTCAGGCGGTGAAGCGACGGCGCTGGAAGTGCTCAAGAAGGATCTGGAATCCAAGGGCATCACATGGTCCGACATGCCGGTTTCCGGTGGTGGCGGTACGGAAGCGATGACCGTTCTGCGCGCCCGTGTCACTGCCGGCAATCCGCCGACAGCCGTACAGATGCTCGGTTTCGACATCACCGACTGGGCGAAACAGGGTGCCCTCGGCAACCTCGATGAAGTTGCTGCCAAGGAAAAGTGGGATGACGTGATCCCGACCGCCCTGCAGAAGTTCTCGAAATATGACGGTCATTGGATTGCTGCGCCGGTCAACGTGCATTCGACCAACTGGATCTGGATCAACAAGGCCGCGCTCGATAAGGCCGGTGGCAAGGAGCCTGCGAACTGGGACGAGCTGATCGCTCTTCTCGACAACTTCAAGGCGCAGGGCATCATTCCAATCGCCCATGGTGGCGTGCCGTGGGAAGATGCGACGATCTTCGATGCCGTCGTTCTGTCGCTCGGCAACGACTTCTACAAGTCGGCTTTCATCGACCTCGATCCCGCTGCTCTCGGCAGCGACAAGATGAAGGAAGCCTTCGACCGCATGACCAAGCTGCGTACCTATGTGGATGACAATTTCTCCGGTCGCGACTGGAACCTTGCTTCCGCAATGGTTATCGAGAACAAGGCAGGTCTGCAGTTCATGGGCGACTGGGCCAAGGGCGAATTCATCAAGGCTGGTAAAGTGCCAGGCAAGGATTTCGTCTGCATGCGCTTCCCGGGCACTCAGGGTTCGGTAACCTTCAACTCCGACCAGTTCGCCATGTTCAAGGTCAGTGAAGCACAGCTCAAGCCGCAGCTCGTCATGGCATCGGCCATCGAAAGCCCGACCTTCCAGTCGGCGTTCAATGTCGTAAAGGGTTCTGCTCCTGCACGTACGGACGTTCCGGACACGGCTTTTGATGATTGCGGCAAGAAGGCCATCAAGGACCTTGCCGAAGCCAACAAGGCTGGCACGCTCTTTGGGTCGATGGCCCATGGCCATGCCAATCCGGCTGCGGTCAAGAACGCGATCTACGACGTTGTGACCCGTGAATTCAACGGCGATCTGACTTCGGAAGAAGCAGTCAAGGAACTCGTTGCCGCTGTTGCTGCTGCGAAATAAGTCACGTGTTTCTGTCCGGGGCCCTATCGCCCCGGACAGGTTCCCGCGACGCTTCGCGGCAAATATAAGATTACACATCGAGGGGTGAGGCTATGGATACCCGCAGCCGCATACAGGACCTGATACCGAAACTGGTATTGGGACCGAGTTTTCTGATCGTCCTGATTTTTGTCTACGGCTTCATCGCCTATACCGGCATCCTGTCTTTCACCGATAGCAAGATGCTGCCATCCTATGGCTTTGTCGGGTTTGATAATTACCGTAGGCTCTGGGCGTTGCCGCATTGGTGGCGCGCGATCACCAATCTCGGTATTTTCGCTTCGCTCTATATCATCATCTGCACGGTCATCGGCCTCGGCCTCGCCATCCTGCTCGACCAGAAGATCCGCGTCGAAGGCCTCCTGCGCCCGATTTATCTCTATCCGATGGCACTTTCCTTCATCGTCACCGGCGTTGCCTGGAAATGGTTCCTCGATCCGGGCATCGGACTTGAAAACACCATGCACCAGTGGGGCTGGGAGAGTTTTCACTTCAACTGGATCAAGGACTCCAAAATGGCGATCTATACGGTGGTCATTGCCGCCGTCTGGCAATCTTCCGGCTTCGTCATGGCCATGTTTCTTGCCGGTCTGCGTGGTGTCGACAATGAAATCATCAAGGCGGCCCAGATCGATGGCGCATCGACCGGCATGATCTATCGCCGCATCATCATTCCGCTGATGCGCCCGGTTTTCCTCTCCGCCTTCGTCGTGCTCGCCCATCTCGCCATCAAGGCCTATGATCTTGTGATTGCGCTGACCGGCGGCGGACCGGGCCAGGCCACCGAATTGCCCGCGACCTTCATGTATTCCTATACCTTCACCCGCAATTCCATGGGCATTGGCGCTTCATCGGCCATTATCATGCTGATCATGATCTTCTCGATCATCGTTCCCTATCTCTACTCAGAAATCAGAGGGGGCAACAAATGAGTGCCCAGAGCCCGGATAATGCCATCTCCAGCGGCAAGCTGACACGTGTACTGATCTACGCTGCATTGTTCCTGTTTGCTTTCTATTACCTGCTGCCCCTCTACGTCATGCTGGTCAATTCGCTGAAGCCGCTGGAAGAAATCCGCCAGGGCGGCATGCTTTCGCCTCCACGCGAATGGACAATTCAGCCTTGGCTTACAGCCTGGTCGACGGCACAGATCGGCGTGCAACCGACAGGCCTCAGGCCCTATTTCATCAATTCGATCCTCATGGTCGTGCCTGCGGTCGCCATCTCCACGGTTGTCGGTGCGCTCAATGGCTACGTGCTGACCAAATGGAAGTTTCGCGGCTCCAATCTGATTTTCGGCATGCTGCTGCTCGGCTGTTTCATCCCGTTCCAGATTGTGCTCATTCCCATGGCGCGCATGCTCGGGTTGCTCGGCATGGCAGGTACGATTCAGGGCCTGATCCTCGTCCATATCGTCTATGGCCTTGGCTTCACCACGCTCTACTTCCGCAACTATTATGAGGCGTTTCCAACTGAACTCGTCCGCGCGGCGCAGATCGACGGCGCGAGCTTCTTCCAGATATTCCGCCGCATCCTTCTGCCGTCATCGGGGCCGATCATCGTCGTGTCCGTCATCTGGCAGTTCACCAATATCTGGAACGACTTCCTGTTCGGTGCCTCCTTCTCCGGTTTCTCAAGCACGCCCATGACGGTTGCGCTCAACAATCTCGTCAATTCGTCGACCGGCGTGAAGGAATATAACGTGCATTTCGCCGGCGCCATTCTCGCAGCGCTGCCAACTCTCATCGTCTACATCGTTTCCGGACGCTATTTCGTCCGCGGCCTCATGTCCGGCGCCGTGAAGGGATAAATCAATGTCATTTCTCCAGATCAAAGACCTGCATAAGTCCTACGGCAATGTGCCGATCCTCAAGGATATCAATATCGAGATAGACGAGGGTGGCTTCCTCGTGCTCGTAGGTCCTTCCGGCTGCGGCAAGTCCACATTGCTCAACACCATCGCCGGCCTGGAACCGATCACCTCCGGCGATATCTCCATCAAGGGCAAGTCGATCAGCGGACTGCATCCCTCCAAGCGCGATATCGCGATGGTGTTTCAGTCCTATGCGCTCTATCCGAATATGACCGTTGGCGGCAACATCGCCTTCGGCATGGAAATTCGCGGCGTCCCCAAGCCAGAACGCGAGAAAGCCATCAAGCAGGTTGCCGACATGCTTCAGATCGGCCATCTGCTCGACCGCAAACCCAGCCAGCTTTCAGGTGGCCAGCGTCAGCGCGTCGCCATGGGCCGCGCGCTTGTGCGCAATCCGCAGGTGTTCCTGTTCGACGAACCGCTCTCCAATCTCGATGCCAAGCTGCGCGTCGACATGCGCACGGAAATCAAGCGGCTGCACCAGCGCATGAAGACTACGATCGTCTATGTGACGCACGACCAGATCGAGGCAATGACGCTGGCCAGCAAGATCGCGGTTCTGAAGGATGGCGTGCTGCAACAGTTCGGCACCCCGGCGGAAATCTACAACAACCCGACCAATCTGTTCGTTGCCGATTTCATGGGGTCACCGGCCATGAACCTGCTCAAAGCCAAGATTGATGGCAGCGCTTCGGACCTGCATGTCGTGCTCGAAAGGCCGGATGCGCCGCCGCTGCGCCTACCGATCAAGAAGACCAACAGCGCTCTCGTCGGATATGCCGGCAAGGATGTCATCTTCGGCATTCGCCCCGAAGCGCTGACTGATCCGGATGGCGCGGATCGCAATGCGAATTCGTTGGTTGAAGGCGAATGCCTGATCGAAGTGGTCGAGCCCGCAGGTTCCGATACTTTCGCGGTGACGAAGCTTGGCGGCAAGGAAGTCGTTGCCCGCCTGCGCGCAGATGCGCAGATTGTTCCCGGGGCAAAAACACAGCTCGCTTTCAATCTGGACAAAGCCGTGTTCTTCGATCCGCAATCGCAATTGCGTATCGGCGCCTGAAACGCACCTTATGAACGGTCAATGCGCATGAGCCAAGAGATACAACCGGCCACAGCCGCAGATATCGTGATCATTGGCTCAGGCATCGGCGGCGCGACGATGGCGGCAGGACTTGCCGCCTCGGGTGCGGATATTCTCATCCTCGAGGCCGGCGATCATCTGCCGGATCGTCCCGAGAATCGCGATCCGCGGGCGATCTTCCAGCACGGCTTCTTCCGCCCCAAGGAAAGCTGGTACGACGAGACCGGGAGTGCCTTCAACCCCGGGAACTACTACAATGTCGGCGGTAATTCGAAATTCTACGGGGCGGTGCTGACGCGCTATCGCTCCGAGGATTTCGAGGAGTTGCAGCATCTCGAAGGCGTGTCGCCTGCCTGGCCCTTTCCTTATGAGGAACTGGAGCCTTGGTATGGCAAGGCCGAAGCTTTGTTTCAGGTTCGCGGCAAGTTGGGCGAAGACCCGACTGAACCGCTCCATTCGACGCCCTATGATTTCCCCCCGGTTCCCGACGAAGCGCCCATCGCTGCCTTGCGGGAGCGGCTGAAGACGGCGGGTGTTCACCCATCCACTTTGCCGCTCGGTGTCGATATCGATACATGGCTGTCCCACGGGAAAACGCCATGGGACGCGCACCCGAACAGTTTCAACGGCAAGATGGATGCTGAAACCACAGCTCTTGCATCTGCGCTCAAATACAAGAATGTCAGATTGCAGACCAATTCCCGCGTCACGCGGCTTGAAACTGCACCTGACGGCACCACCATCGCTGCGGTGCATTATGAAAAAGACGGCGCGCGTTACGTCCTCAAGCCTAAGCTTGTCGTCCTTTCCGCCGGTGCTGTGCAGTCCGCCGTGCTGCTGTTGCGTTCCGCCGATGATGCCAATCCGGCAGGGCTCGCCAATCGTTCCGATCAGGTCGGGCGCAATTTCATGAACCACAATCTCTCTGCGGTCATCGGCTTCGATCCGCGTTTCAGGAACGATTCCGTCTACCAGAAAACCTTTGGTTTCAATGATTTCTACCTGTCCGACGGCAAGGGCGGTGCGCCGCTCGGCAATGCCCAACTGCTCGGGCGCATAAGCGGGCCGGTGCTTAAATCTGACCTGAAGCTCGTGCCCGAATGGATACTCGACCGCTTCTGCGCCCATACGGTGGATTTTCTCGCAATGAGCGAGGATGTGCCAAAACCGGACAGCCGCGTCCGCGTCGATGGCGACAGGATCATCCTTGAATGGCTCCGCAGCAATTGGCCGGCGCATCAAAAGCTGGTTGCGCAAATCAAATCGGTCCTGCGCGCGGCCGGCTTTCCGCTGGTTCTTTCCAAGGCCTTCGATCGCAAGACCCCGTCGCATCAATGCGGCACAGTCCGCATGGGTGACGACCCGGCGCACGCGCCGCTCGACATCTATTGCCGCGCCTGGCAGCACCCCAATCTGTTTGTCGTCGATGCGGCGTTCCTGCCGACCTCGGCCGCCGTCAATCCGGCACTGACCATTGCTGCGCAGGCATTGCGTGTGGCGGATCATATCGTGTCGAAGGAGCTTGCGTGATGAAACCTGTGGCACTCGTCACTGGCGCGCGCCGTGGCATCGGGCTTGGCATAGCCAAGGCTCTGGCGTCGAAGGGCTTCGACCTAGCCATCACCGACATTGCCGATGACGCTGCCAGTCAATCGGCAATCAAGGTGCTGCACAAGCTGGGGGCAGATACGGTCTTCATCCAGTCGGATATCGCTGATCTGACAAGCCATGGCGCAACAGTCGAGGCCGCCATCGCGAAGTTCGGCCGCATTGATTGCCTCGTCAATAATGCCGGTATCGGCTCTAAGGTTCGCGGAGATTTCCTCGATCTTGAGCCAGCTAACTATAACGCGATTTTTGATATCAATCTGCGCGGAACTGTGTTTTTCACGCAGGCCGTGTTGCGAACGATGTTGACAGGGAATACTGCATCCCATCCACGCTCGATCATTAACATAACATCGGTTTCCGCCGGGATGACCTCGCCGGAACGGCTCGACTATTGCATGACAAAGGCTGCTTTGGCTTCCTTCACCCAAGGCCTCGCCCTGCGTCTGGCGGATCAGGGCATCAGCGTCTTCGACGTGCGCCCCGGTATCATCCGCTCTGACATGACTGCGGTTGCTGCGGCGAAATACGACAAACTTATCGCCGAAGGCCTGGTGCCGATGAAGCGCTGGGGCGAGCCGGAAGATCTCGGTCGCATCGTCGCGGCGCTCGCCAGCGGCGATTTCAACTTTGCCACCGGCTCCGTCATCAATGCCGACGGCGCCCTTTCGATAAGCAGGCTTTAAGCAATTGCAGGAAAAGCGGGAACCGGTTTTCCGCCCGAAATTGCGCAAAAACAAAGAGTTAGACCATGACCTATGACTACATCATCACTGGCGCGGGTCCCGCGGGTTGCGTCCTCGCCAATCGTCTCAGTGAAGATCCGGCGATTTCCGTGCTGCTGCTGGAAGCAGGTGGTGGCGATTGGAACCCGCTGTTCCACATGCCCGCCGGCTTTGCCAAGATGACCAAGGGTGTCGCCAGCTGGGGCTGGGAAACCGTACCGCAGAAGCACATGAAAAACCGTGTGCTCCGCTATACGCAGGCCAAAGTAATCGGTGGCGGGTCGAGCATCAATGCGCAGCTTTACACGCGCGGAAATGCAACCGACTACGATTTGTGGGCGAGCGAAGACGGTTGCAAAGGCTGGAGCTATCGCGATGTCCTGCCCTATTTCAAGCGCGCCGAAGACAATCAGCGTTTTGCTGACGACTACCATTCCTATGGCGGGCCGCTGGGCGTCTCCATGCCTGCAGCCACCCTGCCGATCTGCGATGCCTATATCCGCGCCGGTCAGGAGCTGGGCATACCCTATAATCATGATTTCAACGGCAAGACGCAAGGCGGCGTCGGTTTTTACCAGCTGACCCAGCGAGATCGCCGTCGATCGTCCGCGTCAATGGCCTATCTCACACCCATCAAAGACCGCAAGAACCTGACGGTCCGTACTGGCGCGCAGGTATCAAGGATCATCGTCGAGGGCAAACGTGCCATTGGCGTTGAGATCATCAACGCCAATGCGCGCGAAATCATCCGGGCGGAACGCGAAGTTCTGGTGAGCTCCGGCGCAATAGGCTCGCCAAAGCTTCTGCTGCAATCCGGCATTGGCCCCGCCGATCATCTGAAAAGCGCCGGCGTGCCGGTCGTGCATGATCTGCCGGGCGTCGGCGAGAATATGCAGGATCACCTTGACCTGTTCGTCATCTGCGAATGCACCGGCGATCACACCTATGATGGTGTAGCCAAGCTGCACAGGACCCTGTGGGCCGGACTGCAATATGTGCTGTTCCGCTCTGGTCCCGTCGCATCCAGCCTGTTCGAGACCGGCGGCTTCTGGTACGCCGATGACAAAGCCCGCTCGCCCGATATCCAGTTTCATCTTGGTCTCGGTTCCGGCATCGAGGCAGGTGTCGAACGATTGAAGAATGCCGGCGTCACGTTGAATTCGGCCTATCTGCATCCCCGTTCGCGCGGCACCGTTCGGCTGCAATCGGCTGATCCATTCGCGGCGCCGCTGATCGATCCGAACTATTGGAGCGATCCGCATGATCGAAAGATGTCGATCGAGGGCTTGAAGCTTGCCAGGGAAATCATGCAACAGGCGGCGTTGAAACCATTTGTCATGGCGGAGCGCCTGCCTGGACCAAAATACAATACCGACGAGGAGCTCTTTGAATACGGCTGCGCCAACGCCAAGACCGATCATCATCCGGTCGGTACGTGCAAGATGGGCACCGACGCCATGGCCGTCGTCGATCTGGAGCTGAAGGTTCGGGGTCTTGAAGGTCTGCGCGTCTGCGACAGTTCGGTGATACCGCGCGTCCCGTCCTGCAACACCAACGCGCCAACGATCATGATGGGTGAAAAAGGCGCGGATATCATTCGTGAAATGACACCGTTACCGCCGGCAATCTTCTCCAATGAGATGAATGAAAAACGCCCGCGGGCACGGGCAGATATTCGCTGACAGTGGATGCCGATTATCTCTCCCCTTGTGGGAGAGAAAGCGATTTCAGCATCTTAGCCCTTGCTAAGTGCTAGAAATCGCCAGAGAGGGGATGGTGATCTGTGGGATCAAAGAGATCCCCTCACTTGGATTTTCTAAGGATTTAGCAAAGAGGCTAAATCCAAGAAAATCCTTTCTCCCCCACAAGGGGGGAGATGGGCGCCGTCGCATCTTAATGCAGTCGGGTATCCAGAAATACACCAGCCTCGCGCGCGGCGCTGATAAAGGCATGGCGCGCCTTGTGCGCGGGCTTCCAGCCATCGAGCGCATCAAGGCAGGCTTGCAAAGCCCGGCGATAGCTCGGTCCTTTCTTCGCGGGCCAATAACTTCGCAGGCATTCGATCGCTTCCCAAACGCTGGAGACTGCTCGTTGACCGGCAGTTCCAAGAGTGATCATAACCGGGATGGGAAAACGCTTGTCGTTCATCACTTCCTCCACAAATGTCGGACAGTTTGGCAGCAGTTTTACGCCGCTCAGCCAACCATAGAAATGAGTCCGGTATGAGTCCGGTTCCATGACAGTTTGAAGAATTATTTTTAAATGATTGATTGCGCAGAGCAGGCCTCTGATCGCCAGTCGTCTGTTTTGTAGATGACCCCAAACAATCTATGTATTGGTTAGGCGCCGGAACTCACACTACCTTTTGGATTCGCGGATCTGGTCGAAATAACATGAGGCTTTTCTGCTCTGAAATAGCAAGCAATCGGAAACCTGGAATGACTCGCAAAAAACTTACGATAGCCACGACCGACTATGATCATTTTCGCGATTTTCGCACTGGCGCTGTGAAAGCCGAGGGACTGGACCTGAATTGGTTGACTCTGGGTCACCACGAGATTTTCGCGCGGTTCACCTTCAATCGCGAATGGGACATAAGTGAGCTTTCGTTTGCCAAGTTCATGGCGCAGATCAGCCGGCCTGACAGCGACATCATCGGCTTGCCAGTCATCTGCTCGCGGCTGTTCCGGTTCAGTTCATTTTATGTCAACAAGAACAGCGGCATCAAGACGGTCGAGGACTTGCGCGGGAAGCGTATCGGCTCGCCGGAATGGGCACATTCCGCAGCCGTTTATATGCGCGGCTGGATGCACAATGATTGCGGAGTCAAACTGCAGGACGTTCATTGGTATCAGGCGGGGGCAAACGCGTCCGGACGTATCGAGAAGGTCGATCTCGACTTGCCGGAAGGTGTCAAGCTGACGCGTGTCGGCGACAAGTCTCTCTCGGAGATGCTCGCCTCCGGCGAGATCGATTGCGCTATCATTGCCCGCCCGCCCACCTGTTTCCTCGAGGGAGACCCCAATATTGAACGGTTGTTTCCAGATTACCTGGAGATGGAGGAGGAATATTATGAGTGCACGCGTATCTGGCCGATCATGCACATCATCGCGCTCAAGAAACACCTGCTCGACGACAATCCATGGATCGCCCGCAACCTTTATAATGCCTTCGAGGAGTCGAAGAATCGCAGTCTAGAGCGTCTGCTCGATCCTGCCGTCTCGCGTTATCCATTGCCGTGGCTTGCCACCTACGCCCGCCGTATGCGCACGCTTTTCGATGGCGATACGTTTCCCTTCGGTATCGAAAAGAACCGGGCAACCTTCGAACAGATGATGCTCTATACCTATCAGCAGGGTATCGCCCAACGGCACATGACTCCGGAGGAGGTTTTTCCGGCGGGCATCATGACCAAAATCGTCATCTGATTCCTGGAGCCCTTGTCTTTACCTGAAACGCGCCCTCCCTGTCCGTCATCCTCGTCCTCGGGTTAAACCCGAGGATGACCCGAGGACCCATTGGCCGCTCACATCACAGCGCTGCGTTTCTTCGGCGAGCGGTATTCCCTTTAAGAACGTCGCCCGGCGGGAAACGTTCTTCCGCATGACCTGATCCTGCCGGCATGGTAAGACGGGCCTCGTGCAGAGGAGGAAAATCGGTGAGGGTTCGTCAGCTTGAATCATTCGTTTGTGTTTGTGAGAGCGGAAGCATCACGCGGGCCGCGGCCAAATTGAACATAGTCCAGCCGGCGCTTGGCTCGCAGATTACTGCGCTTGAGCAGGAGCTCGGCGTGCAATTGCTGGATCGCAGCCCAAGGGGCATCAAGACAACGCCTGCGGGCCAGTATTTTCTCGAAGAAGCCAGGGACTTGCTGGGACGGTTCGCGACGATCAAGAAGACTATAAAGACCTTCAACAATTCGGAGCCTGGGCATCTGTCGATCGGACTGACAGCCAGCCTCTCGATGCTGCTTGCAGCTCCGCTGGCGCAGGAATTCAACCGGCAGAACCTGGCCGCCAAAGTTCATATCATCGAAGATATCAGCCACAATCTGCCAGAGCGGATTGCCAAGGGTGAGATTGATCTGGCGTTGGCGTTCGACGTTGCTTCTCATAAGGCGGTCAATTGCACGCCAGTCCTCACCGAATCGCTTTTCTTCGTCACCGGTCCGGCAACGGAATTCAACAAGCAGGGGCCAATCGATCTCGCCGAACTTTCCAGGGCGACTTTCGTGATCTCCACCGAAAAGAGCCATGTCATCCAGCTTGTCAAACAGGCGATGGAGCAACTGCATTTGCCACTCGATGTCACCTATCAGATTGAATCGAAGCAGGCGATCAAGGGACTGATAGCGCAAGGTACCGCTTCTGCACTTCTGCCTTATGGCGTCGTCGCGCGCGAGGTCGAGGCCGGTACGCTGATTGCGCGCAAGATCGCCAATCCACCGCTCACGCGCACGCTTTTTCTATTGCAACCTTCAGGTCATCCCATCTCCGGCCATGCGGAGGCCGCACTGAAGATTATCGAAAAGTTCATTGCCCATCTCGCCGATAACATCGCCTTCGAGCTCGTTGAACCTGCCGACAAACAGCGGCTCTATCGCGGACGCACCAGCCAGCCGTAGAGCGCGCCGAGGCCAAGCATCAGGCAGGTGCCGAGGAAGACTGCGCGCATGCCGAAATGCCCACCAACGAACCCGCCGGCAAGCGGGCCGATTACCTGCCCGGCATATTGCGAAGAGGTAGCATAGCCGAGAATAGTGCCGGAGACGCGGTCGGGAACATTGTGGCGGATTACGCTGGTGATGCAGGGCAGAAGCCCGCCGAGCGAAAGCCCCATCAGGAAGCGCAAAACGACAAGCTGCCACCCCTCGGTTACGAATGCCTGCGGGATCAACAGGAGCGCCGATACACCAAGCGCCGCAACGATGACGTTCCAATGGCCGATGCGGTCGGCGAGCTTGCCAAGGCGCGATGCTGAAAGGATGCTTCCCAACGCTGCCGCCGACATGACGATACCGGCGACCATTGTGACATGGGCCGGATTGTCGACGAGTTGCGCCACATAGACGGTGATGATCGGCTCGATCGACATATTGGCGAGCATCAACAGCATCCCTGCGAGCAGCATCACGATGATTGGTCGCTTGTCGGGAATGGCCGACCAGCCGCCGCCCAGTTTGCCAGTCTTCGACTTTGCCGGGCGCCATTCTTCCTTGATGAAGAAACTTGTCGCCAGGAAGGTAATGAAGATGACGCCTCCCGCCAGCCAGAAGGTCTGGCGGATGCCGATCAAAGGCGGCAGCGCGCCGCCGATCAGCGGACCGACAAGATTGCCGGCCATAATGCCTGAGGCAAGGGTCCCGAGTGCCCAGCCGGTTCGCGCCTTTGGCGTCTGGGTTGCCACCAGGACCGTGGAGCCCGATGCATAGCCGCCGAGCAGTCCGGTCAAAAGCCGCAGGAAAACAAGCTGCCAGACATCGGTCGCCATGCCAATCAGCGACATGGCGACCGCCATGCCGAGACTGGCGCGGATGAGCATCAGTTTACGTCCATAGAGATCGGCGAGACGCCCCCAAAGCGGCGCGACGAGCGCTGCTGTGAAAAATGTTGCGCCATAGGCAACACCCGACCATTGCACGATCGCCGCATGATCTTTCACGCCAAGCTGTTCAACGTAGAGTGGCAGGAAAGGCAGGATCAACGTCATCGCGACGATCGTCGTAAAAGAGCCAAGCAGGCAGACGACGAGGTTCTGCCGCCAGTAGAGCGACTCACTCGAGGAGCCGGATGCATCGATGCCAGTCATGCCGGGGATCAGTCTTCCCACCGGAAAAATTTCGATGGGCCTCTCATTGCAAGAGCGAATAGGCCACCAGTTTTTCACCTGATTGCGGCAATAGCAACATCTGGCAGAGGCAGGCGGCAACGCGCCGCACGACTTGTCGACCGCAAGTTTGATCCGGGGCGAAAATAAAACAAAAAAGCGCGATTCTTACACGGTTTGATCCGATTCCTATGCAAGAAGGGTCGAATCCGGGATAAGAATCTCATCCTGCGATTGAATTTTGGATGCAGGCGGTTGAGGTCGTTACTTCAGACGCGCGGTAACGTCGATGGGTATTGCTTTGCCTATTCTGTCCCAGCCCGCCGATTTTTGCGATTGCCGTGCATAATAGCGATACGACGTGCTCGACCAGTCCCTGACCGAATTGGTGCGGTTATCGAGAATAAGGTCACCGTCTGAAGTGCGAACGGTCAGCACCACATGCCCCTCATTGCTGAAGGGAAGGCGGGCAACCGTAAGTAACAGCGATGCCGCTGGCCAGCCTCGTTTCAGGAGTTCGCGCTTCTTCAGGATGGCGAAATCTTCACAGTCTCCGGCTTTTGTCGGGATCGTCCAGAGGTCCTCGACACCATTGGTCTGCATGTCGCTCTGTTGCTTGATGCTCGAGTTGACGGTTGAGTTAACCGTTTGAAGTTGATGGCGTTTATCCGCCGTCAACTGGACAATCCTGGCGCCTGAGCGGGTGTTGCAAAGGCTCGCGAAGCGCCCGCAAAATGAGCGAAACGCCGGTGGGCCAAAGCCCTTGCCGTTGAGTTGCATTTCAGTGCCCCGCGCGAATGCCGGAACTGAAATTGTGCTTCCAATTACCAATGCTGTCAAAACAAGCAGAGAATATTTGCGAATCATTCGACGCTCTCCCGCGAATTGCCAAACGCAGCTTGCGCGTTAACCCGTTAAAATCATGTTCTCGGCCTTGAAGTTTTACGTCGGTTATTAACATGCCGTGACGGCATTAATTTCAGGGCCTGAGGCTGGGTACGTCGTCTTTGCCGCTACTGGCGAGGATTAACACTATCCTCTGGAACGATTGGGCGGCTGATAATCCGCGACGGGATCAGGTTAAACAATACGGTATATTTTGAATCATTTCATTAATCTTTTTATAAGGCCCCTAAGCATCATTGTTAAATAGTAACCAAATAATAATTAGCTTACAGATTGGATAAGCAATAAAGCCATCAATGGCTAAGAAAAAAACGAAATGTTTTCCTAGTATGGTGAGTTGCTTATAAAGTTAACTCTGAGGGAAACGTAAAATGCCTACAATAACAAACAAAATAAGCAAGGCAAAACGCGGTGGTTTACTCGCTGTAATGGCGGTTTCTACTTTAGGACTAGTTTCGACGACGTTTTCGAGCGCCCCGGCATATGCGCAAGCCAAACGCGCTCTTTTTGCCAGTGCAGCTCAATGTCGAACACTTACTAACGATAACGCAGGGCTTTGCTGCTTTGCTCTCAACAGAAAACTGGTTCTTTCAAAGCAACAACTCGATATGTGTCCGCCATTAACTACGGGGGCGATCAGCACAACTTCAACTGCCGAGCGTACGGGCGGCGATGGAACAGCGGGCCGCGGCAAGTCGGGCGGAAAATCCGGGAATGGCAATGCTGGCAGTGCCGGCAGCGCCGGCGCGGGTGGTTCTGGCGCGGGCAGCAATTCCGGTACAGGCGGTTCTGGCACAGGTGGTTCTGGCTCAGGTGGTTCTGGCACAGGTGGGTCTGGCACTGGTGGTTCTGGCGCGGGCGGCAATTC
>NZ_JAIQWW010000004.1 GCF_020164455.1 Phyllobacterium chamaecytisi
GAAGAATGTGCTCCATTTTTGAAGTGCGTCGCCCAAGTGATGGCCGCGCCACCTCGCCGCACTGTTAGGCGGAGAAACTCGAACGACACCGTTCGAGTCGTGGAAATTATAGAATGGCACCCAAAGCAATCCGATATACGGAATGAGCAGAAGCCAGAGCACAGGTCGTGAGCGTTTTTCCATCGTCATTTCCTCTCCAAATCCAGGTCAAGGTGTTACCGCAACGGTCGCAGTCATACCCGCCACCAATTGAGTGTTTTCAGGTAGGTCGTTGAGCGCTATCCTCACCGGAATACGCTGAGCGAGACGAACCCACGTGAAAGTTGGATTGATGTTGGCAAGAAGGCCAGAACCTGCCGTTCGTTCACGATCTTCGATCCCTGCCGCGATGCTGTCGACATGGCCTTCGATGGTGCCAGGTCGTCCCATCAGTTTGATCCTTACCGGATCGCCAATGTGAATGCGCGAGAGCTTCGTTTCTTCGAAGTAACCCTCCACGCGGAGTGAATCCGTATCGACGAGCGCCATTTCGGCACTTCCTGTCGTCACATAATTGCCCGGGCGAAGGGAAAGATTGGTGATGGTGCCGTTGACGGGCGCCCTCACCTGCGACCGTTCCCTGTTGAGGCGGGCAAGATCGAGATTCGCTGATGCCTGGAGAAAGCTCGCCTGAGCTTGCGCTTCAGCGGCCTGGGCCTCTTCCTTCTGTTGCTGCGATATCACCCCGCCGAGTTGTTCGCGACGCTTGCGGTCACGTGTCGCTTGGTCCAACGTCGCCTTGGCTCCTGCAACTGCAGCTTCTGCCTGCTCCTCGGCAATCTGGAAACGCTTCTCGTCTACCTTGAACAACACGTCGCCTTTCTTGACGACATCATTGTCTTTAACGAGAACTTCACTCACCAGCCCTGATACGTCTGGTGCAACCGCAACAATGTCGGCGCGGACACGAGCGTCACGCGTCCAAGGGTCATTCATATAATGGTTCCAAAGCTCGCGGCCGACGAACAGGGCGCAAACAACCAAGGACAGGGTCACGAGCACGCGCCCTGCAGTTTTCAAATTTTGATTCATGACAATAACCGTTGGGTCAGGAAAGTGATGGCGCCAAGCGTGACGACGTAAAGTGCAACATCGAACAACCCCCGATGCCAGACGATTGCATAAAGGCCGATCCATGAAAGCGCCCGGCGCAGCACCACGTTGAACAGAAGCGTGACAAGCATCAGCCCGAGAAGTCCGGGTACGTAAACGCCATAGATATCAAACTCACCTAACATTCTGTTTTTACTCCGCGGCCAACAGCATTTCTGGTGCGGATGGTCTCATATCGACGCCTGGAGGCGCGGACGGCGCAGCCGCATAGGGAAACAGTGCCCGTCGCAGGCCGACGAGCGCGTCTAATACCTTGCGTCCACGAACATTCTCTTGAAAGCTGAAGGAAACGAGAGCGCTATCCAATTGCTCCCGCAACTTTACACTTGGCCTCACTGCCTCACGTCGTGCCACGCGCTGCCGGAACAACTCGGCAATCCCTAAAAGGACTGCGTTCACTCGGGATCGTTCCTCCCCGGTCAAATGTTGACGCTCCCGCTGGATTGCGAGGATGTTGAAGCCCATGCGCACTTCTGCAAAGCCATCGATATCCGACAGGTATCGATCGTCCAGGGATGCCAGCCTCGGTATGAGTTGCCCCATCCGGTCCAGCATCCGTCCCGAGAGCTTTTCATAGTCGCTTCGCTTCAATCCGGCGGCAGTTTCAGCGAGATCAGACCAGCCAGCACGGACAAGGCGACGAGCTGCAATCTCGGCACCAAACGGCCTTGCAAGTTGCGTCCAGACCAGAGCGAAACCAATGCCGGCCATTGCAGCAATCCCTTCGTTGGCAAATGTAATAAAATCAGCGCTGAGGCGGTTCTGCATTGCGACGAAGGAGGCCGTGTTCACCGTGAGAAGCATCGCGAGCATATTGAAATGCGGTCGCGGGATCAGCGTCCCGATGAAGAGGAATGCTGGTGCAAAGACCAGCACAAGCATTTCATAACCGCTGATCGCCGGAAGGATCGCAAACAGATAGACGAAGGATGCCACGAGACTCACACCGCACCACACGAACATCGCTGATATGAAAGGTGCCGGCCTGTCCATGGCAGCAAAGAATGAACAGGCAACAGCCGTCATCATCACGAAGCTTGCTCCGCTCTGCCATCCGATCTGTATCCAGATCAGGCCAGCAACGAGAGTTGCTACGACGACTGAACCCGACGAAAAGAACATCATGGCATAGTCGTAGTAGCGATTGCGGCCAACGACCTGGCGGTGGCGGAAGACTGGGCGCCACCGTCCGGAATACTGACCCTTGGCTATTTGCTCACGAAGGGTCAGGCAATCGTGCCAGAGGTTGACGATCTCCAACAATCGGGCAAGTGCACTAGAAAGTATCAGCCTTTCCCATGCCGCAGACTCATCCATTGATTCCAGTCGCTTGATCTGCGCCGCAAAATAATCCGGACCCTTCTCTGTGCCTGATGCTTTGGATGTCAACCAACCGGCGACCTCGCAAAGAAGCGCGCCGAGTTCCGGAGGCAATTGCCGGCCATCAGCCTTAAGGGCATGGAGCCTGTCCGCCAACGACGAAAGCAGAGGCAGAAGCATCATGAGGCGTCCACGCAGTTCTCTCGCATGCCGGGCAACGTCGCGGGTGCCCGCATCATAGGTCAGCTGGCTAATAACGAGATCAAGTCCGGCTATATCCGATGCCAACTTCTGACGTCGTGCTGGCGTAGCGGGAATGGCACCCTCCCCACGTAATATCTCATCCGCCCAGTCCGCGGCATCATCGAGCCATCCAGAAATTCTGGCGCCGAGAAGTGTTCCAACGCTGCTGGGAAATACAAGCAAGCCTACGACAGTCGCGCAGGTAATGCCGATAATGATCTCTTCCGTCCGCGCGAGCGCTGTATCGAAGATCAATTCCGGCGTCATTACTGTTGGAAGCGCAATGAGCGGTAGAGAATAGCCTGCCAGCATGAAAACATAACTGCGCGGCGTACGGTCGAGCATGGATATGTACAGTAGACAACCAGTCCAGAGCGCGACGACAAGCGATAGGAGTTCCGGAGCATTAACAAAGAGCGGCACAAAAAACACGGCGGCGCTGGCCCCGATAATCGTGCCAAGTGCACGATAAAGGCCTTTGGAACTCGTCGCGCCTGCAAGCGGATTTGCAACCACGTAGACAGCCGCCATGGCCCAGTATGGTCGCGGCAAATCGAACCACAGCGCGATATAGAGGGCCATCATCGATGCGAGAAAAGCTTTGGCCGAAAATACCCACTCCCGCCAGGACGGAAAAGTCACGGTGTCAGCTCCGCCTCGCTCGCCGGAGGCCCTATCGTGGTTGAATTGCTTGCGCGATCAAATGCATCAAGTACGCGTAACGCGGCCTCAAGGTCTTCCTTGCTGACATCAGCAAGGATCTGCGCGCGCAAACCGACGAGGATATCCTCAAGTTCTGCCGTGAATTGCTTACCCTTTTCGGTAAGCCAAAGCGTCTTGGCGCGGCGGTCGCTACTATCTTCTTTCCGGATAACAAGTTCCGCCGCTTCAAGCTGATCGAGCAGACGGACCAATGACGGCCCCTCAATCCCTACATATGATGCAAGGGTAATCTGCCGCACGCCGCCGCCAAGCCGTCCAATCCAGATTAACGGCGCAGCCGTGGCTTCAGAGACATTCGAAGCCACCAGCGCCTGATCTGTAATGCGCCGCCATTGCCGCCCTGTCTGAAGCAGGCTCGCTGTAAACGCTCTGCGAAGATTATCAATCTCGTTCATATAGAAATAATTAGCATACGAATAATTAGATATCAATCTTTTATTCGCGGACTTACCAGAATTGTGCGGTCCGTTTGAACTTGCCCCACCTGGTGTTCATCCGGCTGGCGCTCGTCGTTTCGAGATGGCCCTGCCAGCCGATCACAGCGCCAATGGCACGATGCAGGTCAGGACTTTCCGCACGTTCCCGAATATTCGACAGAAGAGTTCGCGAAGTTCTGATATCATTGGCTTCGCCCAGTACATCCTGCAGTCGAGACAGCTGCTTGAGATATTTTCCGGTCGATGCCCGGTTTGCAAAAAGTGGCAAAAAGAACTCTGTAGCATAGCGCAGTTTCTTCAAGGTCAGTCGCAGCTTGTGCCGCGCTTCAGGTCGAAGATGGCGAAAATGTCGCCCGCGCTTGAGTACCTTTCGCTCGATGTGGGTAAGGACGTTGGACGCAAATTTCGTAAGTGGCTCGGCAAGTGTCCGCAAATCCTCGCTGGCAACCTCGTTTCGCCAGCTTTTCCGCTGAATAACGAGCCCCAGTGACAAAAGAAAACGGTTGGTTTGCGAGTCAGCGATATTATCGCGCACAATGCCATAGCCCTCATTCCGGAAGGGTACGCTCGCGTTGCGCAAGCTGGAGAAGTCGATGTCCGGCAGATTGGTCTTCTCGATATCGGCGAGCGTTGAATCGATAAAAACATCCCAGTTGCGTGCTGGTCCCAATGTTCGTGCGAACCACCTCGCCTCGGCATCGAGTGCCTGCAGTGATGGCGTCTCAAACTCGCGCCGTAAAAAATACAAGGCCGTTCGCAGACGTCGTAACGCCACGCGCAACTGATGGACGCCTTCGCCGCCATTTTCTGCCGGAGACAGATTTGCCAGTATCTGTTGTTGGCAGCTCGACAGGAGTTTGGCGATACCTTCATCCACGGTGCCTTGACAATCAAGATTAGACGAGGCCGCCTTCACAGCCACTGGATCAATACCAAGCGCGAGCGCATAGCCGCGCGCAGATTTGCTCTGTGTTTCAAGGCACAGTGGCGAAATATCCATCAAGCCGAGGCCGAGTTGGTAGAGCGCTGCTGCCCTGCCCTGTTTCAATTCAAGTTCGACCTCGCATAACGGTTTCCTTTGCGATCCGGCCTCTACCACGCCGTCGTCGAACGCAACCTCGATCTGCCCCTCAGACACATCGACAGTAACCCGATGCCGGCGGACCTTGGTTACAAAGATCGGCACGAGTTGATCGACAGCGATTTTATCAAAAATCCCATCGATTTCCGACACTGGCAGCACTCCGAGATCCGGGGCCAGGGTCTGGACCGGCGCTTCCCATTCATCGCGCGTCAGTGCATCATCGACGGACACTCGCTTGATGGTTTGCACCAGGTGCTTGCCGCTGCGCCGTACCCGCAGGGAAATGCCGGCGCCAAATAGCTTATGGTCAGCCGTATCGTAATACGTTGTTTCCAGCCGGCGTATCGTACCCTTGTTCCGGGAATCTTGCAGAATAACGGGGGACGTTCGAATCCGGTCGAGCGAACCTGGAGAGGCACGCAGCTTCAGTTCGACTTCGACCGGAGCCGGTGGAGAGGCAACATCGACATCCTTGATGCTCGCTCGCTTCTCCTTGTCACGATCCACCGCGATCATCCTGTAAAACGCCTTTCTTATTTCCTTCCCATCTCAATTCTATATTATCCCTTAGGACCCAAATTGGTAGATGCGTTTGGCCCTTCCCGTTTGGGTCGATGGTCGCGATCTCAACCCAGTACGGTAAGACTGATGATGCGCAGGCTAATGCTTCTTCGTCATGCCAAGTCGGACAGGCCCGACAACGTTGACGACCACGCGCGCCCGCTTGCGGAACGCGGCCGTCGGGCGTGCCCGCTGATGGGCGCATACATGGTGGAACAGGGACTTGTACCCGACCTTGCCATGATATCAACAGCCCGTCGCACGATGGAAACATGGGAACTTATCCGAGCTGCCTTTCCGAAGGATATTACGCAGATCGATGAGGCGCGCATTTACGATGCTTCCGCCAAGGCGATCCTTGACGTCATCCACGAGACGCCACCTGATGTTAAGGCGTTGCTGGTCGTCGGACATAATCCCGGACTCCATGAGCTTGCTCTCAAACTGATCAGAACGGGAAGCCAGCAAAATCTATCCCGATTGCAACAAAAATACCCAACTGCGGCGCTTGTCGTGATCGACTTCGATGCCAGCAAGTGGAACGTCACATCGGAAGGCACCGGCCAACTCGAACGGTTTGTGACGCCGAAGTCGATCAGCAGCGGTTTATCCGGATTGGTATAGTATGTGTCATTGCTGCAGGCGGCGGCGTGAGATCCGTCAAGCTACAAGAGCGGGAGGATGTCAGCCATACGCCACAAGGTCCTTGTCATTGCCCTCCTCTTCGCAGCTCCCGCGTTCGCTCACGACGCCCCGCTTGGCTGGGCCTATGGTGCGGAATGTTGCAGCATGACCGACTGTTGGCAGGAGAAGGATAGCGCCATCCTGGAAACGCCAAATGGCTACCGTGTTGTCGGTACCGGGGAAATGATCACCTACGGTGATAGCCGCATCAAACCGTCAAAGGATCAGTTTTTTCATCGCTGTACTGTCGGCGCCGACCCCAAGGCAAGGCGATCGATCTGCCTCTATGTTCCGCCAAGATCATTGTAGAGCGCTACCCCCTGGCGTGCACGTTGTGGACAAGCAATTAACCGCAGCGCTTCGCCATATTCGCCGCTACTGACTTGGCCTATCCTGCATCCATGAAACCATCACGCGATATAACCCGCTTGCTCGATATCATGGCTGCCTTGCGGACGCCGGTGACCGGATGCCCCTGGGATCTCGAACAGGATTTCAAATCCATCGCACCCTACACGCTCGAGGAGGCGTTCGAAGTGATCGATGCCATCGAGCGCAACGACATCGACGATCTGCGCGAGGAGCTCGGCGATCTGCTGCTGCAGGTTGTCTTCCACGCTCGCATGGCCGAAGAGCTCAAGGCGTTCGATTTTGGCGATGTCGTTCAGGCCATCACCCATAAGATGATCCGCCGTCATCCGCACGTTTTCGGTGAAGAAGCTGCCCGCGGCGCAGGTATGGCCAAAGGCATGTGGGACAAGATCAAGGCCGAGGAAAAAGCTGAGCGCCGCGAACGCCGCGCCGTGCTCAATCCAGGTCTGGCCGAAGCCGACGGTTTTCTCGACGATATTCCCCATGGCTTCCCCGCGCTGATGCGGGCTTTGAAACTGCAGCAGAAAGCCGCCAAAGTCGGTTTTGACTGGTCAGAAGCTGCGCCGATCCTCGAGAAGATCGAAGAGGAGATCGGCGAGTTGAAGGATGCAATCGCCAGCGGCGATCGACAGGATACCGAAGAAGAATATGGCGACCTGCTCTTTGCCCTCGTCAATCTCGGCCGTCACCTGAAGCTGGAGCCCGAAAGCGCCCTGCGCGGAACGAATGAGAAGTTCCGCAAACGCTTCCACTACATCGAACGCAAACTGGCCGAACAGCAACAATCTCTCGACGCGGCGACGCTCGAGGAGATGGAAGCGCTGTGGCAGCAGGCCAAGACGGCGAAATAGCGCCCACTTCTCATGCATCATTGTTAGGCAGTTTCGAAATGCCGAATAAACATTGGGCATTCGATACATCCAATCACAACTGTTGCTTGGTGATTTTGGCCGGGTAGCGTGAATTTAACGCGTCCAAATGGCCCGTCTCGGTTTAAATTAAGTATTCGGCTCCAGCGGAAGCAACATTCCGGCCCAGTATGTTCACTTGGCACGTTACTTGCTCAGAAAGCGTGTGGTTCGATTAAACCACGAAACGCTACGACCAATATTTTCAGCAAATTTGCTCTGGAGTCATAGATGAAAGAAATTTTTGAAACGGGCCGTCCGTCGGCTCGCGATACCGATCAGCCCTCCCCGATGCGACGGAGAATTTTGAAGGCCTGCGCCTATTTGCCGACAGCGCCGCTGCTGGCGATGCTGGGCGGATGTGATGGGGACAGCGGTGGCAGCGGTCTCTCAGGTGACACATCCACATTCACGCCCGAACAGCTAAAGGCAATAGAAACCGAGGTAACCAAGCGTCTGAACCTCAGAATTCCGCCGTTCAGCACAACAGACCCGGTGAAATTGCCGGAGAATAAACTGGACACGCTGACGACCGGCTCGGTCGAGGTCACCCATGTTCCGGACAAAGCGCCGGCACCATCCAAGCAAAAGAAAGTCGGTATTTACAGCCTGCAATATAATGCATTTACGCAGATCTCCACACGCAAGAAGGCGCCAGTCGGAACACCGGAAGGCGATGCACTGGCCGCAACGCCCGGCAGCGTTGAATTCACTGTTGCCGATCCTAACGATGATACCCAGACAATTACGACAATCTATGAAGGGATCGAGCCTTATCTGAAGCGTGCTTTAGAAAATCGCTTCGCGCTTGTCTACCGGGCGATGGTAACGGGCTTTCAAAAGCATTCGCCCAAGGAATTCGATGTCAGCTTCTTCACCGCGCCGGAATTCTACTGGAACGTGCCGTTTAGCGATTTCCTGAATGAGGCCGAACTGCAGGTGGCAGGAGACATATGCCAAGGCATCGTAACGAACAATGTGAAGACCCTCATATCCAAATTTCCGGCGAACCAGTATGGCAACGTCGTCATGCTGCCGGGTACGATCGCCACGCTGAAAGCAACCACCGATGCTGTAAAATCAGATGGCACGCCGGTCGGCGATACCGTCTATATCGCTTCCAATCACCTTACCTGTACGCATAATCTGCCGCTCAACGACAGCAAATATCCGCGCCCCGCATATATGATATGGCCAAAACGGGCGGTATCGGGGATTGATTATATCGATGAGTTTGTTAAGCGGAATAGATGTGGTGATGATGGCAACGAATTGATGCCGAACCCTGCCCATCCTGGTCTCCGTAATCCAATCATGGATTGCCTGCTGAGCAAAAAGAGCGGACTAACGGTTCTGATCGAACATGTGTCTTCATCGCTGGCGCAATCATTCGATATAAACGGCAATCTGCTTTCCAGCAAATTCAACAACAGGATCGTTGAGGACTTGCCCTTCGGCGTCGATATCTGCCTGGATTATATCGAGGCAGACGTCCAGCGGGATCCGGTCCGCATGAGGCAACTTGATGAACAGAATTTCAAGCTGGATTTCCTGATTGCCGCAGGTATGGGTTTGTCTACATCCAACTATGCAAACACACCATTCATTCAATATGCGATACGCAATGAAGGGTATAGTGGCACGACCGGTAAGACCGAGGTCTGGAAACTGAATTGGACCAAAGGTACCGAAAGAAGTTTGGGAAAACTGAGCAAGGACGACGTGGCGCCGCTGGATGCAGCGTCGGCGAGTGACACGAAAGCGGGTGAGATCACCGTCGATCTGACTGCAGCATTCATAGCCCCGAAGGATGCTGATACCACCGGTATTCCCAACATTCTCGATGAGATGAATGCCGGTATTGTCAAGGTCTGGCAGTTGGATGTCGATCAACCTGTGGAGGCGGTTGTCGCCAGCAAAACGGCGCCTGTTAGGGCCATAGCTGACCAGACTATACAGTTCATAAAATAGCGGCGTACCGCCAATAGCGGGGGCGGTGTGGCTGTCCTCGCCGTCCCCAAAATCGCAAAATAATTCGCTTACCTGCTGCTCCTGCTCAGGATCTTCTCGTCGAGCATCGCTTGCGAGTTGACTGTCATATCCATCGTCAAGGCGATTGAACCGTCATCGAGATCCTTGCGCTTCACATTGCTGGAGTGCTGATAAATCCAGTCCATGAGCCGCATCTGGTTGTGCTGCAACGTGACCTTGACCTTGGTGAGCTTGCCGGCGATCCGGTCCTCGATCTCCTTGAGCAGGGCGTCGACGCCCTCACCCGTGATCGCCGAGACCGGGATCGGATGTTCATTACCAATCGCCGCGGCGCTCAAGCGCTGCGCTGCCTCGCGGCCGGCATCATCCAGCAGATCGATCTTGTTCCAGACTTCGATGATGCGCTTCGTATCGCCGCGCTCGATGCCGAGGCTTTCCATGATCGCGTGCACATCTTCCGCCTGTGCTGCGGTGTCCGGATCGGAAATATCGCGCACATGCAGGATCAGATCGGCCTCGACCACTTCTTCCAGTGTCGCGCGGAAGGCGGCGACCAGATGGGTCGGCAGGTTGGAAATGAAACCAACTGTATCCGAGAGAATGATCGTTTCGCCATGTTCGAGCTTGATGCGCCGCAGCGTCGGGTCCAGCGTGGCGAAGAGCATGTCTTCCGCAACGACCCCTGCTCCAGTCAGCCGGTTGAACAGCGTGGATTTTCCAGCGTTGGTATAGCCAACCAGGGCAACAACCGGATGCGGCACCTTCTTGCGTTTGGCGCGGTGCAGCGTACGCGTGCGAACGACCGTCTCAAGCTCCCTCTTGATGCGCAGGATTTTTTCCTGCAAGGCGCGCCTGTCGGCCTCGATCTGCGTTTCACCCGGACCACCAAGGAAGCCGCCACCACCGCGCTGACGCTCAAGGTGCGTCCAGCTGCGCACCAGGCGGCCCTTCTGATAGGTCAGGTGCGCCAGTTCCACCTGCAGCGCGCCCTCCTTTGTTTGAGCGCGGCGGCCGAAGATTTCGAGAATAAGCCCGGTCCGGTCAAGGACCTTGGCATTCCATTCTTTTTCGAGATTGCGCTGCTGTACCGGCGTCAAGGAATGGTCGACTATAACCAGTTCCGCATGTGAAGCCTCAATGATCTCGCCAATTGCCTCTACCTTGCCGGTCCCGAGCAATGTAGCCGGGCGCGGCGCAGAAACCTGCACAATATCGGAATGGACGATGTCGAGGTCGATGGCGCGCGCGAGCCCCTCGGCTTCTTCGAGCCTCGCCTCATCGCTGCGCTGGAACTCATGCTTGAATTGGGACCGATTGGTCTCGCCATTGCCACTATTACTGAAGCGTTGTGGCAAAATTGGCACGATGACAACCGCACGCGTAGCTTCTCTGGCGGTTTCACCGTTATCAGCAATCCCACCAGTTTTCTGTGCGTTGCGCGTAAAGTCCTTGGTCAAATGTGGTCTCAGTCGCTCTCTTCAACTTCGAACATCTGCACGGGCTGGCTCGGCATGATGGTCGATATAGCATGTTTATAGACGAGCTGTGAATGGCCGTCACGGCGCAAAAGAACGCAGAAGTTGTCGAAAGATGTAACAATTCCAGTCAGTTTTACACCATTAATGAGGAATATTGTCAGAGAAATCTTCTGTTTTCTGACTGAATTCAGAAAAAGGTCCTGAAGATTCTGCGATCGTTCAGCCATTGTTTTTGTCCTTTTATGCGATCAGCAAACGTGTCTCATACAAAATTCTGCGGCGGAAGCAAACTTTCTTTGCTCCAGCAGGAGGTGAAAAATAGCGCTCTGTTAGTCCCCTCACTCTCCGGTTAACAGGATGGCGTTTTTTCCGCAATGTCAAAAAACGCTTCCCGCAAGGAAAGTGTAGTTGTTCCAGGATGGCCATTTGCTACCGATTCGCCGTCAATCGCAACGATTGGCATGACAACTGTTGACGCAGCGGTCATGAAAACTTCCTTGGCCTTCTTTGCTTCATCGACCGAAAAGCCCCTTTCTTCGATCTTCAGCCCCAACTTTTTTGCCACGTCGAAAATGGTGGTGCGAGTGATACCGCGCAAAATTCCGCTTTCGGCCGGACGCGTGACCAGAACGCCATCCTTGGTAACGATCCAGGCATTCGTCGCGGCGCCCTCCTTCACGATACCATCCCTATCGATGAACCATGCTTCCTGGGCACCCTGGTCCTTCGCCTGCTGGCGGGCCAGCACATTTGGCAACAAACCGATGGACTTGATGTCGACACGATCCCAGCGGTTTTCCTGCGTGGTTATCACCTTGATGCCCTTGGCTGCCCGAGCGGCCGATACGGCAGGGCTGGTGCGCTTGGCGGTGACGACAATGGCTGGCGGTGTATCTGGCGAGGGAAAGACGTGATCGCGCCTGGCAACGCCGCGTGTGACCTGCAAATAGACAAGACCGTCGTGAACCCGGTTCCGTCGGACGACTTCCTTGACAATGACCTGGAGTGCCTTGCGAGCCATTGGCCAGGAAATCTTCAATTCAGAAAGCGAACGATTCAACCTGTCGAGGTGGCGGGTCATATCCATGATATTGCCACGCGCTATCTCGCAGACTTCATAAACACCATCGGCGAACTGATAGCCGCGGTCCTCGATGTGGATACCAGCTTCGGAATGCTGGACATATTGACCGTTTACATAGGCAATGCGCGACATCGCGGCTCCTTTTAGTGGAATGTACCGAATACGATGCGCATGGGCGTCTCCAGCGCAACGCGTTTGCCGGTATCCTCAAGCGCTCCCGTATGAATATCGCGTTTGAAGATGGCGATACCGCCCCCTTTCTGATTGGCGACCAGCATGAACTTGCCGGACGGGTCAATTGCGAAATTACGCGGACCAATCCCTTGCGATGGCGTCCAGCCGATCAAGGTAATTTCACCCGAAGCTGCGATGGAATAGCTGACTATACTGTTGTGACCACGGTTGGATCCGTAGAGGAACCGACCGTCGGGGCTCACGGCGATTTCCGCGCAAGTATTGGTTCCGGTGAAGTCGTCCGGCAGTGCCGGCAATGTCTGGATTACGGTGAGCGTCGCGTTTTCCGGATTGTAATCCAAAACTGAAACGGTGCTATTCAACTCGTTGATGACATAGGCAATTTTGCCATTTGGGTGAAATACCATGTGGCGCGGGCCTGCGCCTTCTGGCATTTGCGTAAATGGTGTTACGGCAAGTGACAGGCTTTCGCCCTTCTTCGGCAACCTATAGGCCATGATCCGGTCGAGCCCGAGGTCGCAGACAAAGACAGTATGATTGTCGGGGCTTGCAACCGCACAATGGCCGTGCTGGCGCTTCTCGGTCGGCAAGATTGCGTTTTGGCCTTCATGGATCGCAGCGGCAAAGGCAGGCTCCAACCCGCCGTCTGCTCGTAGCGCAAAGGCAGTAATCGCATTACCTGGCCGCACGCCCAATTCAGCGACTGTGTAGTTCGACGCGAAGATCATTTCGCGGGTCTGGTCGAAACCGAGATGGCAGGTAGTGTTACCCAACGTCGATTGCATATTGATATAGGACAGCGCACCGGTCGACGGATCGATGTCGAAGGCTGCGGCGAGATTCTCGTTCCACGCCGGAACTTCCGCAGCGGCGTAGAGCCGCTGGCGCTTCTCATCAATCGCCAGATACCCCGGATTGTCGATCGCCAGATATTCGCTCGCGAGCGTCATATCTCCCGTCTCACCATCGAATTGAAAGACGCTGATTCCCTTTCCCTTACCGGGCAAGGCATTGCGATTCAGGTTACCGACAAAAGCAAAGGTTTTTGGCATTGTTGATCTCATGCGTTCGGAGCGGAGAGGTGGAGAATCTCTCCGTCGCTGGGAATAAGCAGCTTTTGCTTAGCGATGTCGTGGGCGTTCGCATAGGCCTGCAGATCATCGCGGGAAACGGTCGCGTGATCCAACGCTTCCATATGCGTCGCAATGATTCTCGTATCTTCGGGAGCAATGCGGCAGATCTCGATAGTCTGTTCGGCATCCATAACAATCAGCAGATCGTCCCATTTTGCCCCGCAGGAATGGGTGATGACAATGTCCGGAGCAAATGTTGCAATTGTTTCGCGCACGGGCGGATAGAGGATCGTATCGCCAGCCCAATAGACCGATGGTTCGCCCTCGGCCTCGATCGTGAGGCCGATAACGTGTCCCATCTTCTCGAGCACAGGACCTGAGCCGTGATTGCCATCGCGGCGCGTCAAACGAATACCCTCATATGTCAAGCTGTCTGTCAGCGGCGTAACATCGGTGAAGCCGAATGACCGGATCTTTTCCTCGTCGCCTGGTTGGCAAATGAGAGGCAAATGTTTGGGAACGAGCTCCTGCGCGACCTTGTCGAAATGATCCGCATGCAGATGCGAAACAATGACAAGTTCCACTCCGGCAAGGATTTCATCCGTCGATACCGGAAGTTCGACCATTGGATTGGGTGAGCGACCGGTGAAGGACGGACGGCTGTGCTTCGATCCGAAATCCGGGTCAATCAGGATGGTCTTTCCAGCATACTCAAGTTTCAGCGTTGCGTTGCGGAGGAGTTGCAATTTCATAGGGTTGCTTCTCTTTCTGGTGATATTCCACGACATTGCATTAAACGTTCATGCAAATCGGGAGCAAGGGGTGTGCCGGACGTCGAAGGGCTGCCAAAACTAGATGCTTTGATCAGACTCCGAGGGACTTGAGCTTGCGGTGCAGTGCTGACCGTTCCATACCAACGAATTCGGCCGTGCGTGAGATGTTTCCACCAAAGCGATTGATCTGGGCGATCAGATATTCCTTCTCAAACCGCTCGCGTGCTTCGCGTAATGGCAGCGCCATGATGTGCTGGTCCGATTCCGTTGGTGGTTTTGGCAGTGTATCACCAATCTCGGCGGGTAGCAGATCAGCGGTAATCACCGATTCAGGATCGTCGCCCCGGGCAAGAATGATCAGGCGCTCGATATTGTTGCGCAACTGACGAATGTTGCCCGGCCATGAATGCGACTGCAACACTGCCATGGCATCGGGGCCAATCTTTCGCGGCTTGATACCCGCCTGATCGGCGATCTGCCCCATAAAGAACTCGACAAGCGCAGGAATATCATCCCGCCGGTCAGCCAATGGCGGGACGATGACCGGAACGACCGCGAGCCGATGAAACAGATCTTCGCGGAAACGTCCCTCGGCAATCATTGCCTCGAGGTTCTGTGCGGTCGAGGAAATAATACGAACATCGACCTTGATCCGCTTGGTGCCCCCGACCCGCTCGAACTGCTGATCCACCAAAACGCGAAGGATCTTGTTTTGGGTCTCTCGCGGCATATCGGCTATCTCGTTCAGGTAGAGAATGCCGCCATGCGCTTCTTCCAGGGCGCCGACCTTGCGCTCACCACCATCGGATTCGGTGCCAAATAGTTCGACTTCCATTCGTTCCGGTGTGATCGTTGCCGCGTTCAGATTGACGAACGGCCCTTTGGACCGTGTCGACAGGGCATGGATGGCACGCGCGGTCAGTTCCTTGCCTGCACCGGAAGGGCCTGTGATCATGATGCGGCTGTTGGTTGGCGCAACCCGTTCAATGGTCTGGCGAAGATGGTTCATGGAGAGCGAACTGCCAAGAAGTTCGAAGCTTTCGCTCGAGCGCTTGCGCAAGTCGGAAACCTCGCGGCGCAGTTTCGATGTTTCCAAGGCGCGCTCGGCAATCAAGATCAAACGGTCTGCCTTGAAAGGCTTCTCGATAAAATCATAAGCACCGCGGCGAATGGCCGAAACGGCCGTTTCGATATTGCCGTGGCCAGAAATCATAACAACCGGAATCTCCGGATGCCGCAGCTTGATCTCGTCCAGGAGCGCCAAGCCATCCAGGCGGCTGCCCTGCATCCAGATGTCGAGGAAAATCAGCCGGGGTATGCGGTCGTCTATCGAAGCGAGCGCGCTATCGGCGTCGGATGCAACACGGGCCTCATAGCCTTCGTCGCTGAGAATGCCAGCCACAAGCTCACGGATGTCGACCTCATCGTCGACCACAAGAATGTCAGATGCCATATTAATTCACCTGTTTTGCCGATTTATCGGTCTCTGCTTCGACCGGCGTAACGGTCTGTGTGGTTGGAAAAGTCATGCGGATCATGGCGCCCCGGCCCCCGTAAAAATCTTCCGGCGCGTCATGCAATTCGAGGTGTCCAGCGTGGTCCTCGACAATCTTTTTGACGATAGCAAGACCAAGTCCGGTACCCTTTTCGCGGGTCGTCATGTAGGGCTCGAGCAGTCGCTGGCGGTGTTCGCGCGGCAGGCCTTTGCCATTATCAAGTATCTCCACGACGATCGCCGCATCATCCTGTCTGGATCTGACAAGAATGTGTCCGTTCGCATGAGTCTCTTTCACAATGGATTCAACGGATTCAGCGGCGTTCTTGATAACATTTCCGAAAGCCTGTCCCATCAAACGACTGTCAAACTGACCGATGAGCGGGGTATTGCCAAAGTCGCGCTCGAAACGGATATCGCTGCGGCTGACTTCGACGAGGAACGAGGCCTCGCGCAGAGCTTCGCGCAAATCCATCGTTTTGATCTCCGGCTTGGGCATACGTGCGAAGGACGAAAATTCATCGACCATGCGGCCTATATCACCGACCTGCCGAATGATCGTTTCGGTACATTGGTCGAAAACTTCCCGATCTTCAGTAATCACCTTGCTATAGCGGCGGCGCAGGCGTTCAGCCGAAAGTTGGATCGGCGTCAGGGGATTCTTGATCTCGTGAGCGATGCGCCTTGCAACGTCAGCCCATGCAGACGAACGCTGCGCCTCGACCAGATCGGTGATATCATCCACAGTCACAACGTAGGAATGATCAATCGATTCAGCGTCTTCTACGGTAATCTGGACATTGAAGGTCCGTGCGCTGCCGCGACGCGACATGGTCACCTGCTCGCGATAGACGGAGCGGCCCGTTGCATGCGCGACTTCGAAAACCAGTCCGATCTCCGGAACGAGCGCAGTCAGGTTCTTGCCAATCGCGGTTGCCGGGTCGAGCGATAGCATCGTTTCAGCAGACCGGTTGACAATGCCTATGACACCATCACCATTCACACTGATGACGCCAGCGGTCACACCTGAAAGCACGGCTTCGGAGAACCGTCGCCGCTCATCGATCTGATCTTTGGCGGCAACGAGATCACTGCGCTGAGTCCCCAACTGCCGAACCATTGTGTTGAACGTCTGCGAAAGAGAACCAATGTCCCCGTCATTGCGATGTACAGGAACCGAGACATCGAGATTACCAGTTGCCACATCATCAGCTGCACCAATCAACAGCCGAATGGGGCGCACGAGCCTGTCCGCAACCGCTATGCCAGTCCAGATAGCCGATAGGAGCAGCGTCAGGGTCAGGCCGAAATAGAGCAGTGCAAAAAGGATCTGCGTGGTTACCCCGTCGCCGGCGGATGCCTGCTCGTCAGCGGTTCGTTTCTCCATCAATCGGCTCGAACTGAGGATGTCCGCATCGACGGGCCTGACGGTATAAAGAAACAGACCCGGTATTTCTCGCATCATGATGACTGCACTGAGAAGATTGGTTTGTTCTGGCGGAATAAGCACGGGCTTGCCGTCCGATGCAGTCTCCAACACCGACCTTGCTATTGCAGGTATGGCGATATCGGTCTTGATGTCGGCGCGCACAGCGGTTTCACCATTTGACCTGACAAGTGATGCGCCAAGAAGCCCCCGCCCCAGCGCCTGTTGCGTGAGTAAACGCGTAAATCCGCTGCGATCGAGATTATAAAGCGTGCGCTGGTTATCAAGGTCATTGACCATTTCCAGCGTCGTGCCTTGCAAATTGCGTGCACTTTCCTGGATGTAGGAATTGGCAAGGCTGATCGACGAATTCACGATGGTCGTACTTCGCATCTCGAACCAGCGGTCAAGTCCAAGATCGAGTGTAATGGACGCGACGATAGCGACGATCATTGCCGGCACGGCGGCGACGAGCGAAAACAGCACGATTAGACGCACGTGCAGGCGAGATGCGGCTTTCCCGCGTGTTCTGGCTCGCGCAATGCGGTAGGCTTCGCGTCCAATAAGCATCATGAGCGCCGCGATGAGAGCGGCATTGATACTTGTAAGCAGCAACGTAGTCTGGCTGTCCGGGTGGATCGGCGTCATTCCGGTCAAGATCAGAAAAGTGACGCCCGTGGTGAGAAGCGCGAGAACAACCGTGGCAATTCCGGCCCTTGAATAAAACTTCTGTATGCCGCCGCTTGTTGCGCCAGCTGCCGAATTTCCAGATAGGTTGACCGAATTCGATAAAAGCATTGCTGTCGTGATTCCTTACACGTGGCACTCATGCAACACATTGTGGCGGAAATGCAACGTTTTGTCTTGGTTCAACATGGAATATTCAACACTCACCACAATTGCAGGATCTGTGTCGGGGCCAACCTCGCGTCAATTTGTTGTTACAGGTTCATATCGGCATTTCAAAATTGACAAAACGGCTTACGACTGTGGAGACATCGTCCATTTGCCGCGTTGGCAAGAGCCGCCTGCAACAGGCTCCAACGTTCGTGCTTAGACTAAATATGGAGAACTGAGATGGAATATGTACGTTTCGGAAACACCGGCCTGGAAGTCTCGCGGATATGTCTCGGGTGCATGAGTTACGGTGAGCCTGATCGCGGCAACCATGCCTGGACGCTTTCAGAAGAAAAAAGCCGGCCATTCATCAAACAAGCGCTGGAACTTGGTATCAATTTTTTCGATACGGCGAATGTTTATTCGGACGGCTCCAGCGAAGAGATCATTGGCCGTGCGCTGAACGATTTCAGTACGCGCGAAGAAGTTGTCATCGCCACAAAAGTGAACAGCCGGATGCGCCAAGGGCCAAATGGCGCGGGCCTTTCCCGCAAAGCCATCTTCGCGGAAATCGATGCGAGCTTGCGCCGGCTGGGCACTGACTATGTCGACCTCTACCAGATCCATCGCTTTGACTACGAAACGCCTATCGAAGAGACATTGGAAGCTCTTCATGAAGTCGTGAAATCCGGCAAGGCGAGGTATATCGGGGCATCTTCCATGTATGCCTGGCAGTTCGCTCAAATGCTTGCGACCTCTAGTCAGAAAGGATGGACACGCTTCGTTTCCATGCAAGACTACGTGAACCTCCTCTATCGCGAGGAAGAGCGGGAAATGTTACCGCTCTGCAAGGCCGAGGGCATTGCCGTCATTCCATGGAGCCCCCTCGCCCGCGGCCGGCTTACGCGTGACTGGGACGAAACGAGCGCCCGTTCTGAAACCGACGAATTCGGCAAAACGCTTTATGCCGGTACTGAAGATGCTGACAAGAAGGTTGTAAGTGCAGTTGCAAAAATAGCAGAGCAACGGAAACTGCCACGCGCGCAAATAGCACTTGCCTGGGTTCTGACCAAGGTTACTTCGACTATAGTTGGCGCTACGAAAGCATCACATCTAGATGATGCTGTTGCGTCTCTTCAAATAAAATTATCTGACGATGAAATTGCTGCGCTAGAAGCGCCCTATATTCCGCATCGCGTCATGGGTTTTGTTTGATAGAAAATAGTTTTGCATTCTTTTGCGATAGTTCCAGCCGCGAGCGCGTTTATAAAACATGTGGCTGAAATAATTTGCCTCAGATGAACATCCGATAAAAAATAACAACAGTTAAAATTACACTCTTCGTAAAGAGCTTTCCTTATGGTCCTGTCGATATATGGAGTAAGAACACACTCGGCGGACGGCAATGACGACCTACGATTTATGGATGACGAAATTCGGCGACTTGCCACCTTTAAAACAGGTCGCGATCATGGTCGGCATGGCGATTGCTGCCTCGGATTTGCTCACGGTTCTTTTCTTTTTGGTCGTAAGACTGGATCGTCTCGATGTGGCGCTCATCGTCACAACAATCATTGTTATTATCGTGAGCGTCCCGCTCGGCGCTTTTCTCGTCGGGCTTAACTATCGTCTCAAGCAAACCGCTCTAAGACTCGACCTCGCTCTGCGCAAAGATGATCTCACCGGCCTCTCGAACCGCAACGAATTCTACATGCAGGCGCAGAAACAGATTGCCTTGTGCGACCGGGAAAAAAGTGCCGGTGCAGTCCTCTATATCGATGCTGATCATTTCAAGTCGATCAATGACCGGTACGGCCACGCCGTTGGAGACGGGGTGCTGCAGGAGATTGGAATCCTTATCCGGTCCACCATCGGTGAGTGGGATTTCGCCGCGCGGTTCGGCGGTGAGGAGTTCGCCATTTTCCTGACGGGTGCGGATCTTGGAAAGGCCGATTGGATATCGCATCGGGTGCTCACAGGTGTTCGGGATATCTCAAAATATCTCGGGATAAGCGATCTCGACGTCACGGTAAGCGTCGGGATATCAATCCACCGACCTGGACAGGATCTGGAGGAGGCGTTGGTTGCTGCTGACAAGTGCCTCTATGCAGCGAAGAACCAGGGGCGGAACCGCATAGTTCATGCCGACGAGAGTCCCCCCACAATTTTCGAACCCAAGCTTCGCAAGATTTAGCGACCGGGTGGCCTTGAAAAAGAGAGGCCGCGACGTATTTGCGCTTGGCACGCTACAATGTCACAACTCCATTCTAAATTTCATCTCGATCATAGATTCTGCTAGTTCTGAAATGCTTCAAAGGAGCACGCCTATGTCATTATCCATGCACAAGATTTCCGTTCCGGCATTTGTCCGTGGTTTCTCCGTTCTTTCGTCGTTGATCGACAAGGCTGAGGCATTCGCTGAGGAGAAGAAAATTGCTCCGGCTGTTCTCGTCAACGCGCGTCTGGCGCCGGATATGCTGCCGTTCTCCGGCCAAATCCAGCGGGCTAGTGACACATCGAAGGGCGTAATCGCCCGCCTGACGTCAATCGAAGTTCCGAAATTCCCCGATGAGGAAGCGGATTTTGCCGAGTTGCGAGAACGCATAGCCAAGACAGTTGCATTTTTAGAGAGCGTCGATCCTTCAACGCTCGATGGCACTGCAGATAAGGAAGTTACGCTGAAATTCGGCAAGTTGGGGATAACGCTGAGCGGCGAAGACTACATTCAGAAATTCGTCCTGCCGAACTTCTATTTTCATGTCACGACAGCTCAAAACATTCTGCGCCACAACGGCGTGCCTGTCGGGAAACTCGACTACCTTGGCTCATTGGGTTGAACGTCAAGCCTGAATGATTGTGGCCGGCATTGCCGGCCACAATCATTTGTATCTGTGCAGGTCAAGCGACCAGATGTTCGATCTGGTCAGCGGAAAGCTCGCGCTTCCTGCCGATTTCGTCCCATCGCTTCAGCATGGTGCGATATTTTTTGAGCTGCAGTTCCGGCCGATTGTCAGGGCTGTTCGAGACTTCCAGCGGGAACTTCAGGATGTTGCTGAGGAAGTCGGCATAAGCGAAACGCTCGTCAGGCTGGCCGGAGCCAAAGCCAACAAACTCCGTTTTGCCCGGCATGTTGCTGGCCGCACCCCCACTTGAAGCCTTTATTGCGCGGAACAGCGCAAGGATGTCGTCCATTTCCTGGGCCTCTTCCTTGCTCAGTGTCGTCGTTGAAATTCCGAGATCCTCATAAAGACTCTCGAAACCCTTCTCCACGACTTCCTGATGCCGCGCGTAGAGGCTCGATTTTTGAGGATCAAGCTTCTTCAAGATTTCGTACTGATTGAACAACATCAATCGTTCTGCAAAACTGAACACCATGCACCTCCGTATGATCCAATGGCAATTCGGCGCTAACCGATTGCGTTTAATTCACGAGATTTCTGGTGATTACTCTGCACATACTCACCTTAAAAAGGCTCTGTTGCAGTAGTTACAATTTTATCTTCTATTGATATTGTTAGAACTGGTGAATCATTTGATAATACTTAATGATTTCTTAAAGAGCAAAGGCCGCCTGTTCAGCGTTCGCTCTTGGTGCTCTTGTAGATGTTGACGCCCAGTTCGCGGATTTTCTTACGCAATGTATTGCGATTGAGTCCCAGCAATTCGGCAGCCTTGATCTGGTTCCCATGTGTCGCCGTCAGGCAAGAAAGGATAAGTGGATACTCCATCTCCTCCAGCACGCGCTGATAAAGACCGACGGGTGGTAGGTCGTCCCCATAGGAAAGGAAGTAGCGCTGCATGTTCAGTTCGACCGCCTGGCCGATAGTTACATCCTGGTCCGCCATCGAATTCGACGATGGCTCGGTTGGCCGCAGGTCGGCCTTGAGTTCCGCCTCGATGACGTCCGCATTGATCTCTTCCTGGGGATAGAGAGCGGCAAGACGGCGGACGAGGTTTTCCAGTTCGCGCACGTTACCTGCCCAAGGGTAACGCCGCATAAGATCGAGGCCATCAGCCATGATACGTTTTTCAGGCAGACCGTCTTTCGCTGCCATCTTGAAAAAATGGCGCACGAGATCCGGAATATCTTCGCCGCGTTCGCGTAAGGGTGGCAGGCGCAGCGGCACGACATTGAGACGATAGTACAGATCTTCGCGGAAAAGGCCTTGATTGATCAGGGTGCGCAGATCCTTATTGGTGGCAGCAACAATGCGCACGTCGGTCTTGATCGGTGTGCGCCCGCCGACGGTCATATATTCACCCTGCTGCAACACGCGCAAAAGCCGCGTTTGTGCTTCCATCGGCATATCGCCGATTTCGTCGAGGAACAGCGTGCCGCCATCCGCCTGTTCGAACCGTCCGCTCGACCGGTTCTGCGCGCCAGTGAAAGCCCCGCGCTCATGGCCGAACAATTCTGACTCGATAAGGTCACGCGGAATCGCTGCCATATTGATGGCGACGAACGGACCTTTGCGCCGGCGGCCATATTCATGCAGAGCCTTCGCCACCAGCTCCTTGCCGGTACCGGACTCACCGGAAATCATCACCGTCAGATCGGTTTGCATCATGCGCGCCAATACCCGATAAATGTCCTGCATCGCTGGCGAGCGGCCGACCAGCGGCATTGTATCGGGTTGCTCGTCGGCAGCCCATTTTTCCGGCTTTTTCTTCGGTTCCGAAAGTGCTCGACCAACGATGCTGACCAGTTCCGTCAGATCGAACGGTTTGGGCAAATATTCGTAGGCTCCCGCCTCAGAGGCACGAATGGCGGTCATGAAGGTGTTTTGCGCACTCATGACGATGACGGGCAGATCGGGTCGCGATTTTTTGATGCGTGGCAGGAGATCGAAAGCGTTTTCATCGGGCATCACCACATCGGTGATTACGAGATCGCCATCGCCCGCCGATATCCAGCGCCACAGGGTGGCTGCATTCGACGTTATGCGGACGTCATAACCTGCACGGGAGAGCGCCTGATTGAGGACCGTTCTGATTGCTGCGTCGTCATCTGCGACGAGAATACTGCCCAAACTCATGATCAGGATCCTGCTTTCTTCGTATATGGACTGTCGTCTGCATGGTCGTCATCAAGCGGACCGCTCTGCCATGCGGGCATGAGAATTCTGAATGTCGTCTTGCGCGGTACGGAATCGCATTCGATGACGCCGCCATGGTCCCCGACAATCTTGGCGACCAAAGCGAGGCCAAGCCCGGAACCATTCGGCTTTGTGGTTATGAACGGGTCGAACAGATGCGGCATAATATCGGGCGTCACACCCGCACCCGTGTCCGAAACGCAAAATTCGAGCGGCAGCGACACTCGGGTGCGCATACCTGGAACCGACAGGCGAATACCTGGACGGAACGCGGTTGAGAGTGTGATTTCGCCTGGCTCGTTGGCGCCGATGGATTCGGCTGCATTTTTTACGAGATTGAGGAACACCTGAACAAGCTGATCGCGATTTGCGAACACATAAGGCAGCGACGGATCATAGTCCTCGTGAAACTTGATATGGCTGGCAAATCCGTTCTTGGCGATGGCTTTGACGTGATCGAGCACCACGTGAATATTCACCGCTTCCCGTTCTATCGGGCGTTCGTCGGAAAAAACTTCCATACGATCGACGAGTGACACGATCCGGTCGGTCTCATCGGTGATCAACCGTGTCAGCGCCCTGTCATCGTCAGAAAGGCCGGTCTCAAGCAATTGCGCTGCTCCCCGGATGCCAGAGAGCGGGTTCTTGATTTCATGCGCCAGCATGGATGCAAGGCCAGTAACCGAACGCGCCGCGCCGCGATGCGTCATCTGCCGATCGAGTTTTTCCGCCATCGAGCGTTCCTTGAAAAGAATGACGATCGAACCCGGCGATTCACTGACGGGAGTGACATAGAGATCGACAATCCGGTCCTGGCCGAGCCGCGGTGACGAGACATCGACGCGGTACTCGTTCACTGGCGACGGGTTTTCGCGCACTTGCTTGACCAGCGCCAGCAGTGGGCTGCCGAACGGCAGCAGCATATCGAGCGTGTTGCGGCTCAAAATGTTGGCGCTTGAGCGGAAGAACGCTTCAGCATCGGCGTTGGCATAAGAAATATAACCTGCATCATCGAGCATGATCACCGGGTGCCGGATCGAATTCAGGACGATGCCCGCCAACCGGTCGCCCAGCATAGATTTATCCGATGCTGTCATCAGGCCACCTTCCTCATTTCTTCTGTATTTGTGAGCGCAGCGTGGAGACGTCGTGCAACGTGCTGGGGATTGGTTTCGGTCATGATCGATGCGCGGACAAGGGGCCCTACGTCGCATCCGTGTTTGTCGAGATACCAGCCAAGATGTTTGCGCGCATGGCGAATACCCGTGGCTTCGCCGTAATGCGAGAGCATCGCTTCGTAATGCGCGACTGCATAATCGGCGATCATGTGGCTGGCATCTGGTTCGTTTCCGTGAACGATCGTTCCTGGTAGCCAAGGTTGACCGTAAGATCCGCGGCCTACCATGACCGCATCGGCACCCGAGGCCTCTAGGATTGCCTTTGCATCGTCACGGTTAAGAACATCGCCATTAGCCACGAGAGGGATCGAAATGGCGTCCTTGACAGCTCGAATAGCGTGCCAATCAGCTTTGCCTTCGTAGAACTGGCAGCGCGTGCGGCCATGCACGGTGATCATCTTGATACCGGCCTGCTCTGCACGCGCAGCTAGCTCCGGCGCATTGATACTATCGTCATCCCAGCCGAGCCGCATTTTCAACGTAACCGGAATCTGCACAGCACCGATTGTTGCTTCAACCAGTGTCAACGCATGATCGAGATCGCGCATGAGTGCCGAGCCCGACAAGCCACCCGTTACCTTTTTGGCCGGGCAACCCATGTTGATATCGACGATATGAGCGCCCTCGCCTTCGGCGATCCTCGCTGCTTCAGCCATCCATCGCGTTTCACGGCCTGCGATCTGCACAACGTGCGTGCCCAATCCATCACCCCTGAGGCGCAACAGGTTGCCGCGTTCGCGCGTGCAAAGCTCTGCACTTGCAACCATTTCCGAGACGACCATGCCGGCTCCGGCCTGCCACGCCAACCGGCGAAACGGCAGGTCAGAGACGCCAGACATCGGCGCCAGAAACACGCGGTTACGCAAATGTACCCCGCCGATATCCAGTGGTTGATCCAATTCGATCACGCGATTCTGCCTGTTTCGTATGCAATTTCGTAATAGCCTATCCTTTAGACACGTCCGTGCCTCTTCGCAAGGCATTGCGTACAGCGAATGGCCGGATTTCGACCCGGTCGTTGCTAAAGTTCTGGTCTTTCCGTTTGGCAAAGGGTAACGCAGTCTGCATCGAACGGAGAGAAGCGTGCCGGGGAAGTCTGACAATAAGGAAATGCGGGTATCTGCGGTCATTGTAGCGGCCGGACGCGGTGAACGCGCAGGCCAAAGCGTTGAAGGACCAAAGCAATACCGCAAGATTGGCGGAGAGGCCGTTCTGGCGCACACGATGCGCGCATTTCTTGATTGCCCGTTGATCGACCACGTCGTTGTGGTAATCCACAAGGAAGACAATGCGCTGTTCGCCTTGGCTCTTGGAGATCACGCCGCAAGAGTTACTGCGGTGACAGGTGGACCAACCCGCCAGGAATCGACACGTCTCGGGCTTCTGGCTCTCAAGGAGAAAACACCGGATCACGTGTTGATTCACGACGGTGTTCGCCCCTTTATTTCGGCAGATCTGCTGGAGCGGGTCATTTTCAATCTGACCCCGCATATCGGGGTCCTGCCGGTCCTTGCTGTGTCGGATACGTTGAAAGCTGCCGGACCGGACGCGATGGTCAGCTCAACGGTACCGCGCGCAGGCCTTTATGCAGCGCAGACTCCGCAAGCATTTCCCTATTTGCCGATCCTCAATGCGCATAACGCAGCATTTACAGCTGGCCGATCCGACTTCACGGACGATTCGGCGATCGCCGAATGGCATGGCCTGCCGGTGCGGATCGTTGAAGGATCGGCCGACAACACGAAATTGACTTGGGCAAAGGATATCGAAATGGCCGATGATCGCCTGTCGCAAAAATATTCGGCATTTCCGGACGTGCGCACCGGGAACGGTTACGATGTGCATGCTTTCGAGCCGGGCAATGGCGTGATGCTCGCCGGCGTATTCATCGAACATGATCAAAAACTGTCCGGGCACTCGGACGCCGACGTTGCCCTGCACGCTTTGACCGACGCCCTGCTCGCAACACGCGGCGCCGGCGACATCGGCACGCATTTTCCACCGTCCGATCCACAGTGGAAGGGCGCTGCCTCGCATATCTTCGTGGAGCATGCGGTGAAAATCGTCAAGGAAGCCGGCGGCCGGATTGCCAATGCGGATGTTACGCTGATCTGCGAAGCGCCGAAAGTAGGTCCGCACCGTGAGGCGATGACAGCAGCATTGTCAAAAATGCTGGGCATTTCCGTGGATCGCATTTCTATCAAGGCCACGACCAATGAGAAGCTCGGTTTCATCGGTCGTAAGGAAGGCATTGCAGCCATTGCGACGGCATCTGTGATCTACCCGGGAGGGCTGCCGGAATGAGCGGGCTCATCGCAGAAGCCAAGGCAATTGCGGTCCTTGAAGCCTGCCGTCGTCACGGCATTCTACTGGCCACGGCTGAATCCTGCACCGGTGGTTTGATCGCAGCGTCGCTGACTGATATCGGTGGCTCGTCAGATGTCGTGGACCGCGGGTTCGTCACCTATTCCAACGAAGCCAAGCAAGAAATGATTGGCGTCCCGGCAGAACTGATCGCCAAACACGGTGCGGTATCTGAGGAAGTCGCTTTGGCTATGGCAACAGGCGCCCTCGCACATTCGCGCGCAGGCATTGCGGTTTCGGTAACAGGTATCGCCGGACCCGGTGGCGGTTCGGACGCCAAGCCCATAGGACTTGTCTGGTTTGGGTTGGCCCTGAAAGACAAGCCGCCGGTCGCAGCGCGCCACCTGTTTGTTGATCACGGTCGCGCATCAATCCGCAATGCCGCCGTCAATGCTGCGCTTGATATGCTTTTGCGGGCGCTACGGTAGGACTAACGGTTACGCAGCAGATGGTAATAACAGCATCAGCGCGCCTATTGCAGCAACCACAAGGCCCGGCCAATTCGCTTTCAAACCGAGAAAACGCAGACCGCGATGGCGCGGTTCAAGACCGGCAGAATCACCGTTGCGCGAATGGGATTCACTCATCTCACCGCGATAAACCGCAATTCCGGCCATATACAAAAGCCCGCAAACAACGAATAGCGCACCGATCAGTTTGGTCGTTAACATCACAACCTCCTTGCGATTAACGTAACGGATAGCGCGCGGTTTCGTTCCTGCGGGCGGGCCGGGCAGCGTGGCGGATCACTTGCCGTAGATTGAGTCCGCTCGTTTTTCAAAAGCTTCGGTGAATTTCCTGAAGGCTATGTCGAACATCGACCCCATGAGAAAGCCAAGCGTGCGGCTCTTGAATTCATAATCGATATAGAATTTCACTGCTGAATGTTCCGGATTTTCATCCAGGACGAATTGCCAGCGATTGTCGAGATAGCGGAATGGCCCGTCTATATATTTGGTGATGATGACTTTTTCTTCCGGCTTCAAAAGAACCTGGCTGGTGAAGGTCTCACGGATCAGCTTATAGCCGACAGTCATGTCGGCAATCAGCAACGTCTTACCATGACTTTCCTTGCGTGAACGCACTTTCAAGCTCTCGCACATCGGCAGAAATTGCGGATAAGTCTCAATATCGGCGACCAGATCAAACATCTGTTCGGCGCGATGCTTCACATGGCGGGTCGTTTCAAATTTCGGCATCGGTCACGCGCGGTTTGCGTGCAGCGCCTCGCGTGCAGCCTTCAGCCTGGCGAAATCTTCACCGGCATGATGCGATGAACGTGTTAGCGGACTTGATGCTACGACCAAAAACCCCTTGGTTTTGGCGATTGTCGCATAGGATTTGAATTCGTCCGGCGTTACATAGTTCAGTACGGCGTGATGCTTGCGTGTTGGCTGCAGATACTGGCCAATCGTCATGAAATCCACATCCGCCGAACGCAGATCATCCATCAGCTGCAGCAC
Organism: Phyllobacterium chamaecytisi; assembly: GCF_020164455.1. Classification (GTDB taxonomy): domain Bacteria; phylum Pseudomonadota; class Alphaproteobacteria; order Rhizobiales; family Rhizobiaceae; genus Phyllobacterium; species Phyllobacterium chamaecytisi. The sequence continues at coordinate 27,939 of NZ_JAIQWW010000004.1, forward strand.
TTCGTTACGCTCTTCTCCAAGCCCAACCATAATGCCGGATTTTGTAAAGATCGTCGGATCAAGTTCCTTCACCCGCTGCAACAGGCGGATCGAGTGAAAGTACCGTGCGCCCGGACGAACTTTGAGATAATTGGACGGAACAGTCTCAAGATTGTGGTTGAAGACATCTGGACGGGCAGCCACGACAATTTCCAAAGCGCCTTCCTTGCGCAGGAAATCCGGTGTCAAAATCTCGATGGTCGTTCCGGGCGAAATACGGCGAATGGCATGGATCACATCGGCAAAATGCTGCGCACCGCCATCAGCGAGATCGTCACGATCGACCGAAGTGATGACCACATGCTGCAAACCCATTTTCAAAACGGCCTTGCCGACATTCTCCGGCTCATTCGGATCAAGCGCGGTTGGCAGACCAGTCGCGACGTTGCAGAACGCGCAGGCACGGGTGCAGATCTCGCCCATGATCATGAATGTTGCGTGCTTCTTGTCCCAGCACTCGCCGATATTGGGGCAGCCGGCCTCTTCACACACCGTGACAAGATTGTGCGAGCGCACGATGTCACGCGTTTCCGAATAGCCTTTCGACACGGGAGCCTTGACTCTTATCCAGTCCGGCTTCTTCAGAATCTCCGAGTCCGGGCGATGCGCTTTTTCGGGATGCCGAAGACGCCGCTTTTGATCGATCGTGTCGAGTACCGTTACCATCAAATTATCCTAGACTAGCTTGCGGGCCTGGCTTTGCCGAAGACCCACAGAATGAGAATTGCGCCAACTGTCGCAACGATCAGGTTTCCAAAAAAACCGTAGAAATTGAAATCCAGCAGACCTGCCAGCGTGCCGCCAACGAAAGAGCCGGCGATGCCTACAAGAATGTTGGTTAAAAGGCCATGATTACGGTTCGTTGCCTTTTCTGCGATATACCCGGCGAGGAAGCCGATAAGTAGCATTCCAAAGAAACCGACACCGGGCATGCCCATAATACCAACTGGCTGATCCATGCTTCTCTCCCCTCGCTAGCGCCCTGATGCAATGGCAATTGCGCGCAACACCAAGGCCCATATAGCACCGAAAAGAAAACCACCCAACCCGCAAGCAAAGGTAACAATCCAGACACCAAGCCAACCGCCGATTGCCGTTCCGTTAATGGATATGGTGTTGCCTGAAACCAGACTCAAGGCGGACGGCACAAACCCGAGCCCAAGGCCGATCAAGGTCGACCATTTGAGGATCGCCCATGAAAGGCTGATCCAGGGTCTGCTATCCTTGATGGTGACCAAGAGCCAAATTTCCTTCGTTGCTTACGCGTTTAACACACGGCCATAGGCATCCAGCACGCTTTCCTTCATCATTTCCGACAAAGTCGGATGCGGGAAGACAGTGTGCATCAATTCCTCTTCGGTCGTTTCGAGGTTCATGGCGACGACGAAGCCCTGGATAAGTTCCGTGACTTCCGCACCGACCATGTGGGCGCCGATCAGCTGGCCGGTCTTTTTGTCGAAGATCGTCTTGACCAGACCCTGATCTTCGCCAAGCGCAATCGCCTTGCCGTTTGCGGCAAACGGGAAACGCCCGACGCGAATCTCGCGACCATTCTCCTTGGCCTTCGCTTCAGTGAGGCCAACGGACGCAACCTGTGGTTGGCAATAGGTACAGCCCGGAATCTTGTCCTTCTCGATAGGATGAACGCCCGGGAAGTTTGCAATCTTCTCGATACAGATCACACCTTCATGCTCAGCCTTGTGCGCGAGCATTGGTGGTCCGGCAACATCGCCAATGGCATAGACGCCGGGCACGTTGGTCCTGCCGTAACCGTCGATCACGACGCAACCACGATCGGTCTTCACGCCCAAAGCCTCGAGCCCAAGATTTTCGATATTACCCTGAACACCAACCGCCGAAATCAGTCGGTCCGCAGTGATCTTCTCTACCTTGCCGTCCTTGGTCTCGACATGTGCGGTGATTGAATTCGCGGCTTTATCGACCTTCGTCACCTTGGCGTCCGTGATGATTTTCATACCCTGCTTTTCGAACTGCTTGCGAGCGATCCCGGAGATTTCGGCATCCTCGACAGGCATCACGTTGGACAGAAGTTCGACGACAGTCACCTCTGCACCCATGGAACGGTAGAACGACGCGAATTCGATCCCGATTGCGCCAGATCCCATAACAACAAGTGATTTAGGCATTTCCGGCGGCACCATTGCTTCGAAATAGGTCCAGATTAGCTTGCCGTCCGGCTCGATGCCCGGCAGCGCGCGCGGGCGGGCGCCAGTGGCGAGAATGATATGCTTAGCCGAATAAGTACCCTCGCCCAAAGCATTTTTCGGTAGCGGCGGTTGTGGCTCCATCGGCTTTTTCGAGGTCTTGGAGACAACGATCTCGCCGGGCTTCGACAGCTTGGCCTCTCCCCAGATCACGTCGACCTTGTTCTTCTTCATCAGGAATCCGACGCCGGCATTGAGTCTGCCCGAAACCCCGCGTGACCGCTGAACGACTGCTTTGACATCGGCGGAAATCTTTCCCTCGATGGTCAATCCGTAATCCTTGGCATGCTGGCCATAATGAAAAATCTCTGCCGAGCGCAATAAGGCTTTGGTCGGGATACAACCCCAGTTCAGGCAGATGCCACCAAGATGTTCACGCTCGACGATTGCGGTCTTGAAACCGAGCTGTGCGGAGCGGATGGCGGTAACGTAGCCGCCCGGGCCCGAACCAATGATGATCACGTCGTAATTATTGGCCAAGACCTTGGTCCTCCTGCTTAAAGCTCGAGTATATCTCGAACGATGGGTGCAATGGCTTTGCCGATTGCCCGTGTATTCTCTGCATCAAGATGAACGCCATCTAATGGCGAAGTTCTGGCGACCGAGCCCGCATCGAAAAATGCACAATCAACAAGTTCAGCGGCATTCTTGTAAAAGGCAGCGAGCAGGCGTGACTGTTCGATGCCCTGTTCGAAAGTTCGTTGGAACTCCAGTTCGTCAATCGCCGTAAGCGCTGGAGGCGACATGATCAGGATCTGCGGCGCCTTTGCGTTCATTTGATACGGCGCGGTGCGGACAATCTCGATCAACCGCTGCATACCGCGCTTGGTGCCTTGGGCATTACCACAGATAAAGTTCTTCATGTCATTGCTACCAAGCATGATGATCACGAGATCGAGCGGAAAATGCGCACCAAGTACGGTGGTCAGTGTCTTGGCGCCGTTGCGCTCGAAACCGGACAAATGGTCGTCAAAAGCCGTCGTGCGGCCATTCAAACCATCGGTAACGACGTGAACCCCGCGCCCGAGTTCAGTTTGAAGAACCTCCGGCCAGCGATCCCCGAGCGCATGGCGACCCGAGCCATCGGGAATGTATCCCCAGGTCAGCGAGTCGCCATAGCAAAGGACCGTTTTCATGGCGCCCCTCAGACCAGCATGCCCATCGGGTTTTCGATATGACGTTTGAAGGCTTGGGCAAGTTCTGCACCCAAGGCGCCGTCAACGGCGCGGTGATCAGTCGAAAGCGTCACGGACATAACGGTTGCAACCTTGATCTCACCCTTCTTGACGACCGCCCGCTCCTCGCCCGCGCCGATCGCAAGAATGGTCGCGTGCGGCGGGTTGATGATGGCCGCAAAGTCCTTGACGCCAAACATGCCGAGATTGGACACGGCGGTTGTTCCGCCCTGATATTCCTCGGGCTTCAGCTTGCGGTCGCGAGCGCGCTTGGCAAGATCCTTCATCTCATTTGAAATGGCGGAAAGCGTCTTCTCTTCAGCCTTGCGGATGATCGGCGTGATCAGGCCTCCGGGAATGGAGACAGCGACGCCAACATCCGAATGCTTGTGCTTGACCATATTGGCTTCCGTCCAGGAGACATTCGCCTCAGGCACATCGCGCAGCGCCAACGCCATCGCCTTGATGATCATGTCATTGACGGAGAGCTTGTAAGCTGGAACATCGCCCTTTTCCGTCTTGCGCATGGGCGAAGCGGCATTGATCTGCGCGCGAAGAGCCAAAAGTGCATCGAGCTCACAATCCACCGTCAGATAGAAATGCGGAACCGTCGACTTGGCTTCGAGCAGACGCTTGGCGATAGTCTTGCGCATGCCATCATGCGGTACGAGCTCGTAAGAGCCTTGCTCGAACAGTTTGAGCACTGCATCGTCAGACATTGGCTTCGGTGCTGCTGGCGCTGCAGCGGATGGCGCGGCTCCTGCAACGGGAGCCGCCTTGGCTCCACCACCGGAAATCGCCGCCTCGACGTCCTTCTTGATCACACGGCCATGCGGGCCCGAACCTGTCACCGCGCCAAGATCAATACCTGCATCCTTGGCGATCCGCCGCGCAAGCGGTGACGAAAATGGACGATCGCCGGTCTTCGCAGCTGCGGAAGCTGCCGCCGGCGCTGGAGCAGCGGCCACCTGCGGTGCTTCAGCCTTCGCGGCTTCAGGTGCAGCGTCAGCCTTCTTGTCTTCTTTCGGTGCTTCCGCTTTGGCTGGCGCCGCTGCGTCACCGCCGCCTTTGGCAGCTGCCGCGACGTCCTCGCCCTCGCCCGCCAGAATGGCGATCAGCGCGTTGACCTTGACGCCTTCAGTACCGGCAGGAACAACGATCTTGGCCACAGTGCCTTCGTCAACCGCTTCGACTTCCATCGTCGCCTTGTCGGTCTCGATTTCGGCAATGACATCACCGGACGTGACCTTATCGCCTTCCTTGACCAGCCATTTGGCAAGATTGCCCTCTTCCATCGTAGGAGAAAGCGCCGGCATGGTGATATTTATCGGCATATCGGGTTCCTCCCCTTAGGCGGTGTAGGTCACAGCTTTGACGGCGTTGATGATTTCCTGAACATTAGGCAAAGCCAGCTTTTCAAGGTTTGCCGCGTAAGGCATCGGCACATCCTTGCCGGCGATTGTCAGGATCGGTGCGTCGAGATAATCGAAGGCTTGCTGCATGACGCGGGTAGCGATTTCCGTTCCAACCGAAGATTGCGGGTAGCCCTCTTCAATCGTGACGCAACGCCCCGTCTTCTTCACCGATTCAATGACTGTTGGAATGTCCATCGGCCGGATCGTCCGCAAATCGATGATTTCCGCGTCGATGCCCATCTTCGCAAGCTCGGCTTCCGCCTTCACCGTGTAATTCATGCCGATGCCGAAGGAAACGAGCGTTACGTCCTTGCCCTTCTTGTGAATGCGGGCCTTGCCGATCGGGAGAACGAAATCGTCCAGCTTCGGCACATCGAACGAGTGACCGTACAGTATTTCATTTTCGAGGAAGATTACCGGATTTGGATCGCGGATGGCAGCCTTGAGCAGGCCCTTCGCATCGGCAGCCGAATATGGCATCACGACCTTCAGACCCGGAATATGGCTGTACCAGGCGGCGTAGCACTGCGAGTGCTGGGCAGCGACCCGGGCGGCGGCGCCGCTTGGACCACGGAACACCATCGGTGCGCCCATCTGGCCGCCAGACATATAAAGTGTCTTGGCCGCGGAATTGATGATCTGGTCGATCGCCTGCATGGCGAAGTTGAAAGTCATGAACTCGACGATCGGACGCAAACCCGTCATCGCAGCACCAACACCGACGCCGGCAAAGCCGTGTTCTGTGATCGGCGTATCAACAACGCGGCGCGGACCGAACTCGTCAAGCAAGCCCTGGGTGATCTTGTAGGCGCCCTGATATTCGGCGACTTCCTCGCCCATGATGAAGACGTTAGGGTCGCGGCGCATTTCCTCCGCCATTGCGTCGCGAAGCGCTTCGCGGACGGTGGTGGAAACCATCTCGGTTCCCTCGGGTATATCCGGGTCAGCAGCCACTTCAGCCTTAGGCGCTGCAGGAACGGATGCAGTTGGCTTTTCCGCCACAGCTTCCTGTTTCGGCGCTTCTTCCGCAGGCGCTTCAGCATTCGCCGCCTTGGGCGCGCTGGCGGCATCGGCGCTTTCGCCTTCACCAAGCAAAACGGCAATCACCGCATTGACTTTTACGTTGTCGGTGCCTTCCGGAACAAGGATCTTGCCAAGCGTTCCTTCATCGACAGCCTCGACTTCCATCGTCGCCTTGTCGGTCTCGATCTCAGCGAGCACGTCACCGGAAGTGACCTTGTCGCCTTCTTTTTTTAGCCATTTTGACAGTTTGCCCTCTTCCATAGTCGGCGAGAGCGCGGGCATCAGAATTTCTACAGGCATGATAGCGCCTCCCTTAGAGCAGAATGTCGGTGTAAAGCTCGGACGGATCCGGCTCAGGATCGGACTGGGCGAAATCGGCTGCATCGGCCACGATATCGCGAACGTCCTTGTCGATCTTCTTCAGGTCGTCCTCAGTGGACCATCCGTTTTCGATCAACCGGTGCTTCACCTGCTCTATGGGATCATGGTCGGAGCGCATTTTCTGCACTTCGTCCTTGGAACGGTATTTGGCCGGATCCGACATGGAATGGCCGCGATACCGGTACGTCTGCATTTCAAGAATCATCGGCCCCTTGCCGGAGCGTGCCCAGGCTGCAGCCTCTTCACCTGCAGCATTGACCGCACGCACGTCCATGCCGTCGACCTGAATTCCCGGAATATTGAATGAAATACCGCGCTTGGAAAAATCCGTCTCGGCTGAAGCGCGCGAAACCGATGTGCCCATCGCGTAACGATTGTTCTCGATGATATAGATAACCGGCAGCTTCCACAGGGAAGCCATATTGAAGCTTTCGTAGACCTGACCCTGATTGGCAGCACCATCGCCAAAGTAAGCCAACGAAACATTGCCGTTATCACGATAGCGATTGGCGAAGGCGAGACCGGTACCGAGCGAAACCTGGGCACCGACGATGCCGTGTCCGCCGTAAAAGTGCTTCTCCTTGGAGAACATGTGCATCGAACCGCCCTTCCCCTTGGAAAGGCCGCCGCGCCGTCCTGTCAACTCCGCCATGACACCGCGCGGGCTCATGCCGCAAGCCAGCATGTGGCCATGGTCGCGATAGCCGGTGATAACCTGATCACCTTCCTTCAGCGACATTTGCATGCCGGTGACGACAGCTTCCTGACCGATGTAGAGATGGCAGAAACCACCGATGAAACCCATACCGTAGAGCTGACCGGCCTTTTCTTCAAAGCGGCGGATCAGCAGCATGTGCCGGTAGGCTTCTAATTCTTGTTCCTTGGTGAACTGGATTGGTTTTGGTGCTTTAATAGCGGAGGTCTGCGCAGAACGCGCAGGGCTTTTTTTCGCCCTCGTGGCCATATCTCACTCCCTGTGAATTGGTCGCACGAGAATAGCAGCAGGGGCGCAACTTACAATATGCAGAATCGAATAAGTGCTATGCAAATAAGATGTTCAAAATACAGAGAAAAACGTCGATTAACCAGAAATCAGTTAATAGCTAGATCGCCGGAGCCACGCATGATAGTGACTTCGTCCGGCCGAGATACATTCAACCCCTTGCGGGCCTGTTCGTCTAGCATATCCTTCTCGATCGTACCATCATGCATAAGTTGAACCTGGCGTTCAAGCTCGGAACGCGTTGCCTTGACCGCGTCGAGTTGCGCCTGCAGCAACTGGGTTTGCTCTTGCAGCTTGATAGTTGAATAGAGTCCGTATTCGCCATGGTATGCGTGAAAACCAAAATAGGCGAAAAACAGAGTGGAGAGCAACGGAACGATCAACCGCCCCCGTTTGGTTTTTTTTCGCTGTTTTGTCCACATTTCCATAGACCCGCAAACCCAAGGAATCAGACTCACTGGCCCGATTTTTCTCCAGTCCATAAGACAATGTTTTGCTTAACAGGCGATTACCAACAGCGCAGGACAAAACGAAATGGCGGGCATTACGCCCGCCATTTTGCTGTAGATCGACAGTTTATCAGGCGCTGCGGAAGATACCGCGCCCTGCATAGCTTGCCTGCGGTCCGAGCTCTTCCTCGATACGAATGAGCTGGTTGTATTTCGCGACCCGGTCTGAACGGGCGAGCGAACCGGTCTTGATCTGTCCGCAATTGGTTGCAACGGCGAGATCTGCGATGGTCGTATCTTCAGTTTCTCCCGAGCGATGCGACATAACCGCGGTGTAGGCAGCGCGATGTGCTGTATCGACGGCGTCGAATGTTTCAGAAAGCGTGCCGATCTGGTTGACCTTGACGAGGATCGAGTTCGCGACGCCCATCTTGATGCCATCGCGCAGGCGGGCCGAATTGGTGACGAATAAGTCATCCCCAACGAGCTGGCACTTGTTACCAACGAGCTCTGTCAGATATTTCCAGCCGTCCCAATCGTCTTCAGCCATGCCGTCTTCGATGGTGATGATCGGATAATCGCCGACGAGCTCAGCGAGGTATTTCGCCTGGGTCTTCGGATCGCGAGATTTCTTTTCGCCCTCATAGACGTAGTTATCGTCCTTGAAGAATTCGGTCGAGGCGCAATCGAGACCAAGCGCGATTTCTTCGCCTGGCTTGAAACCCGCCTTCTCGATCGACTCCATAATGAAATCCAGGGCGTGCTGCGCCGTCTTCAGGTTCGGTGCGAAACCGCCCTCGTCGCCGACATTGGTGTTGTGGCCCGCATCTTTCAAACGCTTCTTCAACGTGTGGAACACTTCCGAACCATAACGAACGGCCTCGGCAAAAGTAGACGCGCCGACCGGCAAGATCATGAATTCCTGAAAGTCGATCGGATTGTCGGCATGCGCACCGCCGTTGATGATGTTCATCATCGGCACAGGCAATACGTGGGCGCTCGGACCGCCGAGATAGCGATAGAGCGGCAAGCCTGACGCTTCAGCTGCGGCTTTGGCAACGGCAAGAGATACGCCAAGAATCGCGTTGGCCCCGAGACGGCTCTTGTTCGGCGTACCATCGAGGTCGATCATCGTCTGATCGATGTGGATCTGGTTTTCCGCTTCCATGCCACCAATGGCATCGAATAATTCGCCATTGACCGCGTCGACAGCCTTTTCAACACCCTTGCCGAGATAGCGTGTACCACCGTCGCGCAATTCAACTGCTTCGTGCGCGCCGGTCGAGGCACCTGAGGGGACCGCTGCGCGGCCCATGGAACCGTCTTCGAGAACGACATCGACCTCAACAGTCGGGTTCCCGCGGCTGTCCAGAATCTCGCGGCCAATAATATCGACAATAGCAGTCATGGAGTATTCCCTTTCAATGAGCATTGAGCCTTGGGCTGGCCACTGAATAGCGAATGAACATGACAAGGAAAATCCCCACAAAGACGAATTGTGGATCAAAACAGAAAAAAGGCCGTCAATGACGGCCTCAATCCATGATGTAGCGCCTGTCAAGCCGCTACGTCATCGTAATACGAGAATGATCTGTCGCGGACCTGCAGACCGTCATTCTCTGTCAGTTCGGTTATGCCATGAGCCGGTGCTTGCTCCAGCTGTTCCTTGGTGAATGGCACAACATACCCGCCCGTTGCTTCATCGAAGTCGAGGAGCTTCCACGGCACGGCATGATATTTCTCGCCAATTCCAAGGAAGCCCCCAAAACCGACGACCGCGAACATGATACCGTCCGTGGTCTTGTCGAGCATCACATCCTCGATTTCACCAATCTTATCACCGCTGCTATTGTACACATTGGTACCAATGACGCGCGACGCACGAATAGCTTTTGTATGTCCTGAACTGGTTGGCATTTGCTCTTCTCCTCTTTTGCTTTGCCTATGAGGATAATGAGCAAGGCTGCATCACGGTTGCATCAAAACTTAATTTTCTGCGAAGGAACTTTTATGCCGTAGGCTCAAGCCCTCTTGGCAATCCGGTCGAATTCCAGAAGTTTTTCCAGGAGCCGCGGCATCTGGTCGAGTGGCACCATATTTGGGCCATCCGACGGCGCATTGTCCGGATCCTGATGCGTTTCGATGAATACGCCCGCTACACCGACAGCAACTGCCGCGCGCGCCAGCGTCTCGACAAATTCGCGTTGACCGCCTGTCGAGCCACCCTGCCCGCCGGGCTGCTGCACCGAATGGGTTGCATCGAAAATAACCGGGGCCCCAAAACCAGCCATGATAGGCAGGGACCGCATGTCGGAGACAAGCGTGTTATAGCCAAACGAAGCGCCCCGCTCAGTGACCATCACGTTGGGATTGCCGCTTTCTGTGACCTTGGCAATGACATTCTTCATATCCCAAGGCGCGAGGAACTGGCCTTTCTTTATATTGACGATCTTGCCGGTGTTGGCAGCCGCGATCAAAAGATCAGTCTGCCGGCAAAGGAAAGCCGGTATTTGCAGGACATCGACCACTTGGCCAAGGATAATACATTGCTCTTCCGTATGGACGTCAGTCAACGTCGGCAGACCGAGTTCACTACGGATATCGGCGAATACCGGCAGGGAGTTCTCCAGTCCAAATCCACGCTTCCCTGTCAACGAGGTGCGGTTCGCTTTGTCGAAGCTCGACTTGTAGACAAGGCCGATCCCGAGTTTTGCTGTCAGCTCCTTCAGCGCCCCGGCCATGTCGAATGCGTGCTGGCGGCTTTCCATCTGGCAAGGCCCCGCAATGAGAGACAATTGGCCAGTGTTGGAAAATGCAACATTGCCGGCGGAAACCGTAGAATTCAGGGACATCAGGAAGCCTCAAATGCGATGGCAGCGCCCTGCCCTGGTGCCTTGTGCACAATCAGGCGGGAGCCGCGCTTTTCGAACGGAATATTGTTGCTGGCCAGCAAAGTTTCAACCGCAGCGAGGTCACGCACTGCCAGCACGAAGGCCTGAAGCCACAAACCACGCCCGGTTTCCGAAACCTCGATGCCGAAGAACGACTGCAAGCCCTGAGCTGTCAACACTGTCACATTGGCGTTCGCGGCACGCAGATCCATACCGAATGAGTGCGCGTTGACGTCGCGCTGGCTGATGATCTCCTGCAGCGGATACTGGAAATCCGTCGGATTGACTTCGGACAGGATGACTTCGCGTAGTGCAACCGCGCCGTTCCGGTGCGTCTGCAGCGGCGTGCGATCAACCTTGGGCGTGTTCACCCGCTCGCAAGTGAAGAAGAAAGCGTCTGGCGCGCGCAAATCAGCCGCAAAAGCCAAGCGGAATCCCGCGATATCCTCTTTCCCGTCCGGTGTTACGAACGGGCGGGAAAAATTGAGAATTCCGCCAGCGGAAATGCCCGCTTTGACGAAAGCCTTGTGATCGCCGAGTGCGTCGTGCGTGCCCATGACAAGAGCAGAGAAGCCTTCATTGCCATTGCGGAACCGCCAAGCCTGATCACGGGCGACAAACACATTGCCGTTCCGCGCCTCTTCCTCGCACGTCTCACGCTGGCCGACTGCCAGAAATTCGAGAAAGCAGTCATCGCCGAAGAAAACGCAGACATTTTCGGTACCAAATGGATGCTTCCCGACAGGCGCTACGATGAAGCCCAGCTGTTCTAGACGCGCGCGCGCGACGTCAAGATCAGCGGTCGGCAGAACCAGATGATCGACAGGACGCGGGGTGCGGGGAGATGAAATGGTCATGTCAAATCGCCCCCAACGATTTTTGTCACACTAGCCGGTTCTGTGCCATTGCCGCATTGATGAACGACGCAAACAGTGGATGCGGTTCGAACGGGCGAGACTTCAATTCCGGGTGGTATTGAACGCCGATAAACCAGGGATGGTCGGGATATTCGATCGTTTCGGGCAATACGCCATCCGGCGACATGCCAGAGAACACGAGGCCGCACTCTTCCAGGCGATCCTTATAATCGATATTCACTTCGTAGCGATGACGGTGGCGTTCCGAAATATCGGTTGACCCGTAAATATCAGCGATGCGCGTACCGGATTTAAGCAAAGCTTCGTAGGCACCAAGCCGCATCGTTCCGCCGAGATCACCGGTCTGTGCACGCTTCTCCAGCATGTTGCCTTTGAGCCACTCTGTCATCAGGCCGACAACAGGTTCGCTGGTCGGACCGAACTCACTTGAAGATGCTTTCTCGACCCCTGCCAGAGATCGGGCCGCTTCGATCACCGCCATCTGCATGCCGAAGCAAATACCGAAATACGGCACCTTTTTCTCCCGTGCAAATTTCGCCGCCAGAATCTTGCCTTCTGAACCACGTTCGCCGAAGCCGCCGGGCACCAGAATGCCGTGTACCTTTTGCAGATAAGGAGCCGGGTCTTCCTGCTCGAAAATTTCCGATTCAATCCAGTCGAGGTTGACCTTTACCTTATTGGCCATGCCGCCATGGTGCAGCGCTTCGATTAGCGACTTATAAGCATCCTTGAGGCCGGTATATTTGCCGACAATGGCAATTGTCACCTCACCTTCCGGATTATGAATACGCTGGCTGACCTCGTCCCAACGCTCCATGCGCGGCTTTGGGGCTGGATCGATGCCGAACGCGGCAAGGACCTCAGAATCAAGGCCTTCCTTGTGGTAAGCCATCGGCACGTCGTAGATCGTATCGACATCGAGCGCCTGGATGACCGCCGATGCGCGCACATTGCAGAACAACGACAGTTTGCGACGTTCGGATTCCGGAATCTCGCGATCGGCACGAATCAAAAGGATATCCGGTGCGATGCCAATCGACCGCAGTTCCTTGACGGAGTGCTGCGTCGGCTTGGTTTTGAGTTCGCCTGCTGCCGGAATATACGGCATCAAGGTCAGGTGAATATAAACAGCGGTGCCTCGCGGCAAATCATTGCCAAGCTGGCGAATAGCCTCAAGGAACGGCATCGCTTCAATATCGCCGACCGTACCGCCAATCTCGCACAAGACGAAATCATAATCCTCATTGCCTTCGACAATGAAATTCTTGATCTCGTCGGTAACGTGCGGAATTACCTGAACAGTCGCGCCGAGGTAGTCTCCGCGGCGTTCCTTCTCGATGATGTTCCGGTAGATCCGCCCGGTGGTGATATTATCCTGCTTGTTGGCAGGACGTCCGGTGAAGCGCTCGTAGTGACCGAGGTCGAGGTCAGTTTCAGCGCCATCATCGGTCACGAAGACCTCGCCATGCTGATAAGGCGACATCGTGCCGGGGTCGACGTTGAGATAAGGGTCGAGCTTGCGAATCCGTACACGGTATCCACGAGCCTGGAGGAGTGCCGCCAAAGCGGCAGCAGCGATGCCTTTTCCGAGGGAAGAAACCACGCCGCCAGTGATGAAAACATATCGGGCCATGGGCTTATCTCGTTAGTCCTTTGCAAGTGATTTGGCCACAAAAAAATTCGGCCCGAAAGCCGTTTTCCCCGTTCCAATCATTTTCCATTCCAAACGAAACGGCCAGACGCGAGGTCTGGCCGTTCCAACAAATTCAACAATAGTTCTTACAGAACAATAACTTCCGTGCCAATGCTGACGCGGTTATAAAGATCGATCACATGGTCGTTGACCATGCGGAAACAGCCGTTCGATGCGGAACTTCCAATGCTCGACGGCACGATCGTTCCATGAATGCGGATATGCGTGTCCTTGTTGCCCTGCGACAGGTAAAGTGCGCGCGCACCGAGCGGATTGCCTGGGCCGCCATCCATGCCGTTTTCATATTTGGCGTAATGGGCAGGTTCCCGTTCGATCATCTCTTTGGTCGGAATCCAGCGTGGCCATTCACGTTTCGTCTGGACCACGGCTGTGCCCTTGAATTCAAGGCCTTCCTTGCCGACTGCAATACCGTAGCGGCGAGCCGTGTACGAGCTTTCGACGAGGTAGAGGAACTTTGCCTTCGGATCGATCACGATCGTGCCCGGCCTGTAGCCCGTGAATTCGACGTCCTGCGGCATGTATTTCGGATCGATCCCGTATTTGTTCTTGGCTTTGGCAGGCTGCACCGGCTTGCGAACTTCTGCAACCTCGATCGGCTGCGCCGCCGCTTGGGCATCAGTGTCGGCCTTGTCATTGCCGCCAAGCCCGAATGGATTCAGAATTTTTTTGATAATTGGTTCTGCGGATGCCGGCCCCGACAAGGCCAGGAGCGACATTCCTATAAGCAGAGAGCGACGTGACAGCATAGTTTAAAGTTCCCGCGTAGATTGCAAAACGCCATCAGCAGCGTTTGCGAGGCCCCAAGGCCAATCTGATATCGCGATATCCGAAGACCAGTTTCTTCTCAATGCAAATCGCTGTGAAGAATACCACAGATTCATTGTTCGCATCAAAAGGTTGCGGAAGCGCAACACATTTTACGCGCTTCCGTCAATCAAACGATTTGGCGGTCCGAATTACTGCGAATTCGGGACCGGATTTGCCGGTTGTGCAGGCGTAACCGGAGCTGTCGGCGCAGGTAGCGTCGATTCGGGCGCAGCCGGAGCAGTGGTACCCGGCGCTGCCGAACCTGGGGCTGGCTCATTGGAGGCAGGCGGCGTTGCATTATTGGACGAGGGGCCACCCAACTGGTTGAGAATGCCACCGCTTGTGGGAGGCTGCTGGCCTGCGGGCTGAGTGCCTGTGGTCGTGGGGATACGGTTGAGAATATCAGTCGGATTTTCACCGTAGCGGGCCATGATGCCGAGCGCCAAAGACGTTATGAAGAACCCCGTTGCAAGGATCGCCGTCGCCCGTGTCAGCACGTTTGCAGCGCCTCGGGCCGTCATGAAGCCGGAGCCACCACCAATTCCGAGACCGCCGCCTTCGGAGCGCTGCATGAGCACGACCCCAACAAGGGCAAGTACAATCAGAAGATGAATGACGATGACGACGGTTTGCATGGGGTATTTTCTGCTTTCTAGGGGTCGGACGCGGCTCTTTACACCGTATCGGCCAATAAACCAAGCCCGTCAGGTGACAGTTTTCTTGTGCTTTTCGCGGTTTTTCCGTCACTCAAAGAGAATGATAAGCCTCACAGATGGCGAGGAAGTCCGCTGCTTTCAAGCTTGCGCCACCAACAAGTGCGCCGTCGACATTTTCGACCCCCAGAAGCTCCACGGCGTTGCCTGGCTTTACTGATCCACCATAGAGGATACGAATCCTATCACCTTCACCACCGAAACGCGTACTCAACGCCGAACGGATAAAGGTATGCACTTCCTGTACATCCGTGGCGGTCGGTGTCAGACCCGTTCCAATGGCCCATACGGGTTCATAGGCTATGATGCTGTTGCCGGCGTCGGCACCATCAGGAACCGAACCCGAAAGTTGTGTAGCCACCACGTCGAGCGTAGCGCCTGCCTGACGCTGCGCTCCTGTCTCGCCAATGCAGATGATCGCCACAAGACCCGCTTCCCAGGCTGCCCTCGCCTTTGCGTTGACCATATCGTCAGTTTCGCCATGGTCCGCCCGGCGTTCGGAATGTCCAACAATGACATGGGATGCGCCGGCGTCTTTCAGCATGTCCGCGGAGGTATCGCCTGTATGCGGGCCTGACTTCTGGGTATGGCAGTCTTGCCCCCCTATGCTCAAGGCTTCACCCTCGACGGACTGGGCAGCACGGAAGACAAGCGTCGCCGGCACACAGATCAACGCGTCGATCTTCTCGCCAATCGCGGAATTCGGCCTGTTGACGATGATACGCAGTTCCTCGAGCGACTCTCCGGTACCATTCATTTTCCAGTTACCAGCAACGAGCGGACGGACATCTGGGGTCATTGAGCGTTCCTTATGCGATTGTTTTGGCAATTTCTCAGTCTGACTAGCAAATTCACTCGATAAAGCAATCGACACAAGCCTTCCATGACGCTATTCCCCTATGGATTCAATTAAGCCTCTTGACTGATACGGTGACTTTTAATGCTCGACTCTCTCCGCAATGTTGCACAAACCTGGGTGGCAAAAGTGCTCATGGGCCTTCTCGTGGTCAGCTTTGCCGGATGGGGTGTTTCCAGCACGATCCTCGGCGCAATAAGCGGCAGTGCAGCCATTCGTGCCGGACATTCCGAAGTGTCACCAGTCGATTATCGCTTGGCCTACGACCGCCAACTTGCTGCACTATCGCAGCGCTTCGGTCAGCGCCTCACGCGCGAGCAGGCCGATGCCATCGGGATTGGTCATCAGGTGCAGGGGCAGTTGGTTGCCGGCGTGGTTCTCGACGAACAGGCGCGTACCATGTCGCTCGGCCTGTCAAAGGATCGCCTGGCACAGCTCGCCGCTGAAGATCCGGCATTCCAGGGCGCCGATGGCCGCTTCAATCCAGCGCAGTTTGATATGGTGCTTCGCAACGCCGGCATGAGCCCGCAAAGCTATCTCGACAACCGTGCACAAGTCGCACGCCGTCAGCAGATCGTCGAAGCCGTTGCCGATGGCGTCAAGGCGCCTGACACCCTTCTTAAAGCGGTTGCTCTTTATAAGGGCGAGTCACGCACGATCGATTACGTCGCCATGCCGAAGAGCTTCGTGAGCGATATTGCCGATCCCAGCGATGCGGATTTGAAGACATATTTCGATGCAAACAAGGAAGTTTACGGCGCGCCGCAATACCGCAAGGTAAGCTATGTCAAGCTTGAGCCGAAGGATATCGCCAATCCGGCTTTGGTGACCCCCGAAGAGATCAAGACTGAGTATGACAAGAACATTGCGCGCTATTCGACGCCGGAAACGCGCACCATCGAACAGTTGACGTTTGCAAATGAAGACGCAGCAAAAGCTGCACATGACAAGATCGTGGCCGGAACCAGCTTCGATGATATCGTCAAGTCGGAAGGCAAGACGATGGATGACGTTCGTCTCGGCACATTCCCGAAAACCGGCCTGCCCGATCAATCAATTGCCGATCCGATCTTTGCGCTTCAGGCAAACGGTGTCAGCGACGTGTTGAAGGGTGCATTTGGGCCAGTTCTCGTTCGCGTATCGGCTATCAATCCTGCGGTCACCAAGCCTCTCACCGAAGTTGAGAAGGATATTCGTGAGACCATAGCTTTGACACAGGCAGCGTCCGCGATTGCGGATGTGCACGATGCCTATGAGAATGCGCGCGCTGACGGTGCGAGCATGGCAGAGGCCGCAGCAAAGCAGAACCTGAAGGTCGTAACGATTGATGCAGTCGATTCCAGTGGCCATGGTGCCGATGAAAAGGAAATTGCCAATCTGCCGTTCGATGAGAACCAGTTGGCAGCAGTATTCCAAGCGGACGTTGGTTTCGACAATGAACCGTTCAATCTCGGCACGAACAGCTATCTTTGGTACGACGTCGACAGTGTAACGCCTGCCCGAGAGCGCCCGCTTGATGAAGTGAAGCCGCGTGTTGTTGCTGCATGGAAGGCGGCTGAAGCCGAAAAGCGTCTCAACGAAAAAGCCGAGGAGGTGCGCAAGCGTGTTGCCGGCGGCACATCGCTCGACGACATAGCGGCCGAATTCAAATTCACCAAGGATACGAAACGCGGCATCACGCGCCAAAGCAAGGATGCCGATCTCGGTGAAGGCGGCGTCGCATCGGTCTTCGATGGCCCGGAAGGGCTTGTCGGTGTAACAGAATCGGCGTCCGACGGCTCGAAACTCATCTTCAAGGTCGTCGAGTCGATCGAACCGGCGAATGTCGGACCGGAAACGCTGACGACCGTGGAACGAGATGCATTCGGTTCTCGCATTGCCGACGATCTGCTCGACCAGCTCGTTGCGCAATTGCAGACCGTATATCCCGTGTCCATCAACCAGACCGTCATTAATCAGGCACTTGCACGTTAGGTCAGACAGAAAATGGCTGAATTAAAGCGTTTCATCGGCATAGCGGCTACAGGCAAAGCGCTCTCGCAGGAGGAAGCCGTCGAGGCTTTTGACATCATGATGTCGGGACAGGCCACCCCTGCCCAAATCGGTGCCCTGTTAATGGCGCTGCGGGTGCGTGGCGAAAATATCGACGAGATCAGCGGCGCTGTTTCCGCCATGCGTTCAAAGATGCTGAAGGTGAATACCTCTTCGAATGCCATCGATATTGTCGGAACGGGTGGCGATCAATCGGGTTCATATAATGTCTCTACCTGCGCCGCATTCGTTGCCGCCGGTGCCGGTGTTCCCGTCGCCAAGCACGGCAATCGTGCCTTGTCATCGCGTTCCGGCGCGGCCGATACACTTGCTGCTCTTGGCATCAACATCGAAATTGGCCCAGAACTGATTGCCACCTGCATTGAACAGGCCGGGATCGGCTTCATGTTCGCGCCCATGCATCACCCGGCCATGAAACATGTTGGTCCCGCACGTGTCGAACTTGGCACGCGGACCATCTTCAATCTGCTTGGCCCTTTAACCAATCCGGCAGGCGTCAAACGTCAACTTGTCGGCGTGTTCGCGCCTGAATGGGTCGAGCCCATAGCGCATGTGCTGAAAAACCTCGGATCCGAAGCCGTATGGGTTGTGCATGGCGATGGTCTGGACGAGATCACCACGGCCGGCGTGACCAAGGTCGCGGCGCTGGAAAACGGAAAAGTTCGCACTTTCGAGATCGATCCGGAATCCTTTGGCTTGCGGCTGGTGGATCCGCAGGATTTGAAGGGCGGTACGGCCGATGAGAATGCAGTGTCGCTTCTTTCGGTACTTGATGGAGCGCACGGCGCTTACCGCGATATTACCCTGTTCAATGCCGCTGCAGGGCTTGTAATTGCCGGCGTAGCGGCCGATCTCAAGGTTGGCATAGAAATGGCTGCACATTCGATTGACAGCGGTGCTGCCCGAAATGTGCTTAAAAAGCTGGTTCATGTTTCCAACAGCGAGGCGCTTTGACCATGGTTGATATCCTTCGCAAGATCGAAGCCTATAAGCGCGAGGAGATCGCTGCTGCCAAGACACGCGTCACACTTGATGAACTGAAGGTACAGATAAAGGATCAGGACTCGCCGCGCGGTTTTCTCGGTGCCCTGCAGAAGAAACGCGCCGCCGGACAGTTCGCACTGATCGCCGAGATCAAGAAGGCCAGCCCATCCAAGGGCCTGATCCGTCCGGATTTCGATCCGCCAGCCTTGGCGAAAGCCTATGAGGCCGGTGGAGCCGCGTGCCTCTCCGTACTGACCGACGCACCATCATTTCAGGGTGCTCCGGAGTTCCTGCAAGCCGCCCGTGCGGCGACTAGGCTACCTGCCCTGCGCAAGGATTTCCTGTTCGATACCTATCAGGTTTATGAAGCGCGCAGTTGGGGTGCCGATTGTATTCTTGTCATAATGGCAAGCGTTACCGACGACGTAGCCCGCGCGTTGGAAGAAGCGGCCGTTGCCCTCGATATGGATGTGCTTGTCGAAGTGCACGATGAGGCGGAACTCGAGCGCGCGTTGAAATTGAATTCGCCATTGCTCGGCATCAATAATCGTAACCTGCGCACGTTCAACGTGGACCTGGCCGTATCGGAACGCTTGGCGAAAATGGTACCGTCGAGCAAGTTTCTGGTCAGCGAGAGCGGTGTGTTCACGCATGCCGACTGCCAGAGGCTGGCAAAATCCAACATCGGCACATTTCTGGTCGGCGAAAGCCTCATGCGCCAGGATGACGTGGCGGCAGCCACGAGAACACTATTGCAGGGCACCGTAGACAAGCAGACAGACGCGGCATGACAACACCCAAGCTTACGCATCTCGACGAGACGGGCGCCGCCCATATGGTCGATGTTGGCGCCAAGGTTGATACAGAACGGGTGGCGGTTGCCGAAGGCTTGGTGAAAATGCGCGCGGAAACGCTGGCGCTTATCAAATCCGGCAATGCCGCCAAGGGTGACGTGATTGGAACGGCGCGGATCGCCGGGATCATGGCGGCGAAAAAGACCCATGATCTGATCCCGCTTTGTCATCCGCTGCTCTTGAGCAAGATATCCATCGATATCGAGGCCGATGACGCCTTGCCAGGTCTGCACGTCGTCGCAACGGTCAAATTGACCGGCAAGACAGGCGTCGAGATGGAAGCGCTGACCGCTGTTTCTGTGGCATGCCTGACGATTTACGACATGGCGAAGGCTGCAGACAAGGCAATGGTCATCCAGGATATCCGCCTTCTGCAGAAGACCGGCGGAAAGTCCGGAGCATGGTCAGCAGCGCATGAGAGATAATATGTCAGGACTTCTTCCGGTTGACGAGGCGTTAAGGCGTATTCTCGCCAGCGCAGAGAAACTCGAAGCAGAGCTTATCCCTCTTGCCGCCGCCGGTGGCCGCGTTCTCGCTACTGATGTTTATGCCAAACGGCAGCAGCCCCCCTTTGCAGCCTCCGCCATGGACGGATACGCGGTTCAGGCCGCCGACGTGGCGACAGTTCCGGTCACGTTGAAACTGATCGGACAATCGGCAGCAGGGCATGCGTTTTCCGGCACTATGAAATCAGGTGAAGCCGTTCGTATTTTCACTGGAGCGCCGGTTCCCGAGGGTGCGGACAGTGTCGTGATCCAGGAAAACACGATTCCGGGAGACCGCGAGGTCGGGATCACAGAAACCGTCACATTCGGCAGAAATATCCGCAAAGCCGGTCTGGACTTCGACGAAGGCGATCTGCTGCTTGAGGCGGGACGCGTTCTTGATTCAGCCGCCCTCGCCCTCGCCGCCGCAGCCAATCACCCGACGCTTGAAGTGGTTCGGCTGCCTCGCGTGGCCATTCTCGCTACCGGCGACGAATTGGTCACCCCAGGTGAGAATTATCGGCCGGATCAGATCATTGCCTCCAACAGCTATGGACTGGCCGAAATCGTGCGACAGGCTGGCGGAGTGCCAATCGATCTTGGTATTGCCGAGGACCGGCTCGAAGCCTTGAGCGATGCACTCGATGAGGCCGTGGCGGCCAAGGCAGATATTTTGGTCACGCTTGGCGGCGCGTCGGTCGGAGATCATGACCTCGTTCAACCGGCACTCGCTGCCAAGGGCATGGAACTCGATTTCTGGAAGATTGCGCTGCGCCCAGGTAAGCCGTTGATGTTTGGCCGCCTGCAGGACATGAAAATCCTAGGCCTGCCCGGCAATCCGGTCTCCAGCCTGATTTGCGCGCATATATTTCTGATCCCGCTGATCCACGCCATGCTCGACTTGCCCCATACGCCTGATCTTCGTTCGGCGGTTCTTGGCACCGACATGGGCACCAATGACCAGCGTCAGGATTATGTTCGCGCGCGCATCACCAAAGACGATCGCGGACAACTGATCGCGACGCCCTTCGTTATGCAGGATTCGTCGATGCTGAAGTTCCTGGCGGACGCCAACGGCCTGATTGTGCGTGAACCGCATGCGCCCGCGATCAAGGCGGGATCGGCTTGCAGTGTGATGATGCTACGCTGATCCTTCGAGACGGTGTTCCTTGCGGTCGACTTCGGTGACGGTAGCAAGGTCGATTGCCTTCTGCAATTTGGCCGCGTGACGGAATGACGGTTCGAGCGTCCGGCCTTGCCCTACAGCCTCGACAAAGCGTTGATAATTGGTCGGTACCGGCTCGACATCGATTTCCTTCCAGGTCGCCGTCTCGATATCGTCACCTAGGCAAACGAAGAGCTTGGATCCATCATGACGATGCTGGATTTCAAATGAACCCTTGTCGCCATAGACACGCAAACGCAATTCATTGACGTGTCCAGTAGCCCAGCGACTTGAATGCACTACGCCAAGCGCTCCATTGGTGAAGCTCACCGTCATGGTGAAACTGTCATTCGCATCGAGTTGATATTCACCGATCCTGTTGCCGTCGGCTTTGTCAAAGGCTTTCAGACGGCAGAAAACCTCGTCAATCTCCGTATCGGTCGCGTAGACGACAAAATCGAGAATGTGGACGCCCACATCGCCGAGGGTGCCGTTGGACCCATGCTGTTTCGACAAGCGCCACAGCCATTGGCTTTCCGTGCGCCAATCGCCCCAGACTTTTGATACAAGCCAGCTTTGGAGGTAGGACGCCTCGACATGCCTGATCTTGCCGATCTGGCCGCTTGTCACCAATCGGCGAGCAGTTTGTAGCTGTGCTACATTGCGGTAAGTGAGGTTGACCATGCCGACCAGATTGGCGTTTTCGGCGGTCTCGGCCATTTCCATGGCATCGTGATAGTTCGTTGCCAGAGGCTTTTCGCAAAAGACATGCTTGCCGGCGGCAAGACATTTCATCGTTGTGGAATGATGAGCGCTGTCAGGGGTTACATTGGCGACGGCATCGAATTCCCCCCAGGCAAGCGCATCCTCAAGTGACGTGAACGCTCGTTCGAATGAGTATTTGTCACGGAACGCTTCCGCCCTGCCCTTGTCGACGTCAACCGCACCGGCAAACGAGACACCTTCAATGTCGATAAAGTTTCTGGCGTGGGCGCTCGCCATGTGGCCAGTCCCCAGGATTAATAGACGCATTAACGAAAGCCTTCCTCACCAGACTCGTGCAAACTGCCGCCGCGTGCCGTGATCGGTTCCAAAGCTTTCTCAATCGGCACATTCGGCGCCTGTGTAATATCCGGAAAACGCAGCGGATTATACGCCCAGTTCACCGCATTGCGCAGCACGAGCCCCACAGTTTCGTCATGATACGTCGGGTAGGTTTCATGTCCCGGGCGGAAGTAGAAAACATTGCCTGCGCCTTTGCGATAGGTAAGCCCCGAGCGAAAGACTTCGCCGCCCTGGAACCACGATACGAATATTGTTTCCAATGGTTCCGGCACAGAGAATGGTTCGCCGTACATTTCCTCGTTTTCCAGCTCGAAAAATGCCGGCAATCCTCTGGCGATAGGATGTCCGGGGTTAACGACCCAGAGACGTTCCCGTTCGCCCGCCTCGCGCCAGTTCAAAGCGCAGGGTGAACCCATCAATCTCTTGAAAATCTTCGAAAAATGCCCCGAATGCAGAACGATCAGTCCCATCCCTTCCCAGACCCGCTGGGCCACACGCTCGACTACCTCGTCGGCAACGTCGCCATGAGCGCGGTGCCCCCACCAGACAAGGACATCGGTCTCTTCCAGTACCTTGTCCGTCAGGCCATGCTCCGGCTCCTGCAAGGTCGTGGTTTTGACGCTGAGGTTGGTGTCGCTCTGCAAAAGCTTGGCGATCTGGTTGTGCATGCCTTTCGGATAGATTTCGGCAACTGTTTTATTGATCTGTTCATGGACGTTCTCGCCCCAGATAAGCGTGCGAATTGCCATTGGTCTTTCCTTATCTTTGGTATGGAGGTTTTATCAATTTGCCGCCGGGCGGCCCGATTGGTCGAAACGGTGGATGTTGTTGTTAACGGGCGCAACGCAAAGCAGTTCCCCCGGCTGCTGGTGTGCCGAGCCGTCCTGCCGTACCACCAAGGGTTCCTTGGCGCCGATATCGATATAGAGGAAGCTCTCGGATCCTAGATTTTCCGCCAAAAGAAGCTTGCCTTTCCAGAGACCGTCCTTGTCCTTGATTTCCAGATGCTCCGGCCGCACTCCCAATATGTCGGTCTTGTAGGCATCCGCGAATTGCTCAGTGAGGAAATTCATCTTGGGTGAGCCTATGAAACCGGCAACAAAGATCGATTGCGGCTTTTCATAAAGCTCCAATGGCGTGCCAACTTGCTCGACATTGCCATCCCGCAGAACACAAATCCGGTCTGCCAGCGTCATCGCCTCCACCTGATCGTGGGTTACATAGATCATCGTCGTCTCATGCATCTTGGCGTGGAGCTTGGCTATTTCAAGACGGGTGGCGACACGTAGCGCGGCATCGAGATTGGACAGCGGCTCATCGAAGAGAAAGACCTTCGGATCGCGAACAATTGCCCGGCCGATGGCAACCCTCTGCCGCTGGCCGCCGGAAAGCTGCTTGGGAAGCCGGTCAAGATAATCCGTAATCTGCAGCATTTCCGCGGCCTTATGCACTCGCCGCTTGACGTCGTCCGCGCTGCCCTTTGCCAGCTTCAGGCCAAACGCCATGTTGTCATAAACGGTCATATGCGGATACAGCGCATAGGATTGAAACACCATGGCGATACCGCGCTGGGATGGCGTCAGACTGTTGACGATCTTCTCATCGAAAGCGAGCGTCCCTGACGTGATGTCCTCAAGCCCGGCGACAAGCCGCAGCAGCGTCGATTTTCCACAACCCGACGGGCCAACGAAAACCATGAACTCGCCGGGCTCGATTTCAAGGTCCACACCTTTGATAACGTCGAACGTGCCGAAGGATTTTCGGAGATCTTGCATACGAATAGTGGTCATTTGAAGCTCCTTAGCCTTTGACACCGCCAGCCGTGAGGCCGGAAATAATCTTGCGTTGAAAGATGAGGACGAGGACGACCAAAGGTACCGTGACGATCACCGAGGCTGCCATGACGATCCCCCACGGTACCTCGTGCGCGCTTGAGCCGGTAAAGAGGGCGATGGTGACCGGAACCGTGCGCGTTTCCGTCGAGGACGTGAAAGTCAACGCGAAAAGGAACTCGTTCCAGGCCGCGATGAAGGCAAGCAATCCGGTCGTTACCAGCGCAGGCCACATGAGGGGCAGGAACACCCTTGTTATGATCACCCAGGGCGTGGCGCCATCGACGATGGCAGCCTCTTCGATCTCGACCGGCAGATCACGCATGAACGTCGTGAGTACCCATACCGTAAATGGCAAGGTGAAGATCATGTAGGAAAAGACCAACCCGCCGAGCGTGTTATAGAGGCCGAGAAGCCGGATGACTTCGAACAGCCCGGCGAGGACGGCTATCTGCGGGAACATCGAAACTGACAGGATCGTCAGAAGCAACAACGAGCGCCCGCGAAATCGAACCCTGGACAAAGCAAAGGCGGCCGTAACCGCCATCAGCAAAGAGAGGGTCACGACGCATGCCGATACAATGATGGAATTCAACAGGTTGCGGGCAAAACTTCCCGAAGCGATAACGTTCACATAATTCGCTACGGAGAATGAAGTCGGCCAATATTCGATTGTGAAGATCGCACTACCGGTTCTAAAACTTGTGATGATCGCGTAGTAAAACGGGAAAACCGCGCAAACAACGATCACAGCGACAAGTGCATAGAACGCTGTGTTTTTGATGATGGACATGGGCATCAGCGCTCTCCTCCGTCCAGCTTTACACGGCCGATCCAGATCGCCAGCATGGTCATGAGCGCTATAACCAGAAACAACAGCGTCGACTGTGCCGAGCCATAGGCGAACTTATCGAAGTCGATCAGATTCTCGCGCGCCAGAACCGACATGGTCTTGGTCTGGGCACTGTTTGGCGTCAGCACGTAGATCAAATCGAAGATGCGCATTGCATCGAGCAGCCGGAATATGATCGCCACCATCAGCGCTGGTTTCACTAGCGGCAACGTGATCCGAAAGAACTGCTTGACGGGATGAACGCCATCGATGCGCGCCGCTTCATAAATGTCACCCGGGATCATCTGTAGACCTGCGAGGATCAATAGCGCCATGAATGGCGTGGTCTTCCACACATCGACGATCAGCACAGCGATCATCGCGGTATCGGAACTTGCGGTCCAGGCAATCGGATGGTCGATCAGGCCGACGCGCATGAAGAGATCGTTGAGGATGCCAAACTGATCATTCATCATCCATCCCCACATGCGGGCCGATACGATGGTCGGGATCGCCCAAGGGATAAGGATTGCCGCTCGAACGATGCCCCTGCCCTTGAATTCGGCATTAAGGACGAGAGCTATGATCATTCCAAAAACGGCCTCGAGCGCCACCGAGATAACGCTGAAGCGAACCGTGTTCCAGACAGCATTCCACCATGCCGGATCGACCAGCAGACCGGAATAAATCGTCCGCCCGCTTTTGAGCTGTATCCACGAAAGATAATTCTTGAAGCCTACCCACTTGGCCGCATCGATGTTGGTCAGCGAGGCATCAGTAAAGGAAAAATAGATCGTACGGAGCAGCGGCCAGCCCGCAACAACCGCCAAAGCCAAAATCATGGGAAGAAGAAACAGTCGTGCGGAGCGCGACCGCTGACGCAAGAGTTCCGAACGTACAGTGGGAGACGCTGTCATCAAATTCCTGCCCGCGAAGGTTACATTCAGGTTTGATCAGGCAATCGGTACGAATGGTCTATGATAAGTCCAATCGCACCGCGCCGTCGACTGGCAGGGATTACCAGCTACCACCCTGAAGTTCCGTCAGCTTGGCTTCCAGAAGCTCAAGATTATCTGCAGCAGTTCCGTTGCCGGACAACGTGTCGTGGATCGCGCTCCAGAACATCGACGACACTTCGTTGTATTTGACCTTCGTGGGTGCGGATGGACGAGGCACGGCCGTCTCGAATACTGGCTTCCAGTTCGTGATTACCGGTTGAGCCGCGGCAATGTCCTTGTCGTCATAGAGTGCCTTCAGCGTAGGCAAATTGGCGATTTCGATCGCCCGTTCCTTCTGTTGTTCGGGTGCAGCCAGGAATTTGACCAGTTTGATCGCTTCCTCGGGTGATTTTGTATATTTCGAGATCGCAAGATTCCAGCCGCCCAACGTCGCGGCAGAACTCTGCCCCTCTTTCGAGCTCGGCAGGGTCGTCACGTCGAACTTGCCCTTGATCGCGCTGTCCGGGCCATTGCCCAGCGCATAGGCATAAGGCCAGTTGCGCATGAAGACGGCGTTCCCCGTCTGCCAGACACCGCGGCTCTCCTCTTCCGTATAGGCAAGGACGCCCTTCGGTGTAATCGTATCGATCCAGCCCTTTGCCCGGTCGACTGCAGCGACTGCTTCTGGATTGTTGATTGAGATCGTACCGTCAGGCTCGATAATCTGGCCGCCGCCAGAAGACTTGATCCATTCAAGCGCGTTGCAAGTCAGGCCCTCGTAGGCGTTACCCTGGAAAACAAAACCATACATCGCCTTGTTGCCGGCGCCGCGTTCGCCCTCCTGGATTTCCTTGGCGGTCGCAGCCATCTCGTCCCAGGTTTTGGGAACCGGCTTCTTGTATTTCTCCAGAAGATCCTTGCGGTAGTAGAAGGCCGGCGCGTCCGTGTACATCGGCATGGCAACGAGTTTGCCATCAACCGTCTGGCTTTGGATCATCGATGGAAAGTGTTGATCGACGACATCCTTCATGGCCTCTGTCAGATCGAGAAACTGGTCAGCCAATTGCGGCGCCCAGATCACATCCGTACGGTAGACATCGATGTCCGTATTTCCCGCAGCAAGCCAGAGCCTGTACTGGCCAAACTGGTCGGAGCTGTTTGCAGGCATCGCGACAATTTTGACTTTGTTGCCCGTTTCCTTTTCGAAACGATCGAGCTGCTTGCGCAGGAACTCGCGCCCGTTACCCGTATCGCCGGAGACGATTGAAAGGTCGGCGGCGAACGCGCCCGAACAGATCAACGTTGTAGCCAAAAGGCCTGCAAGGATTGATTTCGCTCTCATGATTTCCTCCCGTAAATCCACGACGGAACAACGCGTACTGGTGGTGCGCTGTTCCAACTTATGAAAACTCCTCCTCAAACACTTTGAAGCATTAACGTAAAATACCAATCCAAAGCGCTTTGGGTAAAAGGTGACAAAGGCCAGTCCTGCTGTCAAGTTGGAATATCCGATGTCTGTTAGAATCCAGCGGATAACGGCGATCTGATTTCTACCCGCTTCCATCTTGAGTTGAAATTACTTCCAAAGCGCTTCGAAATTGCGCTATGGTAAGGCGCTAGATGCCCTCTGATTAACTGGAATTTTTCACTCTTGGATCGTCTGATATGAAACTCAAGGAACTGGCCGAACAACTTGGGCTCTCGCAAACGACGGTCAGCCGCGCACTCAATGGCTATCCGGAGGTCAACGAGGCAACCAGGGAGCGGGTCAACAAGGCCGCCCTCAAGTTTGGCTATAGCGCCAACGCCAATGCGCGCCGTTTGGCGATGGGGCGTGTCGGCGCGATTGGAATTGTCGTGCCTATTCACAGCAGCGAGCGTTTCGGCCCGCATACCAGCGAGTTCTTGTCCGGCCTTGCCGAGCGTCTCTCGCGTGACGAAATCGATTTTCTGATCACCCCCCTGATCAACAATGACGAGATTTCCGCCTATAAGCGTCTGATTTCCAGCAAGCGCGTCGATGCGATGATTGTCTCGCACCCTTCCCTTGTCGATGAACGCGTTGCCATGCTTGCCGAAGCGCAATTTCCGTTTGTGCTTCACGGGCGGACTAACATAGATACACCGCACGCCTGGCTGGATATCGACAACAAGGGTGCCTTCTATCAAGCAACGTCGCATCTGCTCGATCTTGGCCACAAGCACATTGCCATGATCGACGGCCTCAAAGGTTTCACCTTCTCGGAGCACCGTGAGGAAGGCTATCGTAATGCGCTTAACGAACGCGGCATTTCGATTGACCCCAATTTTATCGTGCATGATTGTTTTTCCGACGAGATCGGTTTCCGCGAAACACAACGTTTCCTGTCCTTGAAGCCTCATCCAACCGCCATTCTCGCAGGATCGATGATGACAGCATTGGGCGTTTCCCGGGCGATCCGCGCCAAGGGCTACCAGCTTGGCAAGGAAGTTTCGATCATCGCCCATGATGACGTCTTTCCCTACCTCAATGCCAGCAACATGGTTCCGGCGATGACGACGACACGTTCTTCGATAAGAGCGGCAGGTACTCGGATTGCAGAAATGCTTGTTCGCTTGCTTGATGGCGAGCCACCGGAAACCATCCACGAAGTTTGGCCGGTTGAACTGATCCTTCGCCAATCCAGCGGCCCGCCGGTTGTTCCGGCTAAGTAACAGCCAACCCACGTTTCTCGGCTTCCGTACACCTCATATTAATCCTTGTGGAACACAACTGGAACAGATAGTGTTTGTTCTGGTTTTGTTTTTTCCGATTCCACGCAAAGGATCGCCGATGCTCACGCGTAAACAACATGAACTTCTGCTCTTCATCCACGAGCGTTTGAAGGAGACAGGCATCCCACCTTCGTTCGACGAGATGAAGGATGCATTGGATCTTGCGTCGAAATCCGGCATACACCGGTTGATCACTGCTCTCGAAGAGCGCGGCTTCATTCGCCGGCTTGCAAACCGTGCAAGAGCGCTGGAGGTTTTGCGCCTGCCGGACTCCATCGCTCCCGGCCTCAACGCCCAACGGAAATTCTCGCCGAGTGTCATCGAGGGAAGCCTTGGCCGAAATGTCGCCCCTGCCCGCCCACCGGCGCGTTCCTCCGACGATATAGGCGCATCGACGGTCGTCAGCATCCCGGTCATGGGCCGCATTGCCGCTGGTGTGCCGATTTCCGCGATCCAGAATCAGACCCATATGATCGGCCTGCCCCCGGACATGATTGGGAGCGGCGAACACTACGCACTCGAAGTCAAAGGCGATTCGATGATCGAGGCCGGGATTTTCGATGGCGATACGGTCGTCATCAAGCGCGGCGATACCGCCAATCCGGGCGAGATCGTTGTCGCGCTGGTCGATGACGAAGAGGCGACGCTCAAGCGCTTCCGCCGTAAAGGAGCGTCGATCGCCCTCGAGGCGGCGAATCCGGCCTATGAGACGCGGATTTTCGGACCGGATCGCGTTCAGGTTCAAGGAAAGCTTGTCGGTCTTATACGACGATACTAGCAGTCCGGCTTTTCGCAGCCTGATGCCTTACCGCTATCAGCATTCACACGTTTACGG
This sequence comes from Phyllobacterium chamaecytisi, assembly GCF_020164455.1. Lineage (GTDB taxonomy): Bacteria > Pseudomonadota > Alphaproteobacteria > Rhizobiales > Rhizobiaceae > Phyllobacterium > Phyllobacterium chamaecytisi. Next base: position 57,304 of record NZ_JAIQWW010000004.1, read on the forward strand.
GATTTGTAGTCCTCGATGTTACGCGCGGCACGCGAATACATTCGGTAGGCGTTCCATGGCCGGACCGGTGGTCCTACGGCGTAGTTGATGGTGACGGACTGAAGGCGTCGAGCGCGCGAGGTGTTTGTCTCGGCAAGGATGACCTCTGGTGAACCATTTTCGCTGTTTGTGGAGGGTAGCCGAACAGGTTCGTAAGACTTCAAAGTGATTTCTGCGGTACCATGTAGCGCGAGATCGCGCTTGGTGAATACGAGTATGTTCTTGTCCTCGCACGTCGTGGGTCCGGCCGAGTACGCCAGAACCACGATGTCTCCCTCCTGGCAGGCAGATGACCTCTGTGCAGCTTGGTCCGTATAGGCGATTATCAATCCGCCCGGCTCGCGTGCGGTACAAACGTTTTCAACACATTCAAACTGCATTTCTTTAGAAATTGCGCCAGCCTTGGACCGCTTTATCACCTCGTTTATACCATAGCCCTGCTGCCAATTGTTTAGAGTGAACGCACTGCCGGTTGCTCGATTGACCGCCAGATTGCCGTCATCAGTGCGCAATGCGACCAGTTTTCCATCCTCTGAAACAATAATCTGCGGCTCCTGCGCTCGCATCATCAGCAAGGCCGCGCTTAACAATAACGGTATGCCGCACAGCCGAAGACGCGTCGACAGGAACAGCAACATCACAAGACCAATGCTCATGAGGATCAAGGTGCCTTGCGGCATAAGGCCGAGATTGCCGTTGGGAGAGCGCGAAGCGACCATTTTTGCAAGAGCGATGACGACCTCGATGCCCTGTCCCATGACCGTAAACGGTAGCCAATCCAGATCGAATGGCATGGCCAGCAAGCCGAGCACAGCAAAAGGCATGACAGCAACTGAAATGACCGGCAATGCGAGAGCGTTACCGATAAGGCCGAACGGCGCCGTATTATTGAAATGATAAGCCGCAAAAATTGAGCTCGCAGTCCCGGCTACCACGGATGTCATGGCAATCGCGCCGACATGGTTCACGGCCTTTATCGGCAGCGCCAAAAGCAAATGGCTGGACGCACCTTTCCGGAAGGCCTGCCTTCCCTGACGCCGGGACCACCAGCTATAAAATGCAATCAAGGCGGCAGTCGCCGAATACGACATCTGAAAGCTTGGTCCGAGGATTTCGTGCGGTGAGATCGCCGTGGTGATCAATGCCGCAATAGCAAGATTGCGCATCGATATCGCCGCCCGGTCAACAGTCATGGCCAGGAGCATTACAGCGAGCATGACGAAGCTGCGCTGGGCCGCGACATCGGAGCCTGACAGCAGCAAATAAAATGCGGAACCCACCAAGGCTATCACCGCCGAGAATTTCTTCACGGGGAACCGCGCCGAAAATCCGGGGAACAACGCCATGATCGCGCGTAGTGAGCCGATAATCGTTGCCGCTACCAGTGCCATGTGGAAGCCGGAGATTGACAGGATATGCGAAAGTCCGCTCAAGCGAAAAGCACTGTTGGTGTCATCGCTGATGCCATCGCGCTGGCCGGTGATCAACGACGCAGCGATGTCACCCTGTTCGCCTCTGATGTTATGCAAGATGCGCTGGGTGAGTTGCTGTCTGATATTTGCAATCACCAGCAAGATTGTAGCAACTGGTCCTGTGTCCGAAGCCACAGGCACTATTTCGAGCTTCCCCAGCACAAATCCACTGGCACCGACACCTCTGTAGTAATTATAGAAGGCGAAATCATAATTGCCCGGCCGCATCGGGCCTGACTGCGGCCGCAGATGAACGAGGCCTTTGAGACCATCGCCAACCTTCAGGTTGCGAGGAACTGATCTTGCCGAAACAGCAACGCGGTCCGGGCCGTATTTCAGTGCCGGTCGCTCTGTCGAAATCACATCCATGGTGAGACGCCATCCACCCTTGGCATCTCGCGACATGGCTTTGACACGGCCCGTCATTCGCGTCGTGACTTCCGAGCCAAGCATTCGGGTTCCGGCCCGGATCGTTTCGACTTTGCCAAAAAGCATGCCGGCCACCAGGGCGATCGCGAATAGAAGAACAAGCCGCAACATGGGCCGTGCCTGCGCCAAGGCATGGCAACCGACGAGAAAGGTCATCCCTGAAAGAATGGCGCTGAGTCTCGGTTCGACAGCCGCGTTAAAATAGAAAATCGCACCGATACCCGCAAAGACGGGTAAAAACAGAAACAGCGTACCGCGATCGACTTCGCAGTTGAATGCCTTCGGAATCGCGAGGGGCACGGACTGAAGTTGAGTTCGTGCAGAATTGCCAAGTCCACGTAACCTCGCAGGCCAGTTTCCCTTTTCAACGACTAAATCACTGGTCCGTGTTTGAGTCGCGATTTCATAACCGCCGCTGTCGGGACGGAAAAAAAACAGCTGTTCTCTGGTCTTTGTTTTGGTAGCAGGACCTTCCATTTGCTTTCCGGTTCTGCCAGTGCCCTTGCACAGCAGCGGTGCTATGCTACATGAACGCCAGATCAATTCGATTGGACGTTCGGCTAATACGCTGGGCACCTGCTGGAGAACTTATGTCATCTTCCGTTGTCACCCGTTTCGCACCCTCTCCGACCGGTTATTTGCATATCGGCGGCGCCCGCACTGCCCTGTTCAATTGGCTTTATGCCAAGCATACGGGCGGCAAGATGCTGCTGCGCATTGAAGACACCGATCGGGAACGCTCTTCGGAAGCAGCCGTAACTGCAATTCTCGACGGTTTAAAATGGCTGGGTCTTGATTGGGATGGCGATGCCGTGTCGCAATATGAGCGCGCGCCACGCCATCGCGAAGTTGCGGAAGAGCTCGTCACCAGAGGTAAGGCCTATTATTGCTATGCTTCACAAGCCGAGCTTGAAGAAATGCGCGAGAAAGCCCGCTCCGAAGGCCGTCCACCGCGTTACGACGGGCGCTGGCGGGATCGCGATCCCAAGGAAGCACCCGAAGGTATCAAGCCGGTCATCCGCATCAAGGCGCCTCAGACGGGTGAAACACTCGTTCGCGACCAGGTTCAGGGCGATGTCCGGTTCCCCAACAAGGATCTCGACGATTTCATCATCCTGCGCTCCGATGGCAATCCGACCTATATGCACGCTGTCGTAGTCGATGATCATGACATGGGCGTCACCCACATCATCCGTGGCGACGATCATTTGACCAATGCGGCGCGACAGACGGTTATCTACGACGCGATGGGCTGGGATGTGCCGGTCATGGGTCACATTCCCCTCATTCATGGCGCAGATGGCGCAAAATTGTCAAAGCGGCATGGCGCGCTTGGAGTGGAGGCCTATCGCGCCATGGGTTACCTGCCGGCCGCGCTACGCAATTATCTCGTTCGTCTCGGCTGGAGCCATGGTGATGACGAGATCATGTCCGATGAACAGATGATCCAATGGTTCGAAATCTCGGATATCAACCGCGGCGCATCGCGCTTTGATTTCCAGAAGCTCGAGGCGATCAATGGCCATTATATGCGCATCTCGGACGATGCGGACCTGGCCAAAGCCATGATCGATATATTGCCGGAAATCGAGGGTGGCGCGGAGATGCTGTCGCGATTGGATGGCAACACGAAAAAGCAATTGCTCGCCGCGATGCCCGGCCTGAAGGAGCGCGCGAAGACATTGGTGGAACTCGCAGATAGCGCAAAGTATCTTTTCGCGAAGCGACCGCTTGCACTCGATGAAAAAGCGCACGACTTGCTTAACGAGGAGGGCCGGAGCATTCTTTCCGGCGTACTTCCGGACCTTGCTGCGGTTGATGAGTGGAGCGCTGAGCCGTTGGATGCTGCAGTGCGGGCATATGCGGAAAAAACTGGTCTGAAGCTAGGTAAAATCGCGCAACCTCTGCGTGCCGCTTTGACCGGAAGAGCAACGTCTCCGGGTGTTTTCGATGTATTGGCGGTGTTGGGAAGAGAAGAATCCCTTGGCCGCATACAGGATCAGGCAAAAGGGCGATAGCACGCAAATTTGAGCACATTTTTGCATTGCAACATCGTACCTTTCGAGTACGGTGTCGTGCCTGACAAGATAAGATTGTGGCCTCATTCGAGGTAGATGCTTTTGCGCTGGATCAGCGCAAGTCAAAGCAAGAAAGGAACGGCAAATGTCTGAAAACAGCGTCAACATCGACCTGAATGGTCACGAATTCTCCTTACCCATTAAAAAGGGGACTATTGGACCGGATGTCGTAGACATTGGGACATTATACAAGAACACCGGTGCCTTCACGTATGATCCGGGGTTCACATCCACTGCTGCTTGCGAGTCGCAGATCACCTATATCGATGGCGATGAAGGTATCTTGCTGCATCGCGGTTACCCGATCGAACAACTGGCCGAACACGGCGATTTTCTAGAAGCCTGCTATCTATTGCTCTACGGCGAATTGCCGACAAAGAGCCAGAAGGCAGACTTTGACTTCCGCGTAACCCGGCACACCATGGTGCACGAGCAGATGTCGCGTTTTTTCAGTGGTTTCCGCCGCGATGCGCATCCAATGGCTGTCATGGTCGGCTGCGTCGGCGCCTTGTCCGCGTTTTATCACGACTCGACGGACATTTCCGATCCGCATCAGCGCATGGTCGCTTCGATCCGCATGATTGCGAAAATCCCGACCCTCGCCGCGATGGCCTACAAATATCACATCGGTCAGCCTTTCGTTTACCCGAAGAACAATCTCGATTTCGCGACGAACTTCCTCCACATGTGCTTCGCTGTTCCCTGTGAGGATTACGTGCCAAATCCGGTTCTTGCACGCGCAATGGATCGCATTTTCATCCTGCACGCCGATCACGAGCAGAATGCATCGACGTCCACAGTTCGCCTGGCCGGTTCGTCGGGCGCCAATCCCTTCGCTTGTATCGCTGCGGGCATTGCCTGCCTCTGGGGTCCGGCTCATGGCGGCGCCAACGAAGCAGCACTGCAGATGCTCGGTGAGATTGGCACCATGGATCGCATTCCCGAGTTTATCAATCGCGCCAAGGACAAGAACGATCCGTTCCGCCTGATGGGCTTTGGTCATCGCGTCTACAAGAATTACGATCCGCGCGCAAAGATCATGCAGCAGACGACGCGCGAAGTGCTCGCCGAACTCGGCATCAAGGATGACCCACTGCTTGACGTTGCCATGGAACTTGAGCGGATTGCGCTAACCGATGAATATTTCATCGAAAAGAAGCTTTATCCAAACGTCGACTTTTATTCCGGCATCACATTGAAGGCGCTTGGCTTCCCCACCACCATGTTTACCGTGCTGTTCGCTGTTGCGCGCACCGTCGGCTGGATTGCCCAGTGGAAAGAGATGATCGAAGACCCGCATCAAAAGATTGGCCGCCCGCGCCAGCTCTATACAGGTGCGACGCCGCGCGATTATGTGAGTGTTGAAGATCGCAAATAGTCACCATCATATGGTCAAAAAAGGCGCCCATCCGGCGCCTTTTTTATTGGTCATTTGCGTGAAGCAAATTCCAGCACTTTTTCTGCGGCAATCTCCCCGGCGGGACGCTCAGTCTGCATTAGCTTCGCAACCTTGTCGAAACTTTCAAGCTGTGCGGCGCGCCGATGACCCGGAACTAGCAATTGCTCGATTTGACGGGCAATGGGGCCGGATCGGACAAAAATATTGAAATATTCCGGAACAACCGGCTCGTCTGCGATGATATTTGGAAGCGCCGCACTCCATACCTTGATCCTTGGCGCAATAAATGTCCGCGCCAGCCAGTCGGGCTTGTAGGAAAGGACTGTGGGAATACGCGCCAGCGCCAGTTCCAGCGAAACGGTTCCGGAGGCGGCAAGCGCTGCGTCGGCCTCAGCAAATGCTTTCAATCTCTCCGCCTCACCCACAACGATGCGAGGCTTCACCTTCCAGCTTGCGGTCAATTGCCGGACGAGTGGCTCGACCTTCGGCAGCGTCGGCAGAACGACGTTGATGCGATTGCCACGGTTTGCCAAAAGATCGACGGTCTCGCCAAATGGTTCGACGAGACTGATGATTTCAGAGCGGCGAGAGCCCGGCAGTACAACAAGGTTCTTCTCTACCCGATCACCCAGGCTAGCGTCGCGCACGCGATTTTGTTTTGCGGCTTCCAGCAACGGTACATGCGATACCAGCCTGTGCCCGACATAGGTCGCAGGCGGGCCATCCAGATCCTTCAGGGCCTGCACCTCAAACGGCAGGATCGCCAGCACATGATCGATATAGGCGCGCATTGCCTTGGCGCGTTCCGGTCTCCAGGCCCACACCGAAGGGCTGATGTAGTTGACGATCGGGATCGAAGGATCAGCCGCCCTCACCTTGCGCGCGACGCGATGGGTAAAATCCGGACTGTCGATGATCACCAGACAATCTGGCTTCGCTGCGACGATTGCCGTCGAAAGCTGCGAGATCCGGTGCAGAAGTTGCGGCAGCTTTTGAACAATGGCACTCAGGCCAACGAGCGCGATTTCATGCTGATCGAACAGGCTGTCGAGCCCGAGTGCGGCAAGATGCTCGCCGCCGACACCGGTGAGCGTCACCTCGCCTGCATATTGCCGGCGCAGCGCTTGAACCAGATCGGCGCCCAGCAAATCCCCGGACTCTTCCCCCGTGACAATGGCAAGGCGCAAGGGTTTCGGCGCGGCAGTCATCAGGAGGGTTCCTGCTCAAAGGTCTCGATGAATAGTCCGGCTTTGTCGGCGGCGGCAATAGTTTCGCCGTAACCGAGGATCAATGTGCGACGCGCCTCAATGGCAATGCCCTTGAGCCCCGCCCTGACAGCATTCTCCACGGTGCTTACACCGATGGCCGGCAGGTCAGCGCGCACTTCCTGTTGCGGCTTGGCGCATTTGACCAGAACGCCACCCTTGCGATTGATACGCTTGGCATGCCGCAACTCCGCCACACGTTGCAGCATGGCATCGGTACCTTCGACGCCTTCCAGCGCTACGACACGCCGTCCGATGGCGATTGCGGCTTGACCGATATCAAGTGAGCCGATCATGATTGCAGCCTGCCGCGCCGCATTCATATTGGCGACGCTTTCTTGGTCGGCTCGTTTGCGCGTGAGCGTGCCGGGAGCTGGCGCAAGGATGTCCGGAACGATTTCGTGGGCGCCGAGAACGCGAAAACCATAGGATTCGATTGTCGCGATTACGGCGCGCAACAGACCGTCATCACCCAACCGGAACGCCCGCAGGAAACGATAAAGCGCAACCAGATTGCCGTTTCCCGGTCGAAGTGCCGCGCGGAACTCCGGTCTGTGACGAATGCCGCCCGCGAGGACAACATTGGAAATGCCTTCGGCCTTGAGGATTTTGACCAGGCCGCCGAGTTCGACAATCGAAATCTCGGCATGCTCACCCTCATAGAGCTCAGGTTCCGCCTCGCCTTTGATCGCAACAATCAGGGGATTGCCGCCAAGCTTCCGCAGACTTTCGGCGACCGCGACAGGAAGTTGGCCATTGCCGGCGACAATGGCGGTCCGTCCCGCTATGGGCGGCTGCACAGCAGTCGATGGCGGTGTTTTAGCTGTTGTCGTCACTGTCACTGATCTCGATTGCGGAATCGAGTGGCGGCGTACAATAGGCACGCTTGGTATCAGTGGTGATGAAATCGACCAGATCGGCTACGGCGGGCGAATCCGGGAATGCCACGCGCACATCATCTGCACGGCTCTTGATCGATTTCGTGCGGTCGAACAGCATGCGAACCGCATGCCGCAGATTGTGGATTTCCGGACGCGCCATCCCCGATCGTTTCATCCCGATGATATTCAACCCGCCGAGATAGGCGTGGTTGCCAATAGCCATACCATACGGAACGAGATCGCTTGCCAAGGCAGCAAGACCGCCAATGAAGGCATGATGCCCGACACGTACGAACTGATGAATACCCGCACCGCCGCCAATGATGACATTATTGCCGATGGTGACGTGCCCGCCGATCATCACATTGTTGGAGAAGGTGACATTGTCGCCAATCACGCAATCATGCGCCACATGCGCATAAGCCAGGAACATGCAATTGTCGCCGATCGTGGTAATGCCGCGGCTGCCATCCGTACCGCGATGCATGGTCACGCCTTCGCGGATCACGCAGTTCTTGCCGATGACGAGTGTCGTATAGCCGCCCTTGTGCTTGGTATTTTGCGGGTCGCCGCCAAGAACAGCATTGGGATAGACCTTGGAACCGCTTCCAAGCGTCGTCGGCCCCATGATGGTGACGTGGCTGATGAGTTCGACGTCATCGCCAATAACGGCTTCAGATCCGATGTGGCAAAATGGTCCGACAGATACCCTGTCTCCGATTTTTGCGCCCTGCTCGATAATAGACGACTGATGAATGCGAGACATAAAAGGGTTCAGACTCCAGACTCGTCTTCATCGGGAAAGCCGACCATGGCAGCAACTTCCGCTTCGGCAACCTTCACGCCGTCAACTTCGGCTATACAAGCATATTTGTGGATGCTGCCGCGCTGCTTCAGCTTCGTCACCCGCAGCTTCAGTTGGTCGCCAGGAACGACTGGCTTGCGGAACTTGGCATTATCGATGGTCATGAAGAAGACCTTGCCCGGCTTGCCGCTGCCATTGTGAAAGAGCACGATCGCGCCGGCAGTCTGAGCCATGGCCTCGATGATCAAAACACCCGGCATGATCGGCAGCTCGGGAAAATGACCGGCAAAATGCGGCTCGTTGATGCTGACATTCTTGATGCCGGTAGCCGATACGTCACGGTCGATATCGACGATGCGATCGATCAGCAGAAATGGATAACGATGTGGCAGATTCGCCAGAAGTTTCTGGATGTCCGCAACTCCGAGGCTCTCCACTTTCACATTATCACTCATCTGAACCGCTCTCCTTCTTGGTTCGCGTCATCGCACGCACGCTCGCGATTTCACGGAACCACTGCTTGAACGGCTGAGCAGGCGCGCCAGCCCACCTCTCGCCGTCCGGTATATCGTTCATCACGCCGCTCGCCGCAGCGATCTCGACGCGTGAACCAATGTTGACATGATCCTTGATCCCGACGCTTCCACCGAGCATCGTCATGTCACCAAGGACCACACTGCCCGAAATGCCACACTGCGCAGCAATAACGCAATGCCGCCCTATACGCACATTATGGGCGATTTGCACGAGATTATCGATTTTCGTGCCTTCACCGATAGTCGTGTCAGCCAGAGCACCACGATCGACCGTTGTATTGGCGCCGATCTCGACATTGTCCTGAATAATGACGCGGCCGAGTTGCGGCATCTTGTCGAGCCCAGCTCTGCCAGGCACATACCCAAAGCCATCCTGGCCAATTCTTACACCCGGATGCAACAAGACGCGATTACCCAAAAATGCGTACTGAACCGAGCAACTCGGAGCGATATAGCAATCGCGACCAATCTTGCAGCCATTGCCGATGACGACATTGGCGGCAATAACAGTGCCGGAACCGATGGAAACATTGCTGCCTATAATGGCGCCCGGTTCAATCGTAACGTCAGTTTCGATCTCTGCGGACGGATGGACAATCGCGTGGGTCGATATACCGGTCTGTCCGCTCCACAAATGCGCATTGACGGCATTGGGATAGAGCGCGCGGCCAATGGCAGCAAAATCCTGCTGCGGATGACGGGTTACGATGATGGCGACGTTCTTGGGAACGCTTGCCTTTATTTCGTCGGTACACAATACGCCGGCAGCCTTCAAGTTGCCGAGATCCAGGGCGTGTTTCTTGCTTTCGATAAATACGACTGCATCGGGACCAGAATCCGAAAGCGAAGCCAGCCGCTTGACCGGCCGATTTGCCAATGAACTGTCCACGAGAACGCCATTGGTCAGACCTGCGATCTGACCAATTGTCACGTTCAACAGTGGCTCATAAAAGATAGGATCGGCCATCGGCTACTTTCTCCCCCGGGGAAACTTGCTCCCCCCGGGAGGTCAGCAATCTATCAGAACTTGCTCGACATGCCGAAGTTGAAATTCTGAACCTGATCGCCTTCAACCTTTTTGACCGGCACAGCATAATCGAAGCGCAGCGGACCGAATGGAGACGCCCACATGATACTGGCACCGACCGATGCACGCCATTCCATTTCGGTTGAACCTTGAGCCTCCGGAAGATCATTCCCGTAGAGCGTCGCGGCGTCAGCAAATACAGCACCACGAATACCGATGCTCTCCGGAACAACAGGCATCGGGAACTGCGTCTCCAGCGATCCGCTGAAGTAAGTATTACCACCAAGGAAGCTGCCGTCGGCGTCAAGGCCTGGGGTCAAATCACGAGGACCTATACCAGCATATTTGAAACCGCGGATCATCTCACTGTTGTTCTTGAACAGGTCGAACACCCGCAGATCTTCGTCGCCGAAACCAGCGATATAACCCGCGCCAACACCGACCAGGCCAACAATGTCCATCTCATCGGACAGCGTCTTGTAATACTGACCTTTGAACGTGGTCTTCAGGAAGTTGGCGTCACCGCCGATACCAGCATATTCCTGATTGAACCTCGCGTAGATACCGTCATGTGGGTTCTTTGTATCGTCGATCGTATTATACGTCAGCGACCAGCTTACCGATGACTTGATCCAAGGGCTTTCGTCAGCCGCATCCGCAAACGCTTGCGATATCTCGCTAAGGTCCGGAGTGCCATCAGGATTCAGCGCATCGCCGTCAATCTCATACTTTTCCTCTGTGAGATTGTAGGCAACACCGGCCGTCAAATCATCGGTGATCGGCAGGCCGAAGCGGATGGTACCACCGGTCAGGTCCGTCTCGTACTTGTTGTTCACGCCAGACTGACGCTTGAAGATATCGAAGCCGGCTGCAATGCGCTGACCGAGGAAGTATGGCTCGGTAAACGACAGCGAATAGGAGCGGTTGTTATCAAGACCGCCGCCAGCGGCAATACGGACGTACTGGCCACGACCGAGGAAGTTGCGCTCGGTGATCGAGGCTTCCACCGTTGGCCCCGGGTTTTCACCACCGGTCGTATAACCGCCACCGATGGAGAATTCACCGGTCGATTTCTCGATGACGTCAACGACAAGCACAACCTGATCGGGCTGCGAACCGGGCGCCGTCGAGATGTTGACTGTCTGGAAGAATTGCAAAGCCTCTAGACGGCGCTTGGCACGCTGGATCAAAACCTGGTTGAAGGCATCGCCTTCACTGACATCGAATTCACGGCGGATGACGAAGTCGCGGGTCTTTTCATTGCCGCGGATTTCAATGCGCTCGACATAGGCGCGCGGGCCTTGATCGATGGCATAGGTCACGGAGATCGTGTGATTCTCGAAGTTGCGATCACCGCGTGGTTCAACCTTGGCGAAGGCGTATCCCTGACCGGCAACCTTCTCGGAAACCTTGATGATCGAGTCTTCGACTTCCTTGGCGTTGTAGGTATCGCCTTCCCGCGTCTTGACAAGGCCGTTCAACTGCGAGGTATCAACACCCTCGACCGAGCTTTCGATCTGAACGCCGCCGAACTTGTACTTCTCACCTTCTTCGACTGTGATGGTGATCGTGTAGTCGTTGGTGGCTGGATCGAGGTCAGCCGTGGAGGAGATCACACGGAAATCCGCGTAACCGCGATTGTAATAGAACCGGCGAAGCGCTTCCTCGTCTGCGCGAAGGCGATCTTCGCTGTAAACGTCGTTGCGTGTCAGCCAGGAAAGCGGAGTGGACCTTTTGGTCGAGATAACGTCGCTCAGGCGGCGATTGCCAAAGGCCTGATTGCCGACGAAATTGATCTTGGCAATCTTGGTGCGATCGCCTTCATTGATCTCGAACACAACATTGACGCGTCCTTCGCCCAGATCCATCGTCCGGCCGGAGACCGTGGCATCGCTGCGGCCAACATTGCGGTAGGCGGCACGTACAGCCTCGACATCGGCATCAAGCGTCGCCTGGTCGAAAGCGGCGCGCGGCTTCAACTGCACAGCATTTTGCAGCGCAGGATCCTTGATCTTCTTGTTGCCCTGGAAAATGACCTGGTTGACGACCTGATGCTCATTGACCTGAACGATCAATGTTCCACCCGACTGGCTGATACGCACATCGCTGAACAGGCCGGTGCCGAACAGACGCTTGGTTGCCGCATCGATGTCTGCATTGGAAAAAGGCTTGCCGGGCGTAATCCCCAGATTGTCGCGAACCGTCTGGGCATCCACACGTGTGTTACCGCGCACTTCAATGCGGCTTACTGTTGCCGCCTGTGCTACTGTTACGCCTGCCACCGTGGTTACGATTGCACCCGAACTCACAAGAGCCGCTGATATGGCGAGCGCTGACGCTGCACCAACAAATTTTGAACTTGCCGCCATAGGCCTTATGAACCTTCGTTTCTCGTTGTCCCCGGGCGAGACCCCGGAATAAGCACTTACTCGCACACCGTCATAGCCGGTTTTTACATACACGCAAGGCTTACGGTTAAAATCTGTTTACTTCACAAGAAAGCGTGGCATCCATGCCACGCCAATCGAAGCTTATAGTAAACAGATCATGTCGCTTGACCAGCCAGCGCCTCAAATTTTCATCAATGTTTAACGTTTGCTACCGGCAAGCAAAAAGATCGTTAAACACGACAAACCCCATGAATCCTAAGACTAAAAAGAATCCGGCGCGAAAGAAAATCTCTTGGACAACCGGCCTGACAGGCCTGCCAATGACGGCTTCAGCTGCATAGAAGACCAGATGCCCGCCATCAAGAGGCGGCAAGGGAAACAAATTGAGCAGGCCGATACCGATGGACAGCATCGCCGTTAGCTGGATAAGCCAATCAACGCCCTGGCTCGCCGCTTGCCCTGCCATTGTGGCGATCTTGACAGGCCCTCCCAATTGGCACTTGTCTTCACGACCTGCGAAAAACCTGCTGAAAAACTGACCGGTGCGAGCGATGATAAACCCGCTTTCACGCACAGCCTGAACAACTGATTCGACAGGGCCGTATTCGATCCGCCGGAAGTTCCCCAACTCCTGATTGTTGACCACGCCGATCACTGCAATCTTGACGGTGTTCCCCAGCGGGTCCTTTTGCTCTAGCAGCTCGGGTGTCGCGGTCAGCTGGACTTCCTGGCCCTTGCGTTCCACCACGAAATTCAGGGCATCTCCGGCTCGCGAGGACACATGGCGCTGAACGTCCGAAAAGGTTTCGACTTTGTCGCCGTCTACGCTGATGAAACGGTCGCCGGGCTGGAATCCGGCAATTGCTGCAGGGCCACCGGGGCGGACTTCCGCTACCATAGGGTCCGCGACCATCTTGCCATAAAGAGAGAAGAACACCGAAAAAATGGCAACGGTAAGCAATATGTTGAACGCTGGTCCGGCAAAGACGGTAGCGGCGCGCTTCCAGACCGGCTGGGTATGAAAGGCAACAGCCCGCTCTTCCGGGGTCATCGCAGCAGCCGGCGTTCCTACGGAGCTGGATACGCCCTCGTCGCCGGCAAATTTGACGTACCCGCCGAGCGGAATTGCCGAAAGCTTCCAGCGCGTGCCCTTGCGATCGGTAAACCCGATCAACTCTGGCCCGAAGCCGACGGAGAATGCCTGGACACCAATTCCGCACCACCGACCGACAAGGTAGTGACCCATTTCGTGGACGAAAACCACGACAGTCAGAACAATCAGGAACGGCAGAATCGTCCCGATCAAAACGCTCTGGGTACCAAAGAGAGTATGCAGTGTTTCTATCAATATATCCTCCGGGCCAATCAGATGACCCTGTGGGTTCGCTCGTCTAGAAAAGAATGTCGTACGGCGTTTCCGGTGTCACCAGAATTGCCCCGATGACGTATAGCAATGCTGCGGCAGCTACAAGCCCGTCGACCCGGTCCATCACACCACCGTGACCGGGGATGAGCTGGCCGGAGTCCTTGATGCCAAATCGACGTTTCACCCATGATTCGCCAAGATCGCCGATCTGGGCGATGATCGACAATAAAAGCGCGATCAGCGGAACGGAAACGCTGCCCGCCGGCGTGATAAAGGCAGCAAAACCGACGCCGGCCGCTACCCCTGCGGCTGCACCGCCAATTGCACCTGACCAGGTCTTGTTGGGCGAGAAGCGCGGCGCTAGTTTTGGCCCGCCAAGCGCCCGTCCGTTGAAAAACGCAAAGATATCGGTCGCCCAGACGACGGCAAACAGGAACAGGATTGCCGCAAACCCATCGCCAGTGTCACCGCGCAACAATGTCAGCGCGATGGCTGGAAAGCCGGCGTAGATGAGACCGAATGCCGGCCAATAACCACTGGCCCGCCCGCCTATTGCTGCAACAAGCGCTGCGCCTGCGAACAGCACGCTGATCATCGTCAAGACATCTTGGGTGAAGAGAAGGACCACCATCACACAGATAAGGCACACCCAGGCCAGACCGCGGGTGACGGATGTTGACCGCCGGAATGTGATGAGTTGCCATTCGTAAAACACGCTCAAACCTATCGCGCAGGCCAGAATACCGAAGGCGAATCCGCCGAGCGAGGTAAGAACAACCGCAATGACGATAAGGACAATCGCGCTCAGAATGCGTTTTTGCAGATTGGAAAGACCATTAAAGGTCACAGGGCGATTTCCTGCGCCGCCACACCGCCGAAGCGTCGTTCGCGCATCTGGAACGTTTCTATGGCCTCGGCCAGATGGGAAGGCCGGAAGTCGGGCCAATAGCAGGGCAGGAACATGAATTCGGAATAGGCCGCCTGCCAGAGAAGGAAATTCGACAGGCGCATTTCGCCGCTGGTCCGGATAATCAGATCGGGATCAGGGATATCGGCCGTATCCAGCCGCACTGATATGGCCTCGGGCGTAATGTCTTCGTGGGCGATAACACCCGATGCAACGTCCGCAACCAGGCGCTGAACGGCACGGGTTATTTCATTGCGTGAACCATAGTTAAAGGCAATAACCAGCGTGAGCCCGGTATTTCTGACCGTCAGCGTTTCCGCTTCGTCGAGAAGGCCACGAATATCCTTGGCCAGATCCTGCCGTTCTCCAATGATCCGCACCCGGACATTCTCTCTGTGCAGATCAGCGAGATCGCGTCTGATGAAGAGTTTCAGAAGTCCCATGAGATCGGTGACTTCCGAGCGCGGCCGCGACCAGTTTTCGGACGAGAACGCAAACAGCGTCAGGAAAGGTATATCAATCTTGCCCGCGGCGCGGATAACCTCACGCAGCGAATCGACGCCGGCCTTATGGCCCGCCGTCCGCGGCAGTCCCCTCGCCTTTGCCCAACGGCCATTTCCATCCATGATGATGGCAATGTGGCGCGGATTGGACATTGGCTTCGACCTCCAGTGGACTGATTACGCTATTGTCGGTTCAAACACTTTTGAGAATTTACCCTCATGAGGCGTGTGGGTTGGTATTCGAGAACCGGAGCACTGGAAACGCAACACATATCCATCAAGTGGTGATCAAAAGTTTCTCAAACCTGCATGATTTCCGCTTCTTTGACTGCAACGACTTTATCCATTTCTGTAATGGTGTCATCTGTCAGTTTCTGGACTTTTTCGGACAGGACACGATTGTCGTCCTGACTGATATCACCGTCCTTTTCCAATCTCTTCAATTCGTCCATACCGTCGCGGCGAACATGACGCGCTGCGACCTTGGCATGCTCGACATATTGATGGGCGATCTTGACCAGTTCCTTACGGCGCTGCTCGTTGAGTTCAGGCAACGGAATACGCAAATTGTTGCCGTCGGTAATCGGATTGAGGCCAAGGCCGGACTCCCGGATCGCGCGCTCAACCTTGCCCACCATCGACTTGTCCCAGACGGACACTGCAAGCATTCGCGACTCTGGCACGGTGATGTTGGCAACCTGATTGAGAGGCATCTGCGAACCATAGGCCTCGACAGTAATGGGCTCCAGCAGGCTTGCCGAAGCGCGACCGGTGCGCAGCCCGCCGAGATCGTGTTTCAGCGCCTGTATGGCACCGTCCATCCGGCGCTTCAGGTCGTTCAGATCGAGTGCATCACTCATGCTCAATGCTCCTTATTCTTGGCGGAACTGCCCGGCAGAACAATCAATGGTCCGATACGACCGTTGCTCGTCCTCTACCCTGTAGCACTTCTGCAAAACCACCCTTTTCGTGGATCGAATAGACGATTATTGGGATATTATTTTCACGTGCAAGAGCAACAGCTGTTGTATCCATCACCGCGAGCCCGCGATCCAGCACGTCCTTGTGGGTCAAATGATCAAACCGCACAGCATTTGGGTCTTTTTTAGGATCCGCCGAATAAATTCCGTCGACTTGGGTGCCCTTGAACAGGGCATCGGCCCCAATCTCTGCTGCACGCAGCGCAGCGGCGGAGTCTGTCGTAAAGAACGGATTGCCCGTGCCTCCGGCAAAGATCACAACCTTGCCCATGTCCATATATTCGGTCGCCAGCCGTTGCGAAAATGTCTCGCAGAATTCAGGCATGGTGACCGCTGAAAGGACAACAGTGTCGATGCCGATCTTGACCAGTGAAGTGCGCAGCGCCAGGGAGTTGATCACCGTTGCGAGCATGCCCATGTGGTCGCCGGTCACGCGGTCTCCGCCTTTGGAGGCAACTGCTACGCCGCGAAAGATATTGCCGCCGCCGATGACAACGCCAACCTGCACACCTAGCGCACGAGCTTCCGCAATATCGCTGGCAATTCGATCGGCGACGGCGACATCAATACCGAAGCCCTGATCGCCCATGAGAGCTTCCCCTGAGGCTTTGAGCACAACGCGTTTATAAACTGCCGTACCAGCCATGGAACCTTCCTCAACGTCGTTTCGAATTCCGGATACACGAAGGGCATCGCGTTGTCACGCGATGCCCTTTGATTTCAGTTGTCTAAGATTACTTCTTCACAGCTGCGGCAACTTCCGCTGCAAAATCGGTCTCTTCCTTCTCGATGCCTTCGCCAAGGGCGAAACGGACGAATGCCGTGATCTTGGCCGGTGCACCGATCGTCTTTTCCGCTTCTTTAAGAGCGGCCTCGACGGTCAGATCGGGATTGATGACGAAAGCCTGCGAGAGAAGCACAACTTCCTCGTAGAATTTGCGCAGCCGGCCTTCGACCATCTTCTCGATGATGTTTTCAGGCTTGCCCGACTGGCGGGCCGACTCTGTGAAGACCGCCTTTTCACGCTCGACAGCAGCTGGATCGACCTCAGCGGCAGTCAAGGCGAGCGGGTTGGTCGCCGCGACGTGCATTGCAACCTGGCGGCCGAAAGCCTGTGCGACGTCTGCGTTGCCGGCAGTTTCGATCGCTACCAGAACGCCGAGCTTGCCGAGACCGTCGGAAACTGCATTGTGAATATAGGTTGCAACAACGCCTTCGTTGACTGTCAGCGCTGCCGAACGGCGGAACGACAGGTTCTCACCGATCGTGCCAACGGCGTCCTTGATCGTGTCGACAACCGACTTGCCTGATGAGGGATAGGTCGCAGCGGCAACGGCAGCGGTCGAACCGTCAGTCGTCAATGCCACATTGGCAACGTTGCGGACAATGTCCTGGAACGCGTCGTTGCGGGCTACGAAATCGGTCTCGGAGTTGACCTCGACAACGACAGCCTTCTTGCCATTCGATGCGACGCCGACGAGACCTTCGGCAGCCGTACGCCCTGCCTTCTTGTCCGCCTTTGAAATACCTTTGGCACGCAGCCAATCGACAGCGGCCTCCATATCGCCATTAGTTTCAGTCAGGGCCGTTTTGCAGTCCATCATGCCGGCGCCGCTAATCTCGCGAAGTTCTTTTACTTGTGCAGCAGTAATGCTCATTCTAGTCGCCTCTTCTCAAAGCGAAGGCATACTGGGGAAACCAGCATGCCAACTTTGCGGCGCGCTATGCGCCAATCGAATCATTGTTAATCACCCGATACGACGGGTGTATGAAACCTCAAGCGGAGGCTTCACCTTCCTGAGCCGGAGCTTCTGCCGAAGCTTCGACCGGGGCTTCGAGCGCTGGCTCGACAGGAGCTTCTTCCTGTGCACCGATATCCATGCCCAGCGAACCCTGCTGACGCAGAATGCCATCAAGAGCAGCCTTGGCGACCAGGTCGCAATAAAGCGAAATCGCGCGCGATGCGTCATCATTGCCGGGGATCGGGAAATCGATCTGATCCGGATCGCAATTGCTGTCGATCACGGCGACAACCGGGATACCAAGACGCTTGGCTTCCTGGATGGCAATGGCTTCCTTATTGGTATCGATGATGAAAATGAGGTCCGGAACGGAACCCATGTTCTTGATACCGCCAAGTGCGCGGTTCAGCTTCTCGCGCTCACGGTCGAGGTTCAGGCGCTCCTTCTTGGTGAAGCCCTGCGCTTCGCCGGAAAGAAGTTCGTCAAGCTTGCGCAGACGCTGAATGGAATTCGAAATCGTCTTCCAGTTGGTCATCATGCCGCCGAGCCAGCGAGCATTGACGTAATACTGGGCCGAACGGGTTGCGGCATCGGCAATGATGTCCGAAGCCTGACGCTTGGTGCCAACGAACAGAACGCGGCCGCCACGGGCTACGGTGTCCGAAACCTTCTTCAGCGCTGTATTGAGCAGCGGATAGGTCTGGGCCAGGTCGAGAATGTGAATGTTGTTACGGGAACCATAAATGTATGGTGCCATTTTCGGGTTCCAGCGATGTGTCTGGTGGCCGAAGTGAACGCCAGCTTCTAGGAGCTGACGCATGCTGAAATCAGGCAATGCCATCTCTTGTATTTCCTTTTCCGGTTGAACCTCCACGGGAAGAGGCGGGAAACCCGCCACCGGAGGCCATATCGGATTTCTCCCGATATCAACCCAAATCCCGTGTGTGGAATGAAGCGGCTGTTAATGGAAAATTGCGCAATAAGCAAGTGCGAGGGCGATAAAAGCTGGTTCCGGTCATTTCTGATCACTTTTACCGATAGATATCACTACGATGACCCACCTCAAGGACCAACACTACAAACCGCCGCCCCTGCAAATCGCAGACAATGCGATAATTTCCCACTCTGTAACGCCACAGCCCACCGAGCGGACCGATGAGCACTTTGCCAAGCAGCCGCGGATCGTCGGCAACAGCAACGCGTTCCCGCAAATATGTCGAAATGCGTTTCGCTTCAAAGCGGTCGAGTTTGGAGAGTTGTTTGGTCGCTGTTGCAGATAATTCAATCCGCCAGACCAAGATCGCGTTCCACTTCGTCTAGAGAGTAAACGCGTTCCTCGCCCTTGCGGACTCGCTCTAGGACATCGGCGGCGAGGTAATAATCCTCCATATCATCCAGTCCATGCTCAATGATTTCACGGAGATAGAATGCTTTGCTGCGCCCCGTCTTGGACGCCAAAAGATCCAGTCGCTGTTCAATTTCAGGCGTTAAACGGATGGACGTAGGCATAAATCACCATGGCTGTATTCGATGTATTCAATGTATTCACATTGCCTGCAATAATCAAGTTAGCCCGTGTGCAACCGAACTACTTCGTGCACTTCGGGGCGTCGAATAGCTGCAGATTGACGAGCTTCCCTGTCATCGAGAAGTCGCCATAGTCCATCTTGAGATCGCGCGTCACGCCATTGCGATACATCTTGAAATTGATGCGGTAGCTCGGCAGCCCCTCCGTCTTCTCATTGTCGTCGAAATAAGCGATCGAAACCGGCCACGTCGTTTCTTTTGCCAGTGGGCCCATATTCTTTGTCTCGTCATCATCGGAAACCGCAGACTTGCCGATAACCACCGTCGTCGCCATCACCTTGTCGGCATCTTCCGATCCGTCGAACAGCTTTGTCTGATAGAAAACTTCCCCGGCCAACGCCTTGGAGATCAAATCCTGCATGTGGCGTGTAGGAAACTGTGACAGCTCCAGATCTTCTTTGCTTGCCTCCGGCTTTGTCAGCGAAATTTCCGTCTTGTCTTTGAGCAGGGCAGCGTCGCCGCGCACTTCCTTGGTCAAGCTCTGGTCAACAAATGTCTTGTTGACGAAGCGGAATTTGTCGCCGTTGCCCGACTCGAATGTTGTCGTCTGCTGGTCAGTCACCCGTTGAGGCTGTTCTTCCATGTCGACGCGGGTGACAAAGCGGAAATTCGTCGTATAGCCCTCGCAGTCCGAGCCGTTGAATTCATAAACCATGCGGCCCGTCAAACCCGTGATCCCGCTACTGTCCTGCGCACTATCCAGTTTGAGATCGTAAATGGCACGATGCGGAACAAGGGTCGCGGTTCCAGCCGCAAAAGCCATGGAGGAGCCGGTTAGGCCCAAGGCACCGAGACTGAAAACAACAACAGGTAGAACGCGCATCGACAAGATTCTCCAATATTTGAACGTGCATATTAAAATAACTCTTGGCGGAAGCGAGGCAAAAATCGCAACTTCTTGCACAATCCCTCGCGATTCCGAAAACATAAGGAAATTATCCCATGATCAGCACCATCGAAAAACGCCTGCAGGAGCTTGGCATCACGCTGCCTGTCGCAGCGGCACCGGCTGCGAATTACGTTCCATTCGCCCAGACCGGCTCACTTCTTCTGACGTCAGGGCAATTGCCGCTGGCAGGCGGAAAGCTCATTCACACCGGACTTTTGGGTGCCGAGCTGAACGTCGCACAGGGTCAGGAAGCGGCCAAAGCCTGCGCGATCAATATTCTGGCGCAGGCGAAAGCAGCGCTGGGCGATCTCGAACGGATTATGCGGATCGTGAAAATTACGGTGTTCGTCGCATCGACACCGGATTTCGTCGAACAGCACCTCGTCGCCAACGGCGCCTCGGATCTGCTCGTCGCCGTGTTGGGTGATGCAGGCCGTCACGCACGCTCGGCTGTGGGCACGGCCGCCCTGCCCCTGAACGCACCGGTCGAAATTGAAGCCATTATCGAGGTTCGTTGAACATGCCTTCTTTTGACTGGTTGAAAACCGTGCCGATCGCGCATCGTGGTTTGCACGATCTGAACAACAAGCGCTGGGAGAATACTTTGTCGGCGTTTGACGCCGCTGCAGGCGCCGGCTTTGCCATCGAATGCGATGTCCATCTCTCCGTCGACGGCAAGGCCATTGTTTTCCACGACGGCACGCTCGACCGGGTGACGGGCAGCAAAGGCAATATCGACGAGCTGACAGCCGAGCAAGCCGGCAAACTTCGTGTCGGCGGCACACAGGATCACGTGCCGACGCTAGCCCAAGCCCTGAGGTTGATAGACGGCCGCGTGCCCATTGTCATCGAACTCAAGGGAATTCCCGGGCGAGACGATGGTCTGGTAAGCGCGGTTGCCGATGATCTCGCCGAATATGACGGCCAGGCAGCGATCATGTCCTTCGATCATCACCTGATCCGCCGTTTCGGCAAAGACGCGCCGGGTATTCCCGCCGGACTGACTGCCGAGGGACTTCGCGATGAGGATATCGAAGCGCATTTTTCCATGCTGGCCTACGATATCGATTTCGTCTCCTACAACGTCCACCATCTGGAAAACCGTTTTGTCGAATTCGTCCGGGGAACGATGGACATGCCCGTCATCTCCTGGACGGTGAGAAGCTTCGCAGAAAAAACCGCCAGCGACGCCCTTGTCGATCAAATCACTTTTGAGGGATTTGATCCGCGGGCAGCTTGAGACAGGAGCGAGTTTCCTCTATATGGTATACACGTAAACCACTAGGATTTCCTATGAGCAAGCAAACAGCCATCAGACTTCCAGACGAGACCTACGAACGTCTTCAGTCGCTGGCTGCAAAGACCGGACGCACCGCCACATTCTACATGCGTCAAGCTATCGAAGAATATTTGGACGATCTCGAAGACTTGTATCTGGCAGAACAGGCCACGCTACGCTTGAATCGCGGTGAGGATCAGGTTCTAACCGCAGAGGAATTCTGGCGTGGCCTGGACGATTGAGTACACTCGGTCGGTTCAAAAATCACTCAAAAATCTCGATACACAAACGCGAGGACGAATTCGAAAGTTTCTGGATCAAAGAATTGCCAATCTGGACGATCCCCGCCAAACTGGAAAAGCACTTCAAGGTTCGGACCTTGGAAATTACTGGCGGTATCGCATTGGCGACTATCGCATCCTATGTGACCTGCAGGATCATCGGCTAATAGTGTTGGTTGTGGAAATCGGCCACCGGCGCGAGGTCTATCGCTAAACACTGTCCGGAGTCAGGAAGCTTATTTCAAAAATGCCAAATCTTGATCGAGGCGATTTCACCTTGCGCGTCTGCGATGGCATTGGCGCGTTCACGCAAACGGAGTGGTCAGAGCTTGCGGGGACATCGCGCGATGCGCCCGGTTACAATCCTTTCCTGTCGCATGCCTTCTTGTCTGCACTCGAAGATTCCGGTTGCGTCGCGCGCAAAGCGGGCTGGCTGCCGCAGTTTTTGCGTCTGGAAGATGATTGTGGCACTCTGATCGGTGCCGTCCCCTGCTATCTGAAGAGCCACAGCCAGGGCGAGTATGTCTTCGATCATGGTTGGGCCGATGCGTTCGAGCGGGCCGGCGGGCGCTACTATCCAAAACTACAGGCAAGCATTCCCTTCACCCCGGCGACGGGCCCACGTTTGCTGGTGCGGCGCGATCGGGATGGCGATGCGGTTCGGGCGGCTCTCGCCAATGGTCTGCGCCAGCTCACCATTCAACTCGGCGTTTCGTCAGCCCATTCCACCTTCGTCACTGAAACCGATCTGCCTGCCTTCACCGACGCGGATTTCCTGCATCGCATCGACCAGCAGTTCCATTTCTTCAACGAAGGTTATTCCACCTATGATGATTTTCTGGAAACGCTTGCCTCGCGGAAACGCAAGGCACTGAAAAAGGAACGCCGCGAGGCGCTCGCCGACGACATCAGCATCGACCGGCTAACCGGCGGCCAACTCACCCAGGAAATCTTTGATACTTTTTTTGCGTTCTACATGGATACCGGCAGCCGCAAATGGGGACGCCCCTATCTCAATCGCAAGTTTTACACGCTGATCGGCGAGCGCATGCCCGATGATATTGTGCTGGTGATGGCGCGGCGCGACGGGCGATACATTGCTGGAGCGATCAACTTCATCGGATCAGACCGGCTCTTCGGCAGGCATTGGGGCTGTATCGAAGATCACCGTTTTCTGCATTTCGAGGTCTGTTATCATCAGGCGATCGATTTCGCCATCGAACGGAAACTTCATGTGGTCGAGGCGGGTGCCCAGGGTGAGCACAAGCTTGCACGCGGATATCTGCCGGTAACGACGCACTCGGTGCACTATCTTGCCCACGCAGGATTGCGGCGCGCTATCGATGATTTTCTGCAGCGTGAACGCGAGGATGTTGCCTTGATGAGCCATGTTCTCAACGAGCACACGCCCTTCAAGAAATCTGACCAGTAAAGAGGTACGCCATGACCGCACCCTATGACGCAAACAACATATTCGCGAAGATCCTGCGTGGGGAAATTCCGTCGCACAAGCTCTACGAAGACGACGAAACCTATGCCTTCATGGACGTCATGCCCCAAGGCAAAGGTCATTGCCTTGCGATAACCAAGGCGCCGTTCCGCAATATTCTGGATGTTGACCAAGCCAGTCTGTCAGCCGTCATCACCACCACGCAGAAGCTCGCACGCGCGGTCAAAGCGGCCTTCGATGCCGATGGCGTCACTGTCATCCAGTTCAACGAACCGGCCGCCGGGCAGACGGTTTTCCACCTGCATTTCCATGTCATTCCGCGTTTTGACGGCGTCGCGCTGCGGCCGCATACCGGGGAGATGGAGGATCAGAACGTCCTCGCCGCAAACGCAGAGAAAATCAGGCAGGCTCTAGGCTAACAACAATCCGCAGAGCAGAACCGCTTCGCCGGCGATCACGCTGATGATCACACGTCTGCCGAGAGCGAGATATGCAACGAAGCCTGCTGCGGCTGCACCTGTCCGAAGAAACACCGAGGTCTCCGCTAGCGCCCCACTCGGGTAGAGGATCAATTGGGCGATGACCCCGGCGACAAGCGCCGTGGCGACGGCTCGCACTGCGATCAAAGCTTCGGACTCTTCACTGACCCGGCCACCGATAAACACGCCGATGAAGCGCCAGACATCGGTGGGCAACCATCCTGCAAGCAGGATAAACAGATAGGGCCACCACCAATCAGTCAGGCTCTGCCAGGTCATCCTGTGGCGCTCCTCTTGGCCAGATGCACGTAAGCCATGGTCACAATCCCTCCGACAACGCCGGTCAGTAACAGATCATAGGCAGGCGCGATCGAATGGATCACCGGAAAGAGCAGTAGGCCTGAAACCATGGCAACATGGACCGATCGATCGCGCGCCGAACCCCACAGCGACGTCAAAAAATACATTGGCGTCAAGAAGAACAACGCAGCGAAAACCATGGGCGGGAAATCGGTCGAGAGAACATAGACTACAGCCACCACGAGTGTGTTGGTCAACGTCAACGTAATACCCAGACCGGCAAAATAACTCGTTCGCATATCGCGTGGAACATGCTTGAGCCGGTCCATGCCCATTACCCAGGCGGTGACGGCAATGAAATGCGACAGAAACAGCAAGGTAATCTTCCGCGTCTTGGGCCCGCGCATTTCCGGCACGAAGGCCGCCACCATTGGCATCAGGCGGATCGACGACAGGCCGACAGCAATTGCCGCGCCGAATAGTGAATAACCGCCCGCAATTGCACCGATCAAGACGATATTGGCGGGAAGAGCCCAGATAATGGCGACCATGAACGTCGCCTGTAGCAGGGTAACGCCATTTTCACTGGCAAACCCGGCAAACCCCACATGCGCTGTCATCAGGATCAACGCAGGAATGCTTGTGATCAGAGATGCACCTGACAGAAACCACGAAAAACGGGTTCTCACGTTCTCATCCGCATGGTGGGAGGGCAATCCGGAATCAGCCATGCTTTCAGCGATAAACGGAAGAACGGATGCCATCAAGAAAAAGGCCACCCGAAGGTGGCCTTTTTGATTATTTCTTCCGAGGCACTTTTGGCACGGATGCCTTGGGTGGCAGCGAAGCGACGTTCCTGGTGGCCGACACATCGGCCCCGGCTTTTTCAAGCGGCTTCTTCGGTGCCGGCTTCTTCTTCGCCAATGGCTTCTTTTCGACCGGTATTTCCTTCTTCGGCTTCACCACGACTTCGTCGGCGATGTAGTCGAGAACCAGACCTTTCGAACCATCAGGCTTCTCGGCAACCGAAACGCGAACTGTTCCGCCCTTCTTCAGCCTGCCAAACAGCACCTCATCCGCCAGCGGCTTCTTGATGTGCTCCTGAATGACGCGGCCAAGCGGCCGCGCACCCATACGATCGTCGTAGCCCTTCTCGGCAAGCCAGGCGATGGCCTCCAGCTGAAGATCGAACGTCACGCCGCGGTCGGCAAGCTGTGCCTCGAGCTGAATGACGAACTTCTGCACCACCTGATGGATAACCGGAACCGGCAACGCACCGAACGGAATGATCGCATCGAGACGGTTGCGGAACTCCGGCGTGAACAGCCGGTTGATCGCTTCCATGTCATCGCCTTCACGACGCGACGAGCCGAAGCCGATTGCCGCTCTCGCCGCATCGGATGCGCCCGCATTGGTCGTCATGATCAGAATCACATTGCGGAAATCGATCTGCTTGCCGTTGTGATCAGTCAGCTTGCCATGATCCATGACCTGCAACAGGATATTGAACAGGTCCGGATGCGCCTTTTCGATTTCATCGAGCAGCAGCACGCAATGCGGGTGCTGATCGACGCCGTCGGTCAGAAGGCCGCCCTGATCGAAGCCGACATAACCGGGAGGTGCACCGAGCAAGCGCGATACCGTGTGGCGCTCCATGTATTCCGACATGTCGAAACGCAGGAGTTCCACACCGAGCGAGGCTGCCAATTGCTTGGCGACTTCGGTCTTGCCGACGCCGGTCGGACCGGAGAACAGGTAGGACCCGATCGGCTTTTCCGGCTCGCGCAGGCCGGCACGTGCCAGCTTGATCGAGGACGACAGTGCTTCGATGGCAAGATCCTGACCGTAGACAACGCGCTTCAGTTCCGCCTCGAGATTGGAGAGCACGGCTTCGTCATCTTTCGAAACAGTCTTCGGCGGGATGCGAGCCATCGTGGCGATGGTTGCCTCGATTTCCTTGACGCCGATCGACTTCTTGCGTTTCGCCTCCGGCAACAGCATCTGGCTGGCACCGGTCTCGTCGATGACATCGATCGCCTTGTCCGGCAATTTGCGGTCATTGATGTAGCGCGCTGAAAGTTCGACCGCCGACTTGATCGCCTCCACAGTGTACTTGACCTTGTGGAAGTCTTCGAAATATGGCCGCAGACCCTTCATGATCTCGATAGCATCGGGGATCGACGGTTCATTGACATCGATCTTCTGGAAACGCCGTACAAGCGCCCTGTCCTTCTCGAAGAACTGGCGAAACTCCTTGTAAGTCGTTGAACCGATGCAACGAATGGCACCCGTCGAAAGCGCTGGCTTCAAGAGATTGGAAGCGTCCATCGCACCACCGGACGTGGCCCCGGCACCGATAATCGTGTGGATTTCGTCGATGAACAGGATCGCGCCAGGAAACTCTTCGAGCTCCTTGATGACCTGCTTCAGACGTTCTTCGAAATCACCGCGATAGCGCGTCCCTGCAAGCAATGTGCCCATATCCAGCGAGAATACGGTCGCATCGCTGAGGACGCTTGGAACCTTGCCTTCGACAATGCGCTTGGCGAGACCTTCCGCGATGGCAGTCTTGCCAACGCCGGGATCGCCGACGTAAAGCGGATTGTTCTTCGAACGGCGGCAAAGGATCTGGATCGTCCGGTTGATCTCCTGATCACGGCCGATAAGCGGATCGATCTTGCCGGCCTTGGCGCGATCATTCAGGTTGATGCAGTAGGCCGACAGGGCGTCCTGCTTCTTCTTGGTCGCGCCTTCTTCCGACTCAGCGGCATGGCTGTCTTCGTTGGGGCTCTCGGCTCCGAGCGGGGTGCGCGGCTCCGAGGCGCCAGGGCGCTTGGAAATTCCATGGGAAATGTAGTTGACCGCATCGTAGCGGGTCATCTGCTGTTCCTGCAGGAAGAAAGCCGCATGGCTTTCGCGTTCGGCAAAAATAGCGACAAGAACGTTGGCTCCGGTCACTTCTTCGCGGTTGGAGGATTGGACGTGGATGACCGCACGCTGGATAACGCGCTGGAAAGCCGCAGTCGGCTTGGAATCCTCATCGTAACCGGTGACAAGGTTATCCAGTTCGTTGTCGACGTAGTCGGTCACAGTTCGCGTCAGTTGAGCCAAGTCGACATTGCACGCACGCATGACACTGCTTGCATCCTGATCATCGATCAGCGCGAGAAGCAGATGCTCCAGCGTCGCATATTCGTGATGATGCTCGTTGGCAATTGTCAGCGCCTGATGCAGGGCGCGCTCCAGACTAGGTGAGAAAGATGGCATGAAACCTCACTTTTTCTCCATCACGCATTGCAGCGGATGTTGGTTTTGCCGCGCATAGTCCATGACTTGGGTCATCTTGGACTCCGCGACCTCATAGGTAAAGACACCACATTCTCCGACCCCATGATTATGCACATGGAGCATGATGCGTGTAGCATCTTCTCTGTTCTTCTGGAAAAACCGCTCCAGGACGTGAATGACGAATTCCATGGGCGTGTAATCGTCATTCAGAAGCAACACGCGATAAAGACTGGGCTTTTTCAGTTTGGGTTTGGTCCGGGTTATGACAGCCGTTCCCCTACCGGGGCCGTTGCCGCTTCCCTTGTCCTCATCCTGCATCATGGGTGAAAACCGCTTCATCTTTTCCGATACCCGCATTCTTATAGTGTGTCGCTCTATGCATTCTATGTAGGTCGCTCCGGCTTGATTTTAAGCCCTCTCCTGAAGCTTGCAATATCAAGTTGCGGTTGCAAAGGCCGAATTGCCCCGCAGAAATAAAAAAAGCCCGATTGCGCGTGGCAGCCGGGCTTTTTGTAGTGGCAAAGTAGATGATATTTACTTCGTCACCTTCGCTACGGCTGCCTCATAGGGCTTGTAGGCTTCCTTGGCGAGATCGGCATAGAGCTCACCGAATTTCGTCGCCTGAGCAACAAAGGCTTCATATGCCTTTTTCGAAAAGACGCTGTGTGTTTCAAATATCTGTTCAGGCGACTTGATGGTAGCCAGCTTTTCGATGAGTGCACTGCTCTCTTCGAATGACTTTTTGGAATAGTCGGCCGCCTCGTTGGCGATCGTGTGCAACCCATGGGTGAGAGCCGAAACGCTCTTCATCGCGGTATTGGCAAATTCCTTGCCCGATTCATTCAGAGTTTCGAACGGAGTGGCCATTTGTAGATCCTTTCAAAGTTGAAATTTCCTACCCACCCAGAGGTAGGGTGCAGTGCACAAAAAGTCAAATTTATACCGCGGTGCAATATTAATCTAAAATTTAACCCAAATATTGCGGAAAAGGTGAACGGCCCGGTTACCATAAACAGTTTGGTAACGCTGGTGCGACTAAAGTCCACAAATTCGTTCTGATGTATCAGGGTCATCAGGAAAGTTTCTACGCGCATATTCGAGCAGGTGTTGATTGTGCATCATAAGGCCCACCAAGGTTCCAACTACGTACAAAAATTGGGTTATGCATTTCTGGCTCTGCTGTTAGGCGCCGGGATAAACATCGCTGAATCGCCTTTGGCAGCCGCAGCTTCGAAAGAAGCGGCTATCGTCGTCGATGCCAATACGGGCAAGACGCTGTATTCATCCAACGCGGATGCCCAGCGCTACCCGGCATCCCTGACGAAGATGATGACGATCTATATGCTGTTCGACGCGATGGCATCCGGCAAGGTTTCCAAATCGACGCCAATCCCCGTCTCCGCCTATGCGGCAGCGCAGCCGCCAACAAAAGTTGGCTTCCAGCCCGGACAGACGATCAGCGCGGAAGCTGCGATTCTCTCGCTCATCACCAAATCGGCAAACGACTCGGCCACAGCCATCGCAGAGTTCCTCGGCGGCTCTGAACCGCGCTTTGCAGTGATGATGACCAACAAGGCCCGCCAACTCGGCATGCGCAATACGCAGTTCCGCAATGCAAACGGTCTGCCTGACCCCAACCAGCATTCGTCCGCACGCGATCTCGCATTGCTGGGCGTCGCTCTTCGTGAGCATTTCCCACAATATTACAGCTACTTCTCCACCCGAAGCTTCAGCTATCGTGGCCGCCGTATCGTTGGCCACAACCGCCTTCTCGGCAAGATCCAGGGTGTTGATGGTATAAAGACCGGCTATACCCGCGCTTCCGGTTTCAACCTGGTTTCGTCTGTCAGCACTGACGGGAAGAAGCTCGTCGCCGTCGTCATGGGCGGGTCCAGCACACCGGCACGCGATGCCCAAATGGCGGGTCTCATTGCCAAATATCTCCCCGCGGCATCGCGCCGTGATGGCGGCAATCTGATTGCTTCGCGCAAGAACAGCAAGGTCGAGGTCGCGGCTGTTGAACTCCCCGCGAGCGACGAGGCGCCAATCCCCGTTCAACGTGAGCAGGCAATGGTCGAACAGCCCGCAGAGGTCGTGACGGCCTACGCAGAACCGGCACCAACTCCATCGCCAGCCGAACGTATTTTGCATGTCCCTGCCCCATCGCCGAAGGTTGAAATCGGCGAAGGCGATGTGGACGAGGTCGATCCGGTAACAACCGCATCGGCGCCTTCGGGCGGCTGGATGGTACAGATCGCTTCGGTCGGCAGCCCTGAAGAAGCCAAGGCAATGCTGTCCAAGGCAGCCGCACAGGTTGGCGGTCCGATCGCAGCACTCTCGCCCTATACGGAAAAGTTCCAGAAGGGCTCGACAACCTATCACCGGGCTCGCTTTGCCGGCATCCCCTCCGCCAAGGAAGCCAACACTGCTTGTGCCGCACTGAAACGCCAGAAATTCAACTGCTTTGCCATTGCTCCGCAATCGTAAGGCACGCGATCCGAAAGACCCCGATTTGTATAGCGTAAAGGGTTTTGCGAATGTCCAGTACCAAAGAAATACATAGCCCGGCTGATCTGACAGCCAGAGAAACCAAGCCATTTTTCGGCGGCATGCAGGCCCTGCAACAGGCTGCAATGAAGATTGCTGACCTGCGCAGGGGTAACTCTGCCTTCAAGACCATGGATCTGGTGAATGTGCTGCTTTGTCAGGCTGCGCGCACACGCCGCGCCGCCATGCCGCCTGTGCGACTGCGTTTGCACGCTGACAGCCGCAACGGTGTGTCGGCAGTAAGACTTCGGGTTTCCTAGAGCAAGCCTAGAGCCGCAAGCTCGTTGCGAAGTTCTGGCGGCAGTTTCGCCCGCCCGATCTTGCCGTGCCCCTCATCGAAGGGCGCGTCTTCGCTGGTCAAATAACGCCAGCCCTGAAACGCCCGGCGCGGCTGCCATTCCGTTGGAATGATGCGCGGGTCGAGCACGAGGTGGCAGCGTGAGATACCTTCATCGTCGGTAAAGGTCCGGATATCCGTCAGTCGCTGGCGGCATTGGACATTGCCTTTGATCACCCAATAAAGGGACCCGCCGTCGAGCAGTTCCTCGACGCGCTTTGGCACCATGCGGGTTGTGTGGAATTGTTCAGCCGGCAACCCTGCCCGCCTGCGTTCATCGAGCTTGAAATCGATCCACGCCGCGAGTTCTTCGATTGCACTGCACCCGACACAGAGTTTAACGAGATTGAGGGCCATGCTGTAGCATCTACGCTTTCAGGTTGTGGCGTCAACCATAATGGCAGCTTCTCCACAACCCCAAGGCCTTTCCTCAACACTCGACGACGTTAACGGCCAACCCGCCAAGGCTGGTTTCCTTGTAGCGTTCGTTCATATCGACGCCGGTCTGCCGCATCGTTTCAATACAGGCATCCAGCGGCACGAAATGCGTGCCATCGCCCTTCACCGCCAGCGAAGCTGCTGTAACCGCCTTCACCGCACCAAGCGCATTGCGCTCGATGCAGGGCACCTGCACCAGACCGGCAACCGGGTCGCAGGTCATGCCAAGATGATGCTCCAGCGCGATTTCGGCGGCATTTTCGATCTGCTCCGGCGAACCGCCAAGCACTGCGGCAAGCCCGGCTGCAGCCATGGCGGATGCGGAACCCACTTCGCCCTGGCATCCGACTTCTGCGCCGGAAATCGACGCATTGGTCTTGATCACCCCGCCGATGGCCGCCGAGGTCAGCAGAAAGTCGCGAATACCGTTTTCGTCGGCATCGTCATGAAAATGCAGATAGTAGCGCAGCACCGCAGGAACGACGCCGGCAGCACCATTGGTTGGCGCCGTCACAACCCGCCCGCCAGCTGCGTTCTCCTCATTGACTGCCATCGCATAGACAGAGAGCCAGTCATTGGCCAGCAGCGGATTGATGCGGTTTTGCCGCCACTCTTCCTGCAAGCGATCATGCAGATAGCGTGCCCGCCGCTTGACCTTGAGGCCGCCCGGCATGATGCCCTCCTGCTCCAGGCCGCGATCGATACATGAGCGCATCGCAGCCCAGATCCGGTCGAGACCCGCGTTCAGCTCATCGCGGCTCATGAAGACTTCTTCGTTGCTGCGTTTCATTTCAGCAATGGAAAGACCGCTTTCCTTCGCCATGCTCATCATCTGAGCGGCATTCTTGAACGGGAAAGGCACCGGATGTTCCGGCTTCGGCGCGGTGCGGGTTTTCGCAGCCTCCAGCTCTTCCTCGGTCACGACGAAACCGCCGCCGACCGAATAGAAAATACGGCGTAACAACAGACGGTCGTCGACATCATAGGCTTCGAACGCCATGCCATTGGCGTGACCAGGAAGCGGTGTACGCCGATCCATGATGAGATCGGTTGCCGGATCGAAGCGATAGGGGGGATGGCCTTCGGGCGAAATGCGCTTCGTCTGCTTCACGGTCTCGAGCAGCGCGTCCATCTCGTTTGGATCGACGGTGGCCGGCAACAGGCCGCACAACCCGAGAATGACAGCCCGATCGGTTGCATGGCCGATGCCGGTAAAAGCCAGCGAACCATGCAGATGCACGCGCAAACGATCGACCTTGACGCCGGTCGGCCGTGGCCATTGCCCGCTCTTGAGTTCCTCAAGAAACAGGCTGCCAGCAGTCATCGGGCCCATCGTATGGGAGCTCGAAGGACCAATGCCGATTTTATACAGATCGAAAACCGACAGAAACATTTAGCGCCTTTGAGTTTAGAGTCCGTCCGGAAAGTCGAGTTTGCGAACAGGCTCTTGGTGAAATCACTTGCGTCGCATAATGGCCTGCTGGCGACATTTGCCGCAGCCCGCAACCGACTTCACCTTGCGTTTATACGACATAAGTCAGCCGGCGCAAAAGTCAAAGAAAAAGCCTGTAGTCCCTTTCTTCGCGAGATTTGCGAACCCATCAAATTCACGTACATTCGAATCGTCAGTTGTTGCTCAAAGAGAGATCCAATGGAAGCTGCCCCGAACACATCCTATTGGCTCGACATATTTGCCCTGGTCTATTTCTTCATCGTCTGGGCGCTCTATTCCCATACCACCGCGAATGGGTTTTTAGGCAAAAAATCCCTGACCTACGAGATGAACCAGGCGCGGCGGCAATGGATGGCGACCATGGCGACACGCGAATTGCGCATGATTGACACGAGCATCATGATCGGTTTGCAGCAGGGCACCGGCTTTTTTGCGTCAACTTCCATTCTGGCGATCGGCGGATGTTTCGGCCTTTTAAATTCGTCCGGCCGCGTTCTGACGCTGTTTCACGACCTGCCGTTCCTGGGCAATACCACCCAGCAATTGTTTGAAACAAAAATCCTCGGGCTTCTCGTTCTCTTCGCCTATGCATTCTTCAAATTCGCCTGGTCATATCGTCTTTTCAACTATTGTTCGATCCTGATCGGCAGCGTTCCGATGGCGCGCGACAAGGGCCCCGACGATCCGGTTGTGCTTGCGGGAATCAATCGCGCCGCCGGGATCAACATTCAGGCCGGCCAGCATTTTAACAGCGGCTTGCGCGGCATCTTCTTTTCCATCGGATATCTCGGATGGTTTCTGCATCCCGTGCTGTTCATGATCACGACGACGCTGGTCGCCATCGTGCTGCTCAGACGCCAGTTCTTTTCCAGGGCGCGAGACGTGCTGATGCAAAACAGCGTCAGCGCCGACCTATAGGCCGCGCGGCAGATAGCGCCAGACGAACACGGCCGTGAAGATCATGAGCACCGCAAGTGCGATGAAGATCGAGCCGAGATGGAAAAACGTCAGGATGATCGAGTAGAAAAACGCCGGCAATATCTCGGAAAAATCGAGATAGGTCCGGTAAACCGCCGTCATCTGTGCCCGCTCATGCGGGTGGACTGCACGAATGAATGTAGTTGAGCCAAGCGTGTCGATAGCCACGCAGAAAAAGGCTCCAAAAAGCAGCATGATCGCAGCCACCATCGGAAATCTTTCGCCGGCAATGCCCGCTCCTATAAGCGCCACGGCCAGCAATATGAACACACCGGAAATCGTCCGCATCAGTCCCTTGGCCATGCCAACCTTGCCCCACAGGATGGAGCCGAGCAGAAACAGATTGCCAAGCGAAACCAAAAGACCGCCGGCAAGATTACCCTGCCCCGTCGCGACCATGAGGATCGGTCCGTAAACGAAAAACGTGCTCCAGTAGCACGAGCGCGAAAAGGCGATCAGCCAAGCCAGCCGCAATCTCGGTTGCACGACGAAGCGGCGCACATTGGCGATAGGATTGGCCGGACGGCTCGGGCCCTTCTGCAGCGCCGGATTGTCGCTGAGGCGGAAATACCAGAACAGCGTCAGCAGCAGCAGCGAGAAACCTATCGACAACAGGAACGGCGCGATCATACCGACTTGTGTATAGAGGAAAACGCCGAGAAATGGTCCGGCAGTCCAGGCAAACGTCGCCGTCGCCATTCGCACGGACTCGGCGCGGACCAGTTCACCCCTCTTGATGTGATCCATGATGTAGAGGCTGAGCGTGATCGACAAGGTTCCCGAGCCGAACGTGCGCAGGAATAGCCCTGCCGCCTGCCCCGGCAGCGTATCGAGCGCGAAGGCAAAGCATCCGAGAATGAGGGACACGGTTCCGGCCGTGTAGACCCAGCGTCGCGGAATCCGGACAATGAGCAGCGGGATCGAAAGCGTCGAGATCAGCCCGAGCAATGACATGCAGGTGTAGAGAATGCTGACCCCGCGCTCGCTCTGCATGAGATCGTAGGTCTGGATCGGCACGACACTGGTGATGATCGCCCGCGCCATCGATTCGATGCCAAAGAGGATCGCGAAGACCCGCGCGGTTGGGCGCTTGGCCGTGGTAATCCAGATAGGATGGCGAACCTGATTGATCACTGGGATGACTTTGGGGCATTGATTCGAGCGTAGGCTGGAGTTTCGACCGCGCGACTAGCGATAGCAGTCAATCAAGCGACATAATATGTCCGTTTCACAGAAACCTTTGAATATGTAAGAAAAAACTTACCTCGCCAGCGCGTCAAAGACGATGGATTTTGCAGCGCAACTCACTTAGCTTGCGCCAATTGCTGCAATGATCGAGTTCCCTGCACATGAATAGAGCCGAGACTGTGAATGCACCCCCAAAGACGCGTCTCGGCAAGCTGGACGTGTTGCGCGGCATCGCCCTTATCGCCATGGCGACCTACCACACGGGCTGGGATTTCGAGTTTTTCGGCTATCTCGAACCCGGAACAACCGGCCATGGCGCGTGGAAACTGTACGCCCGCGTCATCGCCTCGACTTTCCTCGCGCTTGTCGGCTTCAGCCTTGTGCTGGCGCATGGGCGCGGCATTCGCTGGCGCTCGTTCGGCATTCGCCTCGCCCAGATCATCGCTGCCGCGTTGGCGATCACGCTCGTCACGATGTACGTCACGCCGGAGACCTTCGTGTTTTTCGGAATCCTGCACGAAATAGCGGCGGCAAGCGTTCTTGGGCTGTTGTTTTTGCGATTGCCTGCGCTGGTGATTGCAGTCGCAGCAGCGGCGGTCATTGCCCTTCCGCATTATTTCGTCTCGCCGGCATTCGACGCGCCGGTATTCTGGCCGCTCGGCCTCTCGGAAATCATCATAAGATCAAACGATTACGTCCCGATCTTTCCATGGTTCGGCGCTGTTCTTGCAGGCATGGTGCTCGCCAAGACGATGCAACATTTCAATGCGCTCAAATTGTTTTCCGGAAACATCGCGCCATCCTGGCTCGATCGCGGCCTGCGCTTCATCGGCAGGCACAGCCTCGCCTTCTACCTGATCCATCAGCCAGTGATTATCGCCTGTGTTTTTCTTGTTTCACAACTGTTCCCACCCGCGGTCCCGGCACCACGCGAGGTCTTCGGCAAGGCCTGTGTGCAGAGCTGCCAGAACGACAACGACAAGGCTTTTTGCGAGAAGTTCTGCGATTGCGTCATCGGGCAGACCGAAGCGCAGGGCATCTTCGATGAGATGTTTGCGGGAAAGCGCGATCAAAACGATCCGCAGATGCAACAGATCGCTGGCATCTGCACACAGGAAAACATCCCGCAGTAAGGCTTAAGTGTTGACGCCCAACTCAGCCAGCCGCTCGATACAACCTTCCTCGACCTGATCGAGTTCGGCCAGTGTTTCCTCGATGTCGCGGCGCTTCTGGCGCAGCTCTGCACGCTTTTCCTCGACGCGCTTCATCATCAGATGCAGCTGCCCCATTTCTCCGGGCGGCTCTCTGTACATCTGGATTATCTCTTGGATCTCGGCAATGGAGAACCCGAGCCGTTTGCCGCGAAGAATCTGCTTGAGCAAGTGCCGGTCGGACGGCCGGAACAACCTGGTCCGTCCGCGTCTGACCGGATGAATCAGATCCTCATCCTCGTAGAACCGCAATGTGCGCGTCGACACGCCAAACTCCCGTGTCAGTTCAGTAATGGTGTAATATTCGCGCATTGCAGACACAGCCCCAGTTGTATCGGTTGAATCTTTTGCTCACGCAATTACGTAAAAGTCAATTGCACGATTGTATTCGGTTGTAAACTTTAGTCCACAATTTGCTAAACGGATGCTATTTGAAGCCAAACCACCAGGTTGCCAGGCCGAGAAAAGATGAAAAACCAACGACATCGGTAACCGTGGTGACGAACACCGCCGAAGCTATAGCCGGGTCAGCACCGAAACGATGCAGCAACAACGGAATCAGAATACCACCAAGTGCGGCTGCAAGCATGTTGATGACCATCGCCGCAGCAATGATACCGCCAATATTAACATTTGCGAACCAGAGACCGGCGATAACACCGATCATGATCGCGAAAATAACACCATTGATAAGCCCCACCGACGCCTCGCGGCGGATGATGCGGCCAGCATTGTAGATATCCATGTCGCGTGTCGCCAGCGCGCGGACCGTCACGGTCATTGTCTGCGTGCCTGCATTGCCCCCCATGGATGCCACGATCGGCATGAGCACCGCCAGAGCCACCATCTGCTGGATGGTGCCATCGAACAAGCCGATCACGGATGCCGAGAGGAAAGCAGTGAACAGGTTGATCACCAGCCAGGGCGTGCGTGAGCGCGACGTGGACAGCACCGAATCGGACAATTCTTCGTCGCCAACGCCGCCGAGACGCAAGATATCTTCCTCGGCCTCTTCCTGAATAACGTCCACGATGTTCTCGATGGTCAGAACACCGACAAGCCGGTCATTCTCGTCCACCACCGCCGCCGATAACAGGTCGTATTGCTCGAAGATTTGCGCGGCTTCTTCCTGGTCCATGGTCGCCGGGATCGCATGCCGCGTCTCGTGTGTGATCTCGTCGATTTTTACGTCCCGCCGGGTACGCAGGATGCGATCGAGGTCGATAGCGCCCAATAGCCGGAACATCGGGTCGATAACGAATATCTGCGAGAACGACTCTGGCAAGTCGTCATTGTCGCGCATGTAGTCGATGGTCTGGCCGACAGTCCAGAATGGCGGCACCGCGACAAACTCTGTCTGCATGCGGCGACCGGCGGTTTCCTCCGGATAGCCAAGAGAGCGGCGCAGTCGAACCCGTTCGGTAAACGGCAGCTGCGCCAGGATCTCGTCGCGGTCTTCCTGCTCGAGATCTTCGAGAATGTAGACAGCATCGTCGGAATCGAGTTCCTGAACGCCTTCGGCGATCTGCCGGTTCGGCATCGCATCGACGATTTCAAGGCGAACTGCTTCGTCGACCTCAGTGAGTGCGGCAAAATCGAATTCGTCGCCCAGAAGTTCAACGAGCGCTCTGCGCTGATCCGGCTGCAGCGCCTCAAGGACGTGGCCAAGCTCCGACTGGTGCAGCTTGCCGACATGCGACCTTAGAAACAGAACATCCCGGTCCGCGATGGCGGCGCCGACACGTGCTAGATAGGAGGTGCGGACAGCACCGTCCTCACCATAGATGTTGACATCGTCGTCTTCAGGTGCGGATTCCGGGAGAGTTTCTGTTTCCATCTATCCGCACCTGCCTTCCTGACAAATATGGCGTCTCGTCAGTTAAAACTCAGTGTCCGTCTTGAAAGTCTGCGGCTAGTCAGATGGCGTGGTTTTCGAGAACCGGAGCGCAGCGTACATTAAGTACGTGAGCACCGGAAGCACAGAAAATCGCGTCAGATGACCGCCGCAGTAGAGTTTCAAACCGACATTCAGGCAGCGTCGTCCCAGCCGCTTATCGCCTTCACTTCAAGAAAATCCTCGATCCCGAAGTGACCGCCTTCTCGCCCGATGCCCGACTGCTTGTAGCCGCCGAACGGAGCGTCCGCCGCATGGTCGGCACCATTAATACGCACCATGCCAGCGCGCAACTGCTTCGACACGCGCTTGATGCGCTCGCGATCGCCCGACTGGATGTAGGCGGCAAGACCGTATGGCGTATCATTGGCGATCTCTACCGCTTCTTCCTCCGTATCGAAGGGGATCATCGCCAACACCGGTCCGAAGATCTCTTCGCGGGCGATCACCATGTCATTGTTGACGTCGGCGAAAACCGTCGGGCGGACGTAGTAACCGCGATTGAAGCCTTCAGGGCGTCCGGTACCGCCGGCAATCAGCCGCGCGCCTTCCTTGATGCCCTGCTCGATCAGTCCCTGTACCTTGTTGAACTGCATCTCAGATACAAGCGGGCCCATGTGATCGCCGTCCTGCGATGGATCGCCGACCTTGGTGGCCTTGGCGGTCTCTGCAGCGATTTCGGTCGCCTTGCCATAGACCGAGCGCTCCACCAGCATGCGCGTCGGTGCATTGCAGGACTGGCCGGTATTATTGAACACATGCTCGACGCCGCGCTTGACCGCAGCCTCCACATCCGAATCGGCAAATACAATGTTCGGCGACTTGCCGCCGAGTTCCAGCGATACACGCTTGACCGTATCGGCCGCAGCTTTCGTTACGGCAACGCCGGCGCGGGTGGAACCCGTGAACGACATCATGTCGATGCCGGGATGAGCTGACATGGCTGCGCCGACCGATGGGCCATCACCATTGACCAAATTGAACACACCGGCTGGCAAACCCGAGGCATCGACCATCTCTGCGAAAATCACCGACGAGATCGGGGCAATTTCAGAGGGTTTAAGGATGACGGTGCATCCTGCGGCGATCGCGGGCACAACCTTCAGGACCACCTGATTCATCGGCCAGTTCCACGGCGTGATCAGGCCACAGACACCGATCGGCTCATAGGCAAGCCGAACCGTGTCGTGACCGTTTAGCGGCCGCTCGAACTCGAACTCTTTGAGTGACCGAATGAAAGCCTTGATATGGCCGGTCCCGGATGCCGCCTGTTCATCCAGCGCCATGGTGATCGGCGCGCCCATTTCGGACGAGATCGCCTTGGCCATATCGGCGATGCGCGATTTATAAACGACAAGCAGTCTCTCAAGCCATGCGAGGCGTTCTTCGCGGCTGGTGACGCTCCATGTGGTGAAAGCCTTGCGCGCGGCGGATACGGCTTTGTCGACATCTGCTGCAGAACCCAGCGAGATCACGGCAAATGCCTGCTCGTCGGCCGGATTGATCACCTCAAGCTCTTTCGCCACTACCGGCGCTATCCACTTTCCATCGATATAGAAATCGGTCTTGCGAAGCATGGTCTGTCTCCTGCCTGTGGCTCTATGGATTATTTTGACACTGCGCCGGATAAGTGACGGCGTGGTTCAGTTGAGTGTGTAGCGGATGATTGACGTTACGACCAACAGGAATATCGAACAAAGAGGCAAAAATAGCGGCGCCTTGCAGTTTATTGAGATTTGCGTCAGGACGAGTCGAAAATGGTGATTTTCGAGAACCGGAGCGCAGTGAACTTTCGGATTCATGAGCACCGGATCGCAATAAAGCGCCATGTGCAGGTCGTCACGGCGCAAATCTCTTGAACTGGCGCGAAAGCCGCAGGAAATTGCCCAGCATGGCATGGCCATATTCCGTCAGCACTGATTCAGGGTGGAACTGCACGCCATAGGTCGGGTGACTGATATGGGTAAGCCCCATGATCTCGCCGGCATCGGATCGCGCGGTAACCGACAGATCGCTGCCATCCTTGACAGACTCCACGATCAGCGAGTGATAGCGGCCGGCGCGGAACGGACTCGGCAGCCCCTTGAAAATGTCTGACCCGCCATGATTGATCGCCGAGGCCCGCCCATGCATCGGTTCCTGCGCCCGCACAACCTTACCGCCAAAGACTTCGCCGATGCATTGATGGCCCAGGCAGATGCCGAGAATCGGCACCTGTCCGCTCAACGTCTGGATAATCTCCATCGATTGCCCGGCTTCACGCGGCCCGCACGGCCCCGGTGAAACGACAATCGCTTCGGGTGTCAATTTCTCCACTTCCGCCGCCGTAATTGCGTCATTGCGGACGACCTGCGCTTCAACGCCAAGCTCAGCAAAGTAGCGCGCCACGGTGAAGACGAAGGAGTCGTAATTGTCGATGATCAGGATCATGGCGCATCACCCTGATCGAAGACGGCAAAGATGCGCGCCGCCTTGTCCAGCGTTTCCTGATATTCGGCAGCAGGATCGGATAGCGCTGTAATACCGCCGCCCGCTTGAAACACGGCCTTGCCGCCCTGAAACAGCACGGTGCGAATCCCGATATTACCGTCGAAATTGCCGTTGAAGCCGATGAAACCAATCGAACCGCAATAGACGCCCCGCGCCTCGCGTTCGATCTCGGTGATGATCTCCATCGCCCGCAGCTTTGGCGCGCCTGTGATCGACCCGCCGGGGAAAGCTGCCCTGATCAGATCCATCAAGGATCTGCCCTCCATCAGCCGCCCTGTGACGGCGGATACCAGATGATGAACGCTCGCATAGGTCTCAAGCCCGCAAAGGACGGGTGTCAGCACGGAATGCGGACGGCAAACGCGGGAAAGATCGTTGCGCATCAGATCGACGATCATCAGGTTCTCGGCGCGATCCTTCTCCGATTTGAGAAGTATGTCTGCCAACTTCTTGTCTTCGTCGGGATCTAACGACCGCGGCATCGTGCCCTTGATCGGGCGCGTCTCGACCTGATCGCCTTTGACTGCAACAAATCGCTCCGGAGAGCTTGACGCGATCACGATTTCGCCGTGATCCAGATAGGCGGCAAAAGTCGCGGCATTACGCCGGCGCAGTGCTTTATAGAACTGCCACTTTGCAAAGCCTTCCGGCAGATCGGCGATAAAGCGCTGCGCGATATTAGCCTGGAAGATATCGCCGTCGAGGATATATTCCACCACCCTGGCAACGGACTGCAGATAGGCCTCACGCTCGAAATTCGATCGCCAGGACGCCCGCGCTATCCTCTGCTGCCCGACATTCGAAGCTTCCTGTTTCGGCTCCTCTCGCAGAAGCCGAAGGAACGATTCGGAACGCTCGATACTTTTCCTTTGCCGGGCAACCTCGTCCGCTTCCGGCAATCCCGATGACAAAAGCCAGGCTTTTCCGGCCTGATGATCGAACGCCAGCACCACATCGTAGAAATACCAGACGGCATCCGGCATCGAGCCTTGCGCCGGCGCATCCGGCTGCGGCAAGCGCTCCAGCAATCGCCCGAATTCATAGGAAAAATAGCCGATTGCGCCGCCCTGAAATGGCGGAAGACCGGGCTGATCATCGAGCCGGTAAAGGTCGAGATAGTGCGAAATCGCCTCGAGCGGATGCCGGTCAACGGTGGCGCCATTCCAGCTCGCTACGCTCTTTTCCACGACGAGCTTGCCGAACGGATCGGCCGCGACATAGGAGTAGCGTCCAAGGGTGTCGTGACGCATGGCACTGTCGAGAAAGCTCAGCCCCCCGAGCGGCTGCAATCGCTCAGCGGCTTCGACAGGTTCCAGCCATGGAATCTCACGAATGTGCAAACCACTCCTCCTTAACCGTTAGGCACGGATATATTGAGATTCGCGTCAGGACGAGCCGAAAATGGTGATTTTCGAGAACCGGAGCGCAGTGAACTTTTCGGTTCATGAGCACCGGAGCGCAGAAAAGTGCCATTTGCAGGCCGTCTTGGCGTGAATATCAGGATACCCTAGCTCTTGCGCGTCGACAGCAGAATACTTGTCTCCGTCGAGGTGATTCCGTCAATATGGCGAATGTCGCGCAACGTCCGGTCGAAAGCCTCGAGGGTCTCGACTTCGATTTCGGCAACGATATCCCAGCGTCCGTTCGTGGTATGCAGCGCGCGGATTTCCGGGAAGCCTTGCAATCGCCGCACAACCTTTTCTGCGGCCTGCCCCGCCACCTCGATCATGGCAACGGCCCGAACGCCATAAATGCCCGCACCCGCCTTCAAGTTGACGGTGAAGCTCTGGATCGTGCCGTTTGTGGTCAACTTGTCGATGCGCGTGCGCACCGTTGCGCGCGAAATACCGAGAATCGTTGCCATGGATGAAACCGGCATGCGGCAATCATCCCGTAGCAAAGACAGCAGTTTGCGGTCCACATCATCCATCGTCTACCAATCTGACCAATTTGATTGAGCAAAATGCGCTTTAATATGTGCATTTCTATCAGGATGCTGTCTTTTTGTCACCGCGTCGAAGTGCCAATATCACCGCCGAAACGTGATAATCTTGGTTGGATCCCGGACCCCTTCAAACGCGAGAGTGACAGCTGCTCATGAATATGCAGAACAATTTCGAGGACACGCACAAGCAGAAGCTGACCGTCATCGGCGCGCCGATCGAAGAAGGCGCCGGCAGGCTTGGCGCATTGATGGGCCCCGCCGCACTGCGCACCGCAGGGCTGATACATATGCTCGAAGACCTCGGCCACCCGGTGGAAGATCGCGGTGATTTGCGCCTGCCGAAGACACTGCCTGTTGTTCCACCTGTCCAAGGACTTGCGCATTACATCGAGAAAATCGCTGCCTGGTCCCGTATGCTGGCCGTCGAAACCTATGACGCGATGACAAACGGCACGTTCCCGGTCATTCTTGGCGGCGATCACAGCCTGTCCATGGGATCGATTGGCGGCATCGCGCGCTATTGTGAAGAGCACAACCGCGAATTGTTCGTGCTTTGGCTCGACGCGCATTCCGATTTCAATACGCCCGCCACCTCCCCATCCGGCAACATGCACGGCATGTCGGCAGCGCTCCTTTGCCGCGAACCCGGCCTTGAAGGCGTCTTTGGCGATGAGCCGCATGGTTTCGTCAAACCGGAAAACCTGCATCTCTTCGGCATTCGCTCCATCGACAAGACCGAACGCGTGCTTCTGCGTGAGCGCGGCATCGATGTCATCGACATGCGGCAAATCGATGAGTTCGGCGTTGTCAAACTGCTGCGCCGCATTATCGAGCGCGTACAGAAGGCCAACGGCATCCTGCATGTCAGTTTCGATGTGGATTTCGTCGATCCGTCCTTTGCACCGGGCGTCGGAACCACCGTTCCCGGCGGCGCGACCTACCGCGAAGCGCATCTCGTCATGGAGATGCTGCACGATTCCGGCGTCGTCGGTTCGCTCGACGTAGTCGAACTCAACCCGTTTCTGGATGAGCGCGGCAAGAGTGCCCTGCTTCTCGTCGATCTCGTTGCCAGCCTGTTCGGCCGGCAGATTTTCGACAAACCGACATTATCCGAACAGAGCGCTGCCGCTCTGAACGTATGACACAATAGGAGGATACTTTGCTGCACACAGCCGCTGATCTGATCTCGACGGAATCCCGCCTCGGGGCGCACAACTACAAGCCGCTCGATGTGGTGCTGGAGCGCGGCGAAGGCGTGTATGTGTGGGATATTGACGGCAATCGCTATCTTGACTGCCTCTCAGCCTATTCGGCCGTCAACCAGGGCCATTGCCATCCCAAGATCCTGAAAGCCATGACCGAACAGGCAGGCAAGCTCACGCTCACCTCCCGCGCCTTCCGCAATGACCAGTTGGCCCTGTTCTATGAAGAACTCGCCGCCCTCACCGGCTCGCACAAGATCCTGCCGATGAACAGCGGCGCAGAAGCCGTCGAAACCGCCATCAAGGCCGTGCGCAAATGGGGCTACGAGGTCAAGGGCGTTCCGGAAAACGCCGCGGAGATCATCGTCTGTTCCGATAATTTCCATGGTCGCACCATGGGTATCGTCGGCTTCAGCACCGATCCTTCGGCCCGCGACAATTTCGGCCCGTTCGCGCCGGGCTTCAAGGTCGTCCCCTTCGGCGATATCGACGCGTTTGCGGCGGCACTGACCCCTAACACCGTCGGTTTTCTTGTCGAGCCGATCCAGGGCGAGGCCGGCGTGATCATTCCGCCGAAAGGCTATTTCACCAAGGTGCGCGAACTCTGCACCGAGAATAACGTCACGCTCATCCTCGATGAAATCCAGACTGGCCTTGGCCGCACCGGCGCCTTGCTTGCCGAAGCGCACGAAGGCATCGAAGCGGACGTAACGCTGATCGGCAAGGCGCTCTCCGGCGGTTTTTACCCAGTCTCGGCGGTGCTTTCCAACAGCGATGTTCTCGGCGTGCTCAAGCCCGGACAGCACGGCAGCACCTTTGGTGGAAACCCGCTCGCCTGCGCCATTGCCCGCGCGGCGCTGCGGGTGCTCACCGAAGAAGACATGATCGAGAATTCCCGCATCGAAGG
This sequence comes from Phyllobacterium chamaecytisi, assembly GCF_020164455.1. Taxonomy (GTDB): domain Bacteria; phylum Pseudomonadota; class Alphaproteobacteria; order Rhizobiales; family Rhizobiaceae; genus Phyllobacterium; species Phyllobacterium chamaecytisi. The sequence continues at coordinate 101,266 of NZ_JAIQWW010000004.1, forward strand.
CGACTATTTCCTGCAAGAGCTCAAAGGCATTCGCAGCAATATCGTACGCGAAGTACGCGGGCGCGGGCTGATGCTGGCGGTCGAACTGCATCCGGAAGCCGGCGGCGCCAACCGTTTCTGCTACGAGCTTAAGGAACGCGGCATTCTCGCCAAGGATACGCATGGCGATACGATCCGCATCGCCCCACCACTCGTCATCAAGCGCGATCAGGTCGATTGGGCGCTGGAGCAGTTCAGTGCGGTGCTCACCAGCATGAATTGAGTTGGAAAGCTGGCCGGTAACCCGGCCAGTTCTACATCCTCACCCGCTCGGCCTTTGGATCGTACATCGGCCGCAGTGAGGCCTCGGCCTTCACGCGCACACCGGCGATCTCGATCTCATAGTCGGAAGCCAACACCTGTTCGGCGCTCTCACCCTTGCTCGGCACATAGCCCAGCCCGATGGCGCCGCCGAGATGATGTCCGTAATTGCCAGACGTGATCGTCCCGACGATCTTGCCGTCGCGGACAATCGCCTCGTTGTGAAACAGCAGCGGTTCGGTATCGCTCAAGCGGAATTGCACGAGACGGCGATCAAGCCCGGCGTCCTTCTTCCTCAGCACAGCGTCGCGGCCGATGAAATCGCCCTTGTCCGCTTTCACCGCAAAGCCCAGCCCGGCTTCGAGCACATGGTCCTCGTCGGTAATATCATGGCCAAAATGCCGGAACGCTTTTTCGATGCGGCAGGAATCGAGCGTGTGCAGGCCGCACAGTTTCAAGCCAAGGTCCTTGCCGGCTTCTTCGATTGCCTCGAACACATGTGCTGTCTGATCCGTCGAGACATAAAGCTCCCAGCCGAGCTCGCCGACATAGGTCACGCGGTGTGCTCGTGCCAGGCCCATGCCGATTTCGATCTCGCGTGCCGTCCCAAACGGATTGCCTTCGTTCGAGAAATCATTCGGGCTGATCTTCTGGATCAGTTCGCGTGATTTCGGCCCCATCACGCAAAGCACGGACTCCGCGGCAGTTACATCAGTAATGACCACGAACTCGTCCTTGAGGTGCTTGCGCATCCAGGCAAGGTCGCGCTGCAGCGTCGCGCCGGGTACCACCGCGAAAAACGCCGTATCCGACAGCCGCGTGATCGTCAGGTCGCTCTCGATCCCGCCGCGATTGTTAAGCATCTGCGTATAGACGATGCGGCCCGGCTCGACATCGAGCTGATTGGCACAAAGCCGCTGCAGGAAAGCCAGTGCATCACGGCCCTCGATGCGGATTTTTCCGAATGAGGTCATATCGAACAGACCGACATTGGTGCGCACGGCAAGGTGTTCGTCGCGCTGGTTTTCGAACCAGTTCTGCCGCTTCCACGAATAGCGGTATTCACGCTCCTGCCCTTCCTTGGCAAACCAGTTGGCGCGCTCCCATCCCGCAACTTCGCCAAAGACCGCGCCCCGGGCCTTCAAATGCTCGTGGATGGGCGAGCGCCGCACATTGCGCGACGTTGCCATTTGCCGGTACGGGAAATGATCAGCGTAGAGCAGCCCAAGTGTCTCCGACACCCGCTCCTTCAGGTAGCGCCGGTTCTTTTGGAACGGCTGCGCCCGGCGGATATCCACCTCCCATAGGTCGAACGGCGCTTCGCCATCGTTTATCCATTGCGCTAGCGCCATCCCGGCGCCGCCGGAGGAAACAATGCCGATGGAGTTGTAACCTGCTGCAACCCAGTAGCCGCCAAGTTCCGGCACTTCGCCGAGATAATAGCGGTCATCGGGGGTGAAGCTTTCAGGACCGTTGAAAAAAGTGTGAATCCCGGCAGTACCGAGCATCGGCATGCGGTTGACGCCCATTTCAAGGATCGGCTCGAAGTGCTCGAAGTCTTCCTGCAACTGGTCGAAACAGAAATCCTCGGAAATACCGTTCATGCCCCAGGGCTTGGCTACAGGTTCGAAAGCGCCGAGCATCATCTTGCCGGCATCTTCCTTGTAGTAGGCGCATTCATCGGGAACGCGCAGCACGGGCAGACGCCCGAGCCCCTCGATGGCCTCCGTCACGAGGTAGAAGTGCTCGCAAGCATGCAGCGGCACGGTCACGCCCGACGTTCCCGCCAGATCGCGCGCCCACATCCCGGCGCAATTGATCACGACATCGGTCTCTATCGTGCCGTGCTCTTCACCTTGCGCCCAGGTAACTCCCGTCACACGGCCGTTTTTCTTGAGAACTTCGGTGACCTTGACGTTCTCGATGATCTTGGCGCCGCGCTGGCGTGCACCCTTGGCAAGAGCCATGGCGATATTGGCCGGGTCGCACTGTCCGTCGAGTGGCAAATGCACCGCGCCAACCACATCCTCGATGTTAAGATGCGGATACATCTCCTTGACTTCACGCGGAGAAATCTCGCGCACATCGACATCGAATGCCCTTGCCAACGACGCCTGCCGGTAGATCTCGTGCTTGCGTTCCTCAGTCAGCGCGACGGTGATCGACCCAACCTGGCGCATGCCGGTCGCGACCTCGGTCTCTGCCTCCAACTTGACGTAAAGGTCCGCGGAATATTTGGCGAGCCGCGTCATATTCTGCGAGGCGCGCAACTGGCCGATCAACCCCGCAGCATGCCACGTCGTGCCAGATGTGAGCTGTTTGCGCTCAAGCAAAACGATGTCGGTCCAGCCGAGCTTGGCAAGATGATAGGCGACGGAACAGCCGGAGATGCCGCCACCAATGATGACGGCCCGGGCCTTTGCCGGTAGGAAGCTCATGCGCGAATTCTCTCGTTTTTGGGGTCCCACAGCGGTTGGTCGGGATGAACCGTTGCCTTGAAGCGCTCGCCAAAGATTTCCACCTCGACTTCGGTGCCGGGTTCAGTGAGTTCTGTCTTCAGCATGCCCAGCGCAATGGACTTATCGATGCGGTGGCCCCAGCCGCCCGACGTCGTCTCGCCGACAATATTGCCATCGTGCCAAAGCGTCGACATGTAAGGCGCATCGCAATCCCCTGCATCAACAGTCAGCGTCACGAAGCGCTTCTTCACGCCGTGCTGCTTTTCGCTTTCGAGCGCCGCCTTGCCAAGGAATTCGGGCTTTTCCCATTTGATGAAGCGTTCGAGCCCGCTTTGCAGCGGTGTGTAATCTGTTGAGAGGTCGCCCTTCCACGCGCGGTAACCCTTTTCCAGACGCAGCGAATCCAGCGCGAACATGCCGAACGGCTTGATCCCGTATTTCTGCCCCGCCTCCCACACCGCGTCGAAAATCGCTGCCGTGTCGGCCACCCTGGTGTGGACTTCCCAGCCAAGTTCGCCGGCAAACGATACCCGCACCAATTGGCAACAACGCCCGGCAATCTGTGTCGTCTGGTGCGAGAGCCAGGATTTTTCGAGATCGGCATTGCAGATATCGCGGAACAGATCGCGCGCTTTCGGCCCGGTCACGATCTGGCAGGAGAAATCTTCTGTCACATTGCTGATGCTGATTGAACTGCCGTTCGGCAAATGATTCAGTAGCCAGTCCCTGTCATGCCATTCGGCAACACCAGCCGTGATCAGGAAGAAGACATTCTCGTCGATCGCCATTATCGACATCTCAGTGACCACGCGGCCCTTGTCATCGGAAAAGTAGCCAAGTCCGATACGTCCTGGTTTGGGAACGATGCCGGTAATCAACGTCGCCAGCCATGCGCGCGCGCCCTCGCCGCTCACCTTGAAGCGTGAGAAGCCCGGCAGATCGAGAATCCCGACCGCGTCGCGCACCGCATGGCATTCTTCGCGAATACGCTGCTGCCAGGGTCCGTCGCGCAGGAATGTCTGCGTGGATTCTTCAGACGTGTCGTCGCCGGGCTGCGCGTACCAGTTGGCCCGCTCCCAGCCATTATAGGCACCAAACTGTGCACCGAGCTTGGCGATGCGGTCATGGATCGGCGAAAGCTTCTTGTTGCGCCCCGTTGGCCATGTGTGGCGCGGGAAATGGATGGCGTATTCATGCCCGTAGACTTCAACACCCTTGGCGACACAATAGTCAGGATCGGTGAAGGCGGTAAACCGGCGGGGATCGCACGACCACATATCCCACTCGGTCGCGCCCTCGGTCACCCATTCGGCAAGGACCTTGCCCGCCCCGCCGGCCTGCGCGATGCCGAAGGTGAATACACAGGCCTCGAACGCGTTGGGAACGCCAGGCATCGGGCCAATCAGCGGATTGCCATCCGGCGCGTAAGGGATCGGACCGTTGATGATCTTCGACAGACCCGCCGTGCCAAGGATCGGAACGCGTGCGATGGCATCGTTCAGATACCATTCGAGCCGCTCCAGATCGTCAGGGAAAAGCTGGAAGGAGAAGTCGTCCGGCATCGGATCGTCGGAAGTCGCCCAATGCGCCCGGCAATTGCGCTCATAGGGGCCTAGATTCATGCCGTTCTTTTCCTGCCGGAGATAATATGAGGAGTCGACGTCGCGCAGCAGGGGCAGCTTTTGGCCATGTTCGCGCGACCAGGCGGCGATCTCCGGGATTTCGTCGAACAGCAGATACTGATGGCTCATCACCATCATCGGCACGTTGCGACCGAACATCCTGCCGATTTCCTGCGCGCGATAGCCTGCGGCATTGACCACGTATTCGCAGCGAATGTCGCCCTGCGGCGTCGAGATGACCCACTCGTCATTGTCACGCCTGGCACCCGTTACAGGGCAAAAGCGGATGATCTTGGCGCCGAGATCGCGAGCGCCCTTGGCAAGAGCTTGCGTCAACTGCGCTGGATCGATATCGCCGTCGTTGGGATCGTAGAGCGCGCCTTCGAGCTCATGCGTCGAAATAAACGGATAGCGCCCGTTGATCTCATCGACCCCCAGCACGTCGATATCCATGCCCTGATAGCGGCCCATGCTCTTCACCCGCTGGAATTCGCGCATCCGCTCCTTGGTATGCGCCAGCCGCAGCGATCCGGTGACATGGTAGTTCATGGGATAATCGACTTCGGCGGCTAGCCCGCGATAGAGCTCTGCTGAATAGCGCTGCATGTTCATCACTGACCAGGAGGCGGAAAACGTCGGCACATTGCCCGCCGCATGCCATGTCGATCCTGATGTCAGCTCGTTCTTTTCAAGCAGCACGCAATCGGTCCAACCCGCCTTGGCGAGGTGATAAAGCGACGAAACGCCGACCGCCCCGCCACCGATGATGACGACGCGCGCCGACGTTGGAAAATCAGACATATGCAGTCCCCTGTGGTCTCATGCTTTTCTATGGCCGTGCGATTTCATCGAGGTACCACTGGATGTACCGCAGTTCATTGTACTCCATCGGTGCAATAGGTCCCGGCACGAAATAGTGCGAACGAACGCCACGCGCCGTATGTTCGATGATCGTCTTGTCCTCGGCAGTCGTGACCTTCCACAGCCAGGTCAGTTTTTCGAGGTCGTAATCCTTGCCTTCTTCGGCATCGCCGCGCACCAGCCAGACCAGTTCCATCTCGCACGTATCGACGCTTTTCGGAATGAACCGATAGATCATGCCATGGTCGGGATAGCACACGAGGAAGCTTGTGCCCCCAAGATGGATCGAGGTAACGCCGCCATCGAATTCGGAGAAGCGCCCCATCAGTGGCCCGACTGGCGAACCATCTTCGCTGCCACTGGAAACGCCATCGTAGAGCGCATAGCGGAAGGTATGAATTGTTTCCTGGCCATGCGCCGAATTCTGCCAGTGATCGCCAGTCGCAATGTCGATGCCAAGCGCACAGGTGCGCTGTTCCATCCGTGCGTTCAGCTCAACGATCTTCTCGGCAGGCTGTTCAAGTGCATGCGTCTGCGAATATTCTGGATGGGCCGGTCCGCAATGGTAGCATTCCACATAGTTTTCGACCGCAAGCTTCCAGTTGGCATCGACGGGATAGGTCTCGCGGTGCGCGACCTTGGCGTCCGCCCAGCCATACTGACCGCAAGTCGTACGCAGCGACTGTTCGATAATGGAAAAATCCAGTGGTTCGTCGGCAAAGCAGATGAAGATCAGTCCCTCGGCCACCCGCACATGCAGCTTCTTCAAGCCATGGGCGCTGCGATCGAAGTCCTTCGGCATCAGCCGCGCCGCGCGCAGACTGCCATCATTGGTGTATGTCCAGGCATGATAGGGACAGACGAAGAAGCGCGCATTCCCCTTCTGCTTGGTGCAGACCTCGGCACCGCGATGGCGGCAAACGTTCAAAAAAGCATGGATCGACCCGTCTTCGGTGCGTGAAACAATCACCGCCTCACTGTCGATCTTGAAAAGCTCGAAATCTCCGGCGTTGGGGACGATGCTGGCGTGACCAATGCAATGCCAATGGCGCCGGAACACCCGCTCCATGTCACGTGCATAGATGTCTGGATCCATATAGAACGCACGAACCAGGCCGTGACCGGCTTTGTGCCCGGCGATCAGTTGATCGATCTTGTCCAGAGACGGCGCAATTTCCGCAAAGGCCTGGTCTGCACCCATTTCATTCTCCGAAAGGATTGTTCCCGGACGCCCTGTTATTTATGACCGCGCCGCAGTTTAGAATGATTCCGCATTGCGCCGCATTCAAGCGATCGTTACTCATAAAGACATGAATTATTCTCAAGCATCCAATTACAGGGTTTCCGGGCCATGATGTCGAAGCCCCGCATTCCGCCGCTTGGCTCGTTGCGCGCGTTTGAGGCGTCGGCGCGACTTTTGAGTTTCCGGCTTGCTGGAGAAGAGCTTGGCGTAACGCAATCCGCCATCAGCCACCGCATCGCCGAACTTGAAGCCATTCTCGGCGTCAAGCTGTTCGAACGCCTGCCACGCGGCGTGTCGCTAACCGACGCCGGCACGCTCTACTATCCTTACATGCGAGATGCGTTCGAAAAGATCGCGCGCGGTACGGCGCTGATCAACCGAATCGGCACGACCGACGACCTCGCACTCGAAACCTATGCGACCTTCGCCATCCGCTGGCTGATCCCACGGCTGACGGACTTTCGCAAGGTCAATCCCAATCTCGCCATCCGTATCGGCACCAGCCAGCTCGACTGGGAGCTCAACATCGATAGCTCCGACATCGGGATCATTCATACCACCCGGCCGGAGCGCATGAACCTGCACTACCGCTTGCTGGTCAAGGCTGAGATGTGCCCGGTATGCAGCCCGCAGGTGGCCGCGCGGATCGAAGGCGACGCGGGAGCCCAAGCTCTGGGCAAGGTGCCGCGCCTGGCGCTTTATACCTCACCTGAGGATTGGGGCACGTGGCTGGAGGCGGCGGGCATCGCCGATACCGCGCAAGCCGTAACATTGAAGTTCGACACCTATCTTGCCGCCCTTCAATCGGCTCTGGATGGTCAGGGCCTCGCCGTCGCACCGGACTTTCTCGTGGCTGACGACATCAAGGCCGGGCGGCTCGTCGCCCCGTTCCCGCTGAAAGTTCCGCAGCCCGGCGCCTGGTACATGATCTGCCGCAAGGAGCGCGTCGGCGAAACCCGCATCCGCCAATTCGAGCGCTGGCTGGTTGAACAGTTTGGCGGAACTACTTCCGCTTGATCCCGATCGAGCGGCCAACCCGCGCAGGTATTGGCAGCTTGGAATGGGCCTCCTTGTAGCGCTCTAGCGTCGGCAAAATGTCATCGGGAAACGGCACGACCTTCGGGCCGTTCATATCCACATGCAGCGACATCACCTCCGCGGTCGCCGCCACCCAGCCATCCTGGTGCACGATCTCATTGTAAGTGTGCAAACGCTTGGCATCGAAATCGATTAACTGGCTGGTAACCGTCACGATATGGTCGAGATGAATTTCCTGCACGTAGCAAATGTGCACTTCGGCGGTGTAGATCGTCAGTTTGCGTTCGGCGGCATATTTTGGGCCGAAACCCAATTCGGCAAGAAACTCATCGCCGCCCCGGTCGAAAACCACGTTGTAGTACGCCATGTTCAGGTGGCCATTATAGTCGATCCACTCCTTCTCCATGGCAATCGGCGCGGACCGGTACAGTTGACCTTGCAAATTTTCGGCTGACATTCTGGGCTCCTGACTGGATGGCGCAACTATTCGATCGCGGGTTGAAACATGAAGTCCGTAGCGCTGCTTTGTCAAAAGCGACGCTCAGTGAACAGGCCGGAAAGCGCTTGGCGGCTTGCCTTCAAAATTGCGAAAGGTTCTGGTGAAGGCCGATGCCGATGAAAAACCCGTGCGCGCGGCGATATCCGCCAGCGGCGATTTCGTATCGGTAATCAGCCGCCGCGCAACTTTCAGCCGCAGCCGTAGGTAATACCGGCCTGGCCCCTCGCCGACAGCCTTGGCAAAAATTTTCTCTAGACTGCGGGCGCTCAGGCCAGTGCGCTTGGCAATAGCGCCGATGGTCAACGGCTGTTCGATATGGCGCTCCATCAGGCGAATAGCACCCGCGAGCTTCGGATGCACATCGTCGAGCCGTCCCAGCGAAACCAGCGGCTGCGCATCGTTCGAGGCATGTGCCCCATCATAGATGAACACGCTCGCCACATCGAGCGCGACGGACATGCCGTAGCGCGATCGGATCAGATGCAGCATGAGATCGAAGGTTGGCGAGGCGCCGCCGCTCGTGAAAACCGGCCCATCGATGACGTAGCGGTCTGGCCGAATATCCGCATCGGGAAATTCGGCCGTAAACTCCTCCATGTCCTCCCAGTGCGTCGTCGCCTTGCGCCCTGAAAGCAGGCCCGCGCGCCCGAGCAACCAGGAACCGGCTTCGATGCCGCCGATCATCCGATAATTGTGAACTGCACGGCGCAGATTGGCCGTGAAGGTGGTGCGGGCGATATCGGATGTACCAAAACCACCTATAACCAAAAGCATATCGCCCTTTGCTGAAGTATCGAACGAACTGGAAACTGCGATGGGAAGGCCACATGTGGTCATTGTCGGCTGTCCATCCAGCGAGACAATCCGCCAGTTGAACAGATTTGCGCCTGACACGCGATTGGCGGCGCGCATCGGATCTATGGTAGAAGCAACGCACATCAGCGACGCTCCGCTGAAGACGAGAACGGTCACGTCCAGCGTCTTGGTGTTTGGTGAAAAGAGTGGCGATGTTTCGCTATTCATCAATTCCTATTCGTATATTGCAAAGCATCGCTTGGCAATCGGGGCATGATCAGGTCAACAAGAACATGGGAGCTTTACAATGGGACTCACCCCCAATCGCGAAGTATTCATCACCTGCGCCGTGACCGGTGCAGGCGATACCACAGGTCGTTCCGACAAGGTTCCGGTCACCCCGCGCCAGATCGCCGATGAATGCATTGCTGCGGCCAATGCTGGCGCAGCCATCGCGCATATTCACGTGCGTGATCCAAAAACGAGCAAGGGTTCGCGCGATGTCGCGCTCTATGCGGAGGTGGTCGAGCACATCAAGGCGTCAGGCGTTGACATGGTCCTGAACCTCACCGCAGGCATGGGCGGTGATCTTACGCTCGGCAGCGTCGAGCAGCCGATGCCGCCTTCCGCCAACGGCACCGATATGGCCGGCGCGACGGAACGCCTTGAACATGTGGCAAAGCTGCGCCCGGAAATCTGCACGCTCGATTGCGGCACGATGAATTTTGGCGAAGGCGATTATGTCATGACAAACACGCCGGCCATGCTCAAGGCCATGGCGGCGCAGATCAAGGCTCTCGGTGTGCGGCCGGAAGTTGAAATCTTCGATACGGGCCACCTGCTTCTGGCCAAGTGGCTCTACGACCAGAAATTGCTGGAAGATCCGGTCATGGTGCAGCTCTGCATGGGCATTCCGTGGGGTGCGCCGGATGATATCAACACGCTGCTCGCGCTGACGAACAACCTTCCGTCGAACTGGACCTTCTCGGCCTTCTCCATCGGCCGCAACCAGATGCCCTATGCGGCGATGGCGATGCTCGCAGGCGGCAATATCCGCGTCGGCCTTGAAGACAATATCTGGCTCGACAAGGGCGTTCTTGCCACCAATGGCCCGTTGGTCGAACGCGCCGTAAAAGTTGCTGAAGGCATGGGCGCTCGCATTCTCGGACCGAACGAAGTCCGCGAGCGCATGAAATTGACGAAGGGCTGGTAAGAATCATGGCAGGTATTCGCAAGGCCGCGGCAATCGGCGGCGGTGTTATCGGTGCGGGCTGGGTAGCGCGTCTCCTTCTTAATGGCATTGACGTATCGATCTTCGATCCGGATCCGGAGGCGGAACGCAAGGTCAGCGAAGTGATGAAGAATTCACGCCGCGCCTATAAGACAATGGTGCCAGGTGGTTTGCCGAAGGAAGGCAAGCTGACATTCGCCAAGTCGATCGAACAGGCCGTCGCCGGTGCCGATTTCATTCAGGAAAGCGTGCCGGAGCGGCTTGACCTGAAGCACAAGGTGCTGGCCGAGATCGACAAACACGCGGCGGTCGATGCCATTGTCGGTTCGTCCACTTCGGGCATTCTGCCGTCGGACATGCAGACCGCGATGAAGCACCCGGAACGGCTGGTCGTCGGTCATCCTTACAATCCCGTCTATCTCCTCCCGCTGGTCGAGATCGTTGGCGGCAAGCAGACCTCGCCGGAAGCTGTCGAAAAGGCACGCGAACTCTACACTTCCATCGGCATGAAGCCGGTGGTCATCCGCAAGGAAATCGAAGCCTTCGTCGGCGATCGCCTGCTCGAAGCCGTCTGGCGCGAATCCCTGTGGCTGATCAAGGACGACATTACAACCGTCGAGGAGCTCGACGACATCATCCGTTATTCGTTCGGCATTCGCTGGGCGCAGATGGGGATGTTCCAGGTCTACCGCGTTGCTGGCGGTGAAGCCGGCATGCGCCACTTCATCGCGCAGTTCGGTCCATGCCTCTCATGGCCGTGGACCAAGCTGATGGACGTGCCGGAACTTGACGAGGAACTGGTCGACAAGATCGCCAATCAGTCCGATGAACAGGCGCATGGCCTGTCGATCCGCGAGCTGGAGCGCATCCGCGACGACAATCTCGTGGCGATCATGGAAGCACTTTCCAAGCAGAACAAGGGCAAGGGATGGGGTGCAGGCGCGCTTCACAACGACTACACCAAGCGCCTATCGAAGCTGGCACAAAAGCCCGCCACGTCCAAAGCAGCCGAAAAGGCAAAGGCCCACAAACCTAAGAAAAAGAAAGGCTAAAGCGATGGATTTCGGTCTTTCGGAGGAGCAAAGGCTGATCGTCGATACGACACGCGCCTTTGTCGAAAACGAACTTTATCCGCACGAGGCGGAAGTCGAGCGCACCGGCGTCCTGCGCAAGGAACTGGCCGACGAACTGAAGCAAAAGGCAATCGAAGCCGGGCTTTATGCCGCCAACATGCCTGAAGAGGTTGGCGGTGCCGGTCTCGATACCGTGACGTGGCTGCTTTACGAAAAGGAGCTTGGCCGCGCCAATTATGCGCTGCATTGGACCTGCGTCGGACGCCCTTCCAATATCCTGCTTGCCGGCACCGACGCGCAAAAGGAAAAGTACCTGTTCCCCTGTATCCGTGGTGAAAAGTCCGATTGCCTGGCTATGACCGAGCCGGGTGCCGGTTCCGATCTGCGCGGCATGAAGGCGACCGCCGTCGAAAAAGGTGGCGACTGGGTCGTCAACGGCACCAAGCACTTCATCAGCCATGCTGTCGAAGCTGATTTCATCATCCTCTTCGTTGCCTCGGGCGAAGAAGACACGCCGCGCGGCAAGAAAAAGAAGATCACGGCCTTCTTCGTCGACAAGGGTCATCCCGGCATGACCATCCGCGAGGGCTATCGCAACGTTTCGCATCGCGGCTATACCAATGCGATCATCGAATTCGACGACTGCCGACTGCCGCAGGAACAGATCCTCGGCGACGTTCACAAGGGCTTCGAAGTCGCCAACACCTGGCTCGGCGCAACCCGTCTTCAAGTGGCAGCAACCTGTCTCGGCCGCGCCGAACGGGCACTTGGCCACGCCATCGAATATGCGGCACAACGCCAGCAATTCGGCCAGCAGATCGGCAAGTTCCAGGGCGTATCGTTCAAGCTGGCCGATATGGCCACGGAATTGAAAGCTGCGGACCTGCTCACCTTCGAAGCCGGCTGGAAGTTCGATCAGGGCACAGTCACGGATCAGGACATGGCGATGGCCAAGCTCAAGGCCACCGAGATGCTTGCTTTTGTCGCTGACGAGGCGATCCAGATTCACGGCGGCATGGGCCTGATGGACGACCTGCCGCTCGAGCGTATCTGGCGTGATGCGCGTGTCGAGCGTATCTGGGAAGGCACATCCGAAATCCAACGGCACATCATCTCGCGTGCCCTGCTCCGCCCGCATGGCGCGTGACGGAGCATTTGATGGCATCGCATAAGCTCGATCGTCTGCTACGACCGAAAACCATCGCTGTCTTCGGCGGTCTGCAAGCCGCCGAAGTCATAAAGCAATCACAGAAAATGGGCTTTTCCGGCGAGATCTGGCCGGTGCATCCCAAACATGACGAAATATGCGGCCTCAAGGTCTACCGTTCCGTCGCAGATCTGCCGGGTAGCCCGGACGCTGCCTTTGTCGGCGTCAATCGCTTTCTCACGCTGGATATCGTGCGCGACCTGCGTGAAGCCGGCGCGGGCGTCGCTGTCTGCTATGCCTCGGGCTTTCTCGAAGCAGGCGCGGACGATGCCGATGGCGCAAGGTTGCAGGAAGAGCTCGTCAAAGCGGCTGGCGATATGCCGATCATTGGGCCCAACTGCTACGGGCTGATCAACTACTGCGATGGCGCCCTGCTCTGGCCCGACCAGCATGGTGGGCGGCGGCTCGGCCCGGACGAACACGGCGTCGCCATTATCACGCAATCGTCGAACATCGCCATCAACATGACGATGCAGACTCGCGGCCTGCCCATCGCCCATGTCATGACGGCGGGCAACCAGGCGCAAACTGGCCTGCCCGACATGGCGATAGCCCTGCTCGAAGATGAACGCGTTACAGCGCTTGGCCTCCATATCGAGGCATTCCAGTCGGCGCCAAAATTCGAACTCCTTGCCAAACGTGCTCGCGAGCTGGGCAAACCCATAGTCGCGATGAAAGTCGGGCGTTCGGCGCAGGCGCGCGCTGCAACCGTCTCGCACACCGCCTCGCTGGCTGGATCCGACGCAGCATCGGACGCTTTCCTCAAGCGCCTCGGCATAGCTCGCGTCAATTCCATTGCATCCTTCCTTGAAACATTGAAGCTTCTGCATGTGCACGGCCCGCTCGACGGCAACACGCTCTGTTCCATGAGCTGTTCCGGCGGCGAGGCTTCGGTCATGGCCGATAGCGCCGAGGGGCGTGCGGTCAACTTTCCAGAACTGACGTCCGAGCACCGGGCGCGCGTCAAATCCACGCTCGGGGCATTTGTCGCCGTCGCCAACCCGCTCGATTATCACACCTTCATCTGGAACAACGAACCGGCACTGACAGAGACATTCACCGCCATGGTATCCGGCGGTTTTTCTCTGAGCTGCCTCGTCCTCGATTTTCCGCGCAAGGATCGCTGTTCGGACGTGGATTGGTGGTCGACCGTTCGAGGCTTCGAAAACGCGCTGACAACCAACCGGGCCAAAGGCGCCATTGTCGCTTCGTTGTCAGAGAATATTCCGGAAGAATACATGTCCGGCCTGATGGCGAAAGGCATCGCACCGCTCTGCGGCATAACAGAAGCTTTTGATGCGGCGGAAGCCGCAGCTTTCATAGGCAAAGCGTGGAAGATGCCGCTTGCGGAAGCCGTGGCGGTTATCGAGGAGCAAGCCGAAGCTCGCACGCGTACCCCGGATGAAGCCGAAGCCAAGGCCGTTCTCAAGAGTGCCGGGCTTCCCGTGCCGGATGGACAGCGCTGCACCACGAGTCTGGAGGCTGTCGCCATCGCCAACGCGCTCGGCTATCCGGTCGCGCTCAAGGCGCTCGGCATCGCCCACAAATCCGAACAGAACGCCGTTCGGCTCAATCTGAAGGATGCCGATGCGGTCAGATCCTCCGCCGACGATCTTGCTGGTCTTGGCTCCGGCCTGTATGTCGAGCGCATGGTGATTGGCGCGGTCGCCGAGCTTATCGTCGGTATCATCGATGATCCGCAATTCGGTCCGGTCATGACACTCGGCACAGGCGGCGTTCTGGTGGAATTGCTGCAGGATACGGCAACCCTGCTGCTGCCTTCCAGCCGCGAGGATATCGAGACGGCACTGCGCTTGCTGCGCATGTTCCCGCTGCTCGATGGCTATCGCGGCAAGGCAAAGGCCGACCTAGGGGCTGCAATCGACGCAATCATGGGCATTGCCGCATTTGCTGTGAACAATTCGGGCCGAATTGCCGAACTTGATATCAATCCGCTGCTGGTCTGCCGGCAGGGCGATGGCGCGTGGATCGCCGATGCGTTGTTGGTGACAAAGGGAGAGCTGAAATGAGCGATGTAATCAGGACGCGCCGCGAAGGCGGCATTCTCGAAGTCACGCTGGACCGGCCAAAAGCCAATGCCATTGACCTGACGACGAGCCGTCTGATGGGTGAAACGTTCAAAAAATTCCGCGACGATCCCGAATTGCGTGTCGCCATCGTACAGACCGAAGGCGACAAGTTTTTCTGCGCCGGTTGGGACTTGAAGGCCGCAGCCGGCGGCGATGCGGTCGATGGTGATTATGGCGTCGGCGGCTTCGGCGGTCTGCAGGAACTGATCGACCTCAACAAGCCTGTTATCGCCGCTGTCAACGGCATGGCAGTCGGTGGCGGGTTCGAACTCGCCCTCTCCTGCGATCTGATCTATGCCTCCGACCATTCCAGCTTTGCCCTGCCGGAAATCCGCGCAGGCACCCTCGCCGATGCCGCAACGGTCAAGCTGCCGAAGCGCATCCCCTATCATGTCGCCATGGATCTGCTGCTGACAGGCCGCTGGATGGACGTTAGCGAGGCGCATCGTTGGGGTCTGGTCAATGAGGTCCTGCCGAAAGACAAGCTGATGGAGCGCGTCTGGGAAATCGCCCGCATGCTCGAAAGCGGCCCGCCGCTGGTTTTCGCCGCCATCAAGGAAGTGGCGCGCGAAGCCGAGAGCATGGGTTTCCAGGAAGCCATGAACTGGATTACCAAACGCAAATTCCGTACAGTCGACACGCTCTACGCATCCGAAGACGGCCAGGAAGGCTTCAAGGCCTTCGCCGAAAAGCGTGAGCCCGTCTGGAAGGGGAAATGACCACCGACTATTCCACACTGATCGACGAGGAAACCTGGGCGTTCATAGAACGTACCAACAGTTTTTACCCACCCGACGCCATCGAGCTTTCGATTGCCCAGCAACGGGAGGTTTACGACACCATGTGCCGCGGGTTCTTTGCCGGCTACCCCGAGGCGGTATCGTCGGCTGATCGCTTCATCGACAGCGGCAATCACAAAATCCCACTTCGCGTCTACGAAAAACGTGAGATCGATCCGGAAGCCATCTGCCTCTATTTTCATGGCGGCGGGTTCGTCGTTGGTGGTCTTGAGAGCCACGACGATGTCTGCGCCGAATTGTGCGACGGCACGGGCTTCCGCGTGATCTCGGTCGACTACAGGCTCGCACCCGAACACCTGCATCCATCCGCATTCAGGGATTGTCTGGCGGCATTCGAGCACGTGGCTTCTACTTCAGATTTGCCGATCGTTTTTTGTGGCGATAGCGCCGGCGGTAACCTGGCGGCTGCGGTCGTGCACCACGTGCGCCGCCATGAACGCGCGCCGGTTGGCCAAGTTCTCATCTATCCCGGGCTCGGCGGGGCGACCGATCAAGGCTCTTACCTGACCCACGCGGAAGCGCCGATGCTGACAACGCGGGACACGCTATACTATTTCAAAGTCCGCGGCGGCGGGTTCAACTGGTCGACCGACCCGCGTTTTGCACCATTGAACGATACGGATTTCGCCGATCTGCCCGCCACTGTCGTGATTTCAGCCGAATGCGATCCGCTATCGGACGATGGCCGGCACTATCGCGACAAAATCCTGGCAGCAGGCGGCAAGGCGATCTGGAACAACGAACCCGGTCTGGTACACGCCTACCTGCGTGCGCGCCACAGCGTGGAGCGCGCGCGCTCCAGCTTCCGGCGCATTGTGACGGCGGTACATCTGCTTGGCCAGGGCCGCTGGCCCGGCCAGCTCTAGCCTTTATCTCCCCCCTTTGTGGGGGAGAAAGCGATTTCAGCATCTTAGCTCTTGCTAAGTGCTAGAAATCGCCAGAGAGGGGACAGCGCATTTTGATCTCAAATCCCCTCTCTTGGATTTTCTAAGAGTTTAGCAAGGGCTAAACTCAAGAAAACCCTTTCTCTCCCACAAGGGGAGAGATAATCGGCATCAGTTCCCGGCGCTCGCCATACGCCGGTGTTTCATCGCATCCTCAAGCCATCCTAGCTCCATCTCCGGAACTGACGACAGCAACAGATCGGTATAATCGTCGAAAGGCGGCGCCAGGACTTCCGACTTCGGCCCGTAGCGCACCACCTCGCCCCGATACATCACCGCGATGGAATCGGCGATCGATTTCACCGTCGCGAGATCGTGCGTGATGAAGAGATACGCAACATTCTCATCCTTCTGCAGATCGAGCAGAAGCTTCAATATTCCGTCCGCCACGAGCGGGTCGAGTGCGCTGGTTACCTCGTCGCAAATGATGAGCTTCGGCTTTGCCGCCAGCGCCCGCGCGATGCACACGCGCTGCTTCTGGCCGCCGGAAAGCTCCGCCGGATATCGATCGGCAAAGCCCTTGCCCATCTCGATCTTTTCGAGGAGCTCCGTGACATGCCTGTCGCGCTCCTTGCCCCTCATCTTGAAATAGAACTCGAGCGGCCGGCCGATGATCGTGCCGATGGTCTGGCGCGGGTTCATGGCGGTATCCGCCATCTGGTAGATCATCTGCAACTCACGCAGATCGTTGCGCGTTCGGTTCGCCAGCCGGGGAGACAGCGTTCGCCCGTCGAATGTTATGCTGCCCTCCATCGGCGGCAACAGCCCGGTTATCGCGCGCGCCAGCGTGGATTTACCCGAACCGGATTCACCAACGACAGCCAGTGTCTGGCCAAGATGGATATCCACCGAGACGTTCTTCAGGACCTTCACCAGTCCGCCGCCATAGGCCGCCGTGACATTGTTGACGATCAGGATCGGCGCGTCGGTCGGGTTCTTTTGCTCGTGCGGGATATGATGCACGGAGACCAGCTGGTTGGTGTATTGCTGGCGTGGTTCCTTGATGATCTGATGCGTATCGCCGTATTCGACTTTCTTGCCGTGCCGCAAGACGATGATGTCATCCGCCACCTGCGCCACGACGGCGAGATCATGGGTGATGTAAAGGGCCGCAACATTCGTGTCGCGGATCGCATCCTTGATAGACGCCAGCACATCGATCTGCGTGGTCACATCGAGTGCGGTCGTCGGCTCGTCAAACACGATCAGATCCGGTTCCGAGCACAGCGCCATCGCGGTCATGGCTCGCTGCAACTGTCCGCCTGACACCTGATGCGGAAAACGCTGACCGAAAGTTTCCGGATTGGGCAGGCCAAGCTTCTTGAACAGGCCGATCGCACGTTTCTCGGCTACAGCCTTCGAGCAGATGCCGTGCAAGAGCGCCGCCTCGACCACCTGATCCATCAGCTTGCGCGCGGGATTGAAGGCCGCGGCAGCAGATTGTGCGACGTAGCAGACTTCACGTCCGCGCACCTGCCGCAGCAGTCTTGGCCCGCCCTTCAATATGTCTCGGCCATTAAGCAGGACTTCGCCGCCGGTAATCCGCACGCCGCCCCGCCCATAGCACATGCTGGAAAGGCCGATCGTCGACTTGCCTGCACCGGACTCGCCAATGAGCCCCAGCACCTTGCCGCGCTCGACCTTGACGGAAACATCGTCGACAATGACGACATTGCGCGGCGGTTCTCCGGGAGGGTAGCTCGTCGCCTCGATACGCAGATTGCGGATATCGAGCAGGGTTCCACTTCTGTCTACGGGACGTTTGGCCATTAGCCGCGCCCTCCCTTCAGGCTGGTGGTGCGATTGAGGATCCAGTCGGCAACCAGATTAACCGAAATGGCAAGGACGGCGATTGCCGCGGCCGGGATGAGCGCCGCCGGAATGCCAAAGACGATGCCTTCCTTGTTTTCCTTGACCATGCCGCCCCAATCCGCGTCCGGGGGCTGCACGCCAAGACCAAGGAAGGACAGCGCAGAGAGAAACAGCACCGCAAAAATGAAACGCAGCCCGAGCTCGGCGATCAGCGGCGTCAGTGCATTCGGCAGGATTTCCCGGAAGATAACCCACATGCGTCCCTCGCCGCGCAGTTTTGCCGCCTCGACGAAATCCATCACATTGATATCGACAGCGACAGCGCGCGCCAGCCGGTACACCCGCGTCGCATCGAGGAAGCCCATCACCAGGATGAGCGTCAAGACGTTGGCAGGCAGCACCGAAAGCACGACAAGGGCGAAGATCAGCGTTGGAATTGCCATGATCAGATCGACGAAGCGCGACATGAGCTGGTCGAACCAGCCGCCGATAACCGCTGCGGCAAAACCCAGCACAGAGCCCAGGATAAATGACAATGCCGTCGCCATGGCGGCGATAAAGATGGTGATACGCGCGCCGTAGATCATGCGCGACAGCAGATCGCGCCCGAGATTATCGGTGCCGAGCCAGTACTTTGCGGAACTGGGCTCCCACACATCGCCGACTGTTTCGCCAACCGAATATGGGGCAACCCAAGGAGCGAAGATTGCCGCGAAGAGAAACAACGCTGTGATGATGAGGCCGATCCATGCGCTGATCGGTATGGTCTTTATATTCAGCATCTGCCGGGCCTCACTTCGGATGTCTGAGGCGGGGATTGGAAACAATCGCCACGATATCAGCAACAATATTGAGGCTGATATAGACAGCCGCGAAAACCAGCCCGCATGCCTGAACGACCGGAACGTCGCGTTTGGCAACGTGATCGACCAGATATTGGCCCATGCCGGGATAGACAAAAATCACCTCGACGACGACCACGCCAACGATCAGGAACGCGAGATTGAGCATGACGACATTGACGATCGGCGCGATGGCATTGGGGAAGGCGTGCCGCGTGATGATCTGAAGTGGCGTCAGCCCCTTCAGCTCAGCCGTCTCGATATAGGCAGATTGCATCACGTTGAGGATTGCCGCTCGGGTCATGCGCATCATGTGTGCGAGCACGACAAGCGTCAGCACCGTGACCGGCAGGGCAATGGCGCTCAGTCGTTCACCAAATGGCATCCCCTCGTAAACTGTCGATACACTCGGAAACCATTGCAGCTGCACGGCAACGAAGTAGATCAGCAGATAACCGGTGAAGAATTCCGGCAATGAAGTCGAGGCGAGACCAAGCCCGGATATGATCTTGTCTACGGGGCCGTTACGGTAGCGAACGGCGAGCAGCCCGAGGCCGATTGCCAGCGGAACCGAAACGACCGCCGCCGCCGAAGCGAGGAACAGCGTGTTCCACAGCCGGTCCTTCAGCGATGTGGCGATGTCCTGCCCGCTGGAGAGAGCCGTGCCGAGATTGCCGGTCAGGATACCGCCAAGCCAACGGAAGTAGCGGATATAGGCCGGATCGTTGAGGCCCATGTCACGCCGCAGGTT
Source organism: Phyllobacterium chamaecytisi (assembly GCF_020164455.1). Taxonomy (GTDB): domain Bacteria; phylum Pseudomonadota; class Alphaproteobacteria; order Rhizobiales; family Rhizobiaceae; genus Phyllobacterium; species Phyllobacterium chamaecytisi. The sequence goes on from NZ_JAIQWW010000004.1 coordinate 120,833, forward strand.
CTCAAGTGCTTGCGGCGTGGCGGATTGTCCAAGAATGGACTGCGCGACGTCTCCAGGCAGAATCTGCGTGCCGACGAATATCAGCACGGAAACAGCAAGGAGAAGGAGTACGCCCATCGCAATGCGCTGGGCGACCAGTTTAAGGACAGGCGTACTCATCCGCCGCGGTCCTACGCGATCAGCCAGCAGCGCGACAAAGCGTAACCGCCGCTCATCTCCTGATTGCCGTCCGGCACCCAGCCGCCAACCTTCTTGCTCGTCGCGTCGATGAAGTCGTTGAACATCGGCACGATGACACCGCCCTCATCGCGTACAATGACATTCATGTCGCGATACATGGCCTTGCGCTTGGCTTCGTCCAGTTCGCCGCGCGCCTGCAACAGCAGTTTGTCGAACTTCTCGTTGAAGAAGCGCGTGTCGTTCCAGTCTGCCTTGGAATAATAGGCGGTCGAGAACATCTGGTCCTGCGTTGGCCGTCCGCCCCAATAGGATTCCGAGAATGGCTGCTTGTTCCAGACCTGCGACCAGTAACCGTCGCCAGGCTCGCGCTTGACTTCGATGGTGATGCCGGCCTTGGCAGCGCTCTGCTGATAAAGCTGCGCCGCATCGATTGCGCCGGGAAATGCAACATCGGAAGTACGAAGCAGCACGGCACCATCGTGGCCGGACTTCTTGTAATGGAATGCCGCCTTGTCCGGATCGTATTTGCGCTGTTCGATATCGTCCGAGAACAGCGGGTATGCCTTGTTGATCGGCGTGTCGTTACCCACGGAACCGTAGCCGCGCAGAATGGTCTTCACCATCTCTTCGCGGTTCATCGCGTATTTCAGTGCCAGCCGCAGATCCATGTTGTCGAATGGCGCGGTGTTGCAATGGGCGATGAAAACGTAGTGCCCCTTGCCCGCAACGTTCTGGATTGTAACGCCCGGCACACGCTTGACGAGATCGACGATCTTCGGCTCGACGCGGTTGATCATGTGTACCTGACCGGACTGCAGAGCCGCCGTGCGGGCAGTAGCGTCGTTGATGACGATGATTTCGATTTGCTCGGCATGGCCGCGCTTGTCGCCGTCCCAGTAGTTGGGGAATTTCGTCCCGATATGACGTACGCCCGGCTCATCCGTCACCACCTTGTATGGTCCGGTACCGATACCGGCAGTCGGCTTGTCCTTGCCGCCGCCCGGCTGGATCATCAGGTGGTAGTCATCCATCAGGAACGGCAGATCGGCATTGGCTTCTTTCAGTGTGAAAACAACGGTATCGCCGTCTTTCTTCACGCTTTCGATGCCGCCCATGACGCCGAGCGCACCGGATTTCGAATTGGCATCCGAATGACGCTCCATCGTGGCGACGACATCGTCCGGCGTCATCTCCTTGCCGTCATGGAACTGCACGCCCTTGCGGATCTTGAAGGTCCAGACCTTGGCATCGTCCGATGAACCCCATTCCGTCGCGAGTTTCGGATTGAGCTTGCCGTCGGGCTGGATCTCGACAAGCTGTTCGCCCCACTGGCGGCCGAACTTGTACGGAACCTGGCTCTGCCACGTCGCAGGATCAAGACTGTCAGTGGAAGCGCCGCCCTGCATGCCGGCTTTCAACGTTCCACCCTTGACCGGACCTTCGGCAAGCGCGGCACTTGAAAGCAGGGAGTTGGCGAAGACGGTGGTGACACCAAGTGCCGCGGCGCGGCCGAGAAAGTCGCGGCGCGAAAGCTTGCCAAGTGCAACCCTGCGGCTGAGATAATCGAGTTCGTTTGACATATCTATTCCCCTTCTTCTGCTTGCGACGCCCGGCGTCCCAATTCTGGTTTTTGTGAATTATGCGACCTGATATCCGTAAATTTCAACCCTTTAAGTTTGGTATTTAAGACAGCGCTGCAGATGCAGCACCTGCATTCAGATGTAGTTGCGTGCAATCGTCTCGGTAAAATCGCGCTCGAACACCGCATTGTCGTTCTCGTATGCTTCGATGCGCCCGGTCAGATAGAAATTGTGCTTGTCCGACCGCATCGTCGTGAATGTCTCGGTGCGGATTCGCCAGTTGTCGCGCCCCGAAACTTCGGTCCAATGGGTCTCGCCATAGGCGGAAAGCGGATCGTCGGCGTTGATTTCCCAGCGCTCGCGCGCAACGCCGCCATGGATCAGTCCATGATCCTTGTCCCGCGCTTCGCCGAAATCGTCTTCGATCACGAGACTGATCTTGCCTGTGACCTGGTCATGTTCGATCGACCGGCTGTTGCCGCCGGTGCGCAAGGTTTCAAGCTGCCACGGCGACGCGGCTTCCGGCTCGGGAAAGGTCCATTCGTCGCCTGTCGCCAGTTCCCGCGAAGGAACGCTGATCTGCCCGGCTTCTATCGTCAGGCTGACATTTTCCGGCGAGGGCCAGACCATCGGCCAATAGGACGACGAGACGGCCACCCGCAGCGTATGCCCGGCCGGCACGCGATAGGCGATATCGTCGAGCTTGAAGCTGACGTCGATCGCTTCTCCCGGCACAAGCGGCTCCGGCCTGTCGTGCCCGTGGCGATGGCACAGATTGAATACACCATAGGTGATGCGCGTCGACGCACCATCCGGATGTACATCGCAAAGCCGCACCGCGACCATTGCAACCGGCCTGTCGCTCGACAGTGTCAATTTGATCTCCGGCGCACCGACAATATCGATCGGCTCGTCCAGAACCGTGTCATAGCAAACCGACAGCGCATCGTCGCGGCGCTGGTCGCCGGGCATTTCCGGTCCGAGCCAGATCGCGCAGTATTCGCCGCCCATCATGCCGCAATCCTGCGGCGACGCCACGAGATGGGAAAAGCCGTCAGATGCCTCGGACGCAAGGGATTTGTCGGCTTGCAGATGCAGCACCTCCGACGCAATCGTTTTGGACGGCCATTCCTGTTCTGCGATCCAGCGACCCGGGCGTTCCGTGTACCAGCTTTTGGGACGCACCGAATCCATCAGATAACCGCGATAGGCTGGATCGTTCTCGACGCCGGTATCGATATCCTTGAGCCAGCGATCCCACCAGCGCAGCGCCTCCTGCAGGAAGCCGATACGCGGTTCCGGCACGGCAAAATGTGGATATTTGTGCACCCAGGGCCCGATGATACCCTTGACCGGTGCGGTGATGCCCGCCATTAGCCGCGGCACGGCATTCTTGTAGGCGTCGCCCCAGCCGCCCACGGCCAGTGTCGCTGCCTTGATCGCGGAAAAGTCCTCGCAGACCGAACCGCGCTGCCAATAGGCGTCGCGCGTCTGATGGTTGAGCCAGACGGCCGGCAGGAAAGGCTCGTTGTCGAGCCGATCGAGCCACATATCGCGCCATTTCTCGCCAGCGAGTGCCGGGTCTGGCGCGCGCGACGAATAGGCGAGCATCGTTGCGCCCCAGCCGAGATTTTCATTGAGCAGCAGGCCGCCCTTGTAGTGAATATCGTCGGCATAACGGTCATCGGTCGAGCAGAGCGTGATGATAGCCTTCAGCGCCTCCGGTTGCAGGGCCGCCACCTGCAGCGAGTTGAAGCCGCCCCAGGATATGCCCATCATGCCGACCTTCCCGGTCGACCAGGGTTGCGCTGCTATCCACTTGATCACCTCGCAGGCGTCGGCGAGTTCCTGCTCGGAATACTCGTCCTCCATCAGCCCTTCGGAGTCGCCATTGCCGCGCATGTCAACGCGCAGGCAGGCATATCCGTGACCAGCAAAATATGGGTGGGTTAGGTTGTCCCGAGCGGTGGTACCGTCGCGTTTGCGATAAGGGAGAAATTCGAGAATTGCAGGAACCGGAGTCTGCTCGGCATCGTCTGGCATCCAGACTCTCGCCGAAAGCCGGCAGCCGTCAGGCAGGATGATGCCCATATCGGCGTGCTCGTGGATATTATGCTGAAAAGTCTCGACTGTCCGCATTATCACCCTTCGCCTCGTCAAAGAGTCGGAAAATGGCGAATGCTCACCGGCTTTGCACCGCCGGTGATACGCGTCCCATTTTCTCGTCTTTTGCGAGGTGTTCCTTTTGCCCACACTATGCGCATCTGCTCAGCGACACGCCTCCAACACTTGCGACATAAGTCCCGTCATTTGCGCCACCACGAGAAAACGCTCAACCAAGCTTCGACGGTATCAGTCTTTCCACGCGCCGGAACAGCATGACGATGATACCCGTGATCACGAGATAGCCCACCGCCAGCAAAAGCAGCGGTTCGTATGTAAGAAACGTATCCTGCCTGACGCGCGATGCAACCGAGTATAGATCGACGACAGTAATCGTCGCGACCAACGGTGTGGATTTCAGCTGCAGCACGGCTTCGCCCGCCAGCGTCGGCAGCGCCCTGTGAATGGCTTGTGGCAACCAGATACGGCGAAAGATGGTAAAGCGCGGCATGCCGAAAGCGCGCGCGGACTCCAGTTGACCCTTGGGAACACCCGCAAAGGCGCCCCGCATCACCTCGCCCTCATAGCCGGCGTAAGACAGCGTCAAGGCAAGGACGGCATAGGGCCACGCTTGTCGCAGGTAAGGCCAGAGCTCGGATCCTCTGATCCACGGATATTGCGGGAACAGCGACCCGAGGCCGTAATAGAGCAGCCAAAGCTGCACGAGCAGCGGCGTACCGCGAATGACCGTACAGAACGCACGCGCCGGAATGGCCAGGAACGCCGGGCCGGATGCCTGCGCCAATCCCAGGGGCACCGCCAGCAGAAAACCAAGGACGACGGTCACGACCAGTATCCAGATCGTCCGCCACAGACCCTGCAAGATCAGACCGCCATATTGCGGCAGCCAGTCCCAGCGCATGAACAACGCCGCCGAAGCCACAAGCGCCAACCCGATGAGAATAAGCACGATGCGATGCGGCGGTAGCTTGCTTGCCAGACTGCTTGCGTCCTTTTCCTTGTGAATAGGAAAGGTCTCTATCGGAACTTCAATTTCGCTTTCGCCAAGCGCATTGGACATCAGCGCGCCTCCTTCACCGAAGGCATGCCGCGCCGCGCCCGTTTCTCAACCCATTCCAGAATGACACTGGAGAACAGCGTAATGAACAGATAGAGCGCACCGGCGGCGAGGTAGAACGTCATATAGGCTTTCGTCGTCCCGGCGGCCTGACGTGTTTCCAGCGTCAGTTCGCTGAAGCCCACGACTGCCAGCAGCGCTGTGTCCTTCGTTGAAATGAGCCAGAGATTGGCAAGTCCGGGCAACGCGTGCGGCAACATCGCCGGCAGCGTGATGCGGCGCATCATCAGCACAGGCGACATGCCGTAGGCCCTCGCCGCCTCGATCTCGCCTTGCGGGATGGCTTTGATTGCGCCCCGCAGCACTTCCGTCGCATAGGCACCCTGGACAAAACCGAGCACCACGATACCGGCAACGAGCCCGCTGATATCGACGCGCTGATAGCCCATCCCCTCAAGGATACGGTTGATCAGGTCCGTCCCCGCATAATAAAGCAGGATAATCATCACCAGCTCGGGAATTGCCCGCACCAGCGTCGTATAGATTGCGGCCAGATCGCGTGCGATCGGGCCGCCATAGAGTTTCGCGTATGAGCCGAATGTTCCGATAATCAGGCCCATGCCGAACGCGCCGAAGGCAATCTGCAGGGACCGCACCAACCCGCGCAAGAGATTGGCACCCCACCCTGGCGCAACAGGAGATAGAAGATCGAACATGCCGGTAATTCCGGCGGGGATAATCGATGCGTCGGCCAAGCCGTCCTCGATTCAGCGTCAAATGCAGGTTTCGAACAATAAAAAGGCCGGAGTTGGAAACCCAACGCCGGCCCAAACTCAATCAGCCGCCATACATGTCAATGGTGAAGTACTTCTTCGAGATTTCGTCATACTTCCCGTTGGCCCTGATTTCTTTGATCGCCGCGTTGAACTTTTCCTTCATCGCAGTGTCGCCCTTGCGTATGCCAACGCCAACGCCCGGTCCGAGGATCTCCAGATCATCGGCGACCTTGCCCTTGATGTCGCAGCAAGCCTTGCCTTCAGGCGTGTCAGCAAAGGTCTGCAGCGCCAGTCCATCGGCCTGGGTGGCGTCAATACGTCCAGCTGCCAGATCCTGGTTGGCCTCATCCTGAGTCTGATATTCCTTGATCTCGGCCGCGGTGTCAGCGAAATGCTTCTTCGCATAGGCCTGGTGCACGGTCGAAACCTGCACGCCAAGGATCTTGCCCTTCAGACCTTCGGGTGTCGCGTCCATCTTCTCTTCCTTGGAGCCGAGAATCAACGTCGGGGTATTGTAGTACTTGTCCGAAAAATCGATCGTCTTCTCGCGTTCCGCGGTGATCGACATCGAAGCTGCAATGATGTCGATCTTCTTCGTCGTCAGCGCCGGAATGATACCGTCCCACGAAACCGGCGTGATGACGCAATCAAGTTTGGCCGCTTCACACATTGCCATGGTGATGTCGATTTCCCAGCCCTGCCATTTGCCGGATGCATCGGGCGACGCGAAAGGCGGATAGGGTTCGGCGGCGATGCCAACCTTGACCTGTTCGGCATTGGCTGCGCCAAGGCCGGCAACCACAAGCACAACGGCTGCTGCCGTTGTTTTCAGAAAAGACTTCATTCTCATCTCCATTGGTTCAACTGTTCCCCAGGGTTGCTCCCTGTATTGCTATTAGTCACTTATGAAATAGTTCGGATAAACTGTTTCAAACGTTCAGATTTTGGCGATCCGAATAATTCTTCCGGAGGCCCTTCCTCTTCGACGATTCCATTGTGCAGGTACATCACATGGCTCGCCACTTCGCGGGCGAACTTCATCTCGTGGGTGACCAGCAGCATCGTCCGGCCCTCTTTCGCAAGATCGGCTATAACCTTCAGAACCTCGCCGACAAGCTCGGGGTCGAGCGCCGAAGTCGGCTCGTCGAACAGCATCACACGCGGCTGGATGGCCAGCGCCCGCGCGATGGCACCGCGCTGCTGCTGTCCGCCGGACATATAGGCGGGATAGACATCGCGCTTGGCGGAAAGGCCGACCCGCTCGAGAAGCTGCTCGCCGATGGCCATCGCCTCGTCGCGCTTCATGCCGAGCACGTGCACCGGCACTTCGATGACATTCTGGATCAGCGTCATGTGCTGCCACAGGTTGAAATTCTGGAACACCATGCCGAGCCGGCTGCGAATGCGCTCGATCTGGCGGCGATTGGCCGGCACCTGACCGCCGTGACCGTCGCTGACCATTTTGACATCTTCGCCATTGATGCGAATGACGCCGCTGGTGGGATTTTCAAGGAAATTTATGCAGCGCAGGAATGTCGACTTGCCCGAGCCGCTGCCGCCGATCATGGCGACGACATCGCCGTCCTTGGCGGACATGGAAACGCCTTTGAGCACTTCAAGCGCGCCGAACCGCTTGTGCAGGTTCTCGATGTGAATAGCTTCAGCCTGTTCAGCCGCGCCCGGTTGGAAAGGATCGGCCGCAACGGCTACAGTCGCCGTCATTCCGGGATTCCCGCGCATAGCTGTCGTGCTTGCTCAATCATCAGTTATTCGATCCGCCTCTTTTGTCAGCATGGGTCTTGATTGCCCGAATTTAGCCCATCACACCACTTGCGCTCTAATTATGCAAGCGTATAAATACACAGACCAGCAATTTTTCGAGAGCACCCCCAAAACATGACATTCGGTTCGCAGTCGATGGCCCTTCCCTTGAAACGCGTCATAATGCGCATGCCGGACAGGGTCATGGCCGGTGCCGAGCGTGACGTCTGGCACTATGGCCCGCAGTTCGATCCGCGCCGGGCGTCCGAGCAGCACAAGGTCTTCGCCGATCTTGTCGCCCGGTCCGGTGCCGACATTACCTGGATACGCGACGGCAATGACGCGCTATCGGATTCGATATTCACCCACGACCCGTCGCTCGTCACAGATAAAGGCGCCGTCCTCCTGCGCATGGGCAAGAACCTGCGCCTCGATGAGCCCGATCTGCATCACGAAACCTACCGCGAGATGGATGTGCCTGTTCTCGGCCGCATCGAAGCGCCGGGCACCGTGGAAGGCGGCGATTGCGTCTGGGTCGATAGCAATACCTTGGCGATCGGGCGCGGTGTCCGCACCAATCAGTCCGGCATCGAACAGCTTTCAGCCATCCTGAAGCCTCTCGGCATCACTGTCCTTGGCTTCGATCTGCCGCTCTGGCATGGCGAAGAAGCCTGCCTGCATCTGATGTCGATCATTTCCCCATTGGCCGAGGATCTGGCGCTGGTGCACCTGCCACTGCTGCCTGCCGCCTTCTACCAACTCCTGAAGGAGCGCGGCATCCGCCTCGTCGTGGCACCGGAAGAAGAGTTCGCCGCGAGCAACGGGCTTAACCTGAATGTTTTGCCGACTGCCCCTTACGAGGTGATCGCCGTCGCCGGTTTTGAAAAGACCAAGGCCGCCATGGAAGCTGCGGGCTGCACAGTCACCACATTCGAGGCCGATGCCCTGTGCATTGCGTGCGAGGGCGGCCCCACCTGCCTGACCCGCCCCGTCTGGCGCCAATGACGGAGTCCCGCTCTACCACACGCAAGAGCTTCCGCCGCGAGGGCGAAGACAAGCGCCGCGAGGATCTGATCGCGGCGACGCTCGAATGTGTGGCTGAGCGCGGCCTCGCTGGCGCAACTGTGCGCGAGATCGCTCTGCGCGCCGATGTAACTGCCGGTCTCATCCGCTATTATTTTCCGGCCAAGGACGATCTTATCGGCGCGGCCTATCGCGCGGTCATGAACCGCATGACTGTTCAGGCAAGCGATGCACTGAAGAGTGCCGCCGATGATCCGCGTGACCGTCTCAATGCTTTCGTGAAGGCCAACCTCGGTCAGCCGATCATGGATCCCAACAATCTTTCCCTGTGGGCCGGATTCATTGGCATGGTTCACGCCGATCCAGCCATGGCTTTGGCGCACCGCGACGGCTATCTTGGCTTCCGCGACGAGCTGGAAGCACTCATCCGCGAAGCGTTGCTCGCCGCCGGCAAGCCGGCGGAGCCAATTCATACCCGCCGCCACGCCATCGCCGTCAACGCGATTATCGACGGGCTTTGGCTTGAAGGTTGTCTTGCGGGTGATATTTTTGCCGAAGGAGAGTTGGCCGAGACCGGTATAGCCGCTATCGAAGCCGTTCTTGCAATTTCTCTCAATCCTGAAAAAGGAGGCGCGATATGATGCGCTATGCGTCTGTCACCGACCGTCTGGCCGGACTTGGATCCGACAAATGGGCTGTCCATTTCCGTGCTCGCCAGATGAAGCAGGCGGGACACGAGATCATCGAATTGACCATCGGTGAGCCTGACATTCCGACGCCGACCGACATGATCGACGTCGCCGAACGGGCGATGCGCGCTGGCCGCACCGGCTATTCCAGCGGTCGCGGCGAACCCGCATTGCTCGCCGCGCTTTCGGCGAAATACACCGCACGCACGGGACGCCAGATTGGTCCGGAAAACATCATGTGTTTCTCCGGCACGCAAACCGCCTTGTCGATGGTCATGATGGGACTTGCCGAGGAAGGCGACGAGATCATCACCGGCGATCCGCTCTACGCGACCTATGACGGCGTTGTCCGGGCAACCGGCGCGACGCGTGTTTCCGTCCCGCTGCGGCCCGAAAAAGGCTTCCGTATGCAGGCCGCAGACCTTGAAAAGGTCATCACGCCCAGATCCAGGGTCTTGCTGCTCAACAGTCCTCACAATCCCACCGGCGCTGTCCTCAGCGCCGCGGAGATAGCCGAAATCGGCGAAGTCTGCATCAGGCACAATCTCTGGATCGTGTCCGATGAAGTTTATGAACTGATGATCTACAACGGCACGTTCGCGTCGCCGCTGGACCGGGCGGAACTTGCCGATCGCACGATTGCCGTTGCCTCTATCTCGAAATCCCATGCCGCTCCGGGCTTCCGCAGCGGCTGGTGCATCGCCCCGAAGGAATTCACGGAGCGCCTGCTGCCGCTGTCCGAATCCATGCTTTTCGGCGGACAACCCTTCATCGCCGACATGACGGCCTATGCGCTCAGCCGCCCATCCACCGCGGCGGCCACGATGCGCGAGAGCTTTCTGCGCCGCGCCCAGCGCATCTCGGAACGTCTGGATGGCAAGGCAGGCATCGTTGCCAAAATTCCGCAAGCCGGCATGTTCATTCTTGCCGATATTCGTGCAACCGGGCTGTCCGGACAAGAATTCGCGATGCGCCTTCTCGAAGAGGAGCTCGTCGCGGTCATGCCGGGCGAGTCCTTCGGCGACAACCTTGCGGGCTATCTTCGCATGAGCCTCAGCATTGCCGATGACAAGATCGACGCCGCCTGCGCCGGTATCGTCCGCCTCGCATCGCGCCTGCAACAACGGAAATCCGCATGACCACTGTCGGTGAAGCCCTCGTCCACTTGCTCGAATCCTATGATGTAGATACGGTTTTCGGCATTCCCGGAGTCCACACCATCGAGCTCTACCGCGGCCTCGCCGGTTCGAAGATCCGTCACATCACGCCGCGCCACGAACAGGGTGCGGGCTTCATGGCCGATGGTTACGCGAGAGCCACCGGCAAGCCCGGCGTTGCTTTCGTCATCACCGGCCCGGGCATCACCAATACGATAACCGCGATGGGTCAGGCCCGCGCCGACTCGATCCCCATGCTGGTCATTTCCGGCGTGAACCAGCGTGATTCGCTCGGCAAGGGCATGGGTTTCCTGCACGAACTGCCCAATCAGCGCGCCATGTTGCAGACTGTCGCGATGTTCTCCCATCGCATCGAAAAGCCCGACGAGCTGCCCATCGTGCTCGCCAGAGCCTTTGCCCTGTTTGCCTCGCGCCGTCCCGGTCCCGTCCATATAGAGATTCCGCTGGACGTGATGGCGCTGCAGCTGGGTGGCGCGGAACGCCTGTCCTCCGATGCACCGATCCCGCACGCTTCGGCCGAGACCATGGCGGAACTGACGCGCCTTTGCCTCGGCGCCGAGCGGCCGGTGATCCTGATCGGCGGCGGCGCCAAGGCTGCTGCCAGCGCCCTGCAAGCCCTGGCGGAGAAGCTCGACGCGCCGATCATCGCGACGACCAATGCACGCGGCATCATGCACGCTCACCCCCTGCTCATACCGGCCAGCCCCAGTCTGAAGCCCTGCCGCGAACTACTTGCCAATAGTGACCTTGTAATCGCGATTGGCACGGAGATGGGCCCGACAGACTACGACATGTACGGCGATGGTGGTTTTCCTGAGCTGAAACGGCTCGTGCGCATCGATATCGACGCGGGACAACTCGACCGCCATCCGGCCTTCATGCCGATCGAAGCCTCGGCCAGGGAAACGGTCGAGGTACTTGCGGCCGCCCTTCCCGAACGCCGCAATTCCCATTCCGGCGTAGAGCGCGCCAGGCAAACGCGCGATGCGGCTTGGGCTCATATCGGCCAGCGCTACCAGGGCATGGTCCGCTTCCTCGATACCTTGCGCGATACTTTGCCAGCTTCGCTCATCGTCGGCGATTCCACGCAGGCCATCTATGCGGGCAATCTGTACTACGATCATGACCGCGTCGGCGGATATTTCAATGCCGCCACAGGGTTCGGTGCGCTTGGCTTTGGCCCGCCGGCCGCCATCGGCGCATCGCTGGGAAAGCCGGAAACATCGACGATCTGCATCGTCGGTGATGGAGGCTTCCAGTTCGTCCTCGGCGAACTCGGCGCGGCGGTCGATGAGCGTGTGCCTGTCATTTTCATTGTCTGGAACAATCAGGGCTATCAGGAAATCGAACGTGCCATGGTCGAGGTCGATATCGACCCGGTTGGTGTACGCCCATCAGCACCCGACTATCTGAAAATCGCGGAGGCTTACGGCGTTCCGTCAAAGCGTCTGGACAATCTCGAAAAATTGCCTGCCGCCTTGCTCGAAGCCAAGGCGAGAAAAACGCCATATCTCATTGAAATCGATGAGAAACTGTTCGGTTAGTGGATTGCCCGGCGGCCTACCCAAGAATTGATGGCGGCGTCGCAAAAAATCAAGCCTTTGCCGCATCCGGGCTTCTTGCCTGTCTGGCGTAAGACTATCGTTGAACAACCTTTCCACACCAACAAAATCAACAAAAGGGGATATCTCATGAAAGCATTATTGATGAGCGGCGTCATGGCGTTCGCGCTGCTCGGCGCCGCAGGCGGTGCATCGGCTGCCGAGTGCGGCAACGTCACCATCGCCAGCATGAACTGGCAGTCGGCGGAAGTACTCGCCAATCTCGACAAGATCATTCTCGAAACGGGTTATGGTTGCCAGGCTGAAATCATTCAGGGTGACACGATCCCTACCCTGACCTCCATGACGGAAAAGGGCCAGCCCGATATTGCCCCTGAAGGCTGGGTCGATTTCATGCGCGATATCATGGATAAGGCAGTTGCCGACGGCAAGCTCGTCTACGCCTCCAAGTCGCTCTCGGACGGCGGTGTACAGGGCTGGTGGATCCCGAAATATCTCGCCGACGCCCACCCCGACATCAAGACGATCGATGATGCGCTGAAGCATCCCGAACTCTTCCCCGCCCCTGAGGATCCCTCCAAGGGCGCCGTGTTCAATGGACCTGCTGGCTGGGGCGGCACCGTCGCAACCACGCAGTTCTTCAAGGCCTATGATGCCGAAAAGAAGGGCTTCACGCTCGTCGACACGGGTTCCGCCGCCGGCCTCGATGGCGCGCTGGCAAAAGCCTACGAGCGCAAGGAAGGCTGGATCGGCTATTATTGGGAACCGACTGCGCTCCTTGGCAAATATCCGATGGTGAAGCTCGACCATGGCGCGAAATTCGATTCCGCCGAATGGAAGCGCTGCAACACGGTTGCCGATTGCCCGGACCCGAAGAAGAACGATTGGGAAATCGCCGAAGTCGATACGGTTGTCACCAAGAAATTCAGCGAAACGTCCGGTCCGGCGATGGATTATCTCAAGGCCCGCTCGTGGGACAACAAGACCGTCAACACGCTTCTGGCCTGGATGACCGACAATCAGGCGACAGGGGAAGACGGCGCGAAATACTTCCTGAAGAACAATGAGCCTGTCTGGACAAAATGGGTCAGCGAAGATGCTGCAGAAAAGATCAAGGCCGCAATCAAGTAAGCAGACAGCCGATGCCGATTATCTCTCCCCTTGTGGGAGAGAAAGCGATTTCAGCATCTTAGCTTCTTCAGCTAAGTGCTAGAAATCGCCAGAGAGGGGATTTCAAACTCTCTACACCATCCCCTCTCTTGGATCTTCTAAGGATTTAGCAAGGGCTAAACCCAAGAAAATCCTATCTCCCCCACAAGGCGGGAAATAGCCCCGCTAAAACCTTGTGGCGTATCTCAGCCCATCATAAATCGCCGCGTGGATGTTGCGGGCGTGGACAGCATCGCCGATGCGCAGCAGATCGAACTTGCCCTCTCCCCGCACCGGAAAGATCGCGCCGCCATTGACCAGCCGGTCGTAATCCACGGCGCCGCCATTGCGCGACAATGGCTTCAACTCGCGGTAGAGATCATCGATCGGCAAAGTGCCGTGCTCGACAACCACCTGATCGACCAACCGCTCCTCGCGATACTCCGGCGCAAAATCCGAGCCGAGCGTCGCGACAAGCTGGTTGCCGTTGCGGGTGACGCTGACAAGCCGCGTATTGATCGTCACGCGCACGCCCGTTTCCTGAAAGGCGCGCATGTAGGGCACGTGGTTCATGCCGCCCATCTCCGGCGCGAAAAACCGCTCTGGACTGACAAGTTCCAGCTTTGAACCGGCCCGCGCGATCATTTCGGCCGCGCTCATGCCCTGGTGCCCGCCATTGTCGTCGTAGAGCAGCACATTCTCGCCCGGCTTCACCGCACCCGCCAGAATATCCCAGCTCGAGACCACCAGATCATCGCCCGCCGTCAATGGCGGGTTTTGCGGCAGACCGCCGGTAGCGATAACCACCACATCGGGCTCAAGCCCCAGCACGTCGCCGGCTTCCGCCCAGACATTGTAGCGCATTGAAACGCCGAGCCGTTCGAGTTCGTCCAGCCGCCAATCGACAATGCCGATCATCTCCTTGCGCCGCGGATTTTGCGATGCGAGCCGCACCTGCCCGCCCGCCTGATCCGATGCCTCCAGCACCGAGACCCTGTGACCGCCCTCGGCCGCAACGCGCGCAGCCTCGAGCCCTGCCGGGCCCGCGCCGACGACCACCACATTGCGTGCGGTCTGCGCCTTCGCAATCACATGCGGCATGGTCTGCTCGCGCCCGGTCGCCGCATTGTGCACGCACAGCGCCTCACCGCCCTCATAGATCCGGTCGAGGCAATAGGTGGCGCCGACGCAGGGCCGGATGCGATGTTCATCGCCCGCCATGATTTTGCGCACGATATGCGGATCGGCGAGATGCGCCCGCGTCATCCCGACCATGTCGAGCTTGCCCTCGGCCACCGCGTGGCGCGCCGTCGCCACATCGGCGATACGCGCCGCGTGAAATGTCGGAAATTTCGTTAGCTGGCGAATTTCACCGGCAAAATCCAGGTGCGGCGCCGACCGCATGCCCTGGATCGGAATAACCTCGTTCAGCGCCGCGTCCGTATCGATGTGGCCGCGAATGATGTTCAAAAAGTCGAACTTGCCGGAAGCCGCGATGCGCCGGGCGATCTCGACGCCCTCTTCCTTCGAAAGCCCCTGCTCCCAATCCTCGTCCGCCACCATGCGAATGCCGACGATGAAATCCGGGCCGACCAGTTTGCGCACTGCATCGATCACGGCCCAGGTGAAGCGCAGCCGGTTGTCCAGCGATCCGCCATAGTCATCGTCGCGATGATTGGTGGCTGGCGACCAGAAACCGTCCATCAGATGCCCGTAGGCCTCGAACTCGATGCCATCGAGCCCCGCCGCCTGCATACGCTGCGCAGCAGAGGCATAATCGCCGATGATACGCTCGATGTCCCATTCCTCCGCTTCCTTCGGAAAGGCGCGGTGCGCAGGCTCCCGTATAGGAGAAGCCGAAACCACCGGCAGCCAGTCCGCCTTGTTCCAGCTGGTGCGGCGGCCAAGATGCGTCAGCTGGATCATCACCGCAGCGCCGTGCTCATGGCAATCATCGCTGAGTTCGCGCAGCCAGGGCACGATCTCATCCTTGTAGGCATGGAGATTGCCGAAGGCCGGCGGCGACTCGCGCGAGACGACCGCAGACCCCGCCGTCATCGTCAGCGCGATACCGCCCTTGGCCTTTTCGGCGTGATAGAGCCGGTAGCGCTCCTTCGGCATGCCGTCTTCGGAATAGGCCGGCTCGTGGCTGGTCGACATGATGCGGTTTTTGAGCCGCAGATGTTTGAGCTGATAGGGTTGCAGCAGCGGATCGTCATGTGATGCCAATGGACCAGATTCCCTTTGTCCAGATTCCCTCTGTCTGGAATGATCCTAACCTTGTCGCGGCCTATTCAGTTTCTCCCCCGCGACGTGTTCTGGTACGGAGCCGCCACCTGATATATCGCGGCCTGCCCGATTTGGGCTGGTGCTATTTTAATTTGAGTAAGAATGGGTGGTCGAGACGCACTGTCCACTTCGCCGTTTCCGCTTAACGCACCATTCTTATGGCGTGATATGTGGCCCAGAATGCACTAACAATCGAACCGCATCGACGCGCAGTTTCCGTCCGTTTTCATTGCGTCTAATGACCAGCAATCGCTGTTAGTGTAGTCGGATCTGGAACTTCCATTTCATTAAGCATTGACGACACAGCGCTGTGGGCCATTCCGAGTATGGAGCCAGCTTGATCAACTGTTACAATTACCTCGGGATGGATCGTCGGATTGCGGTGCAAATCTTTCAGTTGGTTTAACGCGGATAATATTCGCGGGTCTGCCTTATCCTTCAAAGCATTGGTAAATGCCCCGATCGTTCGTAGAGCCGGTTCAGCTGCGCCTCCGGTGACCTGATGGTAGTACTTGCGCAGAACAGATTCGACAACACGAAAGCTGTGAAATGCTGACGCAGTTCCTAGTTCAAACGCCAAGGCTTTTGCAGCTTCCCGCGCATCGAATACCGCCTCCGGTACTTTGGTAGGCATATCAGAGGGAAAGAGTTTTTCGCCAGAATCGAGTAATGTTGAAGAATCGTACGCCTGTTTCTGCGACACAAAAAAAGCAGGAAGAACACCCAACTCCGCAAGTAGCACGGTCTTGAATTGATAATAGAGGTTCGAAATTGTGTTCACAGTAAACCATTGAATTTCTCGATCGAAATCACTGTTGGAGGTTTCATCGCGTATCGCTTGAAGGAGACGCATGCCTAATTCTCGGGAACTTCGAATGCTTGAAGCGAAAACTGACTGATTGAGAAACCCATCCAAAGTTTGCTCCGCCTGAAACATCTTTGATGCAGTATCTACATTAAACTTTCCCGTAGGCAGTGTTGTCAGCGGCTCAAACGCCGACGATAGTTGAAAAATATAAGGCAACAAAATTCTGATCATCAAAGCCTCCCCGATGCTTGCTCGGGGTTGTGGATAGCACTTAAATGTCCGGCGTGACAGGCTGATAGATTGCCCTGGTATTTCAATGGAGGTTCGAATTTCCAGATTCGATAACGCGGGATAAAAGCCGCGAAAGTTGAAACCGATTTCATACAATCTATACACACGCACAATACTAGTGAGTATTGCCGTAGCAGTGGATCAACTGGGCCCTGTGATGGTCGATTGGGACCGCACAGGCAAACTAAAAACAAAACGTGGGAGAATGTAATGATTCAGAAGAACGGCAAATTCCAGAAAGTGGTCGATACGCAACCAGGTAGCTTTGTTATCGCGAATCGTAACGGGGTATCATTCCACGGTTTTTTCTTTGGTTGGGGTGAAGACGAAGATTTGGACATGTATATTGTCAATCTGGACGATTTGAATGCAGTGCCATACGCTCCGAGCAATAATGACAGACTCTTCGTTCTTAATAATTGCAAGATAGTTGTAGATGCGAAAATCGCGTCTACCAGCTTTGTTGTGACCAACGCAAATGCTGGCAGCATCGCTATGTCCGCGGATTCTGATTATTTGGTGGTCAACCACAACCCAGGCACAGTCCCGATAGACATGGGTACCGGTCTGGTTCATATCGCTGGGCCGATAGGTGCCCTTGGCTTGGTAACCAGTTGGAAGCTCGTGCAGACGCGTGGAAATGAGCAAACGACAATTACTGAATTTCCGCCTCATCCCTAACCTGCATTCAGATCACGAGGTTCGGTCGCGACTGCGGCGCGTAAAAGGCGTGATCGGCAAAATGGCGGCACAGGTCGCCATTTTTGCAAGGCAATCAGCGTCAGATGAAATGCGGTCGAGATGGACCACCCTTTTCATCGCAACTTGCTAACATTAAGAGTTTCCCTTTAACGTCATTTTCAAATGCCTGCCGAGAATCTTCGCAAATCTCCCTCAGTCAGTTGCAGCCCCTGTTGAGAAAGAATTTTTCCACCGATCTGAGAGCGCTGCCGGAATATTCCATCGGATCCAGATCGGCTATCAAATCGGAGAACGCAAGATTTGCGTTGGGACTGTCGATATATCTCTGAAGCAGTGCGCAATGCTTGTTTTCCTTTGCAACACGCAGGGCGACAGCTTCAAGAAACCCGATGCAAAAACCGTGTTTCAGCTCATCTTTCCTGTCTCTGCACATTGCCTGAAGTTTGGCGAAGGTCGGCTCTTCTGCGAGCGCAAGGTTACCGAAGCTCGCGCCGAGCACGAGGGTCAGGGCAATGGTCGTTCCAATGATCCGACTGACCCTTATACGCGAGCTTTCTCTCTTGCCGACCTTCCCGGCATCGTGAACAACAGACGGCATTTTCTCCCTCCCGACTTCTGGGCAAATATCGCTTACCGCCTGCAGCGGTCATCGCATGGATTGGCGACATCAACAAAGCCGCTTCAAACGCGATCTGAACCCCAGTTCAGGAAAAAGCCGACATCGCCGGGCATTCCGCCGGGGAAACTGATGACCATCGCCTTGAGCTTGAAACCCTGCGGCTTGGCAAGTTTCTGATAGCGTTCATAAAATTCCTTTGCCTTGCCTTGCAGTGTTTCCGGCCAGTCTTTGTCGCCGCTGTTTATTGCGCGACCGCTGTCCGAGCAAAGGTCCGATGAGAAGCTGTAGACCATGGCCTCGAATTTCCCCGCCTGGACAGCATTTGCCACAAGCCGGCGAACCGCGAGAACGTCTGCTTCGCTGACGTGGTTCTTGAGGAAATCTTCAGCGAAGTCGGTAGCCTTCTTCTCCTGTACTGCCTTTGCTTTCGCCTGTTTTTCGTCTTCCTCCCTTGCACGCCGAATGACTTCCTTGCGAATTTCCTCTGCGCTTGGGGGCATCGCGTTCATATCTAGATGTTCTTTTTTCTCTGGCATCTTCTTGATCCTTCTGATGGACGAAGTGTTTGACGGATATCGTCTTCAAAGCACGTCGGGGACCACGGCAGCGGTAGCCTCTGGCGCGACATAGTCGTTGGGCCGCTTTTGCCGCTTGCCGAGATCCGGCTCGTCAAACTTGACCCGTTCGTAGGGGATCGACTTGAGGATGTGCGAAATGCAGTTGATGCGCGCGCGCTCCTTGTCGTCGGACGGCACAATCCACCACGGAGCATCGGGCCTGTCCGTCACCTTGAGCATCTCGTCGTAAGCGCGTGAATAGTCCCACCAGCGTTGATACGACGTGACATCCATCGGACTGAGTTTCCACTGGCGCAAGGGGTCGTCGATGCGACGGCGGAACCGGCGCTCCTGCTCTTCCTCGCCGACAGTGAGGAAATACTTGAGTAATATGATGCCGCTTTCAACAATCGCCGCCTCAAAGAGCGGGGTAAGTTCAAGAAACCGTCGCGTTGTCTTTCCGGAACAGAAACCCATGACGCGCTCAACGCCTGCGCGGTTGTACCAACTCCTGTCGAAGATCACGATCTCGCCCGCCGCCGGAAAATGTTGAATGTAGCGCTGCATGAACATCTGCGATTTCTCCCGGTCGCTTGGCGAAGGAAGCGCAATGACGCGGAACACGCGCGGGCTTACCCGCTCCGTGATCCGTTTGATCATGCCGCCTTTTCCCGCCGCATCACGGCCCTCGAACAGGATGATGACGCGTGCTCCGGATTTCTTCACCCATGCCTGCAGATGCGCCAGCTCGATCTGAAGCTTTTTCATCTGCTTGTTGTATCGGTCCTTGCCGAGCTTCTTGTGCTCGACATGCTCCTCTTCCTGCAATGTATTGTCGTGTTTGTTCATCACATTATCCTCCCTCTGGTGTCTGCACTTGAAGTCCTTGTGAAGCTGCAACCGTTCCCTCGGAAAGTCCGTTCTGCCGGGCCTCAAAGCCGCGGATTGCATCCTCCACATCCTCAAAAACATATTGTGGACCGATGCGGTCCAGGAGACCGCTCCGTTCGAGCATCATCTTCACCTCCGCGTGCAGCTCGGCGATGCCCAGTGTCATTCCGTCCGCTGCCAGATCGCCTCTGATATCATCGAGCATGGCAAGCGCTGTGCTGTCGATCTGGGCAATTGCACTCGCGTCAATAACGAACCAGCGGGTCCCGGCAGGTAAACCGGAGGCAATGGTTCTGATGCGCTCCCGAACGTAGTCGGCATTGAAAAACAACAGGCTGCCCTGGATTATATAGAGGGCGAGACCCGGGATCGGGCGGGCCTCAGGAAAGCGGTGCAGCTTGTAGAGGCCGTCACGACTGCCGAGACGGCCGAGTAGAGCATCCCGCGGAAACATCATCTGACGCACGAGGTGAACAAGCGTTGCGGCGATAGCGATCACCACCCCGGCAAGTACACCGAAGCTTATGGCTCCCCACATGGTGATAAGCGCAAAAACGAACTCGGTGCGGCTGATACGCCAGATGTGTCGCAACTCTGCGATATCGATCAGGCTGATGGCAGCGGCTACCAGAATGGCACCAAGTGCGGGGATGGGGAGAATCCGCATCGCATCGCTAAAATAGAGTAGCGTGGCTATCAGCGCTGCAGCCGAGACAAGCCCTACCACCTGAGATTTGCCGCCTGCCGATAAAGAGATCGCCGTCCGGGAGTCCGACGCGCTGATCGGAAATGCCCCAAAGAGGCCAGCGGCAATATTGCCCGCGCCCAGCCCGATCAGTTCCTGATTGGCGTCGACATGTTCACCGGAGCGCCCCGCGAAACTGCGGGCTGCAACAATGCCCGATCCGAAGCTGACCAGAAAAACAGCCGCTGCGCCCAGCACAATTTGATCCAGTGGAAGTGCGGCTACAGAAGGTATCGAGATGGATGGCAGCGCAAAGGGGATGTCGCCGACAACGGCAATGCCCATCTGCTGGAAATTGAAAAGTACCGACAGGATGGCCGAAACCACAACGACAATGACCGGGCCCGGTACGGGCAGGCGCGAAGCCCTGACCACCTGCAAAATAATGAACATGGACAACCCGAGCAGAAGCGAAGGCCAATTTATGGCGGCGCTCTCATTAATGAGTTCGAGGAACGGCGCTATGAGCCCGTCCGCTTGAATGGACAACCCTGTCAGGCGGCCAATCTGTCCAACGATGATCGATACGGAAATACCGGCAAAGAAACCGACGAGGATCGGGCGCGAAAGAAACGTTGCCACAACGCCGAGATGCAACAGACGAGCTGCCAGGCATATCGCGCCGACAACGAGTGCGATCAGCGATGCAACCATGGCACGGTCTACCGCTGCGTCCGCTGGCACGGATGCTACGATCGATGTTACGGCCGCGGCCAGCACGGTCATGGTTGCCGCGTCCGGGCCGACTATCAGGATCCTGGAAGGACCGAACAACGCGTAACCTATCGGAGCCGCTATGCTTGCATAGAGTCCCGTTTCCAGAGGCAGGCCGACAATCGCCGGGTAGGCAATGGCACTTGGCAAGCCAACTGCGGCAACGGCGAGCCCGGCCGATATATCACTCGGTAGCCAACTGGCTCGATATCCCCTCAGGCTCCTGAAAACGGGGATGGACAAGGTCATGGCCTGGACCTCTGGCTCGTGGCGACTATCATTGTCGGTGCTCCAGAAAACGCTTCTGATCCAACTGCTTATTCGCAGTTTCAACGACGCAGCTATAGTCTGCGAAGATCTGGCGTTCCCGTAGCTTCGTCCATGTTTACTGGAGGCGCAAGTACGTTACGGTAACAACCTTGCACAGAGGTTTGCCATACCCGCCGGGTTAGTCGGGTAAAACGCAAAATGGCGGCACATGGCCGCCATTTTTTGCAATACAATCATCACTTTATAAAGTGAGAATGGTGCGGTCGAGAAGACTCGAACTTCCACGTCTTTCGACACAGCGACCTCAACGCTGCGCGTCTACCAATTCCGCCACGACCGCACTGTGGTAGAAGCCGAACATGTCGGCTTGGCGCTAGTAGCAAATAGGTTTCAGCTAAACAAGCCCTATCGTCGACTATCGCAATTGTTTTTCATCAATGCGGGCGAAACACGCCCAAGCTCCCATCCGACTGGAAATTGCCTGAGAAAAGGTCCATATCCGGCGCACCCATTCTGAATATCGCCAAACGTTCGGCGCAGCCAACCACAACCGGATATGAATTTCGCATCATGAAGACCAACCGCGACGATCTCGCCCCCGCATTCCTCGCCCGGGACTTGTCGCCCCCCGTCGAATGGCTGATCGCCGACGGCCTCACCGATTATGATGCGGCTCTCGCCTTCATGGAGAGCCGCGTTGCGGCGATCAGGGACGGCACGGCGCGCGAGCTCGTCTGGCTCGTCGAGCATCCGCCGCTCTATACGGCCGGCACCAGCGCCAAGGCGGGCGATCTCCTCGTCTCCGACAGGTTTCCCGTTTACGAGACGGGGCGCGGCGGCGAATACACCTATCATGGTCCGGGCCAGCGCGTTGCCTATGTGATGCTCGATCTGAAGCGGCGCCGGGAGGATATCCGCGCCTTCGTCACCGCGCTCGAACAATGGATCATCGCCACCCTCGCCGCGTTCAACGTCCGGGGCGAGCGGCGCGAGGATCGCGTCGGCGTCTGGGTGATGCGGCCGGAGCGGCCTGCCCTGCCCGATGGCTCACCGGCCGAGGACAAGATCGCCGCCATCGGCATCCGCCTGCGCAAATGGGTCAGCTTCCACGGCATCTCGATCAATGTCGAACCGGAGCTCGCGCATTTCGACGGCATCGTGCCGTGCGGCGTACGCGGCCACGGCGTCACCAGCCTTGTCGATCTCGGCCTGCCGGTGGATATGCACGACCTTGACCGGGCTTTGTATGATGCCTTCGAGGATGTGTTTGGGGCGGTGGAGCGTTAGTGCGTTTCAAGCATTCTTGAAACTCACCCCTCCTCGCCGTCATCCTCGGGCTTGACCCGAGGACCCACATTATTCCGAGAACATGCCAATGGGTCCTCGGCTCAAGCCCGAGGATGACGACAGAAAAGGTGGATTGGCAAAGGTCTCTAGATGAACTCCATGATCACCGCGTCCACCGCCAGGCTATCGCCCTGCTTGGCGTTGATCACCGACACTGTCAGATCGCGGTCGGCGCGCAAGACGTTCTCCATCTTCATCGCCTCGACGATTGCCAGTGTCTCGCCCGCCTTGACCTCCTGACCCTTGGTCACATTGATCGAGACGATCAGCCCCGGCATCGGGCAGAGCAAGAGTTTCGACGTATCCGGCGGTATCTTCACCGGCATCAGCTTTTCCAGCGCCGCCACGTGCTTCTGCATGGCGTGCGCGATGATCGACATGCCCCGCCAGTCGATGCGCATGCCATTGAGTACCGGGCGCAATTGCGCCTTCACCGCGCGCTTGTCGATATAACCGCTCCATACGGCATCGCCGGGCTGCCAGTCGCTGCGAATGGTCATCACATCGCCGCCACGAATTGAAAGTTCGATCTTCACCGGCGGTTTGGCCGCACAGTTTGCAATCGTGATCGGCACGTAATCGTCCTTGATGCGCACTTCCCATTCGGTACGCATCTTGCCCGTGTGCGGCCGCAAACGATCGCCGAGCCGATCCAGCCGCTCCTTGCGCACCAGTTCGACAGCCAGCGCAATCGCCGCCAAGATATCCAGATCGTCCGGTGACGGCGAAATCGGCTTGAATCCATCCGGAAATTCCTCGGCGATGAACGCGGTCGAAAGCCTTCCCTCGCGCCAGCGCGGGTGCTGCATCAGCGCGGCGAGAAACGGGATGTTGTGCGCGATGCCATCGACGACGAATGTATCCAGCGCATCCGCCATCGCATCGATGGCCTCGAGCCTCGTCGGCGCCCAGGTACAGAGCTTGGCGACCATCGGATCGTAGAACATCGAGATTTCCGAGCCCTCAGTCACGCCCGTATCGTTGCGGATGACAGCCTTGCCAACCGGCCCCTCCGCCGGCGGGCGATAGCGCGTCAGCCGCCCGATCGATGGCAGGAAATTGCGATACGGGTCTTCCGCGTAGAGCCGGCTTTCGACAGCCCAGCCATTGAGCTTCACATCCGCCTGTTTGATCGCCAGCTTTTCACCAGCTGCGATGCGGATCATCAGTTCGACCAGATCGATCCCGGTGATCAGTTCGGTCACCGGGTGTTCCACCTGCAGGCGCGTGTTCATCTCGAGGAAATAGAAATTGCGGTCCTTGTCGACGATGAACTCGACCGTTCCGGCGCTCTGGTAATCCACCGCCTTGGCCAGCGCCACCGCCTGCTCGCCCATGGCCTTGCGGGTCGCCTCATCCAGAAAGGGTGACGGCGCTTCCTCCACCACCTTCTGGTTGCGGCGCTGCACCGAACACTCGCGCTCGCCAAGATAGATGGAGTTGCCGAAAGCATCCGCCAGCACCTGGATTTCTATGTGACGCGGATCGACGATGAACTTCTCGATGAAAACCCGCTCATCGCCGAAAGAACTGCGTGCCTCGGAGGTCGCGCGTTCGAAACCGTCGCGCACTTCCGATTTGTTCCAGGCGATGCGCATGCCCTTGCCGCCGCCCCCTGCGGAAGCCTTGATCATCACCGGGTAGCCGATCTCGCCGGCAATCCGCTCCGCATGGGCCGGGTTGGTGATGACGTCGAGAAAGCCCGGAACCGTGCTCACCTTGGCTGCGTTGGCGAATTTTTTCGATTCGATCTTGTCGCCCATGGCGATGATCGCCTTGGGTTTTGGCCCGATGAAAATGATGCCCTGCTTTTCCAGTGCCTCGCAAAAGGAGGCCCGCTCGGAGAGAAACCCGTAGCCGGGGTGAACGGCTTCCGCGCCGGTCTCCTTGCATGCGGCGATGATCTTGTCCGCCACGAGATAGCTTTCGGCAGCAGCAGCCGGCCCGATATGCACGGCCTCGTCGGCCATCTCCACATGCACCGCATCGCGATCCGCATCGGAATAAACCGCAACCGTGGCAATCCCCATCTTGCGCGCAGTTTTGATGACGCGGCAGGCAATCTCGCCGCGGTTGGCAATCAGTATCTTTTTGAACAAAGCAAACCTCCCAACAGGTCTTTGTTTCTATTGCCAAACTTCGTTCTACTCAACTGCTTCTTGTCAGTTATACGCAGGCTCGCTCGCTTTTCGTTTCCCCTCTCGCCAGATCAGATAGGCGCCGGAAGCGACGATGATGGCGATCCCCAGCCACTTCGATGCGGTGGGAAATTCCCCGAAAACAAAGAGCCCGATGAGCACTGCCATGACGATTTCGAGATATTGAAACGGCGCCAGCAGCGAGGCGGGGGCAAGGCGCGACGCATTGGTGATCAGCTGGTGTCCGGTTGTCGCAATGACCCCCATCGCGAACAGCAAAGACCACGACAGGGCGTTGGCGGGAAGGCCGAATGTCATATCGCTGATTTCAAAGGCCGCGCCGAAGAACAGGGCGACGAGAGTCGTGAGCGTACCGCCCACCCCCGCATATAACTGCATGACAAGCGTTGTGTCGGCAGTGCCATACCTTCGGTTCAGGATAAGGTAAAAGGCAAAGGATGCTGCCGTGCCGAGTGGCAAAAGCGAAACCCAGCCGAACAATTCCCAGCTGGGCTGAATGACGATCAGCGTGCCGATGAACCCGATGGCGACGGCCGTCCACCTGCGCCAGCCGACATGTTCCTTCAGCAGGATTGCGGAAAGGGTGGTCAGCATCAACGGTTCAACGAAGAACACCGCTATGGCATCCGCCAATGGCATGTATTTGATCGCCGCATAGAAACAAAGCCCACCGACACCCATGAGAACGCCGCGAAACAGGTTACCCCAAAGCTTGACGGGTCTTAGGGATTTGACCCCGGTCATGGCAACGATGATCATTGCGGCAAGCATGGCCTGAAATCCGAAACGGAAAAGCGTCACGGTTGCCGGCGAGACGCTGTCCACCGTCGAAAGCCATTTGGCAATGGCGTCCATCACGGGCAGGAAGAACATGGCCGCCGCCATCATCGAAACACCCTGCACCTGCTGTGCGGTTGTATTTTCCATGTTCATCATTCCCTTGGACGCCGCGACGACGTGGCTTGCTGGAATATCGCCCCCGCCGTGGTTCGACAAGCTCACCATGAGGGAGGTTGTTGATTAAATGTGGCAGTTCCGTCTGGAAGACACCCCCTGCAATCAATCCACATCCCTCATGGTGAGCTTGTCGAACCACGCACATGGAATCGATGCAATTGCATTTTTCAAACTTTGGTTGAATTGCCCGAACCGACTATCGTTTCTACGGTCTCGCATGTTGGGCGAGGTCCTTATGGAAGTAACCGTTTATATTCTTCGTTGTGCGGATGGGTCATATTACACAGGACTCACGAAGCAAGAAGTCGAAGGCCGGGTGTGGGAGCACAACGCGGCGATCAACAATGGTTACACACGCTCGCGGCTTCCTGTTGAACTTGTTTTTACCGAGACGTACGATCGCATTTTGGATGCGATCGCGCGGGAACGGCAAATCAAAGGATGGTCGCGTGTGAAGAAGCAGGCACTTATTGCCATGAACTATGAAGGACTTCCCGAGCTCTCCAGGAGTCGCTCAAAGCGCTCAGAATGATTTTTATAGTTAGTAGGTGGTAGGCTTGGCAAAACCGCCATGTGCGTGGTTCGACAAGCTCACCATGAGGGAGGTGGAGTGCTGCAAGGTTATCACCAACGTTTGAGCCATCCCAGCATTCAAGCTCCCCTGCAATCAACCAACCTCCCTCATGGTGAGCTTTTTCATCGTGAGCCTGTCGAACGACGAACCACGCACATGGCAGTTTTGCCACGTTTTACTCTCCCGATGCTTTGCGTCAGTTTTTCAGCCACACTTGAATGTCAGCGTCTGCGCGTATAGTTCTGTGGGTGACTACCGGAACAGACAGCGAACTCCCATCGCGTTTCGCCATGAAGCGTGCAAATATCAAGGGTGATTCGAATCTCTATGAAGTTGGCCGAACAAGACCATGGATGACAATAACGACCTCTTTTCAGCGATCGTGAAAACCGCCCGCGAACGGCAGGCGGCGAGTGAACCAGCACGCCCTGAGTCCGTTGCCCCCGCCGCGCCTGGCAAATCCGCGCGTGCGACGCCCGAAGCCAGCGGCAATTACAATGCCGCCGATATCGAGGTGCTGGAAGGGCTGGAGCCGGTTCGCCGCCGTCCGGGCATGTATATTGGCGGCACGGACGAGCGCGCGCTGCATCATCTGTTCGCTGAAGTCATCGATAACTCCATGGATGAGGCCGTTGCCGGTCACGCCAATTTCATCGATATCGATCTCGACGAAAACGGCTATCTGTCGGTCACGGATAATGGTCGCGGCATGCCGGTCGATCCGCATCCGAAATTCAAGGACAAATCCGCGCTCGAAGTCATCATGACGATGCTGCACGCGGGTGGCAAGTTCGACTCCAAGGTCTATGAAACCTCCGGCGGCCTGCATGGCGTCGGTGTTTCGGTCGTCAACGCGCTCTCGGACCATGTTGAGGTCGAGGTCGCGCGCAACCGCCGCCTTTATCGCCAGCGCTTTTCGCGCGGCAAGGCGCTTGGACCGCTCGAAGAAGTCGGCGAAGTGCAGAACCGCCGCGGAACGCGTGTGACCTTCCATCCGGACGCCGAGATTTTCGGTCAGGGCGCCAAGTTCGATCCCGCGCGGCTTTACAAGATGGCGCGCTCGAAAGCCTATCTCTTCGGCGGCGTCGAGATCAGGTGGAACTGCGCCCCGTCGCTGCTTGATCCGAAGGATCCGACGCCGGACAAGGCCGTCTTCCATTTCCCGGGCGGCCTCAAGGATTATCTTGGCGCCTCGCTCGGCAAGGATTTTCAGATCACGCGCGAGATGTTTGCCGGAAAGACGGAAAAAACCAGCGGCCATGGCGCCATGGAATGGGCTGTCGCCTGGTATGGCGGGGATGGTTTCGTCAATTCCTATTGCAATACCATTCCGACCGGCGAAGGCGGCACCCATGAAGCGGGGCTGCGCATCGCGCTCACCCGCGGGCTCAAGGCCTATGCGGAACTCACCGGCAACAAGCGCGCCTCGATCATCACCACCGATGACGTAATGATCTCCTCTGCCGCCATGCTCTCGGTATTCATCCGCGAGCCGGAATTCGTTGGCCAGACCAAGGACAAGCTGGCGACTGTCGAAGCGCAGCGCATCGTTGAAAATGTCATTCGCGATCCATTCGATCATTGGCTCGCCGCCTCGCCGCAGGAAGCATCGAAGCTGCTCGACTGGGTGGTGGACCGGGCTGAAGAGCGCGTCAAACGCCGCCAGGAAAAAGAGGTCAATCGCAAATCTGCCGTCAAGAAGCTGCGCCTGCCGGGCAAGCTTGCCGATTGCAGCCAGACCGGGGCGCTGGGCGCCGAGCTTTTCATCGTTGAGGGCGACAGCGCTGGCGGCTCCGCCAAGCAGGCGCGCGATCGCGCCACACAGGCCGTGCTGCCGCTGCGCGGCAAGATTTTGAATGTGGTCAGTGCCGGACGCGAAAAGATGACGGCCAACCAGCAGATCGGTGATCTCATCCTTGCACTCGGTTGCGGCACCCGCTCCAAATACCGCGACGAAGACCTGCGCTACGACCGCATCATCATCATGACCGACGCCGACGTCGATGGCGCGCATATCGCATCGCTGCTGATCACCTTCTTCTATCAGGAAATGCCAGAGCTTATCCGCAACGGCCACCTCTTCCTCGGTGTCCCCCCGCTCTACCGTCTGGCGCAGGGCGGCAAGGTCGCCTATGCCCGCAACGATGCGCACAAGGACGAGCTCCTGAAGACGCTGTTTACCGGCAAGGGCAAAGTCGAGATCGGCCGATTCAAGGGCCTTGGCGAAATGCGCGCCGACCAGCTCAAGGAAACGACGATGGACCGCAAGAAGCGCACCTTGCTGCGTGTCCAGATCGATGAGGAATGGGCCAACGAAACCAAACTCGCCGTAGACGATCTGATGGGCACCCGCCCCGATGCGCGGTTTCGCTTCATCCAGGATCGCGCCGCGTTTGTTGAGGAACTGGATATTTAGGCAAGAAAGGGGATTGTGGTCGAACTAAGCCAGTAATGCGCTACACTGCCCAATCATCATAGTCTGGCGTTTAGACCATTATCTCTAAACATGAACTTAGAAATGATTCTCGCTAGGAACAACGCGCTGGAGTCAAAAAAACCAACGCCGTCATCCCTAACCACACATTGTTCTGGTGCCGCTGGGTTAACAAGCAATATTACGCTGTCACCGATTATTGATTTATCTCGAAGATTGATGCTTCCGCTATCAAGAACTTCCTGGCAAACAATGTATCGTTGTATTCAAACTGCACCGTTAACGCCATAACGTCAGTATCACCGCCAGTGGCTGCATATATATTATGTATTGTCGCTTTAACAACAAGCCAATTTGTCGAACGCACTATAAAATACACCTTAATAAACCAAAAAAATAGAATTACAAACATTATGAATATTACAAGAATTAACCAGTCAGCCATAATCAAGACATACCTAGGGGTCAGAGCCCATTGATTTAACCGAAATGGTATGGGGCTTGCTGTTCGGAAACAAGTAGCTTTTCTCGCATCTTTTGCCGTTCGGCGTTTCGGTCGAGTCCTCAGTTCCTCCGTCGGAAAAAACACGCTTGTGCATGTCATGTTCCCGCGATCCTATAAGTGAAAGCTGTATTTCCAGCTGCCGTAAACGGGAGGGCAAAACCAATGACGCTGAAATGTATCAATCCTGACGGTATCTCGCCCCCGCAGACCTACAGCCATGTGATCGTTGCTACAGGCAGCCGAATGGTTTTTATCGCCGGACAGGTGGCTGAAGACAGCCAGGGTAAGCTTGTTGGTCGCGGTGATATGACGGCGCAGGCCCGTCAGGTATTTGCAAATATCGGGCGGGCGCTTGCCGCTGCGGGCGCCGAACCTCGACAGGTTACGAAGCTGACAATCTTCGTCGCCAATTACCAGCGCGAGCACCTAGCCATGATCGAAGAAGGACGCGCTGCCTTGTTCAAAGATCACAAGCCAACCGACACGCTGGTCGGTGTCGCTGCGCTGACCAACCCCGATTACCTTCTGGAAGTTGACGCAGTGGCGGTACTAGAGTGATATACATCAAAAGTATTAGTCCTTGAACTATGCCTCCAACAGGAGTACATCATAAAGACTAGGCGCGGCTCCTCCTCCCTGCTTTTGGCGCGCGCCTGGTTCCCCCCATTAAGCCGGACGCAAGTCCGGCTATTTTTTAGACCCGAAGCTCTCGAAAAGATTAATTGAACGATCGTTAAATTAATTCCTCGGCGAGATACGCTTTTCCTGGCGGTTTTTCGGCATTTCAATCCATTGAACCGCTATTTCAAAACTATTCTGATGCAAGTCCGAGCGATTCCTGCGCAAGGAATTCCGATTCCTATGCAAGAATCCCCGAAACCGGCGCAGAATTTTCAACCGCCAGCTTCAACTTGATTGCACCGAGTTGCGCTCAGATATGCAGTGCGTGTCCCAGCGCCTTGAGGGCGGCTTCCTGAAAACCTTCGCTCTGTGTCGGGTGGGCGTGGATCGTCCCGGCGATATCTTCCAGTCGTGCACCCATCTCCAGGGCAAGGGCAAAGGAGGCCGAGAGCTCGGATACACCCTGCCCGACCGCCTGGATTCCGAGGATAAGATGGTTGCCGGCAGCGGCGACGACTCGGACGAAACCCTCCTCGCCTTCCTGTGTCATTGCGCGGCCATTGGCGGCAAAGGGAAACAGGCCGATCTTGATTTCGTGTCCGGCTTCCTTTGCCTCTTCGGGAGAAAAGCCAACAGAAACAATCTCCGGATCGGTAAAACACACTGCCGCGATAGCGCGTTTATCCCAGCTGCGGTTTTCGCCGGCAATGATTTCCGCCACCATTTCGCCTTGCGCCATGGCCCGGTGTGCGAGCATGGGTTCGCCGGTCACGTCGCCAATGGCATAAACGCCGCGCATCGAGGTGCGGCACTTATCATCGATTCTGACGAACTTTCCGTCCATGTCGAGGTCGATTTCCTCAAGTCCCCAGCCGGTCGTCACCGGCTTGCGGCCGACAGTAACCAGCACCTTGTCAGCCGGGATTCTCTCGTCCTTGCCGTCCGCGGTTTCGATCAGCAACGCATCGCCCTTTGTGCTCATGCCCTTGGCCTTGGCTCCGGTCAGTATCGTCATACCTAACTCATTGATATGCTTGACGATTGGCCGGGTCAGCTCCGCATCGTACTGCGGCAGGATTTTGGGCAATGCCTCGACGACCGTCACTTTGGAGCCGAGCTTGGCAAAGGCTGTCCCGAGTTCGAGACCGATATAACCGCCTCCGACAACGACCAGTTTCTGCGGGATTTTCTGCAGAGCCAGCGCCTCGGTCGAGGAAATGACATCGCCGCCAAACGGCAGCGAGGGAATCTCGACAGGAGCCGAACCCGTTGCAATCACTACGTTTTCTGCTCTGATAATCTGCTGGCCAGTCAGTGTTTCGACCTCGACGGTCTTGCCGTCGCGAAACCTGGCCTTGCCGGTGACGATCTTGACATTGGCCTTCTTGAGCAGCCCGGCGACGCCATTGTTCAGGCGGCTGACAATCCCGTCTTTCCACGCAATGGTCTTCGAAAAGTCGATTGCCGGCTCACTCACGGAAATACCGAGAGGCGTATGATTGGCGGCGAAATGCGCAACCTTTTCAAACTCTTGCGCGGCGTGGATCAGTGCTTTGGAAGGGATGCACCCGACCATCAGGCAGGTGCCGCCAACCTTTGCCGCTTCAACAATGACCGTATCGACATTCAGCTGGCCAGCCCGAATGGCGCAGATATAGCCGCCGGGACCCGCGCCGATGACCAGCAGTTTGCAGGAGATGTCCTTCATCGCTCAACCTTCCACAAAAATCAGCGCTGGCGTTTCAAGCAGCGTCTTGATTCGCTGAATGAAAACAGCAGCATCCCAGCCGTCGATAACGCGATGGTCGAAACTCGAGGACAGGTTCATCATCTTGCGGGGGATAAAGTTCGTTCCATCCCACATCGGCCGTGTCATGATCTTGTTGACGCCAATGATCGCCACTTCCGGATAGTTGATGACAGGCGTCGTCACCACACCGCCCATGCTGCCGAGCGACGTGATCGTGATCGTCGACCCGCTCAGCTGCTCGCGCGTTGCCGTACCGGTTTTGGCCGCATCTGCCAGCAAATTGGCCTCCGCAGCGCAATCCCACAGCGTGCGGGCCTCGGCATGCTTGACCACCGGAACCACCAAGCCGTTCGGCGTCTGCGCCGCGATGCCGATGTGGACGCCGCCATGCTGGTGGATGACATTGGCTTCGTCGTCGTAAAGCGCATTGAGCTGCGGCTGATCGGCAATTGCCCGCACCATCGCCCGCATCAGAAACGGCAGAATGGTCAGTTTTGACTGCTCGGCGCGCTTGTTGGCATTGAGTGTCGCGCGCAATTCCTCCAGCGACGAGACATCGATTTCCTCGACATAGGTGATGTGCGGAATGTGCGATTTGGCAATCGCCATTTTCTCCGCGATCTTGCGGCGCAGGCCTACTACCTTGATTTCCTTGACGGAATTGTCGGGAGCAAGTGCCGTAATACCGGGCTTTTGCTTGCCCCGCGCGAAGAAGGCTTCAAGATCTTCATGGCTAATCCGCCCGGCCGGACCCGTGCCGCTGACCTGACGAAGGTCCACGCCGGCCTCTTTGGCCCGCAACCGAACGGCTGGAGACGCAAGCGGCTTCTCGCCTTCATCGCGCGGCGCGTTGGCGCTAAAAGGACTTGTTACAACCGACGTTTTTTGCGCAGCCGGAGGAGCTATTGGCTTTGATTTTTCCGCTGGAGCTTTCGGCGCTTGGGCCTTTTTCTCCGCCTCTGGTGCCGGCGCCTCGGCCTTCACCGGTTTAGCTGGAGCGGCCTCGACCACGTGGCCTTCGCCTTCAATCTTCAAGCGGACCAGCGGCGATCCAATGGCAAGGACCTGACCAATCTCGCCGCCGAGCCAGATGATCTCGCCGTCAACTGGCGACGGAATCTCGACCGTCGCCTTGTCGGTCATCACAGCGGCAAGCACCGTGTCCTCGCGGACCAGATCGCCGATTTTCACATTCCATTCAACGAGTTCGGCTTCCGCAACGCCTTCACCGACATCCGGCAGCTTGATGATATACTCACCCATAGCGCTATCCCTCCAGCGTTTCGACGAGCGCGCGTCCAAGACGTAACGGTCCCGGGAAATAATCCCATTCCTGCGCGTGCGGATAAGGCGTATCCCACCCGGTCACCCGCGCGACCGGCGCTTCGAGCTTGTAGAAGCAATGTTCCTGGACCAATGCCGCAAGTTCGGCGCCAAAACCCGAGGTCAACGTTGCTTCGTGCACCACGACGCAACGGCCGGTCTTTGAAACGGATTCGATGATGGTTTCGAGATCGAGCGGCAAAAGCGTGCGGAGATCGATGATTTCCGCGTCTATGCCGTGTTCCTCTGCAGCGGCTTCGGCCACGTAAACCATTGTGCCATAAGCAAGAATCGTGAGTTTCGAACCTTCGCGGCGCTTGATCGCCTTGCCAAGCGGTACCGTATAATGACCGTCCGGAACTTCGCCGAGATCGTGCTTCGACCAAGGCGTTACCGGCCTGTCATAGTGTCCGTCGAACGGCCCATTATAGAGCCGCTTGGGTTCAAGGAAGATCACCGGGTCGGGATCTTCGATCGCCGAAATCAGCAAGCCCTTGGCGTCATGCGGATTGGAGGGAACCACCACTTTCAGCCCGGAAACATGGGTAAACAAAGCCTCAGGGCTTTGACTGTGGGTCTGACCGCCAAATATACCGCCGCCAACCGGCATTCGCACAACGATCGGGCAGGTAAAGTCACCATTGGACCTGTACCGCAGGCGTGCCGCCTCCGAAACGATCTGGTCATATGCCGGATAGACATAATCGGCGAACTGGATCTCGATGCAGGGTTTCAGGCCATAGGCGGCCATGCCGATCGCCGCGCCGACAATACCTGCCTCGCTGATCGGCGCATCGAAGCATCGCGTCTTGCCATATTTCGCCTGCAGTCCCTGGGTACAGCGGAAAACACCACCGAAAAAGCCCACATCTTCACCGAACACGACAACATTGTCATCGCGTTCCATCATGATATCCATCGCATCGCGAATAGCTTCAATCATAGTCTTACGCGGCATCTGTCAGACTCCTGCCTGCTGGCGCTGGCGACGCAGATGCGGCGGCATTTCCTCGTAGACACCCTCGAACATGTCGCGGGCGGATGGCTTGCCTCCCGCATGCAATGTGCCGAAGCTTTCCGCTTCTTTTTGCGCTGCAACGACAGTGTCGAGAATTTCCGCCTCCGTCTGCTTGTGACGATCATCGGACCAGACACTGCGCCCGATCAGATGGTTCTTCAGCCGGATGACAGGGTCACCCAGTGGCCAGGCATCGGATTCTGTTTTGGGCCGGTATGCCGATGGATCATCGGAAGTGGAATGCGCGCCGGCACGGTAGGTAACATACTCGATCAACGTGGGCCCGAGATTGCGCCGGGCACGCTCGATGGCCCATTTTGCCACCGCAAAAACCGCCAGATAGTCGTTACCGTCAACACGCAGCGCCGGAATGCCAAATCCGAGACCACGCGCCGCAAATGTGCCCGAGCCGCCCCGTGCGATGCCCTGAAAAGTAGAAATCGCCCACTGGTTATTGACGATGTTCAGCACGATCGGCGCTTTGTAGGTCGATGCGAACACCAGCGATGCATGAAAATCGGATTCGGCCGTGGACCCGTCGCCAATCCATCCAGCCGCAATCTTGGTGTCATGTTTGATAGCCGATGCCATCGCCCATCCGACTGCCTGGATATATTGTGTCGCAAGGTTTCCCGAGATTGAAAAGAAGCCATGCTCTTTCGATGAATACATGATCGGCAGCTGGCGGCCTTTAAGCGGATCGCGCTCGTTGGAGTAGATCTGGCACATCATCTCGACCATCGGATAGTCATCTGCAATCAAAAGGCCAGCCTGCCGGTAGGTCGGAAAATTCATGTCACCGGGCGCAAGCGCCTTGCGAAAGGCGCAGCTCACGGCTTCTTCGCCAAGATGCTGCATATAGAACGAGGTTTTGCCTTGGCGCTGGGCGATTTGCATCCGCGCATCGAATGTGCGCAGCGTCATCATATGCCGCAGCCCCTCGATCAATTGATCGTCGGTCAACAGACCCGCCCACGGGCCGACAGCTTCACCGTCGCGGTTTAGAACCCGAATGATCGAGAAGGCCAGATCGCGTATGTCCTCGGGATTGGCATCGACTTCCGGACGCCGTATCGCGCCGGCCTCATCAAGCTCCACATTGGAAAAATCTGGCGCACCGCCGGGCCGCACCGCCGGTTCGGGCACGTGCAGGCTAAGCGGCCCAAATTCACCATCATCGGACATAATACAGACCTCCCAATCACGCGTATCGTGCCGTACACTATCATGAAAAATCACGCGGGCAGCATTGGCTTTTCCAAGGAATTCCGGACGGTTACCACGCTTTTCTGATGAGATATTCCGTATAACACCCTGAACTTGTTGAAAGTTCCGGCGAATATTTTATGGGCGGGTGAAATCGAGCCCGGCAAAAAAGCAATTTTTCGCCACTTCACCGGCAGCGCGCGCATTTATGCGATCAAAGCCTGAATGGATTTTGTAATGAAATGTTCGGCGGAAGGGCCAGAGCCTGACCGAAAATTCGACAGGGGGTGGCGAAAATGGTGATTTCCGAGCACCGAAGCGGAGCGTACGTTGGGTACGTGAGCATCGGAGCGCAGAAAAGCGCCATTTGCAGCCCGCCTTGGCGAATTTACGTTCAGGCTCTTACGCGGCGGCGATTGCCATTGCATGATCCCGCGCATCTTCCCGAATTGCCTCGAGATATATCCTCTTGAGCAGCGATAGCATGTCGTCATTGGCAGCGGCAGGAACAGCACCATTGGTAGCCGGCGCGACGTGCTCGATCATTCTGCGCACAATTTCCTGCGAATTGATAACCAGTTTGCCATTGGCAACGCCGTGCCAACTGTTGAGCGCCACTCGCAGCGGCTGATGCGTACTTGCGGGAAGGCCGGCAGCGCTGAACAATGCACACAATGCCGTGGCCCGGCCATCGATCAAAAGGCTTCGCACGCGCGCCAGGCTATAGCCCGAGAGCATAACAAGGATCGCACCGAAGAAATCGATCTTTCCGCACGCAACGATCCGGATGACGAATGCAGTCGTGAGGTCACCGCGCAACTGCAGGTGCTCGATCAATGCCGGATATTCCTCAACCGAGGTCTCCGCCACAAGGGTGATCGATGCCTTGACGCAAGCTTCCTGCGTAACGCGCCTTGCCCGCCGCTCGCCCATCAATGCCACAACAATGTCCATCTGGCACAGCGCTTCGGCGATGCAGATTGCCAAGGCATGGCGGCAATCGGCAGGCAATCGCTCATTGTCGACAAGGAGGGCGCGAATTTCAGCCACATGACCCAAGCGCTCGATCAAGCGGCGAAAGCTGATGTGAGCTATCTGCGCCTGGGTGTTGGCCAGAAGCTCCAGCACGGCAATGGTCTCGCCGATCTCAATGATTGCAGCGCTGACCGCAATTGATACCTTGGGCCTCGCCGCTATGACTTTCTGTGCGTCGCCACTTCCGCCGGCTACACAATCGATCAGATCGGCATCGCTGAGAAGCACGGATCGCGCCAGCATATAGGTGGCGATCTCTATTTGATCGCGGGCAAGACCGGCAACGATGTGAATTGGGGCATGAGCGCTTGTGGAGAACACGTCGGCAAGCGCCAACCGCACTTTTGGCGAAGGATCGTCCAGGAGCAGCGTCAATACGGTCTCTGTGGCACAACGTTCGTCGAAATCGAGGTCGGAATGCAGGTAAATATGGGCCAACGCAGCCGCTGCATGACAACGCTGCGCAACCGAAACATTATCAATCATTTTCAGATAGTGCTGTACCGACATTTATCTTGCGCCCCACAGTCTTTGTTAAATTAGACTTTAGTGGCAAAAGGTTTACGAACGGTTCACCATGTCGATTAACCATAACAAGGCGGCAGCACGCACGTGTTGCGATCCCGGTAAAGCCGACCTAGACTCCTGCAAAAGAGGAGACGCGAGAAATCATGGCAGGGCTATATCTGGAAGACTTTGAAATCGGACATGTATTCCAGCACGCGCTGCGCAAGACTGTCACCGAGAGCGACAACATGCTGTTTACGGTCATGACCCTCAATCCGCAGCCGCTGCACATCGATTTCGAATATGCCAGCAAGACAGAATGGGGCAAGCCGCTGGTGAATTCGTTGTTTACGCTTGGCCTGATGATTGGCATTTCGGTCAACGATACAACTGTGGGCACGACGATTGCCAATCTTGGCATGACCGACGTGACATTCCCCGCCCCGCTGTTTCATGGCGATACCGTGCGGGTCGAAACACAGGTGATCTCGGCCCGAAAATCCAAATCAAAGCCGGATCGGGGCATCGTCGAATTCGAGCACCGGGCTTTCAATCAATTCGGTGTACTTGTCGCGAAATGCACACGGCAAGCCATGATGAAATCGAAGGCCGCCGCCTGATGCGCTCGCTCTTGTTCGTTCCGGGCGATTCTGAAAAGAAGCTGGAGAAGGGCTTGACCAGCGGGGCCGACGTCTTGCTGATCGACCTTGAGGATTCGGTGAGTGTCGAGCGCAAGGAAGCGGCAAGAACAATAGCCGCCGAGTTTCTTGCTGCAAACCGAGACAGGCCCTCGCCGCGCCTGTTCGTTCGCATCAATGACCTCACCAGCGGTCTGGCGGATGACGACCTAGCGGCGGTGATGCCATCCCTTCCCCATGGAATTCTCCTGCCAAAATCCAACAGCGGCAAGGATGTGACACGGCTCTCGGCCAAACTCAACGTTTGCGAAGCGCGTACAGGCGTCGAGGAAGGATCGACACAGATAATCGCCATCATCACCGAAACTGCGATCGGGACACTCTCGGCGGCGAGTTATCCTGGCGCATCAACCCGTCTGATTGGCTTGAGCTGGGGGGCGGAAGACCTGTCTGCGGCAATCGGCGCTCGCACCGCCCGCAACGAGTCCGGGCGTTATACGGATATCTTCCGGCTGGCTCGGGCAGTGACGATCCTCGGTGCATCGGCGGCAGATGTTGCCTCGATTGACACGGTCTATATCAACTACCGCGATGATGAGGGGCTCGCGCGTGAATGCGCTGAGGCTGAACGCGACGGGTTTACCGCCAAGCTGGCCATTCATCCAGCGCAGATACCGATCATCAATCACGCGTTTACACCGTCGCCGGAGTCCGTGGCGCATGCCCGAAGGATAATTGACGCGTTTGCCGCTGACCCCGCTGCCGGTGTGATCGGTATCGATGGCGAGATGGTCGACCGTCCGCATCTGCGACGGGCAGAGCGGCTTATCGCTCGTTCAGCTCGCTGATTCATCCCACTTTGGGCGGAACATCTGGAACGTGTCGGAAACCGAAGCGAAATCCATATAGCCGAGGCGTGAAACCGGCTGGGCTTTCGTCATGTCCACGAGGCCGCCGGTCAGGATTTCTTCGCTTATATGCACGCCAACCACTTCGCCGATGACCATGATCGAAGCCACCGGGTTACCGTGGCGATCTTTCGGATTGCGGATTTCGGTCACGACGCATTCCAGCGTCGAAAAGGCTTCAGCCACACGCGGCGCATTGATCATCGTGCAGTCGACCGGCGTCAGCCCGGAGTACTCGAACTCGCTGACGCCGCGCGGTGCATTCACCGACGTTGCGTTCATGGCGACGGCAAGGTTTGCGCTGACCAGATTAGCGGCGAACTCGCCGGTCTCTTCGATAAAGGACACACTGTCCTTGTGACCCTCGGAACAAAACATGATGAGACAAGGCTTGGTGCTGATCATGTTGAAAAAGGAGTATGGCGCGAGATTGACCTTGCCGTCCTTCGAGCGGCTGGAAATCCATCCGATCGGTCTCGGGGCAACTATAGCCTTCAACGGATCATGCGGCAGGCCGTGGCCATCCTCGTATTTGTAGAACATCTAGGGTCCTAGCCTTCCCACGGGCCCGAATATTCCGACAGTATATCCTTGATCTCGGGTCGCGGACGTTCCGGAACCTTCTGGGCGCAAGTACCTATATGGACGAAGCCGGTTACGCGCTCATGCGGCGCCAGCCCAAGCAGTGCGCGGCCCTTTTCATCGGATGCGTACCAGTTGCTGATCCAGTTGGTGGCATAGCCAAGCGCGTTGGCCGCAAGAGAAAGCTTCATCGCCGCGGCGCCGGAAGACAGGAACTGCTCCCATTCCGGAATATGATGCTCGACCGGCGAGAAAACCACGCCAATCACCAATGGTGCGCGGGCGAAGCGCTTGAGTTCCTGATCGCGGCGCTGCTCAGTCAGCGGACCTTCGCGCTCTTCAGCAAGATCGGCAAGATATTTGCCAATCTGAACACGCGCTTCTCCCCGGTAGAGGATAAAGCGCCAAGGAGTGAGCCGGCCATGATCGGGCACCCGCGAGGCGATACGAATCATCGTCTGGATTTCATCGTCCGAAGGCGCCGGAAGACCAATGGCCGAGATAGGCGTCGAACTGCGGGTTGACAGGAATTCTATGATCGAATTGGGAGCGGATGTATCCATGTTTTAAAACGGCGGTCCTGATTTAAGTCGTATACTTGCTTGCGCGGACAATGTGGTGGTTTCATCCGCCAAGTAAAGGTAGCACGCTAAGAAAAAGCCTTGAAATTGCCATCGGCTTCGGATCAAACCGTTTCATGGGTGTATTCCAGTTTATTTCAATGGGCGGCAAGTCCCTAAAATGTGCGCTGCTGCTTGTAACCATGGGGTTCGCCAGCATCTCCGGCGCATCCGCGCAGGCGCTTGCGCCCGAATTACCTGAAGTGCCGCCACTCGATATTCCCAACATCCCCAATCTTAAAGGGTACGCCAATCCGAAGGCTCCCGAGAACAACCCGTTTGCCAACGAACCGGAACTCGTGCTGTCAGCCAAACTTTCCGACAAGGGCCAAGCAATTCCACGTGGTCTCGTTTGGCGTGTATTCTCACCGGAGCCAAGCGGCGACGGCAAACTGGCACTGCTGGCGACTGCCAAGGGTGGAACGACCTCGTTCAACCTGGCTCCCGGCAGCTATCTGGTACATGTAGCTTTCGGTCGCGCAGGCGCGACGAAGCGAATTACCATGACCCGCGCCAAGCGCACGGAAACGATGATCCTCGATGCCGGCGGAGTGAAACTCAACGCGACCCTTTCAGGCGGCGGGCGCATACCGCCGGATCAGCTGCGATTTTCCATCTATGAAGATCACGCCGACCAGAGCGG
Source organism: Phyllobacterium chamaecytisi (assembly GCF_020164455.1). Taxonomy (GTDB): domain Bacteria; phylum Pseudomonadota; class Alphaproteobacteria; order Rhizobiales; family Rhizobiaceae; genus Phyllobacterium; species Phyllobacterium chamaecytisi. The sequence continues at coordinate 160,625 of NZ_JAIQWW010000004.1, forward strand.
CGAACGTGCACTGATCATCCCGGACGTCAAACCTGATAGCGTGGTGCGCCTCAATACCGGCACCTACCAGATCGTCTCCAACTACGGCACCGCGAACGCTGTGATCCGCTCGGATATCCGTGTCGAGGCCGGCAAAATCACGGAAGCCAACGTGGAACACCGTGCCGCATTGCTGACGATGAAGCTCGTGCGCGAGGCTGGCGGCGAGGCGCTGGCCGATACTGCCTGGTCCGTCCTGACGACGTCCGGCGACATCGTGCGGGAAAGCGTCGGCGCCTTTGCTTCGATCGTCCTGGCGGAAGGCGAGTATGTCATCATCGCCAAGAACAAGGACCGCATCTACCAGCGCGATTTCAAGGTCGTCGCCGGCCGCAATCAGGATGTTGAAGTGATCGCATCCGAAGCCGCAAGCTCACCGGCAACGACGAACCAACCTGCCGAGGGCGAAGAGCCACTTGATTGATCAATAGGCTCTGTGCTCCAGCGAGAAAACCGCATTGTAAAGATATTCGAGCAATTGCTTGCGGTCTTCCAGCGGCTTCAATTCGTCCCAGCTAATAACCCGGCCGATCCGCACATTGATTGCCTTACCGGACAATCTGCGAAATTCGCGTATCAGCAGCGAAATGCGCAAAGTCATCGAAACTTTGCTCGCGAGGTGGAAGAAGCGCCCGTTCTGTCCGCCGAAATAGACCGGGATCACCGAGGCCTTAGCTTGCTGCACGAGCTTTGCCGGAAAAATCTTCCAGGGCAAATCCTCTGCCCTGCCAAAGCCCTTGGGCGCTGTCGCAACACCACCGGCCGGAAAGACGACGATCGTTACGCCCTGCTTCAAAAGCCGCACGGCCTCGTGACGGGTCGCCATATTCATCGTCATGGCTTCCTTCGTTTCGTCGAAACAGACAGGAAGCGCATAGGGACGAATTTCCGGCACCTTCATCAGATCATTGTTGATGAGAACGCGGAATGGCCGACCGAGCTGCTCGGCCAATGCCAGAGACGCAATGCCGTCGCCGATGCCAAAAGGATGGTTGGCTATGATCACCAACGGCGTATCGGGAAGATTTTGCGGTGGCCACTGGTCCTGAACGTCGAGACGGATGTTGATCAGATCCATCATGCGACAGAAAACATCGATACCCGCTGGGACGATGTCGCTCCGCCACGTATTATAGAGCCCGGCATAGTAGTTGCGACCGGAAAGGCCTTCGATCGAGCGGATAAGCCATTGGGTCAGGCGGGTCTGCGTGTCGTTGGCATAAGAAAGCTCTGGAAACTGCACGTGGACTCCGCAAAATATTGAAACAGCTCAGATTTTCTCAACACTATATGACAGCGTGATGAAGCCACCACGCTGTCATATTTCATGTTCGCTTAGATCACTCGGCCGCCGCGCGCAACAGATCCGGCGGCGTTGCTTCGCTCCTGAGCTGCTCGATCGCATCATCCAGCTTCAACGAGGTCTGGTTCTGCGAACCGAGGCGGCGCATATTGACGGAACGCTCCTCGGCTTCGCGCATGCCGCAAACGAGTATGACCGGCACCTTCTGCAGGGAATGCTCCCGAACCTTGTAGTTGATCTTCTCGTTGCGGAAGTCGGTGATGACCTGCAGACCGGCGGCCTTCAGCTCCTTGGCGACCTGCTTGCCATATTCATCGGCTTCCGAAGTGATCGTTGCGACCACAACTTGCACCGGCGCAAACCACAGCGGCATGTGACCTGAATAGTTCTCGATCAGGATGCCGAGAAAACGTTCCATCGAACCGCAAATGGCGCGATGGATCATCACCGGCTGCTTCTTCTCCGAGGTGGAGTCGATGTAGAAAGCGCCGAAACGCTCAGGGAGGTTGAAATCCACCTGCGTCGTGCCGCATTGCCAGTCGCGCCCGATAGCATCACGCAGCACATATTCGAACTTGGGACCGTAGAAGGCACCCTCGCCCGGATTGATCGACGTCTTGATCTTGCCGCCAGACTGTTCCTCAATCGTCTTGAGTACCTGGCCCATGACTTCTTCGGCGCGGTCCCACAACTCATCCGAACCGACGCGCTTATCGGGACGCGTCGACAGTTTCACCGTGATGCCTTCAAATCCGAAATCGGCATAGGTCGTGAGGATCAGATCGTTGATGCGCAGGCATTCCGCCGCCATCTGCTCGTCAGTGCAGAAAATATGTGCATCGTCCTGCGTGAAGCCACGCACGCGCATCAGGCCATGCAACGCGCCCGAAGGCTCATAGCGATGCACGTTGCCGAATTCCGCAAGCTTCACCGGCAGATCGCGGTATGATTTCAGCCCATGCTTGAAGATCATGACATGGCCGGGACAGTTCATGGGCTTCAGCGCAAACACACGCTCGTCGTCGGTCTCGTCACCGGCGACAGTAACCTTGAACATATTATCACGGTACCAGCCCCAATGACCGGACGTCTCCCACAGCGATTTGTCGAGCACCTGCGGCGCATTGACTTCGCTGTAACCATGGCTGTCCAGCCGACGCCGCATGTAGCTGACGAGGCTCTGGAACATCTTCCAGCCTTTCGGATGCCAGAATACTACGCCCGGGCCCTCTTCCTGGAAGTGGAACAGATCCATTTCGCGCCCGAGACGACGGTGATCGCGCTTCTCCGCCTCTTCCAGCATGTGCAGATAGGAATTGAGATCAGCATCATTGTTGAAAGCCGTCCCATAGATACGGCTCAGCATCGGATTGTTGCTGTCGCCGCGCCAGTAGGCACCCGCAACCTTCATCAACTTGAAGGAATTGCCAATCTGGCCGGTCGAGACCATATGCGGGCCGCGGCAAAGATCGTACCAGTCGCCTTGGCGATAGATCTTCAGATCCTGGCCTTCGGGAATGGCATCGACGAGCTCCACCTTATATGCCTCGCCCTTCTCGGCGAAAACCTTGCGCGCCTTTTCGCGTGACCAGATTTCCTTCGTGAACGGCTTGTTGCGGGCAATGATCTCCCGCATCTTCTTCTCGATCACCGGCAGGTCATCCGGCGTGAATGGTTCGTTCTTGGCGAAATCGTAGTAAAAGCCATTCTCGATCACCGGGCCGATCGTGACCTGTGTTCCGGGAAACAACTCCTGCACCGCCTCGGCGAGAACATGGGCACAATCATGCCGGATCAATTCCAACGCGCGCGGGTCTTCCCGCGTCAGGATTTCGATCGAGCCTGAACCCTGCAACGGATCGGACAGATCGCGCACAGTGCCATCCACCGCATAGGCGACAGCTTTCTTGGCAAGTGATTTGGAAATGGATTCAGCAAGTTCCGCGCCGGTCATGGCAGCGTCATATTCGCGCTTCGAGCCATCGGGGAATTGCATGGATACAGTTTTGGCAACTGTTTGTGACATCGATTTTCTCCTATCCAGTCCCGCCAACGATTGCGGGTGGTATCCAGCTTGCCGGAAACCGCTCCGGCGGGCGCACTTCTAAATGCTGTTTTGTCCGGCGTAAAGTGCTTAAAGTTCAAGTCTGAGGGCGATGAAGGCTCCAAAAGCGCCAGGGCATATACCAAAGAAACCGCCCATCCAGTACGGTCGGGACCGGATCCAGCCCGTGCGTACCGCCTGGCCCGCAGCGGACAAACCGGAAGAGACCCATCCAACCTCCGGTCCACAGGCCATAGCGGGCGACGGATTCGTAAGTATATTCCGAGCAGGTGGGAATATGGCGGCAGGAATTTCCAATAAATCCGGACAAGGTGAGCTGGTAGAGTCTGATCAGCCCTGTTCCTAACAAGCGTCCTGGCGTTTTCCGCCAGGATCCTTGCCAGTTACGCGAATATTTGCTGACAATCTTCGGCGTATGATCATGTACTGGTTTTTCACACATCGGTTTCAGGCTGCGGCTTCGGCGTTTTTCTTCTCGATCTGGTCAAGGCAATCCACCACAGCGTCAAATGTCAGCATCGTGGAATTGTGGCGCGCTTTATAGTCGCGCACCGGCTCAAGAAACTTCAGATCTTCGAACCTGCCCTCCGGCGGCGTACCGTTTTCCTTCAGCATCTTGAACATTCGGTCCCTGACGTCGCGCAGCTCCTGTGCCGTCGCGCCGATGACATGCCGCGCCATGATCGACGACGAAGCTTGCCCCAACGCGCAAGCCTTCACATCATGGGCAAAATCTGAAACGACGCCATCCTCAACCTTGAGGTCGACGGTAACAGTCGAGCCACAAAGTTTTGAATGAGCGGTGGCCGATGCATCCGGCTCCTCGAGACGCCCGAGCCGCTGGATGTTTCCGGCAAATTCCAGGATACGCGTGTTGTAGACGTCATTGATCATAATGAATGCCCGTTTTTCGACACAGTGTTCACCGCAAACGCGTCATTGTGCATCGCTTTGACCCTATGAATCCCGATTTCAATCTCTATATAGTATTGGAGCGCACCAGCACAAAGTCGCATGTATTAAATTTTCGCGATGCGTTATTGTGTTGGTCGGGGCTGGAAACGTCTTCCAGCTCGCCTTCAATACACCGTCCGTTCCGATGGAGCGACTATCGTGTATTGCCGTTTAACTCGTCGCTCCTTTGAGGGCGGCTACGGGAGATCGCGATGGATGCTATAATCAAAGTCCTGCAATCGGCAGCCGCCAAGCAGGACAATAATCGACGCCCCACTCAGGAAGAAGCCGAAGCAGCCGTTCGCACGCTACTGCTTTGGGCTGGCGATAATCCGGACCGCGAAGGTCTGTTGGATACGCCGCAACGAGTGGCCAACACATACAAGGAATTGTTCTCCGGTTATGCGCAGGATCCGGCCGACGTGCTCGGCCGTACCTTCGAGGAAGTCGCCGGATACGAGGACATGATCCTCATTCAGGATATTCCGTTCTTCTCGCACTGCGAACATCATATGGTGCCGATCATCGGCAAGGCGCATGTGGCTTACCTGCCCGATGGCGAGAAGGTCGTTGGCTTGTCGAAAATCGCCCGCGTGGTCGACATGTTTGCGCACCGCCTGCAGACACAGGAAAGCATGACAGCGCAGATCGCCAATGCAATCCAGGAGTCGCTGCGCCCGCGCGGTGTTGCGGTCATGATCGAGGCGGAACACATGTGCATGGCTATGCGCGGCATCCGCAAAGCCGGTTCGACGACCACCACGACGACCTTTACCGGATCGTTCAAGACTGAAATCAACGAGCAGGTACGGTTCATGACACTCGTCAGGGGCCGTTAGTTTCCAGAATTGGTATTATGCCGAACGATTTGTTCTCCGCTTCCCTGAGCGACAAACATAACAATGAAGAAGGCGCGGTGTTCGCACCGCGCTTCGATGCGTCCGGATTGGTAACGACGGTCGTTACAGATGCCAGTGACGGCCAACTGCTGATGGTCGCGCACATGAACGCTGATGCGCTGAAATTGACGCTGGAAACCGGCATCGCACATTATTGGTCGCGCTCACGTAAGTCCCTCTGGAAAAAGGGCGAAACATCCGGAAATTTACAGACGGTGGTCGAAATGCGCACCGACTGCGACCAGGATGCCCTGTGGTTGAAAGTAACTGTCGCCGGCGATGGCCCGACCTGCCACACCGGACGCCGCTCGTGCTTTTATCGTCAGATCGTCACGACGAATGGAACATCATCATTGGTAATGCAGTTAGAGACAAAGTAGAGGCCTTCCTGGCCGTGAAACCACTACAGCTCCTTGTATCCGAAAAGATGGCCTCACACCATTTCGACCCCATAACGCATTCACGACCTAGCCATACGGACAATAATGGTCAGGAAAACCTCTATGCCTCGCAACCGCCATCATCGTCTTTTGTAATCCCATTTCATTGGTTGGCTAATGGGTCACAAATCCGCAATATTCATCCTTTGGATACCAATACAAAGGAATAATGAAAGAGCAGTGTTTCAGGAGTATATGTCATGCTCGAATGGGCATCGCGCCGGATGCGCGCGGCAGAACCGATCGGTATCGATAACACTCCGGACGTGCCAGTAATCACGCCGGAAGTGCCTCGCGACCGCAAGACGCCCATTGCGCTTGCGCTTGGTGGCGGCGCTGCCCGCGGTTGGGCGCATATCGGCGTACTGCGTGCCCTTGATGAGGCTGGCATAGAAATTTCCATGATTGCCGGAACATCGATCGGCGCCCTTGTTGGCGGTTGCTATCTGGGCGGCAAGCTTGATCAGCTTGAGGATTTTGCCCGCAGCCTGACCAAGCGAGGCCTTTTCAGCCTGCTCGACCTGCGTTTTCGGGGCAACGGCCTTTTCGGCGGCATGAAACTCGATCGCCGCCTGCGCGAGCACCTCGAAGAACTCGCTATTGAAGATCTGCCAAAGCGCTTTATTGCCGTATGCACCGAGATCAATACCGGTCATGAAATCTGGTTGACACGAGGCAGCCTGATAACCGCGATGCGGGCTTCCTATGCCTTGCCCGGCGTGTTCGAACCTGTCGAATGCAATGGCAGGACACTCGTCGATGGTGCACTGGTAAACCCGGTTCCCGTCGCGGTCTGCCGGTCTTACGAGCATCCGCTGGTTGTCGCCGTCAACCTGCACTATGACCAGTTTGGCCGAGCCGCTGTCATCAAGCATGCAGCGGAAGCTCCAAATCCTGGTTTGGTCGATGGCGAAGCAGTTCGTGCCCACCCTTCCTATTCCAAGCGGCTGGGCATCACCGGTGTCATGATGGAATCGTTCAACATAATCCAGGACCGGATTTCACGTGCACGTATGGCAGGAGATCCGCCTGACATCATGCTGATGCCGAAGATCGGTCATGTTGGTCTCGCTGAATTCCATCGTGCCGACGAGGCGATCAAACTCGGCTATGAAGAAACCATGGCGCGCGTCGGCGAACTGGAGCGCATGCAAAAACTCGTTTTTTGAACCGCTTCAGGCAGTGGCGATATAGCTGCGAATCTCTTCCGACTCGCGCTCCACTTCCTCGATACGAAGTTTGACGACATCACCGATCGAGACAATTCCGTGCAAATGCCCGTCCTTTTCCACGGGCAGATGGCGAAACCGGCCTTGCGTCATGATTTCCATGACCTGATTAATAGTGTGCTTCTCACTGCAGACCTTGACCTTCATGGTCATGCTTTCCGAAATCGGCTTCCATAAGGCATCGGCCCCCTGGGCGGCAATTTGCCTGACAACGTCGCGTTCGGACAAAATGCCCTTGATGGCATTGTTCCGGTCACAAACGACAATTGCACCGATCTTGTGCTTTGCGAGGATCGTAATTGCATCGCCGAGCGTCGTCTCCGGCGGCGTGCTGAATACGTCATAGCCTTTTCGTTCGAGAATCAGTTTGACAGTCATGTACATCCTCCTTGCACATTGGCTTCTCGATCACCGTATCATCCCCCGGATACATCCGATGATCTAATTCATGGTGCGCGTATGCGCTGCCTATTGCAACTATTTTGCAATTATACCATCAATTCCGGATCCATTCGACCATTGTCACGCCTGTCGAACAAGGAAATGCCCAGAAAGCCGACAAGGAAGCCGCCAATATGCGCTTCCCAGGCAATCGTCGCAGAACTATCGACGCCGACGGAGAGCATTCCGGTTAGAATATTGGTGACAAACCACACGCCGAGGAAGGTCAGGACGGTTCGCATGCGAAGCGCCACCACGATAGGCAGGATATCGCCGACAAAGGCCGCAGAATTGCGCAAGGGGGAGCGGCGGAAACCGAAGCGCGCCGCCGCACCCATCATGCCGGAAATCGCGCCTGACGCACCCACCAAAGGTGCGATACTGTCCGGATAGACGGCAAAATGCGTCATCACGGCAGCGATCGATGTTACGATCCAGAACAGGGTCGTCCGCAACGGACCAATCCGCGCCGCCAGTGGTGACCCGAAGGCAGCCAGCCAGATCATATTGAGCGCTATATGGGCGATGCTCCCATGCATCAGTGAGTAGGTCACGGTTGTCAGCCAGGCGGCCGGTGATGTGAACCCGCCATACTCTGAAAAACGGGCCGGAATGAAAGCGAAATTCAAAAGAAATTCATTGTTCTGCTCATCGCTCAGGACATAGGTTTCCAGAACGAAGACAACGCCGCATAGGCCCATGATGGCCAATATGACACCCGGAATATTGAAGATCGGCTCGCCCCTTGTGGACCGGTTCCGGATATCCGCTGGATCGTTCATTCTTGTTCATGGCCTTTGTTGCTGATGACGAACGCTATCTGGTTCGGGTCTCGGGTGCAAAGCCCCACGAACAGAAAAAAGACCGCTCAGTGGGTCTGGGCGGCCTCGAATTTCAGGATAGTTGATCATGCAAACTCTAGTGAAAGCACTGTCTCACAGCGCGGCTCACGGCTCAATCGAAACCACTTGTTAACCTTAATCGGCTGCCGCGGTGGAGACTACGCCATCTTTGGTGGCGCCAGCAGTTTGTCAGTGACAGAGTCCGGATGACAAGAAGAATCGCGTTGAGCGCCGAAAGCAGATGAACCCTATGCGGCATGATGGAACAAGCGAGCTTTTTGCCTATTGGAACAGGCTGCGCGGCACCCGCGCCGCGCCGGAGCGCCGGGAGATAGCACCCGCTTCGATCAGGAAATATCTCGCCGATACCTTTATCGTCCAGGCAATCGGATCGGGCGAGCCGCGCTTCCGCCTCGCCGGAACCCGCATATGTTCGGTCTATGGCCGGGAATTGAGGAGCGCGTCGTTTGGCTCACTCTGGCAGATAAAGGACCGAAGCAATATCGTACGCCTCATCAAGAACAGCATGACGAACAAGTCCGTCGTTCAGCTGACGTACGAAGGTAAGAGTACTCGTGGCCGCCGAGCCCTGTTCGAATTGATTCTTTTGCCACTCGCCAGCGAGGCCAATGAACGGCATCTCATAGGGATGATCATTTCACTGGGAAGGCCTTTCTGGCTCGAATCCGATCCTATCGTCGAAAACCGCCTCCAATCGATTTCGATCATCGATCCGCGTTACCCGGCGCGCAGCTTGGCCGGTGATTCCATTCTTACAGGTCCAGAGAATACGGCATCCGCAACCCTGCCCGCCGCGCGGACGATCATCAGCCGCAAGGTCGGGCATCTGCGCGTATTCGACGGCGGAAAAACCATCGACTAGGTTAGCAATTTCTAAGCAACGGCCGTCATCGTTACCTTCGCGTTAAGACTTGTGACGTAATCTTTCAACATCAGACACTGTCGATTCCCATATCTGGACAGCCTTCATGCAAATATACCGTGACGTTTCGAGCCCCAATCTTGCCGCCGCGGGCAAGTACTATAGCGTGAAAGTGCAACTATATGGTCGCTTCATGCTGGAGGATCGTACCGAGCACGTCTGCCAGATCGATGAAATGTCGCCCGGCGATGTCATCATCACCACGGATGTGATGGCGAACAATGGCGAGCGGGTTGTTGCCTACATTGACCATATTGGCCGCGTTGAAGGCACTATCGAGCGCATGGTCAATGGCGGGTTTCAAGTTTCCCTGACCGCATCGGATCGTAAGAAGAACAAGATTGCCGCGCAACTGACGTGGCTCGCCAATAAACATGAGCTGGACATGCCGGAAGACCGGCGTCACCAACGTGTTGCGCCGCGCAATCCTATCACGACGCTGTCGATGGCCGATGGCAGGCAATATCCTTGCCGTATCCTCGACCTCTCCATATCGGGAGCGGCCGTTGAATTGCGCATGCGCCCTGCCCTGAACAGCCAGGTTATCCTAGGTTCCATGCGTGGCCGTGTCGTCCGTCACTTCGAAGAAGGCATCGCAATCGAATTCGCAACAGTGCAAAGCCGCGAAGCGATCGATATCGCCTTCGAAGGGTAAAACCCTCTGCTCCCTGGATAAATTCCCCCAACCCGACGAAATCGGCTGCATTCCGTCGTGATTTTTTTCACATCCCGGATATTTTTTTGACAAAATTGCTGCCGAATTTCGGCAAGGTATCGCTCATCAGCGATCAGGCATTAAACCATCGTAAAGCAATTAATATTCGAATAAATGAATGCTTAATCGTATTAAGCTTCATTGAATACAATATATATCGTATTTAAATAAAACAGTAATATATATTAATACTTAGTTATAGTCTAATTAGTTTATTTTTTGCTACTAACTTGATTCATATTTACTCATCGACATTTCCGCTCGGTCAAACTCTCTCTGCCATTGTCGCCTCAACCGGGGAGACGACGGGAAATGATAAAAAATACAATCTTGCTTGGAGCGGCGTTCTTTTTGATGTGCATGACCGCACAAGCCGATTCGAACATGGCATTCATGAAGACAGGCGGGCGTACGTCTCAGCCGATCGGACATTACGAATTTTGCCAGTCCTATAGAACCGAATGCAATATAAAGAGCAGCGATGACAGCCCTGCACACTTAACCCCGAAGATCTGGAACCTCATGGTTCAAATCAACAGTCAGGTGAATGCACAGATCCAGCCCGCGACAGATATGGACATCTGGGGCAAGGCGGAAGTCTGGTCCTATCCGACGACTGTCGGCGATTGCGAAGACTACGTCCTTCTGAAGCGGAAGCTGCTCAATCAGAGCGGCGTGCCGATCAGTGATCTCCTGATCACTGTCGTTCGCCAGATGAACGGCGAAGGCCATGCGGTTCTCACCGTTCGCACGGATCGCGGCGATTACGTTCTCGACAACCTTGAACTAAGCATAAAGCCGTGGAACGAAACCAGCTACGACTATTTGAAGCGTCAGGCGGCGAACAATACCGGCGCATGGGTCTCGATCAATGACGAGCGCCAGCTCCTGGTCGGCAGTATCAAATAGGAACTTCGACCTCAAAGCCGGCCCAGATCGGGGCCGGCTTTTTTGCTGTCAGTCTATTTCCATGCCTCGCATGAAACGCCTGCCATTCTCGACATAATGAGCAGCCGAAAGCCTGAGACCCTCGATCGCCGTCTCGTCTAACGTCCGTATGACCCTTGCCGGTGAACCGACGATCAGTGAATTGTCCGGAAACTCCTTCCGCTCGGTGACGAGTGCGCCCGCGCCGACAAAGGAATTCCTGCCAATTCTTGCGCCATTCAGGACGATGGCACCAATGCCGACCAGCGAATTATCGCCGATCGTGCAGCCATGGAGCATGGCGCGATGCCCAATCGTGCAGCCCTCGCCAACTGTCAGCGGATAGCCCATATCCGTGTGCATGGCGGTATGTTCTTGAACATTGGTGTCGCGACCGATGCGAATCAACTCGTTGTCGCCGCGCAGTACTACGCCAAACCAGATATTGGCGTTTTCACCCAGGAATACCTTGCCGACAATGGTAGCGTCCGGCGCTATCCAATTTGACGCCCGATGCTCAAATTCCGGTGAATGCCCGTCAAGTATGAAAATCGGCATGGCTTCTCCTTGGATTCGCATGGCGAGCTTAGCGAAGGGCGGGAGGCTTGGCGAGGCCACCTTCACTTTCGATTAACCATAAATCAGCACATGTCGCGTTAAGTTGAGTGCACTCAACACGGTTGGTCCGAAAGTCATGCAGTATCGAGCACAAAGAATAGAGCCGATTTTTGGCAGAGTACTCCGGCGACGCGTCTTTTACTCCATCGCAACGCTGGCGCTTCTATCATTGTGTTTGACCATCGCCGGACGTTATCTCGGTCACGCGATCTCGCTTGGCGGCCATACGGAAGACGCAACGCCTCGGGAGATCGTCATTGGCAATAATGTGCTTGAGCTTCCGGCAAACACAATCCGCTTCGACAGGCAGCGACGAAACGGAGATGCCGAACGCGTCGATCTATACCTGCATTGGCCGGATATGGTCGGATACCAGCCGGCGTTCCTGTCGGATTTCAACGGTGCGGGGCCGGAAAAGCGGCTGCTATTCCTGACCTTTGAGCCGCGCGCTACCTCGCAGGATATGTCAGGGCGATACGGTCCGATCTATAGCACGCTGACCGAGGGCCCCGGCTCGAGGGGTCCGGCTGGACTGACGATACAGAAGTTTCGAGCCGACAGCGGCTTTGTAAATGAAGAGTTGATGGTTTCGACGGAACAGGCAGGACAGGTGCCATTCGTTGCCCGCTGTCTTGACGAGGAAACCACGGAAAGCAACCTTGCATCGTGCCAGCGGGATATATTCCTTGGTGAGGATTTGCAGCTAACCTACCGCTTTCCAAGGGAAATACTTGGAGACTGGCAAAAGCTGGATCAGCAAATACGAACATTTGCCGAAGCCCATCTAAAAGGGCAGAAGTGACGCTAGCTCAGCGTCACTCGATCATAAGACTCAGAGATCCATCTCGAGGATCGCCATCGAGAAATTGTAGGAGAGTTCACCCTCGTCCTCATCCTTGTAGATCAAACCAAGAAACTCGTCGCCGAGATAGAGTTCGGCGGAATCATCCTTACGTGGACGAGCCTTTACAGTGAGTTCCGTATTTCTGAATGTCCGCTTGAAATAGCTGTCGAGTTTCTTCAGTTCTTCGGGTTTCACGGAGGTCTCCTGTCATATGAAATTCAGGCGCTTTTGGCATGCGAGAGTCGCCCCTGTAAAGGGTTGATTGCGACTGCCTTGGAGCGCGGAGACCTGTAACGCCGCGATTCAGTCGAAATTTGTAACCAACTGGTCCATGGCGCGCGAAGGCTCGGCACAGCCTGTCTCACCCACAATACGAGCGGGAACGCCGGCTACCGTGACATTATGCGGAACAGGTTTTAGCACGACTGAGCCTGAGGCTACTTTCGAGCAGTGGCCAATTTCAATGTTACCGAGAATATTGGCGCCGGCGCCGATGAGAACGCCATGACGGATCTTTGGATGCCGGTCGCCGGTTTCCTTGCCTGTACCGCCAAGCGTGACGCCCTGAAGGATCGAGACATTGTCTTCGATGACCGCCGTCATGCCGACGACAATGCCGGTGGCGTGGTCGAAGAACACTCCCTGTCCCATGGGAACCTGCGGGTGGATATCGGTCTGGAAAACCGAGGAGGAACGGCTTTGCAGGTAGAGCGCAAAATCTCTCCGCCCTTCCTTCCATAGCCAATGGGCAAGCCGATGGGTCTGGATTGCCTGGAAACCCTTGAAATAAAGCACGGGTTCCATGAAACGGTCACAGGCCGGGTCACGATCATAAACGGCCTGGATATCGACGCGCAGTATCTGCGACCAGGACGGGGTTGCCTCAACCATCGCCGTAAAGGTCTGGCGCAGCAATTCCGATTCCACGTCCGGGTGGTCGAGCCGCTGCGAAATCCGATGAATGACCGCTTCTTCAAGCGATTGATGGTTGAGAATTGTCGTATAGAGGAACGTCGCCAAAAGCGGTTCGTTACGGATAGCCTCGTCGGCTTCGGCGCGGATTGCGAGCCAGATCGGGTCCATCTGCTTGACCGATCCGGTCATCTTTATCGGACTGCTTGCGGACATTTCCTACTCCAGGCATTCGGCCAATAATATTTCTCAAACAACGAGCATAAGGCAAAATTAGTTGCTTGACACGTTGATTTCCAGATCGATCGCGCAAGAAATTTTGAACCTGCGATTGATTTGGCTGATGTCAGACCTGTTATTTCAAGATTGCCATAGCTTATGCGGCCTTGTCCTGCAAGGAACGAACGGGCGGCTGCTCGTGTTCCATCGCACGTGCCAGATCGTAATTTGCCTGCAGAGTTATCCAAAATCGTGCTGTACTGACACCCGCTCGTTCCAATCGGATTGCGAGATCTGGACTGATGGCTGCACGGCCGTTGAGTACCCGAGACAGAGCAACACGCGACATACTCAGCCGCTCAGCTGCCTCTGTTACCTGAAGTCCGAGCGGCGAAAGCACGTCTTCGCGCAAAAGTTCGCCCGGATGCGGTGGGGATTTCATCATCGTTATAACTCCCTTCAGTGGTAGTCGAGATAGTCGACCATCTCGACGTCAGCACCTACAAATCGAAACGTCACGCGCCAATTGCCGTTCACCCATATTGACCAATGACCTTTGAGCGCGCCTTTCAATGGATGCAGTTTGAACGACGGCAGATTCAATTCATCGGGTCTGGAGGCAGCGTCAACAGCCGCCAGGATGCGGGCAATCTTGGACGCATGTGCGACCTGAATTCCTCGCACAGAGCCTGAACGATAAAAAATCTCGAGGCCTTTGTGCCGGAATCCAATGATCATCAGACAATGTATCGCGTATCGCTACACGATGCAATTAAATCTTGTGGCGTTTGAGAAAATCCAGAACCGCCTGCTTGAACACCTTGTCGCCAACCGCGAGCATATGGTCCCGGCCAGGAATATCGATCGCCTCACCATAGGGCATTAGCGCCGCAAGATCCTGCGGGTTTCCGCCAATATCGTCTTTGGTGCCGACAGCGACGAGCGTTGGCTGAGTAATCCGGGCCATGTTTTCTGCGCTGATTTCTTCTTTGGAGGTGATAACGCAGGCAGCCAACGCGATTTTGTCGCTCTTGGTCTTATCGGCAAACATCCGGAACATTTTTCCGCGCGGATGCGTAATCGCCTCCGGATCGGCGGACATAAGCGCTTCAGCGATAGGCGACCAGTCTCCGGCACCTTCGACCATGCCGATGCCAAGACCGCCGAAAACAAGATCATGTACGCGCGCGGGATGTTCGAGCGCAAGGAACGCACTGATGCGCGCGCCCATGGAATAACCCATGACATGCGCCGCCGGAATACCGAGATGATCGAGCAGCGCGGCTGCGTCGCCCGCCATAAGCGTCGGCGTATAGACAGTCTTGTCGTGCGGCTTGTCCGATTGGCCGTGACCGCGATTGTCAATTGCGATGGCGCGGTACCCGGCAGACGTCAGTGTTTGCATCCAGCCGGGTTGAACCCAATTGTAGAGGGAGGACGAGGCAAAGCCATGGATGAGCAAGACCGGCTCGCCCTCGCCCTCATCCAGATAAGCAAGCTTCAATCCGTCATTGTCGAAAAACTGCATTGTTGGATCCGTTAGTGCGCAATCGCCTCTATAGCGGGATGCCGCACCTTGTCGCCAATTGTCAAGCCGAGACGCTTCGCGGTGCCGGCTTTGACCTCGACAACGAAACGCACCGGGCCGCCCGACGAAATGATCGAGCGTGAGAATGGCACCGCATTTTCGCGAATGGCGGAAATACGGCCATTATCGTCCAGAAAGAGCATGTCTAGCGCGGAGGGCGTGTTCTCCATCCACATGGTTACAAGACGGGTGTCGTCGAAAACAAACAGCATGGCGCTGTTGTCTTTCAGATCAGTGCGGAACATCAAACCGCGTTCGCGCTCCTCGTCGTTATCGGCAATTTCTACCTGGAACGGAATGTCGCCCTTGGCGCTATTGATCATCAGCGCCGTGTGGTCGATGGGAAGATGCATAGGCGTCTGATCGAGCGCCAGAGCAGGAATCGCTGAAACCAGCAGAAAAACAACGACGGCGAAAACTGATTTCAGGCGATACATCGATTGCTCCAGGGTGCGTTGAGATTCGCGATCATGACGAGGCGAAAACGGTGATTTTCGAGAACCGGAGCGGAGCGTACTTGAAGTACGTGAGCACCGGAAGCACAGAAAAGTGCCGTTTGCAGACGGTCATGGCGTGAATATCAACATACCCTAGTGCGAAGACGGCAGCTGGGTGCCAATGTCGGGATGAATTTCCGAGGCCATCAGGCCCTTCTCGCCGTGGCCGAAGCGGATCAAGACAACCTGACCTGGACGCAATTCGGTCAAACCGAAATGCCGAAGCGTTTCCATGTGAATGAAAATATCCTCGGTCCCCTCGCCGCGGGTAAGGAAGCCGAAGCCCTTCGTGCGGTTGAACCACTTGACCAGGACACGCTCAAGCCCGCTCGAGGGTGTTACCGTCACATGCGTGCGGACGGGTGGCATTTCGGTCGGATGAACGGCGGTCGCGTTGTCCATGGATTTGACGCGGAAGCATTGCATGCCGCGCTCGCCCTGCTTGACTTCGCAAACGACACGGGCTCCTTCCAGAGCCGTCTGGAAGCCGTCCCGGCGCAGGCAGGTAACATGGAGAAGGATGTCAGGTAGATCAGAATTGTCGGGAACGATGAACCCGTATCCCTTGGCCACGTCAAACCATTTTATCGCGCCCGAAACTTCGATAAGGTCCAAACTGTCGCTTACGCCTTCGTCGGCGGGGGACGGCTGGGCTGATACTGTTCGGTCAGACATGAAGCGAAGCCCCTCCTCTCCAGCGAGGTACTGATTCTCTGCTTGAAGAATAACACCTGTCCAACGCCGAAGAGCAAGTATCATCTGCATGTTTTGTTGAAAACCACACGCGAAACGCGTGTTTATCCTCAACGATGTTGCTCTCGGCTACATCACAAGTTTGTGGAGCTAAACAGGAAGTGTTACGAAAACTGGACGGCGTTCAATCCGTGCAACATTGCCGGTTGCCGCCGACTTTCAACCCCATGAAAGAAATCAAAGGCAAAAGATGCGCTATCTTCACACAATGGTCCGTGTCCGGGACATCGATGAGTCCCTGGACTTCTATTGCAATAAATTTGGCTTGGAAGAGGTTCGCCGCACCGAAAATGAGAAGGGACGCTTTACCCTGATCTTTCTCGCGGCGTCGGAAGACAAGGCAAGATCGGCCGCGGAACGGGCTCCTGAGCTCGAATTGACCTATAATTGGGACCCGGAGGAATATACCGGCGGGCGCAATTTCGGACACCTTGCCTATGTCGTCGACAATATCTACGAGACTTGCCAAAACCTGGCGGACAAAGGCGTCGTGATCAACCGGCCGCCACGTGATGGCAACATGGCCTTCATCCGCTCGCCGGACGGCATTTCGATCGAGCTTATCCAGAAAGGCCCCGCGCTACCGCAACAGGAGCCTTGGCTGTCGATGCCGAACACTGGCACCTGGTAAAACCTTAGCCCACGAATACAACTTAAACGCGTACCCGCGCACCGCTTGCGGCGCTCGGGTACGCCAGACAAATTCCTTCCCCGCGCCGCCCTCTCCTGTTATCAAACGACAAAACGAGGAGGACGCCATGAAGGATGTGCTGATCGAGCTTGAGCGCCGCAGGAACATTGCGCGCGAAGGCGGCGGCAAGGTGCGAATTGAGGCGCAGCATAAGCGCGGCAAGCTCACAGCACGCGAGCGCATCGACATTTTTCTCGACGAAGGTTCATTCGAGGAGTTCGACATGTTCGTCGAACACCGCTCGACCGATTTCGGCATGGAAGATACGAAATTTGCAGGCGATGGCGTCGTCACCGGATGGGGCACTATCAATGGCCGCACGGTTTTCGTCTTTGCCAAGGATTTTACGGTTTTCGGCGGATCGCTTTCCGAAGCACATGCGGAGAAGGTTCAAAAAATCCAGGACATGGCGCTGCGCAATCGTGCCCCTGTCGTAGGGCTCTACGACGCCGGCGGCGCCCGTATTCAGGAAGGCGTGGCAGCTCTCGGCGGCTATGCGGAGATTTTCCAGCGCAACGTGCTCGCCTCCGGCGTCATCCCGCAAATCTCCGTCATCATGGGGCCTTGCGCTGGCGGCGACGTCTACTCGCCTGCCATGACCGACTTCATCTTCATGGTGCGCGACACGTCCTATATGTTCGTCACCGGCCCCGACGTCGTGAAGACTGTTACCAATGAAACGGTAACGGCGGAGCAGCTCGGAGGCGCATCGATCCACACGACCAAGTCCTCGATTGCCGACGGCGCTTACGACAATGATGTTGCAGCGCTACTGCAGATGCGCCGCCTGATCGACTTCCTGCCTGCGTCCAATACCGCCGAAATTCCCGCGGTCGAGTGCTATCAGTCGATTGACGAAATGGATTACTCATTGGATCGGCTGGTGCCGGACAATGCCAACAAGCCCTACGATATCAAGGAGCTGATTCGTAAAACCGTCGATGAAGCCGATTTCTTCGAAATCCAGGAGAATTTTGCTAGAAACATCGTTGTCGGGTTTGGCCGCATTGAAGGCAGCACTGTCGGCATCGTCGGCAACCAGCCTATGGTTCTTGCGGGCGTTCTCGACAGTGACGCCTCCCGCAAGGCAGCGCGCTTCGTCCGCTTCTGCGATTGTTTCAATATCCCGATCGTGACCTTTGTCGACGTTCCAGGTTTTCTTCCGGGGACAGCACAGGAATATGGCGGCTTGATCAAGCACGGCGCCAAGCTGCTCTTTGCCTATGCTGAGGCAACCGTGCCAAAGATCACCCTTATCACCCGCAAAGCCTATGGCGGCGCCTATGACGTCATGGCGTCAAAGCATTTGCGCGGCGATATTAACTACGCATGGCCATCGGCCCAAATCGCCGTGATGGGTGCCAAGGGGGCGGTCGAAATCATTTATCGCAAGGATATTGGCGACGCAGAAAAGATCGCAGCGCATACGAAGCGCTACGAGGATCGTTTTCTTTCGCCATTTGTCGCTGCAGAGCGGGGTTATGTTGATGAGGTCATCATGCCCCATTCAACCCGCAAGCGGATTTCAAGGGCGCTTCGCATGTTACGCAACAAGGATCTCGAAAATCCTTGGAAGAAGCACGATAATATTCCGCTCTGACAGTATGTTATGATCTGAATTGGACTATGGTTTCAGCGACGGAAGCTGAAACCACCATTGGATTCCCGCAAAATCTGGGAAATCGTGCGCTTGTCGCAAGGCTCGCTTAACTTCTTGGTCGCCTTGACGATCGTCTTGACAGTGGCCACTTGTGCCATCTTCAATACATTTGTTTCATTTGCTGATGATGTGTCTTTGGTTATTGTTATCATTCTTCGAACACCCTCCATTAAAGCCGCTCTTTACGCGAGCAATCCTTACCGCAATCGGATTTATATTCCGTTGCACTGCACACTATGTACGAGAACTAAACCGATTTAACAAATCACTATTTGTATCGGATTTTGACTTCTATTTGAATGAAACCAATGGATTGGTAAAAGGTTCCTTCACCAGTGCATAAAATAGCTATTCGTTTCAAATCGTCATGCTGCAGCGCAATACTTATGTTCCCGTATGTAAAAAACTTTGCGTAAATTACGCAAACGGCAACTAGCTGCCGCGGTCTGGTTGAGCCATAACGCGAGCACTCTCGTTCTTCAGGCTAGAACCTTGTCGAGGAAAGCCCGCATTACGCTGTTGAATTGCTCTGGTCTTTGCAGCGGTGCGAAATGGCTCACGCCAGGCAAGAGGAACAACTCCGCCCCCGGAATACTCCCGGCGAGATATTTGGCGTGTTCGAGCCTGATAAACTCATCATGCTCGCTTTGTACGATCGCGACAGGTGTATGGATGTCAGCCAAATCGCTCGCAGTATAGTTGGGCTCGGTTTTCATCATCAGGCCAACCGCATCGACAAACGCCATGAATTGGTCCGGCGTGGCCGACAGCTCGGCGTAGTCCTTGGCGTGACGGCTGAAACATCGGTCGATGACCGGGCTGGGTATGATTTCCTTTGTGCCGCTGGGATCCATGTTGCAAGCAAAGAAGAATACACCAGCAATTCGTGCAGGAGCTTGCATGGCCAGGACAAGGGCTATGCACGCGCCGTCGCTCCAGCCCACGACGGCCGCCTTTTCAAGGTGCAGTGCATCCATCACGGCTAGAACATCGGACGCCATCAACTCATAGGTAAACGGCCGCAAATCGCGCGTGCTGCGCCCATGACCCCGGCTGTCAATGAGTATAACGCGACGGCCCGAGCCGACCACCATTGGAACTTGATAACCCCAATTGCCGCTATGGCCGAGGCCACCGTGCAGCAGGATTACGGGCGAACCGGCGCCGTATGTGGCGAACCAGATCCGCGCGCCATCGTGATCCACGTAACCTTGATCGCTAGTGACTGGCAAGGGCGCGGCACCATGCGCTACGAAATCCTCAAGGTCGTCGTCGTTCGGCAGCATTTAAACAAAGCCCGCCCTAGTTCAGCGCTCCGGCCGTCTTCATGTTGGCAAATTCGCCGACAGCCGAGGCAAGCCTCTCCGCAACATGGCTTCGCCACACTGGATCAAGCATGAGCTTTTCGTCTTCAGCGTTAGAAAGATAGCCAATCTCGACCAGAACAGACGGCACATCCGGCGCACGCAGCACCTGAAATCCTGCGAAACGATGCGGGTTGTTGATCATGTTGACGTCTTTTTTGAGTGACTTCACCACAGTCTTGGCAAAGCTCAAGGAGAACGTGTGGGTTTCACGCCGCGTCAGGTCCATGAGAATATCGGCGATCTCCGGTGTCTCGTTATCGTAGGCGATGCCCGCCACCGCATCGGAACGGTTTTCACGATCGGCCATGGCACGCGATTCCGCGTCCGACGCCTTGTCCGAAACGGTATAGACAGTAGCGCCACGTATATTGCCGCGGTTGATCGTATCAGCATGAATGGAAATGAAGAGGTTTGCCTCGTATTGGCGGGCGATACGAACCCGTTCGGTCAGCCGCAGGAAAGTGTCGTCACTGCGGGTCATCTCCACGCGCAGACCTGGCAGCTTGGCAAGCTCGTCGCGTAATTGCTGGGCAAACATCAAGGTGACGTTCTTTTCCATAATGCCGCTTGCACTTTCCGCGCCACTGTCGATACCGCCGTGACCAGGATCGATGACGATAGTAAACGGTTTCGGCCCCTTGCTTGCCTCATCTGGCGCCGCGGCCGCGAGCCGGTCGCCCTTTGGAGCGGCATTCGTTGAAGCAGTGGTCGCATTTTGTGTCTTCAATGCTTCCGCAAATGCACGGTCCGACGAAGCGACGAAATCCGCCACCAGCCGGTAACCAGGACTATTGTCATTCTTGATGACGTTGAGCTGCTCGACCACAAAGGGCCCCTTGAGTGTAAAGATGAGGCGCGAACGCTGATCGTCGATCAATCCGTAGCGTACATCTGTTATCAGCCCGCGCGGCTCCACAGATTTCTTGTCAAAGGCAAAAACCGCTTTGGGAATGTCGATTGCCAGCCGGTGCGGCTGATCGAGCAGCATTGTCGATACATCAGGCTCGCGGTCGAAGTTGATGACGACACGCGTGCGCAGCTCGTCTCCGGCGGCTTGATAAGTCAATGCGGCCAGCTCACCTGCTGCATGAGAAGGCTTGCCTGCCTGCACAAAGACAAGAAGGCCAAATACGGCAGCCATGAATATCCGACAGATCACGCTCATCTCGCTTGGCCCGCCGATGGACGGGCTTCCCCTCTCCATCGTTGTATCAGACATGGCTCACATTGGAACCCTGCCAGGAACACACTATGTATAAACAATAGGTAGGGAAGCATGGTTAATATTATCTTATGGAATGCCATGTGTGTAATGCGCGGATGACACGATTATGAAGAACCCCTTGTCATAATGCGGCGCACCTCCTAAAAGCAAAGGTGGGTTACTTTTCTGCCGTCCAGAATCGAGCTCTTTGATGTCACGGTAAATGACCGGCTGACAATGAAGACAGGGACATGGAGCGGCATCGGCGAATTCGCTGTGGGTGACCAAAAAAGAATTTAGCGCGAGCCGACAGGGATTGTCGGCAACGCTTTTTGTGAACGGCAGATCGCGCAGCCAAGGCGCATCGAGCCAGCCCTTTCGGGGGTATTAACAGTGTCGGCACAGCTGAGAAGCGTGCCATTCGTAGAGGTCGTTTCGTCAGGAACAGGAATGTTTATTACAGACGTGAATATAACCGGCTTGCAAGCCGCGGCTGCCCGAGGGCAACTCCGCGTGTCGCCGTGTCTGTCTGTTTCTGCGAACTTTAATATATCCGGCAAATGTGAAGATGCGGCGCCAGAAACCTTGCAGGTTTCCTGGCTGTCTCGCGTTGGCAGCGTTTCGGCCGGGGAGAAGAAGTATAATGTCGGACAAAATGCTAATAGACGCCTCCCACCAGGAGGAAACACGGGTTGTCGTGGTTCGCGGCAATCGAATTGAAGAATTTGACTTTGAATCTGAACACAAGAAACAAATCAAAGGCAATATCTATCTGGCGCGGGTGACGCGTGTAGAACCCTCCCTTCAAGCTGCATTCGTTGAGTATGGCGGTAATCGCCATGGCTTTCTCGCTTTCAGCGAAATTCATCCTGATTATTACCAGATCCCGGTCGCCGACCGGCAGGCTCTGATCGATGCCGAGGCGGAAGCTGCAAGCCAGGATGAAGATCACGAGGAGAACGCCAGCGAACAGCGTAGCCGTGATCGCAACGATCGCGGTACACGCAATCGCCGTCGCGGGCGCCGCGGTCCACGGCAGGAAGACGACGCACCCAAGCTCGACGCTTCCGACGAAGACGTCGCCACTTCCGATGACGAGGGCGAAACCTCCGCACAGGCCGCTTCGCACGAATCAAGCGACGACGACTCCACACCGGAAGGCGGTAGCCAAACGATGGCCGCCGCCATTGAAGCGGATGTAATTTCGGAAGCCGTCAATACCGGCGCTGCGGACGAAGCTACAGCAAGCGATGATGAAAGGCCGGCATCTGATGACGCCGGCGAAAGTAATTCGAGAAGGTCGCGCAACCGCTCGAACGAGGACAAAGACGAGGTCCACGACGAACTCGATGAAGTCGAATCGGTTGGCGCCGAAGATGCAATGGAAGAAGTTCCGACGCATCAGCGGTTCCAGCGCCGTCAGTACAATATTCAGGACGTCATCAAGCGCCGGCAGATCCTGCTCGTTCAGGTCGTCAAGGAAGAACGCGGCAACAAGGGTGCAGCCCTTACAACCTATCTTTCGCTCGCCGGCCGGTATTCTGTTTTGATGCCGAACACCGCACGTGGTGGCGGTATTTCGCGCAAGATCACCAGCATCCAGGATCGCAAGCGCCTGAAGGACATCGTCAAGGATCTTGAAGTGCCGAAAGGCATGGGCGTGATCCTGCGCACCGCTGGTGCCATGCGCACCAAGCCGGAAGTCAAGCGCGACTACGAATATCTGATGCGGCTGTGGGAGAATGTCCGCAGCCTCACACTTGCATCATCTGCACCGACTCTCGTTTATGAGGAAGGCAGCCTGATCAAGCGTTCGATCCGCGATCTTTACAACAAGGACATCACCGAGATCGCCGTTGCCGGTGAAGAAGGCTATCGCGAGGCCAAGGACTTCATGCGCATGCTCATGCCGAGCCACGCGAAAGTCGTTCAGCCCTACCGCGAACTGACGCCGATCTTCGCGCGCAACGGCATCGAGGCACAGCTCGATCGCATGCTGCAGCCGCAAGTGACGTTGAAATCCGGCGGCTATATCATTATCAACCAGACCGAAGCGCTGGTTGCGATAGACGTCAACTCCGGACGCTCGACACGCGAACATTCCATTGAAGACACTGCGTTGCAGACAAATCTTGAAGCAGCGGATGAAATCGCGCGCCAGCTGCGTCTGCGCGATCTTGCCGGCCTGATTGTCATCGACTTCATCGATATGGAAGAAAACCGCAACAACCGGGCGGTCGAAAAGCGGATGAAGGATTGTCTGAAGGATGATCGCGCCCGCATCCAGGTCGGCCGCATCTCCCATTTCGGCCTGCTTGAAATGTCGCGTCAGCGCATCCGCGCCAGCGTTCTGGAATCAACGACCCAGGTTTGCGCCGTTTGCGGTGGCACTGGACATGTACGCTCCGCCTCCTCCGTAGCCCTGCACGTCATGCGTTCGATCGAGGAATATCTGCTGCGTCATTCGCAGAACAACATCATTGTTCGCACGACTGTCGCTACCGCGCTCTATGTCCTCAACCACAAGCGTCAGAACCTCGCCGATCTCGAAACACGTTTCGGCCTGACCATCAGCATTGAAGCCGATGACAGCGTTGGCGCCCAGCACTTCGCCATCGACAAGGGCTCGATAGCCCTTGGCCCGATCGTTCCGCTGACAGAGACGCCAACTCTAGGCATCGCCGATGATTTCGACGAAAGCGATCCGGTCATCGAAGATACGGATGATGACGGCGCCGAGGTGCAGACCAGCGAGACCGCACGGAGCGCCGACAATGACGATGCATCGCGCAAACGCAAGCGCAAGCGGCGGCGGCGCGGTGGTCGCGATCGTCAGGAATCGGCAGGTGCCGAGCATGGCCAGCAGGTCATCAGCGATGACGATGACGCCGACCAGCCAGCGATCGAAGGCGAAGATGCGGCTGCAACCAAAGCGCGCGAGGAAGAAAACGAACGGCGCAAGAAGCGCCGGCGGGGACGTCGCGGCGGGCGCAAGAACAAGCGCTTCGACGATGGCGACGATGCGGAAAATCGCGTAACCGCCAAGACGGTACCGGATGCCGAGCCTGTGTTCGTGTCGATCCCGTTGCCCGACTTCTCCAAGCCGAAGACGATTGAAGCGATCGCAGAAGCCGCTTCGGTACCAGTGACGGCTGAGGTGCTTGCTGCCCAAGAACCTGTGGCAATCGAAGAAATCCTTGCAAAGAAGCCGGCAAAACGCAGATCACGCTCCAAGGCGGCAATCGAAGCAGCCGAGATCGCCGTTGCTGAAGTTCTAGCCGAAGCGGAACCCGAAGCCGCTGCAAAGCCGAAGCGCGCCCCGCGTAAATCGGCGAAAAAGGCCGATGCGCCCGTTGTAACTGAGACCTCCGAGCCAACGGCCGTTGTTGAACCGGTAGAGGCAAAGGTTGAGCCCGCAGTAGAATCTACACCGGCACCAGCGCCCAAAGTGGTTGAAGTCAGCACGCCTGTCGTCACATCAACAGGCAAAGAGAAGAAGTCCGAAAGCGAACCTGCCAAAAAGGGCTGGTGGCAGAAAAAAGGCTTCTTTTGAAAAGCGTTGAACTTTAGAAAGTGATTTTGAAAAACCGGCCCGCGTGCCGGTTTTTCTTTGTTGAGCTTATGGTTGGCAGCTAACTGACTTTTCACAATTCAAGGAGTTCTAATAAGCTCACTTTCCTTCAAACATCGATTTCGGTACGAATAAGGTATGGTAGCATTTCAAATGACTGGTTTATTTCGACCAATGGCAAATTTTGTACGTGGTGCGATTGCTGCAGGGGCGGCAAGCGCGCTGTGCTTGGCACAAACCGCCATTGCGACTGCCCAATCATCATCCGTACCCATTGTTCGCGATGCCGAAATCGAGGCGCTGGTCACCGACTATGCCACCCCGATCATCAAAACCGCAGGTCTTTCCAGAAACGCGATCAGAATCGTTCTGGTCAACAACAACAGCTTCAATGCCTTTGTCGATGGCAGGCGTATTTTTATCAATACAGGTGCCCTGCTCCAGGCCCAGACGCCCAATGAAATCATCGGCGTTCTCGCGCATGAAACGGGTCACCTTGCTGGCGGTCACGAATTCAAGCTGCGCGAGCAACTCGCCGCTGCCAAGACTATGGCCGTTGTTACAAGCCTGCTCGGCATCGGCGCCATCGTCGGTGGCGCCGCTGGTGGAGCAAGCGGCCTATCGAAAGCCGGTATGGGCGTCGCCATGGGTGGTCCCGAAGCCGCCATGCGCAACCTGCTCAACTATCAACGCTCCGAAGAAATGGCCGCGGACCGTTCAGCCATCACCTATCTCGCAAGCACGGGACAATCAGCCAAGGGAATGCTCACGACGTTCGAACGCTTCTCCAATGCACTCGCATTGACGGGAACCAGCGTCGACCCCTACCGCATCAGCCATCCGATGCCCCGGGAACGTATCGCAAACCTTGAAGTTCTCGCTCACGCCAGTCCCTATTATGACAGGCTCGATAGTCCGGCGTTGCAGCAACGTCATGACATGATGCGAGGAAAGATTGCGGCCTATACTGGCGGTGGTGCAAGTGTATTGCAGACCTTCCGCAAGGATCCGCGCAATATCGGTGCGCGCTACGGCGATGCCATTGCAACCTATCTTAACGGCTCCTCGCAGTCCGCGCTTTCAAAGATCGACGTGTTGATCAAGGAACAACCAAAGAACCCCTATTTCCAGGAGATCAGAGGCGAGATCCTGTTGAAGCAGAACAAGGCGAGCGACGCGGCAAAAGCCTTTCAGAAGGCAAATGCGCTCGATCCGCGCAAATCCAGTTTGATCCGCATGAGCTATGGGCGGGCTCTCATGCTGTCGGGTACGCCAGATAACGTCAAGGCGTCCATAAAGGAAATCAAGGCTGGAATTGCCAGCGATCGCGAATATCCGTCAGGTTATGGCTATTTAGCCCAAGCGTATGCCCAGACGGGCGACATGGTCAGGTCCGATCTCGCCAGTGCAGAACAGAAATATTATTCAGGCAAGATCCAGGACGCACAAATCTTTGCCATTCGTGCACAGCGCGGCTTGAAAAACGGCACGCCCGAGTGGATACAGGCTCAAGATATCATCAATGCAAAGCGCAAGTGAGACGCGGCAACACGCGTTCCGACAGAATTTGAAAAAGGACAGTTCATCATGACAAAAGTCGCCCTGATCGGTGCCGCCGCCGGCATTGTTGGCGTTGCCGCCCTCGCCCTTGGCTATCAGGCCGGCCGGTCTGATGTCGTTGTCGCCAGTGCTGCGCCGGAGATGTCGTCAACCACCGCGTCCACGACTGACAGAGCTGAAATCGAAGGGATTGTGCGGAATTATCTGATCAATAATCCCGAGGTCATGATCGAGGTCCAGACCGCTCTCAATGCCAAGCAGGAAGCCGCGCAGAAGGAAGCTTCGACAGAGGTCATCAGCCAAAACCGGGATAAGATCTTCCAATCGCCGATGGATGCGGTTTTCGGCAATCCGAAAGGCGATGTCACAATCGTTGAATTCTTCGACTATAATTGCGGCTATTGCAAAAAAGCCTTGCCGGACATGGATGCCCTCCTGAAAAGCGATCCGAACCTTCGTTTCGTGATGAAAGAATTCCCGATCCTTGGCGCGGATTCAACGCGCGCACATATCGTCGCCAAGGCGTTCAAAGCGCTCATGCCGGACAAATATCTCGAGTTCCACCGTGATCTCCTCGGTGGCGAAGGACGCGCAACCGAAGCCTCGGCGATGGCCATTGCGGTCAAGTTGGGCGCAAACGAAGCCCAAATGCGGGAGAAAATGCTCTCTCCCGAAGTCACAAAGGCTTTCAACGAAAACTTCGAGCTGGCAAACAGCCTGAGCATTACCGGAACGCCGTCCTATGTCGTGGGCAATGAAGTCGTGCCCGGCGCACTTGGTGCGGATGTCCTTGCTGAAAAGATCAGCCATATTCGCAACAAATAGCCTGAATATTTACTTTTGCTTGGCAAAACCCTTTGTGGACAAGCAATAAGGGTGCTTTGCGGGCTTTTCGCTTGCCGATAAGCCGTCTATATGGGACCACCAATTGCGAGAGCGAGATAAGGTTATATTGATGTGTTCTGCCGGAGGGAATTCGTGGACAAGGTCAAGGGATTTGGCGAGGCCGATGTTTTTGCATCGGACGATGCCGAAGCCCGAAGGATTTGGCCCGAATTCACCCGGCCCTTCGGGTTTCCGGCTGGCGCACACCCACTTTGTCAGGCGGCTTCGTCCGATGAACCACATCGGCCTCGCCACCTTCCGCGTGGATTGTCTCGCCATCCGCAAAACAGAACGCCATCAATATAGCCTTGTCTCGCTCTAACCACGCGGTAATCATGAAACAGCAGATCTTTATCCTCAACGGCCCGAACCTGAATATGCTTGGTAAGCGTGAGCCGGGAATATACGGCGCCGCGACCTTGAGCGATATCGAGGTTCTGTGCCGTGCCGAAGGCGAAAATCTGGGCGTCGACATCGTATTTCGCCAGTCCAATCACGAAGGTGATCTGGTCAGCTGGATTCAGGAGGCAGGCGAGCAAAAGGCATTGGTTTTGATCAATCCTGCCGCCTACACGCATACATCCATCGCATTGCATGATGCCATCCGCGCTGCCGCCGTCACGCTGGTGGAGGTTCATCTTTCCAACATTCACGCGCGCGAGTCATTTCGCCATCACTCCTACGTTTCCCCTTTGGCTAAAGGGGTGATATGTGGCTTCGGGGTCGATGGCTACGTGATGGGCCTGCGCGCACTCGTCAAGCTGGCAGCGTCGCAATAGCGGACCGCCAAACAGGTATAAGGGGCTTGAAAAAGCATGGCTAACAGAACCACCGGGATCGATAAGGTCATGATCCGCGATCTCGCGGAAATCCTGAACGAGACCGACCTCACGGATATTGAGATCGAGCAGGGCGACCTTCGCATTCGCGTATCGCGGCAGATAACGATGCAGGCCGCAGCCCCGGTCTATGCCCAAGCCCCGATGGGCGCGGCTCCCGCTCCGGCGGCAACGGTCATTCCGGTCGCGTCTGCTGTCGCTGATCCCTCGAAGAATGCCGTCCCTTCGCCGATGGTCGGAACCGTGTATCTTTCCCCCGCGCCTGGTGCCCGCGCCTTTATCGAGGTCGGAACACAGGTCAAGGAAGGCCAGACGCTTCTGATCATCGAAGCCATGAAAACGATGAACCAGATACCGTCTCCACGTTCTGGTACGGTTACCGCCATCCTCGTCACAGACAGCCAGCCCGTCGAATATGGTGAGTTTCTGGTTGTGATCGAGTAGCGAGAGCATGATGTTTCAGAAAATACTCATAGCCAATCGCGGCGAGATTGCCCTGCGCGTCCTGCGCGCCTGCAAGGAGCTCGGCATCCAGACCGTTGCGGTCCACTCGACAGCCGACGCCGACGCCATGCACGTGCGGCTTGCCGACGAAAGTGTTTGCATCGGCCCACCTCCTTCCCGCGATAGCTATCTGAATATCCATCAGATTGTTGCTGCGTGCGAAATCACCGGCGCCGATGCGATCCATCCAGGTTACGGTTTTCTGTCGGAGAACGCCAAGTTCGCCGAGATCCTCGAAGCGCACAACATTACCTTCATCGGTCCGACTGCCGCGCATATCCGCATCATGGGCGACAAGATCGAGGCCAAGCGCACCGCGAAACGGCTCGGCATTCCGGTCGTTCCGGGTTCCGAAGGCGGCGTGACCGACGATAAGGAAGCGGCGCGCATCTGTGCGGAAATCGGTTACCCGGTCATCATCAAGGCTTCGGCAGGCGGCGGTGGCCGCGGCATGAAGGTCGCGATGAACGAAGAGGAGCTCTCGGTCGCCCTGTCAACCGCCCGCACCGAGGCGGGTGCAGCCTTTGGCGACGATGCCGTCTACATCGAAAAATACCTCCAGCAGCCGCGCCATATCGAAGTTCAGGTCATGGGCGATGGCTTTGGCAAGGCCGTCCATCTCGGTGAGCGCGACTGCTCGCTGCAGCGCCGGCATCAGAAGGTCTGGGAAGAAGCCAACTCGCCTGCCCTCAATTCCGATGAGCGTGAGCGCATCGGCATGATCTGCGCCAATGCCATGGCCGATATGGGTTATCGCGGCGCCGGCACCATCGAGTTCCTTTACGAGAATGGCGAGTTTTATTTCATCGAAATGAATACCCGCCTCCAGGTCGAACATCCTGTAACTGAGGCGATAACCGGCATCGATCTTGTGCACGAGCAGATCCGCGTTGCCTCCGGCGGTGGACTATCGGTAACGCAGGAGGATATTCGCTTCTCCGGTCATGCCATCGAATGCCGCATCAATGCGGAAGATCCGCGGACGTTTACGCCGTCACCGGGTACGATTACCCACTGGCATACGCCGGGGGGCCTTGGCATTCGCGTCGATTCAGGCGTCTATACGGGCTACAAGATTCCGCCCTATTATGACAGCCTCATCGGTAAGCTCATCGTTCACGGCCGTAACCGCGTCGAATGCATGATGCGCTTGCGCCGGGCGCTCGACGAGTTCGTTGTCGACGGTATCAAGACGACGCTGCCGCTGTTTCAGGATCTGATCAACAATCCTGACATTGCCAATGGCGATTATGATATCCATTGGCTGGAACATTATCTGGCTGGTGACGCAGCAGACGCTGCAGAAGAATAAGGCATGACGGGTAAGAACCCGCAAGAAGCATTCAGAATAGACCCCGAATTGTTGCTGCGCGCCTATGCAACCGGGGTTTTTCCCATGGCCGAAGAGGCGGACAATCCGGAAATTTTCTGGGTACGTCCGGAAAAGCGCGGCGTCCTCCCCTTCGAGAATTTCCACGTTTCGCGCAGCCTGCGCAAGACAGTGCGCCAAGGCCGTTTCGACATTCGCTACGATACCGATTTCGCGGGCGTTATTGCCGGTTGTGCCAGCGGCAGCGGCGAACGCGCCCGCACATGGATCAATCGCCCGATCCGCGAAGCCTATGGCAAGCTGTTCGACCTTGGCTATTGCCACACCGTCGAAGCCTGGCGCGACGGAAACCTTGCTGGCGGCCTCTACGGGATCGCACTGGGATCGGCATTTTTCGGCGAAAGCATGTTCTCACGCGAACGCGATGCGTCGAAAGTCTGCCTCGTCCATCTGGTCAGCCATCTGATCGGAAAAAATTTTACGCTGCTCGACACCCAGTTCACCACCAATCATCTGGAAACCTTCGGCGCAGTCGAGGTCCCCCGGCGCCAATACCAGAAGATGCTGGAAAATGCCTTGGCGCAGCCAGCCGAATTCTAGGGTGTGTTGTTATTCGCACCATGACGGTCTGCAAACGGCACTTTTCTGCGATCCGGTGCTCCGTCGCGTATCCAGTTGTATTGTTGGAACCCGACCAACGTTCAAAACATTCCTGAGAAGAATGTCGGGGAGCTGCAATTCCGTTCGTCCTTGAGACGGAACAACCCAAGCCACAAGGAGAACTATCGTGAGACTCAATGCTTATTTGAACTTCGACGGTCAATGTGAGGAAGCCTTCAAATTTTACGAGAAAGTGCTGGGCGGAAAGATCGAGTTCATGGTCCGCTATGACGAGATGCCCGAAGGCAACACGTCGGCGCCGGAACTGGCCAAAAATATCATGCATGTCAGCATGAAAGTCGGGGATACGATGCTGATGGGATCAGATGCACCGCCGCCTTATTTTCAGAAGGCACAGGGCATGACCGTGAGCATCAACACGGATAAACCTGATGAAGCAGACCGTGTGTTTGCCGAACTCTCTGAAGGCGCTACCAGCATCATGATGCCGATCGGAGAAACATCCTGGGCCACACGGTTTGCCATGTTCGTCGACCGTTATGGCACACCCTGGATGATCAACTGCTCGAAGCCAATGTAGGCTATCAGCTTTGGTGAACTAATTAATTCTGGGTTCCGCCCGTCTGGGCGGCATCCGGGGCTGGAACGTCCGACTTCTGTTTGCAAGCCTTTAGCCACACATCGTACACCGGGTGCTCGACCGCATTGAGGCCGGGGCTATCGGCAAACATCCAGCCAGAAAAAATCTTGCGGATTTTGCGGTCCAGCGTGATCTCATCGACTTCGACGAACGTATCTGTCTTCGGCTTCTCCGTATCGGGACGCGTGTAGCAGACATGCGGCGTCAATTGCAGCGCACCGAATTGCACCGTCTCGTTGATGTAGACGTCGAAGGTGGTGATTCGTCCGGTGATCTTGTCGAGGCCGGAAAAGACGGCAATCGGATTTGAAATCTTCTCGGTCGATTGGGCCGATGCACCGGAGACAGCACTGCATAGACCAGCAGTGATCAGCCCGACGGCAAGAGAGCGAAATTTCCGACTGATCATGTCATTTCCGGTTAAGCGCGCACAAGAGGATTTCGATTCCAGCCTGTCGATAAAGAGCAAATGTGGCAGAAGAAGACCCGACTAGGCGCCCGGTGTCCAGGCATCGTAATCGCCGGTCACGGTCGGCCGGTTATCGCCATGCGCAATCGAACCCTGCGGTCGATAGGCAGCGGCGGAACCGGTGAGATTCGCCTGATGATTCTTTTCCCAAGGATACGGCTTATAGTTTTCCTGCGACGGCGCAGTGTCAACCCTGTGGTGTATCCAGCCGTGCCAGCCGGCAGGAATAGCCGAAGCTTCCGCATAGCCGTTGTAGATTACCCAGCGTCGCTTGCGCCCTTCCGAATCGAAGGTGCCCTCGTAATAGACGTTGCCGAACTGATCTTCGCCAACTTTCGTGCCTTTGCGCCATGTGAAGAAGCGGGTACCGAGTGTCGGTCCATTCCACCACGTGAAAAACTGGGTCATGAAGGTCTTCATAGCAATCCTGCTTGGAATGTTGCCATTAGCAACTCATGGGTTTATGGCCGTATCATTGCCCGATAGCAAGGGTCAAGTTGACGCTGGAGCCAAGCGCATTTTGAATCCCGCGTGGCTCTTCTCGAAACCAAGCCGCTCGTAAAAACGGTGCGCATCCTGGCGCTTGGCGTTTGATGTCAGCTGCACCAGTGCAATGTCACGCTCACGCGCAACATCAAGGCAATGCTGGATCAACTTCGCGCCAATTCCCTTGCCGCGCATGTCGACTCGTGTTTGCACCGCTTCGATAGCCATTCTTTTGGTGCCACGACCTGTGAGCGACGTAACGAAGGTCACTTGTGCGGTGGCAACCACCTCATCCTTGAGAACGCCGACGAAGAGCAGATCGTTTGGACTGGCTTCGATCGTGGCAAAGGCACTTTCGTAAAGTGGCAACGCCTCCGAATCGGTTGTATCGCCGTGACCACCGATCGGATCATCGGCAAACAGCGCAATCAGCGCTCGCAGGTCATCGATCATTGCCTGCCGGAACGTCACATCAATTTCGGCTGTCACGGTGCGAGCTCAAATCCAGTCAGGGATTTCTCCAGCACCACTACTGAGATACCGGAATTCGGCTCACCCCAGTTTTCGATCCGGTTGTTGGTACGCTCGAATCCCCTGCTTTCATAAAAGCTCAGAGCCCTATGATTCGATTCGATAACTTCGAGCTGCAGCGCGTAGACACCGGGAAAGGCACTCTCCATTTCCGCCAGCAGCAACGAACCCACACCCTTCTTCTGATGTTCCGGATGCACATAGAGCTGGTTGAGGATCGAAAGCTTGTGATCCTTCTGCGACGCGTAGGCCATTCCCATGATATCGGCGCCATCATCGGCGATGATGAATTCCGAATAGGGTTTTGCCAATTGCTTCTTCAACGCATCGAGCGAATGATAGCGATCAGTGATCGCCTTCACTTTTTCGACGCCGTAAACATCGTCATAGGTCGCGTGCCAGGTCAGGGCGAGCATGTCGCGCACCGCATCCAGATCTTCCTTCGTTGCGCTGCGAACCCACATCTATTCGGTTATCCCGAGTTTTGCCTTGACCATGTCGCTGAGAACCTGAGGATTGGCCTTGCCGCCTGTCGATTTCATCACCTGTCCGACGAACCAGCCGGCAAGGCTTGGCTTTGCTTTGGCCTGCTCAACCTTGTCGGGATTGGCGGCGATGACATCATCGATGGCTTTTTCGATCGCGCCGGTGTCCGTGACCTGCTTCATGCCCCGGCTTTCCACGAGTTCGCGGGGATCGCCACCTTCGTTCCAGACGATCTCGAAAAGATCCTTGGCGATCTTGCCGGAAATCGTGCCTTCCTTGATCAAATCGATCACGGCGCCGAGTTGTTCCGGCGACACAGGCGATTCCTCTATGCCTTTGCCGGCCTTGTTCAAGGCCCCGAGCAGATCATTGATCACCCAGTTGGCAGAAAGCTTGCCATCGCGGCCCTTGGCAACAGCTTCGTAGTAATCGGCAATGGCTTTTTCCGTCACCAAAATAGATGCGTCATAGACGGAAAGCCCCAGCTCCGAGACGAGGCGTGCCTTCTTGTCGTCCGGCAGTTCCGGCAGGTCAGCCTTCAGCTCTTCGACATAGGACTGCTCGAATTCGAGCGGCAGGAGATCTGGATCAGGAAAATAGCGATAGTCATGCGCCTCTTCCTTGGAGCGCATCGAACGTGTCTCGCCCTTTACCGGATCGAAGAGTCGTGTTTCCTGATCGATGGACCCGCCGTCTTCAAGGACGGCAATTTGGCGGCGCGCCTCATATTCAATGGCCTGACCAACAAAGCGGATCGAGTTTACGTTTTTGATCTCGCAGCGTGTGCCGAATTCACCGCCGGGCTTGCGCACCGAGACGTTGACGTCGGCACGCATCGAGCCCTCATCCATATTGCCGTCGCATGTGCCGAGGTAGCGTACGATTGTCCGCAGCTTGGTGAGGTACGCCTTCGCTTCATCGGAGGAGCGCATGTCCGGCTTGGAGACGATCTCCATCAGCGCCACGCCGGATCGGTTCAGATCCACGTAGGACATCGTCGGATTCTGGTCGTGCAGTGATTTGCCGGCATCCTGTTCCAGATGCAGACGCTCGATGCCGATTTCGATGTCCTCGAACTCGCCCTTTTTATCTGGGCCGACCGAGATGATCATCTTGCCTTCGCCGACGATAGGCTGCTTGAACTGGGATATCTGGTAACCCTGCGGCAGGTCGGGATAGAAATAGTTCTTGCGGTCGAAAACCGACTTCAGATTGATCTGCGCCTTGAGGCCAAGCCCTGTACGGATTGCCTGACGCACGCACCATTCGTTGATCACCGGCAGCATCCCCGGCATGGCGGCATCGACCAGCGAAACATTCTCGTTGGGCTCGGCGCCAAAAGTGGTCGATGCACCGGAAAACAATTTCGAGTTGGAGGTGACCTGCGCATGAACTTCCATGCCGACGACGATCTCCCAATCGCCTGTGGCACCTGAAACAAAACGCTTGGGTTCCGGCGTACGCGTATCAACGAGAGTCATGCTGGTGTGTAATTCCTGGCTAAAATTGTCTGCGAGACCCATTGAAAATTTAGCCTGATGAGACAGCTGATGTGGTTTTCGAGAACCGGAGCGCAGTGGACATTTTCGTCCATGAGCACCGGAAGCGCAGAAAATCGCGTCAGATGTCCATCAGGATGGATTTGCAATAGGTCTCGCCATACTGGCTAGTGCAAACTGCCCAATGAGGCAAGTCTTTCGCGCCTTAGGCAGTGATATGTCGTTCGGTTGACAAAGCCAAACGTCAAGATTATTCATTAAGTCATCAGATGACTTTAGGAATTATCCTCATGCAGCCCGCCGTGCGTACCAATCTTGCAGACACCGCGATTCAGAATATTCGCGCTGAAATCACCACCAGCCGCTGGCAGATAGGAGAGCGCATCCCGAATGAAGCGACGCTTGCCGACATGCTGGGCGTCAGTCGCGGCACCGTGCGGGAAGCCGTTCGCGTCCTCGTTTCTCAGGGCATCCTTGAAACCAGACAGGGCTCAGGCACTTACGTCCGCTCGGCGATCGACGCGGAGGACAGTCTGCTCCGAATCCGGCGAACCGGGCTTCGCGATCAGGTCGAGACGCGTTGTGCGCTCGAAGTAGAGGCCGCGCGCCTTGCGGCAACGCGACATACACCGGAGGTCGTCGCAGAACTTCGGCAAAT
This sequence comes from Phyllobacterium chamaecytisi, assembly GCF_020164455.1. GTDB lineage: Bacteria > Pseudomonadota > Alphaproteobacteria > Rhizobiales > Rhizobiaceae > Phyllobacterium > Phyllobacterium chamaecytisi. The sequence continues at coordinate 195,854 of NZ_JAIQWW010000004.1, forward strand.
GCTTGGCGATCGCGGCGAGTACAACCCCGCCGATCATGATCGCTATGTCGAACAGGACCTTGCATTTCACAAGGCGGTTGTTGCCGCTTCCGGAAACAGCGCACTCATCGAGGTCTACGAGTTCTTCTCGACTTCGACCCAGGAAATCATCAAGGCCACGGTAACCGGCGAACTCCCTGAACCCGATATGGCTGCCCATTCCGCCATCATCGATGCCATCGCCTCGGGCGATCCGGAGAAAGCAACTCTCACCACCCGGGCTTTCATGGCTCCCATTCTTCTTGAACTCGATCGGCTTCTCGCATCATGAACCAGCATATATCCCACAGCTCCGGACCACAGGATATCGCCAGCGAGCAATTGATCGATGCCGAAGCCGACAGCGTTCCACAGCCCAGGCCTCCGGTTTTTGCAAGCCGTGCCGCACAGATCGTCACGGGGTTGAGCCTCGTCCTCATCGCCTTCAATCTCCGTCCGGTCTTTTCCAGCGCTTCTGCGCTCTTGCCGGAGATCATTGAACAGACGGGGCTGTCCTCTTTCGGCGCCGGCGTTCTGACAACCCTGCCCGTCGTCTGCCTTGGCGTCTTCGCCCCGCTCGCGCCAAGGCTGGCACAGCGCATCGGCGCCGAACGCACGCTGCTTGCCGTGCTGCTGCTTCTTGCATTGGGCACCGCGTTGCGCGGCTTCGGCTCGCTGCCATTGCTGTTCTTCGGGACTGCCCTTGCCGGTTCCTGTATTGCCGTCGGCAACGTTCTGCTTCCGGGCCTTGTGAAACGCGACTTCGCCTCGAGAACCGGCATGATGACCGGCCTTTATACCATGGCGCTCTGTGCAGGAGCAGCCAGCGCAGCCGGTTTCACTCTGCCCTTGCAGCGCGTGCTCGGCGGCTCCTGGTCCCTGGCGCTTGGTGCATGGGCGCTGCCGGCCATAATTGTCGCGGTGATCTGGTTCCCGCATGCATTCTTCAGGAAAGTCCGCACAAAACATGCCGGCTTCAGGGTTGAAGGTCTCTGGCGCGATCGACTTGCCTGGAAGGTCACCCTGTTCATGGGGCTGCAATCGGCCTTGGCTTACTGCGTTTTCGGCTGGCTATCGCCGATCCTGCGCGAGCGCGGGCTCGACGGCGTTACAGCGGGCGTCGTGGTATCCGTGTCGGTCATGGCGCAGGTTTTTGCCTGCCTCCTCGTTCCGTCGATCGCAGTGCGCTGCAGGGACCAGCGCCTCCTCAATGTAGCGCTCGTTACGCTGGCGGTCACCGGCCTGCTCGGTTTTCTGTTCGCACCCTTGTCAACGGTCTGGGTGTGGGCTTTCGTCCAAGGGCTTGGTCAAGGCGGACTGATTGCCATAGCCATGACCATTATTGTTTTGCGATCACCGAATGCACACGTGGCGTCGCATCTTTCCGGCATGGCACAATGCATCGGCTATATGCTTGCCGCGACCGGTCCGCTTCTGGTCGGGCTTATTCACAGCCTCACCGGGAGTTTCGCCGCCACAGCTGTGCTATTCGTCCTTCTCGGGCTTGGAGCGGCCCTGTTCGGTTGGGGCGCCGGGCGATCGACCCACGTTGGCGCGAAAACAATCGAGCTTTGATAGTGCCACCCTAGCGCTTTGCGCCAGTCTGGGGCATCCTAGCACTGGAGTTTGTTGTTCGTGGCAGGGAGGAACGCCATGCGCTGCTTTACGGTACTCGGTCCCTCGCAGGCCGGGAAATCCACGCTCGTGGAAAAACTGGCCGCACTGGAAGGTGCATCGAAAAAATCCATCTCTCCATACGGATTGGGCCTGACGGAATTCGAGTTCGGGAACGAAGCATGGTGTGCGCTGGATGCGCCTGGATCGGGTGAGGCCCTGGCCCACGCCCAGCATGCGCTTTTAGCCAGTGATGCCTGCATCTTGTGTGTGTCGCCAAACCCCGAGGAAGCTGTTCTTGCGGCTCCCTACCTGCGGGCGATCGAAGCTTCGGGAACACCGTGCATCGTGTTCGTGAACCGGATGGACGAACCAAGGGGGCGGCTCAGAGACGTCATAGCCTCGCTCCAGGACTTTGCCAGCCACACTTTGCTCCTGCGGCAGATCCCCATCCGCGAAGGCGACAAGATCGTCGGCAGTTGCGACCTCATTTCGGAGCGTGCCTGGCGCTACCGCGAGGGCCAGACATCCGCACTGGTCGAGATACCCACTGATGTTGTGGAACGCGAACACGAAGCGCGTGCCGAACTTCTCGAACATCTCTCCGAATTCGACGACTGGCTGCTGGAGGAACTCATCGAAGACCGCGAACCGGCCAGCGATGCTATCTATGCCATCTCGTCGCGCGTTCTGCGGGAAAACAGGATCATCCCCGTTCTCGTCGGCGCCGCAAGCCATAGCAACGGCATAATGCGCCTGATGAAGGCGCTGCGCCACGAAGCGCCGCAATACGATGCTCTTCGCGCGCGCCTTGCAGCGGCCACCAACATCAAAGAGGCGGCGTTGGTCGGCGTGAGCTTTCACGCCTACCACCGCCAGAACGTCGGCAAGACAGTGCTTGTCCGTGCTCTCAGTGATGGCCTCAAGCAAGGGTCCCTGCTTGCCGGCTCCCGTTTGGGACCAGTGCAGGATTCTGGAACCGGCAAACCCGTTTCAGTGGCGATACTCCCCGGCGACGTTTTCGCCACTGTCAAATCGGACCACCTGCCTGTTCCATCGCTGCTGACACCCGATGCAGCCGTCGCATCGCCGGCATGGACAACGCCGCCTACCCCCATGCTGGAACGCATATTGGTACCCGACAGCGAACGGGACGAAACCAAGCTCTCCGAAACGCTGGCAAAGCTCGCAGAGACCGATCACGGCCTCAAGGTCATGCAGGAGGAAGGGACCGGCGCCCAACTGATTTGCGTTCAGGGACCGGTGCATTTGCGTGATCTCTGCAAGACCCTGGCGGAAGTCTTTCATGTCAACGTAACCGACCGCCAACCGAGCCCGGTTTATCGCGAGACGATCTCGAAAACATCGGATGTTCACTACCGCCATCGCAAACAGACCGGCGGTGCCGGACAATTCGCCGATGTGAAGCTGAGCATCCACCCAAATGAACGCGGCGAAGGCTTCAGCTTCGGTGAAACGGTCAAAGGTGGTGCTGTTCCGCGCAATTTCATTCCCGCAGTCGAGGCCGGAGCTCGCGAAGCGATGGAGAAAGGCCCACTGGGTCTTAGAGTCATCGATGTCGGCGTAACGCTGACCGACGGCCAGCACCATTCCGTGGATAGTTCCGAATTCGCATTCCGGGCCGCGGGCAAAATGGGGGTGCGGGACGCGCTGGCCCAGGCATCCGCCGTGCTCATGCAGCCAATCTTCCGTGTGGAGATCCACATTCCTTCCATTTACTCCGGCAGTCTTGTGCCGATCGTCTCCGCCTTCAAGGGCCAGGTCCTGGGCTTCGACCGCGATGAAAGCGCCAAGGGATGGGATGTTTTCCGCGCGCTCATTCCCGGCAGTGCACTCGACGAACTGGCGCGCTCGCTGCGCTCCGCGACACAGGGCATCGGCACATTTTCGAAGAACTTCGATCATTTCGAAGAACTTTATGGGAAAGAGGCCGATGCGATCATCAGCGCGCACGCAGGCTGAATGCCGGGATGTGTCGAGATTCACGATCATGACGAGGCGAAAACGGTGGTTTTCGAGAAGCGGAGCGGAGCGTACTTATGGTACGTGAGCACCGGATCGGAGAAAAATGCCGTTTGCAGACCGTCATGGCGTGAATATCACACATCCTAATCCCTACGGGTTAATTCCGGTCCAAGGCCCAATGTGATACTTTCCCGCGTTCCGCTCATGGATGCTGAGACGGGGGACGTTCGGTGAACTTTTTTTGCGTTGCATTTATCGGAGGAATGTTGGGGGTCTCGTCCGCGCTGGCGGGGCCGCTGCATGACGCCGCCAAAAATGGCGATGTCGCAACCGTTAAACAATTGCTGGATCAGGGTGCCGACATTGCGCAACCGGATGATGCCGGCGAGCCGGTTCTGCTTATTGCATCGCTTGCCGGAAAGCGGGACGTGGTGGCTATTTTGCTTGAACGCGGCTCGAACATCGAAATTCGCAACAAAGGCGGGCTGACGGCTTTGCACGCTGCTGCCTATAGCGGAAATCTCGATACGGTAAAGTTGCTGGTTGCGAAGGGTGCAGCAATCAATGACGAAAAGAACTTCTATCACATGACACCTCTGCACGCTGCGGCCGAAGAAGGCCATGCCGATGTGGTCGCATTTCTATTGACCAACAAGGCTGAAGTCGAACCAAAAGAACGCAACGGTTATACGCCACTCACCCAGGCTGGATGGCGGGAACATTGGGATGCGGCTGCCCTGCTGATGAAGGCGGGCGCTGAATGCCAGAAGGCCGATCTGGTCGGCCAATGGCTTTTTACCGAGTGCACCAAGCGCAAATGACGGCTGGTCGCCGGTAACACCGCACCGGGATAAGGGAGAAACTGAAATGCTGGAACACCGCTTGAAACGCAAGTTTCAAATTGCTGCATCTATGGCTGCGGCCGTGATGCTGCTCTCGTTCACGCCGCCTGCCGGGGCCGAAGAACTCGTCAACACCGGCTATTTCGGCGACGTGGCAATCAAGGGCTATGACCCGGTCGCCTATTTCACGCAGAACCAGGCTGTCCAGGGCTCCGACAAGTACTCATACCGCTGGCTTGGCGCTACATGGCAGTTTGCCAGCGCAGAAAATAGAGACCTCTTCATCGCAGAACCTGCAAAATATGCTCCGCAATATGGCGGCTATTGCGCAGACGGCGTTTCGTTCGGGACGGTCACGACCAATGTCGACCCGAAAGCCTGGCGGATCATCGAAGGCAAACTGTACATAAGCTATGATCCGGGAGCCGCGGATGGGTTTGAAAAGAACCCGACCAAGCTCACCGACTCGCGCAAGCACTGGTCGGATGTGGAGCACACGCTCGTTGCAGAGAAGTTGCAGACGGATTGGCAGAAGGCCCCCGCGAACTGACAGGTACCTCAAGGGGTAATGGAAAAATACATCAAGGCGCGCGGCGTGACATGAACATATTTCGCGTCGCGCTGCTCCGGCGCCGTATTGCGGTAAACATAGCCGCAGACCATCCGATCCAGGAAATAGCCCCCGAACCGCTCGCATAGGCGATTGCCGCGAACTTCGATCAAGCCGGTTATATTCGTGTTGGCGCTGCGGTATGCGGTGTTTCCGGCCGTGTCGAAATACTGGATGAACTCGGTGCCGTTCTTGTGCTTGCCCGTCCAGGTCTTGTCGTTGACCATCGCCCTCAATTCCGCCTCACCGACCTGGTCGGCTGGATTGGCTTCAAAGCCGAACGGCCACTCGGGCACCCCGGCAGCGCGCAGCCCGTTCAGATGATGGCGCAGATCGTCTTCCCGCCAATAATCATAGAGATAGCCGTAATAGGTCAGATTGGTGTCTGGAAACAGTTCCAGCAATTTTCCCGTTTCCCGGGATGCAAGTGTCCGGTCGCCACGATCCACATAGGCGGCAGCAAGATATTCACGTGCGGGCTCCGCCTTGGGAAGAGCATCGCGCGCGGTCTCCATCAGGGGAACCGCCCGTTCGCTGTCGCGCGCCGTGTAAAAAACAATACCAGCAAGCAACTGAAGGCTTGGCGGTGGTGTGGGATCGAGCCGCAACGCCTTTTCCATCTCGGTCATCGCCTGCGCGTGGCTGCCGGTCTGTGCCAGGATAAGGGCAAGATTGCCGACAATCTCCGCGTCGTTCGGCTGTGCCGCAACCGCCCTGTTGGCGGAATCCCTCGCCTCTGTCTCGCGCCCGTCGACCAGCTGCAGAAGCGCGAGCACCGTATGCGCACGAGCGTTATTTGGATCCAGCTTCAGGGCCTGACCCGCTGCGTCGTAGGCGATCTTTCGCGCCACCGCAGCCGACCAGAGATAGTTGTAATCGTTGCGCCAGACATCCACTGCCACGCGGGCGATGCCTGCATGGGCATTGGCGAAATTTGGATCGAGATCGAGTGCCTTCTGGTAGTATGACAAGGTTCGCCGGTAAGTATCGACGTCGCTGTAATAAAAGCCCTCCTGTTCCGCTCGAAGATAATAGTCATAGGCCTCGAGATTCTCGGTCGGTATGCGCGCCAGCTGGTCACGCTCGCCTTCGCTCAGCTTGACTTCAAGCGCAGAAATGATCTTGCCGATGACATCGTCCTGAACCGCGAAAAGGTCGGCATATTGGCGATCATATCGCTCAGCCCACAAAGAAAGACCGGTAAGCGCATCGATCAGCTTGACGTTGATCCGCAGCCGGGAATCTGCACGCTGCAAGGTCCCCTCAAGAACGTAATGAACGCCGAGTTCCGCCGCCACATCCTGAATCTTTCCGGCCGTATCATGGATGGCGAAAACCGAATGACGGGCGATCACGAACAGGCCAGAGACCTTTGAGAGCTCGGTGATGAGATCGTCTGTCAGTCCCGCCGCAAGGTGGTCATGATCCGTGTCGCCGCTCACATTGATGAAAGGCAGGACAGCCACCGAAGGCTTGTCCGGCAGCGGATAGGCAAATCGCTCGACTAGTGACGCAGGCTGGAACAACTGCGCAGGTCTCCACCACAGCAATCCTGCGCCGAGCAACGTCAAAACAAGGACTGCGACGGCTGGCACGCGCCATCGGCGCAAGCGTCTGCGGGCGCCGACTGTCTTGCCCGCTCCGGCAGGGTCGAGCACGACGCGATATACCCGGATCGGCTCGGCGATGTTTTTGACCATCTGCTCACCGAGCGACACATAGCCAATCGGGAGCTTCGATTTCACCTGATCATAGGTCGTTCCGGAAATCGCAATGCCGCCAGGTTCCGCGAGCGTCTGTATCCGGTCGGCAATATTGACGCCGTCGCCGTGAATATCCTCGCCCTCGACCATGATGTCCCCGAGATTGACACCAATGCGAAAAACCAGACGCTTTTCCTTTGGCACGGCAGCATTGCGCTCAGCCTTTTCGCGCTGCACCTCGACCGCACAACGCAATGCGGCGACCACGCTTTGGAACTCGACCAGCAGGCCGTCACCCATTGTCTTGACCAGCCGCCCATTATACTCGGCGATGTTCGGCTCGAGGACTTCGCTGAGGTCATCCTGAAAACGGGCGCGCGTTCCCTCCTCGTCGATCTGGCTCAAATGGCTGTAACCGACGACATCAGCAATCAAAACGGCTGCAAGACGGCGCTCCATGCCCGGCCCCCGAGAGCAATTCCAGGAAAAGTGTGAAGCGGTTTTTCCGTCCGGAATTGCGTAAAAACAAGGAGCACGACGGCTCCCGCCATATCTTATAGCAGGTCAGGTAGCGATACCATTGCGCCGGCAAGGGTTCCTGCCATCTCACGAGAAGCGCAAAATCTCACGCAGCACGGCGATAGGAGAATGTCTTGCCGCCATCGGTTGTTGAGATCAGCCCCATCCGGTACAGCGAGATGAGCACGCTCGAAACCGCCGGACGCGCTTTCTGCCCCTGTTTGAAACCAGCGGCGATACGCGTGGCATCCAGTTCACCGCCACTCTCGATCAACGCATTCATGACAAGAGCCGTCTGCGCGATGTCGTCGGCAGGGAATGCAGGCTTTGCACCGGATTTCACGATGGCGGCTTCAGGTCCGAAATCAGCCTCGATCTGCTTGGCCTTTTCTTTCTCCGAACCGAAGCGCGGTATCTGGTAGTCTGGGCGCAACCAGCGCACCAGCCCTCGCTTTTCTTCCCTAACGCGCTCCTTGTTCAGCGCAACGAGACGAGAAAGCACTTCTTCCTCCGGCAAATCGACCGGCCAGCCATACGCCTCGGCGACAGCCACATCGAGCCGCTCGTGCAATTCCTTCAGAATCAACACCAACCCATCATCGAAGATACGGCGCTCCTTGGCATCGAGATCGGCGGGTTTGGTACCTGCCCTCAAGCGTTCCAGCACGTTGTAAAGGCCGGTCAGCGTGAGGTGTTCGTGTTCAGCCAGAACGCGTTTGCGATGGGCGTCGAGTTCTTCGGCAACGGCGCCGATGGCGGATATCTGCGCTTCGTTTGCATCGGGAAATGGGAAGGGGTCGAACCCTTTCGACTTAGTGTATATCGGACGATCCTCAAGTGTTCCGCCGGTAGCTAACGCCCAATTTACATGGATCAACGAGGACAATACTCCAATTGCAAACCCGGTTGAAAGTCCAAAACAGATCAGCCGGTTGTCTGGAAGAATCTTGGTGTCGAGAAATTGAAAAACTCGGTGTTTGGCCGTTTCAACAGTGGCAATATAGCGCGAAAGATTGGACAGGGCCGGTCGCAGATCCTTGCGAGGTTCCCCAAAAATCCACCAGCTATCGCGGTAACTCTCCCGATTATTCCAGTCACGGCCCACTTTCTTTTCTTTGCCATCCACGATTTCGATCTTCTCTTTAACTTCAAGCTTGACGTGCTGATAAACCTCCGGAAAACGATTGCGCACTTGCTCGGCTGTTAAACCAAAAAGATCGATCGCCATGACACCGCGTGGCCTATCCATGAGATCTCGGCCATTTCGGTAAATGCGGACATGGTCTTCCAAACCCTCCCGCCTCCCAAGACCCAGATGTTCAGCCTCAGGCAATGAAATGATAAACCCAGAGCCGTGGAGCTTCATGCCCGGCGAGCAAATACCAAAATTTGACGTCAGTTCGACGGCCGCCGTCACGTCCGCACCAACCGTCAAATCCGAGTTGATCTTACCGCGCTTCTCGGCAAACAAGATCACCGGGCCATCAGTATCTACCCCTTCTTCCGCAGTGACCTCCATTAGCAGTCCATCGAACTTGCCAGTCTCGACCACAGTCATGGCAATGCGGACGGCAGCACTATCTCTCGTCACCTTGGTCCACGGGTGGTCTGGAATAGCCATGACCAGCGATAGCGGCTTCTTGGCATTGAGATGCGGTTCCATCACCCGACGCTGGAATACCTGACTGATGGAGTTGGTGGTCACGTAGCCAAAACGCTCAAGCCCCGAACCCTTCCGCAACAGAATCTCCGCTGAGCGATCCCACCAGTACATGACGAAATCGGCGCTTTCATTCATATGCTTGTGGGCCTTCCACAGCGCTTCGGCGTAAGCGCTGCCCATGCGGGCGCGCATATCCTTGCCTCCAACGAAAGGCGGGTTGCCGACGATATAATCCGCCTTGGGCCAGTCCGGGCGGCGCGGGTTCGGATAGGTCTCCTTGCCGTCCACAAAACGCGGCAGCGGATATCCATCCCATTTCAGAACCGCATCCATGCACTGGATATTGTGAAACGCGCGCAGGATCGGCTCCGATGGTGCCGCCCCCTTGGTGCGGAAATGCCACTGCAGATGGCCGATCCACAGTACGAGTTCCGCTATCGCCGCCGCTCGCGGGTTAAGCTCCATGCCAAGGAACTGATGCGGGTCGACCGTGTGGCTCGAAAGTTTCAGCACATCCTGTCCGCCAAGATCGGCGAGAGCTTCCAGCACTTCGCCCTCCAGCCGCTTCATCAGCTCCAGCGAGACATAGAGGAAATTGCCGGTGCCGCAGGCAGGGTCCAGCACACGCGTTTCGCATAAGCGGTTATGGAATTCCTGTACGGTTTTTACCGCCGCATCATTGCGGCCTTCCGCATTCTGCCGCTCGGCAGTGGAAAGCACCTGTCCCCATTCGGCGCGCAACGGATCGATGATGGTCGCAATCACCAGCCGCTCGACATAGGCCCGCGGCGTATAATGCGCTCCGAGGCGGCGGCGGTCAGTTGGGTCAAGAGCCTGTTCGAGAAAGGTGCCGAAGATCGCTGGCTCGACATCCTTCCAATCATAGGTGGCAGCCGCCGCAAGCTCGCCGATTTCTTCCTTGGCGAGTTTCAGCGCCCGCCGGTTTTTAAAAAACTCGCCGTTGAACTTCTTCACCTTTACGCGAATTCCAGCCGCAAACTCCCCCTCATCCATTGCCTTCCACAAATCCTCCATCATCCCGGAGAAGATTTCAGGCTTTTGCGCACAATCCTTGAGAAGCTCCTTGAAGCTATCTTTGGGCAGGAGTTCCACATCCTCGGCAAACATGGTGAACAATACTCGCATCAGGAACATCGCCACTTCTTCAGTTGCGTGTCCCGCCTCCTCCAGCGCCTTTGAAACCTTGGCAATGCGCGTCGCAATCTCGCGCGTAACCTTGGCCGCATGACGCGACGGATCAAGCTCAAGCGGCGCTGTCCAGATTGCTTTCAGCCGCTCGCGCACATCCTTGTCGCGCAAGTCTTCCAGGTAGATGCGGAAGGGATCGCCGGTCCGGAAACTGGTCGTAAGCTTTTCCGTCGCGGCGGAAATTTGCATAGACCTCGATGCAATGGCCGACATCGCAGATGAGCACGAAGGGTGGCGGTTCATGCGAGGCCGGCAGAAGGCGGACATAGTTCTCCGCTTGGCTCCGCGCATTCAGCATCAGCACATCCCAAGCCCGGTTCGCGCTTCTGCGTCCAAGTGGAGCCGTTTCAAATCCGGGAAGTTTTGGCGCCGCCGGTTCATCCGCGAGCTTCTTGTCGCCGGAATAGCGGCTTTGTTTGGCTTCGAGGATGAAACAATCACGTTTGTAGAGGTCGATCCGTTTATTCGAGGCAGCGCCGTCGCGCCCTGCCTCCCGGACCACCCGTTCGAAGACATAATCATTGGTTTCACTGATAGCTGAGGCTGGTTGTGGACGCGGTACCTCCAGAACATCGCAAAGCTCACTCAGAAACATCGCATAATTGGCCCGCTCCTGCCCGCCTTCCAGCCCCTGCCACTTCTTTAGGAACGCGTCGACTGCTTCTGACACCCTGATTCTACCCCATTCGCCCCACTGCGATACTAAGACTGTATGACCACCACGTAAGTCAATGTGCCCGCCGGCATCTCACCCCTCCATCATCTCGCGCAGCACCATGTGCTTGAAATGCTCGACCAGCGCGTCACCCTCCTCGCGCTCAACCGAGATCGCAAGGCGCATCGTTGCCTCGCCGAGCTGCATGATCAGAAAGCTCGACGCCTCCAGTTCGTCGCGGTCCGCCTTGGGGTCGACCCGCGCCCGCGCCGCCGCCAGCACCGCGCCATTGATGCGGCTGTCGGCAAGACTGATATCGCGCAGCGCCTTGTCAGCCTGCGTTCCCGACCAGATGTCGCGCATCACCGGCTCGGCGAGGAACATCGCGTAGTAGACATCGATCAATTCGCCGAACGCCAGCCGCAAACCTTGCTTGCCCTGCACATCCTGCAGGCCTTCCGAGATACATTGCTGGCCAAGCACATTGTAGCGCTCCGCCAGCGTGCGGATGATCGCACCCTTGTCGGGAAAGTACTGGTAGAGTGAACCGATCGAAATCCCCGCCATCTCCGCCACGTCGCTCATGCGCATGGCATCGCTGCCGCTCTTCTCGATGAGCGTCGAGGCGCAACTCAGTATCCGCTCCACCCGCTCGCGGCTGCGTTTTTGTGTCGGCTCGCGCCGTACGCCCTCGATTGGCCCAATCTCATTCATGAGTATTCCTCATATTTTGCTTGACTCCTATAATATGAGGATTTATCACATTTGCAAATATGAGACTTGCTCATGTTTAAGAGCCCGTTTAGAAAGTCGCTGCGGCGAGACATATGACGTGGTTTTCGAGAACCGGAGCGCAGCGTACGTAAAGTACGTGAGAACCGGAAGCGCAGAAAACCGCGGCAGATGACCGCCGCAGTAGAGTTTCAAGACGGGATCCAAGAGGAGATGAAAATGACCACCTTCCGCACCTCGAAATTCCCCGTTCTGATCATCGGCGGCACCGGCAAGACCGGCCGCCGCGTCGCCGAACGTCTGACCGCACAGGGTGTTCCCGTGCGTATCGGTTCGCGCAATGCCAGCCCCGCCTTCGATTGGGAGAACCCCGAAACCTGGGCACCCGCCCTCGAATGCGTCTCGGCCGCCTACATCACCTATTATCCCGACCTCGCCGCGCCGGGCGCTGCCGAAGCCATAGGCGATCTCGCCCGCCTCGCTGTCGCCAAGGGCGTCAAGCGTCTCGTCCTCCTCTCCGGCCGCGGCGAGCCCGAAGCCCAGCACGCCGAGCAGATGCTGCAAGCCTCCGGCGCCGATTGGACCATTGTCCGCGCCAGCTGGTTCATGCAGAACTTCAGCGAAAGCATGCTGCTCGGCTCGATCCTCGCCGGCGAGATGGCGCTGCCGGTCAGCACGGTGCGCGAACCCTTCATCCATGCCGATGACATCGCCGATATCGTCACCGCCGCACTCACCGATGATCGCCATATCGGCCAACTCTATGAGGTCACCGGCCCACGCGCCCTGACCTTCGCCGAAGCCACGGCCGAGATTGCCAAGGCCACCGGGCGCCCTATAAATTACGCCACCATCAGCCCGGAAGAATTCATGCAAGGTCTCGCGCAGGAACAGGTGCCCGCCGATATCGCCGCGCTCGTCAATGAGCTCTTCACCGTGGTGCTCGACGGGCGCAACGAATATTTGACCGACGGCGTCCAGCAGGCGCTCGGCCGCGCGCCGCGCGATTTCACCGCGTATGCCAGCGAAGCCACCGCAACCGGCATCTGGGAGGGCGCGCGATGATCGCCCTCATCCCGCTCCTCACCCTCCTTGCCACGCTTGGCAGCGGTCTGATGGCCGGCCTGTTCTTCGCCTTCTCCAGCTTCATCATGACGGCGCTGGCAAAACTGCCGCCCGAACAGGGCATCGCCGCCATGAATTCGATCAACGTGACGATCCTCAATGCCACGTTCAGCCTCGCCTTCTTCGGCACGGCCGTGCTTTGCCTTGGGCTCGGCATCGCCGGCGTCCTGCGCTGGGCGGAGCCGGGCTCGGCATGGCTGCTTGCCGGCAGCCTGCTCTATCTTGCCGGTGTGATCGTCATCACCATGGTGTTCAACGTCCCGCTCAATGATGCGCTCGCCGCCGTCTCGCCAGCGAGCCCGGAAGGCGCCGCCCTGTGGACCCGCTATCTCGCCGAGTGGCTGCCGTGGAACCATGTGCGCACCTTCGCCAATATCGGTGCGCTCATCGCCTTCATCATCGCCTATGGCAGGCAGGCCGCGTGAAACCCTGCACAAGGCGCCTCACCCCGCCTTGTACCAAGCCTGGTCCTGATGCACACTCCGGAGCAAGAATACCAAGGAGCATCCCATGTACCAGCCGCCGCATTTCCGCGAGGAGAGGCTCGAAATCCAGCACGCGCTCATCAAGGAGCATCCACTTGGCCTGTTGATCAACAGCGGCGAAGACGGCCCGAACGCCAATGCCATTCCCTTCCTGCTCAATGCAGAGGCGTCGCCGAAGGGCACGCTCTTCGCCCATGTCGCCCGCGCCAACCCGCAATGGCGCCAGCTTGCGAGTGACGGCCGCGTGCTCATCGTCTTTCAAGGCCCGCAGACCTATGTGACGCCCTCCTGGTATGCGACCAAGCAGGAAACCGGCAAGGTCGTGCCCACATGGAATTATGCCATCGTGCAGGTGCGCGGCATGGCGAAAATCATCGAGGATCGCGACTGGCTGCGGACCCACGTCTCCGCCCTCACCGCCCGCAACGAAGCGCCGCGGGCCGCGCCATGGGCAGTGAACGACGCGCCGGAAACCTATATCGACTCGCAGCTAAAAGGTATTGTCGGCATCGAGATCGAGATCGCCGAGATCGAAGGCAAGTGGAAGGTCAGCCAGAACCGCCCCGAGAACGACCGCACGGGCGTCGCGGACGGGCTCGAAGCCGATCAGCCTACGACGGAGGCGCGCGCCATGGCCGAGTTGGTCCGGGCTGGTGGTACGAAGTCCTGATTGCTTGCTACTGGCGCAGCGATTTGAACGCAGCTCGCAGCTCTGCGCTGAAAAGCTCCGGCTGTTCCCACGCGGCGAAGTGACCGCCCTTGTCGACCTCGTGGAAGTAGATCAGGTTGCGATAGGCGCGCCGGGCCCAGGTCTCGGGGGCGCGATAGTTTTCGAAAGGAAATACCGTGATCGCCACCGGCAGCGCTATTTCGGAGGTCATCTCGCCGGCCGACAGCGCGGGACTGCGTCCACCGCCATATTCCCAGTAGAGCCGGCCCGAGGAGGTCGCGCTGTTCGTCAGCCAGTACAGCGTGACGTCGTCCAGCACTTCGTCGACAGATTTTTCGGGATCGTCGTTGCTGTATGTCCATCTGGAAAAGCCTGGATGCCCGAGCATCCATGCGGCGAGGCCGGCTGGCGAGTCCGTGATGGCATAGCCGACCGTCTGCGGCCGCGTGCCCATCATCGTCGCATAGGACCTGTTCCCCATTTTGCCGGCCGCGGCAAGCGCGTCGAATGTCTCGCGTTCCTTCTCGGTCAATCCCTCAGGCGCAGGCCCGCCGACAGCAAGCACTGCCGCGATCTCGGGTGGTACGATCGCCGGCAAGTTGATGTGGATGCCGAGCAGACCTTCCGGAGCCTGGCGCGCCATCGCGCTCGAGACCGGGGAGCCCCAGTCGCCGCCCTGTGCAACGTAGCGCGTGTAGCCGAGGCGCTTCATCAGTTCCGCCCAGATTTTCGCGGTCCGGTCGGGACCCCAACCGGTGTCCGTCGGCTTGCCGGAAAAGCCATAGCCGGGCATCGACGGAATGATCACATCGAACGCATCCTCGGGCTGCCCGCCATGGGCGGTTGGATTCGTCAGCGGATCGATGATCTTGAGCTGTTCGAACACGGATCCCGGCCAGCCATGGGTGATGATCACAGGCAGGGCGTTCGGATGCTTCGAGCGAACGTGAATGAAGTAAATATCGATCCCGTCGATCCTGGTGGTGAACTGCGGCAGGGCATTCACCCTTGCTTCCACCTTGCGCCAGTCGTAGTCGCTACCCCAATATTCGACCAGCGGCTTGAGCTTCGCGAGCTGTATGCCCTGGGATTGATCGGTCACCGTCTCCGGGTCGGGCCAGCGCGTCTCCTGGATCCGGCGTTTGAGCTGGGTAAGCTCCTCCTCGGGCACATGGATAGTGAACGGCCTTATCGATGTATCTTCGGCTGCCTGTGCATTTGCCTCGAGCACGGGCGGCGCACTGCCAATGCCGATAGCAAAGAACCACAGCGTGACTGCCACAAGCGTCTTGATAAGTCTTGTCATCTGCATTCCCCCTTTTGATCGGTGAACTACTCGGGATAAGACTCGACACCCTCCGGCGGCGCCTTGTGGTACAGGATAAATGTCAAGGGGTTGCCGGGCTCGCACGATACATCGCTGCGCAGGCCCGCCACCTCTCCAGCCACGCTTGTGGTGTACTCCGCAACCACTTCGCCGAAGCTGTTGCGCTGGATGGCTACCTTCTGTCCCGCTTCGACCTTGTCGTTGAGCTTGACCAGATGCTCGACGAACCCGCCCTCCGTTGCCAGAATCGGAAACGCGCTGTTGCCGACAAAGACACCCGCGTCCTTGCCGGTGCGTCCCATAGGCCCGGCAAGGATGCCATGATGCTTGAGAACGTTCATCGTGCCTTCCACGAACTGGGCGATCATTTCGAGGTCGAGGACACGCGCAGCGCCGACCTCCGGGCAGAAGGACGGAATGCCCGCGTCGATAAACGCATTATGCAGGACGCCGGGATAGGTGTGATTGTCGAAAATCTGCCCGACGGGATAAAGGTCCACGATTGCCTTGATCTCGGGCACATCCATGCTGGCAATATTGAATGCGGAGACCTCGAAACCGGTTGTCCCGGTGTGGAAGTCGATCGCGACGTCGGCGTTGGGCCGGAAAAGCCGGTTGAACAGCAGCCCGGCGTGCCGGCTGGTCGCGGTGGCACCGTTCTCGTTTCCGGGCCACACCCGGTTCATGTCGACGAGATCGGGCCCCCTGCCCGAATTGGGCCACCTGCGCTGCATGGCTTCGATGGCCGGGCCAGACACGTCCGTGACCGCCATCACCGTGCCGGACATCTGCGCCGGATCGAGTTGGTTCATCACGGTGTGGACCGTATGCACGGAACTCATCTCGTCGCCATGCACGCCGCTGACCAGAACGACGCGCTTGCCCGGCTTTGCGCCCCTGGCGACAATCACAGACGCATACCGCTGCTGGCCCGTGGGCATCTGCACACCCTGAAAATACAAAAAATGCTTCTGGCCGGGCTCGAGGTCATTGACGTCGAGCGTACTGACGACCTTCTTCCCCTGCACCACATCACCGGTATAGACGGTTGCCTGCGGCGCAGCCGGTGCCGCCGTGTCCTGGGCGTTCGCAGCGCCAGCGTTGACGGCGAGGGCAGCCGACGCGCCGACCGTGGCAATGGATGCGATCATGAAGTCGCGGCGATCGAGGCCTTCTTTAGGCTTGTCCGACATGATGGGAGGTCCTTTGTGATTTGAAAAGCTGGGTTAGAAGCATCGGCATGCACATCGGTCACAAAATCCCCGGCGACACGCCTGAACGTTTTCATGCAAATCCTCGACCGAAGCACAGACAGCTACCAAATTAGCCGTGACCGTTTCTTGTAGCGCTCATCCTCGCCGGTTCAGCTGCGGCGCTGCTATGCATGACAGACGGGGCCCGCAAAATGCCTGAGACAATTGAACCCGCGTCAGGAGAAAACGGCAAGTACGTAACTGTTAAGTTGCGGTAGTTGCGATAAGATCAACGGCAAATGGAGGATGGGCTTGAGGCCGAGCTGGATACGGTGGAGGCAGGGGCGATGGCCAGGGTTGGCTATGAATGATAGGGCGTTTCATTCGTACGAGGACAGAAGAAACATAGGATATTATACTCGTTCAACGCGATTTTTTTGGTCCCACGCATCCAAGAAAATCGCCACTGTTTCCAGGGAACATTTGTCCAATGCATTCTCCTTTCGGATGCGCTCCAAGCCTGCGCGAAAGGTTACTGGATCGAGTATATCTATATCGCGTTTAATTTGTACAATTGTTGAGGCCATGGAAACGCGATCACCCAAGCCACCAAAACCTCCGATCCCCATGGACCATGACCGGCTACTCATTGAACCTGCCAATGCGACAAGTGCGTTATCGTTCTCAAGTTGCCCGTCAGTCCAAGATCGGACTTCTGCCGCGTTATCGTCGCAAAAATCTCTCCAACGGTAGAGAATAAACAGCAAGTCCTTGTGTTGAATTAATTCTCCATTCCCGGCCGCCGTACGGATCGCATCAAGAGCCTTTGTCTTTAGAGATGCAAGTGCCTCCTCTGTGACGAGACAGTCCTCTTCTCTTATTGTTACCCCGTCAGTTGGCCGGTAATCACTTATCGCCGACGAGACAAAATCAACTAACCAGCCCAAAGATGCAGTTCTCAGTGCAGATAGATAAACGTCAGTGCGCTCTAAGATTGTAAAACGTTTCTCCGTCAACCGACGAATTAGCCAATGAAATTGCATCGTAGCATTTGCGAGTTCACCAAAGCCCGTTCCTGCATCCTTTTTGAGATCAATCTCGTCATGTACCTCGAAAAGTGCCTGCAACATTAGTTCAACTTTCGACGTGTCGACCCGGCGCGCATGTGTCGTTAGTTCGTCAAGATATATCGGAACCATCGATTTATCACCTCTGCGAGCAGTCAGGGCAGCGCGTTTGAATGTATCTTTTATGAATTTAGTATCGTCTGCATTCTGAATTAAATTATTGATCTGGCTTGAAGATAGCGCCTCTTCACTGAGTGACAGTCGGAAATAAGTATCGAAGTGTGTGTCGACACAAATGCGGCGTTCCATATCCCATTGACTGGCCCAATCGCCGCTATAGCCGACGGCCTCAAGTCTGGGGAAAATCCGCTGTAAAGCAATCTGCACTGTCTCACGCCGACTATCTGGAACGTTTTGAAGAAGCTTAGCAAAGCGAGTTTCGTCCCGATGATCAGGGTCGTCTTGTTGTCGAGTCCCACATATGTTTTGTTTCTCAAGGCGTATTACTTTGAACATACCGGGCTCATAAAGACGTAGCGTTTCTAGTGCTATGAAATCAGCCAGATCCACCTCATCGGCAATAGCGGGCCACGTGACACTGATGGCATTCTGAAATCGAGCAATGTGTCGCGGCGTTGTCATGTATGGTGCGACAACATCATAAAAAACGTTCATAAACCGGCGAAGCTGTGACTCCTGGGGTGCGCCGCAGACTTCTTGAACAGAGGCAAGGACGGCTTGGTTGAGATCGACCTGAAGTGGGGCCGGCAAATCGAAACCAGCTTGAATAATTTTCTCAAGAAAATGGGGGCCTTCAGACGGATATCTCTCCTGAACTGCTTTATCCGCGAGCTCCCTGTCGAAAACGAGCAGATAAATCAAGTTGGGGAGATGTCCGACTGACTTTAGCAGGCGAAACACAGCCAAGGCCTCTTCCGGACTCAAACGATCAATATCGTCAATAATTATCAAGAAGCGGCGATTTTCCTCTTCTAGTATTTTGGCAAGTTTTCGGAAAGTCGTCTCGACTGTTTCGCCTTTCGGGAAAAACGTAGCGAGAAAATTAGAGGTGCCAGGTATCAATGACGCAGCCCAAGCTTGCCCGCTCGCTAAGGACACAGCTTGACCGATGACGGGTCCTGCCTGGAGTACGCGCTGCGTAATGTTAGGAATGAGGTTCTTGACCTTATCTCCTAAACTATTCTTTAGCACCGTGTGCAGATTTTGAAGAAAGGCAAGGGCTAATGCCTCATCTCCTCTATACCACCAACATTTGAAGTCTGTTATGACAAGCTTATCATTTTGATTTTCCTTCAGTTTTCTGCGAATGAGATTTACCGCGCTGCTTTTGCCCGCGCCCCATGGACCGTTAAGCGCAATGGTCGTGCCGATAGGCTTCTCAATATTTAATATACTTTTGGCGATCGCTTCTGCAAATGGCGTTATTCCGTAACGATCGTCGTCGGGATTTTCGATAGGGCTATCGTTGAAGTAGTTTGACATGAATGAAGACTCAAATTTGATCTGATGCAGTTATAAACTACTTTTCGCGAATGGCTCGCCCAAAGTAAATATTCGATGACCAACGCCCCTGAATCCTTATCCCGGATTATCCGTATAGTGTGCCCTCCTAATCCTTCCAGTAGCGTTTCCGCCAAAACCCCGTACATTGCTCCCCGGGGAATACCATCGGTTGTATCGGTTCGTTGCGTTTGCGCCTTTCAACGCGCGCGACCAACCTCTGGCGGGAGACACGCATGGTGTTGGGGATTTTTATCGGTGCCATATTCGTCGGCGGAACGATTGCGCTGACCCTCGCCTGCTATTTCCTCATGCGGTGGATGAGTGGCAATGAGCACGAGAACCATGAAAGGGATCTGGCAAGTTCCGTCGTCTTCCGTGTCTCCGCCCTGCATGGGCTGATCCTTGCGCTGGTTTTTGCGCAGGAAATGTTCAGCTACCAGCAGCTCCGGCTTCAGACCGCCACCGAGGCCAATGCCATCGCCGACATCTATTTCGACGCCGGGCGCTATGGCGACACCGAGAAGGTGAAGATCCAGAAGGAGCTTTCCGATTATATCCGCGTCGTCATCGACAAGGAGTGGCGTGGGCTCGGCGAGACCAACCGGCTTTCGCCCGAAGCCTGGACACAGTGGGATGAAGCCTATCGCGCGATCCTCGATCTGGTGCCGACAAATCCGCGCCAGCAAAGCCTGCGCAACCACATGCTCGACCGGATTTACCTTGTCTCGGAAAGCCGCACCAAGCGCGAGAGCACAGTTGCCGATGCCCTCAGCGGCATATTCTGGTTCGCCGCCATTTCCGGGATGATCTTCATCGCGCTGGCCTATTATTCCTATCCGCCGACGCGCCGCAATGTCGTGCTGATCTCACTGTTCGGCGCCTATACCGGCGTTATCCTGTTTCTCATCTACGCCTTCTCCAACCCCTACATGCAGCCGGCGGAGCTCAGCCCCGGTCCGTTCCTGCGGCTGCAGGAACAGATCGCGGCCTTGCCGCCGCCGGCGGGTTGAGCCCTCGCCGCATCGCACATGATGTCAGTGCCGGTTGTGGGTCTGGTCGCGCGTCCTGTTGCTGCTGCGAAGCGTGCAATCATAATAGCCGGATGCGCAGGACCGGGCCGGGTTCATGAAATAGTCCTCCACACGGGTCTGCCAGCTGTTGCGCGAGCTCGTGCTATTGCAGCCGGCAAGCATGGATAAGGCCACAAGGGCGGCAGCCAGTTTCACGATACCCATATCTGTCTCCTCTTGTGCGGATTCGGACCTGCACCCGCTTTAGCATGGTGGCCGCGCTTTGACATCCGCTTTGCGGCGGTCCGACTGGGTTATCTCTCCCCTTGTGGGAGAGAAAGGATTTTCCTGGATTTAGCCTCTTTGCTAAATCCTTGGAAAAATCCAAGTGAGGGGGTATTAAGATGATTGGAAATCCCCTCTCTGGCGATTTCTAGCACTTAGCAAGTGCTAAGATGCTGAAATCGCTTTCTCCCCCACAAGGGGGGAGATAAGGCGCCGCTATCAAAAATCCTCCGGTTCCGGTATGCGCCCGAATGCGATCTTGGAACCGATATAATTGCCCGGGCCGTTGTTCGGGCCAAGGTTGAGCGCCTTCGACCCATGCCGCACGCGTATCTTGTCGAGCACGTCCGAGACGCGTTCCCACTGGCCGCGCTGCCTCACACTCGCGCCGGTGTCGAACAGGTCGCGGCTGGCCTCCTCCTCGGCCGACAGGTCATGCAGCACCACCGTGACCGAGCTGATATTGCGCATCTCACCCGCCGCAATCATTCTCGCATGTAACTCATTGAGACAATTCAGGAAAGTATGATCGTCGCGCGCCGGGCGGAACTGGCCTTCCAGCGTCACGCGGCTGTCGCGCCTGACGCCGACCGTATAGCTCATCGCCCCGGCGCGGTAATGCGAGCGGCGCAGACGGCGGGCGGCGCTCAAGCTGAGCAGCCTTGCGCATTGCAGCACCTTTTCCGGCGCACGCCAGTCCGGCGGCAGGTTGCGGCCATGGCCGAACATGCGCTTGATCGTCTCCGGCCTTTCCACCGCGTAGCCATGCAGCGCCGCAACGAAGCGCTCGCCTTCGACGCTGTTCCAGATGGCGCGGGCGTGCTTCGGCGCGAGGTCCCACAACCCCCTGATGTCGCTGACCCCCGCCTCGCCGAGGCGCGCCGTCATGCCTTTGGAGATGCCCGGCAGGTCGCGCAGTTCCAGATCGAACAGGCGCCCCGGCAAATCCGCATGGTCGAGCAGCACGAAGCCGTCCGGCTTGTCCATTTCCGCCGCGATCTTGGCCAGAAGCTCGTTGACGGAAATGCCGATCGAACAGGTGAGGATCGGGCCGATCTCATCATGCAAGGCGCGCTTGATCCGCACCGCCAGCCCCGGCGCGTCGCGAGCTTCCGATTGCAGGAGGCTGCAAGCGACCTCGTCGATGGAGCGGACGGCGGCGATCGGCACGCAGCGCTCGATCGTCTCAAGGATGCGATTATGCAACTTTACGTATATGTCCGGTCGTGCCTCGATGAAGACGATGTCCGGACATTTCTGCTTTGCCTCGGCAACGCTCGTCCCCGTCTTGATGCCGAACGGTTTCGCCTGCCGGCTGGCGGCGATGACACTCGTATGAGGCGAGTCCAGCGGCACCACTGCAACCGGGCGTCCTTGCAGCGCCGGATTGAGCTGTTGCTCGGCGCTGGCAAAGAAGCTGTCGAAATCCAGATAAAGCTTTTCGGTGTGGGTCGGTTTACGCATGGTTACAAGTTCTCAGCTGAGAACAAAACTAGAACATGGATCGCAAAAAAATGGAACAGGAATCTGCGGGAAATGAGGATAAGTCTCGCCGATTCTTATGCAAGAATCGTCGATTCTCACGCAAGAATAATTGGAACTCACACAAGAATTTCGTGATCTCACACGGCTTTTGCGGCGTCGAGGATGCGAAACTGCGTCGTGGTCGAGCCGTTCCAGTGATTGAGCGCAAGGTTCCCCGCCACATGCAGCGACTGACCTAACTGCTTGAAAAGAAAGTCTCCGAGCGCACTTCCAACCGCCCGAAACGCTATCGCGTTGATGCGTTTGCCGTCCGCACCTTCCAGCGTCGCCTTGACATGGCTCGTTCCGACCGTCCTTGCATCAACCAGCCTGTGATGCGGCAAAACCAGCACGGGTTGGGGGTGTCCGGAGCCAAAGGGACCCGCCCTCTCCATGGTCTCGTAGAGCGGCACGGTCGCCCCGGCAGCGCTCAGCGCGCCATCGATGGCAAGCGACGCGTTGCCACGCAATTGGCCGACCATTTCGCCGGCGCTTTCCTCGAAAAACGCCCGTAAAGCCGCCATTTTACTGCGTTCCACGGTGATTCCGGCCGCCATCGCATGACCACCGCCTTTGACCAAGAGCCCCTGTTCGACGGCGTTTCGCACCAGTTTTCCAAGGTCGAAACCGTTGATCGACCGGCCCGAACCGCTCCCCGTCCCATTGGCGTTGAACGCGATCGCGAAGGCCGGTCGCCGCGTCCGCTCTTTCAGCCGTGCCGCGATCAGCCCCACGATCCCGGGGTGCCAGTCATCGCTGGCGGTGACCAGAACCGCCGGTCCGGACCCAGCGGAGAGCTCGACCATCGCCTCGGCCTCTGCCTGTTCCAGCATGATGGTTTCCATCGCCTGGCGCTCCTGGTTCAGGCGGTCGAGTTCCTCGGCAATACGCATCGCTTCGTTCGGATCGTCGAGCGTCAGCAGCCTTGCACCCAGCCCGGCATCACCGATCCTCCCGCCTGCATTTATCCGGGGACCCACTAAGTATGCGAAATGAAAGGCATTTAGCGGCTCGCCAATGCGCGACACCCGTGCCAGCGCCGCGAGGCCAGCATTCTGCTGGGCACGCGCAACGAGTATGCCTTTGACCACGAAAGCGCGGTTGAGCTCCTTCAGCGGCACCACATCGCACACCGTGGCAAGCGCCACGAGATCAAGCAGCGACAAAAGATCCGGGCCGAGAACGCCGAGGTTGACGTGCTGCTCGCGCAGCACCCGCAACGTCTGCACCAGTGTCAGGAAAACCACCCCAGCAGCGCAAAGATGGCCCTGCCCCGACAAATCGTCCTCGCGATTGGGATTGACCACCGCATGGGCCGCGGCGGGTAGTTCGCCGCCAACCTGATGGTGATCGAGCACCACCACATCGGCACCGGCGTCCTTGGCCGCCGTGATTGCCGCCGCACTGTTGGTGCCGCAATCCACGGTGACGATCAGCGACGCCTGCTCCGCCAGTTCCTGCATGGCGGCGGGATTGGGGCCGTAACCTTCGAAAATCCGGTCCGGGATGTAAATCCGGTTGGCAATGCCATAATGGGTGAGAAAACGCGACAGGATCGCCGAAGAACAGGCGCCATCCACGTCATAATCACCAAAAATCGCGATTTTCTCACGGGCTGCGATCGCTCTGGCGATGCGCTCGGCGGCCTTGTTCATGTCGGTCAGCGAAGCAGGATCAGGCATGAGGCTCTTGATCGTCGGCTCCATGAAGGCAACCGCCTCATCCAACCCGACGCCCCGGCCCGCCAAAACCCGCGTCACCAAGTCCGGAAAACCGTGGTTTTGCGCCATCGCCAGCGCGATATTGGCTTCGCGTTGCCCCAGCCGGTCGATCCATTTCAGACCGGTTGCCGATTGTTCAACGCCGAGGAAAAGCCGTTCAGGAACCATCGCTCCGGTTAATCACTCGGCGGCAATGAATGCAATGCTTCGAAAGGCCTATCCAATGGCTTTTACTGCTTCTTACTCAGTTCCCGGGTGGCAGCGCGAGGGAGCTCACGGTGGAGGCGACAGACGACGCGAAGTCCGTAAGCTGGCGGTCGACGAGTTCCTTGGAACTCAGCCTGTAGTTTATCACGGGTTGGATAAGCAGATAGCGGCCAAGAACACCCGTAGCGCAGACCAAAAAATCATCCTTTTTCTGCGGATCGTCGGAACTGACACAGGCCATGGCCCGGTTGCCATAGCTAACGTTCGTCCGCTGCGCAATCTGGCCGGGTTGGGTGCTATGATATTGAAAAGCCTGATCGAGAAGGCTGCGCACCACGGGATCGTCCGGTCCGTCCCTGACCGGATAGATACCAGGCACATTGCTGGCCCTTACACCATTGATCGATACGATGGCACGCGCATCCAGCCCGCCATATTCGATTGTCGCACTGAAATTCTGTGGATCGCTGGTGCGGCTGATTACGGTGAACGGGCCGGATGTGTCAGGCAGACTGATCAGAATATCCCCAGAACGATAACCTTGAATAAGGTCAGGATCGGCTTCCTGTGCATAGAGTGTCGAGAACTGTGTCGAGCCCACGGCCATCAACAACGCGCAACCGGCTATTCTGTGCTGGATATTCATGGTTGTCCCGCCCGAATGAATTCCTCTCAGAGCAAAATAGCAAAAATACTGTCGTTCCAATAGGGTACAGAGACATTTGTCAGTAAACAGGCTTAAAATAAAACTGCCGGCTCTTTCGAACCGGCAGTCGAGGCGGTCGGAACGGTGTTCCTACTGGAACTTCGCCATATCCTGATGCTTCGCCTTGATTTCGCGGACCGTCTGCGAATGGGAACGCATGACCACGGTGTGGGTCTGAATGTAATCCCGGGCGAATTTCACACCGGACAACATATTGCCGTCGGTAACACCCGTTGCGGCAAACAGCACGTCACCCTTGGCCATCTCTTCCATTGTGTAGATCTTCTTGGGGTCGCTGATGCCCATCTTGGCGGCTCGGGCGATCTTGTCATCGCTGTTCAACTGCAGGCGCCCCTGCATCTGACCACCGATGCAACGCAAGGCAGCAGCCGCAAGCACGCCCTCCGGCGCACCACCGATGCCGATATAGATATCGATGCCGGTTTCATCAGGGTCTGTCGTGTGGATGACGCCGGCCACGTCGCCATCGCCGATCAGGCGGATGGCGGCACCGGTCGCGCGCACTTCCTCGATCAGCCTCGCATGACGCGGCCGGTCCATGATGCACGCTGTGATTTCATTGACCGGCACGCCCTTGGCCTTGGCTACAGCCATGATGTTCTCGATGGCAGGCGCGTCGAGATTGATGATACCGGCGGGATAGCCGGGTCCGACAGCGATCTTTTCCATATAAACATCGGGTGCGTAGAGAAGATTACCCTTTTCGGCAATGGCAATAACAGCGAGCGAGTTGGGCAGGTTCTTGGCGCAGATTGTCGTGCCTTCCAGTGGATCGAGCGCGATATCGACTTCCGGTCCATTGCGCGTACCGACTTCCTCGCCAATGTAGAGCATCGGCGCTTCGTCACGTTCGCCCTCGCCGATTACAACTGTACCTGCGATTGGCAGGCGATTAAGTTCCTGGCGCATCGCATCAACGGCAGCCTGATCCGCCGCCATCTCGTCGCCACGTCCGCGCAGACGGGCTGCAGCAACAGCCGCCCGCTCGGTTACGCGCACGAGTTCGAGCGTCAAAATGCGGTCGAGACCCGCTTCATTCTGGTCGTTGGTTTTCAGCATAGTAATCCCTGCGTTGGTGTGGACATGCCGCATTCCGGATGAATACGGCCTTCCATAGCATTGCTATGCAAACCTTTTGTCAAAGTCGAAACGCAGCGGCAAGACCTGCGTGACAAGAAAACGGCATTGCCGAAAAAGCTAATCGATTAAACGCTGTAGCCGAAGTTTCTGTCAGGTTCAGCCCGCCCGCTCAATGCGGATCATCTGCGGTTTGTCGGTCGCATGCCCGTCTTTGACGATACCTTCCAGCGCCTTTTTCACCGCAGCCTCGGTCGTCTCATGCGTCACGAGAATAACTGTTTTCGTCGCTTCCGGCTGGTCGGTGGCGCTCTGCCGCTGAACGATCGATTCCAGCGAAATGTCATTGTCGGCCATGCGTTTGGCGATGGCGGCGAACACACCGGCCCGGTCGTGCACGGTCAGGCGGATAAAGTAACCGCCCTCATGCGCACGCATCTTGGCCCGTTTGTACGGCGCGAGCGCCTTGGCCGGCGTTCCAAACACGGGCCCATGCTGGAAGCCAGGCCGGCTTTTCGCGATATCGGCGAGGTCACCGATGACGGCGGACGCCGTTGCCGCACCGCCTGCCCCAGGACCCGATAGAAGCAATTCGCCCAGGAGATCGGTCTCGATCGCGACCGCATTGGTGACGCCGTGCACCTGCGCGATGACCGATTCGACCGGCACCATCGTTGGATGCACGCGTTGTTCGATACCACTCTCGGTCTTGAGCGCCACGCCCAAAAGCTTGATGCGATAGCCGAGTTCGTCGGCCGCCTTGATATCGGCCAGCGAGATATTGCTGATACCTTCGAGATAGATATCGTCGGCCGCAATTTGCGTACCGAAAGCAAGACTGGTCAGGATCGCAAGCTTGTGTGCGGTGTCGTTGCCTTCGATGTCGAACGTCGGATCAGCTTCCGCATAGCCGAGGCGCTGCGCATCGGCCAGGCAATCCTCGAAGGAAATGCCCTCGTCCCACATTCTCGTCAGGATATAATTGCAGGTGCCGTTCATGATGCCGTAGACGCGCGAAACCGTGTTGCCGGTCAGGGATTCGCGTAAGGCCTTGATCACCGGGATACCACCGGCGACCGCCGCTTCGAAATTCAGGAGAACACCTTTGTCCTCGGCAATTTTCGCAAGCGAAACGCCGTGCTTGGCAAGGAGGGCCTTGTTGGCGGTGACGACGTGCCGACCGGATCGCAATGCGGCTTCAACCGAGGCACGCGCTGGTCCTTCATCGCCGCCAATGAGCTCAATAAAGACATCGATATTGTTGGACTTGGCCAATGCAACCGGATCATCGAACCAAGTTGCGGACGAGAAATCGACGCCGCGATCGCGCTTTGGATCGCGCGCCGATACGGCGGTGACGATGATTTCCTTGCCGCACTGGCGAGTGAGCATTTCACCCTTGTCACGCAATATTTTCAAAACCGAGGCACCAACAGTACCCAGTCCGGCGATTCCCACGCGCAGCGCTTCACTCATTATTCAATTCCCTGAATTTTCATTGAGACGGCGCCGAGAGGCGCCGCGAATTTCAGTGCCGGCAACGCCGCTCAGCGATGCGCATTCAACGAAATGACGTTATGCAATTTCTCTTCCGCGGTTGAAAGAAACCGCTTGAGATTGCGGGCGGCCTGACGAATGCGATGCTCATTTTCAACAAGCGCGACGCGGATATAATCATCGCCATGCTCACCGAAGCCGATGCCAGGCGCGACCGCGACGTCCGCGTGTTCGATCAGCAGCTTGGAGAACTCCAGCGAACCGAGGCTGCGGAACTTTTCCGGGATAGGTGCCCAGGCGAACATGGTCGCAGCTGGTGCGGGTATATCCCAGCCAGCACGGCCAAAGCTCTCCACCAGCACATCACGGCGATGCTTGTAGATGTTGCGCACCTCCGCAATATCGGAGCCATCACCATTGAGGGCAGCGGCGGCAGCAACCTGGATAGGCGTAAACGCGCCATAGTCGAGATAGGATTTGACACGCGTCAGCGCCGAAATCAGCCGCTCGTTGCCCACCGCAAATCCCATGCGCCATCCGGGCATGGAGAAAGTCTTGGACATGGAGGTGAATTCAACCGCGACATCAATCGCGCCGGGAACCTGCAAGATGGAGGGAGGTGGCGCACCGTCGAAATAGATTTCCGAGTAAGCCAGATCCGACAGAATGATGATTTCATTCTTGCGGGCAAACGCCACCACATCCTTGTAGAAATCCAGCGACGCAACATGCGCGGTCGGATTGGACGGATAGTTGAGAATCAGCGCCAAAGGTTTCGGAATGGAATGGCGGACACCGCGCTCCAATGCCGGAATGAATTGGTCATCGGGCAGTGCCGGGATCGAGCGGACGACACCGCCCGACATGATGAAGCCGAAAGCATGAATGGGATAGGTCGGGTCCGGGCAAAGCACCACATCGCCGGGAGCGGTGATGGCCTGCGCCATATTGGCAAAGCCCTCCTTCGAGCCCAACGTCGCAACGACCTGCGTGTCGGGATTGAGCTTAACGCCGAACCGGCGGTCGTAATAGGCGGCCTGCGCGCGGCGCAAACCCGGGATGCCCTTTGACGACGAATAACGATGCGTGCGCGGATCCTGGACAGCCTCACACAGCTTGTCGACGATACTCTGCGGTGTCGGCAGATCCGGATTGCCCATGCCGAGATCGATAATGTCCGCACCCGCCGCTCGCGCGCTTGCCTTCAGGCGATTGACCTGTTCGAAAACGTAAGGTGGCAGGCGGCGAACTTTATGAAATTCTTCCATAGGGTTGGGTCCGGTTAAAAGGGTTCGTTATGGGCGTGCGCTATACACCGAAACAGCACGGGGGTCGAGCAATCATTGCGGGTATCTGGAAGGATAGCTCAGGTTTTGGGGGCGTGGATTTGCCGGATGGCAATGCTGCTGTGCGTGGTTCGACAAGCTCACCATGAGGGAAGTGGGTTGATTACACGGAGTGAAATTCTGCAACCGCGGCGATTGTGGTTGCAACTCTCTACCTTCCTCATGGTGAGCTTGTCGAACCACGCACAGCAGCATTGCCATCTAGACAAGAAGGTGGCTGCCAAACTTATCCGCGATTCGATCGAGTTTTGGCGGGCCGCAAGATCACTGAGGTGTCGAGGACGACTTCCCTTCAATCTCCTTCAGATCAGCTTCCTGCTGTTTTTTCAGGAGTTGCATCTCGGCTTGCCTGCGGGCGGCGACAGCGGGATCCGAGGACGGGCCGGCTTGTCCAGCCTTGGCGACGGAAAGCCTTGATCGCAGCGCATCCTTTTCTTCCGGAGTGAACTGCGTGGTCTCGCCTTTCGGATCAGGTGTAAAATGGGGATAGGCACCGGTATTTACCGGCCCGGTCAGGGGCGAATTGGACATGGGCGCCGGGGGCGGACTGGCGCAGGCACCGAGGCCGGCAATGAGGATGGCGCCAACAGAGAAGCGCATAATGTTTTTGACCGAAATGTTCATTATGTGTCCTGACTGCGAAAAACGATTTCATCATTGCCGTAACAATTGCACGTTAGAGGGATAGCACCGATTTATGATATGATGTCAATATCGCGCATCGACGGGAGGAAGCGACTATATGGATAATCAAGGCGATAAGAGCGGCAAGACCCCGAACCTTGATAATTATGTCGTCAAGGATCCGGAAGCCTTTGCGCGCAATGTCGCCCATATGATCGAGCAGGCCGGGAAAGCGGCTTCCGCCTGGGTCGAACCGCGCGAAAAAGGCCTGAAGCGTGACACGCTCGCCGACCCCGTCACGGACGTGGTGAAGACACTTTCAAAAGTTTCGGAATATTGGCTTTCCGAGCCGGCCCGGGCCCTTGAAGCGCAGACCAAACTTTTTTCCAGTTATATGGTGATCTGGTCGAATTCCATTCGCCGCATGAGTGGTGAAGAGGTTGAGGACATTGTCACGCCCGACAAGGGTGACAAGCGTTTCGCCGATGAAGACTGGGGCAAGAATGCCTTTTTCGATTTTCTCAAGCAGGCCTATCTTGTTACTGCGCGTTGGGCGGGGGATCTTGTCGAAAACGCCGAAGGACTTGACGATCATACGCGGCACAAGGCGGCATTTTACGTCAAGCAAATCACAACGGCGGCATCGCCGAGCAACTTTCTTCTGACCAATCCGGAGCTTTACAAGGAAACCGTCGCCAGCAATGGCGAAAATCTGGTTCGCGGCATGAAGATGCTGGCCGAAGACATTGTGGCCGGAGGCGGCGACCTTCGCCTGCGTCAGTCAGACCTTACGAAATTTGCACTCGGCGACAATGTTGCAACCACTCCAGGCAAGGTTATCGCCCGCAGTGAAGTGGCGGAAATCATTCAGTATGAGCCAGCCACAAAGGACGTATTCAAGCGCCCTCTCCTGATTTGCCCGCCATGGATCAACAAATTCTACATTCTCGATCTGAACCCCGAGAAATCCTTCATCAAATGGGCGGTGGAGCACGGCCATACCGTGTTCGTGATTTCATGGGTCAATCCCGACCACCGCCACGCCATGAAGGACTGGACAGCCTATATCAATGAAGGCCTGCGTTTTGGGCTCGATACGGTCGAGAAAGCCACGGGCGAAAAAGCCGTGAATGCCATCGGCTACTGTGTTGGCGGAACGCTCTTGAGCGCTGCCCTCGCCCTCTTTGCCAAAGAAGGCGAAGAGCGAATCAAGAGCGCCACGCTCTTTACGACGCAGGTGGATTTCACCCATGCTGGCGATCTCAAGGTCTTCGTTGACGAAGATCAAATCCGGGCGCTGGAAAAGGCAATGTCGGCGGAAGGCTATCTGGACGGAACGCGAATGGCGACGGCGTTCAACATGCTCCGCTCCGGCGACCTGATATGGCCCTATGTCGTCAACAACTATATGCGCGGGCGTGATCCCGTGCCGTTCGATCTGCTTTACTGGAACGCCGATGCCACAAGGATGAGCGCGGCGAACCATTCCTATTACTTGCGCAATTGCTATCTCGACAACAATCTGGTTCGCGGCATGATGAAGCTCGCTGGAGAGAACCTCTCGCTCGCCGATGTCAAAATCCCGATCTACAATCTCGCGGCCAAGGAAGATCATATCGCCCCCGCACTTTCCGTGTTCACGGGCTGCCGTTATTTCGGCGGGGATATCACCTATGTCATGTCGGGCTCGGGTCACATAGCAGGCGTCGTCAATCCACCCGCCAAGAACAAGTATCAATATTGGACGGGCGGCAAGCCCGTCGGCGCATTCGATGAATGGCTGGCAAAGGCGAAAGAACATCCCGGTTCCTGGTGGAATCATTGGGAGAAATGGATCGAAGCGCAGGACGGAGCACGCGTTCCCGCACGCAAACCAGGTGAAAATCATATGGAAATTCTTGCCGAAGCGCCCGGAACATATGTACGCGTGCGTGTTTAAATCGTTCGATTTGTGACCGTGGAAAACCCTAAAGAACACGCAACGACAATGGCGAGAAAGTGGCCAATCACGTTTTCGCCTCATTCTACCTATACTTGAAGCCTTGTGCAGATGATAAAAGTTCATTAACTCTGGCGACTCTCTGCCGGTGTTATTTGCACTTCAATAGAACTTCGCGAGCTTTCTGCTCTTATAAAAGCGGACCGGACTGAACACTACACGGCCGGAAAAGACGAGACGGGGGAATCGTTGAAATTACTGCCAGCTTCAGTTTATGCCCTTCGGGCGAGTACGGTTGCATGCGTCATTGTGCTTTCCGCCATGGCGGCTACATCGTGTACCTCGACGGTCTCAAGCCCCGGAGCAACTGCTGCCCTGGCTCCCTCCAGCGATGCCACAACACACACAACTGAGAGCGCAATGCCGTCCGGCGGCACCCAAGCGATAACCCCCGAAGCACTGGCTCTGGCCGGAAGCACTGAGCCAAATGCTCTTCAGGCCATAAATCAAACCGCCAAACCTGCGAATGGTAAGGCGTTGCCGGTAACGACCACTGCAGAAGCCCAGAAAGGCTCAGAACAGCAAACCGCGGCCACAGCCACTCCCACACAGCCCCCCGTCAAAACATCACTTTTTGGTTCGAGCACTCCTGCCAGCACAGAAGAGACACAGGTTGCAAGCGCCGCAACCGCTGCAGCGCCCGTCAAGACATCGCTGTTTGGCAATCCGATGCGGGGCGAAGGCGACGTTCAGCCCAAAAAATCACCGCAGCAAGCTGCCGAGGCTCCGGCACCTGACGCAGCTGACAAGTCCGCAGCCAAGGCTGATGACGCTCCTGCATCCCCGGAGCAAGGCATTGCGCCTGAAACGACGCGTCCAGCGACGGCAGCAAAGAACAATGGCGCGCTAATGCGGCTGTTCTCCAATAATCTGTCGAAGCCGGCCGGAAAGCGCCTGGTCGCCGTTATCGAACCGAAGTCGCAACCCAAACTGCGCGCAGTCGATACGTCGTCCCATGCAGCATCGCCGCTCCCCGCCGCCAGCTCCTTTGCCGGCCAGACACAATATGTATCATCCTCACTACCCGGCGTGCGGCCCAATGCGGGCATCCAGATCATGCAGCGCGACAGTCTATATGACGATGACGATGTTGAAGCCGCAGCAGCTCCTGTGATTCTTGCCTCGGCCGCGGGCCTCGCACGTCTCGCGCCGAACGGTCTCAAGGTTCAGCGCGAAAACGTTCAGGTTGCCTGCCTTAAGCCGCAGCTCGTTGGTATGCTGAAAACAATCGAACGCAGATACGGCAAGTCGGTAATTGTGACGTCGGGCTATCGCAGCCCGCCCTATAACCGGCTTGTCAACGGCGCGAAGGCATCACTGCACATGTCTTGCGCTGCAGCAGACATACAAATTCCCGGGGTTTCCAAGTGGGAATTGGCCAATTTTGCCCGCTCGATGCCCGGACGCGGCGGTGTTGGTACCTATTGTCACACCGAATCAGTTCACGTCGATATTGGACCAACGCGGGATTGGAACTGGCGCTGTTCCCGCAGGGCCGGCTGAGTTGTCAGCACAAAATGCTGTCCCCCTTAGCGTGGCACAGCACCAATGCTAGTTGACGGACGGCATAAACTTCACTTTTTCGAAAAAAGAACGCTTTATGGGCTTGCGGCGCAAAAACTGTTTCACTATAAGCCGCTTAACCGAGCGGCGCCCATCGTCTAGCGGTTAGGACGGCGCCCTTTCACGGCGCAAACAGGGGTTCGATTCCCCTTGGGCGTACCAGGTTTTCTCTCGAAAATTCAATTGCTTGCCTGCAAGAGCTTTCATCTTGGGATGTTTGCCTGCAACAGAAAACGGCCAACTCCGGGTGAGCTGGCCGTCTGGTGTTGTCTTGCTGCAGCCTAGTTGGCAGGCGCTGGTTTTGCGGGATCCGGGGCGGGTGTGGCTGGTGCCGGAGCAGGTGCTGCGGGTTCAGATGTCGTCGCGGGCGGCGTGGTATTGCCTTCAGATGGCTTGTTGTCACAGGCTGTCAAACCAAGTGCAGCGAGAGCAACAAACGGTAGGAAAAACTTGAGTTTCATCACGTCTCCTCCTGGTGAGTTTCGTCCCTTTGCGTAGCATGTGACACTCTTGCTGATTAGAACAGCCCGGTTCTTTCAAGCTTTGTCACCGCCTGTTAGACAAAGTTATGAGACCCGAATCGGCAGCTGACCTATTATCTTGGTACTGCCACATTGATTTGCGGCAGCAGGGTCCAGTTAGACCTCCAAGCTGGCCCGATTCTCCCACCCCAGAGCAAACTCAACCTGCCTTTTAGAGGCAGGTTTTTTTATACGCTGTGCCAGGATGTTGTCGCGGTCCATCATGTCGGCTAAATCCTTCGTATGATATTTGCTTCCCCTCTCGTCACCGGCCGGCTGGTTCAACGTTACAAGCGTTTTCTCGCTGACATTATTCTGGACGACGGCAATCCGATCACCAGTTCGGTTCCCAATACCGGCTCCATGCTGGGCCTGACGGACCCGGGCATCAGGGTGTGGCTGTCGGTTTCGAACGGGTTGAAACGCAAATATCCCCACACTTTGCAGCTGGTTGAAGCGCAAGGCATCATGGTTGGCATCAATACGGGCCTGCCAAACCGCATTGCTGAAGAAGCGATCCTGTCGGGTCTCCTGCCCTCATTGAGCGGCTATGCGGAGTTCAGACGCGAGCAAAAATACGGCTCGAATTCGCGGATCGATATACTTTTGCGCGACCCAAATCGTCCTGACGCCTATGTCGAGGTCAAGAACGTGCATTTTTCAAGGTCGGCCGGACTTGCAGAATTTCCCGATTCTCCAACCGCACGAGGCGCAAAACA
The DNA here is from genome assembly GCF_020164455.1 of Phyllobacterium chamaecytisi. Classification (GTDB taxonomy): domain Bacteria; phylum Pseudomonadota; class Alphaproteobacteria; order Rhizobiales; family Rhizobiaceae; genus Phyllobacterium; species Phyllobacterium chamaecytisi. The sequence continues at coordinate 229,616 of NZ_JAIQWW010000004.1, forward strand.
TCTGGATGAGCTTGGCACTATGGTTGAAAACGGTCATCGTGGTATCATGCTCTATGTCATCCAGCGCGGAGACTGCGAACATTTGAAAATTTGCGGCGATCTCGATCCTGTTTATGCAGCAGCCTTCGAACGGGCGATGCGGCGCGGGGTTGAAGCTTACGCAGTAAAATGCCACATCACACCCACGGGTATCACTGCTATTAGCACAATGCCAATTATCGATTGACGCCAACCGGAACGAATATGGTTACCTATCTCGACGCACAGAGCGCGCCCTTGAAAAATACCGGGCAGATCAGGCTTCACGGCCCGGAAGGGTTTGAGGCCATGCGCAAGGCCTGCCTGTTGACCGCACGCTGCCTGGATGAGCTCGCGTCTATCGTTGCGCCGGGTGTCACGACCAACACCATCGATCGTTTTGTCTTCGAGTTTGGTTCGGATCATGGCGCTCTGCCAGCCACGCTCAATTATCGCGGTTATACGAAGTCCAGCTGTACCTCGATCAATCACGTGGTCTGCCACGGTATCCCCGACGACAAGCCGCTGCGAGAAGGCGATATCGTCAATATCGACGTGACCTATATCCTTGACGGCTGGCATGGCGATTCCAGCCGCATGTACCCGGTTGGCGAAATCAAGCGCGCGGCCGAGCGCCTGATGGAAGTCACGCATGAGAGCCTGATGCGCGGCATTGCCGCCGTGCGTCCCGGCGCGCGTACCGGCGCTATCGGCGCAGCCATACAGACCTACGCGGAATCAGAACGTTGCTCGGTCGTGCGGGATTTCTGCGGCCATGGTGTCGGCCGGCTTTTCCACGACGCGCCGAACATTCTGCATTACGGCACGCCGAATGAAGGCGTCGAACTGCGCGAGGGCATGATCTTCACCATCGAGCCGATGATTAATCTCGGCCGTCCGCATGTGAAAGTGCTCGCCGATGGCTGGACAGCCGTTACGCGCGATCGCTCGCTTACCGCGCAATATGAGCATACGGTCGGTGTCACCAAGGACGGCTGCGAGGTTTTCACCCTGTCTCCTGCCGGCCTGTTCGCGCCGGGATTGAAACTCGAATAGGATGGTAGCTCAATGAGCGAAGAAAAGCCGGAACAGACTTTCTTCTTCAACGAGCCCTCCGCAAAACTCTCTCCCAAACAACCACCCGTTGCAGCCGATAGCGTCGTCCGCAACGCGGAGCAGAAGAGCGATCCTGAAGAGGAACTTCCGCATTATCATGGGCATCGCGAGCGGGTAAGACAGCGGTTTCAAAAAGTCGGGCATGCGGGATTTGCCGACTACGAGATGCTGGAAATATTGCTGTACCGCTCGATCAGGCAAGGCGATACGAAGCCGTTGGCCAAGGCCCTCCTGGCTCGCTTCGGATCACTGGCCGAGGTCCTTGGCGCTCCAGAACATCTTTTGCGCGAAGTGAAGGGGTGCGGTCCGGCCGTGACCTTCGACCTCAAGCTCGTCGCCGCACTGACCCACCGTGTGATCCGCAGCGACATTCGCGAAAAGACAGTGTTGAGCTCATGGAGCAAGGTCATGGATTATTGCGTCGCGGCGATGGCATATGAGTCGCGCGAACAATTTCGCATCCTGTTTTTGGACAAGAAAAATGCTTTGATCGCCGATGAAGTGCAACAGGTCGGGACGGTGGACCATACGCCAGTCTATCCGCGCGAGGTCATTGCGCGGGCACTGCAACTCGCTGCGAGTGGCATTATCCTCGCGCACAACCACCCTTCCGGTGACCCTACCCCCTCAAAAGCCGATATCGAAATGACGAGGACGATCGCCAATATCGGTGCACAAATGGGTATTGTCGTGCATGATCACATCATCATCGGCAAGAACGGCCATGCCAGCCTGAAGGGCCTCAAACTTTTCTGACGCAACCGCAAACGCGATCAAAATGTGCGGTCAGTATGAATTCCGCTATGATAAATCCCGTCGAGACCTCATCGGAGTGCAAATCATGCTGCAAGCCTGTTTGAACGGCGGACGAACCCGCGACTTTCATCCTGCGGTCCCTTTTACCGCGGCAGAACTCGCCCATGATGCGGCGCAAAGTGTTGCTGCTGGCGCACGGGAACTTCATGTACACCCACGCGGTGCGGATGGTGCTGAGAGCCTTGAGCCCGATGATGTAGCTCAGGCAATTCTGGCAATCCGTACCAGCGTCCCCGGTGTTCCCGTTGGACTATCCACCCACTGGCGCATTCCGCCCGGAGGCAAGGCCCGGCAAAGGCCGATTGAGCAATGGACCGTGCTGCCGGATTACGTTTCCATCAACCTCATTGAGGAGGACGCAGCGGAAATGATCTCGCTCGTCCTGGGTAAAGGCATGGGCATCGAAGCCGGCCTGTGGTCGGTGAGCGACGCGGAACGCTTTATTGCTTTATCCACCGCCCCTAGATGCCTGCGCGTGTTGATCGAAATCAATGAACAGGACGCCGAGGAAGGTCTCTCCGTCGCAACCGGCATCATATCCGTTCTCGAGCACGCCGATTTTGCGCTTCCAATTCTGTTGCATGGCGATGAAGCCAGTGTATGGCCGATGTTCACAGAAGCGATGGCGCGCGGCTATGACAGCCGCATTGGCCTTGAGGACGGCAGGCTACTGCCATCAGGCAAGATGGCCACCGACAATGCCGATATCGTCCATGCCGCCATGATGATGCAAAATCCCGCTTGATCAGATGGCTTAAATTTCTTCGAGAAATTCGTCAAAGAACCGGCGAAGCCGTTGCTGCCGCGCTTGCGCAATTTTGGCACCCGTTTCGGTATTGAAGCCCGCCACCAATTTGAAAAGTTTGGTCTGGAAATGGTCCAGCGCAAAACGCTTGTCGTCAAAGCCACAGTCAAGCGCTTGCGGATCCTCCGGATCGTAGAGACCGCTACTCATTCTGCCGGCAATGTAAAAGCATCGCGCCACGCCAACCATGCCAATTGCATCGAGCCTGTCCGCGTCCTGTACGATTTTCGCTTCCAGCGTCGTCGGCTTTATACCGGCCGAGAAACTGTGCGCCTCAATAGCATGTGCTGCGGCCGCCACCTGCGACGAAGGCCAACCAAGATCAACAAGCACGCCGGACGCTTTTTCCGCGGCAAATCTTGAAGCCTGCGCACGAAACGGCGAGTTCTTCTCAACCGAAACGCAGTCGTGCAGAAGCGTCGCCGCCACCAATATTTGCTGATTGCCTCCTTCCACAGCCTGAATTGCCTGGGTGTTTTTCCACACGCGCAAAAGATGTGAAAAATCATGCGAGCCATCGCTTGAGCCATCAAGCGTGTGGGGCAAAAGACGCTCGGCAAGAGTTTGGTACGGCGCAAACGCGGTAATGGTCATCTGGTGCGATCCGGGAATCAAATGAAGACGTTCGCGTATCATGCATGAACGCTGCGCTATCCGGACATAAAAAAGGCCGCTTGAAGCGGCCTTTTTTGGATGCTGTGGAGAGGGCTTATGCCTCGTCGTCTGTCTTCTTCTTCGCGGCCTTTTTCGGCGCCGCCTTCTTGGCAGGCTTCTTGGCTTCATCCGACTTGGCGTCAGCCTCGTCATCGGCCATCAACGCTTCCTTGGTCACCTTCTTGTCGGTGACGTTGATGTTCGACAAAAGATGGTCGACCACCTTTTCCTCGAAGAGCGGAGCGCGGAGATTGTTGACCGCTTCCGGAGTCTTGCGGAAGAATTCATAGATCTGCTGTTCCTGACCGGGATACTGGCGAACCTGATCATAGACGGCACGCTGCAGCTCGTCTTCGGTCACTTCGATACCGGCCTTGTTGCCGATTTCCGAAAGAACGAGACCGAGACGAACGCGGCGTTCAGCCAGCTTGCGGTACTCGTCGCGAGCCTCTTCTTCCGTCGTGTCTTCGTCTTCGAAGGTCTTGCCGGCTTCCTGCAGGTCGTGGCCGATCTGTGCCCAGATGTTGTTGAACTCGGCATTGACCAGACGTTCTGGCGACTCGAACTGATATTCGCTGTCGAGCGCGTCAAGTATCTGGCGCTTCACCTTTTGACGAGTGAACTTGCCGTACTGGCTTTCGATCTGCTCGCGTATGACCTGACGCAGGCGATCGGCGCTTTCGATGCCAAGCTTCTTGGCAGTCTCGTCATTGATTTCGAGTTCGCCCGGCTTGGCAACTTCCTTGACGGTTACGTCGAAGGTTGCATCCTTGCCTGCAAGATGGGCTGCCTGGTATTCAGCCGGGAACGTGACCTTGATCTGCTTTTCATCGCCCGCCTTGGTGCCGATCAACTGATCTTCGAAGCCCGGGATGAACTGGCCGGAACCGAGAACCAGCGTCGCATCGCTGTCCGCGCCACCATCGAAAGGAACGTCGTCGACCTTGCCGAGGTAGTCCATCGTGATGCGGTCGCCGCTTTCAGCTTTGCCCTTCTTCGTTTCGAAGGTCTGGGCAGAGCTCGCTACGCGCTTGACCTGCTCTTCGACTTCCTCATCGGAGACATCGACGACTTCGCGCGTGACATTGATCTTGGAGGTATCCTTGATCTCGATGGCAGGCAGAACTTCATAATTCAATGAGAATTCGAAATCGGCCTGACCGCTCAATACCTTGTCAGCTTCCTTCTCGTCTTCGGTCATGACGACCTCAGGCTGGGTAGCCGACTTTTCATTGCGTTCAGCAAGGATCGTGCGTGAAGAATCGCTCAAAATCTCATTGACGACTTCAGCCATGAATGACTTGCCGTACATCTTGCGCAGGTGCGCCATAGGCACTTTACCTGGACGGAAACCATTGATGCGCGCTTTTGCGCTGGCGCCTTGTAGGCGTTCGGAAAGCTTTGCTTCCAGATCCTTGGCCGGAACAACGACCTTGATCTCGCGCTTCAGCCCTTCATTGAGCGTTTCAGTAACCTGCATGTCCAAACCTTCACTTTTTAACATTCGTCCCGCCGTCACCGGCTCTTTCGCCAAATTGCGGGAGAAAAACTCATGCCGTCGTGGCTTCTGGTTCGGATGGAGTGAGCCACGCTCTACCATCCGCGTTGATTTTATTGGTTTATTTCTAACTCAACTTCGTTTTGTAGCATTGATCGTACCACACAATCCGGCACAAAGTTACGGAAGAAACAGTACCCTTACCGACTGGTCGCTCCCTTTACTTGCCTTACGTATAAAAATCAATGGTAGAGCCTTTGCGGGGGATGAAATTGCTTGTCACCAGCCCATTGCCACCCGCGATTGCAGGGTGACAACGAAATCGAACTGTGCAAATCTGCCCGCACGGGGTTTTGAAACAGATCGATTATGACCACGCCTTGTCCGAAAGTCGTCGTATTAGAAGCTCTGTGAACTGACTTGCAATATTAGATTGATCGTCCGCGGAAACCTGTCTTCGAGCCATTCAATCGATTGAGCAGATTGGCATTTTTCCCCGTACCACACGCTGGAAGTCTCATTGCCATGGAGGCCTATCCCTTGTCACGCGCGTTGTTTACAGCCTTAAAATTTGGTTTTACCGCCGCTACCTTGTCGGCATCGGCAGCCCTCGCCCAGGAAGCCGCGGCTCCACCTCCTCCCCCGACTGTGACGGTTGCAAAGCCGGTCGTGCGCGACGTGGTTGACAGCGATGAGTTTATCGGACGATTTGAAGCCGTCGATCAGGTTGCCGTCCGTTCGCGCATCGATGGATATCTCGATACAGTTCACTTCACCGATGGCGCATTGGTAAAGAAAGGCGATCCGCTCTTCACGATTGACCAGCGGCCCTATATCACTGCCCTGGCGCAGGCACAATCATCGCTCGAAGTTGCCAAGACAACGCTGACTTACGCTGAAGCACAGTACAAGCGGACGGAATCGCTCACCGGCAGCGGCACGCTGTCCGTATCGACGCTCGATGACCAGCGGCGCGCTTTCCTTGCGGGGCAAGCCAGTGTGGCCGGCGCTCAGGCGGCTGTCGATAACGCTCAGCTCAATCTTGTATATACGCAGATCACTGCGCCGCAGGACGGCCGCATCGATCGCCGGCTGATTTCGGTCGGCAATCTGGTCAATGCCAATGACACAGTCCTGACCACGATCGTCTCGCTTGACCCGATCGATTTCTACTTCGACGTCGATGAGCGCAACCTGCTCAACTATGCGCGGACGGCGCGCGAGCGTGGTAGCAATTTGCAGGAAGGCGGTGGCGGTCTCGACGTCACGGTCAAACTCACAGACTCCAACGAACCGCCGGTCAAGGGCAAACTCGACTTTGCTGAAAATCGGCTCGATGATGCGACAGGCACAATGCGGGTTCGCGCTCGCTTCGCCAATCCCAAATTCATTCTCCAGCCGGGGCTTTTCGGCCGCGTCGAAGTGGCCGCCTCGAACACCTATAAGGGAATTTTGGTCCCTGACGAAGCTGTCGGCTCGGACCAGAATGAACGCGTTGTCTTTGTCGTCGCTGAGGACGGCACTGTCACGAGCAAACCCGTTCGCCCAGGTCCCAAGCTTTATGGCTACCGCGTCATTCGCGAGGGGCTGACAGGTGATGAGACAATCGTCATCAATGGGTTGATGCGCGTTCGTCCCGGCGGCAAGGTTAAACCCGAACTCGTCCAGCTTCCGCCAGAGGCGAAGACGGCGGAGGCCAGTCAATGAGATTTGCGCATTTCTTCATCGATCGGCCGATCTTTGCATCTGTCCTTTCGATCGTGCTGCTGCTTGTCGGCAGCATTGCCTATACGCAGCTCCCCGTCGCCCAATATCCAGAAATCGCTCCGCCGACCATCGTGGTGCGCACGTCGTATCCGGGCGCCGATGCGGAAACCATTGCGAATACTGTAGCCACCCCGATCGAGCAGCAGATCAACGGCGTCGAGGACATGCTTTACATGTCATCCTATTCGACAGCCGACGGCTCGATGTCGCTGACCATCACCTTCAAGCTCGGTACCGATCTCGACAAGGCACAGGTCCTTGTGCAGAACCGCGTCGCGATCGCTGTGCCTCAGCTGCCGGAAGACGTCCAGCGCAACGGCATAACCACGACGAAAAGCTCGCCTGACCTGATGATGGTCGTGCACGTGCTTTCGCCGGATAACCGCTATGACCAGCTCTACGCGTCGAACTATGCCAACACCCGCATCCGCGATGTGCTGCTGCGGCTCGACGGCGTCGGCGACATCACCATTTTCGGTGAGCGTCAATATTCGATGCGCGTCTGGCTCGATCCGCAGAAACTGGCCGCCTATAGCATGACGTCGGGCGATGTCGTGCAGGCATTGCGCGACCAGAATGTTCAGGTCAATGGCGGCGCCATCGGCGGACCACCAACATCTGGCACAAACGCCTTTCAGTATACTGTCACGATGCAGGGCCGGTTCGAAGATGCAAGGCAATTTCGCTATGTGATCGTCAAGACCGGCGCAGACGGCCGCCTGGTCCAGTTGCAGGATGTTGCCCGCATTGAACTTGGTGCGAAAGACTATGTGACCAACAGCTATCTCGATGGCAGTCCCGCCGTGGCGCTCGGTATTTTCAGCCGGCCCGGCACCAATGCGCTGGCAGCTGCGGCGACCATCAAATCCACAATGCAGGAGCTTGCCAAGGATTTCCCCCCAGGGCTCAAATACGACATCGTCTATGATCCGACGGAATTCATCGCTGAGTCGATCAACGATGTTTACACGACGATCTTCGAAGCTGTGATTCTCGTCGCACTTGTCGTGCTTGTCTTCCTGCAATCGTGGCGTACCGCCATCATTCCTATCGTTGCCATCCCGGTCTCGTTGATCGGCACGTTCGCCATTCTTCTGGCATTCGGCTTTTCGCTGAATATGCTGACCCTGTTCGGTCTTGTTCTGGCCATCGGTATCGTCGTCGATGATGCGATTGTCGTCGTGGAAAACGTGGAACGAAACCTGGCATCTGGCATGACGCCAAAGCAGGCGTCGCATACCACCATGGATGAAGTGGGCACCGCTGTTATCGCCATCTCGCTGGTGCTGATTGCAGTGTTCGTACCAACGGCTTTCATTCCCGGCATTTCCGGCCAGTTCTACCTGCAGTTTGCCGTAACGATTTCTGCGGCAACAGCTATTTCGGCTCTCAACTCGCTGACGCTCTCGCCCGCCCTGGCAGCAATTGTCCTGCGTCCACACGATCACGCGGTTTCCAACAATCCGCTCGCGCGTTTCGGGCGAAGCCTCGCCAACGGCTTCAACAGAGGCTTCGATAGAATGGCATCGGGCTATTCCTGGATCGTAAGGCACCTTGTGGGATCAACGATCGGCCTTCTTGCCTCGCTTCTCGTGTTCGTCGGACTCCTTGGAGCCACATGGTACATGTCGAATCTGGTACCGCGCGGCTTCATTCCCCAGATGGATCAGGGCTATGCCATCGTCGTTATCCAGCTGCCGGACGGAGCCTCCCTCGCCCGCACAGATGCGGTGGTCCAAGAGGCCTCGAAGATCATCCGTGGCATCCCCGGCGTCAGAAACTCCGTCGCCTTCGCCGGCTTCAGTGGCGCGACCTTCACGAATGCTTCGAATGCCGGCGTCGTTTTCGCGCCGTTCCAGCCGTTTGACGAGCGGATCAAGAATGGCCAGTCGGCGACTTCGATCATTGGCCAGATCTATGGAAGTCTGCAGAGCATTCAGGAAGCTTTCATCATCGCGGTGCCGCCGCCATCGATTCGCGGTGTCGGCAACGCCGGTGGTTTCAAGATGCAGCTCCTCGATCGCGACAGTTCCGACATGCGCCGCGTTCTGGGTCTGGCCCAACAGATGATGGGAGAAGCCAACCAGACACCTGGTCTGACCGGCGTCTATACGACGTTCTCCGCCTCGAGCCCGCAATATTTCCTTGAGATCGATCGCGACAAGGCTCGGGCATTGAACGTGCCCATTCCGAACATCTTTGAGGCGCTATCGATCAATCTCGGCACGTCTTATGTGAACGATTTCAACGCTTACGGCCGTGTTTATCAAGTACGCGCGCAGGCCGATCAGCAATTCCGCGTGGATCGGGCGGACATTCTCGCGCTGAAGGTTCGCTCGGCGACTGGCGCGCTCGTCCCGCTGGGTACACTTGTCGAAATCAGGGATACAACCGGACCATCGCTCGTGCAGCGGTACAACATGTACGTGTCGGTTCCGCTCCAGGGCAATTCTGCTCCCGGAGTTTCTACCGGTACAGGTCTCGACAAGATGGAAGAGCTTGCGGCGAAGACCTTGCCACCCGGCACAACCTTCAACTGGACCGAGCTTGCATTGCAAGAGAGAAGCACCGGGAATACGGCGATACTGATTTTTGGTCTTTCCGTTGTTTTCGTCTTTCTTGCGCTGGCCGCCCAATATGAAAGCTGGGTCCTGCCGCTGGCGATCATCCTGATCGTACCATTGGCCGTGCTGGCGGCGCTCATCGGCGTGCACCTGCGAGGTATGGACAACAATATCCTGACGCAGATTGGGCTCGTCGTCCTGATTGGCCTGGCGGCGAAGAACGCGATTCTCATTGTTGAATTCGCCCGACAACACCAGGAGGAAGGTGCCACGCCGGTCGAAGCTGCCATCGAGGCCAGCCGGCTGCGCCTGCGTCCGATCCTGATGACCGCCTTCGCCTTCATCTTCGGCGTTGTACCACTGATGATCGCACAGGGACCAGGTGCCGAAATGCGCCAGTCGCTCGGTACGGCGGTGTTTTCGGGCATGCTCGGCGTTACGTTCTTCGGCCTGTTCCTGACACCGGTGTTCTACGTCGCACTCCGATCTTTCGGCCGCAAACGTAAAGTGGTGGCGGAAGAAGCCCCCGCCGCCCACTAGCAAAATAGCGCGAGGCTTTTCAGCCTCGCGCCGCTCAACAGCTGCTCCCAACAGCTACGCCCTCTAGAGCCTCGTGCGATAATATTGATGCGTTCTGCCGGAGGGAATTCGCGGACAAGGTCAAGGGGTTTGGTGAGGCCGATGTTTATCCATCGGACGAAGCCGAAGCCCGATGGATTTGGCCCGAATTCACCCGGCCCTTCGGGTTTCCGGCGGGCGGCCAACCACTTTGTCAGGCGGCGTCGGACGATGGAAAGGCATCGGCCTCGCCACCTTCCGCGTGGATTGTCTCGCCATCCGTGAAACAGAACTGCACCAATATTGTCGCACGAGGCTCTATAGTTACTGTTACGTACTTTCTTCGAAATTCGTCAACATGCATGCTGCGCTTGCACGGACAGTATTTTGGCCGCGTGGGATGATGGTCGATCGCGACCATAGAGCACTGAGGGGAATGGGATAAATGGCCGACGCAATACACCCGGCAGCGATAGAACATCTGCCGGTTTTTATCACCGCCCCCGGTCAAACCGACTGGCTGTTCAGCGGGGTTGTCGTGTTCCTGTTGGCAATGATCCTCATCGTCGGCAATTTCTATTTCCGACTGCATGCCCTGCCGGAGCAAATGGCGCATCGGGGGAAAAAGGTGCAAATGGAGATTGTGGCCGTCCTGGCGCTCATTTCCCTGTTTACCCACAACCATATCTTCTGGATCGCCGGCCTGTTGCTGGCATTGATTGATTTTCCGGATTTCTCCTCGCCGATGATTTCAATTGCACAGTCGCTCGAGAAACTCTCCGGACGCGCTAGAACCGGCGAGGATGAGGCAATCGTCTCCCCGCCTGAACCGGAGCCGAAATCTGACACCGCAGGCGGGGGTATCTGAGTCATGTTTGAGCTACTTCTCTGTTCAATGCTCACAGTCTTTCCGGACTACCTTTTCCGCCGCTATGGACAGGGAAGGCGTCTCGGCAGGGAGATTACTCTTTATACGGTGTGGTATGAGCTGCGCTGGGGCATAACTGCGTGCCTTTTGCTGACTGTTTCGTTGATTACCGTCATTTTTTATTTTCATCCTTCGACGACGAACGTCACCGCGATATTCCGGACAGTCACCATTCTCCCCGAAACCACCGGCCGTGTCGCCGAAGTATTCGTCGGGATCAATACAAAGGTAGAAGCCGGAGCACCGCTCTTCCGGCTCGACAGTTCGGAACAGGAAGCCGCGCACGAAACGGCACAACGCCAAATCGATGAGACCGTTGCCCAGACCGCGGTGGCGCAAACGGAACTGGCGGGGGCGGATGGGCTCATTCAGCAGGCGCAAGGCGCATACCAGCAGGCTCTGGATGAACTCGCCACCAGGCAAGAGCTTTTGCGGCGCAGGGCGGACGTCTCGGTTCGGGAGGTGGAGCGATTGCAAATCACGGCTGACACCCGAAAGGGAGCGCTCGACGCCGCTATCGCCAACAAGCGGACAATAGAGACAAAACTTTCAACGCTGCTGCCCGCCCAGAAGGCGAGTGCAGAAGCGGCCCTTAAGCAGGCACAGGTGGAGCTGGATAAAACCGTGGTTCGGGCCGGTGTGGCCGGAACGGTCCAACAGTTTACATTGCGGCCCGGCGACGTTGTAAACACCATGATCCGCCCCGCCGGGATCCTCGTCCCCCAGGAGGCTGGACGCGTGGCGCTGATTGCCGGTTTTGGTCAGATCGAGGCGCAGGTGATGAAAAAAGGCATGATTGCCGAAGCAACATGTATCGGGAAGCCCTTTACGATCATTCCAATGGTAGTGACCGAAGTTCAGGATGTGATTGCGGCGGGACAGCTTCGGCCGACGGACCAGCTGATCGATGTGCAGCAACTTGCACGGCCAGGCACGCTCACGGTCTTCCTCGAAGCGCTTTATCCGGGGCAACTGGCGGGAATTCCGCCGGGCAGCAGCTGTATCGCAAACGCGTATACCAACAACCACGACGCGCTTGCAGCGAAGGATATCGGCACGGGGAGATGGATGTTCCTGCACATGGTCGACACAGTCGCGATCGTGCACGCCATGATCCTTCGAATGCAGGCACTGATGCTGCCCGTCCAGACCTTGGTATTGGGTGGCCACTAGAGCGATTTTTTCTCAACGAATGTCGGGATCGGAGGCCTCGACACGTCCTTTGCCGGACAACAGGCGAGAATGAAGCCCGCCTGAAGGAGGAAAAATGAGAGAGCTGATTTTGTTCATGCACATATCCCTGGACGGCTACGTTGCTGCCGCTGAAAAGACCTCACAGCCAACTACCAACGGCGATAGTGAATCTGAGGATGATGGCACGGTCGATGATCAAGGCATTATGGACACGGTAGTGCCCAAACTGACTAGCGGCTCCGACACACTGCTGCTCGGGCGGCTCGTGGCAGACGAACTGCTCGGCTATTGGCTGACTGCGGAAACCAAATATCCAGATCTATCGAGCGGCTACCGTGCCTATGCCCGCTGGGCAACAGACGCACGCAAGGCAGTCATTTCAAACACCGAGGAGCGGCTGCCTTGGGAGAACAGCGAGCTGCTGCTGGTAAAGAATGATGAAGACATGGTGCGGACCGTTTCGGCGCTCAAGCGGCAGCCTGGCAAGAACATTGTATTCCATGGCGGCGTGAGGACAGCGCAAAACCTGGCGCGGCTCAATCTGATCGATGAATATCAGCTCGTCGTAGAACCGGAGGCGCTGGGCGATGGCAAACCACTTTTCAGAAACCTGACAGACAAGCTCAAGCTAAACCTCGTCGAAGCAACGGCGTTAAAAGCCGGGGACGTTTTTCTGAGGTATCGGCCAGCAACTGTCACAAAAGCCTTGCGGGCTATTGCTTATAGCCCTTTGCCTGCATGCATGCATTGACAAGATTGGCCTGTTCCTTAGCCCTGGCAGAACTGTCAGTGGCTAGGGCGGCGGTTGAACCGGCAGCCTGATATTTGCATTCCGCCATATCCTTGTTCGCGGGTGTGACAGGTTCTTCGCTATGGACCCACTTCTTCTCGGAAGAAGCGCATGCCGCGAGCACCATCATTGGAATGACAAACAGTAAAATCCGGCTCTTGGAGAGATTTTTGGAAGTATTGGATGAATCTGAAACCGCGTTGAACATCGTGAGAATCCTCTATTTAATTTGCCTAGTGACCAAAGTCAGGCATAAATCTGTTCTGAATGCTCCCCATGAAAAGCAAGACTGTACCAAGGCGGCAAACTACATTGCATTTGGTGCCTGACACAACCCCGGTTGCGATATTTGACGGGAGAAGCCCGATCGCATCAAGGAAACTGATCCAGGTGCCCACTAACATCCGTACCCGACGGTGCCGGGCGCCCAGTGAGTGAAGAAGCGGTTTCGGACGCCTTACAGAAAATCGTCCCGTCTCGGCGTGAACGTGTCAATCAGCAAACCGTCCTGAAGCGCCACAACGCCGTGAACGAGATTAGGGGCGACGATGAAGCTGCTGCCGGTGGGCAGCGTCGTGGTCACGCCATCAACGGTCACCTCGAAGGCACCCTTCGCCACATAGCTCACCTGGGTATGCGGATGGGAATGGAGCGCGCCGATCGCGCCTTTGTCGAAGCTGAAGGCGACGAGCATCATTTCCGGACGATGCGAAAGGACAGCGCGGCGATTGCCGGGCGAGGTTTCCGTCCAGGCCAAGTCGTCAGGCAATGTGTAGTGACCGGACATTGATATCTCCTTTTATCGTGCCAGCCATCCGCCGTCGACGGGAAGGATCGTGCCGTGCACATAGTCCGACGCGTGGGATGCAAGGAAGACGGCCGCTCCAGCCATATCGTCCGCCTGCGCCCAACGTCCGGCCGGGATGCGTTTCAGGATATCGGCATTGCGTTCGGCATCCGCCCGCAGCGCCGCGGTGTTGTTGGTCTCGACATAGCCAGGGGCAATGGCGTTGACGTTGATACCATGGGCAGCCCACTCGTTTGCCATCAGCCGCGTCAGGCCTGCAAGGCCGCTCTTTGCCGCCGTATAGGATGCAACACGAATCCCGCCCTGGAACGACAGGAGCGAGGCGATGTTGATGATCTTGGCAGACCTCTTCTCCGTCATCGCCATCCTGGCGAAGGACTGGCAGAGAAAGAACGCCGATTTCAGATTGGTGTCCATGACGGCATCCCAGTCCTCCTCGGTAAAATCGATCGTATCGGCCCGGCGGATGATCCCGGCATTATTGACCAGAATATCCGGGCGCTTTCGAATGGCCGCTGCTCGCTCGACGGCAGCGCGCACCTCGTCCATCCTGGAGAGATCGGCCAGAAGAGGATGAAACGACCGGCCGCCGGCTGTCACGAGGGCTGCGGTTTCTTCCATCGGCGAGCGTCCGACGCCGATGATGTCGGCGCCGGCACCTGCGAGACCGACGGCAATCGCCTGGCCGATGCCCGTATTGGCACCGGTGACGATGGCGCATCGGCCGGAAAGATCGAACGGGTTCATCTCAGACTTTCCATCGGGACCTTGTCCATATCGGTGAAGCTCATGTTATCGCCGGCCATCGCCCAGATGAAGGAGTATCGCCCGGTGCCGGCACCGGAGTGGATGGACCACCCCGGCGACAGCACCGCATCATGGCTTTTCAGTACGAGATGCCGTGTTTCGTGCGGTTCACCCATGAAATGGAAGACACGAGTCGCCTCCTCCATGCCGAAGTAGAGATAGACCTCCATGCGCCGGTCATGCACATGGGCGGGCATGGTGTTCCAGACGGAGCCGGGCTCAAATGTCGTCAGACCGACCAGAAGCTGGCAGCTTTCACAAACATCCGGATGCACATATTGGTTGATCGTGCGGGCATTGGCTTCCTCAGTCGAGCCCGTGCGCACCTTCTTGGCCATGTCGAGCTTGATCAGAACGGTCGGACAGGCGCGATGTGCCGGCGCACTAAGGAGATAGAATTCGGCCGGATTTGCCGGATCGTCGCTGCGGAACGACAACGTACCCTGCCCCATGCCGACATAGAGCGCATCCTGGAAGCCGAGCGGATAGTCGACGCCGCCGACAATGACCGTGCCCTTGCCACCGATGTTGAGAATGGCAGCCTCGCGGCGTTCAAGGAACTGGCTGGTCCCGGTTTCCTTGACCTGGTCGATCACGAGGTCTTGCCCCGCCGGGACGATACCGCCGATAATCATCCGGTCGAGATGGCTATAGGTGAGATTGATCTGGCCTTTCGAAAAAAGCCCCTCAATCAGGAAGTCCTTACGCAGGCCTTTCGTGTCACGCCTGGCAGCGTCTTCTGGGCCAACGACCTGGCGCACGTTTACGGAAATTGTCACAGCATTTGCCTCTTGGCGTTTGATGGAAGGGTTAGGTGTGAGGACGACATATTCGGTGAGTTGGCTGATGCTGGTGTCTGCCTTGTTCACATCGAACACCTTGTGCTGTCGCCGAATTGTATGGTACTGTATGGTGGCTAAAAACAAATGTCAACGAGATGACGGTAGCGAAAAGCATGAACCTTGAGACATTGAAGATCGAGACGGGGGAAACGACCGCCGCGCAGGTGGAACGGGATTTGCGCGAGGCGATCATCCGTCTCGATCTCGCGCCCGGTTCACGCCTGTCCGAACAGGAGATCGCGTCCCGTCTCGGCGTTTCCCGCCAGCCGGTCCGCGAGGCGTTGATCGCCCTTGGAAAATCCAAGCTCGTCGAAATCCGCCCCAATCGCGGAACCGTCGTGGTCCGCATCTCGGCGCGCCAGATGATGGAGGCCCGCTTCGTGCGCGAGGCGATCGAGGTTGCCGTTGTTCGGCGGGCCAGCGAAAGCTTCGATACGTGGACACGGCGAAAGATCGACAGCATCCTCGAGCGCCAGCGAATGGCAATGACCGAACACGATCATAATGCTTTTCGCCGGGAGGACGAGCAGTTTCATATCGCGATAGCAGAAGGTGCCGGCTGCGGCCTCGCCTGGAACGCGATTTCAGACATCAAGGCGCATATGGATCGGGTTTGCAATCTGCAGCTCCGCAACCCGGCCTCTATGAAAAACCTTATCGAGCAGCACGAGAAGATCGTCACCGCCATCGACGCCCGAAACGCCGATGCTGCAGCCGATGCCATGAGAGTGCATCTGAACGGCATTCTGAATGATCTACCACAGATCGAATCTGACAATCGTGAGCTGTTCGAATAGCGATGTGCAGTGCTGCGTATGAATACCTAAATCTTACACACGGCTGCCAGCCACGATCAGCCCGTGAGGCGCGCGCGAAACAACGTGCAGCCGTCCGTCAGGCGCGACCTGGAGATATCCCGGAATCCAGCCTCGGTCATCCACGCGCGATACTGACCTTCGGTGTACGATTCGCCGTGGCGATAGAGGTTCAAGAATGTGAGATTCAAAAAGACACCCTCAGGCGGGCCGAGGCGGTCATCATCGACGACGCCCCACCCCGCAATTGCGATCTCGCCCCCTGGTGTGAGGCAACGCGCGGCGTTCAGGATCGAACTACGCGCTTGGTCCGGCGGTAGGACCTGGACTACAGCCTTGAGGATCGCCAGATCGTGCCGACCGATCGATGGTGCGACAGTTATGTCTCCCTCTTCGACAACCACGTCGTCGGCACCGTATTCTGACAGGATAGCTGGCGCGACGGCTGCGACCGTTGGGAGTTCCATCAGCGTCGCCGCAATCTGCGGCCGCCCCTCGCGAAGTCCGACGAGAATGGTCCCGGCGCCCCCGCCGATGTCGATCACCGAACCGATCGCCGATAGGTCCATCTCCCGGGCCAGATGTCGGCCGAAAATCACCCCGCCCGGTGCGAGCATGCGGCTGAAGGCCACCGCGGCCTCAGGCCCCGCTTCGGAAAAGTCGTGCAGCGCAGCCGGCCGGCTCTGTCGCAGCGACTCTGCGGTCAGCAGGTCGGCTCCCCAGAGCTCGCGCAGGAGCGCATGATCGCCACCACGATAGGTCGGCTTGGACGCGTCGAGGAAGGCCAAGGCTTCGGCTCCGTTGCGAAATTGACCGTCCTTGACTTCGAGGAGACCGATGCTGGCGAGCGCGTAGAGGAGCCGCGACAGACGGTCGGGCTCGATTTTGAGTGCGGCCCCAAGCGTGTCAGCAGTCATAGCGCTGCCACCGAGCCGAGTGAAGATGCCAAGGTCCAGCCCGGCCCGAAGCGCCAAGGCGGGGGGAACCGCTGCGATCAGGTTGTCGATCCGATCAGAATCCACCACGTCACATCCCCTTCCGCGATCTGGTTACTCGAGCGCCCACGTCAGTTTGGTTGCAACACATCCTGATGCTGGTGTTCGTTCTTCGAAAATGCCGGCAAGGATTTTAGCACTACTCAGTTCTCTCGACATGAGAGATCTCAAATAAATGCCTGATCTTTTTAACCAGTCCGGGCATGGCATGGATGCCGGCAATCTCAGTACTGTTCTCGAACAAATGCTTTTCTGCCTGTGCTCGTCTGCACAAAATGAGGCTGAGTTCATCGACGAGACTTGGCCTGTCATGGAGCAGCGGCGCCAAGGTCGATTTCTCGATTTCATAAACAACTGTAGAGGCGAGCGCACGCACCGTGCCCGGCTCCCCCGCGCCAGCCAGAAGGCTGGCCTCGCCGAAATAATCGCCCGGCGCCAGTTTGGCGAGTTGAAGCTGCCTGTGGCCTTCTTCGCGTGTGACGGCCAGAACCCCGCTTCGAACGATCACCAGCGACTTCATCTCACTGCCCTGCTCAGCAATCACATCCGATTTACGGAAGGTTCGACGCGACATGGATTTGGCAAGAACTTCCTTTTCGTCGTCGGTGAGCGTTTTGAAAAGTGGGAGGGCGTCGAGGAGTCGCATTTGGCTGGAGCGGTTGCTCGTGGCAGGTTCCGTCTTTGCGCCAGATGCTGGTTGAACGACGGGTGTTGCCAAGGGCATGCCCGCCGCCAGACTGTGGCGATAGACCAGATCGAATATTTCGTTCTGGGCAGTCCCGGCCAGAGCGATATCCGCAACCCGGAACGACAGCTCCAGCTCGACTGCTGAGCCGTCCAGCGATTTTATCTGGATGCTCGGTTCCGGCACGTTCAATATCGTCGTTGAACTCAAAAGGACAGCGCGCATAATATCCACGATGGCCCCCGGGGCCGTCGTTGCCGCGAAGCGCACGGTAAGGCTGACGCCGTGGCTGCGATCGGGGTTGCTTACGTTGATAAGCCTTGCCTTTGCCAAGTCGCTATTGGGGACAATGACGAGGTCGTTTTTGGCGTTCAGCAGGTGCGTTGCCCGCCAATTGGTTTCAACTACCCTGCCCTCGGTGCCGTCGCCGAGAATGATCAGATCTCCAATAACATAGGGCCTACCGAGATTGAGGGCGATGCCCGAAAAGACATCGCTCAGGGTACTTTGCAGTGCCAGGCCAAGAATAATGGCAAGCACACCGGATGTCGCGATCAGTGTGCCCACCGGCAGGCTGAAGACGTTGGCAACGACTGAGAGAACCGCTCCAAGATAGATAATGCCGACGACCAGATCCTGGATAAGCCTCCCCTCCCGCGGACGCCTTTCAAAGATCAAGAACACGCGCGCAAAACCGACAAGCGCCCAGGCGGCGTTGATCCACCAGATCACCTTTGCAATGCCGATGAAAACTTGCTGGACAGCCGAGGCTGTAGCTGGTCCCGCCTCGTAGGGAACGATGCCGTGATAAAGCAGCAGGGTGGTCAGGACGATAAAGAACGTTACCTGAAAAATAAGGTGCAATCGCGGATTGTTGCGCAGCGCCACCCGCGAGACGAAAGCCCCGACTGCCGCCAGGGTCCCTGCCTGAATGATCGGATCGGTGATCAGCTCAAAAAATGTCATCTGCCTTCGACGCTAGAACGCTTTGCTGCGGCTCACAAGTTGGTTCTTGCAGGGATGAAACGATCACGTCAGCCAACCTCCCGTTCCATGCTGGCTCGACCACGTGCAAATGTGAACTTTCATTCAGAGGGCAGTGCCAATATCTGCTCGAAATTATGCGCTGACACTGGCGGCGATGGTCTCTAGATCCCTCACGCTTCGTCGAGCAAGCGTGTGTCTACTGGTGCCGTTTGAACGTGTTTGGTTAGAATCAGACTTGCCGCGCTTGAATCTTCTCTGAAATCTAGGGTGGATCGAAGGGGGGTCGAACTCGATGGTCGCAAAAACATAACAAAAACAATAGCATATGGAAAATTGTGGTGCGGATAGAGGGACTCGAACCCCCACGGTCTCCCGCCAGAACCTAAATCTGGTGCGTCTACCAATTTCGCCATATCCGCAGATGAAGCATAAGCCTCAAGCGCCGGTCCCTATATCACCCTCTCTTCACGCGTCAAAGGAAAAAGCCCGGCTTCCGGCAGAATATATTTTTGGCAACGTCCAGTTGCCGAACTCAGTAAATCGGCTCTTCGTAAAGCACGGTGCCATTGTCTTTCAATGCGCGGATCTGCGCATCTCCCGCGCTCGATACGGCGACTACCGCCTCGATCTTTCGTTCCTGTTGCTGAGCTTCGATCGCCCGTCCCTGACCTTCCGGCACATAGTAGCGCTCGATGCCATAGGTGACGCGGAGAGGGCTATAAGCCGCCGCATTGGCAAAGCTGGACGTGCGGCCACGCAGCTGCACTTCGCCAGACGGCACGTCCTTGCGCTCCTGCCATGAGGCGCCAGCGAAGGTCCACACGCCGCCGTCGCCCTCTTTCACAGTTACATAGACATCGGCAGGTCCATCGGTTGCGGGAATCGTTCCGCTGATCTTCCCGGCCTCGATATTGGAGATGGCATAGCGAAGCGTGACATAGTCGCCGCGCAAAAAATCGTGCGGATCGACGGGTTCGCTTTGCAATGTGATGTCGGTGCCATCGCGCAGAATCGAAACGTGCTGCTGGACCATGGCGTAGAGCACACCGGACTGCATAAGCGCCACTGCAGCACCAAGCCAGAGGATGCGATTGATCTTTATTGTCATGCGGTTGTCTGCCTTTTTGGATTCCTTTTCTGAAGACGTCGCTCCATACGGATGACAAAGGCGGCGAGAAGCAGAACCAGCACACCGGCGCTCAGGAAGAAGCTCGCGGTCCCGATCATCGTGCCGATAGTCTCGAAAGCCAGGTAGAGAACTTCCAGCGAGAAGACCGTATAGGCAATCCACCGCACCGCCAGATTACGGTGGCCCGAAAGCACGAGACCCGCGATCGAGCAGCCAAGGATCGCAAATCCGATCAGGACCTGACCGGGAATCGCTTCATCGGCAAATTCATTGCTGGCGATATCGAACTGGAAGAACAACAGCGCCACGAGCACCATGAAGAAGCCATAGGCGCCCAGGGGCTCTGTCCAGCCGGTCATCCGGTCCAGGAGGCCCGGACGCACGGCGTCCATCATGAAGCATATGGCACCGATCAGCCCCGCCACCCACAAGACCATGACCTCGTTGAGATCGATTCGGACGACAAGCACGTAGGTGATGAGCAACAGGGCGATGAGATGCTGTGCGGCCCTGCCCTTCGTGTACCAGATTAGCCCTGCACTGATGAAAAGCAGGACCGGCACCAGCCAGACATAGTTGAAAGGCTCGCCCGTGGACCGGTCGAGCGAAGTGAACAGATAAACGCCTGTAATGGCGACGCCCGCCGAGACAAGCACGGGCGAGCGCAGGAACAATGCCGCAACCATGGTGCCGGCGACCCAGAGGAGCACTGCATCCGATACATCGCCCGACAGGTGGTACATTTGGCCAATCAATGCAATTCCGGCACCAAACGTGATCGCGGCGATCAGGTACAGCGCCTGACCGAAGCGCCTGTCGCCTAGACTTTCCCGCCACGCGCCGCCAACATAACCGAGCCAAAGCACCGATATGATCAGGCCAACGCGAAACAGCCGGGGCATCGCCCCCCAATTCGCCGCGACGAGCGAGATGATCGCCGCACCGAGAAGAACCGCACCGAGCACCGCGAGAATGCCTCCAAGGCCAAAGCCGGAGCGGTGATCGTCGAGGTCTTTGCGAAGTCGTTCGGCGACGATCTCATCGATCACCCCGTCCCGCTGCCAGCGCGCGATATGTTTCCTCAATCCAATGGTGAGTGCCACGGATGCTCCCTTGAGTCTTGCCGTTGTGAAGGTAACGCGACTGGCTGCAAAAACGCAATTGCGCTGCGATG
This sequence comes from Phyllobacterium chamaecytisi, assembly GCF_020164455.1. GTDB lineage: Bacteria > Pseudomonadota > Alphaproteobacteria > Rhizobiales > Rhizobiaceae > Phyllobacterium > Phyllobacterium chamaecytisi. The sequence continues at coordinate 250,566 of NZ_JAIQWW010000004.1, forward strand.
CGCAAATTCAACTCAAAACCGCCTCTGGTGCGCCGCAACAATTAACGCGAATTAATGTTGCAATGCAGCAATTGCATAGCTGACCTGCAAACTTGGCTCTGCAACTTCGGGACGTCATCCACTATCTTCCACTCAACGATCAAGAGTGATCAATCAAACAAAAAACCGAAGTGGTGAAATGAAATGAACCTTATCCGCTCTTACAGCAACTGGCGCCGTTATCGTGACACGGTTTCCGAGCTGAACCGTCTGTCGACCCGCGAACTCAGCGATCTGGGCATTGCCCGTTCGGACATCCCGTTCGTCGCCAAGAAGTCTGCAGTACGCTAATCGAATACAAGAATATCGCCGGGCTTTATCCTCCTCCCAAAGTTCCCGCGATCGAAGACCAGCACTCCTCCTCCCGGCTGGTCTTTACAAAACGACACCCACCGCACCTCCTCCCGCGGTGGGTGTTGTTGTTTCTGGGCTATCGCACGCCCCCGTACCCCCGGCGGTGCCATTCCGACAAAAGCATCACATCAGGCGGTCCGCCTCCCGGTTCATACCAGGAGTCGACGGCCCACGACGTTCCAGAGCCATCCTTGAGAACGGCGGTAAAATGCGGATAGCGGCCGTCGACGAAACTTCCGCGCGAATCTCTCCTTGCGACACGATGATGGTGCAATAGTCCAGCGCCTTGCAGGTAGCGGAGAAAATGGTCCGTATTGGTCGACTCATCGACACAATCCATCTGACCTCTCTCGCGACCCTTACCGAAATCCATCTTTGGCCGATCGACGGCCCCGATAACAGCTACGCTGCGCTGCTCGAATACTTGCACCGCACGGCGAACCGCAGCGCGTTCGGCCGCCGGCGAAACACGTCCTCCCGCCATGATGGAAGCAATCCGTGAGCGATCTGCCGGCGTCAATGTCACCGGCGTTTGAAAGGTACAGCCATAACCGTTGCAGACGCGGAAACTTTGCGCCTCGGCATGCCCGCACAAGGCGGCGAACAGAAAGAGCAGTAAACACCGGAGCATGATACGCATTGTGCGACTGTAACGGGACCTGTTCTTGAAACCTACAGGATTCGCTGTTTATGGTTGCCGTACCAAAAGCGGAGGAATCAACATGAAAACAAGAGAGAGCGAAAATTCTTCCTTGCTTGCCAAAAGCAAGAGCGCCGCGGCACCCACGCAGCCGGTCCTCCTCTCAGGCGGCAATCCTCAGATCGCAAAAGGCTACGGCGACGCCCCGGTGCAGGCCTACATCGCGGCCATGCCTACCTGGAAAAGCGACGTCGGGCGCCGGCTCGACACGCTTATCGTGCGCACCGTCCCCGGCGTGCACAAGGCGGTCAAGTGGAACTCGCCCTTCTATGGGTTAGAGGAGAAGACCTGGTTCCTCAGCCTTCATTGCTTCACGAAGTACGTCAAGGTCACTTTCTTTCGTGGCAGATCGCTTAATCCTGTCCCGTCCGGCGAGTCCAAGCACAAGGAAGTGCGGTATCTCAATATTTATGAAGGCCAGCTCGATGAAGCGCAGTTCGTCGACTGGGTGAAACAGGCCAGCCGACTGCCCGGCGAAAAAATGTGAGCAGAAAGTCGCTAGCTACATGCATGACACCACCAAAGGGAGGCGATACCGATGAAGAAGAGCGACTTGAAGGACGGAGAAGGAGGGCACTCTCCGTCTCAGCTGATAGATGCGAGAATCAAGGAGCTGAGCGATTGGCGGGGCAAGACACTCTCCCATATCCGCGCGCTCATCAAACAGGCCGACCCTGACGTGGTCGAGGAATGGAAGTGGAGAGGCGTTCCGGTTTGGTCTCACGACGGCATAATCTGCACCGGTGAGACCTATAAGAGCGTGGTGAAGCTAACTTTCGCCAAGGGCGCTTCGCTCGAAGATCCTTCCGGACTATTCAACTCCAGCCTTGAAGGCAACACCAGGCGCGCTATCGACTTGCACGAGGCTGACGAAATCGATGAAGACGCATTCAAGGCGCTCATCCGCGCCGCAATAGCGTTGAACAAGTCAAAGACCCGTAAGGCCTAATTTGATGTTCATCGCTCCTCGCCTCATAGTGATTTCCACAACGCTGGAAACATGCTCCAAACGGGCCTACAGTTTGCGTAACTAGCTTTAATCTCCCGGAGTAAAAAATATGGAAAAACGTCGTCTTGGCCGCAAAGGCCTGTCCATTGCGCCATTGGTTTTGGGCGGTAACGTCTTCGGCTGGACGGCCGACAAAAAGACCTCCTTCGATCTGCTTGACCGTTTTGTCGATGCGGGTTTCAACGCGATCGACACGGCGGATGGCTATTCTCGCTGGGTGCCCGGACATGAAGGCGGCGAGTCCGAAACGATCATCGGGGAGTGGGTCAAATCCCGCAATGCGCGGGACAAGGTCGTTATCATTACCAAAGTCGGCTCCGACATGGGTCAGGGCAAGAAAGACTTGTCTGCGGCCTATATCGCCAAGGCAGTCGAGGCATCGCTAAAGCGGCTGCAGATCGATGCAATCGATCTTTACCTGTCGCACTGGCCCGATCCCGATACATCCTATGAGGAGACACTCGGCGCCTACCAGAAGCTGCTGAGAGAGGGAAAGATCAAATCAATCGGCGCTTCCAATCTTGAGGCGGATCAGCTTCGGGCAGCGATCGATGTCTCGGAAACAAAAGACCTGCCGCGTTACAATGTGCTGCAGCCCGGCTACAATCTCTACGATCGTAGCGAGTTCGAAGGCAAGTTGCGCGACCTCTGCGTCTCCGAGAATATCGGCGTCATCACGTATTTCGGGCTCGCCAGGGGCTTTCTTTCTGGCAAATATCGCAGCGAAACCGACTTGGGTAAAAGCCAGCGCGGCGACGGCATCAAGCAGTATCTCAACCCTCGCGGTTACCGCATTCTCGCTGCGCTGGACAAGGTATCGGCCAAGCACAACGCCAAGCCGGCCGAAGTCGCGATTGCGTGGATCATCCAGCGCAAGGGCGTCACGGCACCGATTGCCAGCGCCACCTCCCTCGAACAGCTGGAGAGCCTCATTCGGGCCGCAGCACTGAAGCTCGACAGCGGCGACGTGGCGGAACTCGACCAAGCCAGCGCCTGATCCATCCCGATTATCAAAGCCGCCGCTCAGTTAAGTTGCGGCGGCTTTTGCATTGAAGCGCGGCACCAAAAAGTCTATTGGAAGCGCATGTCACACAAACCAGTTCATATCGTTGGCGGCGGTCTCGCCGGTTCCGAAGCATCATGGCAGCTTGCCGAGGCGGGTATTCCCGTGATCCTGCACGAGATGCGCCCGGTCCGCGGCACGGATGCGCACAAGACGCAGGATCTGGCCGAGCTCGTCTGTTCCAATTCTTTCCGCTCCGATGACGCCGAAACCAATGCGGTCGGCGTATTGCATGCGGAGATGCGCCTCGCCAATTCGCTGATCATGGCTTCTGCCGATGCGAACCAGGTGCCGGCCGGCAGTGCGCTCGCTGTCGATCGTGACGGCTTTGCCGAGGCCGTCACCGCCCGCATTGAAGCGCATCCCCTGATCACCATCGAGCGCGAGGAAATCACCGGTCTGCCACCTGCTGATTGGGACAAGGTCATCATCGCCACCGGCCCGCTGACAGCGCCATCGCTTGCCGAAGCGATCGGCAACGAAACCGGCGCCGACGCCCTCGCCTTTTTCGACGCTATTGCGCCAATCGTGCATTTCGATTCCATCGATATGGATATCTGCTGGTTCCAGTCTCGCTATGATAAGGTTGGACCGGGCGGCAATGGCAAGGACTACATCAACTGCCCGATGACCAAGGAGCAGTACGAGGCGTTCATTCAAGCGCTTGTCACAGGCGACAAGACCGAGTTCAAGGAATGGGAAGGCACGCCTTATTTCGACGGCTGCCTGCCGATTGAGGTAATGGCCGAGCGCGGACCGGAAACCTTGCGCCATGGCCCGATGAAGCCGATGGGCCTGACCAATGCACACAATCCCGCTGTCAAAGCCTATGCAGTGGTTCAGCTACGCCAGGACAATGCCCTCGGGACGCTCTACAACATGGTCGGATTCCAGACCAAGTTGAAATATGGCGCCCAGACCGACATCTTCAGAATGATCCCGGGGCTGGAGAACGCTGAGTTCGCACGGCTTGGCGGGCTGCACCGCAACACGTATCTGAATTCGCCGCTTCTACTCGATCCGACCCTGCAGCTTAAAACGCGGCCGGGCCTGCGTTTTGCCGGCCAGATCACCGGGTGCGAGGGCTATGTCGAATCCGCCGCCATCGGTCTGCTGGCGGGCCGGTTTACCGCGGCTGAAAGGCTTGGCCAAGCCTATACGCCTCCGCCTCTGACGACGGCTTTCGGCGCGCTCCTCGGCCATATCACCGGCGGGCATCTCGTGACCGATGAAGAACCGGGCAAGCGCTCATTCCAGCCGATGAATGTCAATTACGGCCTGTTTCCGCCAATGGAGACGCCGAAGATAGAAGGCAAGCGTCTGCGCGGCAAGGAGAAGTCGAATGCCAAGAAGCGTGCCATGAGCGCGCGTGCGCTGGCTGACTGCCGTAAATGGCTCGGCCTGCCGGCAATTGCAGAAGCGGCGGAATAGTCAGTGAATCGCCGGTTGAAATCGCAGTGTGTGCGTGCCATATGTATATGACCAGTTAATTGGTCATGAGGCCCAAGATGCGTAGTATAAATCTGGCTGACGCCAAGGCACACCTCAGCGAGCTTGTAACGCAAGCCGAAGACGGAGAAACAGTGCAGATTTTGCGCCGCGGCAAGCCGGTGGCGCAACTGACCGCGGTCAAACAACCACGACAGCCTATTGATATCACTCTCCTGCGTAGCTTGACCAAAGACATGTCGTTTCAAAACGAGAGTGCGGGCGATTTTGTTCGTCATATGCGCGACACTGATCGCTACTGATGCTCTACATTGACACGTGCGTTTTGGTTGCTGCCCTGACGTCAGAGGCAAACACCATGCGTATGCAGGATTGGCTGTCGAACCAAGTGCCGGAGGAGTTGACCATAAGCCACCTGACAACCACAGAGTTTTCGTCTGCACTCGCGCTGAAGCTGAGAACACAGCAGCTCGAGATTAGGGAACGTAACGAGGCGCTTGCAACATTTGACCGCCTTGTGACAGATTCTTTCAACACAATCGCCATTACGAGCAGCCACTTTCGTATGGCGGCGCGTTTAGCCGATCAACACTTGCTGGGTCTCCGTACCGGCGACGCTTTGCATCTTGCAATTGCCGTTGAACATAGGGCAACAGTGTGCACTCTCGATCGGCGATTAGCAGAGGCCGGTGAAACTCTCGGCGCAAAAACAAAACTGTTATAGCCCGCTCAGGATCGCGTTGAGGCCCTGAACATCGCCCATTGGCGGCGGAACGGCGAGATGTCGGCAATTTCTGTGGCGGCATTGAAACCGCTGGCCTTCAGCTTCCTCAGATATATCGGAGTAATCGCCGCTGGCAGATAGGCCGGTCGAAGTATCGTCGGCAACGTCTTCACAGCGCTTTCGAATTTTGCGAAATGATCCCCGGCAAGCGCGATCATCGCATCGATCGCACGTGTGACCGCTGATTGATCAGAGCCGTCCAGCAACACCATCCCGCTACAGCCAACCGCCGCCAGAATATCGGCCGGGATGTATATCTGGCCGCGGCGGCGATGCAATGGCAACAGACGCAGAAGGCCGGTGATCGCCTGGGCGACGCCGGCATGGCCCGCCACGTGGGCGTATTCAGGCGCTTTTGCGGCATCCAGGATCAAGGAGGCGAGTTGGATCAGCGCCGAAGCTGTCTCTCCGCAATACCCCTCCAGATCGTTGCGGCTTGGCATCGGGTCATTGTAGAGGTCGAATATCCGTGCCTCACAATAATTGTCAAAGGCAGCGCGCGACAGATCATAGGTTTTGATCGTACCCAAAAGCGCAGCGGCGACGGGATTCCCCGACGCTTCACCAAGCTCCGTTCCATTGATGAGATCGCGCCACCATTGCAACCGGATTTCACCTGGCAACGGGTCATGAATCAGATCACGAATGCGGGCAATTTCGTTGTTAAAAGCAAAAAGCGCCGCCAATGCCCCGCGCTTGTCCTCCGGTGCATAGAGCACGGAAAGATAGCGGTCCGGATCAGCAGTTCGCAACAATTGCAGGCAGTGGGTTTCATTGGCGTTCATAGGCGTGAGATATAGGCGCGCGTTGGATTAATCCACTGCAATCAATGCTGCGGCCACTGCGCGATCCTCCGCCAGCAACACATTGTAGGTCCGCACTGCTGCACCCGTGCTCATCGGATCGGACGATATACGGTGCTTGCGCAATTCGTCGCGCAGTTCTTGCGGCAGCCGCCGCAAGTCGGTCCCCATCCCCACCAGCAAAATTTCGATATCGTCAGCTTGTTCAAGCACAAGCGAGAAATCGGCGATCGTCAGGAGCGGCAGCGTTTTCGGCTCCCAGCCATGAATGCCGGATGGGAGACAGAGTATGGAGCCGCGATGCGACATGTCCGCGAAGCGAAAGCCGCCATTGCCATAGGCATCGATGGGTGCACGCCCAGGAAAGTGCGCATCCCGAATTTCAATGCCTCTGACCAATTAACTACGCTCCACTCTGGCCGGACACCGCCGAAGGTCCGTTGTCCGCGACATCCCTGCCCTTGAGGCCAAACAGCATCAGCAAGGGGCCGGCAACGAAAATCGACGAGTAGGTTGCGACGACAATGCCGACACCGAGGACCAGCGCGAATGATTTCACGTCATCTCCACCATAGAGATAGAGAACGATCAACGCCAGAAACGTTGCAAGCGATGTCAGAATCGTGCGCGACAGGGTCTGGTTGATCGATGCATCGAGAAGCGCCGACAGCGACATGCTGTTGCCGTATCGTCGCAAATTCTCGCGCACGCGGTCGTAAATGACGACCGTATCATTCAGCGAGTAGCCGACAATAGCCAGCAAGGCGGCGATACTCCAGAGGTTGAATTCCATCTGGAAGACGATGAACATACCGAGCAGTAGCAGTACGTCGTGGATTGTTGCGAGAATGGCGCCAAGTGCGAAATGCCATTCGAAGCGCAACCACACATAGACGAAGATCACGGCCAATGAGAGCCCGACAGCGAGCATTCCGGCATGTGACAGTTCACTCGATACGGACGGGCCGATGACGTCAATGCGGCGGAAATCGAAGTCGTCCTGCAATTCACCCCGGATTTTGACACCGACAGTTTGCTCGGCATCCTCGCCCTCACCCTGGCTACCCACGGTAATCAGGGCGCGATCATCCGATTTGAATGGTTCGATCTTGATGTCACCAATATTCAGATCTTCCAATCGGCTATACACATCATCGAGATCGATCGCACCCTCGTGCGATTGAATCTCGACCATCGTGCCGCCCTTGAAATCGATACCGAAATTCATGCCGACAATGGCGAAAAGCACGATAGCCGCAATGCTCGACAGCGCCGAAAAGCCAAGTGTCAGAAAACGCAGCTTCATGAACGGGATTTTCGTATCATTTGGAACGAGCTTCAGGAGTGCGCCCGGAACTTCCTTGGGACGCGCCCATTGAACCCAAACGGATACCAGCCAGCGCGTCAGCGTGAAGGTCGTGAACAGCGTCGTGACGATGCCGATGGTAACGGTCAGCGCGAAACCGTGCACCGGCCCGGAGCCCAGAATGAAAAGCACGAGTGCCGCGATCAGCGTGGTGACATTGGCATCGACGATCGTTGCAAGGGCCCGTGAAAATCCCGAATCGATAGCCTGGATAACGGAAAAGCCCGCGCGCCTGTCCTCGCGAATACGCTCATAGATCAGCACGTTGGAATCGACCGCCATGCCAATGGTAAGCACGATACCGGCAACACCCGCGAGCGTCAGCGGCGCGCCGAAGAGCGTCAGCACTGCCAGTATCAGGATCACATTGACGACAAGGGCAATGTTGGCGATGACACCGAGAAGGCCATAGGTCAAAAGCATGAAAACGATGACGAGAACTGCGCCGATGAGAGCAGCGATCTTGCCAGAAGCTACCGCAGCCGCTCCGAGATCGGTGCCGATCGTTCTCTCTTCGAGCACGGTGACACTCGCTGGCAGCGCGCCTGCCCGCATCACAAGCGCGAGGTTACTTGCGCCCGAAAGGTCGAAATTGCCGGAAATCTGACCTGTATTCCCGGGTATTTCCTCACTGATGACCGGGGCTGAAAGCACCTGGTTGTCGAGAACGATAGCGAAGGATTTGCCGACATTCGCCTTGGTAGCTTTCGAGAACCGGTCAGCGCCAATGCTGTCCAGTCTGAAGGTGATCACAGGCTCTTGGGTGGTCGTATCGATTCCGGCCTGCGCATCGACGAAATTCTTGTTTGAGACAAGCGGTTCTTTCTTGACCAGATAGGCAACAGGCGGATCGTCGAACGAATACACCACCTCATCGCCTTCCGGCGGCGTGCCGTCGATCGCCTGCTGAACGGGTACAGAATCGTCGACCATCTGGAAATGCAGTTCGCCGGTGAGGCTCAAGATGTCCTTGAGCAGTTGCGAGTCGTAAAGCCCGGGGACTTCGACAAGCACACGGCCATTCCGCTGGCCCTCGACATTAGGATTGGTGTAGCCGAGCTCACTGAGACGGCGCGTAAGGATCGCAATCGTTGCGTCGGTGTCCGGCAGATGGTCCTTGTCGACCTGCAGGCGTAGCCGCGAACCACCTTCGAGGTCGAGACCCAGCGCCAGCTGCTTCTTCGGCAGCCAGTCCGGCAAGGTTACCAATTGGTCCTGTGTGAAGAGATTTGGCAGCGCGAGGATAACACCCGCAAGCACAACGGCCCAGATGAGTGCAGTCTTCCAGCGGCTAAAATAAAGCATACGGTCGCAAACCTTGGAGCCTAGAATCAGAAGGGCGGCTCAACGACCGCCCCCTCACTATGCCTTATTTCTTGTTGTCGGCAACCGGCTCGCCCTTGACCCGGACGTCGGCTACCATTCCCCGCAGGACGCGGGCCTTGACGCCATCGCCGATTTCGACATCCAGCTCGCCGGTATCTTCATAGACCTTGGTGACCTTGGCAATGAAACCACCACCGGTAATGATCGTATCGCCGCGACGGATATTCTTCAGCTGCTCCTCGCGCTTCTTGGCAGCGGTACGCTGTGGGCGAATGATCAAGAAGTACATGATCACGAAGATCAGAATGAACGGCAAGATGCTCATCAGCATTTCCGGCGCGCCGCCGACACCCGTTGCCTGTGCATATGCGGGAGTTACGAACATTGAGACAACCTCCAGAGAAAACCAGATTTGAAAGAACTTGAGCCAGCGCAATACAATGTTTGGGGCGTCAAAAGCAACCGTACAAAACTGTGTGTCCTGCTTTTCGAATTATCTTCAACATGATAGTCGCATATATGCATGAAAATGAAGGCTCGATGAGTATGTCCGATGAATTGTTGACAGATAAACTTGACCGGCTGATTGCGGTGCTGGAGCGCATGGCACCGCCAAAAGCTCAACCGGTCGACCTCGATGTGGCGGATTGCTTCGTTTGGAATCCGGACAAGCTCACCTTTGACCCGGTCAGTAAGGTCAACCGCGTGGACATTTCCTTGATCCGCGGCGTCGACAATGTCCGCGATATCCTCTTCGACAATACGAAACGTTTTGCCGATGGTTTGCAGGCAAACAATGTGCTGCTATGGGGTGCGCGCGGCATGGGCAAGTCATCGCTGGTCAAGGCGGTGCATGCCTCTGTCAACGCTGCTGCACCGACCGGCGGCCACCCGCTCAAACTTGTGGAAATCCACCGCGAAGATATCGACAGCCTTCCCGCGCTGATGGCGGCCATCAAGGACACGGATTACCGGTTCATCCTGTTTTGCGACGACCTGTCCTTCGATCACGACGACACATCATACAAATCATTGAAGGCAGCACTGGAAGGCGGCGTCGAAGGCCGGCCGGACAATGTCATCTTCTACGCCACATCGAACCGGCGTCATCTTCTGCCCCGCGACATGATCGAAAACGAACGTTCGACCGCGATTAATCCATCGGAAGCGGTTGAAGAAAAAGTGTCGCTTTCGGACCGCTTCGGCCTTTGGCTGGGTTTCCACAAATGCAGCCAGGACGACTATCTTTCGATGATCGATGGCTATGCGGCGCATTTCCACCTGCCGATGAAGCAACCGGAATTGCATGCGCAGGCGCTTGAGTGGTCCACGACACGCGGGGCACGGTCCGGTCGTGTCGCCTGGCAATTTATCCAGGATCTTGCCGGACGTCTCGGCAAGAAACTGTAAGACGCCCGCCAGGTATTCAGCCAGCCGCCTTATCCAACGCTTCTTCAGCCCATTGGTTGAGGCTCTTGCCGGCACGCTCTGCAGCGAGCGCTGCCCGGCGATGAATTTCAGGCTTTACTCGAAACATCATTTTTCCCGAGTATGGTTTTTGCGGCTGCTTGCCGATTTTGGTGCATGTCTCGATATAGTCATCGACAGCTTCGTGAAATGCCACTTTCAAGTCCACCACCGTATCGGCATGAAAACCGACACCGTCGCTGATATCGGCAATCTTCCCGAAGAAAATTTCATCCTCATCATCGTATTCGATGCGCGCGGTATAATCTTTGTAATGCATGACGTTCATGGTCTTATTCCAATTCTCTCCAGAAAGGCTCGAGCCGCACGCACCTGGTAACGCTTTGCTTCCTTGGAGGGATGAGGCCTGTGAAAGCTTTCCACCTCTCCGTCTATTTCAAACTTCACACGCGAGCCATTGCCCTCGATCGTCCGCGCCCCAACGCCAAGCAGTAAACTTTCGATGTCTGACCATGCAATGGAACCCGAAACCGGATCAGCGAAAACGGCGACCAAGGTTCGCCGATGCTTGCTATTCATGGAATTGGCCTTTTCAAATATAATATTTGCTAGCACAAAATGCTAGCATAATTGTCAGTTAAAAATGAAAAGCCCGCACCTTTCGGCGCGGGCTTCAATCAATCTGCTTATCAATCAGGATTCGAGATATTTCGTCGGGTCAACCGGCGTCGAGTTCTTGCGAACCTCGAAGTGAAGCATCGGCGTCGTTGCGTTGCCGGTCATGCCCGATACTCCAAGCTGATCGCCCCGCTTGACCTTCTGGCCGCGCTGAACATCGAGCTTGCTCGCATTGCCATATACGGTCACAAGGCCGTTGTCGTGGCGCACCAGCACCGTGTTGCCGAATTCCTTGAGGCCATCGCCGGAGTAGATGACCACGCCGTTTTCAGCAGCCTTGATCGGCGTACCTTCAGGCACGGAGATGTTGATCCCGTCGCTGCCTTTGCCGTAGTTGGCGACAACCCGGCCGCGAACCGGCCAGCGCATCCCCGAGACGCCGGTAGCCGACGGCGCTGCGGCAACATCCTTGTCCTTATCCGCGTTCTCGATCACCTTCTCGCTGGCCTGTGGCGGCGTATAAGGCTTGGCCGAAGTATCGGCTTGCGGAGCCGCGGCAGCCTGCGTCGCGGCACTTGCGACCACCTTCGGCTGTTCTGCAGGCGGTGTCGAAGCTGTCTTGACCTGATCGACCGTTCCGCCCTTCGGCTTCATGGTGTTGGCGACATTCTGCGCGAGCGCGGAGTTGGATGGTGGAATGATGAGCGCCTGGCCAACACGGACAGTGCCATCCTTCATGTTGTTCGCCTGCTTGATCGCTTCGACATTGCTGCCCGTCTTGCGCGAGATTGCATGCAGGGTGTCACCGCTCTGGACTGTATAAGAGCCCTGGCTGGTTGGCTTTGCGGCAGTGGTCGCGGCAGCTACCTGCTTGGTCGCCTGCGGTGTCTGTGTGACGGCGACGTTGTTCGAATGCACCGGAGCCGCCTTTACAGGCATCTTTGCTTCACGGCCATCCGGAGTTTTCAGCGTACCCGAAGCCGACCCCAACGGTGCGGCCTGCATTGGCTGCACTGAGGCCGTCTGCTGCTGACGAAGTGGAGCCGCGCTGGCAACAGGAGCGAGAGCCGGGCGCGTTGGCTGCGAGGAGACTGGCGGCAGCGCCGAAGTGCTTGCAGCCCCGACGGGCGGCAGGCTGCTGCGCTGAACACCCCCGCCACTGCTGACAGAAGCGGTCTGCGTTGAATCGACGGGAGGTGTATAAGGTTGTGGCGTGTTGTTGGACGCTTGCATGACTGATCGTTGATTGTCGCTATAGCCGGAACTGAAATCCGCGCTGGTGAAACGCTGCACGCCAGAGCTGCAGCCTGCCGCGATACCGGCAATCGAGAGAATGGCGGCATTCAGAGCCAGCCGCCGTGACGCTTTGTCTAGTGTACTCAAACGCATCGCATATCCCGCCCGTACTCAATACAAGAATATTGGACTCATTAGATCGCGTTAATGTTACTCGACCGTTAAAGAGCGAATAAAATTTGTAAAAAATTCACCAAACTCGTAAAGGGTCAGAGCGCCGAGGCGACACCTTCCATCAGGGGCAATAGGCGCACCGACATCAAATCGTGGCGCTCAAAACGGCTGCCAATTTTCGACAGCCGCGCAATTACTTGCCTGCCATCGAGCGGCCCGATCGGTGCGATCATCACGCCGTTTGACGACAGGAGATCGACGAACTGGCGCGGCATGCTTTCGAAAGCGCCCCAGACGATGATACGGTCGAACGGACCGTCGTGCACGAGGCCATGCCTGCCGTCCGCATGCTTGACGAAGGTATTCTCGATTTTCAGCGCCTGGAGCCGCTGATGCGCCAGTTCAACCAGCGTGCGATAGCGCTCCAGCGACAAAACACGCCCGGCTAGTCGAGCCATCACGGCCGCCGTAAAGCCAGAACCGGTGCCAATTTCCAGCACACGGTGCGTAGGCTCAAGATCGAGGGAATTAATCAACTGCGCCTGCAGATCGAGCGCTTCGATGAACTCACCGCATTCGATCGGCAGCGTCCCGACGCCGTAGGCAAGGTTGCCGAGATTACCGTTGATAAAGGCCACGCGCGGTGTCGCCTCAAAGGCGCTGATCAGACGTTGATCCGACAGGCCCAAGGCGCGCATACGCAGTACGAAAGCCGCAAATCCTTCGCGTTCAGACATCGCAACCTTCATGCAATGGCACTCGCAAGGGTTGCGAGCGTGTCATGCGCGGTCAGGTCGAGCTGCAGCGGTGTGACCGAAATGAAGTTCTTGGCGAGTGCGGCCACATCGCTGTTTTCAGCCGGCACATCCTTGCCGCGGCCATAGCGCAGCCAGTAATAGGGCAAACCCCGTCCATCATGGCGCTCTTCTATGGTCAGACCATGCGAAAGCTTGCCCTGCGCCGTAACCCGGGTTCCGGCGATCTCAGCCGCGTTGCAACTCGGGAAGTTGATATTGATGAGAACGGTCTTTGGCAGTTCGACATCAAGCACCTTTTTCAGGATCGCGGGCGCCCTCTCCTCCACGACCTCCCATGGCAGCACGCGTGCGCCGCCATCGAGATTGTATTCCTGCGACAAGGCAATGGACTTGATGCCGAGCAGCGTGCCCTCGATAGCGCCGGCGACGGTCCCCGAATAGGTGACGTCATCCGCCATGTTCGAGCCGGAATTGACACCGGAAAGGATCAGATCGGGTGCATCCGGCATCAGGTGCTTGACGCCCATGATGACGCAATCGGTCGGTGTGCCGCGCACGGCAAAATGCCGGTCATCGATTTTGCGCAGACGCAACGGGTTGGACAGCGTCAGCGAATGCGCCAGACCACTCTGGTCCGTTTCCGGTGCAACCACCCAGATGTCGTCCGAGAGCTGGCGGGCAATGCGTTCAAGCACGCTCAGACCTTCCGCATGAATACCATCATCGTTGGTCAGAAGAATGCGCATTTGCCCCAGTCCCTCTTATGCTGCTTTTTCGATCCGCTTCAGTCCACCCATATAGGGTACAAGGGCTTCAGGAATTGTTACGCTGCCGTCCTCATTCTGATAATTTTCGACAACGGCAATCAGCGCACGTCCCACAGCGGTGCCCGAACCGTTCAGCGTATGCACGAAACGCGTCGACTTCTCGCCTTCCGGCCGGTAGCGGGCATTCATGCGGCGTGCCTGGAAATCACCGCATACCGAGCAGCTGGAGATCTCGCGATACGCCTTCTGCCCCGGCAACCAGACTTCCAGGTCATATGTTTTCTGCGCGCCAAAACCCATATCGCCGGTGCACAGCGTCATGGTGCGGAACGATAGGTCAAGCCGCTTTAAAACTTCCTCGGCACACGACGTCATCCGCTCATGTTCCTCGAGGGAATGCTCCGCATCGGTGATCGATACCAGTTCCACCTTCATGAACTGGTGCTGGCGCAGCATGCCGCGTGTGTCCCGCCCGGCCGAACCCGCTTCCGAACGGAAGCACGCCGTCAACGCCGTCATGCGGATCGGCAGATCGCGAATATCAAGGATCTCTTCACGCACAAGATTGGTCAGCGGTACCTCGGCGGTCGGGATCAGATAGCGGCCGTCCGTGGTCCGGAACAGATCTTCGGCGAACTTCGGCAGCTGGCCCGTGCCGTAGAGCACTTCGTCATTGACCAGCAGGGGCGGACTGACTTCAGTATAGCCGTGTTCGGTCGTGTGCAGATCGAGCATGAACTGGCCAAGCGCACGCTCCAGCCGCGCCAGCTGACTTTTCAGGACCGTGAAGCGGCTGCCTGAAAGCTTGGCGGCCCGCTCGAAATCCATGTAGCCGAGTTTTTCGCCGATCTCGAAATGCTCTTTCGGCTCGAACGAAAAATTCTTGAGGTGTCCGACGCGGCGCGTTTCGACATTGCTGGCCTCGTCCTTGCCGACCGGAACGTCAGCAAGCGGTATGTTGGGAAGCACCGACAATGCATCGTTCAGCGCTCGATCGAGCTGGCGCTCTTCCTCTTCCGCTGATGTCAGGAACAGCTTGATCTCCGCAACTTCGGCCTTGAGACGGTCGGCGGTTGCCTGATCCTTGGCACCCATCGCCTTGCCGATCTCTTTCGAGGCGGCGTTGCGGCGTTCCTGTGCCTCCTGCAATTTGGCGATGTGCTGGCGGCGCTTTTCGTCGAGCTCGATCAAACGGGACGATGCCGGCTCGTTGCCCCGTTTGGCCAGAGCTGCGTCAAGCGCTTGCGGATTCTCTCGGATCCATTTGATATCGAGCATGGGAATAAAGCCGTATTCGAGTGAGCAAAGAAATTTGGGCGTAAAGGCCCGGCGAAACGATGACCGTCAGGACGAGACTTCGCTGGACTCTGATTTTGCTTCAGCCTCGGTTGCCGCACGCTTCTTCTCGACCAGACGCGCCATCCAGATCGAAACCTCGTAGAGAAGGATCGTCGGGAGCGCAAGACCGATCTGGCTGATCGGATCGGGCGGCGTGATAACGGCGGCAACGATAAACGCAATGATGATGGCGTATTTGCGCTTCGACCTCAGCCCCTCGTAGCCGACAAGACCGACACGCGCCAGGAGGGTCGTCACAACCGGGAGCTGAAACACCAGCCCGAACGCGAAAATCAGCGTCATGATAAGGCTGAGATATTCGGAAACCTTCGGCAACAGCGAAATCTGGACTTCACCTGCTCCGCCGGTCTGCTGCATGGCCAGGAAGAACCACATGACCATCGGCGTGAAGAAGAAATATACCAGCGCGCCGCCCATAAGAAAAAGGATCGGCGATGCAATCAGGAATGGCAGAAACGCCATTCTCTCATTGCGGTAAAGGCCGGGCGCTACGAACTTGTAGATTTGCGATGCGATGACTGGGAACGCGATGACGATACCGCCGAACATGGCGACCTTCACCTGCGTGAAAAAGAATTCCTGCGGGGCCGTATAGATGAGTTGCGCCTTGGCGGGATCGAACCCCGCCCACAAGATCGCCCACTGATACGGGATGACCAAAAGGTTGAACAACTGCTTGCCGAAATGAAAGCATACGAGGAACGCCAGGAAGAACGCCAGAAGTGCCCAGATCAGGCGCCGGCGCAGCTCGATCAGGTGCTCCATCAATGGGGCCGAGCTTTTATCGATTTCGTCGTCAGCGCTGCTCAACTCTTTGTCCCCGTGTCGACAGCCTTGGCCTTCGGCTTCGCTGTTCTTTTGGCAGGTGTTTTGGTCGGTGCAGCCGTTGCAACTTCTGCGGCAGGGGCAGCGCTCTTCTTAGGCGCAGCCTTCGAAGCGTCTGCGGCTTTCTTGGCTGGCGCTCCCCGCTTGGCTTTGGTTTCAGCGGCAGCCGCAACCGGTTTCTGTCTCGACCTTGCGGGCTTCTTTATCACTGGTTCGGCGGCAGGTGTGGCCGAAGCGGCCAAGGGTTCCATCACCTGCGGTTGCAACTGGGTTGCCCCCGGCGCGGCTGGATCAGGCACGGCGACATTGTCCTTTGCCGTTACTGTCGCATCCTTCAGCGTGGAACGGATCTCTTCACCGATCGTACGCACAGGATCGAATACCTTGCGAATGTCGTTTCGAGGATCGAGACTCTTGGCGTCATTGATAATTTCACGAACGTCATCGAGCTCGGCCTCTTTCAAGGCCTCGTCAAACTGCTTGCGGAACTCGCCGGCAGTTGCCCGAAACTTTGCGGTTGCCTTGCCGAAGGCACGCAGCATCTTCGGCAAATCCTTCGGTCCGACCACCACGATCATGACGATCACGATCACCAGGATTTCCGACCAACCAACTTCAAACATTCATCATGCTCCAGCCACGACGCGGCCACACAGCCGCGCGCAGGACAAGATTATCCTTGGATTCAAGACTTTGTGGTCTTTTCCTTGACTGAATTCACCGGCTGGCTTGTCTGATTATCAATCGTTTTCGAATTGTCGGCAGTGTCAGCAGTGTCGTCACTCATGCCGCTCTTGAAATTCTTGATACCCTTGGCAACGTCACCCATGAGTTCCGGGATCTTGCCGCGACCGAAAAGAAGAAGCACGACCGCAAGCACGATAAGCCAGTGCCAGATTGAAAAACTACCCATTTGATCCTCACATTCACCCAACAGTTTGGGCTGATCTATGTCTTTTCCCCGTGCTTTTCAAACACAAGTCTCTTCTGCTCTTTCACATTCATGTAAACGCAGCGCAAGTCCGAAGTGAACTCTGCGTCACGAATTTTGATGTTGGCAAGCGATTATAACAGAAAGCTTGTCTCAATCATGTTCGATACGGGGCGTCAAAAGACCGAGTTCCTCGAGGTCGATGTCCGTCAGTGGATCTTCATCTTCGGTCAGTTCATCCGGATCATTGACCGGGATCGGGATGGAAAAGTTGGTTGGCATACGCGTCGAAAGCAGACCTGCACCGCGCAATTCGTCAATCCCCGGCAGATCGCGCACTTCCTGCAGGCCGAAATGATCGAGGAATGAAGCCGTGGTGCCATAGGTGATAGGACGGCCGGGTGTCCGGCGGCGACCGCGAAACTTGATCCAGCCCGTTTCCATCAGCACATCGAGTGTGCCCTTCGAAGTCTCGACGCCACGAATGTCTTCAAGTTCCGCGCGTGTCACCGGCTGATGATAGGCGATGATTGCAAGGACCTCGAGGGCTGCACGCGACAGCTTCTTTTGTTGAACGGCCTCCCGGTTCATCAGGAAAGCGAGATCGGCAGCCGTACGGAATGCCCATGCGCCGCCTGTCTGCCGCAGATTGATACCGCGCTTTGAATAGATCTCCTGCAGTTCGCCAAGCAGCGCAGCCACGTCGACACCGGATGGCAGACGCTCACGCAGGGCCTTTTCCGTTACCGGCTCTGCCGATGCGAACAATATGGCCTCGGCCATACGCAGCGCATCGGAAAGCGAAACCGCAGAGTTCCAGTTGCCGGCCGGCAAGTCGACCTCGTCATCGTCGATGTTATGAATGCTGTCAGCCATTTGCCACATCCTTCAGCGGCTCGGTCTGCTTATCAAGCCTGTTGCGCAGATAGATCGGGTTGAACGCGCCGGTCTGGCGGATTTCCAGATGCCCTTCCCGGACCATTTCCAGGCTGGCAGCAAAAGAGCTGGCCATGGCGGTCGCCCGCTCCGTCGGCGAAAAGATAAATTCCATCAGGTAATGATCGAGCGCTGTCCAGTCCTTCATCTCACCCACAAGCCGCATCAGGATCTCGCGCGCATCCTTCAGCGACCAGACCGTACGCCGCGCGATCTGCACACGCGAAGTGGCCCGCTTTTGCCGCTGTGAAGCGTAGGCGGTCAAAAGCTCGTAGAGCGTCGCCGCATAGGCGTTGGTTTGATCGACAATCACAGCCTCCGGCATGCCCCGGGAAAAGACATCGCGGCCGAGCCGGTTGCGGTTAATGAGCTTCGTTGCCGCGTCGCGCATTGCTTCCAGCCGCTTTAGCCGGAACTGCAGCGTTGCAGCCAATTCCTCGCCGCTTTCACCTTCGTCACCGGGCGCCTTGGGAATCAGCAGCTTGGATTTAAGGTAGGTAAGCCACGCCGCCATGACCAGATAATCGGCGGCAAGCTCAAGCCGCAATGCCTGCGCCTGCCGGATGAAGATCAAATACTGCTCGACCAGCGCAAGCACGGAAATGCGGGCGAGATCGACACGCTGGTTACGAGCGAGATGCAGCAACAGATCAAGTGGGCCTTCGAACCCCTTGATATCAATGACAAGCGACGGCTCGCTGGCAGCGCGATCGACCTGACTTTCCCACAGCGCTTCCATGGGTGCCGTGTCGTTGCCATTTATCTTTTGCTCGCTCGCCAAATTTCTCTCGCTTCTATGCCACCGCCTCGAAAGTACGCTGGAATTCTTCCCGGAGTTCTTCCTCGTTGGAAGTATCCGGTTCTTTTCGATATTCGATTGCCCGCTGCGCCCGCTCGAACGCCTTGCCCTCGAGCTCCGGTGTGCAAGCCGCAACGGCTTTCATTTGATCCATGATACCGTGGCAATGAAGCACGATATCAAGCCCCGCCGCAAAGATTGCTTTGGTCCGGTCGAAATAATCCCCAGAAAGTGCATTCATGGAGACATCGTCGCTCATCAGCAGCCCGTCGAAACCTATATAGTCCCGGATGATCTCCTCTACCACCTTGCCCGATGTCGTCGCCGGGTTCTTTGGATCAACGGCCGAAAAGATCACATGCGCACTCATCGCCATCGGCAGGTCAGCCAAAGCCCGGAACGGCGCGAAATCATGTTCGGCAAGCTCCTCAAGCGGCGTCGCGACCGTCGGCAATTCGTGATGCGTGTCGGCAAAGGCTCGGCCGTGCCCCGGTATGTGCTTGATCACTGGCAGCATGCCGCCCGCAAGCAAGCCATCCGCGGCGGCTCGGCCCATGGCCGTCACGATCTCCGGATGCTTGCCATAGGCGCGGGTGCCGATAACGTCATTGGCGCCTTCGACGGGGACATCGAGCACCGGCAGGCAATCGACATTGATACCGAGCTTGAGAAGATCAAATGCATGCAGGCGCGACAGGAGCCAGGCTGAGCGCAATCCGAGCTCCTCATTTTCCCGGAAAAGCGCGCCGAGCTGCGACCCTGAGGGATAATCCGGCACGAGCGGCGGCCGTAGTCGTTGCACGCGCCCGCCTTCCTGGTCAATCAGCACCAGTGCGTCGTCGCGGTCCACCAGATCACGCAAATGCGCACACAAATCCTCAATCTGTGCCGGCTCGCTGATATTGCGGGCAAAAAGAATAAAACCCCACGGCCGCTCATCGCGAAAGAATGCGATTTCGTCTGGGGTCAGTTTCAAACCGGTCGTCCCGGCAATCCATGCTTTTGATTCGCTCATAGCGGGAGTCTACTTGAAATCGATGCTGTGGCACAGGTTTCGCTGAACGTTTGCAAAGGCTTCCCCAGATCAGCCGCTGGCCGTTTTTCGCGGACGTCCACCCTTTGCACCATTCGCCCTGGCTGCTGCCGATTTCGCGGGTGAAACGGCCTTTCCCGCCGCGCGAGCAAGTTCCCGGGTCATCCAGGCCCGTGTACCGAAGATGCCTGACACAAGAGCAGGCACATACAGATCAACGTCCAGCTTTGGCCAGTGCAAGTTCAGGCCGGCCCCATCGACCCGGATATCAGCGAGGTCCTCATCACTCGCATTCTGTAAATCCTGCACGAAATGGAAGGGAAATGCATAGCTGCATCCATTTATCAGATCTAACACCACGCGCCGGGTTACACTGTCATATTGAGCCAGCGACGCCCGAGGTTCCATCATAAGTGTTTCTTGTCCCCTGGCATTTGCCAGATCGAACTGCGCATCAGTCAAGCCTGCCATGGATACGCTCCCATTCCTGTTTGAATATGTCACGGAGCTCGCAAACCTCCGCCATCAACCGCTTCATGTCGGACCGCTTGATGCCGATACTGTAAATCAATTCGGGGGCACCGCCCAAACCATCGAGATTGATCTTCGCTTGGCCCGTCCCGGTAACATGGATATGTGCTGGTTCGTGGTCGACGGTGTAGATCACAAAACGAAAACCGTAAGCACGGTGGATAACAACCATAAAAAATATAATCCCATCTGTTGGGTTTTACAATCGACATAATGACAAATTCTATAAGGTTAAAAGCGAATAATATTTTGATTAAATTATCAGCCGATTGAACTAGCACAACAAAAAAAGGCTCCGCCAATGGCGGAGCCTTTTCAATGAGATGCGTGAGGTTTTTACTGCGTAACGAAGCAGCTGCCGCCTGCAGTCTTGTATTTCGCGCACAAGGCGTTCGCATCGCTCTTGGAGCCAGCCGGAATGCGAACACGGAAGAATGTGCCTTTGCCGGCAATCTCGGCCTGCTTGATATCGACACCGCGGCCGCCGATCACACCCGCATATTTTTGGGAGAGCGAAGCGTATGTCTTCTGCGCGCCCTCGACATTCGGTTGCGAGGCAATCTGGATGAGATAGCTCCCCGCTGCCGGAGCGGCGGAGGCGACCTGCTGAGCAGCTGCATTCTTTGGCGGAACGCGATCGACAATGTCGATCGGTTGATCTGCCGGACGCGATTCGACCACCGGAATATTCTTCGGCGTAACGGAAGCAACCGTTTCGGGAGTGATTTTCTTGGTCGCAACGGGCTTCGGAGGCAACTTGCCAGCAGCCGGAGCCGGTTTTGCCGCTGCAGTTGCAGCTGGTGCTTCGGGTGCAGGTGCAGCAGTCTGTGCAGGCACAGCTGCCGGGGCGTCCTGCATCAATGCGCCAATTTCGTCGTCGCCAGTTGTTGCCGGCGCCGCGGATGCATTTGCATCGAGCGGAGCTGCGGGACGGTCAGCCGGGGCAGCGGCAGGGCCGGCACTCACCGGATCAGCCGGTTCTGGAATGGAGGCGACCATCGTGCCATCCGGTTTGACGACCATAGTCTGCACCTTGCGCGGTGCAATCGCACTGTTGCGTTCCGCCGGTGCAGCGTCGGCAGTATCGTCTGCGGTGGCAGGATCAACACGCGCCTCCACCTTGTCGCCCGCTGCAGGACCATCGGTGGGTGGCGCATCGGTGGCGAGCATATCCGTAACGGACGCGCCTCCATCCTCATCGGCTGGAAGATCGATAGGATCCTCCCGTGTTGTTACGAGCTGATCCTGCTTCGGTGCTTCCGGAGCAGCCGTCGCGCTCTTGTCGTAAACCGCCTTGTCCTGATTTGGCACAACGGCCGTGCTGGCGGTTTCGGGCTGAACCTTGATCGGCGTCTTGTCTGCCATGATGACCACAGGTTCGCCGTTCGAACCGCCAGTCCATTTATAGGCGACGGCACCGGCAACCGCGAGCAAAACAACAGCCGCTGCCACGCCGGGAACAAACAGGTTACTGCGGCGACGCGCAGGTGTTTCCTTTTGCCCATAGGGCGTTGCGGCTATATCGACATTGTCTTGGCGAGGATCATAGCCAAAATCCAGATCCTCTTCCGGACCATAGGCAGGCGTTGCCCGGCTTTGTTGTGAGCTCGCAGCGCCCATAGCTGCAGCGCCGGCTGCTACTGCATAGCCTGCCGGATTGTATTTGTTCTGGTCTGCCTCGTTCCCGAATACATCTGCGAAAATGTCGGCGTATCGGTCTTTCTCGGGCTCCTGCGGGGCAGGATCCTCCGCTGCGACATAGGCGCCGCGCGAATCGTCGGCTTCGATCGAACCGAATACCTCGGCAAATTCATTATCAAGCTCGTTCAGCCCATTGTGTTGCGGAACGTCGTCCTCATAGTTCACGGCCGGAAGATCGAGCGACTCGGTATAATCAACGCGATTTTCTGTAACCGCCACCGTATCGACATCGGGTGCTGCAGTAATTGCTGACGCAGCGCGATCGAGCTCGTCGGCATAATCGCTGAGCTCATGAACCTCGGGCAATCGCGGTGCGCTGGCAACAGGCATGGCAACAGGCACTTCAATCTGTTCACGAACCGGCGTCGAGGATTGTTCCAGGTTTTGATAAAGCGGGAAAACCGGGGCTGCTTCTGCAACCGGTTCGCTATCCTCGTCTTGATCCGCCGTTACGTCGAAATCATCGAGCGCCGCCATCAATTCGTCGGTATCGAAATCCTCGATCTCCGAATCCTGAACCTGCTCTTCTTCCGCAGCTTCGTAAGCTACAGGCTCTGGCTCGGGAACCTGGTGGGTGACTGTTTCCGATGCATGCGATGGCTGCTGGTATGATGTTGTCCGGCTGATCGACGGGGCAATCTCTGTTCGCCCCGGAACCTGCGTCTGCGATCCATAGCCCCATGAAGCATTTGCCGAACGCTGCACGGCTGGCTGCGCCGATCCTGCAAGCAAGGTTTCAAGCTCATCCTCGAGACTGAGTGATGGTGTTGCGAGCACGGGGCGCTCTTCGTAATGGGAAATGGCAACACCAACACCCTCGCCCGCTTCGCTGTCCACGTAAACCGGGTCCGGCTCGTAGTCGGCGTAATCCGGTTCTTCATAGGCGGCTACGGATTCGGCAGCGGCTTCGTGAGCGTGAGGTGGTTCCGCAGCCAACTCGCGCTCGATGGATTCCTGAAAATCCTGAGCGGCAAGGTGATCATCGTGGGCATCATTGTCAGCGGACTGAGGCGCGGCTGGTTCATCAAAGCCCCCCATCAGCTCGCGTTCGAGGTCCATAGCAAAATCATCGTTGGATCCAGTAGTCCGCCCTTCCTCTTCAACCGTTCCCATGATACGGGAAAGTTCCATCAGAGGGTCGTTATTACCTGATCGCGAATCATCCTGCCGGTGAGAACGCTGAATATTGTTGTCCGCCATGGCGTTAATCCTGTACTCTCAACTGTGCGACGTCCGAAAACGTCACGCATTGGCCTTACCAGCGCAATGTGGGCAAAAGTTGACAGGATTGCTACGCTTTTCCGCGTATATTAACGCATTTCAGTCGGGGCGTCCGCACCTATTATTGACAATCCGGACGTCAAGACCTTCGAAACAACCTGCACCAGCCCTAGCCTGGCTTGGGACAAGTCTGGATCGTTAACCTTAATAAAACGTAAGTCCGGGTTTTCGGTTCCCTTATTCCACTGCGTATGCAGCGAACTTGCAAGGTCGTAAAGGTAGAAAGCGAGCCTGTGCGGCTCCTGATGCAAAGCCGCTGTTTCGATCAGCCGCGGGTATTCCGCGAGCTTGCGGATGAGCGCGATTTCGCTCTCATCCGTCAGCAAACCGAAGTGTTGTGCACTCGCCGCCAACTGGATTTCGCCGATCCCCAGCTGTTCGATCGCCTGCCGGAAAACCGAATGGCATCTGGCCGAAGCATACTGAACGTAGAAGACGGGATTGTCCTTGGAATGTTCGGTGACTTTGGCGAAGTCGAAATCGAGCGGAGCGTCGTTCTTCCGGTACAGCATCATGAACCGCACAGGATCCCGGCCTACTTCTTCCACCACATCGCGCAAGGTTACGAACTCGCCCGACCGTTTCGACATCCGCACGGGTTCGCCGTTCCGATAGAGCTTGACGAGTTGGCAGATCAGCACAGTCAGCTTCGCCGTCCCGCCGGAAACAGCCCTCGCCAAAGATTCCAGCCGCTTGACGTAACCACCGTGATCCGCGCCGAGCACATAGATCATCTCGTCGAAGTGCCGGTCGTACTTGTCCTTGAAATAGGCAACGTCAGCCGCGAAATAGGTGAACTGGCCGTCCGACTTGACCAGTGGCCGGTCAATATCATCGCCAACATCGGTCGACCGGAACAGCGTTTGCTCCCGGTCTTCCCAATCTTCCGGCAATTGGCCCTTGGGCGGCGGCAGTTTGCCCTTGTACACATGCCCCTTCAGCGTCAGGTCGTTGATAGCAGACCGGATCAGCTTGGCATTGTTGGCATGCAGCGTCCGCTCGGAGAAGAACACGTCATGATGGACATTGAGCGAGGCGAGATCGTCGCGGATCATCACCATCATCGCATCGATCGTCCGGTCCTTGACGATAGCCAGAGCTTCGTCCTCCGGCATCTCCAGGAGCTTCGTGCCATAATCGGCGGCGAGCGCCTGCCCCACGGGCACGAGATAATCGCCAGGATAGAGCCCTGCAGGAATATCGCCGATCTGTTCGCCGAGCGCCTCGCGATACCGCAACGTCACAGAGCTTGCCAGCACATCGATCTGCGCGCCGGCATCATTGATGTAATATTCCTTGGCAACGTTATAACCCGCAAACTTGAGCAGGTTGGCCAGAGCGTCGCCGACCACCGCACCCCGGCAATGACCGACATGCATGGGGCCCGTCGGATTGGCCGATACATATTCGACATTGACCCGGTGGCCGTAACCGAGCTTTGACCGGCCATAGTCGAGCCCAGCGCCCAGCATTACGGCAAGTTGCCGGTGCCAATAGGTATCCTTGAGCCGCAGATTGATGAAACCGGGACCCGCCACATCGACAGAGCCGACGTCTGGATCATTCTTCAGCGCATCTCCAATTCTGACCGCAAGTTCGCGCGGGTTTTGGCCAACCGCCTTGGAGAGCACCATCGCAGCATTCGTCGCGATATCGCCATGGCTGGGATCGCGCGGCGGTTCGACACCCACGCGCGTCAGATCCACCGCAGCACCATCTGTGGTTTTTAAATCAAGCGCTTGCAGGGCGTTCTTAATCCGCGCGTCGAAATCGGCGAAGATGTTCATGACGTCATACTCATTCGGGGTTCATAGAAAAATCAACGGCTGTTGGCCGAATTGCGTTAGAGACCTTTGAAAATTCAGCTTGATGAGACAGGTGGTGTGATTTTCGAGAACCGGAGCGCAGTGGACATTTTCGTCCATGAGCACCGGAAGCGCAGAAAGTCGCATCAGATGTCCATCAGGGTGGATTTGCAAACGCGTCTCTAGGCCAATTCGGGCGTATGGTCAAACAACCGTCCGTGTTCCCGCACAGCATATGTATCGGTCATCCCTGCCAAAAAATCCGCTACCAGCCTTGCGCGCGCAGCCAAGCCGCCCTCTTTCTCGCTCTCGCGCCAGCCCTCGGGCATACACTGAGCGTCTGCAAGATAGGCATCAAACAACTCTCTCACAATTCTGTCAGCGGATTTGCGCACGCGCACCACGCTCTCGTGGAAATAGAGGTTCTTGTACAAAAACGCCTTGAGCATCTTCTCCTGCTCGCGCAGCGGCGCTGAAAATCCAACGATCGTTCGCCCGGCACCGTGAATGTCGTCGACTGTCTGCGGCTTGACCGTTTCGAGATTGGCCTGCGCCGCACGTATCACGTCTTCGACCATGATCGTGATCTGCCTCCGGACAATCTCATGCGACGTACGTACATCATCGAGAGTTGGATATTTCTGCCGGACGGCGCGCAGGATATCGCCAATTATCGGCACGGCTTCGAGTGCATCGAGCGTGAGCAGCCCTGAGCGTAACCCATCATCGATGTCATGGGCGTTATAGGCGATATCGTCGGCAATTGCCGCACATTGCGCTTCCAGCGAGGCAAAGCGTGCAAGTTCGAGATCATGCTGCGCGTTATATTCGAAGATTGCAGCGGGCACCGGGTGCTTCAGCCCGTTGCCAAGAGCATCGGTCAGCGGACCATTGTGCTTGACCAGTCCCTCCAGCGTTTCCCAGGTCAGGTTCAGCCCATCAAACTCGGCATAACGCTTTTCGAGATTGGTTACGATGCGCAGGGATTGCGCGTTGTGATCGAAACCGCCGAAGTCGCGCATCTTGTCGTTGAGCGCATCCTCACCCGTATGACCGAACGGCGTGTGGCCGAAATCATGCACCAGGGCGATTGCTTCGGCGAGATCCTCGTCGAGCCGCATGGAACGCGCGAGCGCCCGGGCGATCTGCGCCACTTCGATCGTATGTGTCAGCCGCGTGCGATAATGATCGCCCTCGTGTGCGATGAAAACCTGCGTCTTGTGCTTCAGCCGCCGGAACGCCGTTGAATGGATGATACGGTCGCGATCACGTTGAAACACCGTGCGCGTCGGGCTTTCGCTTTCGGGCACAAGCCGTCCACGGCTTTTCTCGGGATCACTGGCGTATGGTGCCCTCTCCCTGTAACCGAAACCGATACCCTGCATGGACATGTTGAAATATGTGCCTTCCCATCTTCCGACTGCTGACAACGTTGACTTCACAGTCGCCAATTCTTAGCTATGGTGTATGATGAACGGCAAGGCGTGACATTACAATGTCAATGCTTTGTTGAGCGTGGCGGAGCAATCCGCGAAGGAACCGTAAAGAATGACCGAATTGCTAAGTGTTTCCGTCTCCGATGCCGCTGCCAAGCGCATCTCAGCGATTCTGCAGTCAGATCCGGAAAAGACCGCCTTGCGCATTTCCGTCGAGGGCGGCGGCTGCTCGGGTTTTTCCTATAAGTACGATCTGGTTGACGCGCAGGATGCCGATGACATCGTCATCGAAAAACTCGGCGCCAAGGTGCTGATCGATCAGATTTCCCTGCCCTATATTGGCGGCTCGGAGATTGATTTCGTCGACGATCTGATGGGCCAGTCGTTCCAGATCCGCAATCCAAACGCGACCTCTTCCTGTGGTTGCGGGACAAGCTTCTCCGTCTGACATCACCTTGCCGCCGTTGCAACCAGAGCGCAAATCCATGAAAATCGTTACCTGGAACATAAACGGCGTCAAAGCCCGCATCGAGGTGCTGACGACATGGCTGCAGGAGTCCAATCCGGACATTGTCTGCCTGCAGGAAATCAAATCCGTCGATGAAGGTTTTCCGCGCTTCGAACTGGAAGCGTTGGGCTATCATGTCGAGACGAACGGCCAGAAAGGCTTCAATGGCGTTGCCATTTTGTCGAAGCAGTCCCCCGACGAGGTTAATCGCGGTCTTCCCGGCGATGACGCCGATGATCATGCGCGCTTCATAGAAGCCGTATTCTCCACCGAAAAAGGCCCGCTGCGCGTTGTTTCGCTCTATCTGCCCAACGGCAACCCCATCAACACCGAGAAATTTCCATACAAGATCGGCTGGATGGCGCGGCTGGAGCGTTGGGCCGAAGAGCGGCTGGCCCTTGAGGAGCCACTTATTCTGGCTGGCGACTACAATGTCATCCCCGAGCCGATCGACGCAAAGGTCCCGGAAGCCTGGGTCAATGATGCCCTGTTCCAGCCGGCGACACGCCAATCTTTCCGACGGCTCGAAAACCTGGGCTTCACCGATGCAGTTCGCAGCGTTACCGACAAAGGTGACGTCTATACATTCTGGGATTATCAGGCGGGTGCCTGGCAGAAGAACAACGGCATTCGCATCGATCACCTGATGTTATCGCCGGAAGCCGCGAACATGCTCGAATCCGCTAGCATCGAAAAACATGTCCGCGCCTGGGAAAAACCGTCGGATCATGTGCCGGTCGCGATTTCAATAGCCTGATACGCAACGAATTTATGACGATTTGGCTTAGACCTTCGGCGAATTGGCAGGTCTTGCTGGCACGCAGCTAATTCGGTTCAAAAGTCGCCGGTCTTGATGATATCCTCGGCCAGCACCATAGCGGTGCGCCGATCGGCCTCGTCGGATATGGAAAATGCCTGTTCCTGCACATCGCGGATCCAGGCTTTGTCCTGCTTGTTGGCGTGTTCGAGAGCCGCAGTCATCATCGCGAGGCCGCGCACGGTCTTGCCTGCTTGAAACAGCAGATTGCCGAGCATGGCCTGCGCACCCGCATTGCCTTTTTGCGCCGAAAGCCGGAACCAGCGTGCAGCCTGGTTGGGGCTGGCTTGTCCGCCCTCGCCTTTCATCAGCATCTTGCCGAGCTCGAATTGCGCGTCGGAATCGCCGAAATTCGATGCTGCCTGCAGATAAAGATCGCGCGCCGCACTTGGGTTGGAATTGATGGGCGAATTCGGGATGCCACGTTTGACATAACCTGCCAGCGCGACCAGCGCATCGGCGACATAGCTTTCGTTCTCCGTGCCCTGATCGGCGCCTTCATGGACGACCTGCTCGAACATCTTGTAGGCTTCGTAGTCATCTTCTTTGACGCCGTCGCCTTCCGCATACATGCGCGCAAGTTTCCAGTTGGCGCCCTGATGTCCCTTTTCAGCAGCAAAACGTAGTGCTTTGACTGCCTCATCCTTGTGGCCGTTCTTATAGGCGGAGAAACCAAACTTGAAGAGTGCGAACGGGCTGGAGTCTTCCTTCACCTCATTTTGCGTATCGAAGGCGAAACAAGGCATGGTCATAGCGCTCATCAAAAGGCCAAACCCGACAATTGGACCAAAAAAACGATCAGCGATGAGCATGACTATAGTCTTCCTTTGCCCTCACCGTGAGTGTCGCAGCGTTACCGCGCGCCATACGAACGGTTCGAGCCCAAATCCCGCCAGCGCGCGTCATCGCGTCAGCCAGCAACGGGAGGGCCAAATCTCGCATGTCATTCCAGCGAACATTTGACCGCTTTCCGGCAATAGTAGGGCCAGAACAAAAGAAAACACTTGTGTCGAAAGCATACGATTGGCGCGATGACGCAACAATCGTGGAAGGGCCGTGTATCAACTTACGGCTCGAAGTTTTTGCCCATGAAACAAGTAT
The DNA here is from genome assembly GCF_020164455.1 of Phyllobacterium chamaecytisi. Classification (GTDB taxonomy): domain Bacteria; phylum Pseudomonadota; class Alphaproteobacteria; order Rhizobiales; family Rhizobiaceae; genus Phyllobacterium; species Phyllobacterium chamaecytisi. The sequence continues at coordinate 279,503 of NZ_JAIQWW010000004.1, forward strand.
CGTGTCCATCATTTCCCCAAGCGGAACATCTGTACCGTTACTCGATGGTACCAACCACCAAAGGTTGCCGCCCTTTCGAGTTGCTCCGGGTTTGTGGCGCAAAATGGGCAAATTCTGTCCTCTCCAGAGCCTGGACGATCATCGCGCCACAGTGTTGCTGAATCGTCACAAAATTTGATCACCCGAAGCAGGCGGGTATGAAAAAGCCCGGCGCTTGGCCGGGCTTTTTCGATTTTCGCAATTTGGCTTAGAACTTGATTTTGCCTGCGAGAGACAATGCGCCGACGAAATCATCACCGAAATCATAGGTCACGTCGTTGCCGCAGCCGCCGGTCTTTGGGCAAGCCGTCGGGCCATAGGAACCAGCTGCCAGCATGCCAACAGCGCCGCCTAAACGAAGCTCAACATTTTTGTTGGGTGCGTAAGACACGCCACCGGAAAGCAGATATGTATCGGTCTGGGTGGTCAAACCGGTCGACGTGCCGCGATCCCAGCTAAGCTGCGCCGATCCACTCCACTTGTCGTTGAATTTGTGGCCGATACCGGCAGCGACCGTCCAGCCATCCTGGAACATAAGATCGAGCGTCGTCAGCAGAACTGGCGATGTCGGGCCGCAACTCACAATGCCCTTGGTCGAAGTCGGGCAGAACGAGACCACATTAAGAACGCTCCAGTCTACCCATTTGACCGAGCCGAATGCCAGCCAGTCAGGTGCGATACCCGTCTGGAGTTTGAATTCTAACGACTGTGGCATGGTAGCCGTGCCGTAGACGTCCGTAATCTTGTTGGCAAATGGATTTGTCGGCAGCGGTGGCAGTCCGGTCAGGTCGACGGTACCATTGATCTGGCCAAGATCGATCTCGGCATTGTAGATCAAGCTTGCACGGAAGGCGATTTCCGGAATTTCGTATGCAGCACCAATGCGCCAGCCCCAGCCATCCGCGTCGAGGTCAAGCTTGCCTTGACCATCGAATAATGCCGCCGCCGGTCCGAACGCTGCCGGGCCCACGACCAGACGGTTCTTGTAGCCTGAAACTTCCTGGTAGGATACGCCACCAATCGCACGGAGCTGACCCTTGCCAACATCAAACTTGTACGAACACGTCAGTCCGTAATCATCGCTCCTGATGTCAGTCTCGATGTTCTGGTTTGCACCAACCCAGTCCGCACCGGGATTGGTATGGACACCCCAAGGCTGGCTGTAGGAGGCAAGGCAATCCGCGTCGGGCGTGAGGCCAACCTTTGCGCCGAAGCGCGGAACCGTATAGCTCGGGGTCTCGTGTGTCGACGTGGAGCCGCCACCGATACCGTTTGCTCCCAGACCATCGGCCGGGTTTGTGTCAACGGCGTTCTTGATCTTGCGATCCGGCATGACATAGATAATGCCGGCTTCAGTAGCAAAGCGCTCCTGATCGAAAAGTAGATCCCAATTGTAGCCGCTGCGCTCCAGCCCCCCGGCCTGTGCTGCAGAAGCCACGCTTGTCAGAAGCAACGCTCCACCCAAAATCGTTGAAATAGCCCTAGACATTAAGTCCCTCCCCGAAGCCTTAAAAACTTCCTGATCCCCACACAGTTCAGGAAAATTGTTACCAATACGTAATACCTAACAAATCGCGGCGCGCACGCAATCGCCAGAAAATCACCGGTTTCGCGAATCGAACGCTCCAAAATCGGAAATTGCCGCAAAATCGCGAGCACGAGACGAAAATTTCGCGAATTTCACGCTAATCCGAAATGATTAGCGGCCAAATCGATGGATTTTGGGCCGAAAAACGCCCTTGTTGCTCAAATGCAACGGCGTCCAAAAATGACGGAATTGGGGCTTTTACCCGACCGAAATGGGGAAGTTACCCTTCACTGGCGCAGTAAAAACCCGTTGGACGCGCGCCGGATTCGCTCCGGCGCGCCAGGCACCTAGCCTGCTTCGCGAACCCTGCGGATGGCCGTTTCGATCTTCTCGGCAGCAGCCTGAAGTTCTAACAACCGTTCGCGTTCCGCTTCGACAATTTCCGGTTTGGCATTAGCAACGAATTTCTCGTTGCCAAGCTTTTTGCTGATCTTGTCGCTCTCATCGGCGATCTTGCCGGATTCCTTGGTCAGGCGCGCGATTTCCGCATCGACGTCGATCAAGCTGCCAAGCGGCAACGAAGCCGTTGCCTCTCCGATAACGAATTGCGCCGAGCCCTTTGGCGCATCGTCCGCAAGGGTAATCGTCTCGACGCGTGCGCGCCATTTGATCGAGGCGTCGTGGCGCTGCAAGCGTTCCTTCGTAACGTCATTGGCGCCGATAATGACGAGCGGCGCAACCGCCGATGCCGGAACATTCATCTCCGCGCGCACCGAACGGATACCGGTGACCAGATCGATCAGCCAGTTGATGTCCGCTGCCGCCTCGGCGTCGACGAAATCCGGATTCGGCCAGCCTGCGTGGCACAGCAACGTCTCACGGCTCTTGCCCTCACCCGCCGTGAGCGCCCAGAGCTCTTCGGTCATGAACGGCATGAACGGGTGCAGCAGCTTGTAAATCTCGTCGAGCACATGGGCCGCGCAGGCCTGCGCCTCCGCCTTGGCTTCCGCATCCTCGCCGTTGAACACCGGCTTCAAAAGCTCGATGTACCAGTCGCAGAACTGGTTCCAGACAAAGCGATACGCTGCACTTGCCGCCTCGTTGAACCGGTAACTGGCAATACCGTCCGTGACATCGCGCACAGCGTTGGTGAGTTCGGTCAGGATCCAGCGATTGACATTGAGCTTGGCATTTTCCGGACGGAATGAGGGATCACGGGCAACGCCGTTCATTTCGGCAAAGCGTGTCGAATTCCACAGCTTGGTGCCGAAGTTGCGGTAACCGGCAATGCGGCTCGGGTCGAGCTTAACATCGCGCCCCTGCGCCGCCATGATGGCAAGCGTGAAGCGCAGCGCATCTGCACCATACTCGTCGATCAGTTCCAGCGGATCGATGACGTTGCCTTTCGACTTCGACATCTTGGCGCCGTTCTTGTCGCGAACCAGCGCGTGCATATAGACGGTGTGGAACGGCTCCTCCTCCATGAAATGCAGGCCCATCATCATCATCCGGGCTACCCAGAAGAAGATGATGTCAAAACCGCTGACGAGAACGCTTGTCGGATAGTAGGTAGCAAGCTCAGGCGTTTTGTCCGGCCAGCCCAGCGTCGAGAAAGGCCAGAGTGCCGAAGAAAACCAGGTGTCGAGCACATCCTCGTCACGCGTCAGGATTTCACCGGGCTTGAGGTTTTCCAGAAGGTTCTGGACATGGGCCTTCATCGGCCCTTCATGCGCCAGATAATGCTGGACCGCTGCGCTCAGCGCTTCTTCTTCCGTGCGTTCCACGAACACCTGTCCATCGGGTCCATACCAGGCCGGAATTTGATGACCCCACCAGAGCTGGCGCGAAATGGCCCAGGGCTGGATGTTTTCCATCCACTCGAAATAGGTTTTTTCCCAGTTTTTGGGCACGAAGTTGGTACGGCCTTCGCGCACGCTGGCAATCGCCGGCTTGGCAAGCTCGCCCGCATTCACATACCACTGATCGGTAAGATAGGGTTCGATCGGCACATCGCCGCGGTCCCCGTGAGGAACCGCGTGCGTATGATCCTCAACTTTTTCCAGATAGCCGCGCTCGTCCATCATGGCGACGATCAGCTTGCGCGCTGCAAACCGGTCTTTGCCATCAAGCGCATGAACCAGTTGGTCGAGAAGACTCGATTTCTCAAGGTCTTCGAAAAACTCATTGTTTTCCTTGAGGAAAATGGAGGCATCCGTGTGCAGTATATTGATCTGGCGCAAATCGTTGCGCTTGCCGACTTCGAAGTCGTTGAAATCATGCGCCGGCGTTATCTTGACCGCGCCGGAACCCGCTTCCGGATCGGCATATTCATCGGCAACGATCGGAATATGACGCCCGACCAGCGGCAGGACCACATTATTGCCGACCAGAGCATGATAGCGCTCGTCATCGGGATTAACCGCGACACCCGTATCGCCCAGCATGGTTTCGGGACGCGTCGTCGCGACCACGATGAAGGTATGCGGGTTTTCCGGGTCGAACGCCACGTTCTCGAGCGGATAACGGAAATGCCATAGATGGCCTTTGATTTCGCGCGACTCGACTTCGATGTCGGAAATCGCAGTCAGAAGCTTCGGATCCCAATTGACCAGTCGCTTGTCCTTGTAGATCAGGCCCTGCTTGTAGAGCGTGACGAAAACTTCGAGCACGGCTTTCGACAAACCTTCATCCATGGTGAAGCGTTCACGCGACCAATCGCACGATGCGCCAAGGCGCTTGAGCTGACCGGCAATGATGCCGCCGGACTCCGACTTCCATTCCCAGACCCGTTCGACGAACTTTTCCCGGCCCATTTCCCGGCGGCCCGGCTGTTGCCGCTCCATCAACTGCCGCTCGACAACCATCTGCGTCGCAATGCCGGCATGGTCCATGCCCGGCTGCCAAAGCACGTTCTTGCCGCGCATGCGCTCGAAACGCACCATTATATCCTGGATCGTGTTGTTGAGCGCGTGGCCCATATGCAGCGAACCTGTCACATTCGGCGGCGGTATGACGATAGAAAATGCCTCGGCGCCCGGCTTGGAACCGGCTCCGGCCTTGAAGGCGCCGGCCTCGTCCCAGCGTTTTGCGATTTCAGGCTCTACGGCCGCGGCATCATACGTCTTCTCAAGCATGCGAAAGTGTCCGTCATTTGCGGAAAGGGGATTGGCTACGGTGTAAACCCAATGGCCGGAGATAAGTCAATGCTGACGTGTCGTTAACCCAATCACACGGAAAGCGAGAGATTCAACTTTCGGACAATTGCCTTATTACAACCGCAACGATTACTTGGGCGAAATTCACCCGAGAGGTTTTTCATGAGAGTGCTAAATTCAATTCTACTGTTCGCGGCATCGCTGGCCATCACCGCCTGTACCTCGTCCGGTATGCGGAGCATGGATTACAAGAAGAACCTCTCGGATCCTGTCGCTAAAAGGACGCTGCTGGCACAATGCATCAGTGACTTCAATCGCCAATCGCAAAACAAGCGCGCAAACATGGCAGTTGTGATGCGCATATCGGAAAAAGATGCCCCATCCGTGTTTTGCAAACGTCTCGTTGATGGCATCGCCAGCGGCCGGATAACGACTTCTGACGTTGAGACCACCAACAGCCAGCATGTATCGCCCAAGGTGCTCAAAGTTATCCTGGGTCAGTAACCAGAGCACTGTCGCTAGCGAGCTACCGCCGCCCGCCGCGCGCCACGCGCTCGATCTCTTCGCGCACGAGGCGTTCGACCAGAGTCGGCAGATTGTTGTCGAGCCACTCCTGTAGCAGAGGCCGCATGAGTTCCTGCGCGATCTCGTCGAATGAGCGCCGCTGTTCGCTCCTGACCGCGAATGACAGATCATCAAATGCAGCGCTGACCTGGCGCTCGGCGGTCTCGGACAGGATCGGTTCGAGCGTGCGCTGCAGATCCAGAGACACTCCGTCATCTCCACTATCGATTGACGGTTCGATTGCAGGCGCCGGAGGCGAGGCCTCGTCTGATTCCGCGAAACCGATTTCGCTCGCAACCTCGACAGGTTCAGCGACGAACTCCTGTTCTGGCGTCGGCTCCGGGGTGGCTTCTGGCGCTAGAAAACCCTCCGGAATGTCTATGGCAGGCGTGACGGTATCTTCGACTGGTTTTGTCCGCGGTTCAGCCGGAGTAGTTGGTAGTTTCTGAATCTCTGTCACAGGTGCCGGGCGTCCCAGTGCCGTCTCATAGGACCGGGCTGCCGGCGATGGAACGGCGATACCTTCGCGCGGCGGAAGCTCGGCTTCTTCGCTCAACTGCGCCGCAGGCTGGGGCTCGGGAGCAGCAGCGTGCGGCGGCTCATCGGAGTTGACCGGCTGAGGCACGACTTCATCCGGGCGCCCCGTATCGCTCTCTTCGATGATGCGGCGGATCGATGCGAGAATCTCCTCCATGGAGGGTTCCCGGGCGACGCTGGATGATTGTGCCATGATACTTTTGCCCACTACATCTTGTTTCATTGCGCTGCAACGAATCTGTATCCAGTGTAGAGGCTTGGATTGGGTTTGAGAATCCCTGCGAGGTTCGTTTGGGGCTAACCCACAGACTTTTCTGAAAACGGGTCCTGAAAAGCAATTTGCCGCCAGGCGCTAACCTGACGGCAAATAGTATTTCTGGTCGAATGATAATGAAGATCAGCGGCCGTCGGGCGTGCGCAGGCCGATCCACTTGTCCTTCACAGCATCATAATGCTCCTCAGGATGGTATTCCGCGACCTGCAAGCCGATTTGGCCCGGGTTTAGGCGCCCAACGGCCAGAAGAACGGCGTAGCTCGCCACGACACTGTCACGTTCGGCCTGCGCGAGGCTGACCTGTCCGGTCAACACATCGGCTTGGGCATTCAACACGTCGAGTGTCGTTCGCTGACCCACCTTGCGTTCTTCGATGACGCCGTTCAAGGCGAGCTCCGCAGCCGCAACCACCGACCTTTGAGCAACGATCTGCGCTTTCGCCGATTCCATGGTCGAATAGCCGTTGGCGATCGCCTGACGGACAGCGTCGCGCTGTACATCAACTTCGATGCGCCGCTGCCCTAACGTTTCCTTGGACTGGCGAACGAGCGCGGACGTCCTGCCGCCGCTATAGATCGGGATCGTCATCTGGATCCCGGCAGAAGCTTGGCTCGAATCGTCGGTGGTGGTGCCCAGGCCAGACGAAAATATCTCGTCGCGGGTGACTGACCCCTGAAGACCGATCTGGGGCAGAAGCTGACCTTCCTGCGCCTTCACATTATATCCAGCTGCATCGACTGCATATTGCGTAGCCAGGATCGCCGGATGATTATTGGCCGCGATGCTGAATGCCTGATCCATTGATCTCGGCAGTGATTTCGATGCCATCGCCGCGGCCTTAAGGCGGCCAGGCTCCGCTCCAACAATCTGGATATAGACAGCTTCGGCATTCTTTTCGTCGGATTTCGCAGCGGCTAGCGTTGCGATGGCAGAGGCTTTGGAAGCCTCGGCTTGCGCAACGTCCGTCCGCGTTCCCTCGCCAACATCGAAACGTGCGCGCGCGGCGCGCAACTGTTCGTCGAGGAACTCAAGGTTTTTCTGCCGCAGGATGACGATCTGACGGGTGAGGTAGACGTCCATGAATGCCTGTGCGGCCTGAAACAGAGTGTTCTGTTCACTGTTGCGCAGGTTCTCGCGCGCGGCCAACACCTGTGTTTTTGCAGAAGCCACGTTGTTCTTCGTGGTGAACCCGTCGAACAGCAACTGGTTGACGGTGATGCCGAACGTCCCAATGTCAGCGCGTCCAGTACGACCGCTATCCAGCCGCGTCGATGTCGTCGTCAAAGAGGCGTTTCCCGATATAGTCGGACGATACGCCGATTTTGCAACCGCCACACCTTCGTCGGTGACACGTACGCCGGCCCTGTCCGCATTGACGGTGGAGTTTCTCTCGTAGGCTTTTTCCATTGCCCCGAATATTGTCTCAGCCATCGAAGGCGTAGAGGTTAGTACCGTGGCTGACAACAGCGCTGCGGTTAATAATCGCTTGCCCGCTATGAACACTATAAACCCCTTCACTCTCTCAATATTCCGACCGAACCATTCGGTTCGACAGTGTGCCTTAGATAGCTATCAATTTCCGGGTTGGCCACAGCGGCATTTCCTAAAATGCAAACAAAGTAGCCGACCGTTGCACTTTTGTCTCATATGCAGCGGGTTTCAGAACTCAAACTCGGCTATTTTTTTGAAGCCGGGGAGCGCTTTGACCGCAGAATTGAATGCACGGCGTCCCGAAACGATTCCGTCGTGTTTTACGTAAATCATTGATTTTCCAGAGTTTCCCGCCCCCTCAACAACCACGAGTCTTCCGCCGTTCTTCAACTGATCAAATAATGACGCAGGAACGTGATCAACGCTACCCTCAATTAGAACTACGTCATAGGGCGCCTCGGACGCGCAGCCGCCTTCGAGCGGCGCATTCACCACGACGACATTGTCGAACCCGAGGCTTGCCAGATTGGAGACCGCCTGCCCCGCAAGGTCGGCGTCACATTCGACCGCTACGACCGAACGCGCGACCCGCGACAGAACCGCCGAGGAGTAGCCGGTGGCACATCCGATATCGAGCACGGCGTCTTCCGGCTGAATGTTGGCGAGCTGTACCATCTTGGCGAAAGGCGAAGGTTCCATCAGATAACGGCCATCCGCAACAAGGACGTCATCGTCGATATAGGCGAGAGGCATGCGGAAACTTGGCACGAACTTCTCGCGCGGCACGTCAAGAAAAGCCTGGAGCAAGGGTTTGTCGGTCACATCAGTCGTGCGCAACTGATTGTCGACCATCTTGATCCGCAGGTCTTCAAAATTCAGCGTCATGGTCTACAAGCTCTCTTCAAGGCACCCGCAACGCAAAGCGCTTGCAAGCGCGTGACATGCTCCTGACGATCGGCACAGACCTTACGGCCTTTATGGTTACCCATCCGTGACCAGAAGCGATAATTATCAGAGGATGTGGCAAAAATTTCCATCAGCGTCAATGAATGACTAACGCTGCACGCGGATGCCGCTTCCAATAATTTTCCGATGCGGCATCCGCGCACCACCCCGTGATAGTTCTTTTAACCCTAGGGTTAATCCGGGATTGAATAGATTGGCTGCACCTGTCATTCTATACTTGCAGATGGGAGTCGTTCTGCGAACGGTAGGAATGCAAAACAGATGATTGAGATCAAGGGATTCAATGACTTCCCTATAAGCCAGGATGAGCTGACCGGGCTGGCGGACAGAGCCGCACTTGAAGACCATCTCGATAGTCTTTGTGGTTCCTATGCCCAGAGTGACTTCGATGACCGCTTGCAATTCGCTATTCTTTGTATTGATCTCGATGGTTTCAAGAAATTCAACGATCAATACGGACGCGCCGAAGGCGATAGTCTTTTAAAACTTGTAGCAGATCGTCTGCAATCATGCCTGCGCAAGAATGATGTTGTCTATCGCATGGGCGGCGATGAATTTGCCATTGTCCTGTTGCAGGCGACCTCCAACGAGGTAGCCAGTGTTGCCGACCGTATTATCGGATCGGTGTCGCAACCGTACGATCTCGGCGGTCCCGAGCCCGTGGCCATCAGCGTCACGATCGGAGCTGCCCTGGCACCGCGTGACGGCGATACGCCGGAAAGCCTGCTCTGGTGCGGTGATGCTGCGCTCTATATCGCCAAGAAGGCCGGCAAAGGCGTCTATCGCCGATATTCGGAGCGGCGTTCCAGCTAGCCTGCCCTGGGGTCTGTTTGAGATTCAGGTCAGGACGCGCCGAAAATGGTGATTTTCGAGAACCGGAGCGCAGTGAACTTTTGGGTTCATGAGCACCGGATCGCAAAAAAGCGCCATTTACAGGCCGTGCTGGCCTGAATATCAACGGCCCTAAAACTCGTATTCGAATTTTTCCAGATCACGCTTCCAGATCTGCTCGACGAGCTTGCGCTCGACCGGCGTGTAATACTCCTGATAGGCACCGCGCTTGCTGGCATTCTTGCGAGTGAGTTCCGGGGACTCGTCCAGGTCCAGCCGGGTGATGATATCGGCGAACGCCTCCTCCATCCGTTCGAAGCGGTAGACCTGGTCGACCAGCAGCTTGCCGTCGAAATCGCACAGCATCGAGCTTTGATCGCGGGGGCGCCACAATGCGCGGCGGCGCTCCTGGCGCAGGAAATCCGCAAAACTCTGCTTCTGGGCGTCTTTGTGGCGATGATGGTTGCCCTGGCCGCGTACGAAAGCGTAGCGCGAGACAGCGAGATCATAAGGGTTGCGCACAAGCCCGAATTTGAAAGCCCCCTCGAAGAAAGCACGTGGCAGTTTCAGCTTTGCCCAGCGCACCGAGGCATGCGGGCCAAACTGAATGTCGACATCTTCCGCGACAGGCAGGTGCGACAGAAGTCGCCGCCATTGGCCGGAGGCTTTCTTCACGGCATAGGGGCGCAGCGCCCGCTTCAACGCTTGACCACCGGTCTTTGCAACATGAACAAAGATAAAATTTTTCTCGACAGAAACGAACATCCACCACCTTCTCAAGGATCGCGGTCCACACGATGATGCAAATTTGTAGGTGCAGTCGTCCGCCAGGAAGGCCGAACTCAGTATAAAGCGTCAACCAGCCTGCAATAGACCGATACAGAAGCAGTCTTGAACGCAGACCATCGGCAAGCGAGATATGAGGAGAGCCCCCTCTCACGTTGTCTAATCTGCGCAACAGCGCTCGTAAGCTTGTCCCCTACATATTGCATGGCACTACCCCCAGGAAAGATGCCTATAGACGAAAGTATGACACCTTCTGACCTTACGTCAAGAAACCTATGGGCTGAATGTCATGGCAACCGAGCGAACGATGAACCGACATCGGCATTGGTAAGATCTACCAACCTTCACAACCGCCGTCGCTGGCTTGTCATGTTTTGCGAGTAGTTCTGACGGAAGCGCACATTCAATTTCGTGTTGCCGCAAAGCAACCCAGAGAAGAAATAATTAATCACACGCCGATGTGATCACAACCGAAGGTTGCGGAAGCGTTCGAATCGCTTGTAGTACTTTCGAGCTATTTTGGGGCAGACTACGCGGGGGCGATCATGAGCGGCAAAGCCGTTGGAATTCTATTCACCAGCAAGGAAAAACTGCTGGCGGGCGCCTGCTCGATCGCACTGGCGATGGGTTGTCTGCTGCCGTCACAGGCATCGGCTGCCACCTATCTTGTCAGCAATGACACCCAGCTGCGGGCGGCGATCGCCGCGGCGAACGCCGACGGCGATTCTACCGCGACGATTGTAGTGACCAGCAGTTTCGCGGTGACAAATACGGCCTTGCCGTCGCCAGCCAAACCGATCACGATCGGATGTGCAAGGCTTCACACTCTCGGGTACCTATAATGCGGCAACCCTGAACAGTAGGGGCGCGGTGTCATTGACCGGTCCTTTTCCAGCTGGCTCTCAGATCACGTTCTCTGGCGCGCTGGTCGCTGGTAGTTCCGGCCCTGCCGGTACCACAAGCGGACAGGCTGGATTGTGGCTGAATCAACCAATGACGGTAACCAACAATGGAACAATCATTGGTGGAGCAGGCGGTGGAGCAGGTGGAGGCGGAGGGTTTGGCGTCAAGGTTGGCACGAACGTGTCGCTGACCAATAATGGCGTTATTCAGGGAGGTGACAGCGCCACGGCATTCGGCGGAAATGGTATTGATATAGGCGGCCCTTTGGGAACTAGTACGTTGGTCAACAATGGAACAATTCGCGGCGGTAATGGTCCTCTTAACGGGACGACTCCGACAGTGGGGTCGGCACTGTTTGTCCGCCAAGGAACCGGAACCATCATCAATAACGGTACGATCGAAGGTGGGGCCGGCGCGATCGCTATCGTAACCAACACAAACACAGTCAGTATGAGTCTGATAAACAGCGGAACCATTCGCGCTGGGGCCGGTCAGGCCAATGCCATTTTGCTTCAGGCGGGTGCGACAAACTCATTGAACCTGGAGCTGCAGGCCGGATCGGTGATCGAAGGCAACGTCTTCGCCAATGCGACGGCAACCACTGACATTTTGCGGCTCGGAGGGGCGGCAAACGACATCTTCGACGTTTCCGCCGTCGGATCGCAGTACCAGAACTTCAACACCTACGAAAAGTCCGGTACCAGCACCTGGGCGCTGACCGGCGCGGGCACTGCCACCACGAACTGGAATATCCAGGACGGCACCCTGCAACTCGGCAATGGCGGCACCAGCGGCAGTGTCATCGGTAATCTCACCACTGCCAGTGCCGGGACCCTCGCCTTCAACCGCTCCGACATTTTCAGCTTCAACAATCTCGTTCTCGGCACTGGCACGATCAGCCAGATCGGTACCGGCACGACGATCATGACAGCTGACAATTCCGCCTTCGCCGGCAACACCACGATCAAGGCGGGCACGCTGTCGGTGAACGGCATCCTTGGCGGGACAGTGAATGTTCAGACAGGCGGGCGGCTGCAAGGCACTGGCGAGGTCGGCACAACGACGAGCGACGGTACGATTGCGCCGGGCAACTCGATCGGCACACTGACGATCGGCGGCAACTACACCGGCAATGGTGGCACGCTGGTCATCGAGACCGAGCTCGGCGGAGATGCCTCGCCCACCGACCGGCTCGTCGTCACCGGCGACACCGCAGGCACGACCAGTGTGCGGGTGACCAATGTCGGCGGGACCGGCGCGCAAACGGTCGAGGGCATCAAGATCGTCGACGTCGGCGGCGCTTCGGGCGGCGTCTTTTCGCTGCTGGGTGACTACGTGATCGCCGGGCAGCAGGCCGTGGTGGCGGGTGCCTATGGCTATACGCTGAACAAGAACGGAATCACCGCAACGAGCGACGGCGACTGGTACTTGCGGTCCCAATTGGCGCCGACCAGTTCGCCTACGACACCACCGCCAGCCGCTGGCCCCATCTACCAGCCAGGGGCTCCGCTTTACGAGACCTACGCCCAGAGCCTGCAGGTGCTCAACGGCGTTGGCTCAATGCAGCAGCGCATCGGCAATCGCTATTGGGCTGGCGCAGGCAGCGCGGTGATTGCCCAAGGCGATGGACCGGGAACGCCCGAGGCTGCGCCTTTGCCTTCCGAAGGCGGCACGGCGACCATTGATGCGGGAGCCATATGGGCACGCATCGACGGCGCGCATTCGCGGGTCGATCCTGACCGCTCTAGCACGCAGGCGGACTATGACTACAACACCTGGAGGTTGCAGTCCGGCCTTGACGGCAAGCTCTACGAAAACCAGTCCGGCACCCTGATGGGCGGCGTGACGTTCCAGTATGGCGAGATTTCAACCGACGTCTCCTCCCTGTTCGGCAAGGGTTCCATCGACACCGACGGCTACGGTTTTGGCGGCACGCTGACCTGGCTTGGCCAGAACGGCTTCTATGTCGACGGGCAGACGCAACTCAACTGGTACGACAGCGATATAACCTCCGACACGCTCGGCCGCAGCCTGACCGATGGCAATGACGGTTTCGGCTACGCGCTGAGCCTCGAAACCGGCAAGCGGATCGTCCTCGACGAGAACTGGTCGATCACGCCGCAAGTGCAGCTGGCCTATTCCAATGTCGATTTTGATGACTTCACCGATCCCTTCGGCGCGGACGTTTCGCTGGACAAGAGCGACAGCCTGAAGGGACGCCTTGGCGTCTCCGCCGACTACCAGAATGCATGGCAGGACAGCTCCGGCAGGATGGCACGCAGCAATGTCTACGGGCTCGCCAACCTCTATCATGAATTCCTCGATGGTTCGGAGGTTGACCTTGCCGGCGTCAATTTCGCCAATGAGAGCGATCGCACCTGGGGCGGCGTCGGCGCTGGCGGGTCATACAGCTGGGCCGATGACAAATATGCGCTCTATGGCGAGGTGTCGTTGAATACCAGCCTCAGTGACTTTGCCGACAGTTACAGCGTCAATGGAACCACGGGTTTCAAGGTGAAGTTCTGACTATCTGAGCTGTCTTTCCTGGGAGACTATCAAATTCATGGAGAAGGCGAGCGCTTGATGGTGCGTGGAATCTCTGTGTCCATCCATTCGCTTTGGTGGGCTATATGATCGCAGAGAGGACATTGCACATTTTCGTTGGCATCAGGTGCAGGGAAAGGCTCGCGCGTGAAGTATGACGCGTGGCAGTTGGGGCAACGAGGCGCGATTTCAGCAACATAGGACATCAAGCAAATACCCCTTCAGGTAGATTCGCATTCCACATAACAACTCGACCGGACAATTTGGGAGAACCGCTCGGCTGCTCGTCGCGATGGGAGCGGGACGCATAAGTGTCACTTGTGTCGTCGCCCCTGCGCGCAACATGCGTTCAGGCCGCCTTGGCCCTATTCTCCATAAAATAGATCAGTCCGGGTTCAACGATCCATTCCCCAGTGCGAAGGGATTCGACATCGAAGCGACCGTCGCTGAAGCGAGGTGCGACACCGGAAAAGTGATACCGCGACCCGTTTCGGTCCACCACCGTTTCTGCAATCGGCTTTCCGTCAAGGTGGCCGATGATCCCGCCCTCCGACTGAAGATTAGCAAGGAGGAAGTATTCTATTGGAAAACTTCGGCTCACTTTTGGGGCCGGTTTTAGCCCGATCTGATTTTTAGCCATTTCATCACCGATCGAATTCATGCGGGCCGTTGTAGAATGAAGCGTCAGCCCGCAAAGCAAGTTACTGAGATAGTGCCGGACCGCATATGAATTCGAGACGGATTCAGTCCAAGTTGCATAAAGAATCTATGTGCCATTGTAATCAATGAGTTGTTCCTTGAGGATTGTAACCGTAACGTACTGTTGTCCTGTCCGGTTTTGCAGTCACATGGCGCTTCCAAGATATGGAGGGTTTGGCGATGCGACTGTGTCCACTCGGTGCGGCTGTTGTCATTGCGGGCACAATTTGCCTAAGCCTGCCCACGCAGGCACAGGAACAAAATCCCTACGGTTGGCTTGGGACCGAGACGTTGAAGACACGTTCCGGCGATTTCGAGTTCAAGGGCGGTTACCCGGTTGGCGACGCCGCCGAGCGTCTGCTCGATCTTCGCAAGCTCAATCAGGCGATAGAGGTCTATCTTACCCAGTTGATGCCGGTCAGCGAGATCGGACTTCGTGAGGGTCTGCGTGCGTTCGGAGCGACGAAGCCGACACAGGTAGTGGTCTGGGAAGACCTGATGGACGCCAAGACCGTGCTGCTGACGGCCAATGCCGAAACGGTTTACGCTTTGTCTCACCTCGATTTGAAAGCGGATGGCCCGACCGTCGTCGAAGCTCCACCGAAGATGCTTGGTTTTCTGCAGGACGGGCTCCAGCGTTACATCGCGGATGTTGGCCCGCTTGGAGACGATAAGGGCAAGGGCGGCAAGTTTCTGATTCTGCCGCCTGGGTTCAAGGGCAAGATTCCAAAGGGATACTTCGTCAAACGCTCTCCGACATACTCGGTGACACTTGGGCTGCGCGGCTTTCAGGTCGATGGCAAGACCGATCAGGCTGTGGGGCTGATGAAACAGATCAAGATCTATCCGCTCGCCAAGGCATCCTCGTCGCCCAAGATGGAGTTCCTCAACGGATCCAACAAGGCCATCAACACGGTGTTTCCCGACAACTTCCATTTCTTCGAGTTGCTGGCACAGCTTGTCGAAGAGGAGCCTGTCGAGAACTTCGGACCGCTGGAGCGTTCGATGATGATGGCCATCGGCATTGAGAAGGGTAAACAGTTCAATCCTGATGAAAAGACCAAGGCGCTACTCGCTGAAGCCGCACGACTTGGCGGAGCGATGGCGCGAGCCAATACCTATGCGTCCACTGCCCCCGGCGTATTCTATTACCCCGACCGCAAATGGCAGGGCGTTCAGGAGGGCATGACCTATACGTTCACAAAGGATGGTGCGCCGCAGATAGATGCCCGCGACAATGTCTATTACATGGCTGCGGGCAACACGCCCGCGATGATGGCCAAGAATGTCGGTCAGGGTTCGCAGTACCTGTGGACCTACCGCGATGCCGAAGGAAACTTCCTCGATGGTGCAAAGAGCTACAAGCTGCACGTCCCGGCCAAGATACCCGCGAACAATTTCTGGTCGGTTTTGGTCTACGATGCGCTCAGCCGGTCGGAGTTGCAGAACGGCCAGCCATTTCCATCTGTCAGCAGCTACACGAAGCCCCATATAAATTCAGATGGGTCCGTGGACGTCGCCTTTGGACCGGATGAGCCAAAAGAAAAAGGCAACTGGATTAAAACGGTTCCCGGCAAGGGCTGGTTTCCCATCTTCCGGTTCTATGGGCCCAGCGAACCCTACTTCGACAAGACTTGGAAGCTGGAGGATATTGAGGCCGTCAAGTGAATGAGAGCTATTGGCGTGCGAAGCGAACGCCTGACTTCCAACCGTCAGTTGTCCAGCAGTACTTTCACCTTAGCCTGTCTTCGGAGTTACCAAAAGCATTGGAGTGGCGTCCCAAAGTCAGCGCACCTGACAATAAAATCAGTTGCTTATATGGTGAACTTTTTTGAATGGAGGCCTCGCCCGGAATCGAACCGGGGTGCAAGGATTTGCAGTCCTCTGCGTAACCACTCCGCCACGAGGCCTCAACATCAAAATAGCTAATGAAATTAACTACTTATGGAAGTGACAAAATTTCATTCCGAACAGCGTCACTTGCGGCATTCCGAATAGCCGTTTTTGTTTTGTGCCGCAATACGTAAAATGAGAAGCCACAAACAATCGTAACTGTCACGACGTTGCTTGTGCGGACCAGAAGCGTTCAGCCTTTGTCCTTGTCCGATGCAAACCAGCCGCTTTTCCAACGACGGCCGAGCTTCACTTCGATCTGACGGCGTTTACGCCGTACCAGCGCCGAATCCTGTGAAAGGACGATCAGACCGAGCGGAACCATCCAGAAACCGAGAACAGGCAGGAAACCGAGCGCACCCCCGGCAACCAGAGCTCCGCCAAGCGTGCGACGCATCGCCACCGATTGTGGAACTGGTATGTGGCGGCCAAAAATGCGCATATGCCGGCGCTTCCTGTGGCCGTGATGTGCGGAATTCGCCTGGCTTTCCTTGTTTTCAGGGTCTTCAGACAAAAATCTTCTCTTTCGATTAAACCATATCCAACGCCGGATGTAGGAACGCCTTCGCCCCATGTCATCATTCTGTTATGCACATAAGTCGAAAAAAAGCGAAATGGTCCTTTGCAAAAGCGAAACCCTTTTGCTATAGGCCACTTCGCTGATGAAATAAGCAGCTATTCCCCGGTAGCTCAGTGGTAGAGCAATCGGCTGTTAACCGATCGGTCGCTGGTTCGAATCCGGCCCGGGGAGCCAGTTAAATCAAAGGCTTAGCGAGAAATCGCTGAGCCTTTTGCTTTTCAAAGCACATCTGGGCAACGTTTGGGGCAACATTGTACAAATCCCAAATCATCCCCACTGATCACAGAGGTGCGGCAATACTGGCGTCGACAATCGTTTTTTCAAGTTCAAAAAGCGATGTGTCGAACTGTCGGAAGGTGCGGCCGCGGCCTGGTCGACTGACTTCCGTGGATTCCATCGTCAAATGACCACTCCGCTTCACCACGCATTTGCACCATTTCAAATCATGCTACGATGAAAATTGATTTGCTTTCCATGCCGGCGAAGATGGCATTGCTGCTGAGCATGAGTTATGCGGTCATTGCCTTGCGCTGGCTAGTCCAGCCATCCAAACAGAAAAGAAGTTGCCATTGATCGCAGGCCCGCGGTAACTGTTCCTCGAGCCGCATACCAAGCGAGAAGCAATGAAAAAAGTCGCAATCCTCCAATCCAACTATATTCCATGGAAAGGTTATTTCGACCTAATCGCCGCGGTGGACGAATTTATAATCTATGACGAGATGCAATATACGCGGCGTGATTGGCGCAATCGCAACCAGATCAAAACGCCCCAGGGAATGCAGTGGCTGACAATACCAGTAAAGGTGAAGGGAAAATACCTCCAAACTATCAGAGATACGGAGATCGAGGGCTCGGAATGGGCGGTTAGCCACTGGAGGTCGCTTACGACTAACTACAAAAAAGCGCCGTATTTCGATGAAGTTGCAGCCTTACTCGAACCGATTTATCTCCGGGGCAATCACAATTTTCTTTCTCCGCTCAACCGAGAATTCATGGAAATCACCTGTCACTACTTGGGCATCACTACACGCATAACGGACTCTTCGAACTACCATCTTGTCGATGGCAAAACAGAACGTCTTGCTGATTTATGTATGCAGGCCCAAGCTACCGAATACGTCTCGGGTCCCGCAGCCAGAGATTATATTGATGAGAATGTATTCAGAGAACGGAGCTTGAAACTCACTTGGTTCGATTATTCAGGTTATCCTGAATATCCGCAACTTTGGGGTCCATTTACCCACTACGTCTCTATTGTCGACCTTCTGTTTAATCGCGGTAGCGAGGCGCCTCAGTATATGAGGCATGTGCGCAAATGAAGCTTCGCCCGTACACCATTGTGAGGCAAGTCTATGCAAAGTGATAACAGCGACCTTCTGGCCGAGGTTGCCGAGTACTATTCAGGCAAGCTTGCACAATATGGGCAAACGCCCCGCGGTGTTGACTGGAATGGTGAAGAAAGCCAGACCGTGCGCTTCGATCAACTATGCAAAGTCATCGGGAATTCGAAATCATTCTCGATCAACGATCTGGGATGCGGTTACGGCTCACTGTTTGAGTATCTCAACAAGCGATACGATAAATTCAACTACTCCGGCTTTGACGTCTCGCACGATATGGTGCGCAGCGCCCAAGACCGCCAAAAAGACACCGGCAAATCACGCTTCATTGTTGCCAGCGAGGCAGATGAGATCGCTGACTATGGGATTGCAAGTGGGATATTTAATGTTCGTCTTACGCGAACTGACACCGAGTGGCATTCATACGTGTCTGCGGCCATCGATGCACTAGATCGCACGAGTAGGTTGGGTTTCGCCTTCAATTGCCTGACCTCGTATTCAGATGCGAATAAAATGCAGGAATATCTCTATTATGCTGATCCATGCGAGCTCTTTGACCTCTGTAAACGCCGATATTCACGCAATGTTGCGCTGCTCCATGACTATGGGCTTTATGAATTCACGATACTGGTGAGGAAGTCATGAAGAAACGTCTGGTCATTTTTGGTACGGGCGATATAGCCCAAATCGCACACGCCTATTTCTCAGAGGATTCCGACTACGAGGTGGTCGCGTTTACAGTCGATGGCGAATATTTGGCAGCGCCCGAATTCTGCGGGCTGCCTACGGTCCCATTCGAGACTCTCGCACAGACTTATCCCCCCGCAGAGAATTCGATGTTCGTGGCGTTGAGTTACACGAAACTCAATGCGCTGCGCCGTGAAAAATACGAAGCGGCCAAGGCCCGCGGATATAGTATGGCAACCTACATTAGCTCCCGCGCTAGCGTTCTGAACGGCGGAAACATTGGCGAAAATTGTTTTATATTTGAAGACAATACTATTCAGCCGTTTGTGACAATTGGCAACAATGTTACGCTCTGGAGTGGTAATCACATCGGGCACCATTCCACGATTGGCAGCCATGCATTCATTGCATCACATGTCGTCGTTTCAGGTGGAGTCAACATTGGTGAGCAGTGCTTTATTGGCGTGAACGCGACACTTAGAGATCACATAACAGTTGGTGAGAAATGTGTGATCGGTGCGGGTGCGCTACTTCTTGCTGATGCGGATCCGGAAGGCGTCTACGTCGCCCAAGCAACCGAACGTTCACGAGTGCCAAGTTCGAAGCTTCGCAAGATATGATCGAGCCGCGTAAATGGCGTAAGCTTGGCCTGCTGTACTGTCCGCCTGGAAACCATCCCAAGCTGCGTTCTCATGCCGCAAACCCGTTGGCTGTTCACATTGAAGGCAACATCTTTCGAGTGTTCTTCAGTGGTCGCGACGCCGAGAACAGGTCCTCTGTCGGTGCAGTCGACATCGATATCGAAAACAGAACGATTGTCACGGAATACGACGCGCCATTCATGCAGCATGGCCCCGAGGGCAGTTTCTTCGAAGCCGGGATCAGCATCGGCAATTGCTACAAGGTCGGCGATCAGCGCTACATGCTTTTCATGGGGTGGCAGAACCCACCGGGAGCACATTGGCGTGGTGAAATCGGGCGATTGCGAGTTACCTCCACCCTGACATTGGAACTCGATTTGAACGCACCTTTTATGGGTTCGGATAGCGATGACCCCATAAGCCTCTCATATCCCTGGGTAGAGCCGGTAAAGAGCGGCGGTTTCAAAATGTGGTACGGTTCGACCGTTAGTTGGGACGCTGGCAACGGAGAAATGCTGCATGTTATCAAATCTGCAATATCGGACGATGGCCATTCCTGGCGCCGGGAAGGCCTGGCGCTGCCCTACCGGCTTGGCTTCGCCCAGGCGTTTTCACGACCTACCGTAGTGAGCGACAAAGACGGATTCCATATGTGGTTTTCGTACCGTAGTGGACTTGGCGAGACCTACCGCATCGGTTATGCCACCAGCAGAGATGGGAGCGATTGGGAATTAAAGTTGTCGCAGACCGGGATCGACGTTTCAAACTCCGGCTGGGATAGCGATATGATTGAGTATCCTTTTGTTTTTAATCACAGAGGCTGCCGGTATATGTTGTACAACGGCAATGGCTATGGAAAGACTGGATTTGGCCTCGCGATTTACACTTAGGCTGCAACAACAGAAATCAGCGGTAGGACGACAATCCGTGGGGCAATTGCTCCGTTATGGGTTGGTCGGAGTTATCACCAATTTTTTAGGGTACATATTGTATTTATCCATCACATTCTTCGGGGTGGGACCCAAAACCACCATGACAGTTCTCTACTTTATTGGCACATCCATCAGCTTCGTCGGCAATCGGAAATGGGTCTTTTCTCATCAGGGCAATGTATTTGATGCAGGCCTACGTTACGTTGCAGCATATGCCACCGGCTATCTTTTAAACTACAGCATTTTGTTCGTGTTTGTTGACCTCTACGGCTATCCCCATGCCTATGTCCAAGCAGTTTCCATTGCTGTTGTCGCAGCCTACCTATTTGCGGTCCTCAAGTTTCTCGTGTTCCCCCACGTCCGCGCTCACGATGGAATTGTCGGATGATTCGTTGCCTCTCCTGCCAATCGGTTTTTGCTGCTGCCAGCAATGAAGTCACATGCATAAATTGTGGTTGGACCCCGCCGGAGATCGAAGGCTTCCGCGCATTTGCGCCCGAATTTGCAAGTTGTGGAGGGGGATTTGAACCTGAATACTTCAAGGAACTCGCTGAACTCGAGGCCGATAATTTCTGGTTTCGTTCACGAAACAAGCTATTGCTGTGGGCACTAAAGTCTTACAGTCCAGAGTTTCACTCTCTTCTGGAGGTTGGCTGCGGTACAGGCTATGTCTTGTCCGGAATAGCAGCCGCCTATCCAAACGCTAAGCTCTCGGGTAGCGAGATATTCACGGAGGGCCTCAAATTTGCGTCTGAGCGACTGCCGTCTGCGTCTCTCGCGCAGATGGATGCTCGCGGGATACCATTTGTGGATGAATTTGATGTTGTATGCGCGTTCGATGTTCTCGAGCATATAGAAGACGATGAACTCGTTCTCAGGCAAATGTGTGCGGCCCTGAAAGCGAATGGAACGCTGCTTGTTACGGTCCCACAACATCCTTGGCTGTGGAGCTCAATCGATGAATATTCTCACCATTTCAGGCGTTACACTGAAAGTGAGCTGCGCAATAAGGTGGAGATGGCCGGCTTTGAAGTTGTTAGGAGCACGTCGTTCGTGACGCTTTTGCTGCCCGCCATGGCTGCCTCGCGCATAAAAAGCAAAGAAAAGCCGGTATCCGAGATAGATGTTCGATCAGAGCTCCGGTTGCCTCCGATGGTGAACCACGTCTTCAGTACAATACTTTCCTGCGAGATTGCTCTGATTAAAGCTGGAATAAATATGCCCGTGGGAGGTTCCAGGCTGTTGGTTGCAAGGAAAACAAAGGGATAACTGTGGCGACGGCCTATTATAGCTAAGGTGTCCGCCGGCACTCGCCTCTGAGGTCTATTCGTTCGAGAGGCAGGTGGCCCTCTGTTGAAGTGCATGCGGAAAAGCGCGGCGTAGTTGGTTGGAATTGGAGCGACAGCAACATGAAAGACAAGCGAATTCCATTCAATTGGCCGCATATGACGGGCAAGGAATTATATTATATCGCTGAAAGCCATTTCAATGGGCGCTTGGCCGGTGATGGGCCATTTACCAAGCGTTGTCATGAATGGCTTGAAACCCAAGTTGAATGCAACAAGGCATTGCTGACACATTCATGCACGGCGGCTCTCGAGATGGCAGCTCTGCTCCTCGATATTTCTCCGGGCGATGAAGTAATTATGCCGTCATACACTTTTGTTTCCACGGCCAATGCCTTTGTATTGCGTGGCGGAGTGCCTGTCTTCGTTGATATTCGGGAGGATACGCTCAATATCGATGAGCGGTTGATCGAGGCTGCAATCACTTCGCGCACGCGTGCCATCGCCGTGGTTCACTACGCCGGCGTGGCATGTGATATGGACGCGATCATGGAGATAGCCCGACGCCATAAGATCAGGGTCGTCGAGGATGCGGCGCAAGGTGTTATGGCAACATATAAGGGGCGCCCGCTAGGGAGCATCGGAGATCTCGGCGCATACAGTTTCCATGAGACAAAGAATGTAATATCCGGTGAGGGTGGCGCACTTCTCGTGAACAACGCCGATTTCGTTCAGCGGGCGGAAATCATTCGAGAAAAGGGTACCGATCGGAGCAGTTTCTTTCGAGGTCAGGTTGATAAATATACCTGGCAGGAAGTTGGGTCGTCATTTCTCCCCGGCGAGATAATCGCAGCCTTTCTTTGGGCCCAGCTCGAGGATGCAAAAGCAATCACCACGCGTCGGCTGGACAGCTGGAACTGGTACCACAGCGCGCTCGCTCCATTAGAAGCTGTAGGAGCGCTGCGGCGCCCTATCGTGCCTCATGATTGCGAGCACAATGCACACATGTACTATGTACTACTTGCGGCGAAAATCGACCGTCAGGCCGTTCTGGACGAGTTGCGGACGCACGATGTCGATGCAGTATTTCACTATATTCCCTTGCACTCCTCGCCTGCGGGAAAACGATACGGGCGCGTGCACGGAAATCTAAATCAAACAGATGAGCTATCCGCGCGCCTCATTCGCCTACCCCTATGGGCTGGGCTACCTCAGGAGCAGCAGGAACGGGTCGTGTCGTTGCTATCCGGCGCAATTGAACGCCGAACGAATTCGATCTAGCTGCAGATGCTTGCAAAATTGCATCCATGATTTAGGCCCCCTGCTTCCAGCAATAGCAGTATTCAGTATTCAGTATTCGAGGATTTACCAGAAATCATGAATGCACTCAGACGTGACGCACGCATGGTAGTTCTAGCGGCCCTGGCTTTGCTTGCCGGCGCTTATCTTGCGTGGCAACTAATAGGGCTTCGTTTCACCAATCATGACGATATTTACTTCCATATTTACGCGAATATTTTCGCAGGAAATTATCTGGCGTTCACAAACGATATGGCCTTTGCACAAGCTAGAGTGCAAGCATACATAAATATGCCCATACTTCTTTGGGCTGATAGTTTTTCCAATTCGATATTTTTCGATGTATTGAATATCTCGGCATTTGCCATTCTTTACATCAGTTTTTGGAGCTTCTTACGCCAGATATGTGAGAAAGGTGACGCACTTGCGTTGACAGCAGCAACCCTTGTTCTCTTTCCATTGCACTATTATTTCACATTCCCGCAAGGGTATCCCGTAATGGCTGGGTGGACGTTAACTTGTGGATTTGCCTCGTCCGCACTTTTGGGATCGTATTTGCGCCGGAAACAAACATGGAAAATATTGACATCAGTTCTGCTATTCGTTTTCTCCCTTATAGGACCAGAATATAATTTCTTATTGCACCCTGTCTTTTTGGCCGTCGTGTTTGCAGCAAACACAGAAAAGGTTTCAAATTTCAGGCAATCCGGCAAAATATTTCTGCCTTACATGGTCGGTTGGGTTATATGCTCGATCGTTTATTTGGCTTTCTCAATGATTTCGCGGGAAAGCGGTGGTGACAGTTACGGGCGCGTGTCCGTAGGGCTCGATTTATACGCTTCGATCAAAACTTTTTTTGCACTGGAGCAGAAGTCGTTCCTGCCATTTTCACTTTGGAATGGCGTAAATTTGACGACGGCAACTGCACAAGGGGGTCCGAAAATCCCGTCCACAATAAGCTTTGCTACCTTAGCAACGGGATCCTATGACAGGGTATCCTTGGGGATCATTTTTCTACTTGGAACAATGTTCTTCTTCGTGTTGCTCCGCTTTCAAAGCCTGTCACCTCGTTCCATCCGATACATCGCCATAACCTCAGCGTCACTCGCTATCATCCCCACTTTAGTGCTATCGGCATCTTCTCACTACCATACGATGGTATTGAACGGTTCTATGCAGGGACATTTGATCTCTTTTTATGTACAACTTGGACTAACCGGAATCATTTTTTCTTCACTATGTTACCTGATCAATCTAGAAATCGGGAGAAATATGAGGATTACAATTATTATAGCGTCATCGGCAATATTCGCATGTCATGCAACAGTGACGTTTATTTACAATAACATTAATAGACAAGCTATGATGGCCAATAAGCAGAAGTGGGATGCCATGGAGCAGCTGGTTAATTTTGTATATTCTAGTCGCCCAGAGTTGAAAGGGGAGATATTTTACGGCCCAGGTTTTTGGACGTATACTGGTGTAAGTGTTATCCCGTGGGATAGCAAATTCAATGGATTTAACTACTGGAGTGACTACGCAAATAAAGTCCTCAACAAGCCATTAAAGTTTTCCAATGAGGCGATCCCCTCTGGCGAAACCATCTCCACAGGCTATTTTTCGACACCGGGTGGACCAATAGCGACTCTGAGGGAAAAAGATAAGACGAAAGATATATGGCGCATCACACTTATCGCCTCTTCGCCGATACCGGGGAAACTAAAGATGAGCATCAACAGTACACCCGAGGGAAAAATCGGTTCTGATTCTTGGATATGCAGCACGAAGTGCAGGTTTGTTTTTGAGGAACCCCTGTCGCTTGATCCCGAGGCCATGATTTTTGAGCCTGAAAACACGGGTCCAAAGCGTTTGATCTCGCAGTTTGCTATGCCCAGGATGGCTGGGTTTGCCCACCCAATGGGACGACCGGACCTATAGATTCGTCAACCTTATCCCATCAGGATAAGAGACGAAGACAAAAGCGATTTGCACGTTACCGCGAAAAAGACTCATTCGGCCAGAATGGCCGGTGATTTCTCTAATTTGGGAAAAGTTGTCGGTAAATCGATGGTAGTGTAACGGTGTCGATCCGGAGATCTCTAATAACCGATCAGTTTAGGAGCGAAAGTTGTCAGGACGTTTGTTATGCCCCGTATGCGCTTCGGCAAACGTCATGCCACTCGCCGTCCCACACAAGTCGCGTTCGATGGCCAGCGATGGTCGGTTATCCCGCACGCCGCTGGAGAAGTGTTCATGCGATTGGTGTGGCCACGGATTTCTAATGACCCCTCTAACGTCAGATGACCTGAGCAACGTGTACGGCGACAGCTACGATCTAGGTATGCGCGCTCCGGAGGCTGACAGGCTTCGTGCCATCGGATATTGCGATCAGATTGCAACCATCCTTGCAGAAAACATCCAACTGCCAGAAGAGGTTTCAGTCATCGAGTTTGGTTGCGGCACCGGAGCGCTCCTGACGGAAATTTCCAATCGCTGGATGATAAGCAACGCATTGGGAATAGAGCCAGCTCGGCAGCTTGTGGAGGTCGCGTTAAGACAAGTGCCCAAGGCGGTGCAAATTCAACAAGGATATGTTGACCTCAAAACTCAGTTTAGCCAGACGTACGATGTTTGTATTTCAGTAAATGTAATTGAACACACACAAAATCCGATTGAGTTTCTTTCTGCTTGTAGAGCGGCTATAAAACCAGACGGTGCTATTGTTATAATTTGCCCTGACGGAGGCGACCCTAACGCTGAGTTATTGTTCCGTGACCACGTCTCGAGTTTTTCTGTTCTTTCTTTCTCTCTTAGTGCATCCAAGGCCGGATTGTTGGTTACGCATACAACTGCGCTTGGAGGGGCGCAGCAAGGGTTCCGCATTTACTTGTTGCGAATTGGTACAGACCGGATTGAGTCTCCTTCGGCCGGAAGCTTCAAGTCAGTCGGCGAGATGCGGAATCAATACCTTCTAGGATGGGGCGAAGTAGAGCAGAATACCGAAGCTGCCATGGGGACAAGACCCTTCGGCATTTTTGGAATTGGCGAGTATGCCGATTTGTTGGCATCGTACTGTCCAGACTTAACGGAACGCGCAGAGTTTTTTGTGATTGATGACCCGCAAGCGAGTTCGCACCGCGGCCGGCGGGTAATTTCAACAGAAGAGTTCTTGTCGGATGACGAACATTTGGCGCTTGCGGCGGTGAACCCTAGAAGCTGGAATGCCCTCAGGCAGAAATTTAAATTGCAGACTGATCGCCTCCTCCACCCCTACCAGTTTACTCGTTTGAGGACAAAACTGACATGAATGAAATCGCGCGTTACGGTGTTCGAGAAGCATTATCCGCTCGGACTGACCTTGAGGTAAAAGCAGAGGAATTGCGCCTCTTGGGGTACACTACTCTCGATGCGGGACTTTCCAGCGCCGATCTCAATGCACTCTCCGATGGGTTTGACCGCGGTCGCAAGGATTATGAGGAAATAGCGGCTGGCAAGGGAGTCAATTTAGCGGCCATACAGGAGAGCGACACGATCCGGGTGTTGCCAATGGTGTCGCCGCAATTTTGGGCCGTAGTGTTTAATGAGCGGCTCCACGAGTTGCTTTCGCAGCTGCTCGGCGACTACTATATTCTCAATCAGGTCAATGGTCTGATAAATCGCGGAAATGGCAGCAAGTATGGTCAATCGGCCTATCATCGCGATTTGCCATACCAACATTTCGTAAGCTCTCGCCCGATTGCGATCAATGCCTTGTTCGCGGTTGATGACTTTACTATCGAAAACGGGGCCACCCGTGTCATTCCTGCCAGCCAGCACATGGAAGCGTTCCCGTCCGACGGCACGGTGAAGAATTTGCAACACCAGGTCGCCGTGCCACGGGGGACGTTTATAGTTCTGGATTGCATGCTCTATCACTCGGGTGCCCTGAACACCACTTCGGCAGATCGGCGGGCAGTGAATCATGTTTTCACCATACCTATGTTAAGACAGCAGTTGCATCTGCCCTCTATAATCGGAGATAAAATGGAACTCTCCGAATGGCAGAAAAAGATTCTAGGTTTTGGCCTGGACGAGTTTCGATCGCTGGAAGATTGGTTTGCCGCCCGTGCATCAAAGAACTAACGCCGACGCCGATATAGCTCTCTTGAGCATCGTAACTTCGATATATCGGTCGGAGGGCACAATCTCTGAGTTCGTCGGGCGGGCTCTGCGCGCGGGGAGATCCATTGCAAAGTCGGTGGAACTCATCATTGTAGATGATGGTAGTCCTGATCGTTCCTGCGAGCTGGTCCGCGATCTGGCGGACCAGGACAGCTCCATTGTCTTGGTTCAACTGAGCCGAAACTTCGGACATCATCGAGCGTTATTGACCGGCCTTGATCACGCCAACGGTGATATGGTCTTGCTGATCGACAGCGACCTGGAAGAGCCCCCAGAGAGTCTATCGTCCATGCTCGCGACGCTGCGAAACACCAATGCTGACTGCGTGTATGGTGTCCAACGCATCCGCAAGGGCGGTTGGTTCGAGCGATTCACCGGCAAGTTGTTCTATGACATGTTCGGATTGCTAAGCGACGTAAAACTTCCGAGAAATGTTTCGACAATCCGCCTTATGACGAAGAGATACGTGAACTCATTGCTGAAATTCCGTGACCACAATCCGGTGCTCGTTCCATTGAGTCTGATAACCGGCTACCGGCAGTCGGAGTATATTTTTGACAAAGTTAACTCCAGTGAAACGACGTACTCGATCAGGCGGCGATTTTCGCTGATGTTGCTCGCTATTACGAGCTTCAGCGCGCGCCCTCTGCTGTTGATGTTCTGGATGAGCGTCATCATCTCAGCCGTCAGTTTCCTTTATGCGGCTTATGTTGTAGTCATTGCACTTACGGAACCCGTTCAAGATGGATGGTCATCGCTGATGGCAGCGCTTTTATTGTTCTTTAGCCTCAACGCCTTTTTTACTGGCGTCATAGGCCTTTACGTCAAACTGATACTGGAAGAGGTAAAAGACAGACCTCGGACGGTGGTACAGGAAATCTATCGAAAACCATCTGCATCTGTCCAAAAGTCTTCAGGCGGCGATCGACCGCATTTGAAAACTATTCACCCAGATAGGTGAAGAGAGTTCATCGATGCGCATCGCCCGTTCCGCCATTGTAGGAGCGGCTTAAGCACCTTCAGCCTGGTCATCTTTGGTATCCACTTAGCAACACTATTGCTTGCGCATAACCTCCACAGAAGAGTACACTTCAACGTCAAAAGAAGAACATAAATAGGTGGGGAATGTCAGAATTACTTACACAAGCATGGATTCGCCATCCTATAATAATCACATTGCTGGTCATCTTGTTTGCGGTGTTGCTGGTATCTTCGCCTATAATTTAATTCACAGTCGAACCAGGAAACGCGGTGAAATCAACGCGAGATTCGATGAAAGCTTCGATCCCTTTGACCGTGAACCACGCGAGATGGAACGGACTAAAGGAAACGGCTGGATGAATCCTCGGCAGGATGATTCAGTCGGCCGCTCTCAAGATGCTCCGGTAGGCGGCTATCAGGACAGTTTACTCCCTCCGGCAAAGTCGACGCGCCGCCAAAGGTCCGAGGCCGCGGCGAAACATCACGTAAGCGATCCCTCAAACGAGAGGACTTGGTCAAAATCGGATGACAAGCGATGCGTCACCTTACTCTATACTACAAATCGACGGCCAATGAACCATTCATCAAGAGGCGTTTTTACCGGCGAGAGAGCGAAGAACATATCATTCGGGCGCGCCGTTGTCCGAGTACCTGAGGCTCACAGACTCGGAAAAGTTGAGCAGCCTTTCAAATTGTCGGTTCTGACGCTGACGTTCTACGAACAACAGCACGATATCAACAAGCACTTCACCATTGCAGGTGTTGAAATCTTTTCCAAAAACGATTGGTGCCATTTAGTAGCGACAAGCGGAGCTGATGAGGCACTCGTATTTGTTCATGGTTTTAACAATAGCTTCGATGACGCATTATACCGCTGTGCTCAGATTGTTTGGGACCTTCAATTCTCGGCGTTATCAGTACTTTTTTCTTGGCCCTCGCGTGGGCGAATGGCAGATTATCTTTACGACCGCGAGAGCGCTATCGGCGCACGCGACTCGTTCATCGAGTGTCTCAGCGCCTTGAAGGCCCAGCCAAACATTAAGAAGATACATATTTTGGCTCACAGTATGGGCAATCAAGTGGTGCTGGAATCGCTTGCGCACCACCGGCACGACATTCAGCCTCTGGGAATTGCTGAGTTAATGATGGCTGCTCCAGATGTCGACAGCGACGTTTATTGCAATATTGCTGCAAAAGTCCGGAGCGCCACGACTGGAATGACTCTGTATGCATCCTCCGCCGACAAGGCCCTTGCTCTTTCAAAAAAAATAGCCGGGGCAATGGCAAGGGCGGGTGATGTACCCATCGGTGGACCCATTATACTTCCTGGAATAGATTCGATAGATGTCACCGCCCTGGGAGATGAACCGCTCGGGCTTAACCACGGCACTTTTGCGCAAAGTAGGTCGGTCCTGAACGATGTGAACGTTTTGATTAGGACGAGCGGCCGACCTCCGAACAAGCGCCTCGCAGACATACGAAGTGTGCCCGAGGGATCGGATCCCGCTGATTACTGGCGATATTCAGATTGATCAATGTGGCTGCCGCGGTGCCTCGAACGCCGATCAAAGGTCTTGCTTGTTAAACGACGGCATCATGGTGGGAAAATGCATTTACTGTCCAAAATAGCGCTGACGGGCTTCTTAGCTTGGCCGCAACAACAATTGCATGTGCGTATTGCTCAGAGCCAAGCGCGCCGTCCTGCGTATCGAGCTATAGTTCTTTTGACGATCAAGACGATTTCGACAACTGCAAACGAGACGTCGAAGGTTTTAAGTCCGAAACGGAAGATTACCACCAATGCCTACAGCGCGACTACCAAACAAAGGTCGATGAGGCCCTGAGCGAAGCAAAAAACAAAATGTCCGAGGCAACGGACGCGTACAACGAGTCTGTCGAAAGCTTCAATCGCAGGGCGAACAACTAAAACGGGGCGCAATATGCTCATAGCAGGTCGCTCGACGACAAGCGCGAGCGGAGCCACTCGGAACCAACAGCGCAGAAAGCTAATCATGCCACGCCCGCGATTTGGCCTGCGTCAATGCGTATATTGTTAAGCACCAAACCTGTTCCTACATCAGGCTCGGTCGACGCGGTTTTCCTCCCATTTATCCGCGTTGGCTGTTCCCCTCTGGAGGTTTTTAACCTTCACAATTAGGCCGGGCTTTTTAGTCCGGCTCTTTCTTGTCAAGAGCAGAGACCCGTAGTTCATCACATTCGGCTCACGATCATCTGAATTGTACAGCCGTCAAATTGAACCTACGCCAGCGCGGGCGCCGTAAAATCGTGAGGAAATGCTATGTCTATAAAATCTCTGTTTTTGGTGGCCGCGATAGCACTATCAAGCCCTATGCTTTCTGGGTGCATCGACAGCGGCGGCGGCACTCAATATCAGCCCTATCATCCGGATTGGACGGGCTCGAACGGCGTTAGTTCCGGTCATATGCATTAACTGTCAGATGATGCAGGCCGCTCGACTACCAACCACGGATAAGAGCGGCCTGTGAAAGCTCGGCACCATACGGTGCACGTGGGCTATGTATCAAACCTGGTGCCTTGAAACGCGCTAGGTTTTTTGGTTTCCAAGCCTGCCATCCCGATGTTTTCCCCAATGCGCCTCTGGTTGCGGATTTGCGTTCGGCATTGTTTGGCTGGTACTCTGCCCTTGGTTGCGTGAGCACAGGGCGGTATGCTGGCTGACACAGGGCGCGATATGGCGAATGGCAAAAACCTTCAGAGCTATTTGAGAATGAAGCACCGAAGGCGCTTGCGAAATTCCCTGAGACGGATCAGTCGGGCGATGAAAAAATTGTTGCCCAAGCGAGGGCGGAATCGTCCTGATTAGTACCAAGTGACTACCAAGGCCTACGGAACCGAGTCCCTTGGTTGTCCGTTCGGGTCCGATGGACGATCGACTGTTCAACCCTGTGAGGATCATGACAAGCCAGCCTGGCAGGATGCGCGTGATCACCTCCGCACTGCGTGCTGCCGAGTGCATCCTGAATGACTGGCCAATCGAAGAGGGAGCGAAGCTTTCCGTGGCGAGGGAAGCTCTCCTGGCCTGTCTTGAACGCAAGCTCTCCCCCGGGGCCGCACGCGTCGCTTTCATTGAAGCGGCAAAAGAAGCTGGCAACTATGTCGATGAACCAACGCGATTGCCGCCGGCAGGAAGAGTGAAGAAGCCGCATAGGGCAAGGCGGCGGCTTTCATAGAGAAAACGGGCAACTTTCCATTGGCCACCAGCGTTGTATAATATTGGAAGTTTGGGAAGGAGTGACCACCATGGGAGCATCATCGCAACACTTTGTCAGGAGAATGCCAACTGCGCCGGGCCAACTTATGGATGCGAGTAAACAACACATGCCCAAGACCAGGCATGAACCGGAGAGGTTGTCCGACGTGCTAAAACGGTCGAAGGGAGCGTTTTCCATCAAGAAGCACACCGCCTTCAGCAAGGTAAGGGTCATAAAAACTCCGGACTTGTAATCTGATCAGGACGACACGCCTCAAAGGCGATGATAATGAAGGCGAGCTCCTCAACAGGAGCCCGCACCGGCCTCGCGAGCCTTGTCCTCGACCAAAGCATCAATCGCGCGCTGAACCTCCTGCAATCCCCATCCGGCGGCAAGCGCCTCCTGTGCGATGGCGTACATCTCGTTCGATGAAACCTTGTCAAGGAACTGATCGCGCATCGCCTCGCGCCATTCTGCTTCGCGCTGTTCATCGTCTTCGGCAGATCGCGGGGATGCAATACGCATGGCACTCACTCCTACGGAAAAGGCATGGTAGCGAATCACTTCTGAAAACGCAAAGCCTGTCAAGTCCGAGAACATTCGGGGACCTATCGCACCGACGCATATCTTTGGGATGCAGCTTGGCAAAACAATGGATTTGCGGGTAAGACCACAGGACAGGACGCCCCGCTCCATCCTGATCGCATTTTCACCAATGAACACGCTGGAACCTTTTTGTCGTGCATTTGTTGAACAATCACAGCGACTGATCACAGCAGTCGGGAGGACTCATGATGTCAATGAAATCACTTGTAATCGCTGCCGTAGTCGGCCTGTCCGGTTTATCGGCTTCCGGATGCGTCGAAACCACCGGACCTTACTATGGCGGGTACAGCGGATATGGCGGCTATTACGGAACCACCATTTATGACGACGGATATTATAACGGACCTCGCTATTACAACAACAGGTCCCGTTACTACAATAACCGCCGTTATGATGGAAACCGCGATGACTGGCGCCGTCGCCATGACAATTCAGGCAGCCGTGACGATTGGCGCCGCAGGCAAGAAGCCCGCGCAGACCGTCCCGATACACCGCGCCCTGCTAGGCCGCCGCGAAATGACAGCCGACCCCCGAGCCAGCCCGATATATACGTTCCTCCAGTCAGCAGACCTCACGGATACATGGGTAATCAGCAACGCTAGTTGAAACGATAGGTGGGCGCCGCGAAAATCCACGGCGCCCAAACTGTTTCTATCAAACATGCTTTGGCGGTTCCCTCACCTCGTCGGGGTTGGGCACCGGCATTTCGTCAGGCAAGCGGTCGGGTGGCGGTTCTTCCACCGGGATTTCGCTTGGCGGACTGGGTTCTGGCGGTAGTTCTTCGGGCCGCGGCGCGGGGCCAGGATCGGTTGGCCGGTTCGTGTCTGGTCCTGGCTTCGGAATTGGTGCTGGATCGCCCATATTGTACCTCCCATATCGAAGGTTAATCCCGCGCGTCCGCTAATGTTCCGCTGCTTCTTGCGCGCACAAAGGCTTTATGCTCGAATCGGCGCCATCCCGTAGCCAAAAATTGATAGACCGCCATGTCATTCAGACCTCCGCAAAGCATCGCCGCCAGGTTCGACCGGGACAGCCCGCCAAACGCCCTTGATATGGAAATCATGGCGGAAATGGCCGCCGCGCTTGGCCGCGCTGGGGAAAAGGTCGAACAGACATTGGAAAAGCTTCACGCAGCACCGGAATCCGGGCGGCTTCCCGAACTCAAAGCCGCGGCGCGCGCCGTCCACGCCTATTTCATCCAACGTGAACTATGCGGCCTGCGCAATCACGACGACGCTATCCGCCACTACGGCATTCCGCGCGCGGTGCTGGTGCGGTTGGGTGCTGTCTGACAGGCCTGAAGAGATCTCCTCGGGCGCAGATTACTTTTCAGATTTCTCTTCTTCAAACATCACTGCCACATCGGAATTGGCCGACAGCCGAACCTTGTTGCCTTCCACTTCCGCCACCAGAGATGTTGAAATGTAATGATGATGGCCCTTGTGCGAGCCCTCCCCGCTATCCTTTTTCGTCAGTTTGATGCGCGCCCCATCGACGTGATCCACTGTACCGACATGGACGCCGTCCGCTCCGATGACTTCCATATGTTCTTTGATGCCTGTTACAGCCATGACTTACCTCCAAAGTTGCAACACAGGAACGCTCGAAGTGAACTTTGGATGCATTGCTGCGTTGAAGGGTTACGCGGCAGTCGCGAAACCTCTACCTTGATCGCAGAAATTCCTTTTCGATCATATCATAGGTCCCGATCCTAAATGACCCACGAAATTTTGACGCCTGGAGAAATGGGTGAAGCGGACAGGCGGACGATCGCGGCCGGTCCGTATGATGGCTACGGCCTGATGCTGAATGCCGGGGCTGCCATTGCCCGCCACCTTCTCGCGAAATATGGCGGCACGTCCGAATTTCATGTCCTGTGCGGACCCGGAAACAATGGTGGCGATGGCTATGTCGTTGCGCGCCTGCTCGCCGAGAGCGGTGCGACGGTAGATGTCTGGTCATCCGGCACACCCAAACCGCAGACCGACGCGGCACGAGCACTTCAGGATTGTCCGCTCCAGCCGCGGCCCATCGGCGAATTCCAGCCAAACTCCGGTAGCCTCGTTGTCGATGCGCTGTTTGGCGCAGGATTGAACAAAGAGGTGACAGGCGAAGCGGCGGGCGCGATCGGGCGTGCCAACGAAGCCTCGGTAAGGCGCGTTGCTGTCGATGTGCCTTCGGGGCTCGATGGCTTGACCGGCCAGCCGCTCGGTCCGGTTTTACAGGCGACAAGCACAATCACGTTTTTTCGCAAGAAACCCGGCCACCTGCTTTATCCGGGGCGTCAACTGTGCGGCGAGTTGATCGTCGCAGATATCGGCATAGGCAAGGACGTTCTGCGCGACATCCAACCACGCTGTTTTGAGAATACGCCGGACCTTTGGCGAGGCTTGCTTCCGGCGCCGGAAGCCAACACACACAAGTACAAGCGCGGCCACGTCGCAGTGTTTTCTGGTGGTGCGACCGCAACAGGCGCCGCGCGGCTATCGGCCTTGGCGGCAGCAAGAAGCGGTGCGGGTGCCGTGACACTTCTCTCGCCGGCAGAAGCGTTAGGCGTCAACGCCGCCCACCTCACCTCGATCATGCTCAGCCGCTGCGACCACCCGGAAGATTTGCGGTCTTTTATCGAAACACGGAAGGCGTCAAGCTTCGTACTCGGACCGGGTTTCGGTATTGGTGAAAAAGCCCGCGACTTTTCCCTCGCCCTGCTGCGGAACCAGGATGCGAAGCTGGTCTTCGATGCCGACGCGATCACATCTTTTCGGGATCATCCTGACATCCTTTTCAACGCCTCACGCAGCGCACCGGAAATCCGTCTGGTGCTGACACCGCACGACGGCGAATTCAGACGTCTGTTTCCCGATATCAGCGAGAAAAACTTGCCCTCAAAGGTCGAGCGGGCCCGCGCCGCCGCTGCCCGTGCCCATGCGATCATCATCTACAAGGGCGCCGACACTGTCATCGCATCGCCAGATGGTCGCGCTGCGATCAATACCAATGGAACGCCGCTTCTGGCGACAGCAGGTTCGGGCGATGTTCTCGCAGGTCTTGCCGCAGGCCTGATGGCGCAGGGTATGCCTGCATTCGAGGCCGCCTGTGCGGCGGTCTTCATTCACGGCGCGGCGGCACGTCACCTGCATTTCGGCCTGATTGCCGAGGATCTTCCTGCAGCAGCAGCTTTTGTTCTTTCGGATTTGTTGGGGAATTTGGTCCAGGAGTGATGTTAGGGATACCGGCAAGCGCAGCTGGATTAAGGAGATTGATAATGAGAATATTGTTTCGAATGATTGCCCCGATGTTACTCGCTGTTTTGGCGGGATGTGCCGCAATTTCATATGCCAAGGATAATTATGCGGGGATTTCACCCCAGCAGTTCAAGGCAGCCAGCGGCGACAGATACACCATCTATGACAATATCGCGCAAAGCCGATTGATGATCGGACCGGCAGGCAGCGCTTCTGCAACGCAGGGGTTCGTCAAAGGTCTTGGTCTCGGTTCTGTGCCGCCTGTCGTCTACCGTGATGTTGCCGAGCAATATTTGCGGTCTACCGAGCGCAACTGCACTGCGCTGGATGTTACCCTTATCCTCGATCCGCGCTACGAGGTACGCTATCGCTGTGAACGCACGCGCGGACCTTCCGATGTGCTGCTTGGCCCTGCCCGGACCGGCTAGGGTCTGTTGGATTGGATTTGTCTCAGTTCATTAACCCTGTCTTTACCTTGATCATTCACCTTGTTCTCAAGCGCGATTTGTACGGCGTACGCGCTTCCAAGGTTTCTTGCCATGCGTCATCAATTCGTCGCAATGGCAAACTAATAGTTGGGTATAGCGAATAGCTTATTTCCATTTTTGACCACGGATGTACTGGCACTGATGTCGAGGTAAGCTTAGGAAGGTCGGGTAGCTCCCGGCCTTTTGCTTTTTCCAACGGCTTTGCTGCGCCAAGCGGGCGGGAAAGATATGGTTCGTGGCGGGTAACGCTTGGCCTTGCCCCCGGTTGCTATTGGTATTCGAGCGTCACAACAACGTGGTCGTTGTAGGTTCCTTGAGACGGTGTGTTTTGCTTCGGAACACGCGCGTAGACAGGGAACGCCGTTTCGAGGCCGTCTCCCTTTTGGCCCTTCAACACAAGTGCACCCGCATCACCCCATAGCTGTGATCTCTGGCTGTCCTTGAAGAGATCATAGTTGATCTTTTCGTTACCGTTGGACATGTACCGCGTCGTGTTCGACACGCCCTGATCGCCCCATCCGAGTTTGAGATCGTAATTGGTCCCTTTGGGACACATGACCCGAAACTCACCCTGTTGGTCGCGCGGTTGTTGCAAATCCTGCCAGGTACCAAAATCGATGTGCTGACTGACGTCAAGGGTGCAACGCGGTTTGGCGATAAAACGAACCTTCAGATTGCCGCTCGTTGACTTTGCACCCGACAGATTGCAGCCCTGTGGAGGGAAAAGCCACCAATAACCGACATAGGTATAACTAACGGGCAGTTCCGTTTTGTATTCGCCATCCGCTATATTTTTTTGTACCGGGATCCAGCCATAGAATGTGAATGTTCCCGAGCCTTTTTTCCGCTCGCCAATCGACAGCAGGCTCCAATTTACATCCACATCCCCACTGTTAACGATGCCGGGTCTATAAGGAACAGTATGATCAGGGTTCCCATAAAGCTGGAAATTCAACTTGTTGTCCTCGGCGTCAGCCAAAAACCGCCAATTAGCATTACCACCCATGGTTCCTTGAGCGATACTCATGCACACCCGAATCCGGGCTCCAAGGATGCCAGCAACATCGAATGCGATATCGGTTTCGCAACTCAGCTTGATTTCTATCTTTGCGTCGATTTTACCGTCCAACACCAGGTCGCCAACGCCAAAGTCAACAGTCGGCGGGGTGAATGAACACGTCGTATCGGCCATCGCCGTTCCCGGCGCCAGAAACAGCACGAACAAACACATCAACGGCAGCAGAAAACGTTTCATTGGCACACCACATTTTTGATTGCGACCTGGGTTCCGGGCTGCGGGCTATAGGCGAAGGCCGCATGGCAGGTCTGACCATTGACGAATTCCACGGTGACATTGTTGTTGCGCGACAGCCCCTCGATAAAGGCTTCGCCATCATAACCAACGACGAATGTCGCATCCGACCCATCGATCCGGCCGAGGAGCCCGGCAGTGAGCGGCTTGCCGCCCGCATCGGTCAGCCCGACCAGCGCCGCGGCCGCAGCCTCCTTGACGTGAAAGTCGACGACGACCCCGCCACTATTGGCCGGCACCACCACTGTCCGCGTATCGCGCACCACGGCATCGACGGGCAGGTTTTGCGGGTCGATATCGATCTGGTTCGGGTCCCAGGAATTGAGATCCGGCACGATCAGCCGTCCGCTGCTGTTGGTATGTCCAACCACATTGTTGCGCGACCTGACCTCGACATTGGCCGCACCAACGTCCACGACGGCGAAAGCATCATCGATACGGTTCGTGGCGAAGACACCGCCACCAGCTACGGCAATGGCACCGTCGAGCGAGCCGCTGGCCCGCACCGCATCGCCATATTGCTGGACCCAGCCGTCGACGCGCGCATACTTGCTGCGATAATTGCCGCCAGCCGAACGGTTGGCCGTCTTGCCTTCGCTGGTTCGCACGTTCCAGCCGTAGCTTCCTTCCTCGCGGGTCGCCGACTTTGAAACTTCGGCAAAACCGGCAATGTCCTTGCCGTTCTGGTCGATACCAGTCGAGCCATAAATATCATTGTCGAAGGATACAGAGAGACCGGCATAGACGCCGAAACTATCGCTGTCGTCGAGATCCTTGAAAGCGGAGGCGTAGAACGAAGCGTTCTTCCACAGCGAAGTGCTGTAGGACGTGCTGGCTGTACGGGTTCTGTCGCCGCCGTCCGTTTCAATCTGGGTAAAGGACAGGTTGATATTGGAGCGGCTGAACAGCGTCGGCAGGCTCAGGCTCACCTGATCCACCGCGCGCGGCATGCGAGCCGTGAAAGTACGCGAACCTGGATAGTAGTAATTATATTGTTCGCGAATGCGCTCATTGTCGGCACTCACCGAAGCGATGTCGTCATAGTTGCCGTAGCTGCGCTGCATCCGGCCATAGAGCGAAAAATCGTCATAGCGCAATTCGAGCGATCCATTGAGCAGCGTGCCGGTTTGCCCATCGTGCTGGCTGCCGGCAACAGCAAGCGATGTCGCGCCCCAGCGTCCGAGGGGAAAAGTGGCGCCAATACCGCCATTCAGGAGATCGGCGCCGCCCTCGGCATGCCCCTCCAGCGTCAGCCAGTTGGTCAGGCCATAGCGCATGGTCGCCGTGCCGAAGACATCGCTGGCATAGTCATTGGATTCGCTGCCGTAATTACGGCGCGGAAAACCGACCTCCGCCGAGAAATCGATCAATCCCTTCGCGAGCTGTTCGCTCGATGTGTAGAAGGGCAAGGTAGTCCTCGTCTCGCGACCGAGCGTGTCGCGGATGACGACCTGCGCCTCGCCGGAACCGGTGATGACTGGAAGATTGGTGAGTTCGAACGGGCCCGCCGGAATGTCGGACGTATAGGTCTTTACATTTTGCGAATAGACTTCAAGGGTCGAAGGCACAGCCGCCGAGCCCGAGACGACCGGCATGGGCAGCGTCACCAGATCGGAGCGCAAGGCAAAGTTGCGTTCCACCTGCATGCCGCCGAGATACACCGAACGCGTCCATGGCAGGCTGCGGGTAACGAAATCGCCGGCATTATAGGTGATCATCCGTTCCGGGTCGGAATAGTTCCACGTCGTGTTGAGGCGCTTGAAGCCTTGGAGTTCGCCGTCGGAAAGACTGGCCGTAAACGATTGATTGACCGTGCCTAACGGGCTGAAAAACCGGGCGTCGAAGCCGCCGGAAATACCCTGAAACGGCTTGATATCCGCATCGGTCAGATCGTTTGAGCTTGAATAGAGCGTATAATTGAGTACCGCGCCCGTGCTTGATGTCGGCTTAGGGCGCTCGCGTTCGCTGCGCTCGGCATCGAGATCGATCTTGCGCGGGACACGCGCCGCATCTGTGGCGACAACGTAGATGCTCTGCGTTTCCGGCACGACGTGATATTCAATGCCAGGCAGATCGTTGAGGTGGATTGACCCGTCCCGCCTGATCGCTGCCTTGAGCGGCTTGATGCCAACCTCTTCCAGTTCATCGGGCTTCGCCGTCAGACTGCCGTCCGGCAATTGTTCGAACGTCCCGACAAAATCCGTGTTCGCGTCATTGATGAAAACGGCAAGCTGCAGCCCTTGCGCGCCGCGGGCTTCGGTTGCTGCGGTGACAACTGGATCAGTGGGCGGATCGGCGGGCAGCTCTTGCGCCTGCCCTGCCCCGACGAGACTGACAGAAAGGCACAGGGCTAACGAGCCGCGGCTAATTGCTGACATCGACATTGGCTTCTACCGGCCCTTTGTCAGTCTCAAGCTTCAGGATGGCGGGACCGGCAGCCAGGCCCTTTGCATTGCCGAGCTCGAACTGTGCCGAGCCGCCAGCGGTTACATACCCCGCAACGTCTTTCTTGATGGCAATGATCCTGCTGTTCTGCAGGAGCTGAACATCCTTCACGCGCAGCTTCGTCGCGCTGGTATTGGTTCCCGACAAAAGATAGCCGCCATTGCCGCGCCGGATATTCCAGGTCACCTGGCCCGCCGGCGTCTCGGCAGCCCTGAAGAACACGGGCAGCGAGAACCGCACCGTGAAATTGACGTTGCCATTCTTCATGTGCGAGGGATCCGGCAACTCATCAACCAGAACGCGGTAGCTTTCCTCGATGGCGACCGGCTTCTTGCTCACACGCACGACACGCAGGATATATTGATTGTTGGCGCCAACCTGCGCCACCGGCGGGCTTGCCACCACATCGGTTGTCGGGTCGAGCCTTTCGATACCCATGACCTGGCTCCAGCGGAACACCCGCACCTGAACCTTCACAGGCTTGTTGTCGCCATTCCTGAGCGTGATGACGCCGGCCGACTCCGGCAGCACCTTTTCCAGACGGGTGGGTGAAACCTGCAGGGAGGACGCACCGGCAACACTGGTTTGCAACGCGCACAGACCGAGAAGGCCCATGCCGTATAACAAGGATCGCATGGCGTCCTCCTGTGATGTGCGGATTGGTTATTTTATCTCAACCGATACCGTTACTTTATCGGTATAGGTACCGGCAACAGGAACAGTAGACGTGGACGGTACACGGCCATAAACCGTAAAGGCCACATTGCTACCGGGAGTGGCTGGCAATGGCTTAACGTTAAGATCGGAGCCGGTATTACCCCAAGATTGAGTGTACCCGCTGTCCTTGAAAAGGGTATATTTGATCTTGTTGGCCCCATCGACCAGATAGCGGTCATTGCCTGCGCCGGCGTTCTGCCCCTTATCAAGGCCAACTTCAACTGTTTGATTTGCCTTGCCTGCTGAGGTGCACGAAACATTGAACGTGGTGGACGCGTCGATATTATCGCTCAACGTCGACCAGGTACCGAAGTCCATAGTGCTATTGGCACTATTAGTAGTGAAAACGCTGCAGCCTTCTATAATCGTAAGCTTCACATTGAGCGTGCCGGTCTTGGATGCAGCAAATGCAGAACCGGTGAGACCGAATGAGGCCGCAAGGACAGCGGCGCATGCGATGCGTATGGGGAAACGAGGTGTCATTAAAAAATTCCTTGATTAAATTGATCACATAAAAATGACCCCTACTAATTGGGAGGGGCGTTTGGTTAACATGAGGTGAAGCATGTTTCCGGTCAAGAAGTGTTCCGGTCAAAATGCGAAGTAAATCCAATTTTTTTGAAAATCATCTGGCGCCTGTTACCAAATAAACACATAACAACTTCTGCGTGTTTCTGGATATTATACTTTAGTCTATTGTCTAAGACGTTTTATGTGAGTCTCCAGTACCACGCTCATGGCCGGTGCCGGATCGCCGCGTGACGAAGATCAAAAATCGGGTGGCAGCTTCACCATATCGCGTGGCCTCATGTTCAATCATCAATTGCAAACGCAAGGTGCCTCATTCCGGTTATTCGAAAACGCTGCCTTGCAAAAATCAACTTGAACATTTGTGACATTCCCGTGAATAATGCCTGTGGGATGCGGGACAGTTAAAACAGATGCTGAATGAGACGACAGCCGGTGATGCGGTGACCCAGACGAGATTTCTGACACCGGACAATGTCGGCGCGGTGCTGAAGGGCCTGCCGCTCAAGGCACAGGCGGCGTTGCGCGCTGCGGCCCACCTGCCGCGCGGCACCTTGACCATCACCACGCCCGACCGGAACGTCTTCAAGGTGGGTGGGCGCCAAAACGGCCCGGATGCCTCGGTTGTGCTTCACAACTGGAACTTGCCGGGCAGAGCCTTTGCCGGCGGCACCATCGGCGTTGCCGAATCCTATATGGACGGCGATTGGGACAGCCCCGATGTCACCACTT
The DNA here is from genome assembly GCF_020164455.1 of Phyllobacterium chamaecytisi. Classification (GTDB taxonomy): domain Bacteria; phylum Pseudomonadota; class Alphaproteobacteria; order Rhizobiales; family Rhizobiaceae; genus Phyllobacterium; species Phyllobacterium chamaecytisi. Next base: position 320,866 of record NZ_JAIQWW010000004.1, read on the forward strand.
TCCTTGAACTCTTCGTCGTCAATGAAGAGGTGGGTGAAGACCTCGCCGGCGGCTCCAACTGGTTTATCAACGCCGTACAGCGCCTGCGCCATTGGCTGAACGACAATACGAGGGGTAGATCACGCAAGAATATCTCGGCACATTACGATCTCGGCAATGCTTTCTACCGCGAATGGCTCGATCCGACGATGACCTATTCCTCGGCGCTCTTCGATGAAGGCGTCAATGATCTCGAAGCCGCCCAGACCGCCAAATATAGGGCGCTCGCCAACAATATCGGCATCACCGCCGGGTCGCGGGTACTGGAGATCGGTTGCGGCTGGGGCGGCTTTGCCGAATATGCAGCGCGTGAGATCGGCGCCCATGTCACCGGGCTGACCATCAGCCGCGAGCAATTCGACTATGCGACGCAGCGCATCGAAAAGGCCGGGCTTTCCGGCATGGCCGAGATCAAATTTCAGGATTATCGCGACGAGACCGGCAAATATGACCATGTCGCCTCGATCGAGATGTTCGAAGCGGTTGGCGAGAAATACTGGCCGGTGTTCTTCGGCAAGGTCAAGGATTGCCTTAATCCGGGCGGCAGTGCCGGCATGCAGATCATCACCATTAATGACAAGAGCTTCGATCGCTATCGTAGACGGCCGGATTTCATCCAGCGCTATGTCTTCCCGGGCGGAATGCTGCCAACACCGGAGAGGCTGAAAAGCCTGGGCAAGGAGTTCGGCCTCGACCTCTACTGCGAAAATATCTTCCCCCAGGATTATGCCCGCACGCTGGCCGAATGGCGCGAGCGCTTCTGGGGTTCGTGGGACCAGCTGCGCAATCTCGGCTTCGATGGCCGCTTCAAAAAGCTCTGGGAGTTCTACCTGTTTTACTGCGAAGCGGGGTTTCGTTCCGAATATATCGACGTGCGGCAGGTGTTTTACAAATCATGACCAATTCGCTCGATGAATCATTTGAGCGTATCTGGACAATCGCCGAGTCGCTGCACCTGCCCGAGCTTGTGCGCAGCACAACCCATGGCACACCCTCGTTGAAGGTGAAGACCTCATTCATCGGGCGTATGAAAGATTGGGAGACCTTTGCAATCCATTGCCCGCTGGAGGAGAAACCGCTGCTGATGGAGAGCGTTCCGAATATCTATTTCGAGACCGACCACTACAAAGGCTGGCCCTATATCCTGATGCATCTGGAGGCTGTTTCCGATGCGGAACTTGGCCACCGGATCAAACTTGCCTGGCATGCCAAGGCGCCGGCAAAAGTCAAAAAAGCGCTCGCAGCGGGATGACGACTGCGAGGAAATTTCTCTGGAGGATAATTTGACAGGCCGGAGCCAAATCCAGAACACTTCTTGCGCAGAAAAGTCGCGAACCCATGCAAGAAACTACGATTCGCATGCAAGAAAGTGCGATTCTGATGCAAAATTTTCAACGCTGGGATGAAATTTGGTTGTGACGACGCGAAATTGCGCTAGCTGGCGGTCTCGATAAGCGCCGTTTCGACGCCCAGACCGGTGCGATCCGCCACTTCGCGCAAAGCAAAGGATGAGTTTATCTTCGTAACGTGCGGCATGGCCGACAACCAGAATTTGTGTATCCGCTCGTAATCCTCAAGATCTTTTGCAGCAATGCGCAAGAGATAGTCATATTCACCCGACATCAGATAACACACCAATACATTGGGGCACAGTTTTACTGCGGTCTCGAATTCGCGCAGCTGTTTGTCCGCCTGTCCGGACAGGGAAATGTTGACGATAACGATAACCGGGTGACCGAGCATCTTGTTGGAGAGACGTGCATGATAGCCGCGAATGACGCCCGATTTCTCCAGTATATCCAGCCGCCGAGAGCATGCGGACTGCGATAGGCCGACCTTTTCGGCAAGCGTTGCATTCGACATGCGGCCATCTTTCTGCAAGCTGTCGAGAATAGCGATATCAATCCTGTCTAATGACATTGTTCGAACTTTCCCCTTATATCCAGACGTTTTGCGCAAGGATATTCGAAAAATCGCGTGGCGTCGAGCTGTCTTGGCAAGGACATGCAACGCGATTTGTGCTGTTATATTTGCCTCAAAAGGGAACATCTAAAAAGCTAACAGGAGACGTTATGCGCATCGGCTGCCCAAAGGAAATCAAAAACCATGAATATCGCGTCGGCCTCACTCCGGGCGCCGTACGCGAATACATTGCCCACGGCCACGAGGTCATCGTCCAGTCCGGAGCTGGTTTAGGGATAGGCGCCGACGATGGAGCCTATCAGGCGGCAGGCGCAAAAGTGGTCAAGACCGCTGAAGAAGTCTTCCAGCAGGCGGACATGATCGTCAAAGTGAAAGAGCCGCAGCCTTCCGAATGGGCGCAGCTTCGTGAAGGTCAGCTGCTTTATACGTATCTTCATCTCGCTCCGGATCCGGAACAGACCAAAGGTTTGCTGGCATCCGGTGTCACCGCGATTGCCTATGAAACCGTCACCGACGACCGCGGCGGCTTGCCGTTGCTGGCGCCGATGTCCGAAGTTGCCGGGCGCCTGGCCATACAGGCTGGTGCGACGGCGCTTCAAAAGGCCAATGGCGGCCGAGGCGTACTGCTTGGCGGCGTCCCCGGCGTCCTACCCGGTAAGGTCACCATTATCGGCGGCGGGGTCGTTGGCATCAATGCTGCCATGATGGCAACCGGCCTTGGCGCCGACGTTACCATTCTTGATCGCTCCATTCCGCGCCTGCGCCAGCTGGATGACATTTTCCGCGGGCGTATTCATACGCGCTACTCAACCATCGAAGCCCTTGATGATGAAGTGTTTTCTGCTGACATCGTCGTCGGCGCGGTGTTGATTCCGGGTGCGGCCGCGCCAAAGCTTGTGACGCGCGAGATGCTCTCCGGCATGAAGAAGGGTGCGGTTATCGTTGACGTTGCGATCGATCAGGGCGGCTGCTTCGAGACATCGCATGCGACCACGCATTCCGACCCGACTTACGACGTAGACGGTATCATTCACTACTGCGTGGCCAACATGCCGGGCGCCGTGCCGGTCACGTCCGCTCATGCTTTGAACAATGCGACTTTGCAGTACGGCCTGCAACTGGCCGATCGCGGCGTCAAGGCCCTGATCGACAATCCGCATCTGCGCAACGGCCTTAACGTCCACAAGGGACGTATTACCAACCAGGCTGTTGCCGAGGCACTCGGCCTCGAGATGGTCGAGGCAAAATCGGCAATAGCCGCCTGATATTGCTGCATAAAATCGGAAGCCTTCGGAGGGCGCCTCGACTGAAGCGCTCCTCCCTCGCCGTCATCCTCGGGCTTGACCCGAGGACCCATTGGGGATGCTCAAATTACAGCGCCACATTCTTGTTTTTTCAAGAAAGGTGGTCCTCGGGTCGAGCCCGAGGATGACGGCGAGGTGGGGATGGACGACGCAGTGGTATCGGTTGAAGGCATGTGCAGTCAAAACTTGAACCCTAAAGCGTCATCCGGGCTTTCTTCATGCAAGTTCAATACGGCACTGGAAGCAGTTGTTTCTTGCTGATCGCATATGGACATAAGCGACATCGTCCCGCGTCAGCAATTCCTCGGCCCGGACCGCAATGCCATCGGTCTTGATCACACCTCCGGTGCCGTAAACGATACGGTCCTGGCAGGAATAGCCGCGAAGTATGTAATCGCTGTTCTCATTGAACATTTCCGGTAGTTCTGCAGTTTCCGCGTGACGCTCGCACGCCTCCGCGTGCAGGAAAATCGGACCTGTTTCAGCGTAGGGTTGCGGAGCGGGGAATGGACGGTGCGACAAGACCAGATATTTTTCACCCGCCTGTACGTTCTGCAGACAATGCCGGCAGGGAACGCCATCGCCGTCGGACGTATAGGTTTCAGGTATCTGACCATTCGCGTCAGCCCCGCCCGCTTGATAGTGACGGGCCAGTGTTGTCGTCATGGCAATAAATCGGATCGGTCTCATCGGGTGCCTCCTTTGTTAAAGCAAGGAGACACCGAAATTTGACTGCAAACCACCCGATTCTTGCGGAGACTGTTAGTCCCAAGCCTCTATTTCTGCTTCTGCAAAACTCACCGGTTTAAAACCCATTCTTTGATACATTTGCAGTGCGCGTGGACTATCCAACGTATTAGTTTCAATAATTACTCGTTGCGGGCTGCTCATCCATGCCGTCAGGATGGCTTCATTCAGGAAGAACTTGGCGAGCCCCCTGCCCTGGAACTCCGGTACCAGACCGAAATAAAGAATTTCAGTGACCGCCTGCTCCTCATCGAGGACAAGTTCAAAAAAGCCTGCCGGGGAACCATCGGCGTAGAGGACATGTATATCGACATTGTTACGATGGATGATTGCTGCCAACTCTTCATCACTGAGACGGCGATGTACAGACCAATGATGCGGCTTGCCGACCTGTTCATAGAGAAAGCGATAGAAGGGCAATGAAATCTTCGTGGCGCGCATCAGCGCCAGTTTAAAACTGACGGGTGTCGGTACGGATTGCGTCGGCCGCTCCGCCATCTCCAGATGTGTAACGCGCGTCTTCAATATTCGCGGCTTCGTCATGGCTTATGCTTCGCCCGCAACAACAGGTGTATCTTTGCTTGCGCCCCATTCACTCCACGAACCGTCATAGAGAACATTATCCTTATGACCGACCGATTCGAGTGCAAGCGTAATCACGGCGGCTGTTATCCCGGACCCACAACTCGTCACGACGGGGCTCGACAAGTCCACGCCGGCATCATCGAAAACCTTTCTCAAACCACTGATATCCTTGAGATAACCATTGTCAGCGAGGCTAGACGCCGGAACGCTTCGTGCGCCGGGCATGTGGCCGGACCGCAGTCCAGCGCGTGGCTCCGGGTCGACACCCTTGAAGCGACCGGCCGAGCGCGCATCCGCGATCTGCCGTGACTTGCTTTCAACGATATCGCGCATTTTGGTAAAACTCGCCACCTTGCTTGCTTCAAAGTTCGGGACAAAGGCCGAGGGGGCAATCTTGGTCACCTCGTCGGTAACCGGTCTGCCGGCGTTTTTCCAATTGTCGAATCCACCGTCCAGTATGGAGACGTTTTTTGCCCCATACGTTCGCAACATCCACCAGACGCGCGGCGATGTCGTCATTCCAGGTCCATCATAAACGACGATCGTATCGTCGTTGGTGATCCCCATGCTGCTTATGGCCGCTGCGAAAGCTTCGGGATTGAGAAGGGTGTGCGGCAGCGATGAATCCGGATCCGACATCTCTTCGTGGTCGAAGAAAATCGCACCGGGAATGTGGGTTGCTTCATATTCAGCTTTGGCATCCCGGTTTTGAGCAGGAAGATACCAGGACGCATCGAGAATGCTGAGACCGGGCTGGCCAAGTCTTTCCTGCAGCCAATCGGCTGAAACCACAAAAGGGCTTTTGTCTGCCACGTTCATACTCCCTCTGGCAAAGGACCGAAGCGGATGCGGAACCGCCTGTTTTCCTTGCCTTTCTTTTCGATTTTTCCGATATGGATCGTGCCAACTTCACCGGTCGTCGCGACATGCGTTCCGCCGCACGGCTGCGAATCGACCGAAGCGTTTTCGCCAATACAAACCAGCCTGATGCGCCCCGTCCCTGTCGGCGGCCTTACGTTCTTGGACTTGATCAGGCCGGGATTCGCAGCGAGTTCATCGTCCGTAATCCATCGGGTGAAGATCGGATGATTGGCGTTCACCAGTTCCATCATCTTCTCGGTAACGCTTTCCTTGGTCACACCCGCGTCCGGCAGATCGAAGTCAACGCGGCTGTCGTCTTCGCTGACTGCCGCGCCTGTGATCGGAAACGGGCAAACGACGCTGAGCAGGTGGCACGCCGTATGCATTCGCATCAACTTGTAGCGCCTGTCCCAATCGAGGCGCAGGGTTAGCTTTTCGCCGATGGCCGGAACGGGCTGTTCGGGCGCAGGTACATGGATGATTTCTTCCTTGCTCTCACCGGTCACAGTTGCAGCGATGGCGATCGTTGAGCCATCGGAGCGAACGAAAACACCGGTATCGCCGGGTTGGCCTCCCGATGTCGCGTAAAACACTGTTCGGTCGGTCAGGATGCCGCCGCGCTCGTTTATCGCCAATACTGTCGCTTCGATTGCTTCAAGATAAGAATCTTCGCGAAAAAGAATAGCCGTATCGTATGCCATCACGATGCATTCTCGAAGGGAACAGATATATTGACCTTTGCTTCCATCCATGCCGGAACTGGCAAGTCCTTGGAGCGCAGGAACTCCGGATTGAACATTTTGGACTGATAGCGATTGCCGTAGTCGCAGAGCACCGTCACGATAATCTTGTCCGGCCCCATATCCCGCGCCATGCGGATCGCGCCGGCAATATTGATCCCCGACGATCCCCCCAAACACAGCCCTTCTTCCTCGACGAGATCGAAAACAATCTCAAGCGCTTCAGCGTCAGGGATCTGATAGGAAAAGTCTGGCGTAAATCCTACAAGATTTGCGGTGACACGGCCCTGCCCAATGCCTTCGGTGATCGAGTTACCCTCAGATTTGAACTCGCCGGTCGTGTAGTAGGAGAACAATGCAGCACCCAGTGGATCAGCAAGTCCGATCTTGATGTTCGCGTCCCTGGCTTTCAGTCCCTGCGCTACCCCGGCGAGTGTGCCGCCCGAGCCCACTGCGCATATGAACCCATCCACTTTGCCATTCGTATCACGCCATATCTCTTGTGCCGTCGTTTCCACATGCGCCTGGCGATTGGCGACATTATCGAACTGGTTGGCCCAGACGGCGCCATTCGGCTCGGTTTTTGCCATCTGCTCCGCGAGACGGCCGGAGACCTTTACATAATTATTCGGGTTCCTGTAGGGGACAGCGGGCACTTCTACCAACTCGGCACCGAGAAGGCGGAGGGCATCTTTCTTTTCCTGGCTCTGCGTTTCGGGAATAACGATGACAGTGCGGTAGCCAAGCGTCTTGGCAACCATGGTAAGCCCGATACCCGTGTTGCCCGCTGTGCCCTCGACGATCACACCACCTCGCCTCAGAAGCCCGCGTTCCTCGGCGTCGCGGATTATATAGAGCGCTGCGCGATCCTTGACGGACTGGCCCGGATTCAGGAATTCGGCCTTGCCGTAAATTTCGCAGCCAGTGAGGTCAGAAGCCTTCTTGAGACGAATGAGCGGCGTGTTTCCGATGGTGTCGATCACTGAATCATACATAGGCCAAGTCCTTCATTCTGCGTGGCTTGAACCTATTTGTCCCGATCAAACCGTTCAAGCATAGAATTTTTCAAACCAGACGATATGCGGATATTTGTTTCAAAGACACATATGAAAAGGCCGCCGACACGATGTGCCGGCGGCCTGATAATACGTCAACAGAAGCTGTTAAGCAGCCCTTGCGCCGAAGCCTTTTTTGTTCCGGCGGAATGGACGCTTCTGTGCGGGGGCACCCGCATCATTGCTCCATACCTTTTCACCACGTGGTTCACGCGGCTTGCCAGCAGACTGGCCGCGATGCGGCTTCTTACCAGGCGCACCATTACCGCCGCCTTCGCGACGCGGCGGGCGCTGGTCGCTATTGGCAGCACGAGCAGGCAGGCTCGAGAGGTCGATCGGCGAATCCGCCATTGGCAGACGCATGCGCGTCACGCGTTCGACAGCCTTGAACTTGGAAGCCTCTTCCGCCGGATCATAAAGCGTGATCGCCTTGCCAGATGCGCCGTTACGGCCCGTACGACCAATCCGATGGACATAGCTCTCTGGCTCATCCGGCAGATCGAAATTGATCACGTGGCTGATACCGACGACATCGATGCCGCGTGCGGCGATGTCGGTTGCGACCAGAATGCGCACGGAACCATCCTTGAAGCCGTTCAGCGCGCGCTGGCGTGCATTTTGCGACTTGTTGCCGTGAATGGCCGCAACATTATAGCCGTCTTTCTCCAGAACGCGTGTGACCGCGTCAGCACCATGCTTGGTCCGGGTAAAGACGATAACCGATGACAAGTCCTCATCCTTGAGCATGGCGGATAGAACCTGCTTCTTCTGCTTCGTCGGGATCATGTGTACGACCTGCTTGATCTCGGCGGCCGTTGTACCCTGCGGCGCAACTTCGACACGAACGGGATTGCGCAACAGGCTTGCAGCCAATGTGGCAACTTCCTGCGGCATTGTCGCCGAGAACAGAGCCGTCTGGCGATCGCGATGAGTGCCCTTGGCAATGCGCTTCACATCGTTGATGAAGCCCATGTCGAGCATGCGGTCAGCTTCATCGAGCACGAGCCAGCGCGTCTCCGAGAGATCGACGCGGTTGTCGCGCACAAGGTCGGTCAAACGACCCGGCGTTGCGATCAAAACATCGACGCCGCCTTGCATCTTGTTGATCTGCGCAATGCGCGAAACACCACCAAGAACGAGTGCGGTCGAAATGTGCGCGCCTTTTGCCAGTGTACGGAACGTTTCTTCGATCTGTACGGCAAGTTCGCGCGTTGGAGCAAGGATGAGCGCACGGGCAGTCTTGCCCTTGCGCTTGTCACCGATGGTGAGGATTTTCTGCAGGATCGGCAGGGCGAATGCCGCAGTCTTGCCGGACCCCGTCTGGGCGATACCAAGAATGTCCTGACCAGCGAGCTGTGCAGGGATGGCCTGTGCCTGGATGGGCTTTGGAGTGGCCATTCCGGCTGCCTCGACTGCTTTGAGCAGGACGGCATTCAGACCCATGGCGGCAAAGCCGTTTGTTTCAATAGTTTCCAATTCAATCTTCTTTCATTGGCCGGCGCGGAAAACCGCGGGCCACACAACGCATCACAGGGCGCAACCTGCGTGCAATAATTTTGGGATAAACGACGAGACGCGAGGAACCCTGTGCCAATGGCTTTGGGTTCATGCGACTTGCGCAGCCGTGCCCATCGCATCATGCGGATGGGTCTCAGACGCCACGAAGTCCTTAACTGGAAGACCGGGTTGCCCGGTCCAAGCGCCTGACCGGCATATGGGCCTTCTTATGCCAAAAAGCAAACGATTTTATTGTGCGACGCAAAACGAACAAGCTATTTGGCGAAACGCTTGGCCCCCGCCACGCATAGTATCACTGCAACAGTGACGGCGATCATCGGCCAGCTAACGGATTCGTGCAGCAGTGTCGCAGCGAGAACCAAACCAAAGAAGGGTTGTAGCAACTGCAGTTGACCGACAGCCGCAATTCCGCCTTGAGCCAACCCGCGATACCAGAAAATGAAACCTATCAGCATTGAAAAAAGCGAGACGTAGAAGAGGCCAATCCAGGCGGGCTGTTTGATGATGCTCAAATCCGACGGGAAGACATAGAGGGTCAGGGGTAGCATGACTGGCAACGAAAGGACCAGCGCCCAGCAGATCACCTGCCAGCCCCCCAATTTGCGCGACAACTGGGCACCTTCCGCGTAGCCGAGACCGCAAACAACAATTGCCGCGAACATCAACAGATCGCCGGTTAGCGATGCTGCGAAATTCTGCGTCAATGCAAATCCAGCAACGAGTAGGCTGCCCGCACAGGAAAACAGCCAGAACATAGGACGCATGCGCTCACCACCGCGCAACACACCAAAAATGGCAGTCGCAAGTGGCAGAAGCCCGATAAACACAATGGAATGAGCTGACGTGATGTGACGCAGTGCCAGTGCGGTCAGAAGCGGAAAGCCAACGACGACACCCATGGCAGTTACGAATAGCGGGCCGAGATCCGTCCTCATCGGGCGCTTTTCGCGGAAGGCTACTAGCAGGGCAAGCGCCAGCGCAGCTGCAATCGTGGCACGCGCACCGGTCACGAAGATGGGATCGAATCCAGCAACGGCCGCACGTGTCGCCGGTAACGATCCACTGAAAATAAGTACGCCGATAAATCCGTTAATCCAGCCGCTTGTTATCTTGTCCATATTTTCTCTGCCATGCGATCACATCGTGAGCTGTATCCACCTTGCGCCGTAGATTTTCCAGATACGGTACAGTACAATACACGCAAACTGTCATGGGATGGCAAGCAGTACAGATGGACAAAACCGTTGAACTCAAGCTCGAAGGCGGTACGCTGGTCAATCGCGTGATGTACGAGGTCCGTCAACGTATTGCCGGGCGCGCACTCACGCCGGGAGCAAAACTCCCCTCGATACGCAGTTTTGCCGAGACGTTGTCAGTATCGAAATCGACAATCGTCGAGGCGTACGACCGGCTCGCGGCCGAAGGCGTCATCTTGTCCCGACGCGGCTCAGGCTTTTATGTCGCCGGTCATCTACCGCCTTTGTCACTGGCGGAAATCGGGCCGCGGCTGGACCATGCCATTGATCCGCTATGGGTGTCGCGCACATCACTCGATGCAAATGACAGTACGATGATGCCCGGCTGCGGTTGGCTACCATCCTCATGGATGCCTGAAGCAGGAATTCGCCGGGCCCTGCGCGCCATGGCAAGGGCGGATGGGTCCTCCCTCACCGACTATGCATCGCCGCTAGGGTTGAAACCATTGCGCCAATTACTTGCGCGCCGCATGGGTGGCCATGGCATTGAGGCGGTGCCCGACCAGATCATGTTGACGGAATCGGGCACGCAGGCAATCGATCTGCTTTGCCGTTTCCTGATTGAGCCTGGGGATGCCGTCATTGTGGACGACCCGTGTTATTTCAACTTCCACGCCTTGCTCAAGGCGCATCGAGCCAAGGTGATCGGGGTACCTTACACGCCAAATGGTCCCGACCTCGATCAATTTGCGGAAGCGCTTTCGGAACACCGGCCGCGCCTCTACATTACCAATTCCGCCCTGCATAATCCCACTGGCGCAGTGCTTTCGCCCGTCGTCGCCCATCGGCTGCTCAAGCTTGCAGAACAGCACGATCTGACAATCATCGAAGATGATATTTTTGCCGATTTCGAACATGAACCAGCGCCTCGGCTAGCTGCGTTCGATGGGCTCGATCGAGTCGTGCATATCGGCAGCTTTTCCAAATCGCTATCGGCATCTGTTCGCTGCGGCTTCATCGCTGCGCGGCGCGACTGGATCGAAGGGCTGGTGGATTTGCGCATCGCTACATCCTTTGGCGGCGGACGCCTGGGTGCAGAACTCGTACTGTTCATGCTGAAGGATGGAAGCTATCGCAAGCACATGCACGGCCTGCGCGCGCAACTGGCAAAGAGCATGGGCGAAACGATCGCCAAGCTGAAGCCGCTCGGCCTGGCTCCCTGGATCGAATCGCGCGGCGGCATGTTTCTGTGGTGCAAACTGCCCGAAGGCGTGGATGCTGCAAAAATTGCGCAGCGCGGACTGGCAGAAGGGGTAATTTTTGCGCCAGGTAATGTGTTCAGCCAGTCGCAGGCCGCATCTTCCTACATGCGTTTCAATGTGGCGCAGTGCAACGACCCGCGTATTTTCACGGTACTCGAAAGGCTGATTGCCGATCAGACCGCTTCTGCCAGTTTTTGAAGAGCCAAGACGGTGCGCCAGTTGCGCGCGGTGAGCGGCGCTTTCAGCACCTTGTCGAGTGCGAGGGCAAGTTTCGAAATGCCAAAGCCGTCGGGCGTATAGAGGTAAAGAACACGGTTCCTGACAGTAAAACTTTCGGTTTCACTCGCCTTGCTGGCAAAATTTTCAAGCGCAGTGTCAGTCGGGTCGTCGTCAAGAATGACGGCGTGAAGCGACTTTGGGTTTTCCTGCGCTTGGGGATAAGGATTCTTCGCGATCATACAGTTCCATTCATCAATACTACGGATGGAGACACGCGATTCGAAACCAAATGTTTTCAAAAAAATGCCCGAAATTGTCTCGGCAATCTGGCGCGCCGTCTTGTTGGACTTGAGAACGACGTTGCCGCTTTGTACATAGGTTTTCACACCCTCGAAGTCCGCCTCGACAAGCATATTCCGCAGTGTTTCCATCTTAACTTTTTTGTTGCCGCCAACATTGATGCCGCGAAACAGCACAATATAGATAGTCACTTTGCATCCCCCGCCATTTGCTTAGCCAAATGGGCCAGCTTGAGCACTGTATTCCAGTTTCTCGCTGTAGCTGCAACTCTCAATGTTTTTTCAATCTTAGGATGCAGTCTTGCATTCGAAACACCTTGCGGCGTGTAATAATACAGCACCCTTCCCCTTATCTCGAACTGCTCCGGCCCTATCGCTTTTTGCTCCAACGCCTTCACCGCCTCTGCATCAGGTGTCCGCTCCAGAACATAGGCATGAAGTTTGGCCGGTTCACTCACAGCCAGCGGGAATGGATTTTGGGTAATGAGCTTGGCCCATTCCGCCCTACTAACGATCATGATGTGCTTGGAGAAGCCAAAATGCTCCAATGCGGTCGTAGCCACACGCTTAGCGATGCGCTTTGGCCTATCGTTTGAGGTAAGAACGACATTGCCGGTATTGATATAGGTTACAACGGACTCAAAGCCTTCCTCGACCAAGGCCGCTTTCAATGGCTGCACAGGAAGCAACGTATCACCGCCGACACCACGAAACAGGATGATCCAGCAGGTCACGATGCCTCCTTAGATAATCAACCCGGCAATGGTCTCATTATCGGTGATGTCCTGATATGCCCAACCTGCCTCATCGAAACGTTTGAACAGCAAGTCGAAATTGAGCTTGTTCTTCGTTTCGATACCGATGAGGACTGAACCGAAATTACGCGCGGACTTTTTGAGGTATTCGAAGCGGGCAACGTCATCGTCCGGTCCCAAAAGGTCTAGAAACGACCGCAAAGCGCCGGGCCGCTGGGGAAACCGGAAGATAAAATACTTCTTCAGTCCCTCGTATCGCAGTGACCGCTCTTTCAGCTCCGGCAGGCGTTCAAAATCGAAATTGCTGCCGGATATGACCAGGACGATCCGCTTGTTCCTGATATCGCTCTTCTTGAAATCCTTGAGCGCATCGATGGCGAGAGCGCCCGCGGGTTCCACAACGATGCCCTCGATGTTAAGCATCTCAAGGATAGTTGAGCTCAGACGATTTTCTGGAATCAAAGTCACAGAGTCTGCCGTGAAGCCTTTGAGTAACTTGAAGTTTTCACGGCCAATTTCCGCAACTGCGGCGCCGTCAACGAAATTGTCCACGGTGTCTAGTTTGATACGTTTGCCTGCTTCGAGACTGCGTTTCAGACTTGGCGCACCGGCTGGTTCCACGAAGCGGAAGCGGGTCTCCCAACCGAGATCGCCAAGATAGCGTGTAACACCACCGGAAAGCCCGCCACCGCCGACAGGCAGGATCATCAGGTCGGGCTTGCGTTTGTCCGGCAGCTGCGTGGCGATTTCATGCGCCACGGTCGCTTGCCCAGTGATGATATCCATGTGGTCGAAAGGCGGAACCATAATTGCCCCGCTCTCCGCAGCATAGTCCTGCGCAGCGGCGTAGCATTGATCGAAGATATCTCCGAACAGGCGGATTTCGATGAACTCGCCGCCAAAACTGCGCGTCTTGTCGATCTTTTGTTGCGGCGTCGTCACCGGCATGAAAACGACACCCATTTTGCCAAAATGCCGGCAGATGAAGGCAAAACCTTGCGCGTGGTTTCCAGCCGAGGCACAAACGAAAGACGAATCCTCGGACTTGTGCTCGCTCAAATAATGAGAGATGAAATTGAACGCGCCCCTGATCTTGTAGGACCGCACAGGTGACAGATCTTCGCGCTTGAGCCAGATCTGTGCGCCATATTTGTGGGAAAGATAATGGTTGAGCTGCAACGGTGTTTCTGGAAAGAGCACGCGCATTTTTTCCGTCGCGCGATCCACGGCCTTGATGAATGCAGTCATAGGAACAGGTCAACCTTCGTAAATGTCCGGACATCGATAATCCCGACATCAGATATACGCAATTCCGGAATAACCACCAGCGCCAGCAGCGAATGCTGCATGTAGGCATTGTTGAGAGTACAGCCCATCGCGCGCATAGCGTTGACGAGTTTATCCGCCTTTGCTGCGACGATTTCGGCGCGCTGGTCAGACATCAGGCCAGCGATCGGCATTTCCACCATGGCAAGTTCTCGGCCCTTAGAAAACAGCACCACACCACCGCCAACTTCGCCAAGCCGATTGGCAGCTTTCGCCATGTCGTCTTTGTTGGTGCCAACGACAATCATGTGGTGGCTATCGTGGGCGACAGTTGAGGCCATAGCGCAATCAAGCGTATAGCCAAAGCCGGAGACAAAGCCGTTAACGACCTTCCCCGTTCCACGATGCCTCTCGACAAGTGCGATTTGGCAGACATCATTGCGCCGATCCATCTGGACGATGCCGTCGGAGACTGACAACTCCGCTTCCAGCGCTTTTGTCGGCGCCTGATTTTCGATGACGCCGATCACACGCGCGGTAATTTGCTTTGTTGGTTTCGGAGACTTGATATCGAAATCCTTGGCCTTCAAATTTTTTCCGAGCTTGATCGTATTCTTGGCAAATGCCGGATAGTTGTAGGCCGGAATCTCAGCGATGAGCTTACCTTTCTCCGCCACAAGCACGCCCCGCGCGTAAACACGGTCGATCGTCAGATTTGGCAAGTCTGATACGATAAGGAAATCTGCAAGTCGTCCCGGTGTGATTGAGCCGATCTCCCGTTCCAGCCGAAAGTGCTGCGCTGTATTGAGTGTCGCCATCTGGATCGCCGTCACAGGCTTTAGCCCCTGGGCTATGGCGTGACGTACAACACGGTCCATATGACCTTCGTTTACAAGCGTGCCGGAGTGACTGTCATCAGTGCACAGGATAAAATTGCGCGGATCGAGACCCTGTTCCGTAACCGCTTTGATCTGGCGGGCAACATCATACCAAGCGGATCCAAGACGGAGCATAGCCCGCATGCCCTGACGCACACGGGCAATGGCGTCCTCCATACGGGTACCCTCGTGATCATCTTCAGGACCACCCGCAACATATCCATGGAAGGCTCGTCCAAGCTCAGGCGATGCGAAATGCCCTCCAACAGTCTTTCCGGCGTTTACGGTGGCGTCAATGCCACCCCGCATAGTTGCATCGTTGTTGGCGACGCCAGGAAAGTTCATCACCTCCCCGAGACCGATGATATTGGGCCATGTCATCGCTTCGGCAACGTCGTCCGGGCTTATAGAGGCACCTGCATTCTCCAATCCCGGTGCCGATGGAACACAACTCGGCATCTGCACGTGCACATTGATCGGCATGGCGAGCGCTTCGTCGTGCATCAGGCGGACGCCATCGAGCCCCAACACATTGGCGATCTCATGCGGATCGATGAACATCGACGTAGTACCATGAGGAATGACGGCCCGCGTAAACTCAGTCACCGTGACCATACCGCTTTCGACATGCATATGCGCGTCGCACAGACCAGGCACCAGATAACGTCCACCCGCGTCAACTACCTTCGTTTTCGGCCCGATGCAGTGCTCCGCTCCTTGCCCGACAAAGGCAAAGCGCCCGGCCACGATGGCAAGATCAATACCAGCGATGATTTCTCCGGAATAGACGCTTACCAAACGACCGTTGCGGACAACCAGATCCGCATCTTTGCGGCCCATCGCAACATCCACGAGCAATGGCGCTGATTCCGTCCATGTCGCTGGTTTGCCTGCCTGTTTGCTCATCGTCATCACTCCGATCGCCTGATCTCTTCGAATATGCATATACCAAAAAACAACGTGACTGCCCTGTTCACAGTGGAATTCTCAAAAAATTCGGAGAAATCCATGAATTGCTTGACAGAACCACGATCGTTGCGTCCGATAGGTCTCATGCGCCGCGTCGAAAACGGAGTTGCCAATGACCGGGGAGAAATGTTGGCGTGTCTGACTGCGGCAATTCACAAGCGTTGTTCTGGGAGGAAATTTAATGCTCAAACTCTTTACTTCACTGGCCGCCACAGCTGCCATTGCCGTCATCTCGGGTAGCGCATTTGCGCAGGGTTATCCTGAACGCAGTATCACCATGGTGGTGCCGTTCGCGGCGGGCGGCCCAACTGATACCGTTACCAGACTTGTCGCCGAAAGCATGTCAAAGGACCTCGGTCAGCAGATCATCGTAGAAAATGTGGGCGGAGCGGGTGGCACGCTAGGGGCCTCCCAGGTGGCGAAGGCAGACCCGGATGGATACACGCTGTTGCTGCATCACATCGGCATGGCAACCAGCGCCACGCTATATCGCAAGCTGCCCTATGACACGCTCAACGCCTTCGAATATGTGGGGCTGGTCACAGATGTTCCAATGACCATTGTGGCAAAGAAGGATTTCGAGCCGACTGATCTCAAAGGCCTTGTTGAATACGTCAAGGCAAATGCCGACAAGATCACCCTTGCGAATGCCGGTATTGGCGCTGCTTCCCATCTTTGCGGGATGTTGTTCATGAGTGAGATCAAGACACCGCTGACAACTGTACCTTACAAAGGCACCGGTCCTGCCATGACAGATCTCCTCGGTGGTCAGGTAGATTTGATGTGCGATCAGACCACCAATACAACCAAACAGATCAAAGGCGGTACGATCAAAGCCTATGGAGTGACATCAGCCAAGAGACTCGATGCCCTCCCCGATCTACCAACCGTTGCGGAAGCCGGCCTGCCGGGCATGCAGGTGGGTATTTGGCACGGTATTTACGCACCGAAGGGAACACCCGCAGAGGTAACCCAGAAACTCTCGGCATCCCTGCAAAAAGCGTTGAAAGACCCCGACATCATCGCTCGATTTGCTGAACTGGGCACGGTGCCGTCGACTGATGCGGAAGCAACGCCCGCAGGGCTGAAGTCAAAGCTTGAAAGCGAAGTGACCCGCTGGAAGCCGGTCATTGAGGCGGCCGGCCAATACGCTGATTAGCAGACTGTGGGTCGGGAGTGGGAGAGCGCTTCCGGCCTTTTTTATAGCGTCAAACGGCCGTGGGGAACATATGAGAAATCTTAGTTTTAGTTCGCGCGATTTGATCTGCGGCGCACTGTTTATATTCATAGGCCTTTTCTTTGCGATACAGGCATATGGCCTTGAACTTGGCACAGCACTCCGCATGGGACCAGGTTATTTTCCGTTTGTATTGGCCGGAATCCTTATTCTTCTTGGCATAATCGTCATCGTTCAGGGTACTCAGCTACAGCATGAACCAATGGGGCCAATTGCATGGCGCGGTATGCTATTCATTTTGCCGGCACCGATACTGTTTGGCCTCACCGTCCGTGGACTAGGCTTCGTGCCATCACTTTTTCTGACGGGACTGGTTGCGGCTTTTGCAAGTACGAAGATGCGCCCCGGAACCGCGCTCTTGCTGGTTGGCGGCCTGACATTGTTTTCTGTAATCGTGTTCAGTTATGCGCTCGGTCTGCCCTTCCGGCGTTTTGGCCCCTGGCTTGGGCAGTGAGGCCGCAAAATGGATCTTCTTAACAATCTCGTCCTCGGATTTGCGACTGCAGCTTCGCCCTACAACCTTTTGTTCTGCTTCATCGGGGTCATCCTCGGTACGCTTATCGGCGTGCTTCCCGGTATCGGTGCGACTGCGACGATCGCCATGCTTTTGCCTATCACCTTTCAGCTCGAACCGGTCTCGTCACTCATCATGCTGGCGGGCATCTACTACGGCGCGCAATATGGCGGCTCAACTACCGCTATCCTGATCAACATGCCTGGCGAATCCTCGTCTGCAGTCACTGCCATCGATGGATACCAGATGGCGCGAAAGGGCCGCGCAGGGGCTGCACTTTCAATTGCGGCTATAGGTTCGTTCTTTGCCGGAACGGTGTCGACCATCTTGGTAGCCGTGTTTGCTCCGCCATTGACAGCCGTCGCTTTGAGATTCGGGTCGCCGGAATATTTCTCGCTGATGATCGTCGGCCTCGTTTCCTCCGTCGCTCTCGCCCATGGTTCCGTCGTCAAAGCACTCGGCATGGTGGTTCTTGGCCTGCTTCTCGGGCTCGTTGGGACAGATATTTATACCGGTACGCCACGATTCAATCTCGGAATTCTCGAATTGTCTGATGGGTTGAATTTCGTTGCGCTTGCAGTCGGCGTATTCGGCATCGCCGAAATTCTGCGTAACCTTGAAAACGAGCATGACCGCGATGTGATGATCAAAAAGGTCACCAATCTCTGGCCCACGCGACAGGACTGGAAAGAAATGACCGCACCGATCTTGCGCGGAACGGTAATTGGCTCCGCCCTCGGCATCTTGCCCGGTGGCGGAGCCATTCTTGCGTCTTTCGCATCCTATACGGTCGAGAAACGGATCTCGAGTACGCCCGACGAGTTTGGCAAGGGTGCTGTCGCCGGGGTGGCAGGCCCTGAATCAGCCAACAATGCCGGCGCGCAAACATCGTTCATCCCTATGCTGACGCTTGGCATACCGGCCAATCCGGTCATGGCCTTGATGATCGGCGCCATGATCATTCAGGGTATCGTTCCTGGTCCCAACGTTGCCACCGAACAACCTGCCTTGTTCTGGGGGATCATTGCCTCCATGTGGATCGGAAATCTCATGTTGATTCTGCTTAACCTGCCGCTGATCGGGCTTTGGGTTAAGCTGTTGACCATTCCCTACTACATGTTGTTTCCCGCCATCATCGCCTTCTGTTCAATCGGCGTTTACAGCGTTAATTCCAATGTGTTCGATCTATATGCTGTCGCCTTCTTCGGTCTCATCGGTTACGGGCTGGCAAAACTCCGCTGCGAACCGGCGCCCCTGCTGCTCGGCTTTGTGCTTGGACCGCTTCTGGAGGAGCATCTTCGCCGGGCCATGATCATGTCGCGCGGCGATCCCATGACCTTCCTCAATCGCCCTATCAGTCTTGGGCTCTTGTTACTCGCAGCAGCCGTTCTCGTGGTCGTGCTGCTGCCAAGCATCCGCAAGAAGCGCGATGAGGTTTTTGTCGAAGACTAGGGTCAGGACCCATTAATCTGGTCGAAATGGTAGGAGGTCATTTGTTCGGATACGAGGAGCAAAGGCGATGGCAATGTTTATCCATTGTCGAGCCTTTGCGACAAAGTAGCTGGGCAAATGGACCCTATCCTGCGGACGCCGAAACGGCTGCAAGCTGCAGTGTCGAGCTGCTTGGCCGGAGGAAAGACCCCGCCCTTCGCATCTCTCCTCGCATCTTCTTGCCGTTTCCGGCGCCATTTCGATCATATTAGTGAGTCCTGACCCTAGAGCCTCACTTTGCTGGAACGATGAAATAGCTCACCCGCGCTGACTGATCGGGATAATATTTATACGTGAGATCCACCTGCTTGACGTCTGCTGGCGGCGCGGCGATACCGGCGCCGTTCAGTAAACTTAACACAGCCGGATTCATCCCGTCGCCGAACCAGACAAAAAGTGCCGGGAAGCGGATGCGTGACACGGCATTCGGCATTTCCAGATGCACCGGAATGATTGAACTGTCGAAAAGACGCAGATTTCCCGGTAATTGGGGACCATTTGACACGACGGTCTGGTAAGTTCCCACGGCGCGCGTCACGGTGAAAAGCTTCGCGTAGTCCAGCTGGCCAATAGAAGGCGCCTTACCGTCACGGGCATACAGTATATTCACCGCTAATCCTGGAATTACGATCAGGCCGCAGATCGCACCGACAATCGCGAAGCGTTTCAACGGCAAGTCAGTTCGGATATAGCGCCCCAAAAGCGTTGCCAGATAGAGCGGGCTCAAGAACAAAACCGGCTGGAGCCAGCGATCTTTCACCTCGGCAGCACCGCTGATGAGGACTCCAACAAAAACAGCCGCCAGCGCAAACAGCAAGGTTCGGCCTACGAATTTCTCCGCGTCATTCCAGGGACGAGGCGAAGAGACTTGTTCTGCCCGGCTCCGCCACCAGGCAATCGCGAAGAAAACCAGCGCTATTCCCGAGAAGAGAACACCATTGAGGAAGAGCTTCCACTCGCCGTGAAGACGACTGACAACGAAATTACCGCCCTCACCTATCTCGAATTTATGTGACCGCGCCAACAGGTTCTCCGTATGCGAAAGCGTCCACAGGCCTGTAGGTGCTATGGCTGTAATAAATACAAGCAGTATCAGAATGCTCTTTCGCGTCAAAAGAACGGCTCGATATTCGGGAATGGAGAAGCCAGCCAAAATGAGCCCGATAAGGAAGAAACTTGCGTTGAATTTTCCGAGCAGACCCGAAGCGATGCCAAGCCCCAGCAGTGCAGCCGAATGCCAGGAGCGGGATTTCATATGCCAGGCGAAGGCGAGAAATGCCCAAGCGCAGCCGGTGGTGCCTCCGACGGAGTGCGTCAACGTCCGTTGTGACTCCCACGCGATTTGAGGCAGCAGGAATATGCCTAGCATGCCAGCAGCAGCTACCGATTTAGACAGGCCGAGCAGACGTGCGCCTAAATAGACGCTGATAAATGAACTCGCAAGCATACCGAACTTGACGAGATAGATGGTAAACATGCTGATTCCGAAGAGATTTCCAGCGATGCTGTTTATCCACGTATAGAGTGGCGCCTGAGACCCGCCATATCCCCACTGCAGAGCACCGACATAGGCTAATTGCTCCGCGTCATCCACACCCGCGCCATTCGAAATCGCCGTCAGGAAAAAGACCTGGAACGCAAAATAGAGAAGAATCAGCAAGAGTGCCGGATTTCGCGACGCTACTTTCGTCAAATTTGCGAACGGAAATTGAAATGGAACAGCGGACATAGCGATTTCTTTGCTTCGAAGACCTCGCGTTCTAGTCCAGGTCGAAGCCCAAATCCACCAGAGATTGAGACCTTAGGTGTAGGGTGTTGGTTTAACCAGATGGCGGCGTCAGCTTGAAATGGCGCTTTTCGACCGAGCTGATCAGTCATATCGCAAATCACCGTTGACGGAATCGCCTTAACCGTTGAAAAGCATAAATGCGCGGACGTGGTGAAATCGGTAGACACAACAGACTTAAAATCTGTCGGCCATAGGTCATGCGGGTTCAAGTCCCGCCGTCCGCACCAGCGCTCAAGTGCCGCTGGTTTTGACCTTTGCTCCTTCACCTTTCCTGAGCGAAATGGCTTGCGACGATCCGTTGGGAGAATTACGGTCGCTTTCCCGCTAGGAGATTTTTTATGACTGATGAAGTTGTGACCGCAGCCATGCTGGCGATCGGCGATGAGTTGCTGTCAGGTCGGACAAAGGACAAGAACATCGGTCACCTAGCTGATATTCTCACAGCCGTCGGTATCGATCTTGAAGAAGTTCGCATAGTTCCGGATGAAGAGGATCGCATTGTCGAAGCGCTGAATGCCCTGCGCGAACGTTATGAGTACGTGTTCACGTCCGGCGGGATCGGACCAACGCACGACGACATAACGGCTGATGCAGTTGCAAAAGCGTTTGATGTCCCTTGTGAACACGACGCGGCAGCGATGAAACTCATGGGCGATAACTATGCAGCACGCGGGATGGAATTCACCGAAAGCCGCCAGCGCATGGCGCGGATGCCACGCGGCTCGGCCCACATCGCCAATCCAGTTTCGACTGCACCCGGTTTCCATATCGGCAATGTCTACGTGATGGCGGGCGTCCCTTCGGTTTTTCAGGCTATGCTGGACAATGTGATTCCAACCCTGCGAGTGGGAAAGAAGCTATTGTCCCGCTCAGTGAATTGCCCGTTTGGGGAAGGTGCTATTGCCGTTCCACTCGGCAGTATCCAGGCTGCTCATCCAGATACGATCATCGGTTCTTATCCCAAATACGAAAACGGCAAATTCTCGACGGAGCTGGTGATCAGGGCGCGCGACGAAGAAAAACTTCTTGCGGCTGAATCAGCCGTGAAGGAGATGGTTGCAAATATCGCCGCTCAACCCGCACAATGAAATGCTTTTGAAGCACGCAAGTTGTCCAAAATGCAAAAGCAACTATTGCGCGAAAGGCGTATAATGTTGCCTGATGCGTTCAAGGACGCAACAACCTATGGAGGCCAACATGGCATTTCGGACGATCATCGCTTTCATTCGCAGCGAGCGTGAGGCAAAGAAGGTTATAGGCGCCGCAAGGTTGATCGCTTCGTCCAGCGAACGCACGCATATCATCGGCCTCTATACGATCCCCTCGCCGATTGTTTATGCCGATCCCACAGGTTTTGCCGACACGACATTGTTCGAAGCCCATGAACAGCGCCACAAGGAAAACTCCGAAGCGATTTCAGCTCTTTTTGGGGCGGAGATGTCGACTGGAACCATCTCCCATGAGTTCCGCATTGTACGATCCGAAAGCAGCAGCCCATCCGCCGGCGTTACGCAAAGCGCCCTCCGAGCCGACATCATAATTGCCGGTCAACCTGATCCTGATGATCCAGATAGCGTCAACGACGTCACCGATCCGCTGGTCATGGAAAGCGGCCGACCTGTTCTGTTTGTCCCTTACAAAACCAAACTGCCGGAAAAGATCGATCGTGTCGTTGTTGCCTTCAATGGCAAGCGCGAAGCATCGCGCGCTGCATTCGATTCACTCCCGTTACTGCTCAAGGCTGAAAGTGTCGATATCGTCTGGGTTGATCCAAAGAAATCCAACGATCCGAATGTCGATATCCCCGGCACACCGCTTTCTGATGCGCTTCGTCGCCACGGTGTCAATGTACATCCCCACACCATCAATTCGAACGCCGAATCTGCCGACAAGGTACTGCGACGCTGGATTGCGGAAAACAATGCGTCATTGTTCGTAATGGGAGCTTATAGCCAGTCTCGATTAAAGGAATGGGTCTTCGGCGGTGTAACCAGCTCTATAATGGCTGATATGCCCTGCCTGACATTGATGTCGCGCTGAACAGGCCGCAATAATCACACTTTTCTCGTCAGAACAGATCGCGGATAACGCAAGCGGCTTGCCAGCGGCTTGCTTTTACCGCTATTGCGGGATGCATTCCTGGCGGATTTTCCGCTACATTGCATTTTTCTGATGGAGTGCGTGCCATGTCCCTTCCCGACAAAGCTTTTCCGGTCTCTTGGGACCAATTCCATAGGGATGCCCGCGCCTTGGCCTGGCGTGTTGCCGGTATGCAGCGTGAATGGCGCGCCATGGTCGCGATTACGCGCGGTGGATTGGTCCCGGCAGCCATCATCTGTCGCGAGCTTGGCATTCGTATGATCGAGACGGTGTGTATTGCATCCTACCACGACTACGACGAGCAAGGCGAACTCAAGGTCCTGAAGAATGTTGATCCACGGCTTCTCGAGAACGAAGGCGAAGGCATTCTGGTCGTTGATGACCTGACCGATACAGGGAAGACCGCTGCCATCGTGCGCGAAATGATGCCGAAAGCGCATTTTGCTACCGTTTATGCGAAACCCAAGGGGCGCCCGCTTATCGACACCTTCGTGACGGAAGTCTCACAGGATACCTGGATCTATTTCCCGTGGGACATGGGCCTGACCTACCAGGAACCGATCACCAAGGGCCATGGCGGATAACATTCTAAAGCCAGCCGCTCTTGCGGAACCGCCAATATAGAGTCAAGCACACAA
Source organism: Phyllobacterium chamaecytisi (assembly GCF_020164455.1). GTDB lineage: Bacteria > Pseudomonadota > Alphaproteobacteria > Rhizobiales > Rhizobiaceae > Phyllobacterium > Phyllobacterium chamaecytisi. The sequence goes on from NZ_JAIQWW010000004.1 coordinate 344,251, forward strand.
GTCCGATCGCTCCCAACACCCAGTAATACCCATGGGGAGAATCAAGCTCTGGCATGTGCTTGAAATTCATGCCGTATATGCCGGCGATAGCTGTCGGCACAGCCAGTATCGCCGCCCAAGAGGCCAAGCGCTTGGAAATCACGGTTTCCTGACTTTGGCCAACGAGTAAGCTCGCTTCAAACGCAAAGGCTAAAACCTCACGCAAACCATCGATCTTCTCCTGAACAGTGCGGACGTGATCGGTGACATCTCTGAAATGGGGCTGCATCGCTGTCTGGATCTGCGGCAGATCCGTATTGCTTAATCGTCCACACACGTCGACAAGCGGTCCAATCGCGTTACGCAGGCGCAAAAGATCCCGGCGCAGCATGTACAGGCGTTCGATATCGCTGCTGGTCATAGGTTTCGCGAGTACACGGTCCTCGATCGATTCCACTTCATCATGGATTGCTTCCAGCACCGGCATGTAATTGTCGACGATAAAATCCAGAATTGCGTAGAGGATGAAATCTTCACCTTTTGCCAGTGCATAAGGTGACGTCTCCCAATGCTGCCGCACGGCCGCATACGACGTCGACGCTCCGTGGCGAACGCTCACGATATATCCTTTACCAAGGAAAACATGCGTTTCACCAAACTCTACACGGCCATTGATCAGTTGTGCCGTTCGCGCCACGATAAAAATTGCGTCACCATACTGCTCGAGCTTTGGACGCTGATGAGCGTGTTCCGCATCCTCAATAGCCAAGCTATGCAGGCCGAACTGCTTTTGAACCCGGTGCAGAAGTTTGCCGTCCGGCTCTAACAACCCGATCCAGACCACGTGTCCTTCCCTATGAGTCCACGTTCCAGCTTCATCGATCGAGATATCTGCAATGCGTTTGCCATTGGCGTAAACGCATGACGCTACGATACTAACGTTTTCATCCTCTGGTGAGCTTGCAGCACCGAAAGGCGGAGCCTCTTCAAACGAGGATCTGGAAGATGTCATTGTCCCTCCCATTGTAGTTTCGCACAGGTTATCCTTTGTGGCCCAACCTTTCCAGTTATCCGTTGGTCGGGCTCTCGCGGCATCCGCTGGAAATTTCGATCTATTTTTTTTTGCACTGCTGTTCAAAAAAATGTCATAAGTCGCATATAAGCAGCAAACTGTAGCCAAAGAACGATTGCGGATTATTCGAATCGGTTCACACTTGCTGAAAATAAGCTGGAATGAGCGGAACATTGAACGTAACCTATCTAAACGAAATCGTATCGGACAAGCGGATCGAAATGCCGGATGGCAGGATCTGCCAGGTCGCTGCACTCGTTTATCGCCGCAAGAAAAATCGACCTGAGATCTTGTTGATTACGAGCCGAGGAACCGGCCGCTGGGTTCTGCCCAAGGGTTGGCCACAGGTCGGCAAGACGTTTGCACAGTCCGCGCAAAGGGAGGCCTATGAAGAAGCAGGCGTGCGCGGCGACGTGGCGCCCTTTTCTATCGGTACATACACGTACGAAAAACACGATGTGTGTGATGGTGAATCCGGCGATTTCATCGTTGATGTTTTTCCTATGCATTTTTCGCACCAGGAAAAGAATTGGCCTGAGCGCGGCGAACGTCGGCTCGATTGGGTAAGCGTCAACGAGGCTGCCCAACGGGTGGAAGAACCCGGGCTGAAAAACCTTCTTGCAAGCTTTGATCTTGGGGCTTTAGCCGATCACTGAGCGCCGCGACGCTTACAGTGCGCTTGCATCTCATTCAAATTTTCCAGTGTGATGGCCTTTCCCCAGAAACTTTACACGTCGCTAGCCGGCAAAAATTTCTTTAGGTTTCTCCCCGTTATCCACATATGTGACACACAAGATATTGCGGTCACAATTATGTAAAAAACTATGACTTGACGCTTGCACGCGAGTCATTTTTTATGGTGAACGGCGTTGCGTTAGTGGCGTGACCGGAGTGTCTGTAGCCGGCCTTTTTCCAGTTTATCCAGTGTTTACCAGAGCTTGCACTCCAGCGCGCGTGCAAGGGATGGATCACGTCTGGACGGAAAAAACGCCTGCGCGCAAGTGATTATTTTGTTGGGTAAATGGCCAATTAACACTATATTTAGTGTTTACAGGCAGAATATTTACCAGATAGTGTGACAGTCCTTAAGGGGTAAGAATCACACAACAGGCGTCAAAATTAGGGCCACCAAGCCCGGAAATGACGCGGGGAACCGCGTCGATCAAGGGCGAAGGTGTAGCAGCCGGTTTCAGGGGCTGGAATCGGTTAGGGCGGAATTGTGTCCATTCGCGCACAACTCTTCACATGGCGCCTGATGGATACTATATATAGAGACAAGGACGAGAAAGATGCGGATCGAACGGCGTTTTACCAAAGAGAATCAATCAGCCTATGCGGAGATCGAATTTCGTGTAGCAACGAGTGAGATCAAGAACCCGGACGGATCAATCGTTTTCCGTCTGGAGAATATCGATGTTCCGGCCCAGTTCAGTCAGGTGGCCGCAGATATTCTTGCACAGAAGTATTTTCGCAAGGCCGGTGTGCCTGCCAAGCTGAAGAAGGTTGAAGAAAACTCTGTTCCTTCATGGCTGTGGCGTTCCGTTGCCGATGAAGAAGCCTTGGCTGCTTTGCCTACCGAGGAGCGCTACGGCTCGGAAATGGACGCGCGCCAGGTCTTCGATCGTCTTGCCGGCACCTGGACCTATTGGGGCTGGAAGGGCAAGTATTTCGATAGCGAAGCCGATGCCCTCGCCTTCCGCGATGAACTTGCCTACATGCTCGCCACCCAGCGCGTCGCGCCTAATTCGCCGCAATGGTTCAATACGGGCTTGCACTGGGCCTATGGTATCGATGGTCCCGGTCAGGGCCACTATTATGTCGATCCGGACACCGGCAAGCTGACCAAGTCCAAATCTTCTTATGAACATCCGCAACCGCATGCTTGCTTCATCCAGTCTGTCGCGGACGATCTGGTCAATGAAGGCGGCATCATGGACCTTTGGGTTCGCGAAGCGCGCCTGTTCAAATATGGCTCCGGCACAGGTTCAAACTTTTCCTTCCTGCGCGGCGAAGGCGAAAAACTGTCTGGTGGCGGTCGTTCCTCCGGCCTCATGTCCTTCCTGAAAATTGGTGATCGCGCTGCCGGCGCTATAAAGTCAGGCGGCACGACACGCCGTGCCGCCAAGATGGTCGTCGTTGACGTGGATCACCCTGATATCGAGGAATATATCGATTGGAAGGTAAAGGAAGAGCAGAAGGTTGCAGCTCTCGTCACCGGTTCCAAGATCGTCAAGCAGCACCTCGCTGCTATTATGAAGGCTTGTGTCAATTGCGAAGCCGATAATGGCGACTGCTACGAGCCAACCAAAAATCCAGCGCTGAAGCGTGAGATCAAAGCTGCCAAGAAAAATCAGGTTCCTGAGAATTATATCCAGCGCGTCATCCAGTTTGCCAAGCAAGGCTACACGGACATCGACTTCAAGACCTATGATACCGACTGGGATTCAGAAGCCTATCTGACAGTGGCCGGTCAGAACTCCAATAATTCGGTTTCGCTCAAGGACGAATTCCTGCGCGCCGTCGAAAATGACGGCAACTGGAACCTGACCGCCCGCAAGGACGGCAGGGTAATGAAAACGTTGAAGGCGCGCGATCTTTGGGAAAAGATCGGTTATGCCGCTTGGGCATCGGCTGATCCAGGCTTGCACTTCAACACCACGATGAATGATTGGCACACCTGCCCGGCTGCCGGTCCGATCCGCGCGTCCAACCCGTGCTCGGAATATATGTTCCTGGACGATACGGCTTGCAATCTCGCCTCGATCAACCTCCTGACCTATCGCGGCAAGGACGGCAAGATCGATGTCGCGGGCTTTGAGCATTCGGCGCGACTGTGGACGATCGTTCTTGAGATTTCGGTGATGATGGCGCAATTCCCCTCCAAGGAAATCGCCAAGCTCTCCTATGAGTATCGCACGCTGGGTTTGGGTTACGCCAATATTGGTGGCCTGCTGATGACTTCGGGTATCCCCTATGACAGCCCCGAAGGCCGCGCGATTGGCGGTGCACTCACTGCGATTATGACCGGCACCGCTTATGCAACATCCGCCGAGATGGCCAAGGAGCTTGGTGCGTTCAATGGCTATGCTCCGAATGCTGCCAACATGCTGCGCGTCATCCGCAACCATCGCCGTGCCGCGCATGGCGAAAACCAGGGCTATGAAGGCCTCGCTGTAAATCCTGTCGCTTTGATAGCGGCTGACTGCCCGGATCAGGATCTGATCACGCATGCAAAGGCAGCATGGGACAAGGCACTGAAGCTTGGCGAAAAGCATGGTTACCGTAACGCGCAAGCTACAGTTATCGCGCCGACAGGTACGATCGGCCTCGTCATGGACTGCGATACGACAGGCATCGAGCCAGACTTTGCGCTGGTCAAGTTCAAGAAGCTCGCTGGTGGCGGCTACTTCAAGATCATCAATCGTGCCGTGCCGGAAGCTCTACGCACACTGGGCTACTCGGAAAGCCAGATCGCCGAGATCGAGGCCTATGCTGTTGGTCATGGTAATCTCAACCAGGCGCCCGGCATCAACCCCGGTTCGCTGAAGGCCAAAGGCTTTACGGATGAGATTATCGCGACGCTCAACACGGCCTTGAAGTCGGCCTTTGACATCAAATTCGCGGTCAATAAGTGGACGATTGGCGAAGACTTTGCGAAGAATGTTCTCGGTTTCACCGACGAGCAGCTCAACGACATTTCCTTCGAAATCCTGCCGGCACTCGGCTTCTCCAAGAAGGAAATCGAAGCCGCCAACATCCACATTTGCGGTGCGATGACACTTGAAGGTGCCCCCTTCCTCAAGGAAGAGCATTACCCGGTTTTCGATTGCGCCAATCCTTGCGGCAAGATCGGCAAGCGTTATCTTTCCGTTGACAGCCACATCCGCATGATGGCCGCCGCCCAGCCCTTCATCTCCGGCGCGATCTCCAAGACCATCAACATGGCGAACGAAGCAACCGTCGAGGATTGCAAGTCCGCTTATATGCTCTCCTGGAAGCTGGCACTGAAAGCCAATGCCCTCTACCGCGATGGCTCCAAGCTCTCACAGCCGCTCAATTCTTCGTTGCTCGCCGATGATGACGAGGATGAAGACGATGCAATCGAGGCGCTGATCGAAGCGCCAGCAGCTGCCCGTGCCGTTCAGGTCACCGAAAAGATCGTAGAACGTATTGTCGAACGCTATGTCCATGATCGTGAGAAGTTGCCGAACCGCCGCAAGGGTTATACCCAGAAGGCAGTCGTTGGCGGTCACAAGGTCTATCTGCGGACGGGTGAGTTCGATGATGGCCGTCTCGGCGAAATTTTCATCGACATGCACAAGGAAGGCGCTGCCTTCCGGGCAATGATGAACAACTTCGCCATCGCCATCTCGCTGGGGCTGCAATACGGCGTGCCGCTGGAGGAATATGTAGAGGCTTTCACCTTCACGAAATTCGAACCGGCAGGCATGGTTCAGGGCAATGATGCGATCAAGAACGCTACGTCGATCCTTGACTACCTGTTCCGCGAACTGGCTGTCTCCTATCTCGATCGTCACGACCTCGCCCATGTCGACCAGTCGGATTTTTCCAACACCTCGCTTGGCCGCGGTATTTCCGAAGGCAAGGCGGAACCGGTCTCCAAGGGTCTGACACGCGGTGCTTCGCTGAAGGTGGTTTCGCCCAACAAGGCTGATCCCAAGGGTTTTAGCAGCGCAGGGGGAACAGGCGCCGTTAACGCGCCGAAGGCAACTGCGTCATCAAATGTCACGACCCTCGCCAGCCGCACTGTAACTGCGATCGCTGCAAAACCAACGATTGCAGTGGTCAGCCAGGAATCGACAGCCTTCAAGCGCGACTATGAGGAGCGTGCAAAGGATCAGGCAGAAGCAACTCCGGCCTCTGCCCTGTTCGAGGACACGGATGCAGAAGCTGCGGCTGAGGAAGCCAAAGCCGAAGCAAAGAAGGTGATGTCGGATCGCCGCATCAAATCGATGATGCAGGGCTATACGGGCGACAGCTGCTCGGAATGCTCGAACTTCACGATGGTTCGTAATGGGACGTGCTTGAAGTGCGACACATGCGGAAATACATCCGGGTGCTCGTGAGCATGCCGACTTGGGTTTTGGGGCTGGATTCGTATTGTAGCATGCCGAGTTGGTGCAGATTCTTGATTTGCGGCTTCTCATAGGGGTGCAACGCTGGAAAAGCGGCGGGCGAGCGCTCTCGTTCAAAAGGGCCGAAGCGAGCCCGTCACGATCCGGTAATGCTTCCGGTTTCGCTCCCAGGACCCGACCGCCAGGTCGGGCTTGTAGCGCTCGAAGCTGGCCGTAAACGGTAGAGACATGTGTTACAGCCCTGGGTGGTATGGAACGGGACACGATCGAAGTGCGAAAATTGTGGGAACACAAAGTAGCTCAAGATGGCCTCACGGCAAATATAAAGGGTCGGCAAAGTTGATCCAAATGTCCCGGCTCAGCCTGATTTAGAATGGTCAAAAGGCCCGGCGCTAAGCGTTTGGGCCTTTTGACTTGGCTATCAGAGACCGAGCAACGACATCCCAAAGAGGACGACAGACCCGTGCAGTTTGAAGTCGCTGAGCTGTGCCGACATCGTAAAGGCCATTGCTGGAGTAGTCTTCCGCTTTGCTTCCCAACCACCTGGAAGGTGTTGTCGGTAAGCCCATACCTTCCGCCTGAGTCCTGCGGCTGCCGGCATCGACAACTGCAAGAATTCCCATCGTCCGCATCTTTCAGGCAGCTGTCGCAGCCTTGCATGACGGCCTGCTTAAAAGATAATTCCGAACTGAGCTTCTTCAATCATCAAAGCGATAGCCGAAGTGATCAATTTCCCGTTCGCAACATCGACGCACGACATTGCGTGTCTCAGCATCATAGAATTCGCGGAAATCATACTTCTGAGCCACCTTGGCAGAACCGAGCTTCGGATTAGAGATATTGAGCTGATCACACAATGAATTGAAATCTGTTGAAAGGGTCTCGTAGCGCCCTACGAAATCAACCGCTACGGTATCACCGATGGTGTAAATCGGCCACGAATCAACAAGATGATGCCAAGCCGCAAACGAACCCACCCCCTCAACCATGTTCCGTACAAAAACAGAAAATGGCTCGCGGGTCGCTAGGGACTTCCGTGTCAGGTAAACGTACATCGAAACCATTTTTTTGTAGGGATTGCGGATGAATGTGAACTTATAGTGTTTCCCCCAAGCATTCTCATCGAACGATCGAACTTGTTCCGCGCTCGGATGGTCGACGATGGGACCGAAATGCCTATGATATCGTTTAGTCTGCAAGCAAAGTGCACGCTTCGACCATTTTGGGTTTATTGCCAGCGCCGCGGGTATGCTTGAAAGACGTTGAGACCGCAGAGCATCGAGACGCGCCCTCAAATTCGGGACAACGCCGATTTCCACGCGCTCTTTGTCCGAGCCCAACATAATGTCGAACGGTCCAAGAATCGGGACAAGAGCCATTTTAATCGAACTGCCTGCCGTCTTTGGGCAATGAAGAAAGGTGAACTTGTGTCGATATGAGATAATCACGGCGCTTTTCCCCAAGAGCAAAAATCTATAATTTTCCGAATCGTAGACGATGCCCCTGCTCCGCTCAGAGACCTCCAACACAATCGCCAACTTCTCAGACGCAAAAGTCGGGATTAGGTGGCAGCGACCACCAATATGGTCATATGTTATTGATTCTACATGAAAATCCTCTTTTGCCTGATGCCGCTGCTGACGGGCCAATTGAGGCGGAATTCTAAATGCGAGGTCTGAATTGCTTTTAGTTTTCCTTAGGTTCGGTTCTAACCACCACTGACATTCCTGGCACCAGCTGCTTAGCGAGTTCCTGGTCGGAGTCGATTGCAATGCGGACTGAAATACGCTGTGCGACCTTGGTGAAATTGCCAGTCGCGTTGTCTGGCCTGATTATGCTGAATTCGGACCCTGCCGCTGGTGCAAAGGCCTCGACATGCCCCGTCATTCGCCTGCGGTCTAGAGCGTCGACGGTGAAACTAACGCGTTGACCGAGCGTAATGTTGGTCAGTTGGGTTTCCTTGAAGTTGGCAATTACCCATACGTCCGGTGGAACGATCGCCATCAATTGCGTTCCCGCGGTAACATATTGACCGAGCTTCACCCCAACTTCACCAAGTGTGCCATCGCGAGGAGCAAGAATTCTCGTATTGGCAAGATCGATCTCGGCCAGCTTCACCGCCGCTTCTGCGCCTGCGACGGCCGCCTCCAAGGAGCCGCGGCTGACTTTGATTGTCTCAAGATCCTGCCGCGACACTTCGAGGGCGGCCTTGGCTTGCAATTCCAGGGACTGTGCCTGTTGCTTGGCGCTTTCGCTCTGATCGGCATCGCTCTTGCTCATGACGCCCCGGCGCGCCAAGGGATCGATTCTCGCCCAATCGGCCTGGGCCTGATGTGAGACGGCGGTAGCGCTGTCAAGCTGCGCCTGGCTTGAGGCGATGCGCGCTTCGGCCGCTCGTTGTTGCTGGGCCGAATTGTCCAGCGCAGCCTGTTCACTAGCCAGTGTCGCTTTGGCCTGATCGAGTTTCTGGGCAAAAATCCGATCGTCGATCCGTGCCAGAAGCTGCCCTTCCTTGACCTGGTGGTAGTCCTGGACCGCCACCTCTACGATATAACCGCTGAGCTGCGGACTGATCAGGGTGACGTAGCCTCTGACATAGGCATTTTCCGTCGTCTCGACATTGCTGCGAAATGGCGGCAATCGCCAGGCATAGAGAACAATAACCAGGCCTGAGATACCGACGGCGATTGCGATCAACGTTGCGAAATAGCGGCGATAACTGGACATACCCTCAACTTATTGGAACGGTTGCTGGGGAATGTCGGCGAGCGAGAAGCGCTCGGGTAGACGTATGTGCTAAAAGCATGACAAGAGCACCAAAAGATATTCCGGCAATTAGCAGGAAAGCGTCGTTAAAGGCGAGGATATTTGCTTGGCGCGTGATCTGTTGGGACAACAACGCGATTCCTTCGGCTTTGAGCAAGGCCTTGTCGGCAATCATCCCACCATACGCGTCGGCCAGTTTCGATGCGCGCTCGGCCACCATGGGATCGAAGGGAACGATCCTTTCAGCCAATATGTTTGAGTGAAACTTCTCGCGGATCGTAATGAACGAGCCGAAAACAGCCTGGCCGAGGAGCCCGCCTAGGCTCTGCGTCGACAGGAAGACGATGATGAAGCTCAGTATGTAGTTGGGTCCGCGCTTCAGCGCCGCAGTCAATCCGATCGACATGGCCGGCGGCAAGAACAGGGCGGTTGCCGCTGCGATCAGCGCTTGGCTGACATACATTTCCGGAGGGCGGGTAAGATAGGTCGCTTGGCTGTCCATATAGGATCCTATGATCAGAAAAATCAGCGCGACAGCGTGAATTGCAGGAACGCGTTCCGGCGTCATGACTGCGGCGCACGACAATCCTGCAGCAATCATTGATACCATCATGACGACATAGAGCTTCCACAGTTGGTCGTTCATCAGGCCGAGATTCTGGAAAAAGCTTGTGGCGATGGTCGACTGCTCGGAGACGGCCAGCCGAAAGAGAAGGATCGTTCCGGCAAGATGCAGGATCTCCTTGCTGGCGATCCATCGTATGTCGAGGAGGGGTCTTTCGCGATTGAGTTCAATCACCACGGCTATCGTTATCGTCACAATGGCGATCGCGAGCAGAACTCCAAGCCAGGCTGCTTCCCTCCACCAGTAGAGGCGGCCCGTGACCAGAACGACGGCCGTACACCCAAAACCAATGGCGATCAGCACGTAGCTCACAACGTCCATCTTTTCGATCACCTTGGCACGCGGAATGGGCGTCAGCGGAAGGAGGTAGATCACTCCAAACGAGACGAGCGCTAACGACACTTCGAACATGTAGAGACCTTGCCACTGGCCGATATCGAGTAAGGTCGGCGACAGCAGTCGCGCCATCGGAGCTGCAAGCGAGATATTGGTGAGCACCAGGCAAACCCCGATCGTCCGTTTTCGAGATGGCGGAAATGCCTCCAGCATATAGAGAAAGGCGAGGCTCGACAGCGGAGCAGCCGCAATGCCGCTGACAAAGCGAATGATGATCGCGGATTGCAGATCAATGACAAAAAGATGCAACAGCGAAACCAATACAAATATGGCGATGCTCAGTTCGGCGAAATTCCGGAGACCGTATTGGTTCCGGATCTTGATCAGTGCAACCGAAAGGCTGACGTTGGGAGCCATATACGCAGCGATCAGCCAAGTCGCTTCGACATTTGTGGCACCAAGATAGCCTTGAATTTGCGGGATATTGGTCGCGACCAAATTCATGCCGAGTCCTTGTGTCATCGACAAAAGAGTTGATGCAGCGATATAGGCGGCAGATCGGAGCGCATTGATAGGTGGGTCGGCGACTGGCGATGCATCGGTGACGGTCTGTACCTTCGCCCGATTTATGTTGTTTGGGGTGTATCCGACAAACTCCGCCTCGGGGATCATGAAGTAACCCTCTCGATACGATGACATTATTTTCGGGCAAGTCTAAAGCACCTGTGCGCGTCTTCAACGTCTGTTCCCGCAAGAAGAGTGACTGAAGAGAGTGCTGACTACCGCCGCATTGCGCAAATCCTCCCTGTTTAGGAATTGCAATGTGACTGAAGACTCAGTTAGGTAACAGTACGTTACGGTTACAGGCAGCTGCAACAGCAGAGCTTCGCGGTGGTAGCCCCAATAAACTCGATTTCACACGCGTTGCATGCCCTGTTGCGGTATTCGAACCCGCCAGCAAAGGGAGGCGTTGCGAATTTCCAGTATCGGTCTCATTGTCTTTGCGGTGCAGATGGAGATGGCACATCCAGCCTGATGAGCCGGGAGAAGTCCGGCCTGAGACCTGCTACCTTGGCCCGCTCGGCGATATGGGCGCGTCGGCGCAAATCCGCGAGCGGCAGACTGGTGTCGAGTGCGCCGCGCTCATAGGCGTATTCTGGAAGATAGCCATTGACGATCAGTCGCCAGTCGAATGGAACCACATCACCGACGGCCCGCATCATCTTGACGATGGTCGTCGTGCAGTTGGTCGTGATTGAATTGTAGAATTCCGGCGTCGTGGAAAGTGCATTGGCATCCTGAACATACTCAAGCAGCAGCGCGCGGGCCGCTTCCGGAGACGCTCTGAGGCGATATATCTGGACATCTTCGCCGCGAAAGTTCGATCTCACCCCGACTACATCGCGCTCATCCGACGCTATAATCACCAGCGGATCGCTCTTGAAGAGATCGGCAACAGGCGAAAACGCGCCCCCGACGCGACGCCTCACCTCCACCGACCAGGCAATATAGTCGCCGCCCTCGAAGCCGAAGCTTAGAATAACATGGGCGATGTTGGGATTTCCCCATTGTGACAAGAAGAGGTCAGCCGTCCGAAGCTTGCTCAGATTATAGGTCCGCGTCACCCAGCGTTCGGTGAAATCCGTTTTGCTGCGCCATTCGAAGTCGCGGACGTTGTTCAGCGTCAAGACATCGCCGTTACGCGTCCCCGTCACCTGACGCGCCACCTCCGGTGCCCAGTCCGCATGTTCCAGCGGCTTGATCGTGCTCCACCATGTCAGCAGCAAGACAAAACACAATAGAAACAGGAGCAGCAACCAGTTCCTGAGCTTCGTGAAGATGGCGACTATAGTTGCGAGGCCAAAAACACCATACAAGAAAGCAGTTGCAACTCTTGCCGATGGACGCACAGGTAGCTGGTACCAAAGTGCTCCCACAGCCCATGCCGTGGCAACAAGGATGATTGAAGCCAGAATGCCGGCAACCAGCAAACGCCCTATAAGTCGCATTGCCCGCTACTTGATCCTGTCGAGTTGCTTGTCCATGGCTTTGCCAACAGGCACGCGGCTCCCCCCGCTGAATGCGCCATGATCAAGGTGCCGGATCCAAAATAGCGGTCGCCGTCGCAGGGGCCGTAACCGCTGTCGTAGTTGCCCCGGCATGGCACGCTGATCAGCGACGCAATGGGATTAGACAGCTTCTCGGCAAGGTCTTCGCTTGAGTCCTGTGCCCAAGCGGCACGATTCCTCCCTAGCAGCGAGAGCACAGCGACCGGGATCGAGAGCCAGTTCCTGACCATATCCATGTTCGATTTCCCCCACTATATTGTAACACTGCGGGACGGTGCGCGCCACCGACGCTCAATGAGTGACCTAGTGCTGTTGCGGTGCCAACCAACCCGCTTGACATGATTACATCGTACCGACGGCCGTAGGTGAGTAGGCTGGGAATATATTACGCGACCTTTGGGTGTCAGTCCTGGCACAAGGCAAACAATTTATCGTACGCGGTCAGTATCTACTAATGTATTGGCAAAGCAGAAACAAAAATCATCGTTCGAAAGTGGAGATCCCGGATGGAGATTGATTTAGGCGAAGTGCTCGATCCATTTCGCAGGCACGTCATCGACATCAAAGATGCACTTGCTCATGCTCGTTATCGCTACGATGGGCTCGATTTGATTTTGGAGACGGTCTCGGACCCCAAGGTACGCGGTGCCTCACAGGAAATCTTTGCCCTGGCGGGTGAAAAGATGAATGTCGTTGATGATATGCTAGACGAACTCTATCGGCAGCTTTCTGACGTCGATCGTATGCTAGAAGCTTACGCGTCAAAACGAGAGTGACGGCGACGACATCGATGTTGGCCGCCAACATAGGGCACAACACTGTTCAGATTTCTGATGCTCCTCAATGACCGCTTTGGGCCAGCCGTCCTTCGGAGATGACCTATGCTTCGATCTGGAAATTTGGTGGTGCCGTGCAACGCGTTGCCGCCGATGCCACTGCTTTTGGTGATCGATCCATGCCCTGCATGCTCAGCCTCGATGCGATCTGGTCCAACACCGACGACGACGATGCCAACATCAGTTGGGTTCGCGACGTCTGGCGAGACATGCAACGGCATTCCACGGGCCGGATGTACCTCAACTTCCCCGGACTTGGGAGGGCGACAATCTCGTTCGGGATGCATACGGTGCGGAAACCTATGCACGGCTTCAGGAAGTCAAAAGGACTTATGATCCTCATAACCTGTTCCACATAAACCAAAATATTCAGCCGTAATGCGATCGCTCCACGGCCAATTGCGCCGATCCGAACCATTGTCTTCTAACTCGGGCTGATGACCGCGAAATTTTTCCGAGCCGACGGAAGGCTGGCCGCGTTAGCACGCTGCCAGCAGACCGTATCCAATCTCAGAACGTGGCATTCATCCGTTTATCGGGCCGCAAAATGTCGTCAATTGAAGGTGTGCACGCTGAGTTTCAGGCTTCCGTCAGCCTGTTTCTCAAAAACATGGGTGGCTACTCCACCCCAGGGCTGGTCAGCGCCTTTTGCGTCTTTGCCTTTGGCCGACCATTTCGCTGCGCCGACCATCATGTCGCCATCGCCTTGCGCCTCGATCAGCTCAAGCTTGTGACCTGTCACGCCCATGCCGAAGAGTCCGCTAAAGAATTTCTCAACCCCGGCAGGCCCCTTGATAACATCATGGCTGGCAGGCAAGAACATGGCGTCGTCGGTGTAAAACGCCGCAAGCGCTTTGGCATCCGCTTTATTGAACGCTGCGTCCCAGGCAGTGTAGGCCGCCTTCACATCGGTGTCCGGGTCAGCCTTGGCCGGCGTCAACGCGAAGAGGCAAAGGCAAATCACGATGAAGATTGAACTCAGCAGTCTAATCATGTCATCCTCCCAATAATTCTAGCGGCAAAAATGCCACTCCAAACGATACGCCGCAGCGGTGGTAAACATCCATTTTGGCGTTGAAATGGACGGAAGTTGCAAAGCACCAGAACGAGCTCTCTGCCAATTGTAACGGCGCATCGACGCCCGCAATAGCGGGACCGCCGTGCGGTTTCACTGGACTTTGAGGCTGACTACCGCGTTTTCGAGTGTATCACAGACGAAAGTGGCACCGCCCGTGACCTTGCCCTCGACCTTCACCCGATTACCCCGCCTGTTGAAAGTCATAGTCGGAGCGGCGGACGCGGGCTTGAGGTTTTGTTTTGCAAGCGCAGCAGTACACGCGGCAAGAGTGCGATTTTTCTCAGAACTGGCCTGCGCGCTGGTGGCCAGCAAAACGGCTGCCAAGGGCACCGCGGCGATCAGGTACTTTTTCATAAATCCCCCTACCGTTTGCAAATTTTAAATGAACTAGCATCCGGCTGTGCCGGAACCAGCGGTGTTTGAGCAAGGAGGGCGGTTGGCTCCGCTTGCACCAGAGTCTCCGTGGTTGCCGTTTTTCCCGCTACCGCTTCCTCCTTTCCCACCGCCACCTTTGCCGCCCC
>NZ_JAIQWW010000040.1 GCF_020164455.1 Phyllobacterium chamaecytisi
CAGACAGAAGGTTTTCAGCAAAGAAGCGCGCCAACGCCGTCCGTCCAGGATGCTCCCTGCCCAGTGCGCCTTTTGCGAGGTAAGTCGCTCCGGCGGCTAGACCGAAAAGCCGCAGATAGGGTGTGGCTCCAGCAAAAGCCGTGCTGATCTCGCCCTCGGCCAACGCCTGCTGCAGCCAAAGGCTCGCCGCCTCCAGATCTTCCAAGCCCGCCAGCAGACGTTGCCCGGTCTCTCCGAAATCTAGACTGTTCGATGCGGCCACGGCCTCTGCTACGGCGCGCAGCTCAGCGATATAGGTTCTGATGTGCTGCCCGCCATCCAGCGGCAGTTTCCTCTGGACGAGATCAATGGCCTGGATACCGTTGGTGCCTTCGTAAATTGGAGCAATACGAGCGTCGCGCAGAAATTGTGCAGCGCCAGTCTCTTCAATATACCCCATCCCGCCATGAACCTGGATGCCGATCGACGCCACATCAACGCCTATATCGGTGGAAAATGCCTTGGCGACCGGCGTCAACAGATTGGCACGGTCTGCCCAGTGCCGGGTATCGTCACCTTTGGCGGTTTTGGCCATGTCGATCGCGTGCGCGCAGGCATAAGCAATCGACCGTGCGGCCCCGGTCAAACCCTTCATCGTCAACAGATTACGCTGTACATCCGGATGTTCGATGATCGGGCTCATACCCTCGCCCGTCCAGCCCGGCGCGCGCATCTGACGGCGCTCTTGCGCATAGCCCAATGCCTTCTGGTAGGCAGCCTCCGCCACGGCGACACCCTGAATGCCGACTGCGAGGCGCGCATTGTTCATCATGGTAAACATGCAGGCGAGCCCCCGATTTTCCTCGCCGATGAGCCAGCCAATGGCGCCCGGCTCCTGATCCTTGGCGAAACCATCGCCGTAGATCATCGTGCAGGTGGGAGAGCCGTGAATGCCCATCTTGTGTTCGATGCCACCACAAAAGACGTCGTTGCGAGGGCCAAGCGACCCGTCCTCGTTGACCAGAAACTTTGGCACGAGGAACAATGAAATACCTTTGGTGCCCGCCGGCGCGTCGGGCAGGCGTGCCAGAACCATATGAATGATATTCTCTGTGAGGTCGTGTTCGCCGTAGGTGATGAATATCTTCGTGCCGAAAATGCGATAGGTACCATCATCGACGCGTTCGGCTCTGGTGCGCAGGGCGCCAACGTCGGAACCAGCCTGCGGCTCGGTGAGGTTCATCGTTCCCATCCACTCACCGGATATGAGCTTTGGCAGATAGGTGCGCTTCAACTCGTCGGTAGCATGCGCTTCAAGCGCTTCGATGGCGCCGAGTGTCAATGTCGGTCCAATGCCGAAGGCCATCGAGCCGGAATTCCACATTTCAAACGTCGCGATCGCCAGCATCATCGGCAAGCCCTGCCCGCCGAATTCCGCCTCGCCGGTCAAGGCGTTCCAGCCGCCCGCAATCCATTCCCCGTAAACGTCTTTCCAGCCCGGCGGCATGGTAACTTGCGCATCCCGTAACGGAGTACCGTGCTTGTCACCGACCTCAAGCAGCGGCGCAACGCGGGTGGTTGCAAATTTGCCCGCTTCTTCCAGAATGGCGTCTACCAGATCATCCGAAAGATCAGCGAAACGTCCTTGCGCTATGACTTCGTCAAGTCCGGCGATTTTCTTCAGTGTATGGGCGATCTCATCGACGGGCGCGCGGTACATCGATCATGTCTCCTCATCCGGTGATGCTCGTTGCGGACTGCACATTGCAACTTCGCGCGTGCTCGAGGCAAGCTTATTTTTACGTAAACGTAAGATATTGGATTGTGACTTCGAAATCCCGTTCCAGAGAAGCCATTCAGAGCGCAATTAACGGTGGCTAACCGTTTATTAACCGCGATGCGGCGACCATCATTCGGTACTATCAGATTTAGAGACTTGTTCGCGAGGTGCGAGGGAACTCCCATTTGACAATCCGCGTACGTGCTTTTGCCATGTTCGTTGCCGCCCTCATGTCTGGCGGCCTCGTCCATGCGGAGTCGGAGTTCCGCTCGCCTTGGGCAAACAAGGAGCGCGCGATCATACTCGACGGATACGAACACAACTCCTTCAACCTTATGGAAATCGCCAAGGACCCACGCGTTGCCGCCTTCATCCACAAAGGCTCCGACGGCATGCCCGCCAATTATCATTGCAACCGTATCGTCGATGCGATGCAACAGGAATTGTGCAAGCGCATATGGCGCAATTATTCCGTCTCACGCGAGTTATACCAGACGCGCCGCCAGCTCGCCAAAGCACTGGGGCTCAAATGGGGAGCTTACCATCTCGGCCGTCCCGGCAATCCGATCGAGCAGGCCAATCATTTCATCGATTACACCGATCCGGCTGACGATGAGTTGATGGCGATCGATATCGAGGACAACGACCCTGACAAGTTCATGTCATTGCAGGATGCACAGATTTTTGCCGAGCATATCAAGTTCCGCACCGGACGTTATCCGGTTCTGTACACGAACGGCATAACCGCGCGGTATATCGCTGATCATCGGCTCGAGTTGCCCATCCTGTCACGTTTGCCGCTTTGGTACGCGCGTTATCAATCGGACATCGCTCCGCATTTTCCCAAGGGCAACTGGCAGGATTATGTGCTTTGGCAGTTCACTTCGCAGAACAATTGCACCGAGCACCGCTGCCCCTATCGCCCACCAGGGACCAGCCGGGACATCGACGTCAACATCGCCGATATGACGGTGACCGAGCTGAAAAGGACGTGGCCCTTCGGTGGTCTGGTCGACGCTATCCCGCCGGACAATCTGCCCACGCCCCGCGACAAGCCACCATACCAACAACCCATCCTGGTCGCTTCTGCCGAGCCTTTGCTCCCTCCGGTCAAGGGGGCGGTAGACAGAACAATAACGGCTTCGGTGGTGGTGCAGCCTACGGGCCGACTAAGGGCCCGAACTCTCACTGTAGACGCGCTGTCTCTCGCACTCAGCCAATCGGTCTCGCGTCAGCTCGATCACTTCTATGAGACCCCGCCCTTCGGGATCACGACCGCATGTTTGAAGAAAACCAACATGGCGGCAGATGCGCCCGATCGCATCCGCTACCCCGCCTTGACGCCTTTCCTATAGCGCCCTTTCACGTTCGATGGCGCGCCAGCCAATATCGTGGCGGTAAAAACCCTCCGGCCAATCGATCTTCGCAATCGCGGCATAAGCTGCCTTCTGCGCTTCCTGAACCGTCTTGCCGCTTGCTGTAATGTTTAGAACCCGGCCGCCATTGGCGATCAGTTCGCCATTCTTGTCCGCAGTTCCCGCGTGGAAAATCTCGACGTTTTCATCATCGCCGGCGGCGTCAACGCCTCTGATCACGCTGCCTTTTTCCGGTGCCGCCGGGTAGCCTTTGGCGGCCATGA
Source organism: Phyllobacterium chamaecytisi (assembly GCF_020164455.1). Lineage (GTDB taxonomy): Bacteria > Pseudomonadota > Alphaproteobacteria > Rhizobiales > Rhizobiaceae > Phyllobacterium > Phyllobacterium chamaecytisi. The sequence continues at coordinate 3,399 of NZ_JAIQWW010000040.1, forward strand.
CCACGGTCAGCGCCGGATCACTGTTCCAGCGAACGGACATCTGATCGAGTGCGCCGTCAGCCGCGGCCTTCAGCAGCAGCAACAGATCATCCTTCAGACGCAACATCAGCACCTGTGTCTCCGGATCGCCAAACCGCGTGTTGTATTCAATCAGTTTCGGTCCATCGCTGGTGATCATCAGGCCAGCAAACAAGACACCGCTGAAGGGCGCGCCGATCTCGGCCATACCGCGCATCGTCGGTTCGATCAGATCACGCATGGTGAGGTCGATGATCGCCTGCGTCATCACCGGCGCTGGCGAATAGGCCCCCATGCCGCCAGTGTTGGCGCCGGTATCGCCATCGCCAACACGCTTGTGATCCTGGGCGGTGCCGAATGGCAGCGCTGTCTTGCCATCGCACAGGCAAAAGAAGCTTGCCTCTTCGCCCTCGAGATACTCTTCAACGACGACTTCCGCACCGGCTCCACCAAATGCCCCGTCGAAGCAGGCATCCACAGCATCGAGCGCTTCCTTAAGTTCGAACGCGACGACCACGCCCTTGCCCGCCGCGAGCCCGTCGGCCTTGACCACGATCGGCACGCCCTCCTGCCGGATATAGGCCTTGGCCGCATCACCCTGAGTAAAACGCTGATACTTGCCGGTTGGAATATCGAACTGGGCACAAAGGTCCTTGGTGAAGCCTTTCGAACCTTCGAGACGTGCGGCAGACTTTGAAGGACCGAATACCGAAATCCCGGCGGCGCGCAGATCGTCGGCGATACCAGCGACCAAGGGCGCTTCGGGGCCTACAACAACGAAGTCAATCGACTTTTGCTGGCAGAAGACAACAATGGCTTCGTGATCTGCCGGATCGAGTGCAACGCATTCCGCAACGCCTGCAATGCCTGGATTGCCGGGTGCGCAATAGAGCTTCGACAACACCGGCGAGGCGGCGATCTTCCAGGCCAAGGCGTGTTCACGGCCACCAGAACCTATCAGCAAGACGTTCATCGAAATCCAGCTCCGCTTTAAAACCTGTCGTCTCGGTATGGTGTGATGCTCTCAGGGTCAAGCGTGCACCACGGATTTGCCCTGAAAAACTGCCTAAACCGCTTGACTGTATTGCCCAGCGCTGCAAGGTCAAAGCATGACTTCAGAAAAAGACATCATCCAGTCTACGCAGGCCCGCGGCAGGGTTTCCGATGCGCCATCGGGTCATTGGGTCTACCGGACATTGCCGAACTGGCTCTGGCCCTATGCGCAGCTGGCACGCTGGGACCGGCCAATCGGTTGGTGGCTCCTGCTATGGCCGTGCTGGTGGGCAACCGCGCTCGCGTCAGCTGCCGGTGCAAAGGTCGGCGCTCCGCTTTGGTCGGTGCTACCTTCACCCTATCATTTGGTGCTCTTTCTGATTGGCGCTATCGCCATGCGGGGCGCGGGCTGCACCTATAATGACCTCGCCGACGAAGATATCGACAACAAGGTTGCACGAACGCGTTCGCGGCCGCTTCCGTCGGGTCAGGTGACCCGCAAACAGGCGAAGGTTTTTCTCGTTCTGCAGGCACTTGTGGGGTTGGCAGTCGTGGTGCAGTTCAACCTGTTCACGGTATTCCTTGCCATCGGATCGTTGGTTATCGTTGCGATCTATCCTTTCATGAAACGAATCACCAATTGGCCACAACTTGTCCTGGGACTTGCCTTTTCCTGGGGTGCGCTTGTGGGATGGTCCGCGCATTTCAGTTCATTGGATTGGCCAGCTGTCCTGCTCTATGCCGGATCGATCCTGTGGGTCATCGGCTATGACACGATCTACGCCCATCAGGACAAGGAAGATGACGCGCTCGTCGGCGTGCATTCGACGGCCAGACTGTTTGGCAGCCGCACACGCGAGGCGCTGATCGTGCTTTACGGCGGCGCATTGGCCCTCTTTCTTGGAGCCTTTGCCGTGGCCGAAGTCCCAATGCCGGCCGTTGCCGGACTGCTGGCAGCGGGCGCGCACATGTATCGCCAGATCATGACACTCGACATCGATAATCCGAACGAATGCCTCAGGCTGTTCAAGTCGAATACCGTGGTTGGCTGGCTGATCTTTCTCGGCCTCGTGTTCGGTGGGTTGTGGACGGTGGTGAAACCGCTGTTCTGAGCTTCATCATGATGTCAAAGAACCGGGTGTGCTTCCCCCTTGCCACGCCCGCTTTCGCGTCTGGCCATTGCTTGCATTGTGGGAAGACGGGCGGTCGTCGAAGCGCGTCTTGGTAGATAAGTTATGCGATCCGAAGACCGCCCGCTAACGTTTTCCCCCTGCCGGCCAGCTTCTGCTTGTTCCGCGGGGCGAGTGGATGAACACCTGGAGTCCGGGCCCATCGTCGCCGTCGGTGCAGTGTCCGCACGATTGGCGTTGGCGTCAACAATGGAGGCAATATCTGCCTAAAATGCGCAGATTGACCTCCGAAGACGAACAGGTCGGCCAGCGCTTGGGTCCGTTGCCCGCCCGCTGACACGCCATCCTTCCCCACTTTCGAACGGCTCCGGAAGCAGCTCCCCATGGAAAGGACGGGCATAGGATAGCTCAGGTTTTGCGGGCGTGGATAAACAGCCACGATTATTTTTGTCTGGAGGTTTGATCGGGGTGCCTTCAAGGCTGCTGATCAGCCGGATGGCAATGCTGCTGTGCGTGGTTCGACAAGCTCACCATGAGGGAGGTAGTGTGTTGCAACAACCGACAACATTGCAGAATTCACCCTCTGCAATCAACCCGCTTCCCACGCACAGTGCCGTGTGCCAAAATCCTAACACCGACAGCAAAACGTGTCGGGCAGCAGGGTAGGTTTTTCTGGTTTTTCCGAATCTGCACCCAAAACTTATCCCCACTTTGGCACTTTTTTGTCGGTTATTTCCCGCCCTGAGCGATGATCTCCTCGCCGCCAATCACGAGCCGCAGGCCGAGATCACCCATCTTGCGACGGGCAAGAAAGCGCGGACGACGGCGGCGCGGCTCGCGGCCCTGACGGCGCTCTTTTGGCGCTGCAACAGCAACCGGCCCGATACTCTGTTCCAACTGCCGTGCGACACCGTCTTCCTCGACCAGCATCATCGGCAGTTTGAACAGGGTTGACCAGGCGCGCCAGTCTGCAGCGATATCGTTGAGATCATGCGCAACCAGCAAGGGCACAGAGAGATGCGGGTCCGTGTGCATAAGTTCCAGAGTTACCGTGATATCCCCAACGTCGTCCTCAGCGGCGCGCGCCGTCACACCGAGAAAGGCGCAGGCCGGCAAGGCGAGCGAAACAGGCAAATGGCTTGCCGGCAGCAGCCGCTTCACCACCGCGCCGCGTTCGTGCAGCGTAAAAGTAATATCGTCACGGTCGTCGCGCGTGGCGTAAGTGACCGTCTGTGGCAGATGGAATGGGTCAAGCCGGAATTCCCGACCTGCCCAAACCGGCTTGGCTCCGGTTTTCTTCATGTGACGCCTTCTGTCGATCCTGAGAGCCGGTTTTCCGGTCTTCTCTGTATTTCCCTGTAGTGCGGACCATTTTCCGGTCTCGTTAGGGCAACAATAGGCGCCAACTCTCCCAATCCCGCTTAACGAACGGGGTTAACTCTTTCTGATTAGGTGGAATGGTTATCGAAACCCAACCAGCACCAAGGTTTTGGTAACAGGCATGAACAATTGGTTGCACGAAGATCGTGCGTGGTTCGACGGGGCTCACCATGAGGGAGATGGATTGATTGCAGGAAGCCACATTCTGCAATAGTGGTGATTATCCCTGCAGGCCACCAAGTCCCCTCATGGTGAGCCCCCGTCGAACCACGCACAATAGGGATGCAAGCTCGTTGCAATCCTAAATGACTTTTCCGGGGTTCATGATACCCGCCGGATCGAAGGATTTCTTGATCCGGCGCATGAGATCGAGCGCTACCGGGGATTTCGTCTCGGAAAGCTCCTTGCGCTTCAATTGCCCGATACCATGCTCTGCCGAGATCGAACCTTCATAGGCACGGACGATATCGTGCACACTCTTGTTGACTTCGACCCAGCAATCGAGAAACGCCTGCTTGTCGGCGCCTACCGGCTGGGAAATATTATAGTGCAAATTGCCGTCGCCCATGTGGCCGAACGAGACTATGCGCGCGCCCGGGATGAGATCGAGAACGACGGCGTCAGCCTCGGCGATGAAGTCAGGGATACGGGCGACCGGAATGGAAATGTCGTGCTTGATCGAGCCGCCTTCCGGTTTTTGGGCTTCGGACATAGCCTCCCTCATGTGCCAGAATGACTTCTCCTGTGCCGTACTTTCCGCAATAGTCGCATCTTCTACGAGCCCGGCTTCGAACGCTTCGGTCAAAATCGTTTCGATGGTCTCGCGAGCGTTCTCAGCCGAACGCGACGAGGAGATATCGATCAGCACATACCAGTTGTGCGGCGCCTCCAGCGGGTCGCGGACGCCGTCCGTGTGGGCTACCGAAAACTCGACACCGATACGTGGCATCAGCTCGAAGCCGGTCAAGGACGACCCCGCATGGGTCTGCGCCAGGCTCAAAAGCTTCAATGCATCACCCGGATTGGCAAGGCCTGCATAGGCGACGCCCTTGCCCTTCGGCAGTGGAAAAAGCTTCATGACCGCGGCAGTGATCACGCCGAGTGTACCTTCCGCGCCGATAAAAAGATCTTTCAGATCATAGCCGGTATTGTCTTTCTTGACGGTTCGAAGATCGTTCAGGATTTCGCCCGTGGGAAGCACAACCTCCACCCCAAGACAGAGTTCGCGCGTATTTCCGTAGGCTAGTACAGCGGTTCCACCCGCATTGGACGAGAGATTGCCGCCAATCTGGCACGAGCCTTCCGAGCCAAGTGACAGCGGAAACAAGCGGCCAGCCTGTTCAGCCGCCTCCTGCAACTTTTGCAGGACGACGCCGGCCTCAACGATGGCAAGGTTGCCCGATGTGTCAATGGAGCGAATCTTGTTCAACCGGGATAGCGACAGGATGAGCTGGTTGCCGCTTTCATCAGGTACCTGCCCCCCCACAAGGCCGGTATTGCCGCCCTGGGGAACAATGGCTGTACCGGTTTCAGTTGCCAGTTTGAGAATGGCCGAAACTTCTTCAACCTGCGCCGGACGCAACACCAATGATGTCTTGCCACCAAACTTGTCACGTGGCTCCACGAGATAAGGTTCAATGTCCTGTTTATCGCGCAGCGCATACTTCTCACCGACAATCGCCGTAAAGCGTTCGATCAATTCCAGCGTCAGGGTCATTTTATCTGTTCCATCTCGTCAGTCGAAAGCGAGCGCGGCGCGGCAGCACGGACGAGCCGGTCATTGATGGCTTCGCCCAGTCCGTTAAAGGGAATAGGCTCAACAGCAATCACCGCACCGCCGAAGCTGTCGAGGCGTTTCATGAAGTCGAAGAGGTTGGCAGCGGCCTCACGCAAATTGCCGGTCTCGCTGAGGTTGAGGCTGGCCGCAGCAAGTTCCGCGTCCATGGCACGCAGCGGACCGAAAGCAAGCAAGCACTCCCCTTCCCGCACCTCATGCACATTGAGCCGGACGCTCGCCGACGGCGCATAATGCGACGTCATCATGCCAGGCGCCTGAATGGCGGCACGCTGATCCAGGCGTTCCAGCTTGTTGCCGATAACCGCCTCTATGTCTTCGGCAGCGAGCCCGCCCGGACGCAACAACAAAACTGCATCCCCTTGCACTTTGACAATCGTCGATTCCAGTCCGACTTCCGATGGCCCGGCATCGAGGATGAGCGCAATCTTTTGACCAAGATCATCGGCGACGGCTTCAGCACTCGTGCCGCTGATCTTTCCAGACGTATTGGCGCTCGGAGCCGCGAGCGGCCTATCGAGCGCCGCGATGATCTTTCCGGCAATCCCGCGCGGTATCCGCAGGGCTATGCTATCCAGACCTGCCGCCACGAGGGGATGAATTCCGGCTTCCGGCTTCAGGGGAAGGACCAGGGTAAGCGGACCCGGCCAGAACGCGTCGATCAGGCGCCGCGATAGGGGATCGATCAGTGCGTAACGTTCTGCCATGGCGATGTCGGAGACATGGCAGATCAGTGGGTTAAAATGCGGCCTGCCCTTTGCTTCGAAAATTCTGGCCACCGCATCGCCATTGGTGGCATCGGCCGCGAGCCCATAAACGGTCTCGGTCGGAATGGCGACGAGCTCGCCTTCGGCAAGCGTAGAAGCTGCCGTCAGGATTGCTTGCTCATCTGCTGCAAGGATTAGTGCCAAGGCTTTCTCCGATCGCGTGCATTGCCTACACGATGGAGATGACATGCCGCAAGTATATGCTGATGAACACGCCGAATGACATCATGCATAAAATTGAATCCATCCTGAACAAGGCTTGGCAATAAATCGCTGTTAACAGTCGGCCAAGAAAAGAACAGGACGGGTTTGCCATGCTTCGCCAAATCATTGCCGCAACGACGATTGCGCTATTCACGGTATCCGCCCAAGCTGGCTCGATCGACGAAGTCAGCGGGTCGGCCAAGCCAAATTCCGTCTCATATGTCGGCTATGACAGCTTCGATGCAAACGGCAATCCGATCTGCTCACCTTGCCTGGCGGAAAAGGCAAAAGAGGCAGCCAAGCTGAAAGCCTACGCTGAAAGGCGCGAACGTTCGCGCCAGTATATGGCGCGTCTGCAGGGCAACGGTACACAACCCGACTCGATGATGGCCGCCAATGCAGCGTCGCTTGTGCAACCCGGCCAGCCGGCACCTGAAAAGGTCATTGCCGATGTTGGTGAAACGCCGCTGCGCGCCGGCGTGCAATAGACAGGCGCGCTAACAGCAGCGCCTATCTTCCTGTTATCCCGCGATTTTTGAGAAATCAGCGACCGTGTTCGTCGCTGTCCTGATCCGGGAGAGCAATGCCAGACGGTTTGCGCGAATGTCCGGATTGTCGTCGTTAACCAGCACTTTCTCAAAGAATGAATCAACTGGTTCGCGCAAAGCGCTAAGCGCGACCATGGCGCCGGAAAAGTCTTCGTTTTGAATCGCTTGCGCCGCCTGGCTCTCTGCTTGATTCACCGCTGCTGAAAGCTCCCGCTCTGCTTCCTGTGTGAAAAGCGCGGCGTCGACAACCGGGGAAATCGGCGTTCCCTTCTTTTCCTCGGCGCTTAAGATGTTGGCGGCGCGCTTGGTGCCGGCAAGAAGGTTCTTGCCGTCTTCCGTGTTGAGGAAAACCACCAGCGCTTCGACCCGGCGCGCGATCAGCAACAGATTGTCAGCGCCTTCGGTCAGTACCGCGTCGATCAGATCGTGGCGGGCACCGAGGTCGCGAAGGTGTACTTTCAGACGATCGTGGAAGAAGCTGAGCAGGTCGAGGAGAATGGGTTGGGACCGCTCGGAGAGCTGGCCGCGTATTCGCTTCTCGAAGCCGGAGATGGCGTTGATGACATCCTCCTCGCCGTCGACGTCGCCCGTATCCTGGGCCGCCTGGCCTTCCTCGAAGTGCTCGATGCGCTGTTCGATCTTTTCTTCGCGGAGCTGAATGAACGCCGATTGAAACAATGGCAACAGTTCGATTTTCCATTCACTGGAAAGAAGCAGGCGTATGACGCCAAGGGCCGCACGGCGCAGGGCGAAAGGATCTTTCGAGCCGGTCGGCTTTTCGTCGATGGACCAGAAGCCGACGAGTGTGTCGAGCTTGTCAGCAAGGGCAACGGCGATCGAAACCGGATCAGCCGGCACAAAATCGGATGGGCCTTGCGGCTTGTGATGCTCCTCTATCGCGGCGGCGACGGACGGATGCTCGTTCTGCAGCAACGCATATTTACGGCCCATGCCGCCCTGAAGCTCGGGAAATTCGCCGACGATTTCGGTCGTAAGGTCGGCCTTCGCGAGAACAGCGGCACGCATTGCCAACGCTGGATCAGCGCCTACCAGCGGGGCGATTTCACGCGCAAGGTTCTTGATCCGCGTGACGCGTTCGCCCTGTGTGCCGAGCTTGGCATGGAACGTGACATTAAGTGCATCGAGCCGCGCCATGCGCTGGTCCAGCGGCTTCTTGAGATCCAGATCGAACTTGATTGCGGCAGGCGCTAGGGTGTGCATGTCCGGCAGATCGTGCTGATCGGTGTTCCAGAAATAGAGCGCGTCGGAAAGGCGCGCGCGCACGACTTTGCCGTTGCCGTGGGCGATCTCACGACCGCCATCCGTCGCCTCTATATTGGAAACGAGAATGAACTTGTTGGACAGCCTGTCGCTTTCGCCCTGTTTGCGCGTGACGAAACATTTCTGGTTGGTCTTGATCGTCAGGCGGATGACTTCTGGTGGAATGGCGAGGAATTCTTCCTCAAACTCGCCCATAAGTACAACCGGCCATTCAACCAGGCCCGACACTTCTTCGAGAAGCGCATCATCTTCGACAAGCTCGAGACCGGACGCGAATGCGATATTCTGTGCATCCGACAGGATGATTTCCTTGCGGCGGTCGGCGTCCAGAACGACCTTGGCCTTTTCAAGCTTGGCGACGTAGTCGTCGAAACGGCGAACGGTGATCGGTTGGCCGTCGCTCAGAAACCTGTGGCCATAGGTGACATTGCCGGCACGCAGACCATCGATCTCGAAGTCGACAACGACAGGCTCTTCGGTTTCGGGACCGAAGGTGCAGACGATCGATTGCAGCGGACGCACCCAGCGCAGGCTCCCCGGCTTTGACGATGCTTTGCCCCAACGCATGGATTTCGGCCAGGGAAACGCAGTGACGATCTTCGGCATGATTTCCGCGATGATCTCTTCAGCGGCGCGGCCGGGCTTGGTCAGATGGGCGACATAGAAATCACCCTTCTTCGGTTCGGTATGGACGTGCGCCTCGGATATATCGGCAAGGCCTGCAGAGCGCAGGAAGCCTGCAATCGCCTGATCGGGAGCGGTGACGCTCGGGCCCTTGCGATCCTCATGCACGTCTTTGGAACGCGCCGTGAGCCCACGTATGTCCAGCGTCAGACGGCGCGGCGTCCAGTAATCGCCTGCGGCCTCATAGGTGAGACCTGCCTCGACCAACGCATCCGCCACGAGTTTTTTCAGGTCCCCAGCGGCCTTGCGCTGCATGCGCGCTGGTATTTCTTCCGAGCGAAGTTCGAGCAAAAGATCAGGCATTACACGGACTCGCTTTTAAGATTGGCGCCGCCGGCTTCCGTCAGCAGGAAGGCCTCGCCGCATTGCCGCGCAAGGTTGCGGACCCGCAGAATATAGCTCTGGCGCTCGGTGACCGAAATGACACCGCGCGCATCGAGAAGATTGAAGGCATGCGAGGCCTTGATGCACTGGTCGTAAGCGGGCAGCACCATCTTGTGTAGCGGGCTGTTGTCACCCGCCTTCGGCGCGCCAGCGCGCAGGAGTGCCTCGCACTCGGCTTCGGCATCCTCGAAATGCCGCAACAGAATGGCAGTGTTCGCGTGCTCGAAATTGTGCCGCGAGTATTCCTGCTCGGCTTGCAGGAACACGTCGCCATAGGTCACTTTTTCATCGCCTTCGAGGCCATTGAAGTTCAGGTCGTAGACATTGTCGACACCCTGCACATACATGGCTAGCCGTTCGAGACCGTAGGTCAACTCACCGGAAACCGGCGCACATTCAATGCCGCAGACCTGCTGGAAATAGGTGAACTGCGAAACTTCCATGCCGTCGCACCAGCATTCCCAGCCAAGCCCCCAGGCACCGAGGGTCGGGCTCTCCCAGTCGTCCTCGACAAAACGGATATCGTGCAGCAGCGGATCGAGGCCGATCGCCCGCAGAGAGCCGAGATAAAGCTCCTGCAGGTTGGGCGGCGATGGCTTCATGATCACCTGGTACTGGTAATAATGCTGCAGCCGGTTCGGGTTTTCACCGTAGCGACCGTCCTTGGGGCGGCGCGAAGGCTGCACATAGGCTGCCTTCCATGGCTTTGGTCCAAGCGAGCGCAGGGTCGTTGCCGGATGGAACGTGCCGGCGCCGACTTCCATGTCGTAGGGCTGCAAGATGACGCAGCCATTCTCCGCCCAGTAATTGTGAAGCGTGAGGATAAGACCCTGAAACGAGCGGGTCGGCTGGATATGATCGGGGAGTGAAACGGTCACCGCATGGGCCTTTGACAACTAGGAACGGAGTGCACGTCCTAAGACCTGCACTCCAGCCGGTCAAGTAGAACCAAGCAGTCAGCCCTTCTTGTCGGGAGCGGCTGCGGGCGCTGGTGCAACAGGCGGCTTCGGTGCATCGGGGCCATTCTTGGCAACGCCCGGGTCCTTATCATCGGGAAGGCCGTTCTTCAGCTTTTCCTCGATCTTGACCAGATCTTCAGGGTCGGGCTTGGAATCCCGTGCGTGTGCCCATTGGAACGTTGCTTCCAGTTTGCGGCCGGCTCGCCAATAGGCATCGCCCAGATGGTCGTTGATCGTCGCATCTTCCGCCCGTAGTTTCACGGCCTGCTCAAGCTGGGTCACCGCATCATCATAACGGCCAAGGCGGTAGTAGGCCCAGCCAAGGGAATCAACGATGTAACCGTCCTGTGGACGAGCTTCGACAGCCTTCTTGATCAGATCAAGACCCTGCTCGAGTTTGGTATTCATGTCGATCCACGAATAACCGAGATAGTTCAGTACCTGCGGCTGGTCCGGATAAAGTTCGAGCGCCTTGAGGAAATTCGGCTCGGCCTTGTCCCATTGCTTCAGACGTTCGTAGGCGATCCCGCGCTGATAGAAAATCGTCCAGTCATTGCGGGTCGGCTCCTTAAGCACGCCGGCCGCCTGATCGTAGGTTTCGGCGGCTTTCTGGTAATTCTTGTCCTGCGAATAGATGCTCCCGATCGCGAGATAGGTACGCATATCTTCGGGTTCGCTCTTGAGCAGGCCATTGAGATGCTGGATGGCCTCGTCATTGCGTTTCAGAATCGCCAGATTGATGGCGAGTTGCATCTCGGCATCGCGGCTATAGGCAGAATCCGCTGAAATCTTGCCGAAATAGTCGATCGCCTTGTCTGACTGTTCAAGCTTGGCGCTGATATCGCCGAGCTGATACAGCGTCGCATCGTGATCTGGACGAAGTGGCAAGGACATCTGCAAATAGAGCTTCGAGAAGGCTTCGCCGCCATTGCGGTTGATGGCTGTCGCCACCGTATAAAGCACCTCGGCCGCGCCCTGTTGCGGTGTTTGTATTAGCGGTTTTACCGTCTTCCCATCAGCAATCTGCTTGCCGAATTCAGAGAGCACCATGCGGCCGGAGAGCACCTCTGAGGCTTCCTTGACCAAGGCTTGGGCACCGTCCTTGTCGCCCGAGCGCATCTTGAATGACGCATAGGCTTCGACGAGACGTTCATAGGTGTCGGGCGCTGCCGCAACATTTGTCTTGTCGTCGATCGCGCTCTGGTAGAACGTTGCAGCCTTATCCTTCTGGCCCGCCATATCCGCGATCAGTGCAGAATTGTACGTCTTGAACAGTGTGAAACCTTCCGGCCCCTGCAACTTGTCGATCATCGAAAGCGCTTCATTCGGCTTGCCAGCGCCCGCCTTGGCCCAAGCAGCAACCAACCCGGTTATCATGCGGTCAAGATCGGACTGGAGCGACAGCATCATCAGGGTGTCGACCTGCCGGTATTGTTTCCTGTTGAGAGCGTCGATACCGAGAGCCAGCCGCGAAAACCGTTCGATTTCCGGAACGGCCTTCAGTTCCTCTGCTAACGGCAGTGCTTGCTTGAACTGTCCGTTGGTCAACAGCACCAGCATCAGGCTCTGGCGCAGCTCCGTGTTCTTCGGATCATACGCCAGCGCTTGCCGGTAGAACGAGATTGCGCTGTCGAAATCATTGCTGCGCTCCGCAGTACGCGCGGAAAGGAACGCGCCGGAAAGAGTGCCGGCATTCAATGTCGGAGTGTTGTTGGTCGCGGCTTGAGCGGACACAGCTCCCACCGTTAACGCAGCGAGCGTTGCGCCCATGACCGAGCCAAGCAATTTACTACGCTGCATAACAAAACCCTCTTTGTGTTCCCGAATTGAGATGATTGTCCGAATCCTCAAGGAAACCATGGCCTTTTTACGGTTTTCGCTCAAGGTTGATCGAATGTTCCGAGTTTTGGGCCTTTACGCAGCGTAAGAACCCATTAATTGACCCGGCTGATGCAGAAGTCGATGACTTCGAGAAGCGCATCCTTCTGTGGCGACTGATCGAGTGGAGCGAGTGCATCCCGGGCGATGCCGCCAAAATGCCGGGCACGCTGTATTGTATCACTCAATGCACCATAACGCGTCATCAATCCTTTGGCTTTTTCCAGGCCCTTGTCATCATTTGCACCGTTTTCCAGCGCGTCTTTCCAGAAAAGCCGCTCTTCCGGTGTTCCGCGCCGGTAGGTGAGCACGACCGGCAGGGTAATCTTGCCCTCACGGAAATCATCGCCGGTATTCTTGCCGAGATCTTTGGCGTTGCCGCCATAATCCAGTGCATCATCAACCAGCTGGAAGGCGAGCCCGAGATTGAGCCCATAGGAACGCAGCGCCTGACGGTCGGTCCGCGACGCGCAAGCGATGATCGGTCCGACTTCAGCGGCTGCAGAAAAAAGCGCTGCCGTCTTCGCCTTGATGACGGCAAGGTATTCGTCTTCGGTGGTTTCGAGATTTTTCGCAGCTGCAAGCTGCATTACTTCGCCTTCAGCAATCACCGACGCCGAAGTCGCGAGCACATCAAGTGCGTCCAGCGAGCCGACATCGACCATCATCTTGAAAGCCTGGCCCAAGAGAAAATCACCGACCAGAACGCTCGCCTGGTTGCCCCAGATCATGCGCGCCGTGCGCTTTCCCCGGCGCAGATCGCTTTCGTCGACAACATCGTCATGCAGCAATGTCGCCGTGTGCATGAATTCGACGCTGGTCGCAAGTTTGACATGGCCATCGCCGTGGTAGCCGAACATGCGGGCCGCAGCGAGTGTGATCATCGGGCGCAAACGCTTGCCTCCGGAAGAGATCAGATGGTTCGCAACCTCCGGAATCATCTCGACGTCAGAGCCGGCTTTCGACAGGATGAGTTCGTTGACGCGGGCCATATCGGCGCCCGTCAAATCGATCAGCGGCTGTACCGATCCGGTATTGTTTTTCTTATCGTCAAGACTGACAACGACGCCCAAAACGAAACTCCCTGCGGTTCTGGCCTGATGCGGCGACACCTTATTTTGACAGCCTGTAACCCGCAAGCGGCGAATTGGCGCGCAAAATTTGTACTAGTGGAACGAATTTTGACATTTGAGTCCTGCGGGGCAGCAATGCTCATGCTCAAATGTCAAATTCAAGGTTCCACTAGAAACCAATAACTTGCTAATGGTCCTTTGATTCTGGCATTCGCAAAGAGCGTCCTGCAGAAATGGGATGCGAATGTCAGAATCGGACCACTAGGGTGACAAATTCGTGATAAGGCCATGCACTGCTTCATACAATCAGGGCAAAGCGCTTTGCGCTACCCTGCAACGGTAGTCAAAATGATTGAAATACTGCGCACAAATGATCCGGTTTTAATCTCTTTTGTCGAATCACTGCTGAAGGAAGCGAAGATAAACCACTTCGTCGCCGATTCGAACATGAGCATTCTCGAGGGTTCGCTTGGTATTCTCGGGCGCCGCATCATGGTTGATGGCGACCGCGAAAAGGAAGTGCGACAACTGCTCATAGACGCCGGTATCGAACAGGAGCTTCGCGACTGATTTATGTTAGCAACCGACGCCTCACAGACGAAGGACGCGTTTCATCGCGGCAGATTTTACCTGTTGCAACCCGCTGCAAAGGGGCACCGTTCCGGTGTGGACGCGATGATCCTCGCCAGCGTGGTGCCGAATGATTTTGCCGGGCGGGTCGCCGATCTTGGCGCCGGGGCCGGTGCGGCAGGCCTTGCTGTGCTCTCCCGCTGCAATGGCTCAACAGCGGTCTTGATCGAGCGATCGGACTTCATGGCTAACTTTGCGCGCAGTTCGCTGGCGCTGCCTGAAAACAGCGCATTTTCCGGCCGTGCCGACGTAATGCAGACAGACGTAACGTTGACAGGCAAGGCCCGTGTTGCCGCCGGACTTGCCGACAACAGCTTTGATTTCGCCATTATGAACCCACCCTTCAACCAGCCTAGCGACCGCGCGACGCCCGACCCGGTAAAGGCGGAGGCGCATGTCATGACCAAGGACATGATGGAAAAATGGGTGAGGACGGCGGCTGCCATCGTGAAGCCCGGCGGATCGATCGGGATCATCGCACGGCCAACATCGATAACAGATCTGCTCGATGCGCTTGAGGGACGCTTTGGGGGGCTGATCATCGTTCCCGTGCAGCCAAGACCGCAGGACGCCGCCATTCGCATTGTCATTAAAGGTATCAGGGGAAGCCGCGCGGGACTCTCGCTCTATCCTGCCCTTGTCTTGCACCATGAAACCGGAAATGCATTCACCGAGCGGGCAATTGCCATCAATAATGGGTTGGCTTCGCTTTTTTAGACTCAGAGCGAGAGTCGACCATATTGCACCGTTCTGCCGGAGGGAATTTGCTTCAAGGTCGAGGGGTTTGGAAGCCCGAAGGATTTGGAGCAAATTCACCCGGCCCACTGATCGAACCGCGTTTCTGCGAAACGCGGATAATTCGATCAGCGGGTTTAACAGCTTGTTGGTTTGCAAATGCAAACCAACGGCTGGGTTTCCGGCTGGCGGCCAACCACTTTGTCAGGCGGCATCGTCCGATGGAAACACATCGAC
>NZ_JAIQWW010000041.1 GCF_020164455.1 Phyllobacterium chamaecytisi
AACGGGCTAATCCTGTCCCCGCAACCAAAATCAAACCAACCCTAAAATCCATCCCTCAGACGTTTGTCCGGCATCTCGGCTTCGCCAAGCCGGACAAGGTAGCTCGTCGTTCGCAAGCTCACTCGCCAGGCTCAGAACCTGAAGGGTGAGGACGTCCGGCTTCGCCCGTCAATCAGTTGGCAATCGTCGTCTTTCCATAGGCGCAATCGTTGCGCAACGGACAGGACGGGCATCTCAAATGGCCGTCCTTGCAGAAGTCCAAACCGATTTGCTTGATCATAAAATGATGGTCTTCTCGATCTTTGGCTGTCCATGTGTTCGGAATTTGCCTTTCGAAGCAGGAAGCGGCTTTTTCAAACGGCGTCTCACGGGTGATAAGGCCAAGATGCCTCGCGACGCGCCAGTGATGCGTATCGACAATGAGAGCGGGCATATGCAATCTGCTGGTATTTAAAACATAAGCGCTGATTTTGGGTCCGACGCCCGGGAGCATCTCAAGCCATGCTTGAGCTTTTGGAACAGTCCATTCCTCTAGGAAATCGAGGCTCAGCCTGCCTTCTTTCTCTTTAATCAGGCGAAGAGCCGCTGGAATGAAATTGGCATAAGTATCGGCATAAGTGATGTTTTGAATACAGGTATGGACCTCCTCATAGGGAGCCTTAATCATCAAATCCCACGGTTGAAATGCTGCCCGAAGCTTGCAGAATGCATCCACGGACACCTTGCCGAGGGTCCGGCTGCTCGTCATAGCAAAAACAAGGTGATCTATCGGATCTGAGCGAACTGAAACAGGCCAATCCCGTCCATAATGTGCCGTCAAGCGATCATGGACAATAACGAGCGGGCTCGGAATTCCAAAATCCAGAACATATTGCATATCTTAATTATAGAACAAAAGGAGAACAAATCCATAGTCAGGATGTGTAGGCGGTCTTTAGTCCTATTGCTCATGCGGTAATGTCGATTACGCCGCAATCACCAGCTTCTGTACCGAACACTAATCTATGTCCGCTTCTGTCCCAGTTCATCGAGGACATCGCACTCTTACCACCACGGCGAAGGAGAACCTCTTTCTGATCGCCGAAACGGCCGACCAGAATCATCCCATCCGAGTAGCCGATCGCCACAATTTCTTCGACCGGATGGCAGGCAACAGCGGTGACCAGGCTATCGCCGCGTGTTCCAAGCTCAAGAGGTGCCTTGCCCATTGGGCCATCTTTTCCGGAAAAGGGCCAAATGATAGCGGCGGGTGCACCTGATGTGGCGAGCCATTTGCCTTTAGCGCTCCAGGACCAGCTCTTCACCTTGTTGGGATACCCGGTCATGCGCATATGGCGATTGTCCTCAAGACGCCAGCCGTGCAGGGCGTTCTCTTGCATCGAGGTAACGAGAAAACGATTGTCTGGTGAGAAAATGACGGAGACGTGTGCGCCTTTCCATTCAAGCTCGGTCGGCGCGCCGTTCGTTGCGGGCCAATGCAGGGTCACGCCATTGTAACGGGCGACAGCCAACCGAAACCCTTTGGGGGCAAAGGCTATACCTTCGACGCTGCGCTCGTGCAGAATTTCACGAACGGTGCCATCGGCCGACCTTACCCACGCCGACCGCCCCGACGCAAAGGCAATCGCACCATTTGGGGCTGCAGCCAAGGCTGTCATCCATTTGCGCGGGATGACGCTTAACTCTTCCGCTTGTCCGTTCAAACCAGTCGCACAGATTCGGCCATCCTCGCCGCCGGTCAGGAGGGACTTGCCGTCAAACGAAGGCACTGCACAAAGCAACCCGTCATGGGCTTCCGTGACCTTATGACCATTGTCGAGGCGATGTATGGTGCCATCGGCCAACGCAAAGAAAGGGACATCCTTGATGAAGCGCGCGTCAATGCAATGGCCGGCAAGATCAAGCGGGGCAATGGTCGGCATAGGTCGTAAACTCATGAGTAGGATTGAAATGGCGCCTGAAACGGCAAGAAGATGCGAGGAGAAGCGTGAAGGGCGGGGTCTTTCCCCCGGCCGAACGGTTCGACACTGCAGCTTGCAGCCGTTTCGGCGTCCGGAGGATATGGTCCATCTTTCCGGCAACATCGTCGCAAAGGATTTGAAAATGGATAAACATTTCCTTCGCCTTTGCTCCTAGGCAAGGCAGCTTTCGAGGCCGGCTTTCAATGCATCAGGGTCGAGTTCCCGGCCGATAAATACGAGACGGCTCTCATGTTTTTCGCCGTCCTTCCAGGCACGCTGATGGTCACCTTCGATGATCATGTGCACACCCTGGATAACATAGCGTTCATGATCATTCTTGAACGCCAGAATGCCCTTCAGCCGAAGAATATTCGGCCCCTGCTCCTGCGTGATCCTTTGAATCCATGGGAAGAATTTATCTGCGTTGAGCTCACCTGTCCGAAGCGAGACCGACTGAACGGTTACGTCATGTATAGGGGATGCATGATCGTGGTGATGATGGTCGTGCCCATGGTGGTCGTGCCCATGATCGTGGTGGTGATGGTGTTCGTGATCGTGATCGCAATCGGGGCCGCACTCATGATCTGGATGATCGTGATCGAGGAAATGCGGATCGCTTTCCAGGGCCCGAGCCAGATCGAAAGCGCCGCGATCGAGAACACGAGACAAATCAATGTCGGCCCGCTCGGTCCGGTGAATGACCGCATGTGGATTTATGGCGCGGACAGTCGCCTCGACCGCGGCAAGCTCTTCTGGAGTTACAAGGTCGGTTTTATTCAGAAGTACAACATCGGCAAAGGCGATCTGGTCCTCGGCCTCGCGGCTGTCTTTCAGACGCAATGGCAGATGCTTGGCATCGACCAATGCAACCACCGCATCAAGTATCGTTTTGCTGCGGACATCGTCGTCCATGAAGAAAGTCTGGGCAACGGGCACGGGATCGGCAAGGCCAGTCGTCTCGACGATAATGGCATCGAACCGCCCGGGACGACGCATCAGGCCCTCCACCACGCGGATCAAGTCGCCGCGTACCGTGCAGCATATGCAGCCGTTGTTCATTTCATAAATCTCTTCGTCCGATTCGACGATCAGATCGTTGTCGATACCGATCTCGCCAAATTCATTGACGATGACAGCATACCGTTTGCCGTGATCTTCACTCAGGATGCGGTTGAGAAGTGTTGTTTTTCCTGAGCCAAGATAACCAGTCAGGACTGTCACCGGGATCTGGGCGGGACGTGCTGCTTCCGCTGCCATAGACTTCGTCTGAGCTTCACTCATCGTGTGCCTCTTTGAATGGATAGACCCACGATATAGGTGATCAGATCAGTTTTTGCCACACCTATAGCGTTCAAATGCGTGAATGAGTGCATCAATCCGGTTGAGGTGTATCAGCTGAGGACAGAGCAATCGAACCTGCCGACGTCTTCGAGCAGTTCCACAAGACCTTTCACACTGTGAGCGATAATTTCTTCGCCAGCTTCTGCCGTAGCGAGAGCTGCGTTGCCCACTACGCCCTCCTTGTTCAGATCCGTCATTTTCCAGCCGAAAGCATGTGGGCCATAAGCACGCAGGTGTTTGTAGGTTTCGGCGTAGCGGCGTTGATTGGAACCGAAGTTTCTTGCTTTGGTCATATCCACAAGCTCTGGATGCAAGGCGAGCATCACCGAAGTCTCGATAAATCCACCATGGATATCGAGTGCCTTGTCTTCGGGTGACATCAGGCCATCCGGCAAACCAAATCGGGTCCAGCTTGTTGCCACAGCAAGCATACTGAAACGAACCCGCAATTCCGTAGCGACGATTGTCATGAGCGGGGCGTTGCCGCCATGGGCATTCAGAAGGACCAGCTTCGATATGCCCCGCCGCGCTACACTTTCGCCGATGCTGATCCAGCGATTTACCGCCTCGTCAAAGGTCAATGTCCGGGTGCCGGCAATACCCATGTGTTCGATGGAGTAGCCAACCCGTTCGACAGGCAGAAAATCGACCGATAACGCCTGTGGGAGGGCATCCTTAAGCCGATCGATCAGGCCTGCAACGATAAGCGTATCGGTTTCATAGGGCAGATGCGGGCCATGCTGCTCATGCGCACCGAGAGGAAGGAGGGCAATCGTCGCTTGCTTGGGCATTTCCGGCTCATTCGTCCTGTTTGATCCGGTCGGTGTGACCGGTGGGAGAATAGTCTTGTTCGATTGCAGTTTTACAGGCTTATTTGGCACCACGCACAAATTCGTCGGCAAATTTCATCAGATTGTCATATAAGAATTGTAACGCGGGTTTGCTGTGCAACGAATGGTCGATTCAGGTCGATTTGCTCATTCGGTTTCGGATTTGCTATTGTAATGGCTGTGTCAGCGCATAATGTTCGTCTGTTAACTACCCCCACAACAAGAACTAGCCGCCTTATCATCAACCGGTCAATACGTGATGTGCAAGCAGGAGTTTGAATGGTCAAGGATCGTAAACCCCTCATTCTTCATCGTCTGCAATCGACCGCAAGATTGACGC
Source organism: Phyllobacterium chamaecytisi (assembly GCF_020164455.1). Taxonomy (GTDB): domain Bacteria; phylum Pseudomonadota; class Alphaproteobacteria; order Rhizobiales; family Rhizobiaceae; genus Phyllobacterium; species Phyllobacterium chamaecytisi. The sequence continues at coordinate 4,473 of NZ_JAIQWW010000041.1, forward strand.
GGACGGCGCTGGCCACCCGATTGCTTGGCCATGGCTTCTATGCAGGGCAGGATGCGGTGATGCTGCAACTTGCGCATGAAGATGGTCTATCGCCGAGCGTTCTTGCCAAACGCCTTGGTGTGCGCCCGCCCACAATCACCAAGACGATCTCCCGCCTGCAAACACAAGGTTTCGTCAAGAAAGAAGGGTCTACGACAGACCAGCGCCAAGCCCATATTTTTCTGACAGACACCGGCAACGAGGCAATCAAATCAATCGAGAAGTCCATTCGCAAGACGGAAAAGGATGCGATGAAGGGGTTCGACAAGAAAGAGCGCAAGGCATTTGTAAAAATGCTTTCGCGGCTTGAGATCAATCTATCAGCAGCGGAACTTTTACGCCAAACCGCCCCCGATGACGATCATGACGATGATGATGCCGACGACGAATAGACGGTAGGTAAAAGTTTTTTCAATTGGCGGTTACAAAACGCCTGAACTTGTTATCATGTGGGCAGTTCCTTCCCGCCTGATTGGTAAAACCTGTTGTCACCACCTCTCCCTTCCTCGCAGGAAGTCGCGCCGGCCGGCGCCATTTTCTATATTTTTGCGGCCGGCTTTCTGTTCTCATGTCTCGATTCCAGTGCTAAATATCTGGTTCTGTCTGGTATTCCCACGGCGTTCATTTCCTGGATGCGGTTTGTGGAACACGCGATCCTGGCGCTGATCTTCTTTCGCGCGTGGTCAAATCCGCGGCTCTTCAAGGTTCGCAATATCCCCCTTCAATTCCTGCGTGGGCTTTGTTTGTTTGGCTCAACATATTTCAACTTTTATGCGTTACAGACGATGCAACTCGGCGAGACGATCACCATAACTTTTGCAGCGCCGATGGTAATCGCAGCTTTGGCAGGTCCCCTGCTCGGCGAATGGGCAGGATGGAGGCGGTGGGCAGCCATTATCGTCGCATTCACAGGAGTGCTGATCATTGCCCGCCCGGGATTTGGCGCGCTCAATCCCGGATTGCCTTATTCGATCGCTGCGATGCTAAGCTATTCGCTATACGTGCTTTTGACGCGGCGTATGGCGGTAACGGAATCTCCAGAAAGTCTGATTTTCTTTTCTGCCCTTGCACCGGCTATATTGATGTCACCTGCGGTGATGCAGGCAGTCATTCCGGATACACCGTTTCAGATGGTTCTACTGCTGATACTCGGTTTTTTTGGCGGTCTTGGCCATTATCTGATCATCCTGGCTTACAGAAGAGCGACGACGGCTGCGCTAGCACCCTATCCATTCCTGCAAATCATCTGGATGCTGGCGTTCGGATATCTGTTTTTCAACCAATTTCCTGATGCATATACGCTCTTTGGTGCGGTTATTATCATTGGCAGTGGTCTTTACGTCGTGCACCGCGAACGACGGTCGCGGGCGGCGGGCTTGAAAGGACTTTGATTTATTTGATTGCAATGGCATAACGCCGAGTACCATAACGTGGCTTATTTGATGATACTGTGGGGAGGCGGTTTTTTTGGCGCAGAAAATTAAGCTATCGACTATTGCCGACGCGCTGAAAGTGTCTACAGCAACCGTATCGCTGGCTTTGCGAGATAGTCCGCTCGTGGCCGATCAAACGCGTGAGAAGATAAAAGAACACGCGCGCGCCATTGGGTACATCTATAACCGGCGCGCAGCCAGCCTTCGCACTTCGCGATCGGGCATTGTGGGTGTCGTGGTTCACGACATTATGAACCCGTTCTTTGCAGAAATATTGCGTGCAATCGAGGGCGAACTAGATCGTTCCGGCCAGACATTCATTTTATCCAATCACTATGATCAGTTGGATAAGCAACGGACATTCATAGATACCGTGCTGCAACTCGGGGGAGATGGTGTAATTATGTCCCCGGCTATCGGTACCCCGGCGGAAGATATTCGCATGGCGGAGGAAAATGGATTGCCGGTTGTGTTGATTGCCCGAACCGTCAAGGATGCCAATGTACCGGTGTTCCGCGGGGATGATGCTTATGGCATTGGCCTTGCCACAAACCACCTGATTTCTTTAGGACATACACGCATCGCCATGGTAGGCGGCACCGATCAGACATCCACAGGCCGCGATCGTTACGAAGGCTATCTTCATGCAATGCAAAAAGCGGGCCTTGAGGCGAAACCGGAGTGGCGCATACCTGGCCCGCGAACCAAACAGGCCGGTTTTGACGCTGCACCTCAGTTTCTTGCCTTGAAAGATCATCCGACTGCTGCGGTCTGCTGGAATGATCTTTCGGCGATCGGCATGATGAATGGCATTGCTCGGGCCGGATTGGTTGCAGGCGTTGATATTTCCGTCACGGGGTATGACGATCTTGAAGAGGCGGCAATCGCTACGCCGGCTTTGACAACTGTGTGGAACGGCCAGCGCGAAGTGGGACAGCGAGCAGCGAGGGCTCTGCTCGATCAGCTTAACGGTGCCGACACGCACGCGCGGCAGGAATTGATCAAGCCGGAATTGCGAATCCGTCAGTCGACCTCAAAGCCAAAAGAGAGATAGTTGCAGCGCACCAGATAACGCTATGCGGCTGCTGTTTCACGCTTCATTAATTCTACGCGACTAGGCTTCACAGAGCGTTTGTTTCCCGTGGAGTATAGTATGTTGCTGGGTAAAACGACTTGTCTTGGCTTTATCACTGCAACGGCAGTGGTCGCCATGTTCCTCGATTTCGCGACTTTTACCTCTGGCGAAGATGCTGACGTCGACACCCAGACGACTGCGTCTGTACCAGCGGATACGGGTAGCCATGATGTGCCAAGATTTGTCATCAGTAGCCCAGGCGGAGGGGCGAGCTGCAAGGCGTTTCCTGTCGAAAATGGCACACCCGGTCACAATGCGCTCACGATCGACAGCAGCTGCAGAAATCTCTATCAGCCTTTGGCAAACGCCAGGACTTGGCACAATAACGAAGATGGAACGATTGATCTTGCTGATAACCTTGGTCGTACGATCGTAGAATTCAGCCCGAGCGACGGTCTCGCCTACATCAGTGTCGAGCCGCGTTCTGTAATTCTATCGATGTCTACCGAAGGCGTTAACGCGTTCTAAATTACTCCGCCGCTTGCATTCGCTCTCGGCTTGCCTTGTGAGCGCGCGCGGCGTCGCCAAATGCTGCAAATATCTTGCGTGAGGGACTATCACTTTTTACCCAATATTCCGGGTGCCATTGAACGCCAACAGCGAAGGCCCGGGCAGTCTTGACTGAAACGGCTTCAATCGTGCCGTCATCAGCAACCGCTTCAATGTCAAGCTGTGGAGCGGGCTGGTCAATGGCTTGCCGGTGTACGGAGTTTACCTGGATAGCGTCGCTTTGCATGACATTCGCCAGACAGGATCCCGGCTTGATGTGCACCGGATGACGGATGGCGAAGCGTTCGGTCTGTTGATCGGATTGTGGCGCGCGGTGATCCATACGCCCGTCGAGCTCTTGTATCTCGGTAGCAAGTGTACCGCCAAGGGCTACGTTCAGCTCCTGAATGCCGCGGCATATGGCCAATAACGGTATGCCGCGCTCGATGGCTCTGCGAATTAGCGGAAGCGACGTAGCGTCACGCGCCGGGTCGTAAGGTTCGTGTGCTTCACTGGGCGCGACGCCGTAGAGAGCCGGATGAACATTCGATTTCGATCCGGTGATGAGAACGCCATCGACTCCGTCAAGAACCGCATCAATATCGAGGCCCTCGCCAAATGACGGCACGATCAACGGAATAACGCCAGCCGCTTCGTATGCCGCCATAAGATATTGATCCGGGGCTGCGTGCCACGTGTAATTTTCGAACGTACGTACATCTGACGTTATGGCGACGAGAGGTTGCCGCATCATGTTAACTCCGTAAAAGGCCTTGACTGAATGTAGTGTAAGTCGCCGCCATTTCCAATGGCGACGCGAGCGGTGAAAAATATTGCGCGATGACACATTCGACGCTTGCGTTCAGCCATTTCAGTGTGTCGTTCTGCATGGAGGTTCATCTGCTGGACTTGAATTGACGAGTGTGTATGGTGATCACGAGATCGGGAGGACCAGACGGGATCGTCTGGTGATCTGGGCCGATAGAATTGAAGATCAATAGTCTGGAGGAGAATGTATGGATCGTCGTTCGTTCATCACGAAGGCAGGATTTGCCGGGGTAGGAGCTGCAGCAGCCACCACGCTTGCGGCGCCTGCGATTGCACAGTCAACGCCGAAGGTTACCTGGCGTTGCGCATCGTCATTCCCGAAATCATTGGATACGATTTACGGCGGCGCCGAAGTCTTGTCGAAGTACCTGAGGGAAGCGACTGACGGTAACTTCACGATTCAGCCTTTCGCCGCTGGTGAAATCGTTCCTGGCCTTCAAGCCGCTGACGCGGCAGCGGCCGGTACGGTCGAGCTTTGCCACACCGTCGCGTATTATTACTGGGGCAAGGATCCCACTTGGGCCTTGGGTGCCGCGGTGCCCTTTGCGCTCAATGCCCGCGGCATGAACGCCTGGCAATATCATGGCGGCGGCATCGATCTAATGAACGAATTCTTCAACAAACAGGGTCTGCAAGCCTATCCAGGCGGCAACACCGGCGTACAGATGGGTGGCTGGTTCCGCAAGGAGATCAAGACTGTCGAAGATCTCAAGGGCCTCAAGATGCGTGTTGGCGGCTTTGCCGGCAAAGTTTTGGAGACACTTGGCGTTGTGCCGCAGCAGATTGCGGGCGGTGATATCTATCCGGCTCTTGAGAAAGGCACGATCGATGCCGCTGAATGGGTTGGACCCTATGATGATGAGAAGCTCGGCTTTCAGAAGGTAGCGCCTTATTACTATTACCCAGGCTGGTGGGAAGGCGGCCCGACCGTCAGTTTCATGGTCAACAAGCAAAAGTGGGATTCCCTTCCTCCAGCTTATCAATCGCTGTTCCGTACGGCAGCTCAGGCCACCGATGCCAACATGCTGCAGAAGTATGACTACGTAAATCCTGCAGCGATCAAGCGTCTCGTGGCTGGTGGTGCGCAACTGCGGCCCTTTAGCCCCGAGATCCTGACCGCTTGTTTCGAAGCAGCCAACGGGGTCTATGCACAACTCGAAGACAGCAATGAGCCGTTCAAGAAAATCTGGAGTTCGATCAAGGCATTCCGCAATGAACATTTCCTGTATGCACAGGTTGCGGAATACACTTTTGATACGTTCATGATGGTGCAGCAACGTAACGGAAAGCTGTGATTCATTGTCGCCCAAGGAAAACGAGGACCCCGACCCGCATAAGGCCGGGGTTCTTTATGCCGCCTGTTGCCAGCTCTCAAGGAGCAGTCTAACAGTGACGCAACAATTCGGCACGATGTTCACTGGTATTTTCAATGACGGATAGTCCTTCTATTTCTGTTGCGGGCAAGAATATTGCGGTTACCGGGGGCTCTTCTGGCCTGGGTCTGAGAATGGTGCAGGTACTTGCTGCTCATGGTGCGAACGTCGTTTCGATCTCGCGAACGCCCGCTCCCGACAATGCGCATCGATCCAACATTCTTAACATCATTGCCGATGTCACGGTCGCGGCTGATATCGGGCGCGCTTTTGACGAGGCGGAGCAAAACCTTGGAACCGTGACGGTCGTGTTCAACAATGCTGGTGTGGCGACGATCGAACGGGCTCTCACCACGACCCGCGAACAACTGCGGCACATCTTCGAAGTAAACGTCGAGGGTGCATTTTTTATCGCTCAGGAGGCTGCCAAACGAATGATAGCCAAGGGTGTTGGCGGCTCCATTATCAATCTCTCAAGCATTCTGGCTGATGCGCCCCTCAAAGGTTCAGGTGCATACGCCATGTCGAAGGCGGCAGTAGCCCAGATGACCAAGTCGCTGGCGCTCGAATGGGCGCCGCACGGCATCCGGGTCAACGCTATTGCACCTGGCTGGTTTCCGACCCGTCTCAATGAGACAATCATGGATGGGCCGGCCAAAGGCTTTCTCAAGGGCAAGAATCCCATGCGCCGGTTAGGTGAGGCGGAAGATATTGATGGGGCAGTGTTGATGCTGGCTTCGGACGCCAGCAGCTATATTACGGGGACGGTTATTACGATCGACGGTGGCCACAGCCTGCAAGGCTAAATGCGCTCGGATTCTTGAACGTTAGTGCGTGTGGCGAGGACAAAAACGAGCAGGGAAAATACGGCCGCATCCCGCCACAAGACAGAAAAGTATCCACCCCATAAAGATTCTATGATGCCGATGACCGCTGCACCGAATGCCGCGTACAGGGGCCGTGAAAATCCTCCGGCGGCCGTAATAAAGAGGATTTTCAAGCCGAAGATCATACCGGTGTTGAAACTGACATTGCCGTAGTAAAGCGCTGCAAGAAATCCAGCGAGCGCACACACACCATAGGCCGCCAGGATAGCCTGTGTCCTCACTCTTGATGGATCGATGCCGCAGAGCGCCGACGCTGCTGGTTCATCGCTGACAGCGCGCCAGATTCTCCCTGCGGACGTGCGCAACATGATCATCTCGCCAACGGCGATAATGGAGAAGGCGATCACGATGTTTACGATCTGCAACTGGGTCAAACTGATGCCAATCGCCGGTCCGAGCAATCGAACAGGGTCTGCAAGCAATGGCGGTAGCCAATAGTCCCTCGTGTTCGCTGCAATGCGCGACAGTTCCATTAGAAAAATACTTAGACCAAGCGTCGCCACCAGCACTGTATTGCGGTTCCCTGCATCGAGCGGGGCGTAGATGAATCTTGCTATGATGTAACCGCCTATGCCGACATAAACGATAGCAATGAAGGTTCCGAGTGAAAGCGCGGCTGGCAACGTCATCCACAGAACAGACCATCCGAATGCTGTCGCCAGAATAAAGGTCTGACCGGAAAAGGCGAAAATAGCACCAAGCGACAGGTCAGTGCGATGCGTCAGCCCGTGGATGAGCACATAACCATAGGCGAGCAATGAATAAAGCGCGGCGTTGTGAATGCCATTTAAAAGAAGTTGAAGAAAATACGCCATCTGCCGCTCTCTACTCACGTCCATTCTAACTTGCAAAATGGATTTTACCAGTTAGAATTTCGCCATGACGTTTGATTGGAATGCTCATCGATTCAGTGGAGGTGTGTTGGCCCTGGACTTGGCGAACACGGTGATTTTTCGCGGAGACCCGGAGCGCTCGCTAGATCGTTTTGATGATCCGGTTGAATTGCCGCGCTTTGCGGAAGCTGCTGCAATTTTCCGGATTGGCGAATGGGGAAAAGTGCAGTTCCACCCTCCATTGTCACAAAAGGGAATCGAAGCGCTCATCGGCATTCGTGAGGTAATCAACAGCTTGTTTCGAAGCGCCGTTCGCGAAGATAGCCTGAAGGCCGAAGACTTATCCACATTCCTGCGTCTCGGCTCCGATCTTGTATGCAATGAGCCGGAAGGGCGAGACCTCAGGCTACCAAATCTGTCGGAAAAGAAGCGCGAGCTATCTCTGGGCGCAGCAGCCTTTCTTTCGGCTATGCGTCTACTCGATCCCGCACGACTGGAACGGATCAAGACGTGTCCGAATTGCTATTGGCTTTATTTCGATGAGAGCCGTAATCGAAGCCGCCGGTGGTGCGATATGAATGTCTGCGGCAATCGGGCGAAAGCCCGGCGGCACTATAATCGCAATGTAAAGCAGGCTGGAAACAATCATGTTTGACAAAGCAAGATTCGTGCGTCCGGGAGTGTCGCTGCTTCTCGTCGGACTTCTCTGTCTGGGCGCTTGCCGCGACGCAGGCGAAGGCGACTACGTGAATGTCTCCGGGAAGATTTTTGTCTTCAACTACCGTATAGCAGAGGCAACCTATCTGCTGACGTTGGCAAAGCTGCGCCCGTTGCCCGATGGCTCAATGCTGGAGACGACTTTTGAAAATCCAGCGGGGGGCGATCCGATGATTGTTCGGCAGAAGATATGGCCGACGATGGAAAAAATCACAATTGAAAGTCCGCCAGTTAAATGCGTGAAGGCAAACCGGGAATATAAAGTCAGCATGCGCCTTGAAGACGCCAATGGTAAATTATTGCAAACAATTGAGCGGAAGATGATTTCAGACACGGATCAGTCTGTCATGCCGGATAAGCCACTGGTTGTCGGTCCTTTCTATGATCCCAATCCCGACAAAGACTCTGCAGGAAACCCTTCTGCGGCTTGCCCTGCTTAGGTCGTTTGCGACTTAATTCAACTGATGTCGGCCGTCCGTTGAAATACAGAAGGTCATCGTATTCTGGTTCTTTTCAGGAATTGGTAATTCTATTTTCCTAATTATGAAATTTAGATTTGACATGCGGTAAGAATAAATACTCTAACTCGTTGTCCAATCTCTTTTTTCATTGTCGTTGGCGTTTCTATGTAAGTAATCGGTAACGTATCCGTGGCGGGTACAGTTGTGCGCGGGCATTTGATGAGAACTGACCTCAGCGAGAGCATGTCACTTGAAACCATTTTTCTTCGCACACTTTATGCGAACAAGAAGGCAATCTGGTGGACCTCCATCGTACAGATTACCGCCACCTTGATGATCTATATCAAGACCCAGAATCCGATCTATATTGTCTTCGCTGTCGCGTTCTTCGTCACTGTTATTGGCAGGATGGCAAATGCAAATGCTTTCGAACAGGCTAATCTGACCGAAGCAACGGCGGCTACCTTGAAGAAATGGGAATGGCGTTATTTATCCGGTGCGCTGGGCACTTGTATCCTTCTCGGATTTCTGTGTTTTGTCAGTATCTATATCTTGGCTGACCCATCGGCAGCCATCACCAGTATCATTATCGTTGTTGCTTCGACGGTTGCACTCGTTACGCGGAACTTCGTTTCACGTACAGTTGTGATCGGAATGTCGGTCGCTCTGCTCGCGCCGTTGTTCGTGACGTTCATCCTTCTCGGCGGTTTTTATAATTGGCTGCTCGCTTTGCTTATTCTCCCTTTCTTATGGAGCAATATCGGCATTGCCGCAAATTTGCGCCAGTCGCTTTTCGATGCACTGCTGGGCAAAAAGCAACTTGGTATCGTCGTCAACAACTTCGACGCGGCACTTAACGGCATGCCGCAAGGCCTGCTGATGTTCGATCGAAACCAGACCATTACTGTTGCCAACATGAAGGCGGCGAAAATGATGGGGTTCGATAATCCTGAACAGCTCCGAGGCAGATCATTGGAGACGCTGTTGCGGCTGGCTCAACTGCGGACCTACTTTTCCAGTGAGGCACTGGAAGCCCTGCGTACGAAGATGCGGGATCTTTTGGCGGGGGCAAAGCAACGGGACGTGTTCGTGTCGCCGGCTAAACGCCACTTCGAGTTTACGGCGACGCCAGATCCAGAGCGCGGTACAGTTCTAATATTCCAGGATGTTACCCGCCGTGCGGAAGCTGAAGCGCAAATTAGCCGGATGGCACGTTACGATAGCCTTACCGGCTTGCCGAATCGCAGTCAGTTTGCCGAAATCGCCAGTTCATATATCGAGATGGCTGAGCAAGACGCACAAATCGCTCTCATGGTCGTCGACATCGATGGGTTGAAACGAACGAACGATACGTTTGGCCATCGCATTGGCGATGAGCTACTCCGCGCGTTTGCCGATCGCTTGACGTTGGCCGACGCCAACGGTCCCGTGATCTCACGCTTTGGAAGCGACGAGTTCGTGCTGCTGTTTTCCGCATCGACGCGGAACGCAGCCCTGGAATCCGTGGACCGCATCATGCGCATGGTTTCTGGCCAATACCTTGTTTCCGGCCATGACATTTTGACTGGCGCGAACGCTGGCGTAGCGATTGCCGACGCAGCCGAATTTGATCTCGTTGTGATGCACATGAATGCTGATCTGGCGCTCGATGTCGCGAAGAAGGACAGCAAGAAGGATTGGGCTGTCTTCGTCGAAACCATGGACCATTCGTTCCGCAGCAAACAACGGCTCAAAGCGGATTTGCGGAAGGCGATTGCCGAGAATGCGTTGACCGTTGCCTATCAGCCCATAGTGAACGTTCGGACCCTGCGCATGACTGCTTGCGAAGCCCTGTCCCGATGGCACCACCCGGAGTTTGGCCCGATTTCTCCGGCTGAGTTCATTCCTATGGCGGAGGAAATGGGGCTCATTTCCGATCTCACCCGGTGCGTCGTCGAACGCGCCATCAAGGATTGCAATGGCTGGGAGTCTCGGATCGCCGTCTCGGTCAATTTGTCGTCCTATGATCTGCAGAACATGGACATGGTGAATATTATCCGGTCCGCTTTGAGGCGGTACGACGTTGAGCCGCATCTGCTGGAGGTTGAAGTAACGGAAGGTGCGCTCATAACTGATCGAGAAAGTACCGGGAGCGTTCTTTCGGAGCTCAAGGATTTTGGCGTACAGGTCGCAATTGATGATTTCGGTACGGGCTATTCAAGCCTGAGCTATCTCAAGGATCTTCCGGTCACGAAGGTCAAGATCGACCGCTCTTTTATCGCCGATATTGTCGCGGAGGGAAGGTCCCTCAAACTGCTTCGTGGCATCGTGCAGATGTCGCACGAACTCGGATTGTCGGTGACAATCGAGGGACTTGAAACCAACGAACAGTCCGAGTTGATCAGTGAATGGATCGGCGCCGAATATGTGCAGGGTTTCTTGTATGGTGCTGCGATGCCTGCGCAGGATATTGCTAGGCTTCTTGATGCTCCAATGGAACAGAAATTGGTTGCAGTGACAGAATATGCTGTGTCCTTGCACTGATCCCAGTATTTGAGTTTCTCACAACGAACAATGTCCATTGGATAAGGTGCTTCTCGCGCTGACATCGGGACGGCGCTGACCTAAACTGCATTTGAAACATTGCCGCCGATGAAACGCAAATAAGGAAGAATCAGCATGATTGCTCAAATAGCTATTGCACCACTCGTCGCCTTGATTGCAGGGATACTTATTCTGATCGCCCCTCGGCTGCTTAATTATATCGTTGCGCTTTATCTAATCATTATCGGCGTGACAGGACTGTTTCCGCATCTCCTCACATAAGGCAGCTCTATCTACGGTAGTGAATAAACTCTTTCTTTGATTTATATCGATTGAGTGCCCTGCAAGCGACTATCTGCGCATTGCGCTGATGCGGTGTTTTCGCTATTGCCAATGCGACATCGACTATAAGAGGTTTGAAGATGGCTGATCATCACGATACTGCGCCAGCAGAATTGGGCGCTCCCATGGATTACAAGGAACATGAAAGCACCTACAATCTGTTCCTTTCGCTCTCGAAATGGGGCGTTGTATCCTGCGCAGCGTTGCTGGTTGCTATGGCATTCGGTTTTTTCGTCGGAGGTTTCTTCTCTGCCACACTCCTTTTCATCATTGTTTGCGTTGCCGCTTGGTTTTTTCTCTAAGGCAGGCTGTTCTGTAACATACCGGGCGGATAACCTGCCGAAAGGCGTTCACTCGAACGATCACATATCAGGTTTCCAACTGTCATAAGACGCTAGCCGCGCTGGTCTCGGGCC
>NZ_JAIQWW010000042.1 GCF_020164455.1 Phyllobacterium chamaecytisi
CGGCAAATCGAACTAGCCCTCAGCACCGGAATTTCGATGCCACGCCTCATGTCTGAATGAGCTTACCTCCCCCGGCGATCGTTGCCCCCCTCGCGGTCGCTTCCTTGGGCAGCAGTGCTGAAACCGGCCTGCTGCCCCTTTCTTGTTGGCGCCTCTCTCATATCCCGAAGTTTTTTCAGCCAGCATGATCCGGGCGCATGGAAGGCGGCTCGTTACGGTGCTCACCGACATGGCGAGGAACACGGCAGTGCGGGGGATTTGCGACAGAATCCGAAATCGCCCCCGGGCGTACCGGGAGCGATTTCGCACCTATCTGGTGCCATACCTCACTTAATTCAGGTGAAACATGGAATGCGTATCCATGCGGCTCCCGAAGAGGTAGGACGGGCTGGTGGTGTTGCCCTCATTCGACTCGTCATGGAGTCCTATACGGTCGAAATTCTCACGAGGATTGCTAACGGATCTCCCCTCATGGGAGGCGCGCGATCCGCCCGAGTCGTGGGAGCCGTGCGAACCGCCCGAAGCGGCATAAGCGCTAGCGAACGGAGTGGAGATCAAGAGGGCAGCGATTGCAGTTCTGAAGATAAAAGAGCGCATTTTGGCGTCTCCTAAGTATTGAGGGCAACTTGGCGCCCTCCTTTTATCGGACCGTCCAGTTCCGTCGCGTCACGCTGGATATATAACTCCACCGCCGGCGGTTCTCGGTCTGCAAGTTCATAATATAGAGTATAAATAACGAGTCAAATTAACAAAAAATAATATTTATGCTACGTATTTTGCCACAATAAGTCAATTTAAACACATTTTTGACAAATCTAATGGGTTAAAGTCGTGGAAATGTTCATAACAGAATTATGTATGTCATGACAACAAAAATTTGTTGCTAACTTTTAGTTGTTTAAATCATATATATGTTGCTAGTTTTAGTATGATATTACTGTGATCGTACCGTGAGAAATCGTCGGCTCAACGTCGGCCCGTGAGGAAAACATATTGTGCAGAGTAGGGTTCAACATGAAATGCTCCCTCAGTTCCGCAACGACCCGAATATCGACCGCCGTGCGTGTCCAGCCGCTGCACGGCGATAACGTTTGCCAGAACGCCGTCGCCACCTCGTTTCATGACCCGCAACATAAGCCAGGGGATATCATCCTTCGTCGCACCCGGCGCCTCGGCTTCGACTTTGCCGATGACACTGCTTCCATCGGTAAATTCCCATGATGGACCGCTAAAATGCCGGCCAACGGTGACCCCATCTTGAATGAGCGTCGCAAGGGGCTCGCGAAACTGCCACTGTGTTTTTCCTGCTCGATCTTCCTTGCACTCATACACCTGAACCCCTTCGGCATGAACATTCGCAACAACCGTCAATCGATCTGTGTCAAAGCCTGCCGGAACTTCAGCTGCATGAGCGGCGGGAGCGAAAAGCAAGACTGCAGCCGTCATGAATACCAATGCTGGATGAAAGTGTGTGGAAGCACTGGACAAGGCATCGTCAGATTTGAGCTGAGGTCGGGCCAATTCGGTTTCCTTGAGCATCTGCATATTCTTTGTCGCAATTATCGTCGAGCGAGCCGGACTCCTGATCAAGCTGGTGCGACGGTTTCGGTGTTAACGCGGACTTTACTACCTTCCACCAGTTGCACTGGCGGGTTACGAATGACCTTGTCACCTTGCTTGAGGCCATCCTTAACTTCGATGGTCGTTCCCAGATCTCTCGCCACAGATACTTTTCTTATGTGAACAATGCCATCCTCAACGACGGCCACCTGCAATCCGTTTGCGTTGAAGATGAGGGCGTCAGCGGGCACCGACAGGCTTGGCGTCTTGCGCGGAATCTGGAGCTGGACGGTGCAGTAGATTCCTGGCGTGAGGAGACCGTCAGGATTGGGCACGTCGATTTCAGTCAGCAAAGTGCGGGTCCCCGGCTGCAATGAATCGGCTATGCGCGTTACCGTCCCGGAAAAAATACGGCCCGGGGTCTCTGGAACCTCGATACTGGCCTTGTCACCGGGGCTAACCCCGAATGCTTCGTCCTGTGGCACGAAGACTTGCGTACGGATCACGTCTTCCTGCATGATGGCGAACATGAAAGTGCCGCTGGTCGTGTCGGCCTGCACAAGGCTACCCTTGTCAATGTTGCGCTGGGTAATGATGCCATCAAAGGGCGCGACAACCTGCTGATAGAGTTGTTGCTGACTCAGCACCTCAAGTTGATCTTGCTGAGCCTTCACATTTGCCTGCGCGACACCCACCGTCGCCTGTTGCGCCTTTAGGGTCTGCACATCAATGGTACCCTGCTGCTGCGTAATCCAGCCTTTGGCGACCAGCGGTTTATCGCGATCCCACGTGACCTGTGCGAGGTCAGAATTAGCCTGAGCCTGTTTCAAAGCCGCCTGGAGTTGCCCCAAGGTAGCTTGGGCTTCCAGGATTTGGTCATCGAGTTCCGGCACGGCAATCTTGGCGAGCAATTGGCCTTTCTTTACATGATCTCCGATATCAACTTCACGTTGTTCGACATAGCCGCTGGCTCGTGCAAAGATTTCGACGTCGTCGAAGGCTGCGGTGGTCGCCGGGAGACTAACGGTTACGGTGTCGGTACTCGGCTTTATCTCGGCGACGTGCACAGATGGCACGAAATCGCGGAGCTGAACGGCAGTGGCCATAACCTCCTCGGCCCGCGAACGATATCCCCACGCACCGAAACAGAGTAACGCGACAAGCCCGAGCAGCGTGCCAAGCCCAATAAGCCAGCCTCCCCACCTGCGCGACACTTGCGGTTGTGGATTATAGATATGCTCGATGCGCCGATCTGACGGTTCTAAGGGTTTCATGCTAGTTCCTCATTGAATACGCCGTGGGCCGCCTTGCCGTCCTGTCCGCCGCGAAGCATCGCAAACAGGTACGGGACGAAGAGGAGTGTCGTAGGAGTCGCGAACAGCAAGCCGCCGATGACAGCGCGCGCCAAAGCGGCATTCTGTTCCTCGCCGGCGCCACCTATGGCCATTGGGATCATGCCGACAATCATCGCTGCTGCAGTCATTAGCACAGGCCTGATGCGCGTATGACCGGCGTCGATCGCTGCCTGGAACGCCGGCTTGCCCGTCAATTGCTGCTCTCTGGCGAACGTGACCAGCAAGATCGAATTAGCGGACGCGACGCCTACGGCCATGATCGCTCCCATAAGAGAGGGCACGTTAAGGGTTGTTCCCGTGACAAAGAGCATGACCAGGATGCCGCATAAGGTTGCAGGCAACGCCAGGATGACGACGAACGGATCACCGAAATTCTGGTAGTTCACGACCATCAACATATAAACGAACACCGCCGCGAACAGGAGACCGATGCCAAGATCCCAGAAAGCGTCGTTCATGCTCTGGATCTGGCCAGCGACCTGAATGGAATTGCCCGGAGAAAGCTGCTTCTGCATATCCGTCACTATTACGTTGATCTGGTTGGAAACGCTCCCGAGATCGCGGCCCTGAACGCTTGCGAAGACTTCATAGAGAGGCTGAATATTCGCTTGGTTACTGTTGGTTGCGATGCTGCTCCGCTTGAATGTTGCGACATTGCTGAGCAGTCCTGGTATCTGATTACCGGCTGTGGATATGGTTGAGGACACAGGCGTATTGCCAAGGTCGTTCAGTGAACTGATTTTTGGTTCAGGTGTCTGAACAGCGAGATAGTACGGAATACCGGTCGTTGGATCAGTCCAGAAATTGGGCGAGACCTGTTCCGAGGAACTCAGGCTAACATTGATGTTCGTGGCGATGGTGTCTGCATTGAGGCCGAGTTGCGCTGCGCGCGTACGATCGATCGTAGTGTCGAACGCCGGCGCGTTAACTTCCTGTTGGAGGTGGGCATCCACGACGCCCGGAATGGCGGCGATGCGCCGCTGGAGCTCCGTTGCCACCCGCAGGTTTGTCGCACGGTCGTATCCGACGGTGCGGACATCGATTTGTGCGGGGAGACCAAAATTGAGAATCTGTGTGACGATGTCGGCCGACTGAAAATAGAACAGCACATCTGGAAACGCTTCCGGTAACGCTGATCGCAATTTGCGCACATAGTCGGCAGTAGGCGCGTGGCCAGGCTTGAGGGCGACAAGGATAACGCCATCATTGACGCCGATCGTCGAGCCGTCGGTGAATGCCAGGTTATATGCTCGGGCGGGAAGCCCGATGTTGTCGACGACAAGCTGGCGGTCGCTGTCGGGAACAATCTCGCGAATCTTGTCCTCGACTTGCTGGAAGATGCGCTCCGTCGTCTCAATCCGCGTTCCAGCGGGTGCGCGGATATGAAGCTGAATCTGGCCGCCATCGATCGCAGGATAGAAGTCCCGACCGACGAAGATCAGCAAGGTGGTTCCAAGGGCAAGGACCAGGACGGCGACGACCGGCATGATCAACCGACGTGTAAGCAGCAACGTCAGCAGCCCGACATAGCGGACACGCATCGCCTCGAATCCATGCTCGAACCTGGCATGAAAGCGGGAGAACCAATTTTTCGACGTGCCATGGCGCTCACCCTTGAGCAACAGACCAATCGTGATCGGGGTGAGGGTCCTCGAAAGGGCATAGGACGCCAGCATGGCGAACACGACTGCCATGCCAAGCGGCGTGAACAAATATTTGGCCGGTCCCTCAAGGAAAACCACGGACGTGAACACGCAGCTGATGGCCAAGGTCGACACCAGCGTCGGCACAGCAATGCCTGCCGCTCCGTGCAGCGTCGCCTGCGGCAGCGTTTGTCCTTCTTCAGTGAGCAACCGATGGGTGTTTTCGATCGTCACCGTCGAATCGTCGACAAGGATGCCCACGGCAAGCGCGAGGCCGCCGAGCGTCATGGTGTTGAGCGTCTCTCCAAGGAAATACAGCGCAATGACCGATGACAGGATTGCAAGCGGTATGGTTATCATGACGACCAATGTCGATCGCCACGATCCCAGAAACAGCAGGATCATCAGCGCAGTGAGGGCTGCCGCGATGGCGCCTTCGCGAAGTACGCCGGCGATGGATTGCTTGACGAATACCGACTGATCGAAAATCTCTTTGATCTCCATACCGGGAGGCGCGGACGCACGTGCCGTAACCAATGCTCGCCGGACAGCATTGACCACATCCAAAGTTGAAGCATTGCCATTCTTGATGACACTTAGAAGGACTGAGCGACGCCCGTCCTGACGAACGACGTTTTGCTGAACAAGCCAGCCATCATGAACCTGACCGACATCTTTTACGAAAACCGTAGCCCCATTGACCACTTTGATCGGAATGTCGTTGAGTTCATCGATCGTCGCCGGCGTCGCGTTCGTGCGCACAACGTATTGAGTATCGCCGATCTTGGCCGTTCCAGACGGTAGCGTCAGATTTTGCGTGTTGACGGCGTTGACGACGTCGAGTGGCGTGAGACCCTTGGCGAGCAGCTTCGACGGGTCCAGGTCAACCATGATTTGCCGGTATTTCCCGCCAGCGGGGGTTGGTAATGTGATACCGGGGATTGGCGCCAACTGCTGGCGAATGCGATAGATGCCATAGTCGTACAGCTGTTGCTCGTTGAGTGTATCGGAACTCAGGCTGATCTGCAGGACGGGCACGCTGGAGGCATTGAACTGCACCACGAGCGGCGCCTGGATTCCTGCTGGCAAAAGCGCGCGGATGGCGTTGGTCGCCGACACAATCTGCGCAATCGCGAGATCAAGATTCACGTCCTGCTGAAAATAGATCTTCTGTATCGACAGCCCGCCTAGCGTCTGCGCTTCGATATTCTTGATGCCATTGACGTTGGAGCTGATTGCATACTGACTATAGGTGGTGACACGCTGCTCCATCTCAGGCGTGCTGAGACCGCCATAGCTCCAGATCACCGATACAACCGGAATGTTGATTTCCGGGAAGATATCCGTTCGCATCTCGTAACTTGCGACTCCGCCAAGAAAAAGTATCAAGGCGGCTAACACGTAGAATGTGTGCGGGAACCGCAGCGCGAACCGAACTATACCCATATCTATTCCGAAACCCCTGTTGTGCAGGAAGAGTGAGGGCGGAAGAGTTCCACCCATCGGCAATTTGTCCGGCCCGAGCGGTTCTGTCCGCAAGAGGCGTAGTCAAGACGGCAACTGGCAAATGCAATAAGAATGCTGAGTCTGTCGGCGAATAAGGCTCCGGTAGACATCGTTAAGATTCTTCGGCGCATTGGCATCGGGCTGTAGGTTAACCAGGCAAGGAAAGATGCTCCATCATACAGGCGTGGACGGGAATAATGCGCTCGTCTGATAAACTCATACTTTGGTTTGGGTGTCCGCAATCCAGATTGACTGTTATTATCGCTAGAACGGAAAGGCGTAAGCTTTGAGCTGGTTTTCGGCAAAATTGCCGCCGGCAACCGCCCTGAGCGTGGCAATACTTGTCAAAGATCGATCACAACAAACTCGTGCAGAGCCTTGCACGGACCCCATCTAACTGACAGGCGCACGATGATGGCGACGGCGTCGAAGCGCATTGCTGTATTTCCTCGAACAATTAACGCCTCAATACCATGCAAGTCGACTTGGAGCACAGAATGCAAAGTTCACTTCGATATAAAGTCAGCATAGTCATTGGCGCAGTCGTGCTTGCCACAGCGGGAGTCTTCTGGCTCGCGAGTAACGATAAAACGGTCGCCAAAGATCAGCCCGCCGCTGCCCTTATACCGGTTGAAGCGTCAGCAGCGGTACAAAGTGATGTACCCGTCTATTTGAATGGTCTGGGCACAGTTCAGGCTTTCAACACCGTCACCATGAAGGCCAAGGTTGATGGCGAATTGCAGCAGGTGCTCTTCACGGAGGGGCAGAAGGTCAAGAAAGGCGATCTTTTGGCCGTGATAGACCCTCGTCCTTTTCAGGCCGCTCTTGATCAAGCGTCAGCAAAAATGGTGCAGGACCAGACCAACCTCAGCAATGACGAGATTATTCTGCAAAGGGATAAAAAACTTACCGCTCAGCAGTTCACGACTGTAGAGACTACGCAGACACAGCAAAGCACCGTTGCCCAACTGCAGGCGCAAATTGCACAAGACGCCGCAGCCAAAAATTCTGCTGCCGTATCGCTGTCCTATACGCAAATGACTGCGCCCGTCGATGGACGCACAGGCATCAGGCTGGTTGATCAGGGCAACTATGTCCATGCGACCGATACAACCGGGATTGTCGTCATTACGCAAACGCAACCGATTTCAGTCGTGTCGACACTGCCTGAAGATGATCTGGAGGCAGTGCGTGCTGCGCAGGAAGCCGGTCCTGTTACCGTGACGGCTTTCACGCGCGATGGGAGTACAAATCTAGGTACCGGAACGCTCTCGGTCATTGATAATGAAATAGACCAGACCAGTGGCACGATGCGCTTGAAATCGACGTTTCCCAATATCGACGAGAAGCTTTGGCCCGGGCAATTCGTCGACATCCGGCTACAACAAAAAATCGTTCACCAAGCAGTTACAGTACCTTCTGCGGCAATTGAGAGGGGTCAGAATGGTTTCTTCGTCTACGTCGTGAAACCGGACAATACCGTGGAGGTTCGGCCAATCGCACCGGGACAGATAGCGAATGGTCACGCAGTGATCGAGAGCGGACTGGCAGCGGGCGAGCGCGTTGTCACTTCGGGGCAATATCGTCTGGATGCAGGCGCAAGAATTTCAATACAAGACACACCAAGCCAGACCACCACGCCGGGTGATGGTGAGATGGAGCGGGGCTGATGTCGAATTGGTTTATCCAGCGACCGATCGCAACGTCGCTGCTCATGGTGGCTATCCTCGCAATCGGCCTGGTAACCTATCCTTTGCTGCCGGTAGCGCCGCTGCCCCAGGTCGACTTTCCAACGATTCAGGTTTCTACACAGCTACCAGGCGCAAGTCCGCAAACAATGGCGTCTTCGGTTACCCAGCCGTTGGAGCGGCAGTTTGGTCAAATTTCTGGCGTTACACAGATGACGTCCGTGAGCACACTCGGCAGCAGCTCGATCACCCTGCAGTTTGAACTGGATCGCAATATTGATGGCGCGGCGCAAGATGTGCAAACCGCGATCAACGCCGCCGGTGGCCAGTTACCAAGCAACCTCCCATCTCCGCCGACCTACCGCAAAGTGAACCCTGCAGACCCGCCCATACTGGTACTTGCCCTTACGTCCGATACACTGCCATTGACGCAGATCGATGATTTTGCCGAAAATGTCCTTGTCCAGCATATCAGCCAGGTCTCCGGCGTCGCCCAGGTTTCGGTCTTTGGCCAGCAAAAGCCAGCTGTCCGCGTGCAAGTCGATCCGCGCAAGATAGCTGACTTAGGTCTGTCACTGGAGGATGTTCGCTCGGCAATCATCGCCACGACGACCGATGCACCAAAAGGTAGCATCCAGGGTGCTTTGCGCACCTTTACGCTCTACGATAATGACCAGCTCCTGGCGGCAGGTCCTTGGAACAACGCGATCATTGCTTACCGAAACGGTGCTCCGATACGGATAAGCGACATCGGCCAGGCAATCGATGCGCCCGAGAACACGCAGATAGCGGCATGGGCCGATGGCAAGCCGGCTATCCTGCTGCCAATTTCCAAACTCCCCGGCGCGAATGTTCTTGAGACCGTAGCTCAGATAAAAGCATTGCTGCCGCAGTTGCAGGCAATAGCGCCGCTTGCGCTTCACATATCGAGTTTGAGCGATCGGACCACGACCATCCAAGCGTCCGTCCTCGATGTGAAATTCACCCTGTTGCTCACGATCGCACTGGTGATCATGGTGATATTCATTTTTCTTCGCAACGTCTGGGCGACGGCAATTCCCGGTGTCACTGTCCCGCTCGCGCTGGTAGGTACTTTCGCGCTGATGTATGTGCTGGGGTTCAGTCTGGACAACCTTTCGCTGATGGGGTTGAGCATTGCGGTCGGTTTCGTCGTCGATGATGCGATCGTCATGCTGGAGAACATTCAGCGCCACATGGAAGCGGGTAAATCGTCGTTGCAGGCCGCCATCGACGGCTCCAAAGAGATTGGTTTTACCATTGTTTCGATAAGCCTCTCACTTGTGGCTGTCTTCATTCCCATCCTGTTCCTAGGCGGAATCGTTGGTCGGCTTTTTCACGAATTTGCCATAACCGTAACCGTGACGATTGCAGTTTCCGCACTTGTCTCGCTGACACTCACGCCAATGTTGTGCGCTCGCTTCCTGCGGGCGGAACACAACGCAAAACATGGCAGGCTCTTCCTGGCTTCAGAGCGAGCCTTCGAAGCACTGCTGAACGGTTACCGTGTTACGCTCGATATCGCTCTGCACCACCATCGCGTAACTTTTGGCATTTTCCTGCTAACGCTCGTTGCCACAGGTTACCTTTTTATCAGTATTCCTAAGGGTTTTTTCCCGATTCAAGACACTGGCTTGATCACAGGCCTTCTGCAGGGCGCACAGGATACATCGTTTGCCGACATGGCACGCCATCAGGTTGAGATCGGCAAGGTGGTCGCCAGCGATCCCGCGGTCGCTACGGTGGGGATGGCTGTCGGCGGGGGATCCGGCAATACGCTCAATACCGGGCGTATGTTTATCACTCTCAAGCCACACGATCAGCGCGATGCGACGGCAAGCCAGGTCATTGGTCGCCTGCGCCCAAAATTGGCCCAGGTTGAAGGGGTGAAGCTGTTCCTTCAACCGGCTCAGGATATCAACGTCGGCGGTCGAAGTTCAGCGACCCAGTTTCAATATACGCTACAAGATGGCGATGCGGATGAGCTGAATAGCTGGGCGCCGAAGCTTTTGGCAAAATTAAGCTCCCTGCCTGAACTTACGGATGTTGCCACGGATCAGCAATCCAACGGAACAACCGTCACTCTCGACATTGATCGGGATCAAGCGGCTCGCTTTGGGATCACGCCTCAAAGCATCGATGACACGCTCGACGATGCCTTTGGCCAACGGCAAGTCACTCAATATTTCACCGACCTCAACAGTTATCACGTGATACTGGAATTGTCTCCGAAGGCTCAGAGCTCACCACAGGCAATTAACCAGCTCTACATCAAATCGCCACTGACCGGTGCGCAAGTTCCGCTCAACGTGCTTGTAAAAGAGACGACGCAGCCGACCACCGTTCTTGCGATCAACCACCAGAGCCAATTTCCGTCGGTGACGCTATCATTCAACCTTGCTCCGGGCGTGGCTCTGAGCCAGGCTGTTTCGGCCATCCACCAAGCCGAAACTGCCCTGGGAGTGCCCCCGACACTCATTGCTACCTTCCAGGGCAATGCGCAGGCGTACCAGACATCTTTAGCCAGCGAACCTTTGCTCGTTTTGGCCGCATTGGGCGTGATATACATCATTTTAGGTGTGCTTTATGAAAGCTACGTCCATCCGCTGACCATCCTGTCAACTCTACCATCCGCAGGTCTCGGCGCTCTCATCATGCTGTGGAGCTTCGGCTTCGACTTCACGGTTATCGCCCTGATCGGCGTCATTCTCCTAATCGGTATTGTCAAGAAAAACGGCATCATGATCGTTGATTTCGCTATTGCCGCGGAGCGCGAGCATGGCTTGCGACCGGAGGAAGCAATCCGGCAGGCGTGCCTGCTACGCTTCCGCCCAATCATGATGACGACGATGGCTGCAATTCTTGGCGGCATTCCTCTGATGATGGGGCATGGGACGGGCTCCGAACTGCGACAGCCCCTGGGATACGCAATGGTTGGAGGCCTCATATTGAGCCAGGCAATGACACTCTATACGACGCCGGTTGTCTACCTCTACCTCGACAGGTTGAGCCTCTGGATGTCGGGGCGGAACAGACCATCCGTTCCCGCAGCTGTTCCTACGAGTGAACCGGCCGAATAACAAACCGTTCTGAGTTGAGGACGGGCTCCCTCATGGATAACGACCAACAGTCAAATATGGCGCCGCTCGTTTGAATTCTCAACGGCACCACTGCTCGATCGCGAGTGCAATCGCCTTCGCACGATCGACCAGATCGCGTACGGAGACACGCTCGTTCGACTGATGCGCCCGTGCGGGATCTCCAGGTCCAAAGTTGACAGTGGGAGGTTTGCCGAAGCCCATTGGCCAACTGATATCGCCG
This sequence comes from Phyllobacterium chamaecytisi, assembly GCF_020164455.1. Lineage (GTDB taxonomy): Bacteria > Pseudomonadota > Alphaproteobacteria > Rhizobiales > Rhizobiaceae > Phyllobacterium > Phyllobacterium chamaecytisi. Next base: position 11,092 of record NZ_JAIQWW010000042.1, read on the forward strand.
TGGGTGCCGAAACCAGACAAAAACGGTGACAGGCCGGCTTTTCCGACCGTGTCCCAGAAAACCTTATAAAGGGATTGATAGCTGGAACTTCCGCGCAAGCTCGCCCAAAAACCATTCTATGCGGGCCGGATGTTTGCGCAGCTGGGGATCTGCCCGGCAGACATTGAACACGTGTTCTTCGATCTCACGCTTCACTTTTCTGTCAAACCCAAACTCATCTTTCTCACTGGGCAGGTGCGAGCGTCGATGATGATCAAAAGCTTGACGCTTGGGCGAAGAAAAGGCTGGGCGCAGGCGATGATTTAATTCAGCTGAGCAAGGCTTGGTAAACCCAGTCAAAGCCAACTGCGAGAGCGATCGATACGACAATAACCACTAGAAGAATGATCTCTGCCAAATCCACGTGCGGCATGTGGTTGTAACGAGGGCGATTACTAGACTTAGGCATTCGGGCCTCCATTAAAAGGCAATCATTAAAAAGCATTCGAATCCGGTCCCCAATCGTTATGGGGGGCCGGGATTCGAAGAACCTACGATGGGTTACTGGCAGTATTCGTCGTAGAGGGGAGAATTCCAACGGAAAGGGTACTCGCAGGAATAGTAGGGACCCCAATAATTATCGTCACGGCGAAAGTCCCTAAAGTGACCCCTGCGGTCCGCAAAGCTATGGCTCGTCGCGAATCCATGAGCACTGTTGAAGGTGCCATCACGGCCAAAAATGCCACCGCTGCGGGAGCCGTGACCGCTACCGCCGAAGTCGCCGCCACTACCGGCAAAGCTATGGCCGCCGCCGCCATGGCCGCCGCCACCGCCATGAGCCATCGATTCAGTTGCCGAGCCGGCCGCCAACATTGCACCTAAAGCGGTTATCGCTAAGATTGTTGCTGATTTTCTCATAATTGACTCCTTGAAAGCTTCCAGTTGTGAAAGCTAACCTAATATGGAGATAGAAAGTCTGCCGATGTATTATACGTTGGTTTATATGCGTAGGTCTTGGGTTTTAAGCATGCGTCACAGGTTTTAGGTCGCCAACCTACAGTATATGATGTCAGTGTATCGTCGCATAACATGTAGAAGTATTTTTGAGCCGAAGGCAAAGCATGACCCAACCCGTCTTCTGACCGTAGGTTCTGCCTTGTTTCATCCTACTTCGTGGGCCCTGCTTACTAAGAGTTTTTGCATGCCCCGTTCTCAAGCACGGACCCGCAAACACTGGCCCTTGCCGACGATGCAGTCGATCCGGACGACGTCGCCGACCTATATCGGAACGGAATGCAACGCCCAAAGATGCTCTGACGTTTGCACGTTTAGACGACACACCAACATGAATTCCCGCTTCGGACTGCTTCAAGGCTTTCACAATCAGTCTGGTTCGCCCACCGATATAAACCTAAGTATGGCTCAATCAAACCAGCGCATTATTCACGCGCACCTGTGTATGATGGAGTATTTATCACTGCATAGTTACAAACAGGTGGAATAGAAATTACGCAGGGATGGCAGCAATGCTACCTGACCACCCGATTCCTTCTGATGCCAAGGATTTAATGCTATGGAGAAGCTAGATACGATTTGGATCATGCTGTTTCTAGTAGGTTCGGCCGCCATCGTGACCCTTGCATTTGCCACCGGCGATATATTTGCCCTGAATTGAGCCTACGATACTGCATTTTTTGGCGCCTTCTGCCCCCTGCAAGTTGAAAGCTACGGCCGCCGCCTGATCTCTCAATCAAAGACCAGCGCATACTGCAACACAGCACTTTCTTCAGGTTTCAGATGCTTTCTCCGGTGCACTCGTGCTGATCAATCGCTGAGGTGGATTTACTAAGATAATCCACTCCGATCTGAGACGGCCAACTCCTCTTCAGGGAACTATTCATGACGGACGAACGCGAAGTCAGAGCGGATCTATCCCGGTGTCTCGGCCGGCTTTGGCGGTTTGGGATGATCCTTTCCTTCCGGTCTGATGTTGCCCTCGCACTTGTCGAGGCGACGTGTGTTCGTGCGCTGGAACGCGCGCCGCTCCTCATAAGCAGTAGTCGTCTTGAATACTGGTTGTTCTCGACACTGTATTCGATCTGGCAGACAAAAGTTACCATTCGCGACGAGAATTCCGAGATGCTTGTCATGGATAACGCGGTCTTGCGGCGGGTCACTGCACTTCCGGACGAGTATCGCGCCGCCGTGTTCCTCGCTTATGTCGAGGATATGTCTTACCCAGAGGTTGCGGAAGTTCTTGTGGTACCGATCAGCACCGTCATAAGCCGTCTCGCCGCCGCTCGAATTATGCTGGCCGAAAGCGCAGACATTACAAAAGCGCCCGGGTTCGCCGAAGCTCCAATTCTAGTAGATCGGCCGGCGTAACAGTGTAACGCGTCGCGCATGAATTGAGCTGGTCTTTTTTCATCAATAGCGGGAGACGGTCTGACGAGCCCTTTGCGGTGCTGCCCGCAAAAAGTCGAGATGTTGTCCCTTAGCTTTTCGGGCGCGCATCCGCATCAATCTTGCTATCCCGT
>NZ_JAIQWW010000043.1 GCF_020164455.1 Phyllobacterium chamaecytisi
TTTGGTGGACACCTCATGCATCAGAGCACTCAACGGCAAAAGGTGCAGGGAAATGCGCGGTTACAAATATCCTGCTCCACTACTGTCCATCCCACGCGTTCGTAAAATGGCGAAATTTCTACCGATGCGCAGAGGAAGATCGTCGAAACTCCCTGTTCAAAAGCCGCCTCTATTGCAGCGCGAACAAGCGCTGAACCGATTCCGCTTTTGCGATTTGCGGGTTCTACCCAAAGAGCCGCCACCCAAGGCGGCTATTTTGCCGTACGAGCCTGGGAGGGACTGAGGCGTGGCTTCGTCCAAACATCAACCAAAAGGGCAGCATTTTCTGCTCACGCCCGAGTGTCGAACACTTACGTTCAAGGACCTTGCGAAGATTCGCGAGAAGACGGCCTGTAGGTGGTTTATGCAGATGCGCTGGCCCGAAACAGACGGTGAGCCGTACTGTCCTGTCTGCGGGACGCTGCCTGCTATGCCATGACCCGCGGGCGCTTCAAATGTTCAGCCAAGGAGTTCAACGCCGTGCTCACTGTCACGTCTGGCACGGTTTTCGTTATGGCGATTTGGCTCTCGGTGAACTCGGTCAAGGGCAAGGCCGCGCTGCAGCTTTCACGCGAACTGGGCGTGCAGTTCAGGACGGCGTGGGTGTTGCTCATGAAGCTGCGCGATGCGATCGCGTCGCGGCGGGACACCATGATGCTTCAAGGGGTGATCGAGATCGACGGCAAGTATGTCGGAGGCCACATTCGCCCCGAAAACAGGGCCGAGGATCGCGTCGACCGTCGCAAGGCCAAGTACCAAAACCACAAGCGGCTGTGCGCACTCGCACTGCGCGAACGAGGCTTTGGACGGCCTGGCCATACCTTCACGTGCATCATCCGCGACGAGGACAGCAACGCTGCATGGGCCGCCGCTAGGGATCGTGCTTTGCGGACCGCCAAGATCCTCGCCGACGAACACAAGAGTTATGACCATCTCACTGACTTGAACGAGCTCGAGCGCGTCAATCATTCCAAGGCTTATCGATCCAAGAGTGGGGCGAATACCAATCAGGTAGAAAGCTTCTTCTCGAGGGTGCAGCGCGCCTATATCGGCATCCACCATCGCTTCTCGTTGAAATACTTCGATTGGTACGTGGCTGAGCTGGCCTGGCGGGAAGATGTCCGTCGCAACGACAACCGCAACCAGTTCTTCGAGGTCCTCGGACGGGCGCTCAAGCAGCCGACATCGCGCTATCTTTGCGGGTACTGGCAAGGCAACAAGCCGCCTGATCTCATCTGGGAGGGCGACCCGGTCTAGGCCGCGATCTCCCAGAGGTATCGTTTCCCGTCGTGACGGGCTTCATTTCACGGGCGGCCCAACTCACCACGACGGAGATCTGTTCAATACCAACTTTGGCGCGACCGCGTTCTTTGAAATTCAGCGCGAGCGGCTTCCCACCTCAAGTTCGGGTCGTTTTATATCGACACCCCACATCGAACTATTTGGAGGATTGTTAGGTTACACTGGTGATGACGACATCACCACGGGCGACCTGTGGTCCAAATGCTGGCTTCATCTTCGGCAAACTGTGCTCCAGTTCGGTTTAGGTCCCACAGGGCCAAGCCCCATTGTGTTGGGCAACGCCGAAACGCATGATGTTCTTATATTCGAGGAGAACGCAGATAGAAGCGTTCATGTAAATATGCCTGGCCTCAAGCTAATGCCCGCAGTCGCTTTCGGCGGCGTAAATCCAGCAAGCCCACTGTTTGCACATCTTGAAGTCCGGTTCGACATCCAGCTGGAAGGAGCAGGAACCTTAATCTGGTGCGACCCAGACGTCCTTCTCCGGACGTTCCAGTGGCCACTCCAACCTATTTAAGATTGACGTATTTAGTACGATGATCCGACTCTTTCGACCCAGGTGGCGACGATCTTGTCACCTGAGTCGATCGCCGCTTCCGTTCCCCTGAGCCATGGCCGTCGACCTGAGCCACAATGGAGTACCGATTTCGACGCTGCCGAACTCTGCCAACAACCCGTCGCCCATAAGCTTGAAGATGCGGCGATGATGGCGGGCGATTTCGGGTTCGAACAATTCCTTTCGGCCAGCATGAGACGCTCGAAGGTTCCCTGTTCGTCCTGCTCCATCAAAGTGGAGTAGCCAACGACATCGGCGGCGAGAATAGTAACAAGGTTTACGGTCCCTGACCGTCAACCTTGTTTAGGTGAAATGTCCCCGCGTTGGCTATAGCACAAATTAAGCGAAGGCGCGCTTTCGAACAGAAGGAGGCAGCAAGGGAACCAGTGTAGTGGGGGTGGCACTACATCATTATTTTGGCGCGCTCTTCCCAGATTGTTGCCAGTTCGACGAGCGTCATGACGCTTTTTTCCATGTCCTGTCGACTGATCCATTCGAGCGGCGAGTGAAAAGCGTGACCGCCAGCGAAGATGTTGGCGCACGGCAAGCCCATAAACGACAACCGCGAACCGTCAGTACCACCTCGGATACTGCCGCGCACAGGAACCATGCCGGCGCGTCGGATGGCTTCAACGGCATTCTCCACGATCTCCGGATGGCGATCGAGGATCACCTTCATGTTTCTATACTGCTCTTTGACCTCGAAGCTGTAGGAGGAGTTGGGGTAGTTCGCCATCACATCCTTTACCAGCGTCTCGAGCATAGCTTCCTTGGCGGTGAGTCCGTCGTCAGTAAAGTCGCGAACAATCAAGCTGATAACGGCCTTTTCCATGGATCCGGTTACGCCCGTTGGGTGAACGAAACCCTCTCGGCCTGTCGTCGACTCTGGCGCAACGTCCTTCGGCAGTCTATTAATGGCTGCGCCGGCGATCTTGATGGCGTTTTCCATCTTTCCCTTGGCGAAGCCGGGATGGATGGCGACTCCCGTTATGGTGATTTCGACACCATCGGCAGAGAACGTCTCATCTTCGATATGGCCAGCCGTTTCGCCGTCGACCGTGTAGGCGAACTGTGCGCCCAGCTTTGTCAGATCGACCTTGTCTACACCGCGACCTATTTCCTCGTCTGTCGTAAAAAGCAGTTTGATTGTTCCATGCCGAATGTCGGGATTGTCGACCAGGAATTGCGCTGCCGTCATGATCTCGGCAATGCCGGCCTTATCATCAGCACCGAGCAGTGTCGTGCCGTCGGTCGTAATGATGTCGTTGCCGAGTTGGTCGCGCAGCGCCGGATTGTCGCTGACGCGAATAATCTGCTGCGGAGAAAGCTGTATGTCGCCGCCGCCATAGTTTAGCACCATTTGCGGCTTGACGTTTGTCCCAGTGAAATCGGGCGCGGTATCCATATGCGAGCAAAAGCAGATGACTGGTACGGGCTTATCGACATTTGAGGGGATGGTCGCGTAGATGTAACCGTTTTCCTCGATGTGCGCGTCGACCACGCCAATTTCCAGCAACTCTTCGACCAGGACGCCGCCGAGGTCCTTCTGCTTTTCGGTGGAAGGTTGAGTCGATGATTTGGGATCCGATTGGGTGTCTATGACGACGTAGCGAAGGAAGCGATCGGTGACAGTGTGGGTCATGGTTACTTTGTTTGTCGGTGATGGGGTTTGCAGGCGAGTTTCACTTTGTCACCGAAAGCCGCCGCACACAACGAGTGGCCCATGCCCTTTATTGAATAGCTTTTTATAACGGCGACAAGGGCTGCATCGCGCCCTCGTCACAGGGCGCGAAGCGAAGGTCCACGTTAACGCGCCCTCCCCGACTTTCGACCTAGCCCCATGGCCCTGGCAAGGCGGGAGCGAGCCTCGGCGTAATTCGGCGCGACCATCGGATAGGAAGGATCAAGATTCCATCTCTTGCGGTATTCTTCGGGTGTGAGATCAAAGGAAGTCTTCAAGTGCCGCTTCAACGATTTGAACTTCTTGCCGTCTTCGAGACAAATGAGGTAATCGGGTGTCACCGACTTTTTGGGGTTCACTGCAGGTACTGGGATAGGCGAGGCAATCGCCGTCTCTTCGTTTCCGGGAGTTGCTCCTGCCAATGCAGCATGCACGGTATTGAGCAACACCGGTAAATCCGCGGCACGCACCGCATTATTGCTGACGTAAGCCGCCACCAATCTGGCTGTCAGGTGGACGAGCTTGTCCTTGTTTGATTCGCGGTTGAATTCTTCGATAATCATTCCAATTAATCTCCCACTAATCCAAATATCTAAAGCTATTGGTATGATCTTTGAACACCAGATGTTCCGAAAATACAAATGCGAAAAAAACCTAGATAGGGTTGGGTTTTTGCCGATTAAATCGCACCGTTAAATCGTGCGGAATTAAGCAGCAAAGCCTCCAAGTCTGCTTGCAACCTATCCATGAACCGATCAGCATCACTTCACAACCGAGAACTCAAACCTGTCCCACTGGGTAAACAAAAGGTATTCGTTCTTCTCCGCGAAGATACCGCCGGGATTGCGAAAAATGGAGGCGCAGAAACGAAACTCTGATGGATAGTAGATACACAAGAGATTGCCTTCAATTGTGCTTGTCCCTGTATCCGACCAGTCTCCGACGGTGATGTGGGTTGTGCCGTCTTCTGCCGTCGCCCGCTTATACGCTTGGCCAGTACCGAGTTTGCGTCCCTGTACTTCCTGATCGAATAGCAACGACCTCATCGCTGCGCCATCGAGGCGGTCCGGTGAGGTCGGATCCAATCCGAAGGACAGTTCCGGAACTCCCGCCTTGTGCAAACCAACGAGCACCCGTTCGAGATCGGGATAGTGTTTGAATGCGAATTCGCCAGCGGCCATCTGTCCCGTGAATTCTCGCTCCTGTGTTTTGGCCAGATAGGGCTTGATTCTCTCTCGGGCCTTGGCGGCGTCAGCGCTTTGTTCAAGTTGCCCGTACGTGGAAATGAGCAACATGAGGCCAAGGTGATTGGACCAAAAATCCCAATAAGAGGTTTCCTTCGACACCGGATCGATTTTCTCGAGTGCGACAGCGGCCGCCTTGAAGCGGTCCATCGAGATATAGGCGAGTCCGGCCAAGTAGTAGCGCTCGTGTGACCAAACGGGGTCGACACGCGTTGCCGCATCGAGGTAGCCGAGGCCATCCGCCGCCCTTCCGTTTAAAGTCATGGCGTTGCTCAGCGACTCGTAGTTCTTAGGATCACTCGCATCGAGTGCTATGGCCCGCTCTGCAGCGGCGATGGCCTCATCGGACCTTTGCTGCATGTTCAGCTTTGCTGAGAGGATTCTGTAGTACGCCGCAGAAGGGTTCTTCGCGGCCTCTTTGAAATAGATGTCTGCCTTGTTGTGGGCCTCGACTTCAGTAAGTCCGAGCACTTTTGACCTTGCCTCGGTCCACTGTGCTTCCCTATAGAACCACGCGAGCGCCGCCGCCGCATTCCCAAATTTAGGGTCGAGCGCCAAAGCCTGCTCGTAGTGCCTTACAGCCTCCACCCAATCCTCGGGCCTTTCCCTGAGCTCGAGTTCGCGGCCGCGCAGATATGCTTCGTACGCTGCGGTGTTGCTTGTGCCACCTGCAATCTTGGCTGCCTGCTGGCCCGAAACCAATCGCAGTTTCAGCGCCGTCGCGATTTCACCGACCATTTTGTCCTGCAGCGCGAAGACCTCATTCCACGCCCCGTCAAATCGTTCTGCCCAGATATGCCCATTGGTGGTCGCATCGATAAGTTGCGCGTTGATGCGCATGTCATCGCCGATGCGCCGAATGCTTCCTTCAAGCAGGTAACGTACCTTGAGCTCAGCCGCGATTTGAACTGGCTGCACGGACTTATCTTTGTAAGTGAATGCAGCGTTGCGCGAGATCACGAAAAGGCCCGGAAGGCGTGCCAGCTCGGTTGTAAGATCCTCTGTCATGCCATCGGCGAGGTAACCCTGTTGTTTGTCGTCGCTGAGATTGTCAAACGGCAGCACGACCAGTGAGGGTCTAGTATCGCTAGACACGTTTTGCGAGATAGATCGCTCATCCAACAATCGGTTTGTCAGCCACCCAACTCCAGCGCCTCCCAAAACCACCAGCAAGACTGCGGTCATCGCCGTAAGGCTCCATCGGCTTTGGTATCGCGGAGCCCTTGTAGGTGTACCCTTCGCATTCGGATCGAGCACAACACGGTACACACGAACTGGCTCTGCAATCCCTTTGACCTTTTGCTCGCCGAGGGAAACGTAGCCAAGGGATGCTATCTTCGATTTTACATGATCATAGGTCGTGCCGGAGAGGGCGATACCCCCAGGTTCTGCCAAGCTTTGCATCCGGTCGGCGATGTTGACCCCCTCGCCGTGGATGTCGTCTCCTTCGACGATGATATCGCCAAGGTTGATGCCAATCCGAAAAAACAGGTGTTCTCCAAGCAATGCAGTCGCGTTTCGCTTTGCTTTGTCCTGCTGGATATCCACCGCGCAGCGCAACGCATCGACCACGCTGTGAAATTCGGCCAATATGCCGTCACCCATCGTTTTCACCAGCCGGCCGTGGTGTTCCGCAATCTTGGGCTCGAAGATTTGTCGGAAATCGGTTTGGAAGCGGGCACGTGTACCCTCTTCGTCGATTTCGCTTAAACGGCTGTAACCAACGACATCGCCGATCAGTACGGCTGCAAGGTGGCGCTCCATATCCTGGCCCCTCACGGAATGCACTGCACTCCGATTGAACATCTTACCGCAGGTAACCTGCCGATACCATTGCGGGCTCGCAAAGTGGGTTCTTATTCCTGGGCTACTGCGGGTCGATCCCTATGTCGAAATGAAGAACATCCTCGCGAACGCCGAGCTTTTCGTACAGTGCAATCGCCGGGTCATCACCGTAATCCGCTTGAACGTATATGACCCAAGCGGCGCGGCGCTTGGCGATGTCCCTTAAGTGGTTGATAAGGGACATAGCGATTCCTTGCCGACGGTACTTTTCATCGACCGCAAGATCATAAATATAGAACTCACGTCGCGCCTGCTCACTTGTCAAGTTCATAGGCGACAAGCCCACCCGTCACAACTCCGCCTGCGATCGCGACCAAGGCAACGACGTGATCCTTGGCAAGGAAGTCTTTCATAGGACATCACTTGGCGGGTCGTTTTCGTGTGTCTCGCAATCGGAAAATGCATTTCCGAACAAGGCATTCAACTCACGAAGAAGGAAGACGTCATCTGACGTGAGGCGCTTAAGCGTAAAACGCTGAGTGGACATGAACAGATTTTCCGCAATTCTAAAGGCGGTGGATACTTGCGCACATCGGCCGAATTGCAAGCGGATTTTATAGCGCAACGCGGCAAGAAAGGTCTGCTCAAATTAAGGACTGTGGATTTGCTGGCATAGATATCTCGGGCGGACCTACCGCATAAGCTGTAGCATCCGCGCGAGCAGAGTCTTCGGTTCCTCCTCCGGGGAAGGCCTGTCGTCCTGAAATTCGGCGGGCAGAGCCTCAATGCCACCCATGAGGGCAATGAGCCACTCGCGATATCTTTGTGGGGTGGCTCGCTCTAACAATACAACTTCATCTGCAGCGACTGGGCGGTCAATCTCGACTGGCATTCTTCTTCCCGAAGTTAATGAATGTTCGGCCGTACTTTCTCATTCAGAGGCGATAACACGTGTGCTGCGGGACCAGCAACATCCACTTCGGATTGACTGCGGTATTTGGTATGCATCACTCGGCCGTATAATTCCACCGCAAGAGTTCCACGATTCGGCTCTGCTTGTGGCCGTTCAGGTCGAGAGCAACGAGACAAATCCGAAGTAAGCGTCAGGCGCGGCTGTCTTGTCCTGGTCCGAACTGATCGATAGGTTCGCATGACAACGAGGGTTATATCGTGACTAGAGACAGTGTAGATGGACAGATTGACGTTTCAGAAGGCAGCGGTGAACTTAAAGCAGATCTCACAAGCTGCCCAGAATTCGTCGCGGCGCTACAAGATGATCATATGATGTGGACGGCCTACAACCTGCTGATCCAGGTGGAATGGATAAGAGCTGGCGGACCCGTAAAGCGTAATTGGGGCTCCAACGGACACATTGCCGGGTTCATTGCCGACCTGCGTGCTAAGGGCGAGACATACTTGGATATCCAATGCTACGCGGATGATGGCCCTCCTTTTGATCAAGAACAAAAATGGGCCTCTGTCAAAGAGTTTCACATAATGTTCTCTCAGCTAGGCTGGTATCCCAATCCCAATCCAAACCTACACGTTCTGATCAGAGAGGTTGGCCCAAAAGAATAGCGAGCGGTACGGCATTCAACACATCAAATTGTGCCCGGCTGGTTCGCGATCCTGATTCCATTGGCTTCGGTCATTTAGAATTACCCCGAGAGCACGCTTTGTTAAGTTCAGAACTAACCGTTTTATTCTGGGACGCGGCATCGGCCATTGCTTTGGCGTATTGTATGATACGGTAAAACTCAGAGTAATCAGGAGGTTGCTTGAAATGATGGGAGAAATCGACGGTACACGAAACTCCATCGGATAGCGGGCCGACCTTGTAAATTACCGTGTAGAAAACACACATGTTCGCAGCATCACGATTGCATCGCACCCAATACAGCTCGTCTGAAATTGCCACGGCGAGGAAAGTAATGTTTTCGTAACCGGGAACCACCGATGGCCCGGCAGCAGTTGCTCTAAGTATAGGATTGGAGACAGTCCAAACGTTTGGATTAGAGGTAGCTGTTAGCGTCAGTGACTGACCGTTGGCCAGTTTCAAAAGAGAACTAAACCTTGAAGATAAAAGTTCGGCTGTTTCGTACCAATTGAGCGTCCAGTGCGAAGAAACGTTTGTCTTTCCATCAGGAGATTTGTCGCAAAATGGTACATGCAGAATATCTTCCCCACTGACCGACTGCTCTAGTCTTCTGATACAGCTCTCATAATTAACGTCAGCCTTTGCGTCTGAAAACACAAGAAAAGAAGCACCAAAAAGAGCAAAGGCACAGATCCATAAATTTCTCTTTTTCAAGATTACGTTCCTATTCGATGGGCGGTTTGGCCGACGGATTGAATCTCAAAACGTCTCCGTCCGCTACTAGTCTCTGTTGACAAAGTGCATAGCAACCGCAGTCAAATTTGAATTTTGCATGAATTGCCTTTTGGGCTCACAATCGGGAAAGCCTCACAATTTGGTCGGGGTAATTGGCGTTAAGCCCAGATCAACGAAACTGGTTTTGGTCACCACTTCGCCCCCGTGTCTCTGAGTCAAGGCGAGGACGGTGTAGGCGAGGATGTGCGGTCGCGCATCGAGAAACGCAACGGAGAGGATGAGGTGGTCTGGTTTAGGACGCCATCGAAATCCGAGCACGCCGATTCGAAATGGATTTTGCCAAGCCTCCGTAGATCCTCTTAAATGTAGATCGACGCCTGCTATGCCGCTTCTAGTGAACAATAGCGTAGCACGTCTTATTGCCGACCATTTTATACGAATGCCCGACCGGGTATCTCTGAATCCCTCGGCATCAATCACGAGGGCCGGGTTTTTTCGCATCGCATCGATGATGCATGTCAAAGCGACACCCGTGAATCCGATCCCACCCAGAAAACTGATCGGCCCGAACACGATGAACAGAATCATATCCCGGGCGGAAAAGGAACCATCGAAGACAGCAAAGGCCAAAAGCAAAGCCCCAACCACCAGAATCGGTCCAATGAGCGAGCTGAGCAGGCCAAAAAAGATGTTCTTCCCCTTGTGTGGTCGGGCACGCAAGGGAAGCGGTATCAAGACGGGCGGCACGATGGAGTGGAACATCGTCGGTTCATCCGGTATTTCTACCGCACCAGTTGAATCGACCATCCTTTGGGTCATTGCGGTCCTCACCTTCGTAATCTTGTATCTGGACAGGCCACCCGGTGAGAAATGCAAGGCGACCAAGAATATACGGTAGCCAAATCCTTACAGTCGCTAGGCCAGGAATGCGCCGAAGAGCACTTGGCTTTATCGTATCGAGTAGACCCGAAAAACTAGGAGAAAAATGAACAATAGGCACACCCTCGTTTTGAGACCAAGCGTGATGTCCTATCACTTGAACCATTGATGCAGCGTTCGTTCGGTTGGTAAATTTTTATCGGTTGAGCCGCATCCAGTGGCGGACAGAGCCGGGACCAAACCCAGACGACGCCGAGGACGAGCAACAGCGGGAGCCTCCAAGCGGCAGGCGCTAGTCGATCAGTAGCGAGGAAATTCCCCTAGCTCCGCGCAAGTTGCGCCAGACCGAGCCACGGACCGCGATCTTCTTTAGATGACGCCACCAGCCCCGAGGGGCGCTTGCCCGTTGGCGTTTGTGGTTCATGCGCCTTGTTGTTCTCCTCATTGCTCTTCCCTTCGTCGTCGCTCATGGCATTGCCCTCCGCCCGTTGGCAGGAAGATTTTAGCAGAGCTTTGAAGGCGCAAAAAATCCGGACAAGGCCTGAAATCGCGGATGGGTAAAACCTTACAGAAGATTTTGACGCTGGTTTAAATCCGGGCTGATAGTGATTCCGGCATGGAAACAAAGAAGACATTCACCGACGTATTAAAAGTCCTCGCTCCGATGTGGGGCCTCATGTTCGGAGCAGCCATTGGCTGGATGCTCTTTACCCAGCTTTGGCAAATACTCTTGGCTGCCGTTCTCTGCATGACTGCTGGCCAAACCTATTATCGCGAAATTATCAGTGCGGATCGCCGCTTCACTGTAATCACGTGGATAGTTGCCTGCATTTTCTTCTTCATCCCAATGCTGGCGGTAGTTGCGGGTCTTTTGCGGTAAATGGACAGGACAATTAGCGTGGGCATGAGGCTCTGGTCCAAGCACAACAAGGGTGCATTCGCAAACTTAGGGAATGGTTATGCACCCGCTGACTGCAAGAGGCTCGGCAGTGTGGTCTTTGCTACCTAATTTTGCAAATGTCTGCTGTTGGCGTAAGGCGGGACATCGCGCCAGATGAGCAGTTTATATCGCTTAACGACTGGGTTCGTGGTAGTTTTATGTATCAATAGTACAAACGGGGATTAGCGAGCTTTTCGAAGGAGAGGCACTATGTTTGCGACAGACAGACGCGCTTTCTTGAAAGCGACGGTTGCTGGAACCGTTGTTTCCGTCGTGGGAATCCCAGAAGTTACGTCGGCGGCAGATCCCGGACCGACCAAAACGTCACCGGGGTATTATTCATTCGCCCTTGGTGACTTCCAAATTACATTACTATGCGACGGCGTGTTCGTCTTGCCCACCGACAGCCTTGCGACAAATGTCAAACCTGAAGAAAAGAAACCATATTTCGACGCGCATTACCTTGCCCCTGATATGGTTCAGCTTCAGGCTAGCCCGCTACTGATTGACACCCGGCAGAAGCGGATTCTGGTCGATACAGGTCTAACTTCGGGCACAGATTGGGCCGCCCGTGCCGGGCGATTGACTAAAACGCTTGCAGCAGCGGGCATCGCCGCGGACTCTATTAGCATGGTCGTTCTCACCCACTGCCACCCCGATCATATAGGCGGGCTTGTTGCCGACCCGGCGAAGCAGTTCCCCAACGCGAACCTGGTCCTTTCTGAAACTGAAATGGATCTCTGGAATTCTCCAGATGCGGCCTCCAAACTGCCAAGATGGGCGGCCGAGTTCATACCCATGGTGCAAAAGGTACTAGCGGCGCTTGGCGACCGTGTGCATCCGATCAAGGGAGGTGCTGACGTTGAGACGGGCATCACGGCTCTCGACACTCCTGGACATACGCAGGGTCATATTTCTCTGCTAGTCGGTTCCGGAAGCGAGCAATTGCTTATCACGGGAGACGCCATCACGAACATCCACTTTGCCTTCGACCATCCGGAATGGCAGATCATGTGGGACCATGACCCGGATAAAGGTGCGGAGACCCGCAGAGCGTTGTTGGACCGGGCTACAAATGACAGGCTGCTTGTCGCTGGCTATCACTACCCGTTTCCGGGCGTCGGTCATGTGGTAAAGGAAGGTATGGGTTTTCGCTGGCTGCCGACGGATTGGGTTTGGGCCGATTGATGGATCGTCGCGCCCGAGCGATACCGCAAGAGATGGAATCTTGATCCGTCCCATCCGAGGTCGTAGCAAGTTCGCGCTGAGAAGTTCACGCGGATGGCGCGGGAAGTGTAAAATATTCAGCTGCAGACTATTGCGTCAGATGGACATCACTGCGGCTGAATATTTTGGTTCATGTCGAACAGGTTATGAGGATCGTAAGTCCTTTTGAGTTCCTGAAGCCGTGCATAGGTTGCCGCACCGTATGCATCCCGAACGAGATTGTCGCCCTCCCCAAGTCCGGGGAAGTTGAGGTACATTCGGCCCGTGGAATGGCGCTGCATATTTTGCCAGACATCGCGAACCCAACTGATATTGGCATCGTCATCGCCTGGGCTGGACCAGATCGCATCGAGGCTCAGCATGAAGGGCATAGAACGGTCGCCAAAGGCGGTGGCCTCGGCGGCAACGCGCTGGACCGCACCACCGAATTTCCAGATCGAAGCATAGGTCATTTCCGACGGACGCTTCGTTAGGTGGGTGGTGATCTCTTCAATGACATCGTCGTGTAGGTTTGAAAGGTACGTCGATTTCCAGTAGCAGCGATCCCGCCCCTTGGGAAACAACCCGTCATAAAGGGTCTGCAGGACGCGGTACGGCATGCGCCCGCTGAAATCGAGCAGGGGTTCGCCAAAGCCAAGCAAAGGCTGCGTGACACGCTCTCCTTGGTCGGCTGGACCATCATAGACCGTCGCGAGTGCCAGGACACGTTTTCCCCAAGTCTCGTCGGGATAGGCTGGATCGCTGGGGATGGTGGAGAATTCGGCAAGACCGCTCACCTCGTCGGGAGCCGTGGCCATGTGGTCACGCCATTGCGGCAGGATTTCATTGGCCCGTTCTTCGGGATAGACGGGAGCGCAGAACATAATCTCGTCATCGACCGGGTGGAGTCGGAACTCAAAGTTCACGACAACGCCAAAATTGCCGCCGCCACCCTTCAGCGCCCACAGCAAGTCCGGGTTCTCGGTGTCGCTCGCATGGATCAGACGGCCGTCGGCGGTGACGACGTCGGCGGCAATGATGTTGTCGCAGCTGAGGCCGTGTGTGCCGCGGAGCCAGCCGATGCCGCCCGATAGTGTGAGTCCGGCCACGCCTGTCATCGAGATGAGTCCCCCAGGCGTGGCGCGGCCAAACGGTGTCGTTGCTGCGTCAACGTCTGCCCATGTCGCCCCGCCTTCGACAAAAGCACGATCAAGTCCAGACGCGATCCGGACACCATTCATGAGCGACATGTCAATCATCAACCCGCCGTCGCAGACGGCATAGCCAGCAACGTTGTGTCCACCGCTCCGGACAGCGACAGCAACATCATGGGCCCGCGCGTAAGCGACCGAGGCCAGCACATCAGCAGCGTTGCGGCAACGGGCAATCAGGGCAGGTCGCCTGTCGATCATCCCGTTCCACACGACACGCGCATCGTCGTAGCCAGCATCTCCCGGCTCAAGCAGTTCGCCGTGCAATACGCTACGGAGTTCGTCATGGGTCATCTCGGCTCCTCCTGTAACAGGGATCCTAGCACTGTCGGATGT
>NZ_JAIQWW010000044.1 GCF_020164455.1 Phyllobacterium chamaecytisi
CTCATGGGTTCCAAAGATCACATAAGATAGATTATGGAACTGCTTAGTGTGGGCAAACAGGCAATTCAGCCTGCAATATCGACGATTTGCGCCTTTGCGGCTCTGGCCAATGCCTTTGGCTCGCTCGGGAAAACGAAGTTGGTTCCCCCGGCTGCAGCCCACACCACATCGAACTGCATCAGGCTTTCATCGGCATAAGTCTTGATGTCGATCAGATGTCCCAATGGTGAAACGCCGCCAATGGCAAAGCCTGTTTCCTTGCGGATATATTTGGGATCAGCCCTATACAATGCCTCGCCGGTCAGCCTGGCAGCTTTGGCGAGATCAAGCTTGCGTGGACCCGAAACGAGAAACAGATAAAGGTTTTGCGTATCAGCGCCTTGAAAAATCAAGGATTTGACGATCTGCGCCACGGTGACGCCGCACTGGATTGCCGCATCTTCAGCCGTATGGGTCGAATCGGACATTTGGCGAATTTCGATATCAAGACCCGCCGCATGCGCCGCCTGGCGGACACGCTCGACACTTTTGCTCATAGCTCGACCTCGAATGACAAACCATCATAGGCCGGCTCGACGTTGTCCGGCGTCTCGCGCAGCACAGTTCCATAATCCAGCGGTATGTGCATATGGGTCAAAATCGCTCGACGCGGCTTGAGCTTTCCAATCCATTCGATTGATTCATTTAATGAAAAATGGCTTGGGTGTGTTCTATACTGCAGCGCATCGATGACCAGTGTATCGAGATCGAAGAGTTGTGCTGCAGTGGTATCGGGAAACGCACTGACATCCGAGCAGTAGGCCACATCGGCAATCCGGAACCCCAGCGAAAGAATGTCGCCATGGATCTGCGGCAGCGGCAGAAAGCGTATCGCGCCGCCTGGCCCGTCAATCTCGAAGGCTTCGTGATGAATGATCTCGTGCGGTCGCAGGATTGGTGGATAACTCGAGCCTTCCGGGGTTTTGAAGCAATAGCCAAAACCTTCCATCAGGCGCCGCTGTGTCATCGCATCGGCATAGATATCCACCAGATCGCGGCGATCGATGACGAATGTGCGCAGATCGTCCAGACCGTGGATATGGTCAGCATGGGCATGCGTATAAACAACCGCGTCGAGCTTTCCGGAACCGAAATCGATCATTTGTGAGCGAAAATCCGGTCCCGTGTCGATTATCACGGTCGTCACACCGCCATGATGCGCGATACGTTCCACCAGCATGGCTGCACGCCGTCGCTTGTTTTTCGGCTCGCTCGGATCGCAACTGCCCCAATCGCCATTGATACGTGGTGTGCCCGGAGACGAGCCGCAACCAAGAATGGTGAAGCGCAAGCGATCAGGCATTTGTGGTTCCAGCGCTTGGCCTTGGCATCTTGGTGAACAGGCGGAATACGTTGTCGGTTGTTATTTTGCCGATCTCGTCTTCACTGACGCCAATGGTGTTAGCCAGTACAGCCGCCGTATGCCGAACAAAGCTTGGCTCGTTGCGATGGCCGCGATGCGGCATCGGCGCAAGATATGGCGCATCTGTCTCGACCAGGAGCCGATCTCGCGGCACGTTTTTGGCGATTTCACGTATCTCAAGCGAGTTCTTGAATGTCAAAATGCCCGAGAACGACACATAGCCGCCGAGGTCTACACCCACTCGCGCCAGTTCCGCACCGGACGAAAAGCAGTGCAAAATGAAGGGGAAGGCGCCCTTCCCTGTTTCTTCCGTCAGAATGGAAATCATATCATCGTCGGCAGCACGGGCGTGAATGACCAGTGGCAAGCCCGTGGCGCGGGAAGCGGCAATATGTGTGCGAAAGCCCTGCGCCTGCGCTTCCGGAGGCGCATAGTCGTAATGATAATCAAGTCCGGCTTCGCCGATAGCGACCACCTTCGGATGCTCCGACAAGCGGATCAGGTCGTCCGCCGTCACATCGAGCTCTTCATGCGCATTGTTGGGGTGCGTTCCAACCGATGCGTAGACACTGTCATACTGCTCCGCGATCTTTATGATATCGCCAAAGCGTCGGACGCGTGTGCAAATCGTTACCAGCCGCGTGATGTTATAATCCAGCGCCCGCTGAACGATGGCATCCCGTTCCTCGGTAAAATCCGCAAAATCCAGGTGGCAATGACTATCGACAAGCATGGAACTAGTCTGCTTTTTCTGCTTCGACGTAGCGCGGGAAGATCGGCTGCGGTGCCGGGAGATCAGTGCCAGGTATCAATTCGCTGGCTTTCAGATCGACAAAGTCTCGCTTATCTGCCGGCACAGCAAGAATATCGAGCAGCTTGGCGGCTGATCCCGGTATGAATGGCTGACAAAGAATGCCAACACGGCGGATGACTTCCGCCGTGACATAGAGAACCGTTTCCATGCGTGCCGGATCGGTTTTCTTAAGCGCCCACGGCTCCTGTGCGGCGAAATAACGATTGGCTTCGGCCACGACACCGAAGATCGCTGCCAGCGCCTGATGGAGTGCTTGGCTGGCAACCGCCTTGCGAGCGGTATCGAGCGCCGCCACGGCCTGATCGAGAATAGCCTTATCCGCGTCAGTTAACGTACCAGGCTGTGGAACCTTGGCATCGCAGTTCTTTGCGATCATCGACAATGAACGCTGCGCCAGATTTCCGAGGTCATTGGCGAGGTCGGCGTTCGTCCGGTTGACGATGGCCTCATGGCTATAGTTGCCATCCTGACCGAACGGGATTTCCCGCAGCAGGAAATAGCGCAATTGATCGAGGCCGTAATGCTCCACCAAAGCAGTCGGATCGATGACGTTGCCAACCGATTTCGACATTTTCTCGCCGCGGTTGAACACAAAGCCATGGCCGAAAACGCGCTTCGGCAGTTCGATACCAGCGGACCATAGAAAGGCTGGCCAATAGACTGAATGGAAGCGGATAATATCCTTGCCGATGATATGAACGTCAGCAGGCCAATAGCGCCAACGTTCGGCCTTTTCATCGGGATAGCCCGCGGCGGTGATATAATTCGTCAGCGCATCGACCCAGACATACATGACATGTTTTTCATCGCCGGGAACAGGAATGCCCCAATCGAATGTCGTGCGCGATACAGACAGGTCCCTGAGACCTGATTTGACGAAGGAAACCACCTCGTTGCGCCGCTCATCCGGACCAATGAAACCCGGATTGTCTGCATAAAGCTTCAGCAAGCGGTCCTGATACGCCGACAGGCGGAAGAAATAGCTCTCTTCCTCAATCCATTCCACAGGCGTTCCCTGCGGACCATAGCGCACATTGTCGGCACGCAGCTCCGTCTCTTCTTCCTGGTAATAGGCTTCATCGCGCACGGAATACCATCCGGCGTAACCACCTTTGTAGATATCGCCTGCATCAGCCATCTTCTGCCAGATAGCCTGCGACGATTTGTAATGCCGCTCTTCGGTTGTGCGAATGAAATCATCATAGGAAGCATTCAAAAGATGCCCCATGTCGCGGAAAAGCTTGGCATTTCTGTCCGCAAGTTCGCGTGGCGTAATGCCCTCTTTGCGCGCAGTCTGCAGCATCTTGATGCCATGTTCGTCCGTGCCACTCAGGAACAGAACGTCCTTGCCGTCATGGCGATTGAAGCGCGCGATCGCATCGGTCGCGATAAGCTCATAGGCATGGCCGATGTGCGGGCTTCCGTTCGGATAGGAAATGGCAGTTGTGATGTAAAATGTTTCGCGGCTCATGCGTGACCTGATTTCGTCTTTGGTTTGGGCATCTTGGGAAAAAACGTCTGGCTGACATAACGCAAGTCGGACCTGATTGCCATACCGGCAGACCTCTATCTGCCCGATAGCGCGCGGTGCATTCTCTCGAGGAAAATAAGAACAGTCTGCTTGCGGTCGAGATTGAAAGCGGCGGCTTCCCTCGCCTCGTTCTGCATGTCCTGCCAGATACCGGACCAGCGGTTCGCCTGTGAAACGTCGCTCTGCTCTGCGCTGAGCCGCGCCTTCACTGCAATGCGCCCCAGAAGATCATCGAGAAAAAGATCGTACTGGATCTCGGCGTCGCGTCCCGACAGCGCCGTTGCCAACGCCTGGGCTTTGGGCACGTCGAACACAGGATTTCTCAGGATAGCATCGGTTGCCCCCGAGATTTCCAGCCCGCCAAATGCCAGCAACAATGCAGCTTTCCGAACGCTGCCGTCCGCATGGGCGATGAGCGAATCCGCATCGGGCAATTGTTCGGTATCGAGATTGATTGCCGAGAGAGCAGCGAGCAGGTCCTGGCGTTCAAGCGGTTCAAAACGGATCGACTGGCAGCGTGAGCGGATTGTCGGTAATAACCGGCCGGAAGAATGCGAGATCAGAATGAACAAGGTTCGCTGCGGCGGCTCCTCAAGAGTCTTCAGTAACGCATTGGCCGCATTGCGGTTCATGTCATCTGCAGGATCAACAACGACGATGCGCCACGCGCCGTCATGGGAGGTACGGTTGAGGAAGTGCGCGACCCGCCTGATTTCATCAACCGTGATGCCGGTCTTGAACTTGCCCGTCTTGGCATCTATCGGGCGGCTGATATGCAGCACGGACAGATGTGTTCCGCTTGCGAGCTGCCGATAAGGCGCAACGGTAAAATTCGGCTCAGCAAGCGCCAGCGGTGCCTCGCGTTCCGCAGGATATCTCAACATGTGACCGGCAAGATGGAACGCCAAAGTTGCCTTGCCGACACCCTGCGGACCCTCGAGCAATAATGCGTGGTGCATCTGCCCAGACTGATAGGACTGCGCGAGAAAAGACCTTATCCCGGCGTGACCGAACAATGCGGGATTGGCCGAAGGTGCAGGAACACCATCGATGGTATCGTGGGTTGCCGGCACGTCGAGGGTGGTGTCGCTCATTTCGCTACCTCGATGCCTTGCTTCGTCTTCAGGCCACGGCTGGTCTTCAACCGATCGACCAGTGCGGCGATGTCAGCTGCAATCTCATCAGCCGAACGATTTGCAGCAATCACCTTGCAGCGCTCGGGTTCTGCGGTCGCGATGGCGAGATAGGCGTCACGGCGCTTGCGGTGCAGATCGATCGTTTCCTTTTCGAAGCGGTCTGCAGTCCCTGCCCCACGCCGTGCATGGGCGCGTTGCAGACCGACCTCGGCCGGCAGGTCAAGGATGATCGTCATATCCGGCATGAGGCCGTTAATGGCGGCGCGTTCGATAGCGCGCATCAAATCCGGATCGAGATTGCCGGTCACACCCTGATAGACGCGGCTGGAGTCGATGTAGCGGTCGCAAAGCACCATCTGGCCGGCCTTCAGTGCTTGACGTATAACTTGCTCCACATGGTCGTTGCGCGCCGCGGCAAACAGCAAGGCTTCCATGGCCGGGCCGAAAGGTTCGGCGGCGCCGCTCAATATGACATGACGCACGGCTTCCGCACCCGGCGAACCGCCTGGCTCGCGCGTTACGAGCACATCATCGCCATCGGCGCGCAAATGATCCGCTAACAGGCCAATCTGTGTGGACTTGCCCGCGCCCTCGCCGCCCTCAAATGTTATGAATAGTCCTTGCACGCTATCAGCTGTCTTTCGATGCGGAGTCACTGTCTATTGCAGATGGTTCTAGCGCTCGCAAAAGAAAAGGTCGAGGCGGGATTGTCTTAGAAATCGAGGCGCCGGACCCAACCTGTCGTCAATTCGAATACCGCGTCGAGCGAACGTTTTTTCAGATCACCACTCTCAATTGCCTCTGCCGTATAGACCGGCGTTTCCTGGACGAGTGCATCGCCGATCCATATCCGCAATGTGCCGACCGGTTGATCGGCCTTCAGCGGTGCCACCAATGGCCCTTGATAGACCACGTGCGCCTTCAGACGGTCGCGATTGGCCACTGGGATGAGAATGCTGATTTTCTCATGCGCTTTAAGAGCGACAGCTGATTTGATCCCGCCAAACACACTGGCTTCACCAACGATTTCACCCTCAGCGAAGACGTCAGCCTCCTCGAAGGCCTGATAGGCCCATTCGAAGATGCGCTTGGCCTCTTCGGCGCGTTCCTTATCGCTGGCAAGGCCGCTCAGCGCAACGATATAACGCCGTCCATTCCGCTCCGTAGCGCCGACAATACCATAGCCGGATTGCTCAGTGTAGCCGGTACCCATCCCGTCGGCGCCGATATCGAGGCGCAGCAGTGGGTTGCGATTGCGCTGGAAGATATTATTCCAGGTGAAACTATCCTGCGCATAGGTCCGGTAATATTCGGGATATTCGTGTTTGATGTGGCGCGCCAAAGTGACGAGATCTGTCAGCGAAACCCTTTGCTTCGGATCAGGTAGCCCGGTCGAGTTGGTGAAGGTTGAGCTCTTCAGGCCAATTTCCTTCGCCCGGACGTTCATAATCTCGGCGAATTTCTGTTCCGAGCCGGCAATGCCCTCTGCGAGGATAATACAGCCATCATTGGCCGATTGGACGATAACCCCCTGGATCAAGTCGCCAACGCTGATGTAGGACTTCAGCTTGGCAAACATGGTCGAACCGCCCGATGGCGCGCCGCCTGTTCGCCAGGCATTCTCGCTCACCATGTATTGTGTCGATGGCGTGATCTCGCCTGTCTTGAGCGCGTGGAATACCACTTCCATGGTCATCAACTTGGCAAGCGCGGCCGGCTCGATCAGTGTGTCAGGTGATTTTGCATAGAGGATCGTGCCGGTCTGGTCCTCGACCATCAACGCCTGCTTGGCCTTGGTATCAAACAGCGCATCCTGGGCGTTCGTCCCGCCAGCTGAAGCGAGAGCCATGGCCGCGCCAAGAGCAAGAATACGAAGTGGCGCAGTCAGAGAACGTCCAAGCCGTTCGATATCAATTGCCGTCATCACGGACGACGAATGCATCGACGGCACCAGCCTTCCACGCCGCCTGAAGCAGAGTGTCGGCGTTCTTTCCAGCGCTTGCCCGCGCGATCACGGCAATACGAGGCCCTTCGGGGCTGGCAATTTCAGACAGTTCCACCTTGCCAAGCGGGCCAAGCGCGGACATCACTCGTCGGGCTTCTGCTTTGTTGGCAAACAGGCCGACATCGATATATTCGCCCGATCCACCAGGGGCCTGCGGCATGTCGCTCATACCCTTCCATGCAGTCGAAACAGCCTCTGGCGAAAGCAGGCTGTTTGCGGCCTGCACGGTGCTGTTCGCACTTGCGACGCGCTCACTGGCGTAGGAACTGATGAATGGAGACACCTGCTTGCCGCCCTTGAGCGAGCCAATCAGGATCGTTGGCTTGTCATCAATATAGGGCCCGATCAGCGGTAGAACCGGAACGATATCCATGTTGAAGGAAAGTCCTGAATCGTCCACCGGAGCCATAGCCTGCTGTGGTGCTGCGAGCTGAGCCGCCTGATCGTTTAGCGACATCGCTTGGCCGCCGAGGCTCGCCACCTGGATACCGGCTGGCTTAGGCAGCGCCATGCCTGGAATGGCGGCAGGTGTATGCTGCGTAGGCGTCGGCCCATTCATGGCGATCATCACGCCCGAAGCTGGCTGCCCAATCGGATCCGGTGCGCCGGGACCGCGGTAGGAAGCCATCAGGAAATTATCATCGCGCCCTTCCAGCGGTGCACGCCCGACATATTCGACCTTCACATTGGCTGTGCCAGTATCATGATAGTCGAGGACCTGCGCTGCACGTTGTGAAAGATCGATCAGGCGATTGCTATGGTAGGGGCCGCGATCATTGACGCGGACGATAACCGAACTGCCATTGGTCAGGTTTGTAACACGGGCGTAACTTGGCAAAGGCATTGTCGGATGCGCGGCCGAGAGGTGGTTCATATCATACACTTCGCCATTGGCAGTCAGGCGGCCATGGAAGGCGGAACCATACCAGGAGGCCCTGCCCTTGCGGACATAACCTGGCTCTTCCCTCGGGTAATACCATTTACCTGCAACCTGATAGGGCCGGCCAGTCTGGTTGCGCCCCCCGCCGCGTGGCATGTTGCGGAAATCGGTGACGACGCGTGGACTCGCCTTCACACCATATTCTGCTTCGGCGAAATATTCCTTGCCATGGGTTCGCTTGGCGACTTTGACCTGCGGAGACGATGCACAGGCTGCCATCAGGGCGCCCACTGCAACTACTCCCACAACGCGAAAAGCTTTGGCTTTTGACAATGCAAACCGCCGGCCGCACGGGCCGCCCCCAAGGATTTTGTAATTTGATAAACAGATCAGAATGCTGGCGCAACCCCGAGACCCATCATGGCAGCTGCACCAAGTGTATAAATGCCACCGATAGATTGATACCAGCTTAACAATATCTGGCCGCGGCTCTCTATTATCGCGTTCTTAAACGCCACCAGCGGTATGCGTTTGGGGTTGGTTCACTTTTTGTGTTCGACGGACTCATACTATGAGTTGTTCAGTGTTTGATCTTCTTTGTTTCACCGGCGAGCTTGTCTCTTACCCGGTCGGTCAGCATCTCGACAATGGACTCGGCATCCTCGAGATGCAGATTCACATCCCGTTGCGGGTAAGGGATCTCGATCCCCTCCTCGGCAAAACGGTCGATCAATGTGAAGCGGATTTCGTTTTGAACAGTGCCGGAGTTGGATAGATCCGCGAGATGGACGCGCATCTCGAATTGCATGACTGACTCGCTGATTGCACTGAACGCGACAAACGGTTCCGGGTTCTTCAAAACAAGTGGATGACCGCGGGCAATCTCCATCAGAATGGCATGCACACGGCGGGGGTCGACCTTATGCGAAACACCGATCGGGATATCGACGCGGCCGAGTTTGTTGCGATGCGTCCAGTTGCCGACACTGCCATTGATGAAGGATGAGTTTGGAATGATGAGGGACTGGCGCTGGAAGGTTTCGACCTCCGTTGCCCGAACGCTGATCTTCTTGACAATACCGCCGACGCCGCCGGTTTCGATCCAGTCGCCGACCTTGAAGGGACGTTCTGCGAGCAAGATAAGACCCGAAACAAAGTTCGAGACGATCGCCTGCATGCCGAAACCGATACCAAGCGACAGACCGCCCGCAACCAGTGCCAGACTGGAAAGGTTGATGCCGGCCGCCGAAATGCCGATGACGCCTGCAATGCCGAGGCCAAGGTAGCCAACAGCGGTGCGGATCGAATTGCGTACACCTGAATCGAGCCTGCCGCGTGCCATGACACGATTGTCGAGCCAGCCCTGGAACCAGCGCGTAAATCCGTAGAACAGCGCGAACAACAGAACGCCGATTGCAATCGAAACCAGTGAAATATTAACCGAACCAATCTGGAAGCCTGTCGCGATTGCTACGAACCAGGCCGACATTTCGCTCCATTGGAATCCCCACAGCAGGAGGATTATCGGAATACCCAGCGCTACAACGAAGATATTGATGACAATACTCAACACCAGACCGAGCTGGTCGAGGGCAGTCTCATCCAAACCAAAACGGGTCTGCACCGCCCGTCCAAGCTTGGTCCCTGTAAGTGCATTCTCGTCGGATACCGCGCGAGCCGTCAGGAAGCCCAGGTACATCGTGACGACCACGGCGCCATTGATAACAATCTGCTGCGACACGAAGCGTGCCAGTCCGATATAGCCGAGAAGCGCCGCGACGATGGGCACGAGACCGATCGCGTAGAGGAAAAGCCGCATGGCCCTTGGCCAAGGCTTGATATTCCCGGTTTCTTCGTCTTCCAGCGGCCTCAATGAGGCCATGGCAATGATGAGCAGACCCATCAGAACGGTAGCAAAGAGACTCTTCGCGACGGTCAATGACAATGGCGAACCAGCGATCTGATTGACCGTATCGGCGATGTAGTCGAGCCCGGTGATCGTTGCTGTGGCCGTGATCAATACCATCAGGATACGGCCTGGCCGCGGCGCTATGCGCACCAGACGCCAGTTTGGTGCACCCGGACAGATCACCGCCTGCGCAAGGGCGTGAACAAAATACACGATGCCGATGACGCAAAAAAGCATATAGATAAGTGCTGCAATATCTGGTCGCAACACGTTGAAATAGTTAAGAAATAAGTATGTTGTGACAAGGAAGACGACCACCGTCAACGATCGCATGAGCGTCGACCAAAACGCGACAGCGAGACGGCTGAGATAGGATGGCGATTCAATAGTCGCGTCACGCAGATAGAGATGGCCGAGTGTCCGCTGACCACCTATCAGCAAAACGAGCGCTGCAATCGCGGCAAAAAAGGCAGCGGCCAGCATGGATTGCCATTTGAAGGAAACGACGAAGCGCCACCAGGATGTAACCACCTGATTCATCGTTCGTATTTCCTGGCCGTATGCGTCGGCGACTTCGCTACCGAGCGAATAATTGATGTTGACGCGCTGCGAAAGCGTGTTGGTGAACAGTTCGCGCCGTGCATCCACCGTTCGCTCAATCATCCGGTTAGCCGCGATTAACTGATCCTCGGTCTCGCCCAGGACGGCATTGATTTCGGCTTTCTCGGTCGTCAGCTTCGCCCGCTCATCGGTGACGATCTGCGCTTCCGGTGGCTGGCCTTGGGCTGGTGGAGGACCGAGCTGATCCAGCCGCGAATTGATCTCCGTGACACGCGGTCTGAACGATACGCCGATGTCCAACAGTTTTTTGGCGCTGGCCTCCAGATTGAGGCGCAGATCCGCCAATGCTGCGTCGGTATCGGCCTTCTCCATTTGTTGGGCATAGTCTGCGATTTGCTTCTTCACGGCATCGATTGCAGGCCGCTGTTCCGCAACAATGCCCGTGGCAGGAGCCGGCGCAGGCGCAGGCGTCTGCGCGGCAGTCGAATTTACCGCACCAGCGAGAATCAAAACCGTAGAAATCGCCAGAAGTATCTGCCGGACGGAGGAAGGAATCACGGGGTCAAATCCATGTAAAAACAGTTTTCAGGGCACGATTGCCCGTTCATATCGGCACAATCAAGGCATTTTACGTTTTATAAGGCCAGACAGACTACCAGATTGGTAGTTTAAAATGCCGTTAGCTGGACACTGACGACGAGGTTGACGCCGCAATTCGAAAGGCTATATAGACCGCGCACAGCGTTCGTAGCATTCTTTTGGCCTTCGCCAAAACATTGGATATCAAACGTTTCAGCAGGTTGGAGGGGTGGCCGAGCGGTTTAAGGCACCGGTCTTGAAAACCGGCGTAGGTGAGAGCCTACCGTGGGTTCGAATCCCACCCCCTCCGCCAGCGGCTGCTGAGAGGGCAATCACTCTCTGATGCCGATCCAAACATACCCGGCAACTTTGGTGCTGCCGCCGTCGAAGCCGGCTTGGCAATCGGGACGGTGACGGGAGGCGCCCTGAGTGCGCCTATCCGCATCTTTGAGAGCACGGCGCGTCGATAGCACCGTACGTTCATGACTTCTTGTTTGTTCTGCCATCTGCCAACGCCTGCCCCGTGCGCGCCCCGGGGGCGGCCTTCCCGTTTACGGCCGCGGCAGATGCGGTCAAGAGCGCCTGCAAGGCAAGGAGTGCCCCGCTTTGGCTATGGGCTCGCAGTCTCTGAATGTCCTCTATCCGGGTTCGGACCGAACGAACCTGGACTATCTCCTTCCAATCCTGCGCACATCGACGACGCGGCCATTGCTTTGCCTGACGGCAATCTCGAACCGGGAATTTCCACGTAATGCGCGATAAATAAAGAACCGACCACGGCAATCCATGCGCCGTATGTTGCGGAAACCGCGATTGCGGAGCAACCTTTCGCCCTGGCTGCAGGTTATTCCCCTGCCTCTGTTGAGATTGGTGCCGATGGTGATGCTGACGGACTGGGCAATGGCGGCGGTGGGCAGCGCCACAGGCGTCATCAACAGGCTGAGAACAAGTCCCAGCGATACAAACAAATTCTTTCCCAAGCTTTCCTCCATGACGATTGGGTCAGAGCAACGGCTGTCCCGCCCTTGCCGTTAGTTCAATGGGATTAGGTCAGCACAGACAGAACACATGGCACAGTACGTAACGGTTACATACTGAATGATTGAAGATGTTCTGTAGTCCCTTACGTCCAATACTCCCAACCGTCATGTCTTGAATGTCGCGAGTGTTGTGGACGGATCAACCAATTCTGCGTAAGTCGACGACCCTGCCGTTGTGGCGATTGACTGCGATTTCAAAACGGCGGCCTGCCTGCCATGCCCGATAGACAAAGAACCGCCCACGGCAATCGACACGCCAAACATCGTGAAAGCCACGTTGTCTCAACCGATTGGCACCTAACTCGCAAACGATTGGACGCCCCCTATTCAGGCTTGTCCCAACGGTAAGAGCAGGCGGCGCGGCGTTGGCGATATCGAGCCCAATGACAGATGACAGCATAACACAAAGGTATAGTGCCCTGATGAAAGACCTTGGCATGCCTATCTCTCTGGAAAGGACCTCGCTACCGGAAAATTAGCCCATCCGGCTACTGCTGTGACGTGCGCGGAATCCCGAATCTTCGCTTTGAGTGTATTTAGCGGTGCCCTCGG
>NZ_JAIQWW010000045.1 GCF_020164455.1 Phyllobacterium chamaecytisi
CCTTGCCGGTATTTCCACACGTGTTTGCTCTGGCGGTCGCCTATATCTTGGCTTTTCCGATTGGTCTGGATCGAGAACGCGAGGAACGCAGTGCGGGCGTGCGAACTTTTCCCATTGTGGCCTTGGCAAGCTGCGGTCTAATTCAAGGGACCGAAAATCTTACGGCCGGCAATCCCGAGGCCACGGCCCGTATTATCGAGGGACTGATTACCGGCGTCGGCTTTATCGGCGGCGGCGCTATCTTGCAGCTCAAGGATTCTGTCCGTGGCACAGCAACAGCGGCCAGCATCTGGTCAACCGGTGCAATTGGTATAGCGGTCGGACTTGAGAGTTATGATGTGGCGTTCATCATCTCGCTCTTCACGTTTCTCACGTTGCGCCTGATGCTGCCGTTGAAAAAGGAGCCGAAGCAAGACTAGAATCATCTCGAAGGTGAATAGGCCGCCCGTCAACACGTTATCGTCCAGAAGCAGCATCAACGCCGGTCCGGCGTAGCCAAAAATTCAACCTCTAAGCTTTCCTGGCAATGTTGATAATCGCGTTTGTCCTGGGACGGCATTATCGGCATGGCGCTCTCCCATTCAGTCGCGCGCAGTCGCTTAATTGGTGTCCTGCTCAAGCAACGGCCCTCACTCCAAGCGTCCATCGAGTGGGACATTCCAGTGATGGTAGCGGTTAGTACTCAGCACGAGGAGACATTGATATGGGTGATCCAATACCTACCCCGGAGCCAGAACCGAGCCTGCCGCTGCCGGACGATCCGCCGATCCCCAATCCTGAGCCAGGACGAGTACCACTTCCGCCTGGTTGATGGCGGCAAGGTCGCAGTGAGCGACGAGCTCGCATGTGTTCGAGCACAATCTACAACTACGCAATATTTAGGTCGGATCAAGGTTCTTTGCGCAAGCGTTTTCCAATGCTTGCCACTGTCGAGCGATGTTGCTTGCGGTCGATAAATGCCACTACCATTCCAGCCACTCCGCAAAAGAGCGGGACTGCCAGAGACAAACAAAAGAGCACAAGAACATCATCCATACTCTCATCTCCGTGACGACAGGGGTTGCGCGAGCTCCCCGCCCCAATCACAAACAGCCCCATTCCTTTCCTTTCGTTCGGTGGCGGCGCAGCGCTCAGCCCCACCTTGGCGAAGAGCACCGGCCGACCATAGTCGATGCAGCGATAAAGCAAGCAACTCGATTGCTTGCAAGTCCATTATATCGGCCTCCTGTCATTCAAATTGGTGCTGGAACGATCCTCACCAAATCAGCCTGATCCGGGACGTGTTCGAAGTCAGGCGCCAAGGCATCGTGCTTGCGCGCAAAAGCCACGAACAAGCCTCGGGCGGTCTCCGCTTCTACATCACCGCATAGCGCCGCCTTGCACGCCTTGAGCGCCATCGCATGGGCCGGCTCCTTTTTCGACAGAGACCATTCGCTCAGCAATGCATAGGCTTCTGCTACCGTCCTGACCTCGGTTGGAAACCCAAGTCCGACAATGATCATGACGGGTGTGTTGAACGTATTGCATTCCATAGGTTCCTCCTTCCTTCGTCTACGGGTGAACAGTTGCTGTTGAGTGTCGGCGCGATGGCTTCGGTTCGGAAATCGCGCAGTGGTCCGGCGGGTACTCTTCGGTCAGCTTCATCGTTTCCTTCCCGATTGCCACCTTTATTTTTTCCAATCGACACTTGGTGCTGTAACAGATGACCAGAAACAGCTTCGTCCGATCGAAACGAACGTTCGTAGCCCGGATGGGCCGGCGGCCGTTGAATGTGGGTGATATTTTGCACGTCATGTTCAAGGCAGCACCCGTCGATAGCTGGCTGTGCCCACCCGGCGGGCACAGCCTTCCTCATCAAAAGTCCATCCCGCCTGCCGGCATGGCAGGTACAGTCGCTTCCTTCTTCGGCTTCTCGGCAACCATCGCCTCGGTGGTCACGAGCAGGCCGGCGACTGAAGCCGCGTCCTGCAGGGCAGTGCGCACCACCTTTGCCGGGTCGATCACACCCTGACTGTAGAGATCGCCAAACTCATTGGTCTGGGCGTTCCAGCCAAAGCCGAACTCCGCGGCCTCACGCAGCTTTCCGACAATGATGGATCCTTCGGCACCGGCGTTCTCGGCGATCTGGCGGACCGGCGCCTCGATGGCGCGGCGCACGATCTCAACACCGGTTCTCTGGTCGGCGTTGTCGGTCACCAGCTTGTCGAGCGCCCTGGCTGCGCGCAGCAAGGCCACGCCGCCGCCCGGCAGCACACCTTCTTCGACGGCCGCACGCGTTGCGTGCATGGCGTCGTCGACCCGGTCCTTGCGCTCCTTGACCTCGACCTCGGTTGAACCGCCAACGCGAATGACCGCAACGCCGCCGGCAAGCTTGGCAAGACGCTCCTGCAGCTTCTCACGGTCGTAATCCGAGGTCGTCTCTTCGATCTGTGCCTTGATCTGGACGATGCGGCCGTCA
The DNA here is from genome assembly GCF_020164455.1 of Phyllobacterium chamaecytisi. GTDB lineage: Bacteria > Pseudomonadota > Alphaproteobacteria > Rhizobiales > Rhizobiaceae > Phyllobacterium > Phyllobacterium chamaecytisi. Next base: position 2,459 of record NZ_JAIQWW010000045.1, read on the forward strand.
ATCTCGTTCTTCGAGCCGGCGCCGTCGACGATCGTGGTGTTTTCTTTCTCGATCACCACTTTCTTGGCTCGGCCGAGCATCGCAAGCGTGACGTTCTCGAGCTTGATGCCCAGGTCTTCCGATATCGCTGTGCCGCCGGTGAGGATAGCGATGTCTTCCAGCATTGCCTTGCGGCGGTCGCCGAAACCCGGCGCCTTGACGGCCGCGACCTTCAGACCACCACGCAGCTTGTTGACAACGAGGGTAGCCAGCGCTTCACCTTCAACGTCCTCGGCGATGATGAGCAGGGGCTTGCCAGACTGCACCACGGCTTCGAGCACCGGGAGTAACACCTGCAAATTGGCAAGCTTCTTTTCGTGGATGAGCACATAGGGCTCTTCAAATTCGACGCGCATCTTTTCCTGGTTGGTCACAAAATAGGGGGACAGATAACCGCGGTCGAATTGCATCCCCTCCACCACTTCAAGTTCGGTCTCGGCAGTTTTGGCTTCTTCCACGGTAATGACGCCTTCGTTGCCGACCTTCTCCATTGCTTCGGCGAGGAAGCGTCCGATCTCGGCATCGCCGTTGGCAGAGATGGTGCCGACCTGGGCGATCTCGCCGTTCTGCGTCACCTTGCGGGCATTGTTCTTCAGTTCCTCGACGACCGCATCGACCGCCTTGTCGATGCCGCGCTTCAGGTCCATGGGGTTCATACCGGAAGCGACGGCCTTGGCACCTTCCTTGACAATCGCCTGGGCCAGCACCGTCGCGGTCGTGGTGCCGTCACCAGCGATGTCGCTGGTCTTGGAGGCCACTTCGCGCACCATCTGCGCGCCCATGTTCTCGAACTTGTCCTCAAGCTCGATTTCCTTGGCGACGGTGGCACCGTCCTTGGTGATGCGCGGTGCGCCGAACGACTTGTCGATAACGACATTGCGGCCCTTGGGACCGAGCGTCACCTTCACCGCGTTGGCAAGAATATCGACGCCGCGCAGCATCTTTTCGCGGGCGTCGGCATGGAATTTCACTTCTTTCGCAACCATTTTTCTACTCCTTCACGAGGCAGCATTGAATACCGATCACTGACGGGCGCCGTCAGGCGGCCTGTTTTGCCGCGGTCTCTGCTTCAATCACCCCCATAACGTCAGCCTCCTTCATGATCAGAAGATCTTCGCCCTTGAGCCGGATCTCGGTTCCGGACCATTTTCCAAACAGGATGCGGTCGCCGACCTTGACGTCGAGCGGTTGCAGTTGGCCACTTTCGTCGCGGCCGCCGGGCCCGGTGGCGATAACCTCGCCTTCCTGGGGTTTTTCCTTGGCAGTGTCAGGAATGATAATGCCGCCGGCGGTCTTTTCGTCGGCCTCGATGCGGCGGACCAGAATACGGTCATGCAATGGACGGAACGTCATGTCGCTCTCCTCTTCAGACAAACAGTTTTGAGGTTCCTCGGCGCCGCATCCGAAGCGGCTTCGGCGCAGGGCGCGCAACCCTTTGAAGGCATTGCGCGCACAACGAATTGGTTTTGCACATTTAGCATTTCAAGAGGGGGATGAAAAAATTTTGGCACTTGATCCAGCCGAGTGCTAATCCTTTGTATCTGTGCAGCTATTTTGGTGGAACGATGTCCGAAGGGTCTTGATCTGCACGAAAATCATTCCAAAATAACGACACAACCGGAACGCCTTTCGGCTTGCCGGCTTATCGACAAGAACCCTGGAGATTGTGTAAGCGAAGGAACCTTCCAATGGAACGCAACCTCTCGACGATCATCCCGTCAATCGCCTTGCAAAATCTCCGACCCGGTGCTTGATCGCCTGTTCGCTCCATATCGGTAATCCGGGACATGTGATCAACGACGATCAACGCGAAGTTCAGGAAAAGCGTGCCATCCTCTCGTCGTGGGCATCGGACGCGTTGCGCGTCGGATCCATGCCGACGCTGCGTCAGCCGCCGGACGCCGAACAGCGGCATCGCGACTTGGCGCTGCATCCCGGCTTACAATCCGAAATCATCCTCATCTTCCTGAGGCTCGATCAGATCGATGAGGGCAGCGACGTGGGTGCCTGGAAGTGGTCGGCCTTCATTCATCAGCGCCTCCTCGGAGTTCAGCCAAGCGAATGCCTCCCTGAGTTCGCTCAGCGACGCCCCGGTTGCTATTATCTCTGCCACCAACGCATCGTCGACGGATCCGAGAACGGCGACGACGTCGCCACGTGTTATAGCCATGGATCCCTCCCGGACAGTGATCACCAACTGGAAGCAGTCGGCGCTTTGGCAAAATCATCTTGCCAGGTCGGAAAAATAACGTCCGCAAGCCCGGAGCGTTCCATCGCGGAGACAGTCGGTGATGCAAAGATGCTGTTTCTCCCCCTTGACGCAGGCAAATACGATACCCAAATTCTTGTTGTCGGCCGCCACGACGGGGCCGGCAATGTCAGGGAGCGCCAGCTTCTTGGCGCGCCCTCGTACCTATGTTGCTCTAAAGGAGGATATAGCTATGAGAAGCAACGTGGATTTTTCCCCTTTTTACCGGTCGAGCATCGGCTTCGACCGCATTTTCAACCTGCTTGAAAACTCCGGTCATCTGCAAGGCAGCGAGAACTGGCCGCCTTATGACATCGTCAAGCTCGGCGAAGACAGCTACCGCATTGTCACAGCCGTGGCAGGCTTTGCCGAAGATGAGCTATCGATCACCCACGAGCCGAATATGCTTGTGGTCAATGGCGCGAAGTCGAACGGCGAGGAAGTCCAATATCTCCATCACGGCCTGGCCCTACGGCCATTCACGCACCGCTTCGAACTCGCTGACCATGTGAGCGTTACCGGTGCGCGACTGGAAAACGGTCTGCTCGTGGTCGATCTCAAGAAGGAAATTCCCGAGGAGATGAAGCCGCGCCGCATCGCCATCAATGCCGACCCCGGCACGAAGCCTGCCCGCAAGCAGGTGGACAACAGCGTCGCCGCATAAAGCAGCCGAGCAGGCGCCGGAACCCGGTGCCTCTGGCATAGAAAAAGGAGAAACACGAAAGGAGACAAGACTATGAGCGTACGTGATCTTATTTCATGGAACCGGGGCAACAATAACGTTCCGAGCGTCTATCGCGAGAATGACATGGATCCGTTCCTGTCACTGCACCGCAACGTCAACCGGCTGTTCGACGAGGTTTTCCAAGGGTTTGGCACCGCCTCGCTGTTCAACCAACGACAGCGCCCAACGGAACTTGGCCGCGCGTCGAATTCTCGGAAAATGACAAGGAAATCCAGGTTACGGCCGAGGTGCCGGGTCTTGAAGAACAAGACATCGAGGTTGTCCTGGAGGACGGTATTCTGACGCTTCGCGGCGAAAAGCAATCAGAAACCGAAGACAAGGACAGGCAGTTCAGTGAGCGCTATTACGGGCGGTTCGAGCGGCGCATCGGCTTGGGGCGGGCGGTCGACGAGAACAAAGTCGCCGCAGCCTTCAAAAACGGTCTTCTGACTATAACACTGCCGAAGACCGAAAAAGCCAAGGCCAAGGCCAAGCGTATCGCCATCGGCAGCGAAAACTGACCTCGGTCACTGTCCGCGGGGTGCATCCACACGGGTGCACTCCGGTGTCCGGTTAAGCAGCCTGCTCACGCTATCCCCGCGCGGATTTCTTGTATGAACTCAACCTCCTTGCGCTCGAAGACCGGACGTCGAGAGCGCCGCCGACCGGAACGCAAATACCAGCCGGGCCCATCCGGCCTGGCGCGAAAAAGAAACGCAACGTCTTCCTCAGACCTTTTGCTGAAACGGGGGCGGTTGCAAAACACGTGAATTGTCGGGACGGCTCCCCTCGGTCCGGTACTGGAGAAAGGAGAGGTGAACGCTAGCCTTGACGAAAAATGGCCAAGCTCCTTGCTATCTTCGCACCGGTCAGCGGCGCGAACTTATCGCAGGATCCAGCTAGAATCACTTGGTTCGCAAAGCGAGCGGAAACTCCAACCTCTTTAGCAGATGGGAACGCGAGCGCTGGGACTTGTGTCCATTCATCGGCGTCAAGACGATCGGTGCCACGCATAGCGCTTTTCCACGTCTATTGTCGATGCGCACGGCGATGAAGCGAATGAGGTTGAATAAGCCGTTTATATAATGATGAAATCGGTTCGACCGCGCCGCGCCAATGCGTTGCAACTGCGAATGGTTGGGCGTTGCGCGTCAGGATATTTCTGGGCCGCCACAATTCTATGCGGGTTCACGTAAACTGGCTGCCCTTCGGCGGAGACGAACTTGAGCATTTTCCTCGCCTTTTGATTTCTGCGTCTTGGTAGCAAGCAATTCAACAATGACACCCCCCGTCCCATGCCCGGGAGAGGCATCCATTGCCGTTGTGATGCCAGGCGACCTTTGCGGCCAATTGAGTGGGCGGGGCCAATTTTATCAACGAAGCTGCCAAGTTGTTTAATTCCGGCGTCCGGCAGAATGGGGAAATCAAGCGCTGGGTTGGAGTGTTGCTCCCGAAAGTTTCAGATGACACAGCAACACATAGATGAAGACCAGTATTCCCGCCATTTCCAGACCTTCCTCGATGTTCGTCAATATTCGGTACCGAAATGATTCAATCCCTTCAACTTCAGCAACGCTGCCGCCAATCATCTCGAATCCGACGGCGCCGCCAAGGAAGATCAGGGCTGAAAGCACGAGGAGCCCCGCGAGCGTCAACGGAAACGACCTGATGAACGGAATAAAGGCCGCAAGACCGATCAGGCTGACGATACCGGCTGGCGCTGCCCAGGCAAAATACATCAGGCCAGTGTGCTCCATCCTTCCGGACAAAGCGGCAGAAATCTTTTCATGAATGCCGGCGAATTCGTCGAACGAAAGCAACAGAAAAAGTCCTGTGAGCGCATACCAGTGGTATTTGCACCTGCTGCCGCGCATGGCTGCGTCCCGGCTTGCCAGAAAAAGCAGCCATGCGGCGGAAAACGCTACCACCACAGATAGCCACGTGAACGCGCTGTCCTCCGAGTCGACGTCGAGCAGCCATATCTTGTTGGAAAGGTCCGACTTGGCGCCAGAATAGAGTAGCAGATCCTGCATAAAACCTGCACCGAGCAGTACCGCCGAAACTGCACAGGCCAGCACATACACCCAGCCCGGCCTCACAAGCGTGCGCGCTCTTAACGGAATGTCGCTATTGCCCACATTGGTGAGCCGGACACTCATCGATCACCTGATTTGCATGCACTTGACATGTCACAAAACCATCACAAATCTGTCGCATTCCTTAACGCATTGTCAACGCATGGAGACAACAATGGCTCCCGTTGGAGGACATTTAAATTTGACGGTCGGTGTAGCCGTGCTGGCGATGCTGCTGCTACTTGCCGTGCTCGTCGTGGCTCTGGACATCGAGATTGCGCTGCCGAGAGGCTGACAGGGCATGCACCCGGCCGTAAAATACGAACCAGCATTGCTGCGGATTCTTCTGCACAGTGCAGATGTTACTTGCCTGGTCTATGCCGGACGCCATATGTGACGAATGCGTCGCGTTTCATCGTGCCGTGATCGTTCAAATCAGCTTGAGGACATTCGTGCGGCAGACGGCTTCTGGGTGCCGTCAAACAGCAGTACGCGAAGCCCGGAAGGCTATCTCCTGACAATGCCCAGGCGTCTTTCTTCCTGTTTGGCGAACTCCTTCGCGGCTCCCTCCGTACCAAAGGGGCGCTGCTTAACTTGCCCGCTTTCGTGCACTGTCACGAACCATTTTCCATCTTTTGGTTCAATGCCGACGCTATTGAGTGCTGGTTCCTCGAAAGTCATTCTTCTGTCCTAAGCTTAGCTAATGCCAATTGCTAGAAAAATGTACTAAACGAGATGCTCGCTCAAGCTCGCCCGAAACTGTCCAAAACCTGGTTGCTTCCATGTTGCGATTTGGCGACGGGCAGGAATTGCGGCTGCGGCGACAAGCGCTGCTGCGAGCAAGACTTTTTCATCGCGCTGCTACCTTGGATGCTGCCGGAAACCACTTGGTGCCACGATCGTTGCCAGCGGCTTCTGGTGCAGTGACCCGACCTGATGACGGAATCCGGCACTGCGGGTAAGTGACAGCGTTAATGCTTACGAGCGTCATGAATTTCGGTCGTCGCCCGCGCCTTGGCACTGCTGTCAGCGCTGAGGGAAGTAATCCGCAAGGAATGCCATCGGGTCAAGCTTGAGTACATGGCACAACGCGATCATCATTGAGACGGCCATGCGGTTGCTGCCGCTCTCGTACTTCTGGATTTGCGTGCCCGAAATGCCCATGGATGCGCCGAGGTCGATTTGGCTGAGGCCAGCAGCCAAGCGGGCGGCTCTCAGCTTTGCGCCAAGGTCTTTATCAATACGGGCTGCTGCCGAATTTCGCGTAAACGCTACCATCGCGCCAATATCCCATACACCGGTTAAAGGATTGCGAAAGAACCGCCTGGCGGGCTTGGCCGCAGCGGCGATAGCACCCAGCATCATGGGGTAGGCTCGTGGCCGCCTATGCGATATGACCGCCGGCTCGGCAAGTTAGGGGACCATTGCGTAAAAAACCGCCACCGGGAGAGCGGTCACTCGACAGCAGCGGGACGGGTTTCAGGGGAGGGGCGGCAACCGCCTTGAACCAGGTAGCTCGCCACGATCGGGCCCTCCACCTAAGCTCGCCGGGAAACTGCGCAATCCTTGCCGAGGAAATAGCCCCATGTCAATCGCGCTGCCAGCCGCAGCGCAAGCGACAATTTTGCCGCTGGTCGTGTCGTGTTTTTAACCATCAAACCAGCTTGTACTCGAAAGGCGGGCGCACTTTGGATCAGCTGATCTGGACACTGGGCGCATGCCTCAGGCGAGTAAGATAACGTGCGTCCGGCGTCATCCCTTTGGCGCTATGGATTTGACAGTTGGCGTCACGTATCACATCGAAAGGATGATCCGGAGCACCAGGCAAAAAAGAGCCGGACTAAAAAGCCCGGCTTTAATTGTGAAGGTTGAAAACCTCCAAAAGGGGAACAGCCAGCGCGGATAGGTGGGAGGAGAACCGCGCTGACTGAACCCAATGTGGGATTGGAATTGATGTCTTACAAATGCACTCATTGACGCAGGTAAAATCGTAGGCTTAAACCCCTCATAGCCATTTGCGTCGATCGCCGAATTGCATCGATAGCGGCTACATCATCGCGATTGCAGGATTGGATCGGCCCGTTGAAGTTAGCATAAGGATTTCGAAGAAACAGGCGAGGGTATCCGGGCTGCGCGACAACCTGAATTTGCCAATCCCGGCAGTTCCTCAAGTTAGCTCGATGGTCGTGAAGCGAGTCCTAAAGCCGAGCGAGCGTTGTCCGGCCAAGCGTTTTGGAGCAAACCCATGGCAAATGAAGAGTTGCAGATTCAATCGAACGCGAAACCATGGGCAGCGCTGGCAGGCATAATAGCGACGGTTTCTGTCTTCGCTATCGCGCAAGGGCTGAGTTATCCTCTGCTCAGTTTTATCCTGCAGCGGCAAGGCATGTCGCCCGGTCTAATCGGCTTGTCGGCGGCGATGACGCCGCTTGGTTTTATTCTGTCGGCGCCGCTCATCCCATGGCTCTCACGACATTTCGGGGCAGGGCGAACCGCGCTGTCCTGCGCCGGCCTGGCAGCTGTGCTGCTCGCTGTTATCGGCTGGCAGCAGAATGTCTTTGTCTGGTTTCCGCTCCGCTTTCTGCTCGGCTTTGTGGTCAATCCGCTCTACGTGATCAGCGAAACCTGGATGATTGCTCTGACTCCGCCGGCACAGCGCGGCCGTATCATGGGCGTTTATACGTCGGTGATTTCCGCCGGCTTTGCGTTAGGGCCGCTCACCCTGACCGTCGTTGGAACGCACGGCTGGCCGCCTTTCCTGGTCGGCATCACGGCTTTCGTTCTGTGCGGGCTTTGCCTGCTCAGGGTGCTGCCGAAACTGCCCAAGTTCAACAATGGCCATGCGCAGCAGGCTTCCGTCAGGCGTTTCGTGTCGCAGGCACCGCTGCTTCTGTTTGCGGTGTTTACCGCTGCCGCGTTCGAGCAGGTAACGCTGGCACTGATGTCGGCCTATGGCCAAGGCTACGGTAGTCCGGAAGCCAGGATATCAACGCTGCTTGCTGTCTTCGTCGCCGGCAATATTGCGCTGCAGATACCACTCGGCCTGCTGGCCGAAACGCAGGGCTCGAACAGGGCGCTGATGTTCTGCGCGCTGACGACAGTACTTGGCTGTCTGTTGTTGCCGCTGTCATTCGACTCCGTGTTTGTCTGGCCAGTGGCGTTCGTTTGGGGCGCAGTATCGTTCGGCATTTACACCATGGCTCTGATAGAACTGGGCGAACGCTTTTCCGGGCCGATGCTGATGGCCGGCAATGCGGCTTTCGCCATGGTTTGGGGTGTCGGCGGCATCGCCGGCCCGCCGGTCACCGGCGCGGTTATGGAACTGGTCGGCATCCAGGGATTTTCGCTGACCCTCGGCCTGCTTTGCCTCGCGCTCGCCGTAGCGACGCAACTGATGCAGGACAGGCGATAACGGCAGCCTTTGGTGATCGCTTCTCCGGTGCGGGCATGCATCAATTCACGAAAGTCGCGCCAATGCCTCTTCATACTTGGCCAGCTTCTCCCGCGCTCCAGGATCCTCCAGGTGTGACCTG
>NZ_JAIQWW010000046.1 GCF_020164455.1 Phyllobacterium chamaecytisi
CGGTTCAATACGCGCGGGCATGGGATCAAACGCGAGCTGGGGCTGGCGCTTGTCGCGCGGTTTTATCGGCTGGCTTTTAAGAGGTGCATCGAGGTCGGTGAGAAGTCCGATTGTCTGAAGTTTGCGTGTCGAGCTTTTTGCCATCTATCTATTCAGCCAGAATTGCAGTCACCGGTAACTCAGCAGCTATTAAAATGGTTCCAACAGCCAAATTTATCTGAGCAGCCTTCACCATAAATAGCCGGTATAGCTCGCTGCCAAAAAGAGGATCAAAACTGACAAAATGCCACCAATGCAGAATGACAGGGCACTTGGGCGGCCATCTGGATCATCATCGAACTCCATTCGCATTGGATCATTCCCTGCGTATGATTTGGCCTTCATGCAATTCGAAGACGCCGTTGCCGCCGCCTTGGGAATGGAAATCTATTTCCAGCTCCCTCCATCTTCCAAGCACCCTGTCACATGAACTGCACTGAATCAGCGTGTGGTCCTGCACGTCATCCGGGATCCGAAGGTAGATCGTTCCACATTTCGGACATTCTAGTTTGTGATCGAGGCGTTTATTCATCTGATGCCGCTCCGACTTCGGCCCAAATGAATTTTACACCTAATTTTTTTTGCAACAATTGTATGTCCGCTGGCGGACAAAATGGGCTTTGGATGGGTTGGTATCTCAGTGTTTCGCATACTTGCCGATCTTCATTTTCAACTGCACACCTTTGTAATTTGGCGAAATTCTGCGTCTCCCAATTTGTCTAGTCCCACCTTTGCGCGAACTATCCTCCGATCAGAGCAACAGCGGTTGTTCTTCCTCTGCCTCAGGTTGTGGCAGAACAATCAGTTCATTGTCGGGCAAGGGCCTTTGCAGCTGCAGCGCCTCTTCAGCCGGCGCATTCATCCAAACGTCGATTTCCTCGGAGGTGCGCAAGATGACCGGCATTGCCTGTTCATGGATCGGCTTGACGACAGCATTCGGAAAGGTTGTCAGAAATGCAAAGATGTCGGTTTGGACCGGCCCTTCCTTTTTCTTCCGCACGCTGTACCAGCTGGTCCAGATCCCAGCGAACCAGAACAGTGGTTTCTCCTCGTTGAGGGCAAACCAATGGAGCGGCTTCTTCTTGGTGACTGGGTCCAGTACCTTGCCGTATTCCGAGAAGCTTGTCGCAGGGACAACGCAACGGTTTGCCGGACCAAGCCAAGCCTGCCAGTGCGGTGATTTCACGTTGCGGATATTGGTCACACCGTAGTCGACCTCGCCCTTCAGAAACTGTGGCGGCGTCGGCATTCCCCATCGGGCTATTGCCAGTTCACGGTCGCCGTTGGCATCCTTACGACCGATCGGTGCCGGATAGTCGGGAAAGACATCCATCTGCGGCGTGAGCCGATTTGTGAGGTCGTTGATCGGCAGGAACAACTGCCGCATCGCTTCATGGGTGGTTGCGGCGTTGTAGATGGGGTGATTGCAATTTGCTTTCGCAGCGGAGCTGCTTCTGGAAAAATGACAATTGGTAATTTTTCTTGGGAGGTAGTGAAATGACGTACTATGCCGGCTTAGACGTGTCGCTAAACGAAACTGCCATCTGCGTCGTTGACGAGACGGGTTCGATCCTGAAGGAAGGCGCAGTTCCATCGGAACCGCAGGACATCGTAACATGGCTCGATAATCTTCACGTGGACATCGCTCGCGCCGGCCTCGAGATCGGGGGACTGGCGCGGTGGCTGTACGCTGAACTAAGAGCATTGGGACTTCAAGCCATTTGTATAGACCCGCGAAAGCTGCGCGGCGTCACAAAAACCATGCCAATCAAGAGCGATCGAAATGACGCCCGTGCGATTGCCCAAGCGATACGTGTTGGCTGGTACTCAGTGGTTCACATAAAGAGCAGCAAGAGCCAACAAATGCGCATGTTGCTCACCAATCGGCGGACGCTTCTAAGCAAGCAGATCGACATCGAGAACGAGATTCGGGGTACGCTGCGTGTGTTTGGTGTCAAACTGTCCGGACGTATCAGCCAAGCCACCTTCGAACGTTGTGCCCTCGACCTTGTCGCTGAATGTCCGTTCCTCGAAGCGATGGTTCGCCCCATGCTGATCGCGCGCACTGCACTCCGCCAGCAGTTCGCTGTGCTTCATAACATGCTTATGAAACTGGTTAGACATGACGAACGCTGCAGGCGGTTAATGACAATTCCAGGCGTAGGACCACTGACGGCGATTATGTTCACAACGACGATCGATGATCCGGATCGCTTTCAAAAGTCGCGCGATGTCGGAGCCCACCTTGGTTTGACACCACGAAAATATGCGTCGGGCGAGGTCGACCGAAATGGTGCAATCTCGAAGTGTGGGGACGTAGCGATGCGTTCGGTCCTCTACCAAGCCTCACTGTCGGTGCTAACGAGATCGGAACGCTGGTCCAAACTTCGCGCTTGGGGTGTTTCCGTTGCAAAGAGACGCGGATTGCGTAGGGCTGTGGTCGCGGTCGCCCGCAAACTGGCCGTGCTGATGCATCGAATTTGGTCTGATGGTACTGAGTACACATGGAACAAGGAGGGGGCGACCGCTTAGAAATCTAGCAGATCCAACTCTCTGCCCTTAGGGCAGCCAGAAGTCCGGAAGGACGGGGTTGAGAAGACTGCGCTGCAACCTTTGTGTTCGATCACGTTTGTAGATAGCAGCTCTCGGCTTTCGGACCATCATCTTGAGGCGACGTATCGTTGACCTCGTAGACAAGAGCGAACCCTCCCGGACTTTAATGGAGCAACACCATTGCGAAAGAAACTGCAATCAGACAATAGATTGCACATGGCTCGATGATAATTGATCGCTAATCGTTCGCAAGCTGCGGCATCTTCGGTCTTGACGAGCGGTGACTATGTTCTCATTTTGTTCCTATGGCAAGAACAATAAGAACATTGGGACAGGCTGCCCGACACCGGATGCTCGTGCGATCCCGCTGCCGGACATGCAAAAATGCTGCGCGCTTTACGGCGGACAGCCTTGCCGGGACATTTGGCCATGGGCGCGAAATCAGAAGCCTCAAATTCAGATGCAAGGACTGCAACAGTACCGATTGCGAAGTACACCCATACGAAGACATTTTTGAACGGCAAGCGAAGCCGCAACCTGTTCAGGTGCAGATTGATACGAGCGAAAACGGTACCATCGGCGCGATGATCGATCACGGATATACGCTTTGGGCGTTCTGTCAGCGACTAGGATGCAAACCCTCGTCAAAGATCGATCTGCAGTGCTGGCAAGGGAGCTCGGAAGAAACCACAGCGCAATGCACCAGCACCTCGCGCCTAAGCTGAGGTGCTCTGCGTGTGGATCAAAGCAGCTCGGTCTCAGCGCGACGCCCTATTGATTGTGGCGGCACAGCGTGTTGCAAGTCAGTGTACTTCGGCCCGCGCTTGTGTGCGCCGGCATCGCGCCGACGGCAAGCTATAACTGGAATGAGTAGTGAATTACGTGGCTGGCAATCAGAGGCGTGTTGGCGGGTAAATAAGAAACACGATACCGCCGCCGCACTCACCCAGGCAATTTTAGGCGTCCGTCCGTTTCCGGGCCGTCTAAGGTTAAGATTGTAGCAAAGGAAGACGGCCGAACCGAGTGTAGCTCCGGCCCGCCGTCTGAGGTCAAAGGCGGGGTTATAAGTCCATGAGGCGCCGCTCCCCGCTCCAATGGCGCGTCGTGTTAATGTGGCTTGGCCGCCCCTCTCCTGAGATCATGCGGCCAAGCCACGGCTGATGCATAGGGATCAGCCATTCCGCCATCAGAACACTCTCTGACAGCCAACTCAGTTCGACATGTAGACGATCTTGCGATCCTTCATCGACACGATAACCGGTTGCTTATCCACATAGACGTAGCCGTAGTCCGGACTGTCGGGGATCGGCACCAGTTTGACGTCCTCCGGCACCGCGGTTCCAATTGCGACGTCGCCCTCTATGATGACAGGATCGGTTGGATGCGCGATCACATATTCGCGGGTTGGCTGTGGAACCTCAACCACAACTGCATCCTGCGCGTAGACGCCACCAGACACCGCAAACATCACGGCTGTGGCAAGCAAGATTCTTTTCATGATTACTCTCCCTTGTGGAACCGTTCCCTTCGGCTGCCACAACTTGTGGCCTTGAGCTTTGTTCCACCGGTGGCCCTATGCCAACGGATTTCAGACTTTTGCCGTATCTGCATCAGACTTTCGTCCGATCTTGAACCGGCCCAAATCAGACTGAAGCCTGACACCGGAACAGCGCACATGCGATCACGTTTGCCTGTCAGCTTTGCCGTCCGCGTCGGACGAGCCTAAGCGACGGACAGCAAAGCCGGACAAAGACGATTTTGTCTCTTTTCCCGTTGCCTGGGCGCGCTGTTGCGAACACTGGAACGGAAGAAAAGCCTTGGCAGTTGGCAGCTGGATATGGAGCGGACATCATGAAACTTTTTGTTCTTCAAGCCGTTATTGCCTTTATGTCCGGGGCCAAAATCAAGCCGAAATCGATCGATAGGGCAAAACCACGTGACGCCAAAAAGTCGCGCCAGGAAAAGGTATCGACTGTCGAAGTCGAGTCTGAGGCCGATGACCAGGGCGCGCCGCCGGATTTCATCGATCCGGATCCAGAACTGACACCTGAGGAGGCCGAGCAGGCGCGCAAGAGATACTTGCTGAGGCGTTTCTGGATCAGCGCGCGCGGTTACTGGGGCCGCGGTGGCGACAGGCTCGCTTGGCTATGCTCAATCGGGCTTTTGATCCTGATATGTATCAATGTTGGCTTCCAGTATGGGATCAATGTCTGGAACCGTGCAATTTTCGACGCAATTGAGCAACGCAATGCCAGCACCGTCTATTTCCTGAGTGCCGTTTTCGTGCCGCTCGTGCTCGGAAGCGGAAGCCTTGTCGTTGCACAAGTCTTCGTTCGCATGACGATTCAGCGCCGCTGGCGTTCTTGGCTCACGACCGCAGTTATCGCGCGATGGCTCGCAAACGGCCGTTACTATCAATTGAACCTCGTCAGTGGCGACCACACGAACCCTGAAGCCCGCATCGCGGAGGATTTGCGGATTGCCACCGAATCGCCTGTCGATTTCATCGCTGGTGTCATCTCCGCATTTCTGGCGGCCTCGACCTTCATCGTCGTGCTCTGGACTATCGGCGGGGCACTTACCCTGACGATCGCAGGTTCGACCTTCACTGTTCCCGGTTTCCTCGTTATCACTGCGGTACTCTATGCCGCGATCACGTCCACGTCGATGGCGGTCATTGGCCGCCATTTCGTCCACCTCTCCGAGGAAAAAAATCAGGCGGAAGCCGAATTTCGCTACACGCTGACGCGCGTGCGGGAAAACGGCGAGAGTATTGCATTGCTCGGCGGCGAGGAGGAGGAGCGTAGCGGCATCGACAAAACGTTCGCCAATGTGCTCGGGCGATGGGCGCTGCTTACGGGCCAGCACATGCGCACAGCGCTGGTGTCACAGGGGTCGAGCCTGTTTGCGCCGGTCGTACCGGTTTTGCTTTGCGCTCCGAAATTTCTTGAAGGCAGCATGACACTTGGACAGGTAATGCAGGCCGCCTCCGCCTTTGCCATCGTGCAGGGCGCGTTCGGTTGGCTGGTCGACAACTACCCCCGTCTCGCTGATTGGAACGCCTGTGCACGGCGCATCGCCTCGCTGATGATGTCGCTCGACGGGCTCGAGCGCGCGGAACAGAGCGATGCCTTTGGACGCATCAGGCGCGGCGAAACCAAAGGCGACGCGGTGCTCAGCTTGAACAATCTCTCAGTGTCGCTTGACGACGGCACCGCCGTCGTCAAGGAAACCGAGGTCGTAGTCGAACCTGGCGAGCGGGTGCTCGTGGCTGGCGAATCCGGTTCAGGCAAGAGCACGCTGGTGCGGGCCGTCGCAGGTCTATGGCCGTGGGGTGACGGCAGTGTCAATTTCCACGCCGACAAACGGCTGTTCATGTTACCGCAGCGGCCTTATATCCCCTCCGGGACGCTTCGCCGTGCGGTCGCCTATCCCGCCGCCGCCGATAACTGGACGTTGGAGAAAATCAACGCGGCCCTCGGCAAGGTGGGACTCGATTACCTGAACGACAAGATCGAGGAAGATGCACCATGGGACCAGACCTTGTCGGGTGGCGAAAAGCAGCGGCTCGCGTTCGCGCGCCTGCTGTTGCACACTCCCGATATCATCGTGCTGGATGAAGCGACCTCAGCACTTGATGAGAAAAGTCAGGAAAGGATGATGGAGATGCTCATCCACGAATTGCCCGAGGTCACCCTCATAAGCGTAGCGCATCGAGCCGAGCTGGAGGCCTTTCATACCCGCAAGATCACATTGGAGCGGCGCGAGGGCGGCGCAAAGCTTGTGAGCGATATCGATCTTGGCAAGCGCAAAAACAGACGGAACCTACTTGTGCGCCTTTTGAGGCAGCGAAAGGGGCAGGCGCAGCCAATGTCTAGAGCCGGATCATAGAACACACGGGAATTGTCTGCTGCCAGAGTTCTCAACCTCCGCGACCTACGCAACTATTTGAGGATTTTCACGCTGACAACTCGCTGTGGAACATAATGAGTACACGCTCTGGGGCGCTCTGTCAGCGACCAGGATGCAATCACTCGTCCAAAATCGATTTGCAGACGTCGGCAAAGGAGCAGAAACCACAGCGCCATGCACAAGGACCTCGCGCCCAGATATTGAGGTGCTCGGCGTGCGGATCAAAGCGGCTTCAGTGCGACGCCGTATTGAGAATGGGAAGCGGAACATTCGCCAACGGAAAGCAGTTACAGCTCCATTATGAGGAGACATTGATATGGGTGATCCGATACCCACCCCAGAGCCAGAACCGTACCCGCCACTGCCGGATGATCCGCCTGTCCCCGACCCTGATAAGCCAGGACCAATTCGGCCATTGATCGAGCTACCGCTAATTCAATTACCGGATGAGACATCCTTATCCGATTCGCGGCGAGGTGCGAGGTCATATAGCAAATCGTAAAGCATTCCTTTTGTTCAGAAGTCTCTTGCCTAGTCAGGGGATCGTGAACCGCCTTTAGCAGCACTATATTTATGGAGTGAGTTTCAAGTTCTGCTGTTTTTGCCGCCGGTTATTGCACGCGGAAATTGAAACGTTTGTTGATTTAAAAGAACAATTTATCGGCCTGTCACGCCGGGGATTCAACCTGGGCACTAACCTGCTTCCGTTTGGAAACGCGCCAAGCTTTCATGTACGCGATGTAGCGCTCTTTGTGAGCCTGCCGCCACTTGCGCGACCTTGCCGCTGCCTTCGCCTTTTGCTCGGGACTCAGCGGATTGGCCGCCCGCCATTTACGCACTCTTGCAGCCCCCTTAACCGCTGCCTTCGTCTTCTGCTCAGGACTCGGTGGATGGGCAGCCCGCCATTTACGGATCCGCGCAACCGCATTCGCCTTCTGTTCGGGAGTCAGCGGATTGGCTCCCCGCCATTTACGGGCTCTTGCAGCCGCCTTAGCTTTCTTGCCGGCCCTTGTCGTATCATCGCCTTTTTCAAGCAGACTCACTATACTTCCGCATCGCCTCTATGCTGGCCGCAATACCACTTCAGTCCGTACCGCTTGTCAAATCCGAACGACCCCACGCCATAAGCATACTCTGTTGTTAATTTCAGGCGCATGAAAGCGGTCAGTACATTGGGCCACATTTCGTTCCACGTTTCGCGCCACATAGCATTGGGAAAAAGCGGAAAATACAGCAAAAACAGTAACCATACTCGCCCTCGGAAGCAACCCGTCAGTACCATTTGTATTGGGGCGCGCTTTAGCTAAATTGTGTCATGCAACCCAGTTCAAACGTCGCTCACGCCAAGCGTCTTTGAGTAGCTCCTCGATCTCTTCAGCTGTGGCGCCCTGGAAGCTGCCTGCAAGCGTGATCGATAGCTCTTTGAGGTCAACCAGAGCTGGCTTGATGTCCACGGCTTGCTCGACCTGCCGGTTAATTTCGCGCATTAGTTCATCGTCATCGCGGCTCATTGTTTTTGCTCCCGTCTGCCGCGTTCGCACGAAACCGAACTGGTGAGTTCGTAGTGGAGCAACGTGGCAATCTCAGACACCTCGGCTTCTTCATCAGCCGCCTTCGGAATAAGTGAGGCCCGGCTTCGTTGTAACTTTGACGATCCCGAGCCCCGTGTCAGAGGACACAAAAACCTTCGCACGCTGATTCTGTGGACGCCCACAATGGTGTGTCTGCCTGCTGATGATCGCTAGGACCGACGCCATGCCTTAGCCTTGCGCCACCGTGTCGGCTTGCATCTGACGGGCTCATTCTCTGGTGGGGCTATGTATATGTTGGCTTCCCGCGCAGCTTCTATGAACGCCACGCGCGCAACTGCCACTGAACATTCGCCAGCGAGGCACGCCAACAGGATTTTTATGGCTGTGGTTAGCTTGGGTCCGCTGCGTTCAAGTGGCCATTGCTCCAATACGAGCATCGTAGCGTCATCAGCCGAGTTGATGCTTGTCATTTTGCCAGGCTGACTGCTCAAGACCGTGACGGGCGCGAATGCTCTGTAGTCTTCCATGCGGGAAGAGAAGCATAGCGGCGCTGAGGATTCCACCCCATCGATTTGCTTACGGTTTCCGTGAAACAGGGCATCATCGCATCCGACGCCGCACGATAAAAAATACGCACACCGTCACGACGACGGCAATGGCGGCTAAGGGATACATAAGAAAGCTGGATGAAAGCAAATTAGCTGGAATGGTCGTCATTTCATGTTCCCGCGCCCTGGGCTTGTAATGGTGGGGTCCGACGCTTCCCCGGAGAGGGATGTCGGCACCGGACCCCTGCCGAAGAGCGCCATGCTCCCCGACGCGATATGAACCGTTCACGATGTCGGAAGTTCCCCTAGGTTGGCGAGAGACTCACCCGGTTTAGGAGGCACTGCATGACGCCCATCAAGGAGTGGCAAGCCTGACGTCCCGACCTGCCGGATACACAATACGAAAGCAGGCCGGGTGCCGACCCAGTGGCTTCCCTCTATGGTCAGCACTCAAAGCGTGCGCCTGTATGGTTAACAAAAAGTGAGGCCCGATATCGGGGTCACCGTCCGACATCGAGCCTCTTGCTGAGAGTGCCAGCCCCCCAATAACGCCAGGACGGGCGGAAATGTTCCTCAGAAAATAAAAGCATTAATTTCCAGCCTTCAAGCCCTCCAGGTAAAACCCAGCATGGTCAGCGACCTCACGCATCCCCTTGAACGATGCGTGGCGCAGTTTACCGTCATGGGTCGAGAGGTCTACATCTTTGGGTTGCTGACCCCTCAGGGTTAGCGTCTCTTGGATTTGGATTCAGCATCAAGACGAGCTTTGCCAAGCCGCTCAGCCGGAAGAAAATCGAGGCTGAACTCTGGGGTTCTGCGTGACAAATGGCCATACCGACACCGGTACGACCCTCCGTCGACCCTAATTGTTGGCTTGAGTGCGAGCGGGCCTTGCAAGAGCACTTCACAATGATTGTCGAAAGTGGTGAACGATCGAGTGCCGCGCTTATAGAATTAATCGTGGAGGCTATAGGGGCCGGTTGGACCGAGCACGAGGTCAAGTGAGCTCTTTTTGATATGATCCAAGCCAAGGGATATACGGGCGAAGAGGGTAATTTATGCTTGCAAGCGTAACGAGCCCGAAACGCGCTCTTAGTAATCCCGATCGCTGGGAAGAATGTGAGAGCGCCATCAAGCCGCGATTCAACAAGATTCGTTGGGTGGATAGGCGAAACGATCCGACCGTTCAATTGCTGAAAGACGCTGTGGCGGCCGGCTGGGCAGAGAGAGGCAATACGAGCAATTTGGACGCTGAGAATGCTAAGGGAGACGGCAGCGGTGACAAGGAACTAGCGAGCGCCCACGCAAGGTTAATGTCCCGCAAGAGCTTCCAAAGTTCGCTCGGTATCATTCTGGTACGCGTCGAAAAAATCGATCCAAGGAACTGTCCATATCCGTTAGCGTTTAAGAAGTAAATTTAGCGATTGGCTGGGGGGAAATTCATTGCTCGAAACGTTTCACTACCTCAATA
>NZ_JAIQWW010000047.1 GCF_020164455.1 Phyllobacterium chamaecytisi
AATCCGCGGCGTGGGATACATGGTCGAGCAATGATCAGATCGACGCTGACGCGCAAACTGTTTTTCAGGATTGCGCCAACAATTCTGATTACTATCGCCCTGATCGGGGCGTTCGCCTTCCGCAGCGCCACGCGCGAAATCAACAATATCTATGACGCACAATTGATCAACGACGCGAATGTTCTTTGGACGCTGCTGGAACGCCAAGTTGAAAAGCCTGGCATTCATAAATCCAAGCAGGTCAATGATATTGATTTGGCGATGGGCAACCAGCTGGCAATGAACGAGGATGCGGATGACTATGCCGACGCCCATATGTTCCGTGCATGGAAGGACGGGGAGATTGAGGTTTTCTCGAGCACCGCATTCCCGAAGACGGTTCCCGAGCAGCGAGCGGGTTTTACGGACGTGAATTACGGCGGCGAAGACTGGCGGGTGTACGCGCTGCCAATTCCGCAAACGACGATTACCGTGGAAGTCGGAGAAAAGCTTGCCCTTCGCAAATCGCTTGTGTCAAATATTCTCCTGAACCTGTCTTTTCCATTGCTGGTCCTCTTCCCGCTCATCGCAGTCTTGATCTGGTTCGGGATCAGGAGCGGGCTCAGCGCGATGCACGGATTGGTGCGCCAAATCCGCAGTCGTTCCCCGGATGACCTGTCTGTCATTCCCGTTGATACGTTGCCGAGGGACCTTTCTCCCCTCGGCAGATCGATAAATCAGCTTCTCGACAAGCTTGACCGCTCACTGACGGCGGAGAGGCGTTTCGCCGATCACGCTGCCCATCAACTGCGAACTCCTCAGACATCTCTCAAGTTGTTGCTCCAAATGCTGGCGAATGCCGAGAGTGAGCAGGAACGCAAGGCTATCATCGGCGACCTCGTGGCGAGTAATGAAAAGGCGATGCACCTGATCGAGCAACTGCTTCGCGCCGCTCGTGTCAGCCATCAGCCGATGCTGTTGAAAAGCGTTTCGTTGTATAACACCGTGGCTTCGGTCATAGGCGAGTTCGGCAACATGATTCATCTCAAGAGACTTGAGGTTTCGCTGCACGGCGATGAAAATGCGCAGGTCAATGCGGACGAGCCTCTCCTTCGCCTGATGATTGCCAACCTCGTAGACAATGCAATCAAATACTCCCCCGTCGGCGGAACCATCGAAGCATCGATCACACCCAAGAACGAGTCTTGGCTGCTATCCATCAGCGACAGCGGGCCAGGAATAGCGGCGCAACATCGCGAAGCCGTGTTTCGGCGCTTCTACCGGGTCGATACGCCACATGCCGAGGGATCGGGATTGGGATTGGCGATCGTTGCCGACATAATTGACCGTTTCTCCGCCACTATCGTACTGAACGCTGCAGGATCAGGCAAAGGTTTGAGCGTAGACGTGCTGATGCCGAGAGCATAGCGCGCGCCTTCAGGCGATTTCAGTTTCATTTCATTTTGGCATAATTCTGCACTCAGGCACGGCTGATAGAACCCCCGCACGATTGTGCAAGGAGTTTTTTGAATGCACGTGTATTGCGATTTCGATGGAACGATTTCGGTCGAGGATGCGACCGATTTTGTACTCTCAAACTTGGCCGATCCCGCATGGAAAGCCATAGAACAAGATTGGCTGGACGGCGAGATCGGTTCTGCCGAATGCATGCGCCGCCAGGTCGCCCTGATTCGCGCCAAACAACATGAACTCGACGATGTGCTTGAAGATGTCGTTATTGACCCGACGTTTCCCGCCTTCGCAGATTTCTGCAGCCGACACGCTATGCCGCTTACGATCGTGAGTGACGGCGTCGATTATTTCATCAAACAAATCCTCGTGCGCACCAACCTCAGCCATATTCCGGTAATCGCCAACAAGCTGACGATCGTCAATCCGGAAGGAAAGCCATCCTACCATCTGGCTTCTCCCCACGCCGATCCGGATTGTCTGTCAGCAGCGGGGGTTTGCAAGTGCAGATCTCTGACACCGCGTGACTTGCGGGTCTACGTCGGTGACGGCCGCTCGGATTTCTGCGTTTCACATCAACCGGAGCTGGTCTTCGCAAAGGGGGAACTGGCTGACTACTGTTTTGCCGAGGATATCCCCTTCATTGCGTACGAGACCTTTGCCGATCTCACCCACAGCCTCAAGAGCGCTGTTCCAGGCCTATCGGCCAATGCTCTCAGCACACCGCGCCACGCCGCCGCATAACCAACAAGCGAGAACCTGAATGAACACAAATTTTATCCTGAAGCAGCCCGAGCTCGTATCTCCGCTGCCGAACTCGGAACTCGAATTGCGTCTGCTTGAGGAAACCTATTGTTCTCACGGCGATACGGTCCACTACGCCCAGGAGCCGAGCTTTTTCGAATCGTGCGAAGGCTCGTACCTTTACGACAGCAAGGGTACGCCGTTCCTTGATCTGCAGATGTGGTATTCGGCGGTTAATTTTGGCTACCGCAACCCGCGCCTGAACGCCGCCGCGCATCGGCAGCTGGACACGCTGCCTCAGGTGGCATCGCAATATCTGCACAGGGAAAAGGTCGAACTAGCGGCCATGATTGCTCAAGACGCAGAACGGAAATTCGGCACGAAAGGACGGGTTCATTTCAATGTCGGCGGCTCGCAGGCCATCGAGGATTCGCTGAAACTCGTGCGCAACTATTCAGGCGGAAAGAGCCTGATGTTTGCCTTCGAGGGTGGATATCATGGGCGCACGCTTGGCGCCTCGGCGATCACGTCGAGCTATCGCTATCGTCGTCGCTACGGGCACTTCGGCGAGCGCGCGCAGTTTATTGAATTTCCCTATCATTTCCGTGGCCCGAAAGGCATGAGCAAAGAAGAATACGGCCACCAATGCGTGCAGAAGTTCGCCCGCCTGTTCGAGAGCGAGTACAACGGCGTGTGGGATCCCAAGGCGGGCAAGGCGGAGTTTGCCGCCTTCTACGTGGAGCCCATTCAAGGAACTGGCGGCTATGTCATCCCTCCCATGAACTTCTTCAAAGAGTTGAAGCAGGTTCTTGACCAGCACGGGATTCTGCTCGTGGTCGATGAAATCCAGATGGGTGTCTACCGGACGGGCAAGATGTGGTCGATCGAACATTTCGGTGTCAGCCCAGACATCCTCGTCTTCGGCAAGGCAATCACCAATGGTCTCAATCCGCTTTCGGGCGTCTGGGCGAAGGAAGAAATAATCAACCCGGGTATTTTCCCTCCAGGTTCAACGCATTCTACCTTCGCCAGCAACCCGATGGGAACCGCCGTAGCACTGGAAACCATGAAAATGCTCAAGGAAGAGGATTTCGGTGCGGTCATCATCGAGAAAGGCGCTTACTTTCTCGACGGACTGAAGGAGCTGCAGAAACGCCACCGGATCATCGGCGATGTGGACGGCCTGGGCCTGGCCTTGCGTGTCGAAATATGCACTGAGGATGGGTTCACCCCGGACAAGTCGACGATGGACTGGCTTTGCGACGAGGGGATGAAGGGTGATCTCAGTGTCGGCACAAACATGTACGGTCTCGTGCTGGATGTTGGCGGTTACCACAAGAATGTCATCACCCTTGCCCCCAACCTCCTGATCAGCCGCGAAGAGATAGATCTTGCCCTGACGCTGCTGGATCAGCTTTTTATCAGGGCTTCGAAACGATAGGCCGATGCAACTTCTGCTCCTCCATCTCGATGATGCGCTTGAGTTGCAGCCCGACTTCATCCGCGCCTGCCTGAACGCTGGCGCGTATGAGTTACAGGCTGAGAATGAAGGGCGGGCGATCAGGCTTTGGGGCAAAAACCCTGATTTGCATGCCGTTCGGACCAAGCTCGCGCGCAGGATGCTGCGGAGAAAGGATGCGCACCTGTGTTTCATGGGGTCGGGTGATTTTCATCACGTCACGGCGCTGCTGCTCGACGTTGCCCTCGAAAAGGATGGAAAGCCGGCTACGGTAATCCATTTCGACAACCATCCCGATTGGGTTCATTTCAAGGATGGCATCCATTGCGGCTCATGGGTCAACAGGGCATTGGAACATTCCCAGGTTCGCAAGGTCATCACTGTCGGCGTATGCAGCGATGACCTGAAGAAGCCTGAACGGAAGGGAGCAAATCTTTCGCTGCTCAAAAAAGGCAAGCTTGAGCTCTATCCCTACGATCATCCACCGAGCAGGGTCAAAAAGGAATATGGGTCAGGGTCGAGCTACCAGCAGGATTCCGGCTCGCTCAGCTGGAACACCATTGCCGCTATTGGTGAGCAAAATTTCGTTGATCGCCTCTTGTCACGGATTGAGACCGAAGCCGTCTATCTGACGATCGACAAGGATGTGCTGGCTCGCGCTGATGCGGTCACGAACTGGGATCAAGGCAGCATGAGGCTGCCATATCTTCTGACATTGATAAGTGAGATAGGCTGCCGCCACCGCATTGTCGGTGCAGATGTCACCGGCGACTACTCATTTCCCGCTTATGGCGGCGGGTTATGGACGATGCTGATGAAGCACGGCGAGATTCTGCTGGATCAGCCCCGACGGCCCTCGGATGCGCGTCTTGCGACCAACATCAACTCCGCAGGCAATCACGCCCTTCTCGAAATTCTTTCGCAGGCCATGTCATGAGCGGCACCCTGACCCTGCCAATGGTGGCGCTGATCAGTTTTTGCATTGTTGCGGAAATGGCGCGTGAGGTCTGTTTCAAACAGGCCGCGCACGCTTCGACGCTTCGTCAGGCACTGGTGAAACCCGCCACCTGGGTGGGAATTGTCTTTTGGGCAGTGGAGCTGTTCGCATGGATGATGGTGCTCGAACACGTGCCGCTGTCCATCGCCTTTCCAATGATGGCGCTGAGCTATGTCGTCATCGTTGTCGCCGGAGCCTGCTTTTTCAAGGAACACGTCAATCTGCGTCACGCGGCTGGAGTTCTTCTCATCACGGCCGGCGTGACGTGCGTTGGAGCAACAGGACTATGAAACTATTCAAACACACCAAATGGGATGCCGCTCCCGTTATCGCGGCAGTCGCTCACCTATTCTTCAATATCTACCTCATCGCCGGATTTCACAGCCGCCCGCTGTGGTTGTCCTTAGTTCTGGGCTGCGTTTACGCCGTCTCGATCTCGTGGAATATCAACAGCATCTCCCACAATTTCATTCACACGCCCTATTTTACCGCGCGCCCGCTGAACTATGCCTTCAGTCTCCTGGAATCCATCACGATCGGTTTTTCGCAGACCTACTATCACTGGATCCATATGCGCCATCATTCCGGCAACAGCGACAAGCCGAATGAAAAGGGTGAGACAATCGATTGGTTGTCGATTTACAGACACGGCAAAAACGGCGAACCGGAGAACGTTTGGAGCTACACGTTCCTCAGCTTTTTTCGCGACGATATCGGCGACATTCACAGAGGCGTTGCCCGCACTCGGCCGTTCGACGCGAAATGGGGCCGCTTCGAGCTTTACGCCTTCTTTGGCCTGGTCGGTCTGGCTTTGATCTATGACTGGCGGGCTGTCCTGTTCTTCGTGCCATTCTACTATTTTGGCAATTGCCTGTCGTCGCTCAACGGCTATTACGAGCATCTTCACGGCGATCCGGAAGAACCGATAGCGTGGGGGGTCAGCAGTCACAATCGTTTCTACAACTGGCTGTGGTTCGGCAACGGTTACCACGCCGAGCATCATTATCGTCCGCGCACACATTGGACAAAACTCCGCTCCTTCCACGAACAGATCGCGGACCAACAAGAAGAAGCTGGTGTCCACGTCATCAGCACGTGCCACGCGCTGGGATTCATGGCCAAGGAAAACCGCGAGTTGGAAATATCGAATGCAGATCGCTGACCCTTTTGGATATTTCATGGAGGGCACCAACGGTAAGGGCGTCCTTCTTGTGCATGGTCTGACTGGTGCACCCACGGAAATGCGGCTTGTGGCGCGACAGCTGAATCGTCGGGGCTATACGGTCTATGCACCGCTTCTGGCCGGTCATGGTGGCGATGTCCGCAGGTTGCGCGGCACGCGTTGGCAGGATTGGCTGGGAAGTGTCGAGCAGGCCGTGGAGCAGTTGACCGCCTATACGAACGAGATATTTGCTGCCGGCATCTGCGTCGGTGGCAAGCTGGCGCTTCTGGCTGCCCACGAGCAGCCCGGAATGCTCAAGGCCGTGGCGATTTACTCTCCATGCTTCCTCTATGACGGCTGGAATGTGCCGTTCTATTACCCGCTGCTGTCGCGCAACATCACCTGGTTGGCACATGTCCCATTCTTGGACCGCCTGAATTTCAACGAGACTTCGGCACTCGGCGTCAAAGACCAGCGTATGCGCCGGATGATGGAAAACATGTCCAAAGAGGGCGTAATCGAGAAATTCCCCGGCAAAGGCCTGGTCGAGATGTATCGCCTCGGAAGAGCGCTCAAGCACGAGCTGCCGCATATGATGACGCCAACGCTCATCCTGCATTCAAGGGAGGATGATCTCAGCAGCCCTGCCCATGCCCGCTATATCAGTGACCATATCGGGGCCCCGAACGAGCTTCGCTGGATCAATGACAGCTATCACATGATCCATCTCGATCGGCAGCACAGGCAGGTCGCGGATCTTACTGCCGATTATTTTGGGGTGAGCCATGTTTCAGACCGTCTCTGAATCGACGCTCCGCGGGACAAGGTTACCGGCTAAAGACAACCCGCTCATACAAACGCGCGTTGTGAATTCCATCCGGGAAGTCGGCAAGCAAGCGTGGAACGCCTGTTTCGAAGATGAGGTCGAAGATTTCGATTGCCTTCTCGCGATCGAAGAGGCCGGGATCGACGGTTTCGCCTGGCGCTATGTAACGGTAATTGAGAACGGGGCCGTAGTCGCCGCCATGCCGGCATTCATTACCAGTTACCAGCTTGAGACGACGTTGGAACCAGGACCTCTGCGCCGCTTCATTCGTCGGATGCGAGGCTTCCTTCCCGGTATCCTCACGTTGAAGCTCGCGTGTCTTGGCTCGCCCTGTACGGAAACTGGCAAGCCAGGCTTTTGTGCCAACGTTCCTCCGGAACGCCAGCCTGATTTGCTGGCACGACTTGTTGCCGGGTTCGAGAAGCACGCGGACGATGAAGGTTGTTCCCTGCGTGGCGTAAAGGATATTCCCGAGCCTTGTGCGTCGGCGTTTGCGCCGGTATTCGCGCAATCAGGTTTCGCTTCCATTCCCGGGCTTCCGACAGCTTGTCTTGATGTCGATTTTCACTCCATCGAAAGCTATCTGAGCCGCTTGTCCTCTGGAACCCGCAAGGACATGCGCCGGAAACTGAAATCGTTTGATCACATCCGGATCGAAACTCGAACCGAACTGGCAGACGTCATGCCGCGCGTCGTGGCTCTTTATAATGCGACACGAAGCCGGAGTGAATGGCAGTTCGAAGCTCTCACCGCCGCGTATTTTGCTGGTATCCTCGACCGCATGTCCGGCAGGTCGTTCTGCACTTTGTATTTTGCAGAAGACAAGCTGCTGGCGGCTAACATTCTCGTTCACAACGAAAGCACGCTGATCGACAAGTTCTTCTGCATGGACGGAGAGGAAGGGCGTGCCTACGACCTTTATTATCTAAGCTGGTTCGCCAATCTGCGTTATTGCATCGACCACCGCGTTGCCCGCTATCAGAGCGGCCAGGCCTATTACGAAAACAAACTGCGGCTGGGCAGCAGGCTCACTGCAAACACAATGTATTTCAAGCATCGGAACAGGGCCGTCCAACGGTTGCTGAGGCTGGTATCGCCGATGTTTGGCGTGGATGAGCCTCAGGGAGCCGCTTCATGAACGGCCAGCGTCTTTCCTGGTTCGCCATTCCGGTGCTGAACACGTTGTTTCAGATTTTCATCAAGCTTGCTGCCGATGCGGTGAGTGGTCATGCCAGCGGCTGGTTTTCCGGATCGCTCGCATCCCCCTGGTTGCTTGCGGCCATTGCAGTTGAAATCGTTTGTTTCCTGATCTGGATGCAGGTGCTGTCGGAGCTTGATCTGAGCAAGGCGTTTCCGCTTTCTGCTTTAAGTTACGTGCTGGTTCTCTTGTCGAGCTGGCTTTATTTCCGGGAACAGATCACCGCGCTTCAGTTGATTGGAAGCGCGCTCATACTTGGCGGAGTGTGGCTGATCGGGACAGCCTCCGGACGCGGCAGCCCTCAGCAAAACACGCATGAAATCAAGTTCCCGCCAGTTACGACAATGCGAGCCAGACGATGACCCAGGTCCAGTTCAAAACTCCACTTCCGGCAGGCACACAACGCCATCGGCGCTTGCCGATCGTGCATTACATGCTGCGCTTCTTCGCATCGTCAGCACAGGTCGCCTGAATGTCACGACTGCGAAGAACAAAAGATTGTCATTCGGAGATGGCAGCGGACCTGCGGTATCGGTGAGGTTTACCGATAGCCGGGCACAGTGGGCCTTTTTGGTCGACGCAGATATGAGGCTTGGCGAGCTTTTCATGGATGGCCGTCTTGTCGTCGATGAGGGCTCCATCTATGACTTCATCGCACTGCTGTTGCGTGAAGCCCAGAACACCGCTCATCCTTGGCCAGCGCGTTTCATAGACGCTCTGCGCGCCAGATTCCGCAAGCTGAAGCAGCCTAACTTGCCCGGCCGATCGAAGCGGAACGTTGCACATCATTATGATCTCGACGGGCGGCTGTACGAGCTTTTTCTTGACGTGGACCGTCAATATTCCTGCGCCTATTTCGAACACCCCGATCAGTCGCTTGAGGAAGCACAACTGGCCAAGAAGCGGCATCTGGCGGCCAAACTCCTGCTCGAACCGCATCAGCGAGTTCTGGATATCGGTTGCGGTTGGGGCGGTCTTGCGCGGCATATTGGTGCAAGGGTCACGAACGGTGAAGTACTGGGAATAACGCTATCCGAAGAACAGCTTGCATATGCACGATCATCGTTGAACCAGGGAGACGGCCGGGTCTCATTTGATCTGCAGGAC
>NZ_JAIQWW010000048.1:0-2500 GCF_020164455.1 Phyllobacterium chamaecytisi
TTATGAACGTTGCGTTTGGCAGACCTGGCAGCGACCTACTCTCCCGCGTCTTGAGACGAAGTACCATTGGCGCAGGGGCGTTTCACGGCCGAGTTCGGAATGGGATCGGGTGCAGCCACCCCGCTGTAACCACCAAGTCAGCAAAGCGCAACGTTCACGCATGCGGTTTTTCAGGCGCATGCGATACAAATGAGAAGCTGGAGTTTTTTGTTTGTTTTAGTTGGCGGCTGGCGACCTTCGGGCGAAGCCCGCAAGGCCGACCGGCCGTCGCGGCGTGTGCCGCGCGCTGTCGCAGCGCCCGCACCAAAGGTGCGATACGGCGCGTGAGACAAATCCAATTCATCTGACTGCGTCAGATGGATATTTGTAATGAGAATGATCAAGCCAATCGAGCTATTAGTACCGGTAAGCTTCATGCGTTGCCGCACTTCCACACCCGGCCTATCAACGTGGTGGTCTTCCACGGCTCTGATAGGGAATACTCGTTTTCAGGTGGGTTTCCCGCTTAGATGCCTTCAGCGGTTATCCCGTCCGTATATAGCTACCCTGCTATGCGGCTGGCGCCACAACAGGTCCACCAGAGATACGTCCATCCCGGTCCTCTCGTACTAGGGACAGATCCTGTCAATATTCCTACACCCACGGCAGATAGGGACCGAACTGTCTCACGACGTTCTGAACCCAACTCACGTACCGCTTTAAATGGCGAACAGCCATACCCTTGGGACCTGCTCCAGCCCCAGGATGCGATGAGTCGACATCGAGGTGCCAAACAACCCCGTCGATATGGACTCTTGGGGGTCATCAGCCTGTTATCCCCGGCGTACCTTTTATCCGTTGAGCGATGGCCCTTCCACGCGGGACCACCGGATCACTATGACCGACTTTCGTCTCTGCTCGACTTGTCAGTCTCGCAGTCAGGCGGGCTTATGCCATTGCACTCGACGACCGATTTCCGACCGGTCTGAGCCCACCATCGCGCGCCTCCGTTACTCTTTAGGAGGCGACCGCCCCAGTCAAACTACCCACCATACACTGTCCTGGATCCGGATAACGGACCGCAGTTAGACATCCATATAGGTAAGGGTGGTATTTCAAGGATGACTCCACGAAGGCTGGCGCCCCCGCTTCAAAGTCTACCACCTATCCTACACATGCCGACACGAATGCCAGTGTAAAGCTATAGTAAAGGTGCACGGGGTCTTTCCGTCTAACCGCAGGAACCCCGCATCTTCACGGGGAATTCAATTTCACTGAGTCTGCGTTGGAGACAGCGGGGAAGTCGTTACGCCATTCGTGCAGGTCGGAACTTACCCGACAAGGAATTTCGCTACCTTAGGACCGTTATAGTTACGGCCGCCGTTTACTGGGGCTTCGATTCAAAGCTTGCACCTCTCCTCTTAACCTTCCAGCACCGGGCAGGCGTCAGACCCTATACGTCGTCTTGCGACTTCGCAGAGCCCTGTGTTTTTGGTAAACAGTCGCTACCCCCTGGTCTGTGCCACCCTCCTCGACTTGCGTCAAAAAGGGTCACGCTTCTTCCGAAGTTACGCGTGCAATTTGCCGAGTTCCTTCAACGCAGTTCTCTCAAGCGCCTTGGTATGCTCTACCAGTCCACCAGTGTCGGTTTAGGGTACGGTCTATACGCGGGAGCTATTTCCTGGGACCGCTTCGAAGCCCCTCCAATCCAATAAGGAGGAACAACACACGCGATCCGTCACTACCCGCAGGCCCACGAATATTAACGTGGTTCCCATCGACTACGCCTTTCGGCCTCGCCTTAGGGGCCGGCTAACCCTGCTCAGATTAACTTTAAGCAGGAACCCTTGGACTTTCGGCGAGGGAGTCTCTCACTCCCTTTATCGTTACTCATGTCAGCATTCTCACTTCTGATACCTCCAAAGGCCCTCACGGGTCCCTCTTCAACGGCTTACAGAACGCTCCGCTACCACTTGCTTATTGCTAAGCAAATCCACAGCTTCGGTGTATGGCTTGAGCCCCGGTACATTTTCGGCGCAAAGACCCTTATTTAGACCAGTGAGCTGTTACGCTTTCTTTAAATGATGGCTGCTTCTAAGCCAACATCCTGGTTGTTTTGGGATCCTCACATCCTTTCCCACTTAGCCATAACTTAGGGACCTTAGATGGTGGTCAGGGTTGTTGCCCTCTTCACGACGGACGTTAGCACCCGCCGTGTGTCTGCCGATCAGTACTCTTCGGTATTCGGAGTTTGGTTAGGTTTGGTAAATCGGTGAGATCCCCTAGCCCATCCAGTGCTCTACCCCCGAAGGTATAAAATCGACGCTCTACCTAAATAGATTTCGCGGAGAACCAGCTATCTCCAAGTTTGATTGGCCTTTCACCCCTAGCCACAAGTCATCCCAATCTATTGCAACAGATGCGGGTTCGGTCCTCCAGTAAGTGTTACCTTACCTTCAACCTGCTCATGGCTAGATCACTTGGTTTCGGGTCTAATGCAACGAACTGAACGCCCTGTTCA
>NZ_JAIQWW010000049.1 GCF_020164455.1 Phyllobacterium chamaecytisi
CTCCCAGGGCTTGGTGATAGCTCTCTCTAATCCTCCGGGAACAAGGCGTTCCATCCAATATGGGTTTCTTTCGCTGGCGTCTGCATGGCCTTGCTGACCATTCCTTTGGAACACGCAATTGGCTGGCGCGTTTCATTGCAAACGAGGAGAGAAGCGTGACCAGCTAAGGGGCAAAATTCAAGTGCGGCAAGTCGAAGGACGGAGGCAGACGCGAGGTCGACGATTGGTACAACCGCCAGACTTGGTAGCCGTTAAACGTGACACGCGCTCCGGCGCTATGAGTTGCCTGCCGATGAGGATAACGGGATGAAACAAATTTATTTTGTAGCGGTTTTTGAGCAAGGTGAAGCCGGAGAGTTGTTTCGACCTGAGGAACCACAGCGGTTCGACACAGAAGAACAGGCGCGGAAAGCGGCCAGTGATTTGGCGTCAAACCATGCAGGGGTCATTGCCTGGAGCCAGGAAGCAAAGCAAGGCGAAGAGGAATATGGTCCTCCTATCGTTTTCTATACGGCCGGAGAGGTTATCGATATGAAATGACGGGTGGTTTCGGCCTTTCTAAGCTCGCTCCCTGAAAAGAGCGGTTGCATTCCAAAAGACGTACACCGGGTATTTCGTTTTCCGGGTGAGCACTCCCGCATAACTTAATCTGAAAAAGTCTGGTCCGGGACGGTTCGAACCGGCCAAAGGCCTTCAAAACGCACCGGCCTTTGAGACTTCCCAAAGTTTACGGAAGGCGTCGCTGACCCGAACAAGGCGAACGAAGGCAAGACAGATGCGGTCCCCGCCGAAACAACGCCTCCGATGCAGGACAACAAAATGGCACCGCGACTCCGGCTCCCGCGAACTAAGGAAACTGGCGAACAAAAGGCTCATCGTCTCAGCGATGAGCCTTTTTGCCGGAGGTCTCCAGCATTGTTGTTGGCGGAACTTTTTCTTCCAAACAAGCGTTGGAATAACATCAGCAAAAAGGAGATACGCCATGGACTGGAATCGCGTCGAAGGCAATTGGAAGCAGGCTAAAGGCAAGGTGAAAGAGCAGTGGGGAAAACTTACCGACGATGACCTTGACGTAATTGCGGGTAAACGCGATCAACTTGAAGGCAAGATCCAGGAACGCTACGGCAAAGCTAAAGATGAGGCCAAGAAGGACGTAGACGATTGGTACAACAGCCAAACCTGGCAATAGTCAGCGAGTTGAATGCAATGCCCCACTATCTTCTGGATATGGGGCATTTGTTCGTAACTAACGGCCCACATCGAATTCAACGAAAGCGCTGATATGAACGGATTGCAAGGACAACCTTCGTCACGTCCTGAAAGAAATCGCAGAGCGAAACGATGTCAGCCTGTCGACGGTCGAACACTTGCAGCAGGCAATGACGTCCGGCCACGGAACCTTGGCTCAGTTTAATCATCCGGAACTCGGCGGCATATGTTCAACGACAGGTTGAAGTCAAAAGTCGGTGCCACCTGCGCCGAAGTTGCTGAACTGGTAGCTCTAGAGAAAGGTGATTGGCACGCGCCATTGACAAGGCGGGCGCAGGCCCCGGGATCAAGGTGCCAATTCATCGGATCAACGAGCGGGCGATCAGGTGGCCTGAAGGACTGGGCCAACCGTCGTCAACTGGTTGCAAGAACACTCTCCGCCATGCCTTCTTTCCCGAAGTCGCAGGCTTGCGGTCGCGGATGGCTCCAGCGTAAGGCTTTACGACACCAAGGATCACCGGATCGGCGGTGTATCGCAACAGCAGAGTTCCGGTCAATCATTCAGCTTCACCTCACAGCACGGCCCGCTGTGCGCGGCAGTATCCGAGGTGGTACCGAGGGTTCGCGATTGTCGTTTATGGGCTTGCCGTGCGCCAACATCTTCGCTGGCGGTCACGCTTTTCAATCGCCGCTCGAATGGATCAGTCGACAAGACATGGAAAAAAGCGTCATGACGCTCGTCGAACTGGCGAAAATCTGGGAAGAGCGCGCCAAAATAATGATGTAGTGCCACTCCCATGACACTGGTTCCTTGCTGCATCCACCTGTTCGACAGCGCACCTTCGCTTAATTTGTGCTACTGTTTGGAAGGGGAAATTCCCAAACAAGGGGTACGGTCATGGACCGTAAACTTGTTACCATTCTTGCCGCAGATGTCGTTGGTTACTCCAAGTTGATGGAGCACGAACAGGGTACCTTCGAGGACGCAAGGAAGTGTTCGAACCCGAAATCACCCAACATCATGGCCGCATCTTCAAGCTTATGGGCGATATTTACGGCGGGAACGCACGTCCTGTACAAGGCCGGTGTCTTGCGATCGATTGAATGGGAAGGTGGAATCACCTTCCCACAGCACAGAAGCAGTAGCCTTTATTTATAGACTGGTGCTGCAGTCGGTTCCGCCATTGGCGGAGGAGCTTTTCCTTTGCCGATTGATCCGCAGGCGCTTAAACTCATTACTGTTAGTACGGCAACGACGGTGATCAGAGCTCTATTCATTCCAAGATCCTTTTCATCAAGTTGAAGTAGGCCAACCACTCTAGGCTAATATGGAAAGTGTTAAGAACTGGTCGTCGGATCGAGAAGTAAGGGTATTTGTAGCAACGGTTCTTTTTTAACGGAGATCCCGATTCACTTGGCCGTCAATTGTCTAGAGGCATAAGGCTCGTGGATAGGTCCTATCGAGCGATTGAATTTCATGAGGCCGCGGAGTGCCCTTATTTAAAGTTCATCGACGACGATAACGATGAACAGGACCCCAGCGACCATGACCCTACGTTCCCTCTTGGCTTCCACAACCTTCAGTGTGATCATCGGCGCGCTCGCGCCTGCATTCGCTGAGACCACCCAACCCGCAACTGCCGTTCACTACACGCAAGCGCCGGGCACCTACGCTTTCCCGCTCGGGGACCTGAAGATTATAGCACTATCAGACGGTACCGTTCCCCAAGACCTGCACAAGCTCCTGACGGGCACATCACAGCCAGAGATCGATAACCGCCTGCAACGATCCTTCCTGACAAATCCCGTCGAAGCATCGATCAACGCATTCCTGATTGAGGACGGCGCGCGGTCGATCTTGGTCGATACTGGTTCAGGACAGCTCTTCGGGCCTGGGTACGGCGGGAAGCTTCGGGACAGCCTTGCCAGCGTCGGTGTCATGCCGGAGGACATTACCGACATTCTTATTACCCACATCCACACAGATCATACGGGTGGTTTGGTTACTGATGCCAGGCCCGTCTTTGCGAATGCGACGATCCACGTCGCTGCACCTGAACTTGCCTTTTTCATGGATGCGACGAACGCGGAGAAGACAGGCTACGCCCGCCAGTACTTCGACGAAGCCGCAAAAACAATCGGCGTCTACCAAAAAGCCGGAAAGGTAAAAACATTCTCCGACAATGAAACCATTCTTCCGGGAATTACTGCATCGATTCATCCGGGCCATACCCCTGGCAGTTCTTTCTACACCGTAACAAGCAAGGGGCATTCGATTGCTTTTATCGGGGACATTGTTCACGTCGAGGCCGTACAGTTTCCCGATCCATTGGTCACCATCCTCTACGACGTGAACCCGGCAGAGGCGGCCATCGTCCGGGAAAAGGCTTTCTCGACCTTTGCCGGCTCCCGGCAACTCGTCGCTGCCCCCCATCTTCCGTTCCCCGGCGTCGGGCATATCCGCACTGAAGGTGAGGGCTCGTTCAGTTGGCAGCCATTGGAGTTCCGCAATCGCAGCGGATCGGAAGTGCAATAGCTGCTGCTCTCTTATTCGAACTCCAGCTGCCTAGAACGAGTTCACGGAACGGCCCTGCATCCTCGCTGTCTCAAACAACTGGGCGCGCAACCAGTCATGGGCAGGATCGTCACTCATGCGCTGATGCCAGAAAGCGGTCATCTGAAACCTGGCCAGGTCGAGAGGAGGCTGGAAGAGATCGAGCGACGTGCTGAAGCGTTGCAGGAAGCGGCGCGGCAAAGTGCAGATGCAATCGTTGCCCATCAATACAAGCGGAGCGAGCGCATAACTCTGGATCGAAACCGACACTCTGCGTTCGCGTCCGAGTGCGGCAAGAGCGTCATCAATCATTCCGGCGAAGTGACCACCTCTGGTCGAAATCAGAAGGTGGTCGAGCGAGCAGAACTCATCAAGATCAAAGGACCTGGTGCCTCTTGGATGGTCTTTGCGCTGTGCCGTTACGAACTCGTCATCGAACAGTGTGCGCCCGATCAACCCCCCCGCCACGTCTTCGACGGCACCAATAAAAAGGTCGATATCACCCCGCTCCAGGTGCGCCGCGATCTGAGCCTTGTCGGGAAGAACAAAGGCAATGCGTATATGGGGTGCCTTCGCTTTCAGGAATGCGATGAGATCCGGTGCGAGGATGGCCGCCGGATTGTCCGTCGCAGCAATTCGAAAGACGCGATGGCTCGTGGCCGGATCGAAGACCTGAGCTACGTTAGAGAACTCGCTCAGTCGCTCAATCAATTGGGCAAGCCTCGGCTGTAGGGCGAGGGCGTGCGGCGTCGGCACCATTCCTCGGCCGGACGCGGCGGGGATTAGGAGTTGGTCGCCAAACAGCTGCCGGAGGCGCGTCAAGCGAGCAGACAGGGCAGGTTGGGTAATGCCAAGCCGAACAGCCGCATGGGTAACGTTTAGTTCCTTCAGCAGAGCATCAAGGGTAAGAAGGAGGCCTCCGTCGATCTCGAGCATGTGTTCGCGCATACCAGATTACTCCTTGTCACTTCGTCAGTGGTGTTCTTCTGCGCATTTGGCCTTTGCGCCAAGCGCTTCCCATAGTGTTACATGGAGCATGGAGGCTACGGACTACGGGTAGATTGCAGCAAATTCGTGCCAATGTCGCCTCGTGTTGATGGGTGCCTGCCCCTGTTAACGGCTGCATTTTGTACGGAATAGCGTGCATTGACGGCGATGTTTGAGAAAACGCACGCTACACGGTGCATTCCGAAACGAAATCGCAACCTATGAAAGCCAAACTCGCGAGGTCGGGTCTCTGCTTCTTGGCCTTTATGACAGAGTTGGTAAACGCAATCATGTCGGCTTCACCTCCACAATTCGGGACGACGAACGCGGGGCTTTAACCAAGCGGCTTGAGCTACTGCGTCAGTCGCCCGGCTTTACCGGGATGGCGCCTGGAGGCATCAGCCGCTGGAGTACCCAAAGGAGTAGTGAGTGGGAGCCGTTGCCTCCGAAGCTCGTCGTCGAGGTGCGGTTCGACCATATTACGGGCGACCGCTTTCGCCATGGCACCAAACTTATGCGCTGGCGACCCGACAAGCGGCCAGATCAATGCACCGTTGAACAACTTGTTTAGTCGAACCAAATTCATTGAATTATGGTGGCTCAAGCCACTCGGGGAGAACGGGTATCGACAGTGGAACCTGCGGCGTGGCTGACAAACCGCTTCTTCGATGAGCCATCCAGCTCGCAAAACCTGTCTAGCGACATAGGGCCTTTTTGGTCGTCCTGCCGTTTGATCATAACGTGCCAACGCGATTCGAATCAGGTGAGGCCGGCGTCGTGCGACCCTAACGACGCCGGACCTCGGCCGAAGAGTTCGGCGCTCTCCGACAGATTACGAACTACGTTAGCGAAGTTTTGTTCCTCTTTGCAGTCTTGGTGAGGCTTGACCTTCGTTGGTCATCCCTGTGCGAACAAGCCGATGTCCTGACCTGCCGGACACACGATACGAAAGCAGGCCGGTGCCAACATAGTGCACTATAAAAAGCGTGAGCCTGTGTGGTTAACAAAAA
Organism: Phyllobacterium chamaecytisi; assembly: GCF_020164455.1. Taxonomy (GTDB): domain Bacteria; phylum Pseudomonadota; class Alphaproteobacteria; order Rhizobiales; family Rhizobiaceae; genus Phyllobacterium; species Phyllobacterium chamaecytisi. The sequence goes on from NZ_JAIQWW010000049.1 coordinate 5,761, forward strand.
GTGAGGCTCGCCGCGGAGTTTCCCGAAGGGTGGGTGAAATCACGACGAGCCTCTGTTGCCAGGTGCGTTGTGATGTCTGCCGGACAACGCTGCTCCAACTCTCATCAAAGTCATTAGTTCCGGTCAATCGTGTAGATTTCAGCGTTATCAGCAACTTCCCTTAACCCCTTAAAGGATGTGTGACGCAGTTTTTTATCATGCGTCCATCCGCCGAATACGACTTCAGCTACGAGAGTTGGTTCTGTAAACACCAGTGTCTTACCCTTGACCGGTGCCGCTGGCTTGTCGACGCGCAAAGTATCGAGCTTCTGTTTCAGGTCGCGAGCCAGTTTGGACGAAAAGCCTGTACCGACATTGCCGACATGAACCAGT
>NZ_JAIQWW010000005.1 GCF_020164455.1 Phyllobacterium chamaecytisi
TGACGGTGGCCTCGACGATGATGTTCTCAGTGGTGGCAGTGGCAAAGACATTGTGCGCGGCGGCTCTGGTAACGATCAAGTGGCGGTTGATACCGATCAGGTGGCCGACGTTTATGACGGCGGCGCTGGCGTCGATACGCTCGACTATACCGCAGTCCTGTACGGGAGCACGATCGATGTCGACGAAGGTACTGCATCCAGCGCCGAGATTGGTGAGGACACGATTTCGAACTTCGAGGTTTTCATGGCCGGGGCGGGACAGGATGACATCCAAGGCAGCGATGCGGCCGAGGAGATCCATGGCAATGGCGGCGATGATCGGATTGAAGGCGGCGGAGGCGCTGACATCGTGTCAGGCGGCGAGGGCAACGATCATCTGTCTGATGGTTCGGGGCAAGACTCTGTAAGCGGCGGAGCCGGTAACGACACGGTCACAGCCGCCCTGGATATAGTCGATGATGCCTACGACGGCGGGGAAGGCATCGACACGCTCGATTATTCGGCCGCCTTGATGACCGTGGTCATCGATGTCGTTGCCGCCAACGCCAGCGGCGCGGAAATCGGTACGGACAGCATTACCAATTTTGAGGTGATCAATGCGGGTGCAGGAGCCGACGAAATCAGCGGCGGTACCGCCAGCGAAAGCATCTTCGGAAACGCCGGTGACGATATTATTGCCGGAGGCGGCGGTAACGACACTTTATCGGGTGGCGCCGGCAATGACGTGATTGCAGATGGTGCAGGAGCAGATTGCGTTTTGGCTGGCACCGGCGACGATATCGTGCTGGCGGCGGCTGATGGCAGCAACGACATTTACTCCGGTCAGGGTGGATCCGACACCCTCGACTATTCGCAGTCGGCGCAAGGCGTGCTTGTCGATTTGAACACGGGCGCAGCGACAGGTTTCGATATCGGGCACGACGTGATTTCCGGCTTCGAACAGGTGGTTGGGAGCACCGGCAACGATCACATGAACATCGGTACGACTGCCATGGTCCTCGAAGGCAATGGCGGTTCAGACACTTTCGAATTCCATATTCCGGAAGGGAGTTCCAGTGCCGAGGTCATCCACCAGATCCTTGACTTCATGGTTGGTGATCGCATCGAGATGTCCAGGTACGAGATCTTCGAAGATGTCATCGACAGTCTGGAAGATCGGTTCGAGGAAACCTACGGCGATGATGCCAACGCGCAACCGCTGCCGATCCGCGTTCGTCACGAAGGAACGGATGAACTGCAAAAGACGCTGATCGAGGTCGATATGGACCGCGATGAACACTATGAAATGACTATCAATCTGACGGGTCATCACATGCTGATGGTCGTCGAAAACCCTTGAGTGAAGACGTCGTTGTGACGCGAGTGGGAGTGAAACATGTTCGGGCGACAAAAACAAAAAGACTTGGGCTTGGGACCTCAGATCGATTCTGAAAACAGTTTCGCTGTAGGGCCTCGGGTTGTCGCGGGTGTTACGCTTGGACTAATGCTTTTCGTCGGTGCGGGCGGCTGGGCGGCAACCGCACAGCTGACAGGGGCGATCATCGCGCCGGGCATGGTCAAGGTCGATCAGAACCTGAAGTCGATCCAGCACCGCGACGGCGGCATCATCAGCGAGATTGCAGTCAGGGAAGGTGACTTTGTCACGAAGGGTCAGGTCATGCTGCGGCTGGATGACGCCGAAACGCGTGCGGAACTTTCGATTGTTCGCACCCAGCTGGTCGAACTGATGGCGAAACAGGCGCGGCTGATGGCCGAGCGCGACAATCTCGACGCCATCATGATGTCAGCGGAACTGAGCGCGCGAACCGGGGACTTTCCACATGTGTTCTTTGGTGAAAAGCGCATGTTTGACGGCAATCGTCAGAACCGCAAAAGCCAGAAGGAACAGCTGGTCCTTGGGATCGATCAGCTTGGCGAGGAAATCAAGGGGCTTGAGTCGCAGCGCGATGCCAAGATCGACGAGATTGCGTTGGTCAAGACCGAACACGGCAAAATCAAGGGCTTGACAGACAAACGCCTCATCGAAACCTCGCGCAAATATATCATAGACCGCGAAATGGCGAAGCTCCTCGGCGAGCGGGGCGAGGTTGAAGCCAATATCGCGCGCGCCAAAGCCCGCATGGGCGAAATCCGCCTGCAGATTATAGCCATCGATGAAACAGCACGCACCGAAGCACAGCGTGAACTGAGCGCAATCGAGCCAAAGCTCTCCGAACTCAGGGAACGGCGAGTGGCGATCGAGGACCGGCTCGCGCGCGCCGATATCCGCGCACCGCTCTCGGGTACTGTCAACGAACTCGCAGTCCACACCATCGGCGGTGTTATCACCCCGGCGGAGAAGCTGGTGACGCTTGTCCCCGCAGATGCTGCGTTGAAGATAGAGGCGAAACTGTCACCGACTGATATCGACCAGGTTTTCGTTGGACAACCGGCAAAATTGCGCTTTTCGGCCTTCAACCAGCGTACCACGCCGGAACTGCATGGCCGTATCGCCTATGTTTCTGCGGCGACCAGCAGCGATCCCTCGACGGGCCAGGTCTATTATCTGGCCGACGTCATTGTACCATCGGACGAGCTCGAAAAGCTCGGCGACAGCAAGTTGTTGCCAGGTATGCCCGTGGAAGTCTTTGTTTCGACCGAAGAGCGTACAGCGATGTCCTTCCTGTCCAAGCCGCTCGCCGATCAGTTCAGCCGAGCCTTCCGTGAGCAGTAGCGAGACTGGGGATATAAGCGGCATTCGCGAGATTCGGTTTCCGTCGCGGGTGCCTCTTGTTAAGGGCATATTCGATTGCTAAACCCCTTCAAAAGGGGATTCGCTATGCCACCAATCAACCTAGCAATTGTCGGCGTTGGTAAAATTGCCCGCGATCAGCACCTGCCTTCAATTGCGGGCAATCCAGACTTGCAGCTTGTCGCTGCGGCAAGCCGTAACGGCGCGGTCGAGGGCATTCCGAATTTTCCGACGATAGAGGCGATGCTTGACGCCGTCCCCTTCATCGACGCGGTGTCCCTCTGCATGCCTCCTCAGTTCCGCTACGATGCTGCTTACAAAGCGCTCTGTGCAGGCAAGCATGTCTTTCTTGAAAAGCCGCCTGGAGCAACGCTGAGCGAGGTCGCTGACCTGGAGGCTCTTGCCATCGAGAAGGGTGTTTCACTTTTCGCCAGCTGGCATTCCCGATATGCCGCTGCCGTTGAAGCTGCAAAGTCGTTCTTGGCATCAACAAATATCCAAAGCGTTCACGTCGTCTGGAAAGAAGACGTTCGCCACTGGCATCCCAATCAGGATTGGGTATGGCAAGCCGGCGGTCTCGGTGTCTTCGACCCCGGCATAAATGCGCTATCGATCATAACGCATATTTTGCCAACCGGCATTTTTCTCAGAAACGCGACGCTGGAATTTCCGGAAAACAAACATGCACCAATTGCAGCCGATCTTAATTTCACGAACAGTGACAATATTTCTGTCCACGCGGAATTCGATTGGCGGCAACTAGGCGAGCAAACGTGGGACATTGTTGCCGAAACGTCTGCTGGAAAGATGGTTCTGGCTGAAGGCGGTTCAAAGCTCACCATCAACGATACGGTTGTTCCAGTTTCATCGGAGACGGAATACGCAGCTCTTTACCGTCAATTTGCCAGGCTAGTCAAAAATGGAGAATCCGACGTCGATCTAGCGCCGCTTCGGCATGTCGCCGACTCGTTCATGCTCGGCAAACGTGTCTTCGTTGCAGCCTTCCACGATTAGCATCAGACGCAATCTGTCCGATACCGTTGGAGCTGATCCTGCAGAAACCGATTTGTGTATGGGAAATGCGGAAGGCTTCGTGTGCCCGGTTACGGCGCTCACATAGCGCGAACAAAATCAAACCATATTTCAGCGGGATTTTATCATTCAACCCATGAACATTTTCATGGTTAGCGCATTTCAATTCGTACCTGCCGAACAGGCGTCGAGCAAGGATTGCAACCATGAAGAAGTTCGTTACCGCAGCCATCATCTGTGCCGCCTTTTCCAGCGAAGCAAATGCCGTTGATGACAAAACGCGGGATGCCATTCAGGCGCTTAAATTTACGAAGGCAAGCGCGTATGCAAAAGCCATCGACCAGTATTGCTTTGCCGATCATCCATTTGCCACTCAACCCCTCGCCGATGCCGCCGCGCAAGAAGCGGAATTCCGCCAGGAAATGAATGGGAATGAACAAGCTACGGACATTATTGCAGACGCCGACCGTTCCGCAGCGGAACATTTGAAAGTCGATCAATCGGCCTGCGCGCCGGCCGCTACTTTCGTCGACGGTGTCGCAGCGACGATTGAGGACTCAAAGCAGCACATGGCGGCCATCAAGCAGACGTTCGCCGATGCGAACGCGGCCGAGCAAAAGGCTGCGCAGGCCGAAAAGCGGTCCGCTACTTGCCATGACCTGCAATCGAGCGCCGACGCTGCTGGCCTCGAGGATCTGGTCTCCAAACGCATGGCGCTCCTTGACTGTGCCGACGTGCTGGGCGTTGACAACATTGCCAAGGTTGACACGCGAATTGAAAAGCTACGAGCCGACCAAGAAGCCACTGACGATGCGAAGCAGAAGCAAGCCGCCGATGCAAAGGCAACGGCCGCGGCCGCCGACGCGAAAAGAACTGCCGAAGTTGCAGCAAACATGGCAAAGCCTGCCATCAAGCCAGCGGTCAAACCCGCAGCTGAGATGACTTTCGTCGGCAGGTGGGATCAGATTGACGGTAACTGCCGAGGCAGACTCTGGGATTTCAATACAAGGACATATGACGGAACGCCTATCAGGAATGTCGAACGAAATGGCAACAGCTACCGGGTAGAATTGAGCGATGGCTATGCCTTCGAGCTCCGGGATGTGACAAAAAAAAACCTCACCTGGTATTCGCTCGAAAGCGGCGACAGCTTTCGCTTGAAACGCTGCAGATAAGTCTGGTTAGCAATCACGCCTCGTATTTTGGCTTAGGCGCAATCCAGCATTTTCCCAAAAGTTGGAACCCCGCCCCTTGGTGAACGTTAACCTTATCAAATGGGCGGGATATTTGATTTGAAAAAAGGAAGACTGTTATGTTGAAAAAAATCCTTATCGTCGGAGCAACGGCGTTAATCGCCATAACATCGGCTCCCCAAGCCTTTGCTCAGTCCATCCAGATTGGCCCTGACGGTGTTCGGCTACAAGAGCCACGGCCGGAACGGGATTATCGCCGTTTTTCGGACATCAGTGAGCGCGAAGCCGTGCGTATCGCCAGAAGCGAAGGTCTTCGCGACGTTGACGACGTAAGACGCACGAGGTCAAGATTCGTCGTTGAGGGTATAGATCGCCGCGGAAACGATATGCGCGTCAGTGTGGATCGCCGTACTGGTGACGTCCTTTCCGTGCAATAAGCGCTGAACCTGACGAAAGCCCGTCGCCGCAAGTGGCGGGCTTTTCCATGCCGACAGTCGGTCGCTTAGTAGGCTGATGTATCGCCATAGTCTTCAGTGAGATCATATAGACGCGACAGTTCCAGCTCGACTGCGGTGAAGAATGCTCCGACCTGCTCATCCTGTTCGTCCTCTTTGACCCCAATCCGCTCAAGATGCCGAAACAGCGTATCGGCAATCTGGTTACGATAGGCTTCCGCCTGCCGATCGGTAGCCTTTTCCATCAGTTTCGCCGCCACGTCGCGAATCTTCGCCACACGCTTTGTCAGTGGGAACGCAATGATCTGACATGGGATCGGGGATTCAGCTTCGAACATACTCATACTCTTCCCAGTTCGGCAACGCCGCGCTTACAATTGATTCGCCCAACGATAAGGCGAAGGTTCCTAACAATGTGTTCAGCTATGTCCGGTCATGCCGTGTGGAACGCTCTGATTGGTTACGTAACAAGTTATGTAACAAGCCAGCGAACAGATTGTGTGTAACGAAACCACAATGTTGCCCGCTACGGCACGCATGCTTATTCAGGTTCGTGTAAAGTGATTCGCATTCGTTACGGCATTAACCCATGACACTCAGTAATGCAGAGAGGCAGAGACGGCACCGCGAGCGGCAGAAGCAAAAGCTTGCCGTGGCTGCACCGGATCTCTCTATGCAGTACGAGAATGTCGGTGCTGATCTGCGCGACAAACTATATGCGCTTATCGACGCTGAAAATGGGCGGCGCGAACGCGCCGTAACACTTCTTGGACCGACGGATTTCCGCAGGGTCATTCTCGACATTGCTCTAAACGAAAATCGCTCGGGTATCGCCGACAGCGCGCGAATGGTCTTGCTCAAAGCTCTCAGTATGGGCGAAAGCTCGGAAAAGGAGATTCTCGACGCGCGCCGGCAAAAGGATGCCTTCGCCGAGCGAAAGTCTGACTTGCGCGACTCGAAGGAACAAGTGACGCCGCTTGCGCATTATTTGCGTGTTCCGAATTTCGGCTGATCAAATGTTACTGTTCTCATGTTCCGTTAGCTTGCCGCGATAGCGCTACGTAACGATAAAGGACGAATTCCATGGCACATCCTGCCTTTTCACCTTCCCATGTAGCCGTAGTCACAGGAGGCGCATCCGGTATCGGCCTTGCAGCTGCAAAACGCTTCACCTCCATGGGTTTAAAGGTCGCTATTGCTGATCTAGCAGGTGAAAAACTCGACCGGGCTTATGCGGCGGTTTCTGAACTCGCCAGCACCGGTGATGATGTCATCGCTGTCGCCACAGACGTGACCAACGTCGAAGATCTGCGCAAACTGCAGCAGACGGTCAATGATCGATTTGGCAGCGTTGCCGTCCTCATGAACAATGCAGGCATCCAGCCTGGCAGCAGCGTTTTCGATCCAGATCACTGGGACAGGATCATCGCCGTAAACATGTTCGGCATCATCCGCGGCAGCCAGGTTCTTGGCCCGGACATGATCCGGCGAGGCAAGCCTGGCCTCATCATCAACACAGGCTCCAAGCAGGGCATAACCACTCCGCCTGGCGATCCTGCTTACAATGTCTCGAAATCGGGCGTAAAGACCTTCACTGAAGCCTTGCAGCATGAGTTACGTAACACGAAGGACTGTCACGTAACGGCTCATCTGTTCATTCCGGGTTTTGTCTATACGCCTTTGACTGCAGGAGACCGCACGGAAAAGCCAGCTGGCGCGTGGACGCCGGAACAAACGGTCGATTTTATGCTGGAGCGTGTATCAGCCGGTGATTTTTATATCCTTTGCCCGGACAACGATGTTGCCCGCAACCTCGATGAGCGGCGCATCCTCTGGGCAGCCAACGACATTATCAGGAACCGTCCACCCCTATCGCGTTGGCATCCGGACTATCAGACCGAATTCGCTGATTTTCTTAATCAGGATATCTGACCCGCTAGTCCTGAAACACAGTCCCGGACATTGTGGATCCATCAAATTGCGAAAGGTAATTCCAAAATCGGTCGCTTGATACCGGGACTAATCCGGTTCTATGCTGAGGAAAGCCCTTCATTGACCAAGTTGGATTCATAATGACCTCATCTCCCCAAATCCCCGCAGTCGATCCCGTCAAGCTCGATCGTCTGGCGGAAGTAGCTATCAAAATTGGCTTGCAGTTGCAGCCCGGACAAGATCTCCTGATTACCGCCCCGCTTGCCGCAGTTCCCCTGGTGCGGCGGATCACAGAACATGCCTACAAGGCAGGAGCCGCTCTCGTTACATCGCTATACAGCGACGAAGAAGCCACCCTTATGCGCTATCGCAACGCGCCGGACGAAAGTTTCGATCGCGCCACAGGCTGGCTGTTTGAGGGCATGGCGAAAGCCTTTTCTGCCAATACAGCTCGGCTTGCAGTTGCCGGTGACAATCCGATGCTGCTCTCATCGGAGGACCCGGAGAAGGTCTCCCGCGCAAACCGGGCACAGTCACGCGCTTATCAGCCTGCGTTGGAAAAAATCACCAATTTCGAAGTCAACTGGAACATCGTTTCGTACCCGAATCCATCCTGGGCGAAGCAAGTATTTCCCGATCAGGATCCCGAAGTGGCTATAACCATGCTCGCTAATGCAATTTTTGCGGCGTCGCGTGTCGATCTGGACGATCCTGTCAGCGCCTGGCGTGATCACAACGCCGCCTTGCGTAAGCGCACAAAATGGCTGAACGAGCGCACTTTCTCGGCACTGCATTTCAAAGGACCGGGCACGGACCTCACAGTTGGCCTCGCAGATGAACATGAATGGCATGGTGGTGCTTCGGTTGCGAAGAATGGCATAACCTGCAACCCGAATATTCCCACCGAAGAAGTTTTCACGACACCCCACGCACTGCGGGTCAATGGCCATGTTTCGAGCACCAAGCCACTTTCCCACCAGGGCACGCTCATCGAAAATATCCAGGTTCGCTTCGAAGGTGGCAGGATTGTCGAAGCCAAGGCGACGCGGGGCGAAGAAGTCTTCAACAAGGTGCTTGGCACTGACGAGGGCGCACGTCGTCTCGGCGAAGTGGCGCTTGTCCCTCATTCCTCCCCGATTTCAGCATCGGGCCTGTTGTTCTTCAACACACTTTTCGATGAAAACGCTGCAAGCCACATCGCGCTCGGCCAATGCTATTCGAAATGCTTCGTCAATGGCGGCGAGCTGACGACCGATGAAGTTGCAGCGCGTGGTGGTAATAAGAGCCTCATTCATATCGACTGGATGATCGGCTCTGGCGAGATCGATGTAGACGGCATCAACAAGGACGGTTCGGCTGTGCCCGTGATGCGCAAGGGCGAATGGGTTTGATCGTTGACTTCATAAAAACAAAAAGGCCACCCAAGGTGGCCTTGTTGTTTTGTGCTATGGGTTAGGCAACCAGCCGCCCAGCTGATTCCGCTTGCGCATAAGCCTTGCCGAAACGATTGGCGAGGAACGCGTCAAGCGCAATATCTTCCTGCTTGAGAAAACCCTGCTGCGGCAAGGCGCCGTTCGCGAGCATGTCAAGCACGGCACAGATGGCCGACGCCGTCGTGATCTGGATCCCGCTATAAAGTTGCGATCCGATATGGCCGCTGTAGACCTTGTTGGCATAGGTTTCCTGAAGAAGACGGCCCTTCTTGCGTCCGCTGACCGTAACGAAAATCACGACGACATCCTGCAAGGTCGATGGCAAGGCGTTTTCGAGAATATCCTTGAACACATCGCGGCGATCACGCAGTCCAAGGTCGTTGAGCAGCGCCTTCATGATAGCCGCGTGGCCAGGATAGCGAATGGTGCGATAGTTGAGCGTGCGAACCTTGCCGAGGAGTGTTTCGCACAATGTGCCGAGACCGCCTGACGTATTGAACGCCTCATAGGTCACTCCGTCGAGCGAAAATTCCTCGCGTTCTTCCAGCGGCGGCACCTCCGTCAACTCGCCATCGACGATCGCCTCGCAGGGCTCGCAATATTCGTTGATAACCCCGTCCGTGCTCCATGTCAGATTGTAGTTCAGTGCGTTTGACGGATATTGCGGCAGTGCGCCAACGCGCATGCGCACGCTTTCCAACGTATCGAAGCGCTTGGCCAGATCGTTGGCTACAATCGAGATGAAGCCTGGTGCAAGGCCGCATTGGGGAATGAAAGCAGTCTTGGCAGTCATTGCCAGCTGCTTGACGATGCGTGTGCTGGCCACGTCTTCTGTAAGATCGAGATAATGCACGCTGGATTTGGCGGCAGCTTCAGCTATGCGCGTGGTCAAATGGAACGGCGCTGCACTCAGCACGGCGAATTTGCCATTGAGAACGCTTTCAAGCGCTCCGACTTCGGAAATCTCGATGCAGGCGGTTTCAACGAGCGGCGATACATCCAAAGCATCAAGCTGGGCTTGCGACCGGTCGACGACCGTTACGCGATAATCTCCCGTACCAGCCAGAAGATTAGCGATGGTCCCGCCGATTTTCCCTGCTCCAACGACAACGATCTCTTTCATGTGATTCCCCTCGGATATAAAAACTTTATATGAATTTCGCATATTGCTCGGCGAAATGAAGTCTATAAACTGACGAAACAACACCATAATTTTGTCGATATGCCGATTGGATTTGTCATTATGCTGTCAGAAGCCGATCATGCCCTGCTTTCATTGCTGCGCGAGAATGCGAGAGCCTCGACTGCCGAGCTTGCTCGCAAGCTGCGCGTATCACGCACCACTGTGCAAAGCCGCATCGAACGGCTGGAAAAGCGCGGTATGATAAGGGGATATAGCGTTCAGCTTTCCCCCGAATATGAACAAAACCTGGTGAGGGCACATGTGCTGGTGACGGCCTTGCCGAAACTGGCTGTGAAGGTTGAGGCTGCCTTGCGGAAAATCGCCTGGGTCAGAACGCTTCATTCCGTTAGCGGTCAATTCGATATGATCGTTATCGTTGAAGCACCTTCGATACAGGAACTGGACAAATTGCTCGACGAAATCGGCGCTCTTGAAGGTGTCGAACGCACCATGTCGTCGATTATTCTCTCCACTCGTATCGATCGATAATGGCGCATCCAACAACCTGATACATGCCGCTTGACTCTTGCTGTCATCGGATTCCATAATAGAACATATCATGAACATTGAAAGGCTACCGTAGTGACAACCGTCGATCTTGCGGCGTTGAGACGCGACATCGCATGTCTTGGAGAGGAGAATGCGCGTGCTGCGCAGCGCTCCGCCTTTGACTTCGGCGACAATGATATCGACCGCGTCTTCCGCCAGGGGATGCAGCGTGGTGCCGTGCATGAAATCTTCGCAGAAGAAGCAGGCGACGCAGGTGCGGCGACCGGTTTCGCTATTGCCCTTGTCCTGCGCGCATCTCCGGATCAAAGCCCTGTTCTATGGTTGGAAGAAGATTTTGCAGCGCAAGAAAATGGCTTCCCATATGCTCCCGGCTTGCAAAATATTGGACTTGATCCGCAACGCCTCATCATCGTGCGATGCGCCTCACCGCAGGATGTTTTGAAAGCTGCTTCGGACAGTCTCGGTATTCGTGGCACGGGCGCCGTCATCATCGCGCCGTGGAGCAACCCGAAGTGTCTGGACCTGACCGCCTCGCGCAAATTGCTGCTGACGGCGCAACAAACCGATGTGCCGGCCTTTCTTCTGCGATTGGGGGCATACCCCAGCGAAAATGCCGCCGTCACTCGCTGGTTGATCCGTGCCGCACCTTCGCAATCGAGTGGCGCCAATGCACCCGGACATCCGGTTTTCGACGCCACTCTCATACGCAACAGACAGGGAATGACAGGCCATTGGATCCTGCAATGGGAAAGTGATGATCATGTTTTCAGACAGATCGAGCCGTTTTCTGGCACTATGGTTTCCGCACCTTCCTACCGACCGCCTCAAACGCGAAAATCCGGGACGCGCCCATACTGATCAACACCTGATCGTGGTGGACAAACTTGCCAATGCCTTGAGGCTGACAGCTGTCGATGAAAAGGCCGCCAAGGCGGGGCTCTACAAGGGCATGGCTCTGACAGATGCACGCGCGCAATTTGAAAAGCTGGATATCGCTTTCGCTTCACCGCGCAAGGATGCTGTCCTGCTTGAAAAATTGGCCGATTGGTGTGACCGCTACACACCGCTTGTGGCACTTGATGAGCCTCATGGCCTTATTCTCGACCTGACCGGCTGCATTCATCTTTTTGGCGATGAAAGCAATCTTATTGAAGATATTCATAAGCGTCTTCATCGCTATGGCATGATCGTCCGGACCGCTCTTGCAAGCAATCCCGCTGCAGCACGCGCCCTTGCTCGACACTCGCCCGGTGGTATCATCGACCGGAATGACGAGACGCGCAGATTATACGCCTTGCCGCTTATCAGTCTCGATATCGAAGAGAACCATCTCGCCGGTCTCAAGCGGGCGGGTTTACGCAACGTTGGTGATATCGATGTCTTGCCCCGAGCTGCACTCACAGCGCGTTTTGGCACAAATCTTGTTAACCACCTCGATGCATTGTTTGGTCGTCAGGACGAACCTATTACCCCTCGCCGTATCGTCCCTGTCTGCATGATTGAGCGGCGTATGGCAGAACCGCTCATCGCCATGGAATCCGTGGAACACGTTCTTCTGTCCTTGAGCGATGAACTTTTCCGTCGCCTGCAACAAAGAGTTGAGGGTGCCCGCGAGATCGAAGCCAGCTTCTTTCGTGCCGATGGCAATGTACGCCGCATCAGCATTCAGACCGGCCGCCCCGTGACCGAAACAAAAACCATGTTTCGACTATTGAAAGAGCGGCTTTCCACACTTAGCGATCCGCTCGATGCCGGTTATGGTTTTGATATCATCCGGCTTGCCGCTATTCGTGTGGAGCAGAGTCAAGCGATCCAGAAAAGCCTCGACGACAGGGCACAAGAAACAGAAGAGATCAACACGCTTGTCGACCGGCTTTCCATCCGTCTTGGCAATTCCCGTGTACTACGCCCGCTGCCTGTCGATACGCATATTCCCGAACACGCAGTTTCACTTGAACCTGCCACTTCCTCAAAACAGGACATGGTGTTTGAACGGGCACCAGAACATAATCCGGGCAATCCTCCGGAGCGGCCGATCCGATTATTTCAGCCACCCGAGCGGATTGATGCGACGTTTGAAGTCCCGGATGCCGCCCCGGCACGATTCACCTGGCGCCGGGTTCAGCATATTATCACCATGGCAGAGGGACCGGAACGCATCGCCCCCGAGTGGTGGCGCGAACATGCCGGCGCGCTGACGCGGGATTATTACCGCCTTGAAGACAATAGAGGCCGTCGTTTCTGGGTGTTTCGCGAAGGCTTGTATGAGCGTGGAGATCCCACACCGCGTTGGTTTCTACACGGGATTTTTGCCTGATGCGACCCTACACGGAACTTGCTGTCACTAGTAATTTTTCCTTTCTTGAAGGCGCCTCGCAACCGCATGAACTTGTGCAGGCTGCAGCCATACTCGGGCTCGATGGTATAGGCATCGCTGACCGCAACACACTGGCAGGTGTGGTGCGGGCCTATAAGGCTCATAATGAGCTCAAGGAAAAAGCTGGAATACGACTGAACCTCTTTATCGGATGCAGGCTGGTCTTTATTGACGACACGCCAGATCTGCTCGTCTACCCACGCGACCGTACAGCCTATGGCCAGCTCTGCCGTCTTTTGAGCGAAGGCAAGGATCGGGCGAAAATCAAGGGTGAGTGCCACCTTCTTCTCGAGGATTTTCTTTTCCGAGCGAAAGGTTTTCAAATCGCGGTCGTTCCGCCGTTACGGGCAGATAAAATCTTAACTGCGTTCCTGAGAAAACTTGTCATTGCGGCACCGGGTTCAGTCTGGCTTGCTTTGGCAATGCCGCATCAGGGTGCAGACCGGCGGTATGGTGAAAAGCTGGCGCATATTGCAACAGGGGCCAATGTTCCCTTGCTGGCGATCAATAATGTGCTCTATCACACCGCTGCACGGCGGCCGTTGCAGGATGTACTGACCTGCATTCGCGAACATGTCACGATCGATACGGCCGGACGCAAGCTGGAAAAGAATGCGGAACGGCATTTGAAATCGCCTGATGAAATGCAGCGACTTTTCCGGCATTTCCCCGCAGCACTTCAGGAAACGCAGCGTTTCGTTGAGCCGATCGGCTTTTCGCTCGATCAGCTGAAATATGACTATCCTGACGAACCAGTGCCACCGGGCAAGACACCGCAACAATATCTATCCGAGGAAACGTGGAAAGGTGCTGCACAGCGCTATCCTGAAGGCATTCCGGAAAAGGTATGTGCAATTTTGCGGAAAGAGCTGGCGATAATCGAAGGGCTTGAATATGCACCCTATTTCCTCACGGTTTATGACATCGTCAAATATGCCCGCTCGCAGAATATTCTTTGCCAGGGCCGCGGCTCCGCTGCCAATTCCGCGGTCTGTTATTGTCTTGCTATCACAGCAGTTGATCCAAAACACACGGATGTCTTGTTCGAACGGTTCCTCTCGGCGGAGCGGAAGGAACCACCGGATATCGATGTCGATTTCGAGCATGAACGCCGCGAAGAAGTGATGCAATGGGTCTATGAGCGTTATGGTCGCAGTCGAGCGGCCATCGTGGCCACTGTCATCAGCTACCGCCCGCGCAGCGCTATCCGTGATGTGGGCAAGGCTTTGGGGCTGACTGAAGACGTTACTGCTGCGCTGGCCAATATGGTCTGGGGCAGCTGGGGCACAGCGGTTGAGAAGAACGAGGTTCGGCAAGCTGGACTGGATCCCGATAATGTCATGATACGGCGCGCTGTCCGACTCGCGACCGAATTGATTGGTTTTCCACGCCACCTTTCCCAGCATGTGGGTGGATTTGTACTGACGCAGGAGCGCTTGGACGAAACCGTCCCTGTTGGTCCTGCAGCTATGAAAGACCGCACTTTCATAGAGTGGGATAAGGATGACATCGACGAACTCAACATCATGAAGGTGGATGTGCTGTCACTTGGTATGCTGACATGCATTCGCAAGGCTTTTGATCTCATTCATCTGCATGGGGGCAAACGTTATGAACTGGCAACGATCCCCCAGGAAGACCCCGCGGTCTATGACATGCTCTGCAATGCCGATTCCCTTGGCGTGTTCCAGGTGGAAAGCCGCGCACAAATGAACATGCTGCCGCGCCTTCGACCAAGAGAATTCTATGATCTGGTGATCGAGGTTGCCATCGTTCGTCCTGGTCCAATCCAGGGCGATATGGTTCATCCCTATTTGCGCCGTCGCAATAAAATAGAGAAAGTCCACTATCCGTCTCCGTCCCCTAAGCATGGTGACAAGGACGAACTGAGAAATGTTCTCGGCAGGACCCTTGGTGTACCTCTATTCCAGGAACAAGCCATGCGCATTGCCATCGAGGCAGCAAAATTTACTCCCGACGAAGCCAATAAATTGCGCCGTTCCATGGCCACATTCCGCAATGTCGGCACAATCAGCGAAATGGAAGGGAAAATGGTGGAGGGGATGGTCCGCCGTGGTTATGAGCGGAGCTTTGCCGAAAACTGCTTCAACCAGATCAAGGGCTTTGGTGAGTATGGTTTCCCGGAAAGCCACGCGGCGAGTTTTGCGATTCTCGTTTATATTTCTTCCTGGATCAAATGCCATCATCCTGCGACATTCGCGGCGGCACTTTTGAACTCACAACCGATGGGTTTTTATGCTCCCGCACAGATCATCCGCGATGCACGCGAGCATGGCGTCGAGGTACGTCCCGTCGATATCAACTTCAGCGAATGGGACAATACGCTGGAACGCGTCGACAAGAATAATCTTGCCTTGCGTCTAGGCTTTCGACAGGTCGAAGGCTTTTCGGAAGCCTGGGCGGACGAAATATGCGCAAAACGAAAGCACCACTATAGTGACATCGAAGAACTGCGCCGCCTGACGCGGCTGGAAAGACGAGCCTTTATTCTCCTCGCTGATGCCGATGCGTTCCGTTCGCTGGAAATTGATCGCCGCGAAGCACTATGGGCAGTCCGTCGTTTCCCTAACAATGAAACCCTGCCACTCTTCCAGGTTGCTGAAACGAATGAATTGGCAAGGGAAGCCGAAACCAGACTGCCGCAGATGAAAATGTCCGAGCACGTCATTGCCGACTATGAATCGACGCGGCTTTCGCTCAAAGGCCATCCAATGCAGTTCTTGCGTGAAATGCTGACTGCGGAAAACATTGTAACATGCAAGCAGGCGAACAGTCTGAGCAACAATCGACGGGTCAAACTTGCCGGCGTGATTACTGTCCGGCAAAGGCCAGGCAATGGCAAAGTTGTCTTTATGACAATCGAGGATGAAACAGGCATCGCCAATATCGTTGTCTGGGCAAAACTACTGGAAAAATATCGCAAGGAAGT
The DNA here is from genome assembly GCF_020164455.1 of Phyllobacterium chamaecytisi. Classification (GTDB taxonomy): domain Bacteria; phylum Pseudomonadota; class Alphaproteobacteria; order Rhizobiales; family Rhizobiaceae; genus Phyllobacterium; species Phyllobacterium chamaecytisi. The sequence continues at coordinate 15,797 of NZ_JAIQWW010000005.1, forward strand.
CATGGGATCACGCCTGATCCTGATCGAAGGCATGGTTCAAAGCGCCGATAATGTTGTGCACATTGTTGCCCGAAAACTGTTTGATCGGACCGGAGATCTCTACCGTCTCTCCGAGCAACGAACTATCCTACCTGTGTCTCATAGCGACGAGGTAATACATCCGGTCCCGGATCGACCACGGGCCAGTCATCCACGCAAGGTGCGTATTTTGCCAAAATCGAGAGATTTTCACTGACCGTTCAAGCCTGCTTGCTCTCCTTGGCCAATGCTGCCCGGTCTATCGCAGTGATCATGCAAATTTCCAGATCACCGAGACCATCCTTGATCTCCGATTCGGAAATACCCGCAGCTTCCGCATCTGCAGCACATTTTGCAGCAAGTTGTTTTGGCCGACGATCATGATGTGCCATATCCGCCGGTTTGTTTGCATCGACATTCGTGTCGATCCAATTATTAACGAAATCGATCGCTCTTTGGCTCATACATTTCCTCCTTGGCATTTGCCAACGTCTCTCAGACAAAACTGCCTAAGACCCAGAAGGTTGCGAAAAACACGCGACTAAACAGCTTCGCCGGCCCAAACCTTGAATTTCGTCAGGACATTGGGCCCGAATATATTCGTCAGGGGTACGTCCGCAGCGTCGCGTCCATGCGCCACCTTGATCCGGCCTATTCGGGGCTGATTGTTACGGGGATCAAAAGCGTGCCACTGACCCCCGAGGTAAACCTCCATCCATGCACAAAAGTCCATTTCCGCATGGGGCAATGGTATGCCGATATCGGTGATATAACCAGTGCAATAGCGCGTCGGAATGTTCAGACAGCGGGAAAAGGCAACTGCAAGATGCGTGAAATCACGGCACACACCACGGCCTTCGAAATATCCCGTGGACGCCGTGCGAGTGGGGTTCGAATGCTCGTAGCCAAACACAATGTGGTTGTGCACGAAATCGCACACAGCCTGAACGCGTTGCCAGCCTTCCGGTACGTGGCCGAACAGGCGCCATGCTTCCTCGCTCAACAAATCGGTCTCGCAATAGCGGCTGCCCATAAGATAGACCAGCGTTTCATCCGGAAGATCCTGCACCCGGTGCTGAACAGCATCGAGAACCACAGGATCTGGCATGCCGCTGTCGTTGACGACGGCATTTGTGGAGCAAAAAAATGTGCCCGGCGCTGCGAGAATGCGATTACACCAGTTGCCGAACTGGTCGTGATAGCCATCGACACTGGCGCCAAATGTAGTCTGGAACGTCTCGATGCCCTCCAGATCGGCAAAACGTGAATGATGCACGTTCAAAATGGCAATCAGAGGCGTTTCCTGCGTAAACTCGAACGTCAGTTCACACCCCACATTAATCCTCATCAGCTGTTCCTTTAAAACAAAAAAATCTGATTTCGATAAAAAAGACAGCACGACAGACTCTCGCACAAAAAGCAACCGGCCCGACAAGGGACCGGCTGAATTCGCAGCGTTAAAGACGATCAGGCCTTATCGACAACCTTTTTCACAGCATCCTTGGCTCTCCCCTTGGCCTGCTGTGCTTCGCCCTTTATTTCCTGCATTTTGCCCTTCGCCTGCATTTCTTTCGATCCGGTCGCCTTGCCGGCGGCCTGCCTCACATTACCAGCCGCCTTGTTGGCTGCGCCGGAAAGTTTGTCGCTGGTACTACCCATAAGGAACTCCTTGAAGCTTCAACTACACAAATCAAACGGTCGTAGTTGAAGTTTGTTCCGTCGGTTCATGCAGGTACAAGTATTTGAAAATTCAGGATATTTGCACGGATGGACGACAAACGACCCGGCGCCCACGGGGGAACAGGCACCGGGTCTCCAGTTACCGATCGAAGCTCGATCAGCTGGGTGGAAACGTAGCCAGCTCGCTCTTGGTTCCGCGAAAATCAAGATTGGTGAAAAATCTCCGGGGGGCGGCTCACTCGCAAACCTCTTTAACCACCGCTTCTAACGACGATACAAAAAAACAGTTGCGTGTTGATCCAACGATCTTTTCGCCATCAACTTCGCTCCCATCTTCCGCCCAGAATCCGATGACAATCTTTACGCGTGCGTTCCGCCGTCTTATGCGGCGGACGAGATAGCGTGCGTGAGCGACCGAGGACGTGTTCAGGTAGCTTATGTAGATTGCGTTGACGCTAGCAAGATCAAGCTTGCCGATGTTGATCGCCTCAAGCTCCTCGTGAGAAATGTCGCGAACGTCAAAATCCTTGCGCTCGAGAATATCACCAAGAACAACAGCTGCGGCATCGTCGAGGTCGCCGCGTCCGCCTGCAGACACGATTGTTCTCGGCGTTTCTGGTTTTACCTTCTCTTTATTAGCCACAACTTTCTTGGAGCCCCCTTCGGGTTCGGCTCCTTTTTCTTCTTCGTCCTCAACGTCGTGATATTCCGACAGGTTCTCGACGAGAAGGATCATGCTTTGCGCCACACGATTGCGCCTAGGCTCGTCAAGCACGCCCCGGCCTCTGTCGTGTTCGGCGAGCAGCAGCGCGGGAATAGCCACCGAAGCGTAATAATCTGTGATCGTTGCCGATTGCAGATACTCCTCTGCCTTTTCTGTTGCTTCGTCCGGATCGCCGGATAACAGCCGTTGATATAGCTGCTGCGGTGGAAGGAGCACCGGCTCATTTCCAAGAAGAACATCCAAAAATTCGAACTTTGGCACGTGTCTTCCGAGAACGACCAGGCACACGGTGAGCGGTGTTGAAAGGATCAATCCGATCGGCCCCCAAATCCAGGTCCAGACAATGGCGGCCATCAGAATCGCAACGGGGGACAACCCCGTCTTGGAACCGTAGAGAAGCGGCTCCATGATATTGCTGCTGATGAGCTCCAGCACGATGAACAAGGCGGCAGTCCAGAAGAGCACCATCCAACCCGGATCGACTGCCAGCGACAGAATAATCGGAAATGCGGCTGCAATGATTGGTCCAATGTAGGGCACAAAACGGAGAACTATCGCCAGCATGCCCCACAGCATCGGGTTGGGAATGCCAATGAACCATAGCCCGATCCCGATTGGGACGCCGAAGCTGATATTGATGATCAACTGCATCAGCAAATATTGGCCGACGCGCTTGCCGGCATCATGTAGAGCTGTCGTCGTTCGGTGAATATCGCTGGCTCCCACCAGCTTTATGAAACGGTCGCGCAAATCTTCACGCCGCATCAGCATGAATATGACTACCACAATCACAATGCCGATTGTCGCCAGGGGCTGGATCAACGGACCGGCAAAGGTCTGCAGCAGACTTAAGGGATCTAGCGGTGGATTGCGGATTTCCACAGGTACGGGTTTGTTAGGATCTATGCCGCGCAAGGGTGGTAAAGGGGCAGGCGGTGCAACATTTTGGGGAGGTTGTCGCGCCGGGTCTGGTTTGGCCGCTGCCTGGTTGTCGCTTTCAAAGCGCTCCACTTCGTCCGATCGACCAATTTCGTCGCTGAAGCGTTTGAACATGCGCGCGCCGCGATCAAAAATGCTGTTCCCCGACTGCGCATCCTTGATCGCGCGGATCTTCGTCTCGATATTATATTGATAGCTTGGCAGATTTTGCGCGAGCACAGTAAGCTGGCTCGCGACAATGCTGACGAAAATGAAGATCACAAGAAAGGCCGTTGTCACAACACTTAGTACGGCAACGCCTTTCGGCACACCCGAGCGGTGCAAGCGGGTGACCAATGGTGACAGCGCGAAGGTCAAAAGCAGAGCCAGCGCCAATGGCACGAAAATTTCACGGGCGAAATAAAGCGCTGCTACAATGGCTATCGCGACAATTATTGGTGGGAACTGGTTCGCCGCATTCGCCGAAACTGGCGTATAGATCGATCGTTGGGTTACCCGTTCGACAGCGCGCGACTTCCCCCCGGCCCCTTCAGAAGGCATGAAAACCTACCGGCATGACATCCATAAAAACCCATCTCCATTGAAACCCCGCGACAGAAACGAAGTCGGCTCAATTTGGTTGCATTCCACTTCTTGGTCGTGGTCCGAGCCCGTCACGTGGGAACCAAATTCTGATTCGGGTGTTTCGGAGCTGTAAAGTTTCCCAGGAGAGGGAGGAAAGAATGCCACTCACGACAATTCTCATCATCATTCTCATCTTGGCACTTATCGGGGTCTTTCCAACTTGGCCTCACGCCAGGAATTGGGGCTACGGCCCCTCTGGACTCGTGGGAATAGTCTTGGTCGTTCTGTTGATTTTGCTTCTGATGGGCAGAATTTAACGCGCTTCTTAGACCTTTATTACGAACGATCATCTGACATAGCTGAAAAGGAGTTCTAAAATGTTACGAGGTGTTTTGCTTTGGCTCATTGGTCTGCCGCTTCCGATCATTCTCATTTTGTGGTTGATGGGCTATCTTTCATAAGCTTTGGAAAGGATGCCCGCTAGTAGACTACTTGCAGCGGCCTCCAATGCATGGAACAAATACTGAAGACCAACGTTCCTGACCGATATCCGGCTGTTTTCTCAAGGAGTTTTTCTATGGCTACGGTTTCTTCAAAAATTCGCAAAGCGGTTGACGACGCGACCGATAGCAATCCCGATTTACAAGCCCAGGTTGCGGCCCTGAAGGAGGACATCGCGAATATTGCAGCAACCCTTGCCAAGATAGGAAAGAGTTCTGCCAAGGACGCCACGCGCAGCGCAGCAAGTTCCTATGAAACCGCAAAAGTCCGCGGTGAGGAAACGTTGGACGATCTTCGCTTGCAGGCTCGTGAGCTTGAAGACCAACTCACTGAGACTGTTCGTGAACACCCTCTGACCACGATTGCCGTCGCCGCCGGTGTCGGTTTTCTTCTTGCCCTGATCGCCCGCCGCTGACATGCTCAAACTGTTAGCTCCACTTTTTACCAGCGTCGCCGCGGGTGAAGTTGGCCTCGTGATAAACAGATTGAAGCGCAACGCGGTCTTCGCTGGCATTATCGCTGTGCTGGCAATTATCGGCGTGATTTTTCTGGTTGTGGCTGCCTATATCGCCCTTGCCGAGCGCTACGGCCAAATGCATGCGTCGTTGATCCTCGCCGGTGGCGCGTTCGGCTTGGCTATCATTACTTATATAATCATGAAGCTCGTCGAACGCGCCGCGCGAAATCGCCAGCGCGAACGCGCCAAGGTTGACACATCTGCTCTTCTTACAGTTGCAGCTCTTGCTGCAGCACCGGTTGTTCTGCGATCACGCGCGCTCATGATGCTTGCAGTTCCTCTCGTGGCTTTCGCTGGCCTTTCGCTTCTGACAAAACCAAAGAAGAAGAAAAGACGGCGTCCTGAAGACACCACCTCATCTACGGGCCAGGATATTTGAGTGATCGCGGATGGGCATGGAAATCAAAGCCTCCATGCCGGTTTCCGGATAACTCAATCTGACGCTGCTCGATAGAACCTTATCCAAACTGCGCTCGATCAATCTTTCACCAAGCCCTCGCGCTTCCGGCGGCAGCACCTTCGGACCGTTGGATTCTACCCAGTGGATGGTAACGCGGGATTCATCGAGGCCGGGTTCTATTTGCCATGACACCCGCACGCGACCGTCGGCGACGGACAGGGCGCCATGTCTAGCTGCATTGGTGGCAAGCTCGTGCAGCGCAATGCCAAGCCCGAGTGCGTGGTCCGGCGGTAAAACCATGTCCTCCCCTGCGAGCTCGATCTGTCGAGGATCAAAACCCGCATAAGGCTCCACTTGCTTTGCAATCAGATCGATCAGACTGATGCCGCTCCATTCTCGATCGGAAAGCAATGTATGTGCTTCCGAAATGGCCCGAAGACGTCCTGAAAACGCCTCCATGAACTCGGCTGGATCGGATGTTCGATTGAGCGTCTGCCGTGCCAGCGATTGCAACATTGCCAAGGTGTTTTTGACGCGGTGATTGAGCTCGCGCAGCAGGAGCCGCGTTTTCTCGGCGGCTTTTTTTGTGTCCGTAATATCAATATTGACACCAACCGCGACCACGGGTCTTCCCTGGGCATCGCGTTCGAAAATGCGGCCGCGTCCTAGAAGCCATTGACCCGATGACGCAGCGCGGAATTCTCCGACATAATCCTGATTACTGACCAGCGCGCGTGTGAAGGCCGATTTCATGATTGGAAAATCGTCAGGGTGCATTGCCCGGAAGACGTCTTCGCCGCTGACAGGTTGATCGGGACTGAGACCAAGCATGGAATAGGCCATCCTGTTGCCACTGAACTTGCCCGTGCGCAGATCCCATACCCAGCTGCCGACATTGCCGACCTCAAGTGCCATGGAATTGCGATCTTCATCCTGATGCAACTTCGCCATGGCATCGGTTTCCGTGCGGGATTCACGTTTGAGCGAGATAAACGAACCGGCAAGTCTTGCCAGATGCATGAGTTGCTTCTGCTGGGTTAAAGCGAATTCCGTTCGGGGCTCGTCGGACAGGACGCTGAGAGCTCCAATACACTCGTTGGCGACGCAGATTGGTGCAACGGCCAAGAACCGGAGATTCGGCCTATGGGTCACAGCATCGATTTCGGAATAGCGAACATCCTCGGCGGCGTTCAGAATGATCAGGCAACCCCTCTCAGGTGCCGCCAGTGAACTGGCTTCAATAGCCCAGATATTGGCTATCCCAAGACGGCCTGCATTGGACAAGATACGGCTTCGTTTCTCATCCACAAGCGTGATCTGTGCGCCGCTGCTGTTGGACATCGACAATGCGAGTTCCGCCAAACAATGGAACTCGTTGTCATGCTCGCGAATTTCAAGCGTCTTCAAACTCGAAAGAACATCACGACGCGACGACCCCGAAAGAAATTCTAACGTGCTTTCTGAAATGTTTTCCGATCTCATATCCACATGATGGCTCGCATCGCCACCCTACTCGTACCATCGATACAGCTCCATCAAGAACGCAACCCTTTGTGCTTTGTTCCTTATTTGGAACATTTATCCAGCACCTTCGTTTTCGTTAGATCGAAGGAGGCCGAAAATGCTTGAAGCGAATGACATTCTATCTGACGAGGGTCTGAGCAGGGTCCAGAAGATTGCCAAACTGGAAGAACTGCTGAGCGAGGCTCGGGGACTACAGCGAGCGGCCACGGAAAGTGGTATGGATCCTGATGATGGTGTAACACGAAATTTGCGGGACATTGAACTTGCCCTTGGTCATCTGAATGCTGAAAAGCCGGAAACAGGTGCGGCAACGCTCTGACGACCGATCACTCATCCTTTTGGGTGGCCTCCTCTGACTGTATCTCCATGAGGCCGGGTAGCGCCACCTTTACTGAGGTGCCCCCGCCCGGATGGACAGAGTAGACAACCGATCCGTCGAATTGCTGGCAAAGCTGATTGACGATAAGCGACCCAAGTCCAGAGGAGCGTTTTTTCGATGTCTTCTGCATGCCGATGCCGGTATCGGCAATCTCCAGCCGCAGAACGTCATCTTCACCCCGCACGAGATCGATTCTTATCTCTCCGGCCTTGCTGCCCGGAAAAGCGTGTTTTATGGCGTTCATCGTCAACTCGCCGATGATTATTCCCAGCGTCGTCGCATCGCGGGAGCTCAGGTTTATTGGGGCAAGCTCTGCGACAATCCTGATATCTCGTTCATGGGCGGTCGACTGCTTGATATCAGCGATGACGTCCGGCAAATATTCATCCGCACGAACAGTCTCATGATCCTTTCCAAGCCGCAGACGTCTGTGGGCCGACGAAATGGTTTGAATTCTGTCGCGGGCTGCCCCGAGTGCGGCGCGTATTTCCTCCGACGATACGTCCCGCATCTGAATACCGAGTAGCGACGAGACCGTCGCAAGCGAATTTCCTATGCGATGGTCGGAATCCTGCAGCAGTGTTTCCACGCGAGCCCGCTCCCGTTTTGCCAAGAGCATGGCTTTTTCAAGTTCCGCCGTCCTGTTTTGGACCATACTTTCCAGAATTGTTTTTTCTGAAAGAAGCAATGTTTGTCCCTCTGTCAGCTTGCGTACATAACGTCTGGTTCGGTTCGCAAGAATGACTGCCAGAATGAGAGCACCCCCGAGGGAAGAGAGCGCAGCTATTGTTAGCCAGCTTCTCATTTGATCCACAGCAATGTTTCGTTCAATCAGCCTTCGATCTTCTTCTGCGAGAAAGCCGTCGACCGTCTTGTTGATTTCATCGAGTTGACCAACGCCGAAATTTGGTCCGAGGGACTCACGCGCTTCCATACTCATCCCCGCAACCGCCTGGGCAATCGCCGCATCCACGTTTCTCTGTTTTGCTTTCGCCAGATCGCGGATTCGAGTCGCCGTAGCTTGCTGCCGCGGATTTCCCTTGGTCATTTCCGTAAGCGTATTGAGGCTCTCGTCGAGCCGGGCTGTTACGTTCCGATAATGATCGAGTAACGGGGTACTGTTCGTCAAGATGAACCCGCGCTGACTGTTGTGAGCCTCGGTCATCAATGACAGCGAACCATACGCCTGTTCGCGCACCTTATAGGTGGCGAGGATATCGTCGATCTGATTGTTGACGCTGCGCGCTAGGATAATCGTGGAGCCGGCTGAACCAATAATCATGCCGAGCGAAAGGACGATCGCCAAGCCCCTTAGCGGCCTCTGTGAAAAGCTCATGACAACTCTGCGCCACCACAACAAATGATGTGCCCTCCATGGGAATACCCTAGATATATGGTCGAAGCGTGCCCGGCAAACCCTGCCATCCCGATATGTCCAGGAGCACGTCCTCCTCAAGGATCTCGCACCCGCGATCAAGCCAACGAAGGGCGTTACGAGCCGCGAGCTTCTTCAACGTCTTGTTAGTGTGAACAATCGAAAGGCCTAGCGTATCAGCCACATGTTGCTGCGTCAGCGGCACCATCAGCTTGTTACTCCTGACCATCCCTACTGATTTGGCACGCTGGAACACGAAGGCAAAAAGATAGGCTGCCCTCTCCAAGGCCGTGCGCCGTCCTACGCTCAGCAGGATTTCGTCGAGCATTTGTTCCTCGCGGGAAGCAATCCAGGTTATGTCATAGGCAAGTTCGGGATAGTTTCGGAAGAGGTTCGCAAGTTTATCGCGCTGAAATACACAAAGTATCATCGGCGACAAAGCCTCGATCGAATGCTGCATCTCACGCATCACAGATCCCTGCAGACCAATCAGATCGCCAGGAAGAACATAGTTCAGGATCTGCCGGCGACCGTCTTCCAATGTCTTGTAGCGGAAGCCCCAGCCCGAAAGCACGGTAAAGAGGTGCGCACTATTGGCACCTTCCACAAGGACAGTCGTACCGGCGTCGGCAACCAGCTCGCCCGTTTTGAAGTCCGTGAGGAACGATATTTCTTCTTTGGTATGCCGTTGAAAATGCGGAAACTCCTGCAATGGACATTTGTCACAGGGGTACTGCCGGGCAGCCGAAGTTTTCGTGGTTTTCATTGTGGCCGTTCAGTTGATGTCGGGTTACAAGTTATCATGCCGCCTGTGAATTGCTTAACATTTCTTCGCAATCCGCATGTCTTAGTTAAATGACATTGCGATTCGCTCCTGTGCATAAGAAGTCCCCACAGGAGCATCTTAAATGGAATTGAAAGGCATGCGACTTCTGGTCCTCGAAGATGAATATCTGATTGGACTAGAGCTGGAGCGCATCGCGGAAGAGTGCCAGGCGCAATCCGTCGATCTGGTTTCGAATGTTAGTGAACTACTTGCCTGGATCGAAAGCGAGGCCGAATGCGACATTGCAATCATCGAGGTCGAAGCGCACGGCGTTTCTTCGTTGCAGGCGGCTACCCTATTGCAATCGCGAGGCGTGCCGCTCGTTTTCACCACTGCGTATGATGTGGAAGCAGGTGGCATAGATGGCTTTGTAGGAGTTACCGTTGTCGGTAAACCCTACGGCAAAAGTCAAATTATCAAAGCTGTAGCCGCCTTATCGCCGTCGAAAAAGCGATTCAATGAAACCGGCTCCTCAGGCGAACTTGTTTGATGTGACCTGCGTTGCGATCGAATCAGGACCGTAGTCCACCTCGCCCTGAATCTCGAGCAATTCCTGCAGACGTGTTCTGGCACGGCTCACACGGCTTTTGATCGTTCCGACAGCGCACTCGCAGATTTCGGCAGCCTCTTCATAAGAAAAGCCCGACGCGCCGACAAGTATGATCGCTTCACGCTGATCGTCGGGCAGTTTTTCGAGCGCTTTGCGAAAATCCTGCAAATCCAGCGAGCCATATTGTGCCGGATGAACGGACAACTGCTCGGTGAATATCCCATCGGAATCCTGAACCTCGCGCCCGCGCTTGCGCATCTGGCTGTAGAATTCGTTGCGCAAGATCGTAAACAGCCAAGCCTTGATATTGGTGCCGGGCTCGAACGAATCCTGTTTGGCCCACGCCTTCATAATCGTATCCTGCACAAGGTCATCTGCCCTGTCCGGATTGCCGATCAGTGACACTGCAAATGCTCGCAGCTTCGGCAAGGCAGCAATCAAATCTCTCTTGAAGTCGGCAGATTCATGTACCATTCAACAGCCCGTTATTTGGATGATTGCGTATGATTGCGTTCAGCCTCATCAAGCTTTTCAAGAAGATCGAGAAAACGAGCCGGTATTTCTTCCTCCTGCACCGATGCGTAAAGCGCGCGTAACTTCAGACCAATTTCTGTTTCAGCGTTCTTAATGTCGCGGCGGCGAACTCGCACCTTTTCAGGAGCGTCAATAGAATTCTTTTTGGCGTTCATTGTCTGATCTTTGCTGGTGGTTCGTCGCTGTAGTATGAATAGAGCCTGTACCCAAGGCACATTAATGATGACAATTCCTGACAAAGAAGAAAGTTCCGTTACAGGGAACTTTTTTTTTGCGAAAGTGTTTCAGGAAGGAACTCACCACGCCTCAGTACCCCACCCGAAACAGGGAAATCACTATAATGTCATTGTCCACCCGGATAGCCCCTCATCTGCCGTATCTTCGCCGTTTCGCTCGCGCTATCACCGGCTCGCAATCTTCTGGCGATGCCTATGTTGCGGCGACGCTTGAAATTCTCATCACCGACGTTTCCCTTTTCCCTCAAACAGGCTCCGATCGTGCTAGCCTCTACAAGCTGCTGATCAAACATTTCAACTCCGTCAATGTCCGCCCTCTCGAATTGAAATCCGAGTTCGGCTGGGAGAGACATGCAGCGGCCAACCTCACTGCAATCGCGCCGAAAGCCCGTCAGGCCTTCCTGCTGATCAGCCTTGAAGGTTTCAGCCAGGCCGAGACGATGGAAATTCTCGAAGTCACGGATGGCGAACTTTACGGGCTGTTGGACGAGGCATCCGTCGGCATTTCGAAACAGATCGCAACCGACATTCTGATTATTGAGGACGAACCTTTGATCGCCATGGATATCGAGCACATGGTCCAGACCCTCGGGCACCGCGTGGTTGGCATTGCACGGACGCGCGACGAGGCGCTCAAGATTTACTCCGCCACCCATCCGAGCATGATTCTTGCAGATATCCAGCTTGCGGATGGAAGCTCCGGTATCGACGCGGTGAACAACATTCTCAGCCAGGATGCGGTTCCTGTTATTTTCATCACCGCCTTTCCCGAAAGATTGCTGACAGGAGAACGGCCGGAACCGACCTTCCTCGTTACCAAACCGTTCAATCCCGATATGGTCAAGGCATTAATCACCCAGGCCCTGTTCTTTAAAGAGAGCAGCAAAGCCAAGGCGTAGAGCGCGTTGCCCTCCTGCCTCGGGAACAAAACAGCGTCTTGCCCGTTTTGAATCCGACAAGACAGGGAGATGATAAATGCTTTATTATGCTGTAATTTTTCTGATCATAGCACTTGTGGCAGGCGCGTTAGGTTTTGGTGGTATTGCCGGCGCCTCGGCAGGCATCGCCCAGATCATTTTCTACGTGTTCCTGGCGCTGCTACTAATCTCATTGATCGCCAGCATCATACGTCGCGCTTAACCGCAGCAAATCACAAAAACCGCCGGTCTCGTACCGGCGGTTTTTGTGTATCTTTAAGAAGTCCTGTCCGGGATTGCGGCACAATCAATTTTTGTAGTAGGTCACGCTGAATGAAGCGTGGGAGCCAAAGGTGTTCTGGCGAAAATTCAGCATGGCCTCACTTGATGGCCCACCAATCAATTGGTCAAAACTTGCACGCCTCGCCCCGCGTGCAATCGTTCTGTACATCCTTGCCATCTTAGTACTGCGCCTCTTTCTTTCGCGGTTTATGGAAATCGATGAGGCGCAATTCGTTGGCGAAGTTGCGTTCGCTTGGAACTATGGCAACTCGCATCCGCCAATGTACAATTGGCTGGTGCGACTCGCGCTTGAACTGACTGGTTGGAACTGGGTTCTTGCTGTCGCTCTGGTGCGCCTTTCCCTGCTTGGGCTCTATCACTGGCTTAGTTTCGATACTGCGCGCCGACTGGGTGGTGACCGCGCAGGCGTACTAGCGTTAACTGCGTCGGCGTTTCTGCCGCAGATAGTCTGGATGTCCATCCAGACTACAGCACATACTATTCTCGTTATTTCCGCATCGATCGGCATCGTTCATGCCTTTGCGCTGTTGCGTGAGGGGAAGGGTCCGCGTGCATACATCTGGTTTGGCATCTGGTCGGCAATCGGGGCCTTGGCCAAATACAACTTCTTCATTTTTCTGGTCAGCTTCCTCATCGCTGCGGTGATAACGCCAACCATTCGCCGTCAATTGTTCCAGCGGCGGATCTGGATCTCGATTGCTATTTTCATTGCCGCTTTTACACCCGTCATTGTCGCCTCCCTCAACGCACCCTTGGCGGCGACAGCCGGCAGAATGCATAAGCTTGCGCAGGCCATCGGCTACCTGGAATCATTCGATCTTCCGCGGGTAGGGATCGACGGGCTTGCCAGTCTCCTGATTTCAACCTTCCTGTGGGCTGGGCCTGCGCTCATAATCTTCTGGATTGGTCGGACTCGAGATCATCCACGCCCCCCGCCGGATGGCGAGGAGGATGTCCGCAAGCTCCTGCTTCGCACAATACTGATCGGCCTTGGCGCCTTCGCCGTATTGGTTTTCATTGCCGATTACCATTCCGTCGCAGAGCGCTACATGGCCCCGATTCTGGCACCAACTGCGATCCTTTTGGCGCTTTCTTTGCCGCAGGTACTCGGCGCACGCAATGTACTGGTCATATCAGGCGTAACGTACATCCTTGCCCCGCTGGCAGTCGCAATGATTGCCCTGTTCGGCACCCCTCGATTCAATTTTCCCTTCGACGGCATAGCCGACGCGATCCGCGCACAGAATCCCACGCCTGCGAGGATCGCGTCCAACCGTCAGGATGATGCGGGCAATGTGGCCGCGCTCCTGCATTGGCCGCCTGAACGGGGCGAAGCCTCGGATATTGTTCTGGTCTGGCAGGGTAATGACGACCCTGGCGAAGAAGCACTAGCGCGTTTACCCACCGACGCACAGCCAATCGGACCGGTAACACGGGTGACCGCGCGAGTGCGAAACTTCAATGGTGAATTGCGAACCTTTAGCTTCCAGCGCTATTCATCTCGGTTACCGATACCGGATCAGAATAGCGGCGGATGAGCCAGAAAACGCCGACTGTATCAAGAAACGCCACCGCGGCGCGGTCAAAAAAACCATATTTCGATACGCCGGCCAGTCTTGGCCGGTCCTCGACGTCGACCTCGATTACTGACAGCCCGGCCCGTCGCGACAAAGCCGGAATAAACCGATGCATGTTGTCGAAATAGGGCAGACTTTGCGCTACTACAGCCGGAAGAATCTTGAAACCGCAGCCCGCATCCCGGCAATCATCCTTCAGCAGCCGTTTGCGCACGAAATTGGCGGATCTTGAAGTTAACAGTTTGACGATACCATCGTTACGCCGTTTCCTTACACCCGCGAAAAGCGCCGGAGATGCGCGCTCAAGGCGAGGCCACAATCGCGCAATATCCATCGGGTCATTCTGGCCATCGCCATCCAGCGTCGCAATCCACCGGCCTTGGGCCGCCCGAAAGCCGCTGATCAAGGCGCGTGATTTGCCAGTGCGTTTTTTGTGGCGCAGCACACGGGTGTGGTCGCCGGCAGCTGCGGCTTCCTCCGCCGATCCATCAGCGGACCCGTCATCGACCACAATGATCTCATAGGATGGGCCGGATAAGAGCGCTGTATTGATTTCCCTCACCAGGTTTCCGATGTTGCCGGACTCGTTGTAACATGGGATTACGATCGTCAAATCGGTCATATTGAGAACCATTGGTGAAGGGGATGCCACATCCGGATGCCCAAGATCACTGAGTGATTTTGCAGATGCAGCCATCACCTAAATATAGACATGTTGGAGCGAATTCCATCCCCCTGGACGGTATCCGCGTCAAGAAGCATCGACCAAAGTTCAATGCGGTGATCGGAGCGCCGCAATTCCGCCACGTCAATCAATGCTAAATCATCAGACTTTCGACGTGGCTGGTTTATGGTTAATACTTCATTAATCGAAGTCTCCCTAAAGTCGGGATCAAACCATCGCTCTAGTCCGGTCCGGCAATGAAATTTGAGGCACTAAAGGCAACACTGAAAGGCAAACGCACATTCTCACATGTCGTTTTCCTGATGATAGCCTTGGCCGGCATGTCAGTCATTCCATCGTTCGTTCAAGCGCAAGAAAATGGCTTGCAATCGGCTCCCGAACCTCTGGATGCAAAACGCGCACAAACTGCCAAGGAACTTGAAGACCTGACCGGGCAGATATCGATGTCCTCGGAACGTGTCACGGCGCTGGACAATGAAATCGCGTCGCTGAAAAAGGATCAAACCACGATAACCGCCGCACTCATCCAGTCGGCCAAGACCGAGAAAAAGTTGAGTGAGGATATCACCGGCTTTAGCGACAAGCTCGCCGGTCTGCGTGAGCGAGAAGACAGTATAAAGGCGTCGCTGAAATCTCGGCGTGGCGCGCTCGCCGAAGTGCTTGCGGCCTTGCAGCGCATGGGCCTCAACCCGCCGCCGGCAATTCTCGTTCGTCCGGATGATGCCCTCGCATCCGTGCGAAGCGCGGTTCTTCTCGGCGCTGTTGTTCCCGAAATGCGTCAGCAAACCGAAACCCTGATTGCAGATCTCAAGGACCTAACCCGCGTCAAGACCTCGATTGCCGAGGAACGGAGCCGTCTGACCGCCGCACTTTCAGGGCAGGCGGAGGAGAAGACACGGCTCGACCTGCTTCTTGCTGAGAAGCAAAAAATGCAGACCACCTCTGAAGAAACGCGCCTCGCTGAGCAACAGCGTGCCGAGGACCTCGCCAAGCGAGCCACGTCGCTACGCGATCTGATCGCCTCCATGGAAAAGGACATGCAGGAGGTCAAGAAGGCCGCGGATGCTGCGAGCGCGCAGGAGCAACAGAAGATGGCCGCAAGCCAGCAACGTGCCGATGATTTCGCCTCCAACCAGAGCCGTCTTTCGGCACAAATTAATTTTGCGTCGCTGAAAGGCCATCTTTCCATGCCAGCAGCAGGCAAGCTGGTGAAGCATTTCGGCGACGATGACGGCGTAGGCGGCACGGTTCAGGGCGATACGCTCGCGACCGCGCCAGGCGCCACGATTACTTCACCGGTCGACGCCGTAGTCCTTTATGCGGGCGCGTTCAGGTCTTATGGTCAACTCTTGATACTTGACGCGGGCAATGGATATCATGTTGTCTTGGCGGGAATGAATAAAATCAACGTCTCCCAGAACCAGTTTGTACTGGCTGGAGAACCGGTCGGTGTGATGAACAAGCAACTTATTGCGAGTACCGCACCTGTTCCGATGGGAAATGGAGCTCCAATGCTTTACATTGAGTTCCGGAAGGATACAAAACCTGTTAATCCCGCTCCCTGGTGGGCGGAAAGGCTTGCTGGAAGGACCGCAAATGATACGTAGGCTAACGCTTCTCATGGCCGGAGCCCTGTTGGGTGCGACGGCAATGGTCGTTGTGCAGGGAGCTCTGCCCACAACCGCTGCAGAAGCTGCGGGCACCGATACCTATAAACAGCTATCAATTTTTGGTGATATATTCGAGCGCGTACGCGCCCAATACGTCACGCCACCCGACGACAAAAAGCTGGTCGAGAGCGCCATCAACGGCATGCTGACCTCGCTCGATCCACACTCATCCTACATGAATGCCGAACAGGCGCAGGACATGCGCGTTCAGACCAAGGGTGAATTCGGCGGCCTCGGTATCGAAGTCACCATGGAAAACGAACTTGTGAAGGTTATCGCTCCGATCGAGGACACGCCGGCATCGAAGGCTGGCGTTTTGGCGGGCGACTATATTTCGCAAATCGATGGCACTGAGGTGCGTGGCATGACGCTGACAGACGCCGTCGACAAGATGCGCGGCGAGGTGAACACGCCTATCGAACTGACGCTTATTCGTCAGGGTGCCGACAAGCCGATTAAACTCACCATTGTCCGCGACGTGGTCAAGGTCAAAGCTGTCCGCTCCCGGGTCGATAACGACGTTGGTTATGTCCGCGTCATTTCTTTCACCGAACAGACCTTCGAGGACCTGCAGAAGGCGATCAAGGATATCCAGAGCAAGGTTCCGGATGACAAGCTCAAGGGCTTCGTCCTCGATCTGCGCTTGAACCCCGGTGGTCTGCTGGATCAGGCCGTCGCCGTCTCCGATGCTTTCCTCGACAAGGGCGAGGTTGTCTCGACACGTGGCCGCGATCCGCAGGATATCACCCGGTTCGACGCAAGGCCCGGCGATCTGACCAACGGCAAGCCGCTGATCGTCCTGATCAACGGCGGCTCGGCCAGTGCTTCGGAAATCGTCGCCGGTGCGTTGCAGGACCATCGCCGCGGAACGATCCTCGGAACACGCTCATTCGGCAAAGGTTCGGTACAGACAATCATACCGCTCGGCGAAAGCGGCGCATTGCGTCTGACGACGGCGCTTTACTACACACCTGCTGGAAAATCCATCCAGGGCAAGGGTATTGTTCCGGACATCGCTGTCGATCAGCCGCTTCCCGCCGACCTTCAGGGCAAGGCGGAGCCGATGAGTGAATCCAGTTTGAAGGGTCACATCAAAGGCGTGCAAGAAGATGCAGAGGGTTCCGGCTCGATCGCCTATGTGCCGCCAGATCCGAAAGACGACCTCCAGCTCATCCAGGCGCTGAAGCTCTTGCGCGGCGAACAGGCAAATGCGGCCTTCCCGGCCGATCCCAAGAAGGGCGTGCCTAACTGATATGAAAATGGGGACCGGACTTCTCTCCTATAGTCTGGTCCCCATGGTTCATTTTCCCAACCGTGTTTCCCTCCCTGATATCCACTGCGGCCAAAACGCGTGAACTCCGATCTCAACCGGCCGCTGGGACAAAACAGCAAACGGCCAGATTCAAAAACTGACAAGACATCGCTAATCCGCTGGCTATTGCCATCGGCTGCGATTGTCTGTGTCCTTGGCCTTGCCTCGTTCGTCACCTACACCAGCCATCAAGGCTTCCGACGGCCCGTACCTGAACCGCCAAAGCCGCAGGTTGCGGAAGCCGCACCGACCGTTATCCCGCCCCCCGCCCCAGCGCATGACAATAAAAGCCAGCCGGGCAACATCGTCACAGCGCCTGAAGGCGGCCCCAAGGTCATCGTTGTTGGCGATCCTACGCGGCGCGCCCAGGACCCCCGCACTGCCCATATCCCCGAACCCGATATGCTGGAGCAAAGCCCGCAGGGGCCATTGCCCATAATTGCGCCCGATGGCCGTCGCCCGCTCGATATCTATGCCCGGCCATGGTCAGGCGCGCGCGGTGCTCGCGTCGCTATTATCATCGGGGGGTTAGGCCTTTCGCAAACCGGCTCGCAACAGGCAATCCAGACGTTGCCTCCCGAAGTGACACTGGCCTTCTCGCCGGAAGGCAACAGCCTTCTCCGCTGGATGCAGGCAGCGCGTCAGGATGGCCATGAGGTGCTGATGCAGATCCCGCTCGAACCCTATGACTATCCGCGAGTCAACCCAGGGCGCAACACGTTGACCGTGGATGCATCGCCAGCGGCGACTTTGGAAAACCTGCATCGGACGATGGGCCGTATCACCAACTACACAGGCGTCATGAACTATATGGGTGCACGCTTCACCGCTGAACCCGAGGCAATGACCACTGTTGTTCAGGATATCGCCAAGCGTGGTCTTCTCTACCTGGATGATGGCACATCGGCGCGCAGCAAGGCCGATAGCATTGCCGCGCAACAGGGCGCGCCTTTCGCCGCAGCCGATCTGTTGATCGACGCTTCGCAGGATCGCGGCGCGATTCTGAAGAAGCTTGATGAGCTGGAGCGCATTGCTCGTGCCAAGGGTACGGCGATCGCCACTGGCTCCGCCTTCGACGTGACAGTGGAGGCCGTCACATCATGGGCCAATGAGGCGAAGGCGCGCGGTATAGAGATCGTTCCTGTCTCCGCCCTTGTCCGCGATCCTGAAAAAGGTTAGCAACCGGTGGCCCGGAGTATTTTGCATGAGCAAGAACAAGCAACCTGTCGATCCTGAATCTCTGCCCTACCGGCCCTGCGTTGGTATCATGGTATTAAATCGGCAAGGTCTGGTCTGGGCCGGGCACCGCATCGTCATTGCCAATGACGAAATGGATGGTGCAACGCAGCTGTGGCAAATGCCGCAGGGCGGCATCGATCAAGGAGAGAACCCGGAACCGGCGGCCTTGCGCGAACTCTACGAGGAGACGGGTATGAAATCCGTATCTCTCCTCGCCGAAGCACCCAATTGGATCAACTACGATTTGCCTCCTCATCTTGTTGGCGTTGCGCTGAAAGGCAAATATCGCGGCCAGACGCAAAAGTGGTTCGCCTATCGCTTCGAGGGCAACGAAACCGAAATTGCGATCAATCCGCCTCCCGGCGGTCACACGGCCGAATTCGACGAATGGGCGTGGAAACCCATGGCACAATTGCCCGACCTCATCGTTCCCTTCAAGCGCAAGGTCTATGAAGAAGTGGTCGCAGCGTTCAGGCATTTAGTAGACTAAATTTAATCTCAAACCGACCTGCCGGATTTACCGGTTAACGCGTATTTTCTTTACTCGTTGTATGTCCGATCAATGCCTCGAGCATTGTGTCCCAGTCGTCCGGATGCAGTTCATGACCGCCTCCTTCAATCTCGACCAGCTTCGACTCTGGTACGATCTTGATGAATTCGCGGCCGTGTTCGACGGGAAAGATGGGATCAGACGTGCCGTGGATAACGAGAAGCGGCAGTCTAAGGCGGGTGAGCTTGCCCTTCTGTTGATCTCCGCTGGAAAGCACGAAATGGTTGGTTGCGCTTTCAAAACGGCGCGCCCGATCATAGTCCATTACGATGAAGTCTCGCGCATGTTGCTCGTCAAATGGATGTCTCGTACTGGAAATCGCGCGGACGTCAGCAAGCATGAACTCGGCAACCTGCGTGCGATCTGACCAATCGAGATCGGCGTAGCTGGCGGAATGCTCTGTGTAGGCGGCAGTCATTCCGGGTAGATGAGCGGTATCAAAGCCGACAGGTGATGTGCTTATCAGTGTCAGTGTTCGCGATCGCTCCGGATATTTCAATGCCACAAGTTGTGCGATCATGCCTCCCATGGACATCCCAACGATATGCGCCGACGAAATGCCGTAGCCATCGAGCACACGAATTGCATCATCGGCCATGTCGTCGAAACTGTATTCGGGTTTGCCAACCGGATAGTTTGTCGAAAGCCCCGTATCACGATTGTCATAGCGGATTACGTAGCGGCCTTTGCCTGCGAGGCGCTGGCAAAACTCTTTCGGCCACCACAGCATCGAGGCCATGGCGCCCATGATCAGCAGGATCGCCGAGTCATTCGGATTGCCGAATGCTTCGCTTGCCAGCTCTACGCCGTCTGCCTTGACTAGTTTCGTCTGCATGCCATCACCTTGAAAACACCCTCTCAGCATTCACCGCTAAATGTCATTGGGGCAAGCGGTCCAAATCGTCGTAGAGCGCTTGACTGTGTTTATAAAGTTTCTCGAAGAACATCTGCATCGGCGCATATATATCCGACCAACGCGGGTCTGGCATTATTTCATCAACGTAGGAAACATGGGCGTCCACGCCCGCTTCCACGTTAGTAAAGCGCCCGGTCGCTGTGGCGGCCATGATAGCGCAGCCGACAATGCCGCATTCAGCTTCAGCGGGCACCAGAATCGGTATGTTGTAGACGCTGGCCTTGATCCTCATCCAGAGCTTCGTCTTCGCGCCGCCGCCCGAAGCGATTATCCGTTCAAGGGGCACTCCAGAAATGGCATCGAGAACATTGATGTGACGCTTCACCGCGAAGGCAACACCTTCAAGAATTGCGCGGTGCATGTGCGCAAGGCCATGGGAAGCGCCTATCCCGAAATATTGCGCACGCGCATTGCGATGTTCGCCAAGCCGTTCGCCTGCAAGATAGGGCATGAAGAACAGTCTTTCCGATCCCGGCGGGGCTTCTTCAGCCCTCCCAACGATATCGGAATATGACAGCTGCTTTTCATGGAAAGCCCGGCGAGCCCATCGCATGGCGTCCCCGCCCGATTCCAGCAGCATGAAGGCGCCCCAATTGCCCTCGACCGTTCCAACATTGCAGACGGCTGCGTCAAGCAGCGGCTGATCTGAAACGGCAGTTATGATCGCGGAAGTGCCCATGACTTCCGATCCGACGCCCGGACGGCATACGCCCGATCCAAGAAGCGCAGCCGGATAGTCCCCCGCCCCGACAAGGACCGGCGTCCCCTCGCGCAACCCGGTTTCGATCGCTGCTTTCGCCGTAACGTGACCAAGAATTTCTACCGGATTACGCAATGGCGCCAGCTTGGCCCTGTCGAGGCCCAGAAGCCCGATCATCTTTTCCGACCATTCTCCAGTCATCGGATCCATGAGAAAGCTTGCACCTCCATCGGTGCGATCCATGGCGATCTCTCCGGTCAGCCGCAGATTGATATAGTCCTTTGGCATAAGGACTGCCGCTGTCCGTTGGTAGGCATCAGGGTCATTGTCGCGCAACCACTGCAGCTTGAAACCGGGCCAGGCGGGCGTCGCTGGATTGGCAGAGTCAGCGAGGTAGGTTTCAGGTCGATGCAGTCTTTCGAAAGCTGCAACGTAACTTGCTGTGCGTTTGTCGTTCCACAGCGGTGCGGTATCACGGACCAGTTTGCCGGCGTCGGTCACGAGCACGGTACCGTGCATCTGGCCGCAAGCGGCAATCGCATCGATATTGGACCGCGCGTATGGGACCTTGTCGAGCACTTCGCGGATCGTCGCCACAACGCCCTGCCACCAATCGTCGGGCCGCTGTTCCGACCAGCCGAATTGCGTCACGATCTGCTCGTGTTCCCGCGCGACAATCACAAGGATCTTGCCCTTGGAATCCACGAGTGCGCTCCGCACGCTTCCCGTGCCTACATCGATCGCAAGCGTGAGCTTACCTGCCAAGTGCTTCGCCTGTACTCTTCAAGAACAGATGCATCCTTTCCACATCGATCGGAATGTTGACGATGTCATCGGGACGGATCGGCGAGCCTGCAGCAACCTGTGCCGTGAATGGCGCAGTTCCTGTCTTGCCAATGGCAAGCGTGTGTGGTCCGAGCGGCTCGATATCAGCCACCTTCAGCGGCACCGTTGGAAACGAACCCGTCGCAATCATCGTGTGCTCCGGCCTGATGCCAAGCACGACCTCTTCGCCGGCCGCGCTCGTCAGCGCTTGTGTTCGATTTGCCGGTATTGGCACCGTCACATCATTTCCCGCCTGAAAGCTGAGCCCGCTACCATCCCGCTCGAGCCGGCCTTCGATGAAATTCATGCTCGGCGCACCGATGAAGGCAGCGACAAACAAATTCTTCGGCGACTCATAAAGTGTGATGGGGTCCGCCGCCTGCTCGATACGTCCCTGGTTCATCACAACAACCCGATCGGCCATCGTCATCGCCTCGACCTGATCGTGCGTCACATAGACGATGGTGGTTTTCAGGCGGCGGTGCAGAAGCTTGATCTCGGTTCGCATTTCAATACGCAGCTTGGCATCGAGATTGGAAAGCGGCTCGTCGAATAAAAAGACTTCCGGCTGGCGCACAATGGCACGGCCAATGGCGACGCGCTGGCGTTGTCCGCCCGAAAGCGCGCTGGGCTTGCGTTGAAGATAGGCGCCGAGGTTGAGAATGCGCGCGGCGTTTGCGACCGAGGTTTCAATGTCGGCCTTTGATGTGCCCCGTACTTTCATGCCATAGCCAATATTCTCGGCGACCGTCATGTGGGGGTAAAGCGCATAGTTCTGGAACACCATCGAACAGTTGCGCAAACCAGGGCGGAGATTGGTGACATCGCGGTCACCAATGCGGATTTCTCCGGACGTCGCCTGTTCCAGGCCGGCGATCATGCGCAGGGTTGTCGTCTTCCCGCAACCGGAAGGCCCGACAAGCACAACGAATTCCTTGTCAGCGATCACCAGATCGAGTGGTGGAATAACCTCGACCTTGCCGAACGATTTGGTGACCTGTTGCAAACGCACTAGGGACATGCTGTGCCTTTTCATACGAACTCCGTCGCGCTGCTACAGCGGCGACGGACGCTTCATTTCCCGTCTCGAACTATCCCGCCCACACTTGCGGCGGGCGGGATACTGACTTGTCATTATTTTGCCGGAAGGCCCATCGACGAGCGATAGGCCGCAAGTTGCTTGTCCCGGCCAAAATCATCGGTCAGCTTGTTCCATCCCTGCGCCACCGTGTCTAGCGCCTGCTGCGGCGTCACCTCGCCAGCCAATGCTTTCGACAACTCGATCTCCAGGATTTCCGTGTAGGAGAAATAGCCCGGCAAGCGCATGTCAAGCGCCGTGTTCTTGGCGGTGACGGCATCTTTCTGGGCACCGAGATATTCTTTGGCCTCACGTGGTGAGAATATCTTCGACCAAAGATCGGCGTTGGTCGTATGCGAGATGCGATACGGGTTGACTCCGGTGCCACCGGTGATCGCCGCCTGTCCTGATACAGCGGGACTGGTCAGGAACTTGATATAATCCCAAGCTGCATCCTGATTTTTGGATGAAGCGGGAACAGCCGCCTGCCACCCGCCGAACGCCATGAACGATGTCTGGATAACGTGGTCGAACTTGTCCCACTTCTTGGTCTTGTAGTTCCAGATTTCGTCCGATCCAGGCAGCGATGCCGAGCCGACATTGCCGGCAACCTTGGATTGCTTGGGATCGGCGCCAATAACACCGGTATCACCCCAGCCAATCGACTCCGCCACCTGACCGCCGGCAAACGCTGCATTCACTTCGCCGAACGAGAAATTCAGCGCATTGGGCGGCGCGAGTTTCGACGCCTTTATATATTCTTCCAACCCGCGGACCCAGCCAGGATTGTTAACCTGGGCATCCATCGTGTCCGGATCAAAGAACATGGCGCCGGGATTGTCCGGATGGCTTGTGTAACCGGCAACATGGCTGAAAAGGAACCAGAATTGCTGTCCGCCGCGGCGGAAAGCCTCTGCGGTACCCCACAGGCCGTTCGCCGGTTGCTGGAAGAATTCAGCAATATCGAGATACTGCTTCCAGGTCTTTGGCGGCGCCAGATCGTAGCCATACTTGGCCTTGAATGCCGTCTGGTTTTCCGGCTTCTCAAACAGATCGATACGGTAGGTATAGGTGTGCGCGTCGCCGTCCATCGTTTGCGACAGAACCTTGCCGTTCCAGACCATCAGCTGTTCGCGATAAACGGGAGCAATATCCTCCCAGTCTGGTCCGGACTGCATAGCCTTGGGCATCTCCGACAGATAGTCGGTGAAATCCGGCGCCCAAGCTGGCGCGAAGGCAATCACGTCGAATGTGTCTTCGCCCGATGTCAGCGATGTTACGATCTTTGGATAGAGCTCTGACCATGGAAATTCGACGACATTCACTTTGCCGCAGGTTTTCTCTGTCCAGCCTTTGGCGGCAAGCTGCAGCGCGGAAGCGATATATGGTCCGGTCTGCGTCGTCGCAGTCAGAGTGATGCCGGTATAGTCGGGGTCGCAGGCAAGCGCCGGTGACGCGCCCGCCATCGCTAGCAGACCCGCAGCCGTAGTACTCAATAGCAATCTTCTCATGTTTTCCTCCCTGGAATTTATGATGATCAGTTATCGTGAATGCTTATTTTATTGCTCCCAGAAGCAGGCCGGATCGCATCAGCCTGCTTAGAATTCCAGCCATGATAACCATGGGTATGATGGCAACCAGGGCGGCCGCAGAAATCGACCACCATTCGTCACCGCGCTGACTGTTTTGACCCGCGACGAGAATTGGAAGAGTCTGCCATCTGGAGTTCGTCAGAAACAGCGCAAACAAAAATTCGTTCCAGACGAACGCCAACGTGATCATGAACGTCGCTATCAGTCCTGGCTTCGACATTGGCACCACGATGCCAAAGAATATTCTCCACGAAGGAACATTATCCACCATCGCCGCTTCCTCCACTTCGATGGGCAATGCGGCAAAGAAATCGCGCATCAGCCAGATCACGATCGGAAGTGAAAAAGCCACATAGGCGAAGGTCAGGCCGGTATAGGTATCGACGAGCTTGAATCCGAGCTTTCCCATTTCAGTATACATCAGAAACAACGCGAATGCCGCGACGATCGGCGGAAACATGCGCTGGCTGACGAACCAGAAGACAATGTCGTCATTGCCTAAAATGGGACCGGGGAGCCGTATCCGGCTGGAGCCGATCGCGAGCGCGAGAGCCGCGATAAAGGCATAAATGAGTGATATCGCTTGACCATAGCCCGCAACGTGTCGTCCCAGCAGGTATCCACCGAAAGCCACCACGACGAATATAACACCCGTCAGGAGTTTGACCTCGAAAGTGAACCTCACGAGCGCATAGGCTGCCATCGAACCGACCGCTGTGGCGATGACCGAGGCTGAAAGGCCAATAATCGTCGAGGCCATGAAGTTATTGTAGAACTGTCCGCGCTGGCCCGACAAAAGCTCGGTCCACGCCGTCAATGTCGGTTCAAAATCGACAAACGGCAGGTAAGTCGGCCCGCCAACAACACCCAATGGCGACTTGAATGACGTTATTGTCACCCAATAGAGCGGGAAGAAGGTAAATGCCAGCCAAAGCAGGCAGCCCGCAAGCGCCCACCAGCGTCCATTCCCCTTCAGATCCCTCACACTCATTTGTGCTTCTCCAGATAGGGCTTCAGGATCGCGAGATAGACAAGGCCGATAACCGTGATGACGATCAGGAACAGGAAGGACAGCGCCGACGTATAACCAAGATTGAACTTCTTGAAGCCTTCCTGGTAGGCGAACAGTGTCAGGGTTTCGGTTGAAATCCCCGGACCTCCACCGGTCATGACAAACACTGTATCGATGATCTTGTAGCTCTCGATCAGCCGGATAAACACGACCGCCACAGAAATTGGCAGCATCATTGGGAAGGTGATCCCCCAGAATTGCTGCCACGAGCTGGCATTCTCCAGCGCTGCTGCTTCATAGACATCATCCGGCAAGGTCTGCAACCCTGCAAGCAACATCAGCATGACGAAGGGCGTCCATTGCCAAACCTCAACAGAAATAATGGCCCCGATAGCCCATCTCGTCTGTGTCAGGAAAGGCAGATTGGGAAAGCCGAAAAATGTCATCAGCTCATTGAGCGGACCCATGGTCGGGTTGAGGATTTGCCGCGCGATCAAAGCAACGGCGACTGGCGCAACGAGCATCGGCAACAAGAAACTGACGCGGAACAGACCCTCGCCCGGAACATTTCTGTTGAGCGCGAGCGCCACGGAGAACCCGATCACATACTGCAAGCCGACGGAGATGAAGGCGATGATCGTCGTCGTCCACGTGACGTGCCAGAACCGTGGATTCTGCAGGAGTTCAATATAATTGCCAAATCCGACAAATCTCGGCGGTATTGGCGGGACGAGCCGCAAGCTCATGAAGCTGGTCGTCAGCGAATAGATCAACGGAAATATGGAAATCACCAGGACGATCAGTAGCGCTGGCCAGATAAAAAAATGCTTGATCGGATCATTTCGAGTCATGCCGCACCGCTGACGCAGCAAACTGCGATCCGGAAGCAGGACACCTTAAAATCCGACATAGATCTCCTCCCACCAAGGACCTGACCTTGATGAATCCCCCGAACTATTTGTAGCGTAATTACGCAATTTTTGTCAGTCAACACAATTCTACCCCGAATGACAGCAAGCGAGTGCTCCGCTCGGATTGCAAATATTCGCTTGCGCGCGCACTTTTGTAGTTTTATGTAATTTTACTACAGAACGGAGATTGACTATTGTGCACGAACCGGTCGCCTGCCTCGTAGACCCTTTTGCCGGCCGAATGAGCGGCCACACCGGTCGTTATGAAAAGCGCTTGAGCGACCTCGTCGGGGTCTATGAGAACGCAAACGCGCATGCGGCGCTCATAAAAAGCCTGAATGATCCGGTCGTCTATAGTGTCGAAGATTTTCGGCCGGGCACGCATGCCGGTGACCTTAATTACGGCGTCACCCGCATGAATCCCGGGCGCGTCGACAGGGAGTTTTTCCTCACGCGCGGTCACATTCATGCGAAGGCGGATCGGCCGGAAATTTATTACGGTCAAAGCGGGCATGGTCTCATGCAATTGGAATCGCCGGAGGGCGAGACACGCATTATCGAAATCACCGCGCAGACTATCTGCTATGTTCCGCCATACTGGATCCACCGTTCCATCAACATCGGTGAAACGGACCTTGTGATGGTCTTCGCTTACCCTTCCGATAGCGGGCAGGACTACAGCATCATCGAGAAATCAAACGGCATGCGCCATCGTGTGATGAGCAGTGGCAACGGGTGGGAATTGGTGGACAACGCCTGTTACAACCCGCGGACAGGCGAACAGGTCGCTGCACTCATGAAGAATAATCCTTGATCAAAAAGCCCACTCATCTGGAGAACCGTAAGTGACTGCTTACACACCTGCGACGCTGCCCACACTTTACTTCATCGGTGTCACAACCGGCAAAAGCTCTATCATGAAGGTGTTTCCCGCATGGGCCAAGTATCTCGGGCTTGAAACCGCTGTCATCAAGGGCATCGATTTTAAACTCCATGACGATCCTGCCGCCTATCGCGAAGCTGTGGCGTTCATCCGGGACGATCCCCTTTCTCTCGGCGCACTGGTGACGACTCACAAGATTGATCTCTTTCACGCTTGCCGCGATATGTTCGACACTATCGATCCGCTCGCACAATTGATGGGTGAAACCAGCTGCATTTCCAAACGCGACGGCAAGCTGATCTGTCATGCGAAGGATCCCATTTCGTCCGGCCTTGCCATAGATGGTTTTCTCGGCGAGCAGTATTTTTCCGGTAGTGAAGCTGACCTCTTCTGCATGGGCGCAGGCGGCTCTACGATTGCAATCACCTGGCACCTGATGCGCCGCTCGCGCGGCGAGGACGTCCCCGGGAGGATACTCGTGTCTGATCGCAGCCATGAACGGCTGGATGAAATCCGTCGCATTCATGAACAGGTCAACAGCGTCGTCCCCATAGAATACATTCTATCTCCTGAAACTGACGCCAACGACCATGTATTGCGCCAGATCAAGCCGGGCTCTCTCGTCATCAATGCCACGGGCCTCGGCAAGGATGCACCGGGTTCGCCCTTGTCCAACGCCTGCCAGTTTCCTGATCGTTCTGTGATATGGGATCTGAATTATCGAGGCGATCTGATTTTTCTCGACCAGGCACGCAGCCTGCAACAGAACCACAATCTGCAGGTTGTGGATGGCTGGACCTACTTCCTGCACGGCTGGACGCAGGTAATCGCCGAAGTCTTCAATATTGAAATCCCTGTGGCGGGGCCATCGTTCGATCGGATTTCCGCAATCGCTCTCGAAGCATCGGAGCGATAGCGATGCACAGAGAAGCAGACGATAATGAAAGGGACGCACGCACAGATATCCGGGATGCCGGTGGTCGGAATATTATAGAAATTATCCGCGCGATGCGGGCCGGCCTGCGCAAATCAGATCGTAAGGTCGCGGATGTGGTTCTAAAGGACCCCCAGCGAATCCTGAAGGCTACGGTGGGTGAGACAGCAACACTTGCCGAGGTCAGCCAACCTACGGTCCTGCGCTTTGCTATGGCGATCGGATGCAAAGGTTTCCAGGATTTCAAGATACGGCTCGCTCAGAGTCTGGCTTTCGGCACACCGGCGACCCATTCAGTCCTGCTAGATACCGATGATCCGGAGACCGTGGCTGAGAAGATCTTCGAGTACACCATGACCAGTCTCGATTGGGCGAGATCACACCTTGACAGGACCGCTCTGCGCAAAGCCATCGATATTCTCGCGCAAGCCCGGACCATCGAATTTTTTGGCTTTGGCGCGTCGGGCATTGTTGCGCGAGACGCCCAGCAGAAATTTCCACTCTTTGGTGTTCCTTGCGGGGCACAGCTCGATTCACATCAGCAAATCATGATCGCCTCAATGATGAAGCAGGGCGATGTTGCCTTTGTGATTTCCAATACCGGAACAACGCGCTCCATCATCGAGATTGCCCGTATTGCTCGCGCAAACGGCGCCGCCGTTATTTGTCTGACGGGTTCGGACTCGCCGCTCGCCAGTTACTGTGACGTGGCTTTGATCGTCGAGACGCTTGAGAACACCAATATGTATACACCGACGATCTCGCGCATTGCCGCGCTCGTCGTGATCGATATTCTCTCGACCAGCGTGGCGATGCGCCGTCCCCTCGAGGATCAAGCGCGGATTCACAATATGAAGCGGCAACTGAGTGATATGCGCAAAGTCCAGCCGATTTGAGAGCCTGGTGCTACGAAGCCATCTCGTAAACGACGCGATCACGCCCCTGGTTCTTGGCCCGGTAGAGGCATTCATCCGCGGCATTGACCAGTTGTTCCAGTGTTTGCCCAGGCTCATGAAACGCAACACCGATACTGACCGTCAATGACAGTTCGCTCCGGGCGACCTTCCTCGATATGGCCCGGACATCGAGCAGTATGCCGTGCGCCACCCACGATGCTTTGCCATAGTCTGCATCGGCGAGGAAAACTGCAAATTCTTCGCCGCCAAAGCGCGCGCCGACATCGCGCCGACCCAACCGCTTTCCAATGAGCGTTCCTATCTCTTGCAGGGCATCATCTCCAGCGGCATGGCCGAACCGATCGTTGACCGACTTGAAGTGATCGGCATCTATATAGAGCACGGCCCCGGCACTGAGAGCAGGATTGTTGCCAAGGATCATCTGCTCGACCCGTAGATAAAACTCATGACGCGTCGATAGCCCTGTCATCCCGTCTTTGCGAAATGCGATGTCGAGCTCGTGCGCCAAAATCTTCAGGCGATAGTTCAATCCGACCAGAAATGCTCCAAGCGGCCCTCCGACAACGATAACGATTAGTGTTGTCACAAGGATCGTCTTGTCGAGACTATCGTAACCGCCGAGCTTGAAGAAGAGGGCGGCCAGGACATTTGCGAGGACACCGCCGAGACCGAGCACCAGCAATATCTGCCTGACGGGCGACAACGCCTCGAACATCGTCATCCAGCGATTGAAAGTGTTCATCGATGCCTTCCAGAGATGCGGTCGGCTTCTTATAGGCTCTAAAAATGAAAGATGCGGTAAAGACAGCCCATTACCCTATATCAGGCCTGATCGTAGCCGGGCTAATTGCCCAACGCATCCTTGATTGTCATCCAGGCATTGTCCTTGGCTTGAATGAGCGGCGGTGACGCCAGTATTTCGGGGGGTTGGCTCCGGCGTAGCCCGTCGTGAACCAAGGTGAGCATGCGAATTTCGCCGTCGGTATAATACGGGCTGCCCTCACCATTGCGGCCATTCAGCGTCGGACCGACACCCGAGACCTGGTAGATCGCGTCCACCATACCCGCCCCCGTAAGACTATTGGCAAAATAGTCGCGCTCGGCATCGATATCCGGTGCAATGTCATGCGTTACCTGACCGGTATACTCACTGAATCCCACACGTTGATCGAAGGTTGCGGAACCGAGCCATACGGGCCTTTGTTCTACGCCCGTATCGAGCACCTTCCACAAACGAACATGATGGCGCTGCTTTGCGCTGCTGCCAACGGGCATTTCGTAAGCGAGGTCCTCGCGGCGGCCGTCATAAAATAGCGGGCTGACCGGAGCCTTGTCGTAAGGCCGGTCGAGCATCACGCTTCCAATGATATCGATGCTGGAACGCAAGGTGACGGGATCGGCCGGATACCAGGCACCGGCATGCATGGCGCGGATAATGTCCTCACGATCACCTATAAGGCCGACATTCAGCGGGTCGCCCGGAATACCTCGGGCAGTCTTCGTCACCATGGGATGATTAGCGAGGCCGGGCTGTCGTTCATAGTGAGTCCAGACAGTTGGAAGGGCCACATATGCGAGTAAGAGGTAGACGGCAACGATGATTGCAGCACCGACAAACAGACGCCTCATTTCTTTCTCGCCCCCGCCCTATAGTCTCTCGGAACGATCTTAGCGCGATAGCTTTGGAAAGAACATGATCCAGTCGTTCGACCTGGACTTGATCGTCGGGGCGGCCATTGTTCCGTAAATATGGTTTCGCCGGCCCTATCAAGGATCGTACGGCGGACTTTCCATTCGCCGCCTTGGCCGTTCGCCTGTGATCACTGGGGGAACTGCCGTAATAAAAAACGGGCCGAAGCCCGCTTGATCTATCATCGATCGGTTTGGCCCGATCAGGCAGCCTTGATGGCTTCCTCAAGTGTCTTCAGTTGGCCGAGAAGATCTTCTGCCTTGGCCCGATCTTCGCGGGTTGTCGCGTCTTCGAAGTCTTCCTGGGCGTCCTTTATGCGGTTCTGCAATTCATCGGCCCTTATATCGGCGACGTGTACTGCCGATTCAGCAAGGAGCGTGCAGCCGTCAGGCGTAATGTCAACAAAGCCGCCGAAAACCACATAGCTGTCCAGCTTGCCGTCCGGTGTCTTCACGGCGACGACGCCCGGCTTCACTGTTGCCATCAATGGCGCATGGTGCGCCATAACGGTCATGTAGCCCTCGGTACCTGGAACGACGACCTCGATAATCTGCTCCGAAAGAAGCAGACGCTCTGGTGAGACGAGTTCGAACTGAAAGGCTTCTGCCATGATATTCACTCAAATCCTGTGGCGAAAAGGCGGGCCGCAGCCCGCCATCAGTCATGCATTAAGCTGCTTCCGCAGCCAGACGCTGTGCCTTCTCGATCGCCTCGTCGATCGAGCCGACCATGTAGAACGCAGCTTCCGGCAAGTGATCATAGTCACCATTGCAGAGACCCTTGAAGCCCTTGATGGTGTCCGCCAGATCGACCAGCTTGCCCGGCGAACCGGTAAAGATTTCAGCAACGAAGAATGGCTGTGACAGGAAGCGTTCAATCTTGCGGGCACGGGCCACAGCAATCTTGTCTTCTTCCGAAAGCTCGTCCATGCCAAGGATGGCGATGATGTCCTGAAGCGACTTGTAGCGCTGCAGGATCGACTGAACCTGACGGGCCGTCTGGTAGTGCTCGTCACCGACGATCAGCGGATCGAGCATGCGCGATGTCGAGTCCAGCGGATCCACAGCCGGGTAAATACCCTTCTCGGAGATCGCGCGATTGAGAACCGTCGTCGCATCAAGGTGAGCGAACGAAGTCGCAGGCGCAGGATCGGTCAAATCGTCGGCGGGGACGTAGATGGCCTGAACCGATGTGATCGAACCCTTGTGCGTCGTGGTGATGCGTTCCTGCATCTGGCCCATATCCGTCGCGAGTGTCGGCTGATAGCCCACGGCGGACGGGATACGGCCAAGCAAAGCGGACACTTCGGAACCGGCCTGCGTGAAGCGGAAGATGTTGTCCACGAAGAACAGAACGTCCTGGCCCTGGTCGCGGAAATGCTCGGCGACAGTCAGACCTGACAGAGCAACGCGGGCGCGTGCCCCTGGCGGCTCGTTCATCTGGCCGTAGACGAGTGCGGCCTTGGAGCCCTCTCCGCCGCCTTCCTTGTTAACGCCGGATTCGATCATCTCGTGATAGAGATCGTTACCCTCGCGTGTACGTTCGCCCACACCGGCGAATACCGAATAACCGCCATGCGCCTTGGCAACGTTGTTGATCAGTTCCATGATGAGAACTGTCTTGCCGACGCCTGCACCACCGAAGAGACCGATCTTGCCGCCGCGTGCATAAGGTGCGAGCAGGTCGACCACCTTGATGCCAGTGACAAGGATCTCGGCTTCCGTCGACTGCTCGACATATGCCGGGGCTGGCTGGTGGATGGCGCGGGAAAGCTTTGTCTTGATCGGGCCTGCTTCGTCGACCGGCTCGCCGATGACGTTCATGATGCGGCCAAGTGTTTCCTCGCCGACCGGCACCATGATAGGCGAACCGGTGTCGTAAACAACCTGGCCGCGGATCAGGCCTTCGGTCGAGTCCATGGCGATCGTGCGCACAGTGTTCTCACCGAGATGTTGCGCAACTTCGAGAACGAGGCGGTTGCCGAGATTGTCGGTTTCCAGCGCGTTCAGGATCTGCGGCAGAACACCACCATCGAAGGCCACGTCGACAACAGCGCCGATAACCTGGCTGACGCGGCCGGCAACACCAGTTGCCTTGAGAGCAGTCTTGGGTGTCGCTGACTTTGTTGCCTTTGCCGGAGCTGCGGCTTTGGCAGCTGGAGCGGCCTTGGCAGCGGCTTTCTCAACCGGCTTCACGGCCTCGGCAGATGTCTTTGCTGCAGGTGTCTTTGCTGCCGGGGCAGCCTTGGCGGCTGCGGGTGTTTTCGGGGTCGCTGCTTTAGCCATCGATCCTTACCTTCGCGATTAGAGCGCTTCCGCGCCCGAAATAATTTCAATCAGTTCTTTGGTGATCTGGGCTTGACGCTGGCGGTTGTACGACATTGTCAGCTTGTTGATCATGTCACCGGCATTGCGGGTTGCGTTGTCCATAGCGGACATACGCGCACCCTGCTCCGATGCCGCGTTTTCAAGGAGAGCGCGGAAAACCTGGACGGAAATATTACGCGGGATCAGATCGCCGAGAATGGCGGCCGGATCCGGCTCATATTCATAAACTGCATCGCCTGCGCTCTCCGGCTCGACATCGCCGATTTCACTGGCTGGAATCAACTGCTGGGCAGTCGGTATCTGTACGATCACAGACTTGAATTCCGAATAGAACAGCGTGGCGACATCGAACGCACCTTCATTGAAGAGCGCGATGATCTTGTGACCGATCTCGTCTGCGTTGACAAAACCAAGTGTTTTGACTTCGCGCAGATCGACATGATCGATAATGTTCTTGCCGAGATCACGGCGCAGGATGTCTGCGCCCTTCTTGCCAACGGTTATGATCTTGACCGTCTTGCCGTCGGCGAAAAGCCGGCGGGCATGGTCACGAGCCAGACGCGCGATCTGCGAATTGAATCCGCCGCAAAGGCCACGTTCAGACGTACAAACGACCAAGAGATGTACATCGTCCTTGCCGGTACCGCTCATCAGCACAGGCGCATCATCGCCATCGACATTGGAAGCGATGTTCGCCAGCACCGCAGCCATGCGCTGCGAATAGGGACGAGCGGCTTCCGCAGCCTCCTGCGCACGACGCAGCTTCGCCGCGGCGACCATTTGCATCGCCTTGGTGATCTTCTGCGTCGCCTTGACCGAGGCGATCCGGTTTCTCAGATCCTTTAACGAAGGCATCCGTTCATCCCGTCCGTAATGTTAAGCGAAGGACTTGGCAAAGCCGTCAACAGCGGCCTTGAGCTTGCCTTTGGTCTCGTCGCTGATCTGCTTTTCCTTGGCGATCGTCGCGAGAACGTCCTTGTGTTCCGTACGAAGCCATGTGAGCAGACCTTGCTCGAAACTGTTGACCTGATTGACGGCGAGCTTGTCGAGATAGCCATTGACGCCGGCGTAGATCACCGCAACCTGCTCTTCCGTCTTCAGCGGCGAGAACTGTGGCTGCTTCAAAAGCTCGGTCAGGCGCGCGCCACGGTTGAGCAGGCGTTGTGTCGAGGCATCGAGATCAGATCCGAACTGGGCAAAGGCCGCCATTTCGCGATACTGAGCCAGCTCACCTTTAATCGAGCCGGCAACCTGTTTCATCGCCTTGATCTGCGCGGCAGAACCAACGCGGGAAACCGACAGACCGACGTTAACAGCCGGACGGATACCCTGGTAGAAAAGGTTCGTTTCCAAGAATATCTGGCCGTCGGTGATCGAAATCACGTTGGTCGGGATATAGGCAGAAACGTCGTTCGCCTGGGTTTCAATGACAGGCAATGCGGTCAGCGAACCGGCACCATTGTCCTCATTGAGCTTGGCGGAGCGCTCCAGCAAACGGGAATGCAGATAGAAAACGTCGCCCGGATAAGCTTCGCGGCCCGGAGGACGGCGCAGCAGCAGGGACATCTGGCGGTAAGCCACGGCCTGCTTGGACAGATCGTCATAGCCGATCAGCGCGTGCATGCCGTTGTCACGGAAGTATTCGCCCATGGTGCAACCGGCAAACGGCGCCAGATACTGCATCGGCGCAGGATCGGAAGCTGTGGCAGCAACGATGATCGAATATTCAAGCGCACCGCGCTCTTCGAGAATCTTGACGAACTGCGCAACCGTCGAACGCTTCTGGCCGATAGCGACGTAGACGCAATACAACTTTTCGTTCTCATTGCCTGCATCGTGAGCCGGCTTCTGATTAAGGAAAGTATCGAGAATAATCGCTGTCTTGCCGGTCTGGCGATCGCCGATGACCAGCTCGCGCTGGCCGCGGCCGACCGGGATCAGCGCATCGATAGCCTTGAGGCCTGTCGACATCGGCTCATGCACGGACTTGCGCGGGATGATGCCTGGCGCCTTGACATCAACGCGCATACGTTGCGTTGCCTTGATCGGGCCCTTGCCGTCGATCGGATTGCCGAGTGCATCGACAACGCGGCCAAGCAATTCCTTGCCGACGGGAACGTCAACGATGGCGCCTGTCCGCTTGACGGTGTCGCCTTCCTTGATGTCACGGTCCGAACCGAAAATAACGACGCCGACATTGTCGCTTTCGAGATTCAGGGCCATGCCGCGGGTACCGTCCGGGAACTCGACCATTTCACCGGCCTGAACATTGTCCAGACCATATACACGAGCAATACCGTCACCGACGGACAGAACCTGACCGACCTCGGAGACTTCTGCCTCCTGACCGAAATTCTTGATTTGCTCTTTCAGGATTGCGGAAATTTCCGCGGCGCGGATGTCCATCAGCCGACCTCTTTCAGTGCAAGCTTAAGCGAAGAAAGTTTTGTGCGAAGTGAAGTGTCGATCTGGCGGGACCCCAACTTGACGATGAGACCTCCAAGGATCGACGGATCAACAGTGACATTGATTGTCACGTCCTTGCCGGCGACGCTTTTCAGCGTGGCCTTCAATTCTGTCTGCTGCGCCGCCGTCAAGGCATGCGCCGAAGTAACGTCCGCCGAAACCTCGCCGCGCTGGGCGCTGGCGATCTGGCGAAATGACTGGATCATGGCTGGCACCGCGAAGAGGCGCCGGTTCTGCGCGACGACACGCAGGAAATTGCCGACTAGGCCGCCGATCTTGGCTTTTGCAAGAATGGCGGAAATCGCTTTGACCTGATCGCCCGATGAGAAGACCGGGCTCAAAACCAGTCGCTTCAGATCGGCACTACCATTGATGAGAGCCTCGAACTCGCCGAGATTCTTCTCCACCTCGGCAACGGATTTCGTCTCGAACGCAAGGTCGAACAACGAACCCGCGTAACGCTGGGCAACACCGGTAATGAGCGACGAAGTTTCTGCCACGAACGACAAGCTCTCTGCGTTGGAGCCAAAAATCTGGAAACCGGAAAGGATTTTCGGTCAAATCTTTGGCATTATTGATTTTTTTACCGCCGAAGGCACAACCCGAGAGCCGTATCCGACGAGATTTGAATGCCGTCTAGCATAGGAACTCAGGACTCGCAACACGCGAATCCCCTAAAAAGGCCGTCCCAATCGCCGCAGCTCTGGATAATTATGAGCAACTGATTCAACTAATGCTGTCATGTTTATGCAATGAAGCCGAAGGCGAAGAGCAAGGGGCCCGTTGCCAGCGCAATTTCGACAAGCACCGATATCCAGTTATAAACCGTGTTGCCTCGATCCGACATCATGGAGATCAGGCGGCCGAAGACCGTAAAGCCCCACGAAACGCCAAGCGCGATCCAGAGAAAGGGCTGGGAGAAAACCAGGGCGCTTAGCCCAAGTCCGAGATAAAATCCGGCAAATGTAGCGCGCACTTCAGATATGGCTTCAGGCCGCTCGGGTTTGGTTTGCAGGCGCATGATTTTCAGTGCGACGCGAGGTGCAAAAAACAGTATCAATCCGAAGATCACTGTAATTGCCGCTGACAGCCAAGCCAGCCATTCGCCAGTAGTCGCCGGCCAATAAAGTTCCATTTCTTATCCCCTCCCCAAATTAC
The DNA here is from genome assembly GCF_020164455.1 of Phyllobacterium chamaecytisi. Lineage (GTDB taxonomy): Bacteria > Pseudomonadota > Alphaproteobacteria > Rhizobiales > Rhizobiaceae > Phyllobacterium > Phyllobacterium chamaecytisi. The sequence goes on from NZ_JAIQWW010000005.1 coordinate 52,226, forward strand.
CTGTAATCCTGCTTTCATAGCGCCGACCCAAAACTCGTCATGGGGTGGCGAAAATGGTAATTTTCGAGCACCGGAGCGGAGCGTACTTTTCGGTACGTGAGCACCGGAGCACAGAAAAGCGCCATTTGCAGCCCGCCGTGGCGAGTTTTATAAGAAGCTTTGCGGATCAATATCAACCTGCACGCGCACCGATCCCCGTTCTTTTGGTCCTGCCGCCAGCATGGCGCGGATAAAGCCCTGAATATCCGCCTTGCGGGTGCCATGGATCAGGAGCCGAAAGCGGTGGCGCCCCCGAACAAGCGCGAGTGGGGCCTCCGCCGGACCGAGCACGCTGATCTGCGGCGAGGCGGGCGCTGCACGGCGTAAAGCCCGGGCATGATTTTCCGCCTCTGGCCGTGTTGCTGCCGAGATAATCAATGCTGCAAGGCGGCCGAATGGCGGGAGCCCGGAACGTTCTCGCTCCTCTATCTCGCGCTCGTAAAAGGCTTGCGCATCACCGGAAACAATCGCACGCATGACGGGATGGTCCGGTTGATAGGTCTGCAACAGTCCGAGGCTCTTTTTGCCAGTGCGTCCCGCCCGCCCTGTCACCTGGTTCAACAACTGAAACGTACGCTCGGCCGCGCGCGGATCGCCATTGGCAAGCCCGAGATCCGCATCGACGACCCCGACGAGGGTCATGTTGGGGAAGTTATGCCCTTTGGCGACGAGCTGCGTGCCGATGATGATATCCGCCTCTCCACGCGCAATTGCATCGAGTTCAAGCCTCAGACGCTTCACACCCATGAGATCGGATGACAGGACGATGATGCGCGCATCGGGAAATGTCTTCTCGGCTTCCTCTGCGATGCGCTCGACACCCGGGCCGCAAGCGACCAGGTGGTCAAGCGTACCACAGGATGGACAAGCCTCGGGCCTGGCCTCGCGGTGCCCGCATTGATGACAGACGAGCTGACCACGAAAACGATGCTCCACAAGCCAGCTTGAACAATCCGGGCATTGGAACCGATGGCCGCATACCCGGCATAAAGTCAGTGGTGCATAGCCGCGCCGATTGAGGAACAGCAGCGATTGCTCCTTGCGCTGCAAGGTCTGGTTGATGGCCTCGACCAGCGCCGGGGAAAGAAAACCACCCGGTCGCGGCGGTGATTTGCGCATGTCGATCGATTTGAGATCGGGCATCGCGGCTTCCGCATAGCGGCCCGGCAGGCGAATGCGTGTATAGCGACCTTGGCTCGCATTCACCTGGCTTTCGATCGATGGCGTTGCCGAAGCCAGGACCACTGGAAAATTGCCGATATGCCCGCGCACCACGGCCATGTCGCGCGCATTGTAAAAAACGCGATCTTCCTGCTTGTAGGCCGGATCATGCTCTTCATCGACAATGATCAATCCCAGATCCTTGAACGGCAGGAACAAAGCCGAGCGCGCGCCCGCGACAACTCTGACCTGACCCTCCATCACTTGCCGCCACACCCGCTCACGCGATCTGGGCGCGAGGTCGGAATGCCACTCCGCAGGTTTCGAACCGAAACGGTCGTGGAACCGATCGAGAAATTGCTGTGTCAGTGCAATCTCCGGCAACAGGATCAACACCTGTTTGCCTTCTTCGATAGCCTTGGCCACCGCCTCGAAATAGACTTCGGTCTTGCCCGAACCTGTGACGCCGTCGAGCAAGGATACCGAAAAACCGCTCGCGGATACCGCTTCGACCAATTGACCGGCAGCTTGCGTTTGATCGGGAGACAACGCCGCTTTCGCATAATCCGGATCGGGAGCAGCTACGATTGGCCGCGCCGGGATCATCACCTGTTCGAACACGCCCTGAGTAAAGAGACCGTCGATGACACTCGCCGACACGCCAGCGGCATGAGCAAGTCCGGTTCGGGTCCATGCCATTCCGTCTTCCGCAAGTTCCAACACGCGGGCACGGGCGCCCGTCATCCTGTCAGGCTCGCGACCGGAGAACCGCAGACCTGGGACAGGCGGCTCCGGATCGAACGCAGCAGGCACCCGAAGCACCATCCGCGCCACCATACCAGGCGGCGATATCGTATAATCAGCAGCCCAGCGCATGAACCGCATCATGCCATCATCGACCGGAGGACAGTCAAAGAGTTCTGAAATCGGCCGCAGCTTTTTGGCATCAATCGAGTCTGTCGAGCCTTCCGTAACAATGCCCGCGACCTCGCGCGGTCCTAGTGGCACCCGAACGATTGAACCGGCCTGCACGTCCATGCCATCCGGCACGGCATAGCTATAGGGTCGCTCGGCCGGCATAGGCACAAGCACGGGAACAATTTTTTGCGGGATGAACGAATCCTGGCTCATATGGGCGTGACCTTGACGCGGCTTTGCGATAAAGAAAAGCCACTTTCGATGGGATATAGCCCATCTCCGATAATAGGCCAGGTCACTGGACGCTTTGTCATATCAGGAAGGACTGCTCCGATGAAATTCTTTGCCGATACCGCCGATGTAAAGGAAATCCGTGAACTCAACGATCTTGGATTACTCGATGGCGTGACAACCAACCCTTCGTTGATTCTCAAATCCGGCGGCAGCATCTTCGAGGTCACCAAGGAAATCTGTAGCATCGTCAAGGGACCGGTTTCGGCCGAAGTGACAGCGGTCGAATATGAGCAGATGATGAAAGAGGCGGCCGTGCTTGCCAAGATCGCCGACAATATCTGCATCAAGGTACCGCTTACTCTCGACGGCCTCAGGGCCTGCAAGGCGCTTCGCTCCGACGGACATCTCGTCAATGTCACACTTTGCTTCTCCGCCAATCAGGCGCTGCTGGCCGCGAAGGCCGGTGCAACATTCATCTCGCCGTTCATCGGCCGCATCGACGACATCGGTATCAACGGCCTCGAGCTGATTTCGGAAATTCGCACGATCTACGACAATTACGACTATCCAACGGAAATCCTTGCGGCCTCGATCCGTACCGTCAACCATGTCAAGGAAGCCGCACTGATCGGTGCAGACGTCGTAACCGCACCGCCGGCAACGTTGAAGGCGCTCGTCAAGCATCCGCTGACCGACAAGGGTCTCGAGACTTTCCTCGCTGACTGGGCAAAGACCGGCCAGAAGATCGCCTGATCTGAGTATTACTATCTGAATTCAACACCCGCTGACATCGTCGGCGGGTGTTTCTTATCGATTATACAATTGATCCAATATCTGCCGTTCAAAAAACGCCAGTTCGGGCGAAGCATGACGGCGCGGGCGTTCTACCGGGATCGCCAGGTCGAGCGCAATGCGTCCGCTATCGATGACGACGACCCGGTCGGCTAGTGAAACGGCCTCGGCTACATCATGCGTCACCAGAACCGCGGTGAATTTCTTCGCCAGCCAAATTCGTTCCAGCAGTTGTTGCATCTCGATCCGCGTCAGCGCATCCAATGCGCCGAGAGGTTCGTCCAACGCCAATATGGATGGGTGGCCAACCAGAGCCCGTGCAAGAGCAACGCGCTGCCGCTGCCCTCCTGAAAGCACGGACGGCCACTCGCCGCCACGATCCGCCAGTCCGACTTCGGCCAGAATCTCGAGACTTTCCTTGCGCGCAGTCTCGCCCTTTTCGATACCGGTCAGCCCTACACCGACATTGGCGGCGACCCGCGCCCAAGGCAAGAGTCGCGGCTCCTGAAACATGATACGGGTACGTTTCTGATCATCTTCCAGAACGCCTGCAACGATCTCGCCCGATGTCGGCTTGTCGAGCCCGGCGAGCAATCGCAACAAGGTACTCTTGCCGCAGCCGCTCTTTCCGATGACCGCAACGAATTGTCCCTCGTAGACATCAAGGTTGATGCCTTGCAGCACGGCCTTGCCGCCAAACTGCTTGGCAACATTGCGAAACGAGAACGAGACCTTGCCTTGCGGTGCCGGCTTATAGGCGGGCGTCGTCGTGGAGTAGGATTTGCGGGCTGTTATGGTCGCTGCGGTCATCTTGGTTCCTCAAACAGTCTGGAAGGCAGGGTGCCATTGCAGTGATATCCGCTCGAGAAACCGCGCCAGCGAATCTGCCAGCTTGCCAAGCAGCGCATAGATCAAAATCGATAGAACAACGACGTCGATCAGCAGGAATTCGCGTGCCTGCATCGCCATGTAACCAAGACCCGAGGACGCGGAAATCGTTTCGGCGACGATCAATGTCAGCCACATGATACCGAGCGCATAGCGCAATCCGACAAAGATCGACGGCAGCGCACCCGGCAGGATCACACGCACGAACAGCTGTGTGCGTGACATGCCATAGATGCGGCCCATCTCCACCAGCTGCGGATCGACACCCTGAATGCCAAGCAGAGTATTGACGTAGATTGGAAAGAACACGCCGAGCGCAACGAGAAACAGCTTCGCTTCCTCGTCTATCCCGAACCACAGGATAACCAGCGGGATCAGCGCCAGATGTGGAATGTTACGGATCATCTGCAGCGTCGTGTCGGTCAGTTCGCGGCTGAGCGCCGATAGTCCATTGGCAAGGCCAAGCGCGAAACCGATGCTACCGCCGACGAGGAAGCCGCTGAGCGCGCGCAATGTCGAAATGCGGATATTCTCGATGAGTTCACCGGACAGGAGCAATTTCCAGAACGCCTCTCCGACAGCGGACGGTGCTGGCAAGACGTTGGCCGGTATAAGCCCGGCTCGCGACGCGCCCTCCCATCCGGCAAGCAGCAAGGCTGGCAGAAGCCAGCCCAGCGCGCTGCGCCCGATAGAACGGAGCGCCCGGCTCATGAGGAGGCCTGCAGGCGTTTGTCGCCATAAAAGCCAACGCCAAACTCGTTCTCGATTGACCGGCGCGGGGCACGCGCATTTCCGCCAAGACCAAGTTCTGGAAACAGAAGTTCCGCAACACGGTAGGCTTCTTCCAGATGCGGATAGCCCGAACCGATCACCGTATCGATGCCAACCGCCTGATATTCGCGAATCCGCGTTGCGATGCTTTGCGGCGATCCGACAAGTGCTGTGCCTGCACCGCCACGTACGAGGCCAACGCCCGCCCAAAGGTTGGGACCGACAACGAGTTTGTCGCGGCGTCCGCCATGCAGTTCCGCCATCCGGCGCTGCCCGACAGAATCCATTTCCTTCAGGAACCGCGCCTGCGCGACTTCGATTTGCTCATCGGTGATCCTGCTTATCAGCCTGTCCGCTGCGGCCCAGGCTTCATCTTCAGTTTCGCGAACGATGAAATGCAGGCGAATGCCAAAGCGCAGCTTGCGGCCTTTGCGAGCCGCCTTTGCACGTGCACGCTCGATCTTTTCGGCTACCTGCTCCACTGGCTCGCCCCACGTCAGGTACATGTCGACCTGTTCCGCCGCAAGGTCTTGTCCCGCATCGGATGAACCGCCGAAATAGAGCGGTGCGCGTTCCTGTACCGGCAGGAGGTCAAGCCTACCCCCTTCTACCCGATAATGTTTGCCGTCAAAGTCGACCGTTTTGCCGGAGACAAGATCGCGCCAGATCTTCAGGAATTCCGCGGCTTGTTCATAGCGCTGGTCATGCGGCAGGAAGACGCCGTCGCCAGCAAGTTCCTTGGGATTGCCGCCAACGACCACGTTCAGCAGCAGGCGCCCATTGCTCAGGCGGTCAAGTGCTGCCGTCTGCCGCGCAGCAAAAACCGGCGACGTCACACCCGGGCGCAGTGCCACCAGAAACTTCAACCGCTCCGTATGCGCGGCGAGCCCTGCTGCGGTGATCCAGGAATCTTCGCAGCTTTGTCCCGTTGGAAGTAACACACCCGGGAAGCCCAGCCGATCGACCGCTTGCGCAATCTCGCGGAGGTAATCATGTTCCGGCGGCCGCTGCTGCCGTTCCGAACCAAGATAGCTGCCATCGCCGTGCGTCGGGATGAACCAGAAGAAATCGAGCGGGGTGTTATTTACTGGCTGCGTCATATCGCGACTCCGGTCCATAGTCAGTTGGTTGGTGCCGTCCATACGGCATCGGAAATCTTGATGGCATTGGGGATGAGCTTCAGCTTGAAGAAACGGTCTGCGGTTTCCTGCTGATGCGCGATAATTGCCGGTGTAATCGGTTCGACGCTGAAAACAGAGCGGTTCGCCGCGAGGGTCTGCGCGTCGAGAGGCACACCGGTCACTTCATGCAGCGCTTCGGCCACCTTGTCCTTGTTGGCGTTGGCCCAATCAGCCGCGACCTTCAGCGCGCCGATTGTCTCCGTCACAACTTCTGGATGTGCCTTGGCAAAATCGCGATTGGCAATGAGATAGGTGTTGACGTTGAGAACGTCGCTGGTGCGGACGAGAATGCGCGGATTGTAGCGCGTCTCGGCAATAGCGAAGAACGGATCCCAGATTGCCCAGGCATCGATTTTATCGCTGGCAAACGCCGCAGCGGCATCGGCCGGACTCAGGAAAACCGGCGTGATCTCATCGTAGCCCAATTTGGCTTTCGCCAATGCTGCGATGAGAAGATTGTGCGCGCTTGTCCCTTTGCCAACACCTACTTTCTTGCCCTTGAGGTCGGCAAGCGACTGGATGGACGAGCCGGGCTTGACGATGATGGCCTCGCCCTTGCCATTGGGCGCAAGAGCAGCGGCATAGGCAATCGCGGAACCTGCGGATTGTCCGAAAATCGGCGGCGCATCGCCGACCCAACCGACATCGATGCTGCCGACATTCAGCGCTTCAACGAGTGGCGGACCTGCGGTGAACTCGACCCATTTAACCGCAATACCCTGCGGTTCAAGTGCTTTTTCGATCACCTGCTGCTGGCGGGCGATTACAGGCAGACCTGTTTTCTGATACCCGATTTTCAGCTCTTTTAGAGGCTCAGCGGCCTGGGCGAATGTGGTGCCAAAAACAGCCGCAGCCAAAAGGGCCGCACCAAATGCTCTGCGTGTCAATCTGGACATTGGTCCCTCTTTGGATGCGGGCTTTATTGACAAAAAAGCCTTCCCGCCCGACCGGGAATTGATCCAATGCTAGTTAACTCGACCAATCTAATAGAGAAAAGAAATTTCGTAGAGTCTGGCGCGAAAGGATTAGTTTTCTGGCAAGTTCGTGAGAGCGCGCAAAGGCGAGAGCATTATCATAATAAATCGTCATCACCGAAATGGCCGTCTAGCCTCAATCCCTCAATGGATGTTGCGCCGTCCTGGCGGACTACGGTCATGGCACGCATACCGGTCCGAGCAGAAATTTCGTCCGCCAGCGCGCGCGAATGGGTCACGATCCACAACTGCGTGCGCTCCGCCGCCTGGCTGATCATGTCGGCAAGAGCCGGCAGCATCGACGGATGCAGACTGGTCTCCGGCTCATTCAGCGCAATCAGCCGCGGCAGCCGATAAGAAAGAAGCGCACCCGCGAGTGCCAGAAACCGTATCTGGCCGTCCGACAGCTCTTCCGGACGAAACAGGCGCTGTGGAAATTCGGGAAGGCGCAGACCGAAAGTTGCAGTCTCTCCCGGAACCGGCACATCGAGGGTGGCACCCCCCAGCGCTTCGGCGATGCAACGGTCGAGATCAACCGTATCTTCGCGGATATGCACCAGCGTCGCAAAGACAGCAGCAAGATTGCCCCCGTCTTCGTCCAGCATTGGTGCAGTGATTGCCAATGTCGGCCGTCGAACGGGCGAATCACGGTCGGTGCGAAAGCCGTGATAGAAACGCCAACCAAGCAGCGTGGCGCGCAGATCGCCGATCTCGGGGTACCGCCCCGAGCTACCAAGGATCGCCAACCCCGTTTCGGAATCGAGAAGCTTGACTGGATGCTCGACGCGCCGGCCAGAATCATCCCTTGCAAACACCGCCGGCCCCTTGCGACCCATCATATCGACCGGCCTTCTACCGCTGTCGATCGTTAGAGTCTCTTCCTTAATCTGCGGCTCGAAGGCAAAACCCGCGGCTGCGGGCGGACGCAAACCGATCTCGACGGTATAATCCCCCCGAGTAGTCGTTCCTTCATCTTCAAACGAAGCGTTGAAAGCTATACGTACCGGACCGGTTCTGCGTCTCCCGGTCCACAGGGCGGACTGCATACCACCTTCGCGCGCAATCTCGTAAGAAAGCGTCCCTTCCGCCGAAGCCTTGACCAGTTGCATTGCCCGATAGAGATTGGATTTGCCGACGCCGTTCTCGCCGACAAACAGTGCGAGCGGACCGATATCGAGCCGTATCGAACGCAACGACCGGTAGCCAGTCGCCGAAAGCGAAGTCAGGCGCATTATCTACACCCCGACGTTTGTATCTAAATTTTGGATAGATCCTGGGCGACAGTGAGATTGAGCGACTCGGCGAGCTCCCGCGCCGCACGATTGTTCGCGTCGCGCTGTGCTCTGAGTACGGCATAACGCTGCCTTGGCGCGTCGTAGTCCGCAGTGACTATGCGTGTTCCGCTACCAACAACCTTCCCGTCAGAGAGGCGCGTCAAGGTATAGGCGCCGGTCATGCGAATCGAACCAGCCGTCGGCTGGCCGGATTTGTCATTCGTTGCATTCTGCACGAGCAACAACGACAAATCCCTTGAAGCGACACTCAGCGTCAGCGAATAGGCGGGACTGGCCGGTTGTCCTGCTCCGCCGGCAAACAGGAAAATCAAATTGTTGCGCACTTCCTGCGTCACGCGGTCGCCGGGCTGGTTGATCGAGATGTTGGCGAGCTTCGAGCGTATATTGTCGTTAACGCTTCCAGTCACCGTAGGGCTCGGTGTCGAATACAGCGGCCTCACTTGGCATCCTCCGGCAATGAGGGCCATTCCAAGAACGCAGACCGATAACAACAGACGCCCGGAACGCGATCCCGGTTGAAAACGATCAGGCAACGACATTGATGATCCTCTGCGGTACAATAATGACTTTCTTTGGCGGATTACCATTCAACGCGGCCCTGACGAAATCAAGCGCGAGGGCAGCTTTTTCGACCGCCAATTGATCCGCATCTCTGGCAATTGTCAAATCACCACGCTTCTTGCCGTTGATCTGCACCGGCAACGTCACATCGTTCTCGACGATCAGTGCCTCGTCATAGGTTGGCCATGGCTGATGTGCGATAAGATCCTTGCCGTTCAGCGCTTTCCAGCATTCTTCAGCCAGATGCGGCATCATCGGTCCAACCATCGCCAACAGCATATTGGTCGCTTCGCGGCACGCGGCGATCATCACCATGTCCGCTTCCCCGGCGGTGATTTTCTGCAGAGGTCCTGAAAGCACATTCACCAGTTCGTACAGCCGGGCGACCGCTTTGTTGAAGGCGAGCTTTTCGATATCCTCGCCGACCAGCTTGACTGTCCGGTGTGCGGCCTTGGAAATTTGCAGCGCTTCACCTTCGAGAGCGGATGCAGGCTCGACAGCCTGCAATACTCCCGCTGCCTCCGAGATTAATCGCCACACGCGCTGCACGAAGCGGTGCGCGCCTTCGGCGCCTGCCTCCGTCCAGATCACATCGCGCTCGGGCGGCGAATCCGACAGCATGAACCAGCGCGCTGTATCGGCACCATAAGAAGCGATGATATCGTCCGGATCGACCACATTCTTTTTGGACTTCGACATCTTCTCGATCGAACCGATCTCGATCTCTTCTCCGGTCTCGATCAGGATCGCACGGCGCTTGCCGTCACTCTCTTCGACCTTGACCTCCGCTGGCATAACCCAGCCGTCCTTGCCCTTGTAGGTCTCGTGCACGACCATGCCTTGGGTAAACAGGCCCTTGAACGGCTCGCTGATATCCAGATGGCCCGCGACCTTCATTGCCCGCGTGAAAAACCGCGAATAGAGCAGATGCAGGATCGCATGCTCGATGCCACCGATATATTGATCCACTGGCAGCCAGTGATTGGCGATCTTCGGATCGGTGGGTTCATTCTCCCAAGGCGCCGTGAATCGCGCAAAGTACCAGGACGAATCGACGAAAGTGTCCATCGTGTCGGTTTCACGACGCGCAGCCTTGCCGCACTGCGGACAGTTCACGTGTCGCCAGGTCGGGTGACGGTCAAGTGGATTGCCGGGGCGGTCGAATTCGACATCGTCCGGCAGCTTGACTGGCAGATCGGCCTTCGGCACAGGAACGACACCGCAATCGTCACAATGGATCATCGGGATCGGGCAGCCCCAATAGCGTTGGCGCGAAATGCCCCAGTCGCGCAGACGGAAGTTGACCTTCCGTTCACCTTGCGGCCGATTGCCGATCGTCTGCTTTTCCAGCTGGTTCGCCACCTGCTCGAATGCCGCGGCAGGTGTCATGCCATCGAGGAACTGCGAATTGATCATCACCCCGTCATCGACATAGGCCGTTTCAGTGATCTGGAACGTCGCCGCATCCGCGTCCTTCGGCATGACCACAGGGACTACGGGCAAGCCATATTTGTTGGCAAAGTCCAAATCGCGCTGATCGCCCGACGGGCAGCCGAAGATCGCGCCCGTGCCGTAGTCCATCAAGACAAAATTTGCGACGTAAACCGGCAGCTTCCAGTTCGGATCGAACGGATGCTCGACGCGCAGACCGGTGTCGAAGCCCTTCTTCTCAGCCGTCTCCAGCGCAACAACGGACGTGCCGGCCTGGCGGCATTCCTCGTTGAACTTCGCCAGCGCTGCATTGGTTTCCGCGGCCTTCTTCGCCAACGGATGGTCTGCCGCGATCGCGATAAACGACGCACCGAACAGCGTATCCGGACGTGTCGTATAAACCTCGATCTCGTTCTCGCCGCCGGCGTGCGACTTATCATCCAGCGCCCAGCGGATCAGCATGCCTTCGGACTTGCCGATCCAGTTGCGCTGCATCAGCCGCACCTTATCAGGCCATTGGTCGAGATCGTCCAGCGCGCTCAGCAATTCCTCATTGAAATCGGTGATCTTGAAGAACCATTGCGTTAGCTCACGCTGTTCGACCAGCGCGCCGGAGCGCCAGCCGCGGCCATCGATCACCTGTTCATTGGCAAGAACGGTCATGTCCTCCGGATCCCAGTTGACCTTGGAGGATTTGCGCGTCACCAGCCCCTTTTCGACGAAGTCGAGGAACAGCATCTGCTGGCGATGATAATATTCGACATCGCAGGTTGCGAACTCGCGCGACCAGTCGAGTGACAGCCCCATGGATTTGAGCTGGCTGCGCATGGTTTCGATGTTCTGATAGGTCCAGGTCTTCGGGTGAACCTTGTTCTGCATCGCAGCGTTTTCCGCCGGCATGCCGAATGCGTCCCATCCCATCGGGTGCAGTACGTTGAATCCCTTGGCTCGCTTGTAGCGTGCAACGACATCGCCCATGGCATAATTGCGCACATGGCCCATGTGAATGCGGCCCGAAGGATAGGGGAACATCTCGAGCACGTAGTACGGGTCACGCGGATCGTCATTCGGCGTTTCGAAAAGTTTGGCGTCGTCCCAAACCTTCTGCCAATGCTTTTCGGCTACACGGGGATTGTATCGTTCGGTTGCCATGAACGGGATTCTCTTGCAAAGGATACTGGATTAGGGTGCGTCGAAGTTCAAGTCAGGGTGAGCCGAAAATGGTAATTTTCGAGAACCGGAACGGAGTGAACTTTTGGTTCATGAGTACCGGAAGCGCAGAAAAGTACCATTTGCAGGCCACCATGGCGTGAATCTCGACACACCCTAGTGTTGCGGGACCTTCACCACGTATTGGTGGGACCGTCAACCATTTGAAGCTGAAGGAACCCGCGAAAACCGGGCTCGTGTATCATAAATAGGACTCAACTGCGCCATGCCCAATGCCGTTGAACAACTTTTTGCCGTTCAAAGCGAAATTCGCAAGGCCGAAGCCGAGGCCAACCGTTCAGAAGGTTCGGTGACATTGGTAGCGGTTTCCAAGACTTTTGATGGCGAGGCGATTCGCCCGGTTATCGAAGCCGGGCAGCGCGTTTTCGGTGAAAATCGCGTACAGGAAGCTCTGGCGAAATGGCCATACCTGCGTACCGATTTTCCGGATATCGAATTGCACCTGATCGGCCCGCTGCAGTCCAACAAAACGCAGGAAGCTGTCGCTCTTTTTGATGTGATCGAAACTGTTGATCGTGAGAAGATCGCCGCAACTCTGGCCGTGGAAATGAAGAAGCAGAACCGCTTTCCGAAGCTCTTCGTTCAAGTCAATACCGGCTCCGAACCGCAGAAGGCCGGCATCGAACCCAAGGAAGCATTGGCCTTCATAACGCGCTGCCGCGACATGCATGGCCTCATAATTGAGGGCCTGATGTGTATCCCGCCAGCCGATGAGAACCCTGGGCCACATTTTGCCCTTTTGCGCAAGATTGCGGCCGATGCCGGCGTGGAGAGGCTTTCCATGGGCATGTCGGCCGATTACCGGATTGCCATAGGTTTCGGTGCGACGTCGGTGCGCGTCGGCTCGGCGATTTTCGGCGCTCGCTAGGTCCTACCAGCTGCGGCGCGGCCCGGTATCGATGTGATAATAACCCGCCGGGTAGCGCTTCATCCCACCCACATCTTTCGCGGAAGAAAGAAAATTGATCAATCCGGACGCGCCGCCATGCACGCGGAAATCCACCGCCTGACAGCTGAGGTGATAGGACTGATCACGTCCGCCAACACTGCGATTGCGTGATCGCGAACGAACGGTGGAGTTGACAGTTATCGGGCCATATTTGGCCGATACGCGGTTGAGCACATTCCTTAAACGTTCCGGGACACACTTCGACGGAGCCTTGTAATCGATATAGGCCTTGCCGCGAGGCATGGCGGCGAGCACCAGAGGGCTTATCTTGTCGAAGACGGAATCTTTCAACAGATGCGCGTGCTCATCACCGAATAGATGAGCGCCAATTCGCTCTTGAGGGTTTGACGGTTCAGGCAACGTTCCGGCATCCGCGGGGATTGCCAGTGCGAGCACCATCAGAAAAAGCATCGTGAATTTCGCGCGGAACACAACACTGCGCAAGGGTTGAATTATCATTCTTCGATCCTTGGTGTGGCGCAGATTTTATGATTATAGGGCGCGCCTCATTTGTCCTCCCAAGTCAAGGCAGCGACCGATCAAGCCGAAATGTGTTCAAAATGGACCGCGTTCCATGACAAAATGTAACGGTATATTACAACGCCCGGTTGTAGACGGCGGCACAACACCTCTACGATCAGCCATTTGAGATATTTACGCCATGATTTGCATGATGCTATGGAAGGCACTTCACCCCTCGCTCGAGGGGTTCGCGGGTGGAGGCCCGTCATCTCAGGTTCTGGAGGAAATTGATGTCCGAGAAGGTTTATCCCGTGCTGGCAAGCGCGAAGAAAAGCGCGCTCATCGACGATGATACCTATCAGAACTGGTACAAGCAGAGCATCAAGGATCCGGAGAAGTTCTGGGCCAAGCACGGAAAGCGCATCGATTGGTTCAAACCTTTTACCAAGGTGAAAAACACCTCGTTCCAGGGAAAGGTCGCGATCAAATGGTTCGAGGATGGCGTCACCAACGTCTCCTACAACTGCATCGATCGCCATTTGAAAAAGCGCGGCGATCAGGTTGCCATTATCTGGGAAGGCGACAATCCCTATCTCGACAAGAAGATCACCTATAATGAGCTTTATGAGCAGGTATGCCGTCTCGCCAACGTGTTGAAGAAGCACGGGGTCAAGAAAGGCGACCGCGTCACCATCTATATGCCGATGATCCCCGAAGCCACCTATGCGATGCTCGCCTGCACACGCATCGGCGCCATTCATTCCGTGGTTTTCGGCGGCTTCTCTCCGGACGCGCTGGCGGGCCGCATCGTCGACTGCGAATCCACCTTCGTCATCACCTCGGATGAAGGTATGCGGGGTGGCAAGCCTATCCCGCTCAAGGATAACACCGACAAGGCGATCGATATCGCTGCCAGGCATCACGTCAGGGTAAAGAACGTGCTGGTTGTGCGCCGCACCGGCGGCAAGACAGGCTGGGCGCCGGGCCGGGATCTCTGGTACCACGAGGAAACGCAGAGCGTGAAGCCCGAGTGCAAGCCGGAGAGGATGAAGGCGGAAGATCCGCTGTTCATCCTCTATACGTCGGGTTCAACAGGAAAGCCGAAGGGTGTTCTTCACACCACCGGCGGCTATCTGGTGTATGCGGCGATGACGCATCAATACGTCTTCGATTACCATGATGGCGATATCTACTGGTGCACGGCCGATGTCGGCTGGGTCACCGGCCACTCCTATATCGTTTATGGACCGCTCGCCAATGGCGCGACCACGCTGATGTTCGAGGGCGTCCCCAACTATCCGTCGGTTTCGCGCTTCTGGGAAGTCATCGACAAGCACAAGGTCAACATCTTCTACACCGCCCCGACCGCCATTCGCGCGCTGATGAGCGCCGGTAACGACCCCGTCACGAAGACATCGCGCAAGTCGCTGCGCATCCTTGGCTCCGTTGGCGAGCCGATCAATCCGGAAGCCTGGGAATGGTATTATCAGGTGGTGGGCGAAAAACGCTCGCCCATTGTCGATACCTGGTGGCAGACGGAAACCGGCGGCATACTGATCACGCCGCTACCCGGCGCAACGGCGCTGAAGCCGGGTTCGGCAACGCGGCCGTTCTTTGGAGTTCAGCCGGAGCTCGTCGACAATGAAGGCAATGTGCTTGAAGGTGCTGCCGACGGCAATCTGTGCATCACCGATTCATGGCCCGGCCAGATGCGTACCGTCTATGGCGATCACAAGCGTTTCATCGAGACCTATTTTTCCACCTACAAAGGCAAGTACTTTACCGGCGATGGCTGCCGCCGCGACAAGGACGGCTACTACTGGATCACCGGACGCGTCGATGACGTGCTCAATGTCTCGGGTCATCGCATGGGCACGGCAGAAGTGGAATCCGCCCTTGTCTCGCACGATACAGTTTCGGAAGCCGCCGTCGTCGGTTACCCGCACGACCTGAAGGGCCAAGGCATTTATTGCTATGTCACGCTGATGGCCGGCCTTGAGGGCACTGATGCGCTGCGCAAGGATCTCGTTGCACATGTGCGCAAGGAAATCGGACCGATTGCTTCGCCCGACAAGATACAGTTCGCGCCCGGTCTGCCCAAGACCCGCTCGGGCAAGATCATGCGCCGCATCCTGCGCAAGATCGCCGAGGACGACTTCGGTGCGCTCGGCGATACATCGACGCTTGCCGATCCAGCTGTCGTCGACGATCTGATCGCCAACAGGCAAAACAAGAAGGGCTGATCTTTCCTTCTTTCATAAAGCACTACCTGGAAATTCAGCCTGACGAGTCAGCTGGTGTGGTTTTTCGAGAACCGGAGCGGAGTGGACCTTTTTGTCCATGAGCACCGGAACGCAGAAAAACTGCATCAGATGGCCATCAGGGTGGATTTATCGATACAAATCCGCCCGTGTCTGCGGCACCGCCGACAACCCCCGCTTGCGCTTGGATGCCAGCGTCTGATTGATCTGCACGGTTCCCCGCTCGAAGGCCAGCGCGCAACCGGTCAGATAGAGCAGCCAAAGCCGTGCCTTGGGCGCGCCGACTTCGGCAATCGCTTGGTCAAACCGGGCGTGCAGCCGGTCCGCCCACATCCGGCAGGTCTTGCCGTAATGTTCGCGGAGATTCTCGACATCATGCACCTCAAAACCGTGGCCTTCGAGATTTTCCACCGTCATGCCGAGGTGATCCAGCTCGCCGCCCGGGAAAATATACTTTACCAGCGCCAGGTGCTCGGCGCTCTTGCGCCCGAAGGTCTTCTTGTTGCGTTTCATGCGCCGCGTGATCGCATGATGTAGGTAAAGCCCGCCCGGCCGCAGCAGGCGGCGCACGCTGGAGTAATAGGTATCGTAGTGCGCTATGCCTACCGCCTCGAACATGCCGATTGACGAGATCTTGTCGAACTGACCTTCGAGGTGTTCGTAGGATTTGACGTGGATGGTGATCTTGTCTTCGAGGCCTTCGGCCTTGATCCGCTCCCGCGCCAGCGCCGTCTGCGCCTCGGACAGTGAAACACCCGTCCCGATCACGCCATAATGCTTCGCCGCATAGATCAACATCGCGCCCCAGCCGCAACCGATGTCCAAAAGCCGGTCGCCGGGTTGCAACCGCAGCTTGCGGCAGATCAGCTCCAGTTTGTCCGCCTGCGCTTGGTCGATCGTATTGGCCCAATCGGTGAAATAGGCGCAGGTGTAGACCATGCGCTCATCGAGAAAGAGCTGATAGAAAGCGTTCGACACATCGTAATGATGGGTGATGGCTTCCTTGTTGGAGCCGCTGACAAAGGGGTCCTTGCCGCCCAGACCGGAATTGCTGGCCTTGCCGCGGCCAAGCAGCAGCGAAGGCACATCTTTTAGCAATTGCCATTTCGGCAGGCTCTTCAGCTTCTGCTTGAATTTTCCCTTGGGACCGCGCTCGACGAGATCGAACAGCGTGCCATTCTTCACATCGATTTGTCCGGAAACCCATAATTCGACGATCGAGCCGATATTGGGTTTCAGGGCAAGCTGGCGCACAACCATGGGATCGTTGATCGCAAGAATTGGGCCATCGGTTTCGCCAATTCTGGTGCCATCCCATAATTCGACGGCAAATTGCGGCTCTAGTACATCGATTACCGTGCGGATAATCCGCGCCGCTCTATCTTCAGCTGCCATCCTGTACCCCTAAACACCGCGCTGGCGCTGATTGGGCACCGGGTGTGCTTCGTGAAAAACATTTTCTTGGCTTATGGCCGCAAACCGCTATTTGCAAGCCATCAGAAAGTCTCGACAAATTTTTCTCTTGAAACGCGGGCAAAGACACCCCATTCTTGTTTTGTGTTCAACGAATGTAAAGGAGGTGATCCGATGTCTCGTGATTTCGAAAACTGCCACAAGGCGTCTGATGCTTTCCATCGGGGATCGTCTCTCCGTTGAATAAGCGCCTTGGCTGAGTCCAGGGAAGAAGGCCAAACGACAGCTTTGTGCCAGACGGAATTGCGGGGCCACCCTTCGGGGTGGCCCTTTCCGTTTATGCCGCGCGCTTGCCGCTGATCTGGAAGCCGATCGCCTTCAATACGGCGATTGTCGTCTCCAACGTCGGGTTGCCGTTTTCGCTCAAGGAGCGGTACAGCTGTTCGCGTGCCAAACCCGTTTCCCGCGCTATCTTCGTCATGCCCTTGGCGCGCGCCACAACTCCGAGTGCCCTCGCGATGTATCGCGCGTCTCCGGTCTCGAAGGCATCTGCCAGAAAGACTTCTATCGCCTCGTCGGTTGTCAAATCCTCGGCGGGATCATACGGAATCAATTTTTCAACCATTCCAACTCCTCCAAGCGTCAGCCAAATGTTTCGCCATGCGGATGTCCTTTGCCTGCGTGCTTTTGTCACCACCGCAGAGAAGAACCACGATCACATCTCCACGCCTCTGAAAATAGATGCGATATCCAGGACCATAGTGAATTCGCAGTTCACTGATACCGTGCCCTACGGGTTGCACATCGCCTGCGTGCCCGAAAGCAAGGCGATCTAACCGCGAAGCGATCAAAGCTCGCGCTCGCTGGTCTTTGAGTTCCGTTCGCCATTTTCGAAATGTTTCAGTTTGTTCAAGCTGGACCATATATGTATTTTTTAAATCACAAAATGTCAATAACCTCGGATCGTATCGCCAAACCGCCGCAGACAACACCAACGCCAGATTGCATGTGGTAACTCTTTGCTCTTTGCAAAATTGATGATACCAAGATTTGCCTGAAAACGGTGCATTCTGCCTAATGCCAAGGCAAGATCCCTCTGAAAGTTTTGAACAATGTCGGCTGCTATAGTCCAAAACGCGCCAAAGCGTGCATGGCGTGATGAAATCGTTGCGATGCTCTCGCTGAGCTGGCCGATGATTCTCACCAATCTTGCGCAGACCGCAATGACAGCGACCGATGTCATGATGATGGGCTGGGTCGGAGCAAGTACGCTGGCGGCCGGCGCGCTCGGCACTAATCTCTATTATGTTCCGATGATTTTCGGCCTCGGCCTGATGACCGCAACCTCGCCGATGATGGCGCGCGAACTCGGACGCAACAAATTCACCGTCCGCGAAATACGCCGCACGGTACGTCAGGGGCTGTGGATCGCAGTCACCATTTCGATTCCGATCTGGCTCATATTGTGGAATACCAAAACGATCCTCATCGCCATGGGGCAGGATCATGCGCTCGCTGCCGAGGCTGGCAATTATGTGCGTGCGCTGCAATGGGCGGTGCTGCCCTTCTATTGCTATATCGTGGTGCGTTCTTTCATCGCTGCTCTGGAACGCCCCGGCTGGGCGCTTGTCATCGCTCTTTTTGCCGTCGCCTTCAATGCGCTGGCGAACTGGCTGCTGATCTTCGGTCATCTTGGCTTTCCGAGGCTCGGCATTGTCGGGTCCGGCATCGCGACGTCGTTATCTTCTGCCTTGATGTTTGCCGGCTTCGTCATTGTCATTTCTTTAGACAAGCAATTCCGTCGCTATCGCCTGTTCGGACGCTTCTGGCGTGCGGACTGGCCACGCTATCGCGAACTATTGCGCCTTGGCCTGCCAATTGCTGCGATCCTCAGCTTCGAAGTAACGATCTTCAATGCCGCTGCCTTCCTGATGGGACTGATAGGGGCTGATTCGCTCGCCGCGCATGCCATCGCCATCCAGATCGCCTCGATCGCCTTCATGGTGCCGATGGGTTTTGGTCAGGCGGCAACGGTGCGCGTTGGGCGGGCCTACGGCGCGCAGGATCCTGAAGGCATCAAGCGCGCCGGCTGGGTTGCGTTCACGGCGGGCACCGGCTTCATGGTCCTCACCGCAATGCTGATGCTACTGGCACCCCACGCTTTGATAAGCGCTTTCATCGACGTCAACGACCCTGCCAACGCCAAGGTGATTTCGCTCGCCGTTACATTTCTGGCCTTCGCCGCGTTGTTCCAGATATTCGATGGCGGTCAGGCCGTCGCGAGCGGCATGTTGCGCGGCCTGCACGATACCACCATACCGATGATCTATGCAGCTATCGCCTATTGGGGTGTCGGCCTGCCATTGTCTGTCGGCCTCGGCTTCTGGCTCGGCTTGGAAGGCGCAGGCATCTGGCTTGGGCTGTTGTGCGGTCTCGCAACGGCCGCTCTTTTGCTGATCAGCCGCTGGCTACGTCGCGAAAAACTTGGCATCGAGATTATCCGCTAGAGCAATTCCAGGAAAAGTGGGAACCGGTTTTCCGTCCGGAATTGCGTAAAAACAAAGAGCTGGAGCAACTCCGTGATTCGAAGAAAAACGGAAATGCTCTAGAAGTCGATCGTGCGGCCTTTGATTTCCCAATCCCCGAAGCGGGCAGGATCCTTGCCGCCCCGCCCGCCTATTTCGCGCGGCTGATCGGCCTTTTCCTTCTCGGCCTTGCGGCGTGCTTCCGCCTCTTTCAGCGCCCGCTGCGCGGCTGGCGGCAGTTGCTCGAACGTCGGACGCGGCCGGCTGTCGTCATTATCCGCATGCGGCGTCGTTGTCGTATGGTCGTCGTTCATAACGCTGATACTCGTCATTGAAGCTTGCTGTATAAAACACCATCATATAGCGGAAGACGACCAGTAAAAGGAATGAACTTGATCGATTTGTCCAATACGGGAGGACTGCTGCCATGAATGTGATGCGCACCGGAATGCTGCTTGCCTTTATGACCGCCCTGTTCATGGGCGTCGGTTTTCTCATTGGCGGAACCGGCGGCATGATGATCGCCCTGGTCATTGCCGCGGGCATGAATCTGTTCAGCTACTGGAATTCCGACAAGATGGTGCTGAACATGCACCACGCGGTTGAGGTCGATGAGGCGAACGCACCGGAATACTACGCCATCGTTCGCGATCTGGCCGCAAATGCCAATCTTCCCATGCCGAAGGTCTATCTGATACAGAACGATCAGCCCAATGCCTTCGCGACGGGGCGTAATCCGCAAAATGCCGCCGTGGCCGCCAGTACGGGCCTGCTGCAGCGCCTTTCACCCCAGGAAGTTGCAGCCGTCATGGCGCATGAACTTGCCCATGTTGAACACCGCGACACACTGACCATGACCGTAACTGCCACCCTTGCCGGCGCCATTTCCATGCTCGGCAACTTCGCGATGTTTTTCGGCGGTGGCAGCCGTGAAAACCATAATCCGCTCGGCTTCATCGGCGTGCTCATCGCCATGATCGTTGCGCCATTTGCCGCCATGATCGTGCAGATGGCGATCAGCCGCACCCGCGAATATGCCGCCGACCGGCGCGGTGCACAGATCTGCGGCAATCCGCTGTGGCTGGCATCGGCGCTTGACAAGATTGCCCGCGGCGCAAAGCAGATCGTCAACGAGGATGCCGAACGCAACCCCGCCTCCGCTCCGCTTTTCATCATCAATCCGTTGAGCGGCCAAGGCGCCGACAATCTGTTCTCCACCCATCCGAGCACGGAAAACCGCATCGCCGCGCTTGAGGCGATGGCGAACGAGTTCAGCCAGGCGCCCGCCGCCTCTCGGCCCGCCCGCGCACCACAGGCGCCGATCGACGACGAACAGTTGGATGACCGACCGTCCCCGTGGGGCCGCGATGGCGGCGGCCGTAAAGGCCCTTGGGCATGAGCGCGGAACCCGGCACCAGACGACCAGCCAAACGGCCTCTAGGCAAAAAACCGGCAGATTACATCGATGCGGAAGACCGTCCCGGTCTCGCAGCGCGTCAAGTGGCGACGCGCCTGCTTGGCGCCGTCATCGAGAAGCACACCTCGCTTGATGGTCTGACTGACAACAGCAACGGCCATCCGCAATATATGGCGCTCGACGACCGCGATCGCTCGCTGGTCCGCGCCATCCTCGGCGCCGCACTGCGCAATCGCGGCACCATCGAAGCCGCCATCGGCCAGTTGATCGACCGGCCATTGCCGGAAAACGCCGTTGCGCTGCGCCATCTTCTGGCAGTAGCGGCTGCGCAGATCCTCTATCTCGACCTGCCCGACAGGGCCGCCGTCGACCTTGCGGTCACCGCCGCCAATAATGATCCGCGCAATCGCCGTTTCGCCTCGATGGTCAATGCTGTCCTTCGCCGGCTGTCGCGCGAAAAGGAAACGTTCAAGAGCGAGGTCTATCCGCAGGCCAGCAATGTTCCTGCGTGGTTCGAGAACAGCCTCATTGCCGCTTATGGCAAGGACAAGACCAAAGCCATTCTCGACATCCAGAGCAAGGAACCGCCGATCGACCTGACAGTGAAAGGCGATCCGCAGATGTGGGCGGAAAAGCTTGGCGGCATCGCATTGCCAACGGGTTCCGTACGTCTTGCCACAGTCGAAGGCGCATTGACGTCGCTTCCGGGGTTTGCGGAAGGCGAATGGTGGGTGCAGGACACCGCCGCAAGCCTGCCAGCGAAGCTTTTCGGAGACATCGAGGGCAAGCGCGTCGCCGATCTCTGCGCTGCGCCGGGCGGCAAGACTGCACAGCTTGCACTGGCGGGCGCCAATGTCACCGCACTCGACCTTTCGGCCAATCGCCTCAAGCGTCTGCGCTCCAATCTCGAACGTCTCAAGCTTTCCGCCGAGACGGTCGAGGCCAATCTTTCGGCCTATCAACCAGCCCAGCTATTCGATGCGATCCTGCTCGACGCGCCGTGTTCTTCAACGGGCACGGTACGGCGGCACCCGGACGTGCCCTGGACCAAGACGCCTGAAGACATTGTGAAGCTGGCGCAGCTTCAGGCAAAACTCCTCGACCATGCCGTCACCATCGTCCGCCCCGGCGGTATTGTGGTCTTTTCCAACTGCTCGCTCGATCCACTCGAAGGCGAGAAAGTTGCCAATGATTTGCTTGCAAAGAACCCGGGCATAGAGCTCGTACCGGTAACCAAGGATGAAGTTGGCGGCCTCGCTGAACTCATCACCGCGGAAGGCTTTGTCCGCTCCACACCGGCCGATCTTGCCCATGAAAATCCCGCGCTTTCCGGCATGGACGGCTTCTTCGCAGCCCGTTTCAAACGGAAATACTAAAGTTTTAACGGTTTGTGCTCCATAGTCGGCGTTTGTCGAGGCGATTCGAAGCAATAATAATATGGTCGCGCTGAGCGAAACACCGCAATTGTGGGGACTGGCAACTGCGCAACTTTGGCGCCGTTTCCGCAGGCGTGTGCGAATGGGCCCCCTGTATCGCTGGCGGTTCACCGGTTTTACGCCCGAACGCGTTCTCATTGCCCCGCAGGATCTTCGCCCCGCAGATCCGCAACTGGCGGAAGAGTTCTACCACGGCCGTTTCGCCCTTGCCGGCAGGGTCGTCGAGACGGGCGGGCGCTCGCCGTTCCTGATTGAACCACCCAATGCCGCGTGGCAGGCGGCCCTGCACAATTTTGGCTGGCTACGCCATCTGCGCGCCGCGGGCACAGATCTTGCCACCGCCAACGCACGGGCGCTGCTCGGCGACTGGATCACCACCCACGGCCGGTCGATTTCAGGACCCGCCTGGCTGCCCGAAGTCACTGCACAGCGCATTATCGCTTGGCTGCAGCATTCGAGCCTCATCCTCGCCGGCACGGATCTTCGCTCGTACCGCCAGTTCATGCGCTCGCTCGCCATGCAGGTGCGTTATTTGCGAACCATGGCCGCCGTCATGGATGATGGCGAGGAGAAGCTGCGCGCGCGCATTGCTCTCGCGCTCGCTGTATTGGCCCTGCCCGTAACTTCCAGTACGAGCCGGTCGGCCCGGCGCAACCTTGAGTTCGAGCTCGTGCGGCAAATCCTGCCGGATGGCGGCCACATCTCGCGCAACCCGCTGACGATCCTTGAACTGCTCGCCGATCTTCTGCCCTTGCGCCAGACCTATGCCAGTGGCCAGGAAGCGCCCCCCAAGGCATTGATCGAAGCCATCGAACGCATGCTGCCCGCGCTACGATTCTTTCGTCATCACGACGGCAGTCTTGCTTTGTTCAACGGCGTCGGCGCGACCATGCCGGAACGGGTAATCGCGGTGCTGCGCCACGATGATATTGGCGGGCTGCCGCTCACCCACGCCCCGCATTCAGGCTATGAACGGCTATCTATGGATTCCACAACGATCATCGCCGATACGGGTCTCGCACCGCCTGTGACCGCCTCCCGGGATGCCCATGCCGGCTGCCTTTCCTTCGAGATGTCCTCCGGTCGCAATCGTTATATCGTCAATGCCGGCGTCGATCGCTACGGCCCGCCGGAATTTCGCCCCTTGGCGCGTTCCACCGCCGCCCATTCGACAGCCACGATCAACGACACGTCCTCCTGCCGGTTCAGCTCCACGTCGGGACTGTCGACGATGATCGGTACGCCGATTATCGCTGGTCCGACGAAGGTCAATATTGAACGGATCGAACGCGAAGGCGCAGTCGGATTCGTCGCCAATCACAATGGTTATGTCCGGCCCTTTGGCATCTATCATGAACGCCAGATTGTCCTTTCGCACAATGGCAGCGTCATCGAAGGCATAGACAGTTTCTTTGCTTCCGGGCGTAATCCACTCCGCGACACGGGTGCCGAGGACGTTGTCATCCGTTTCCATCTGCACCCATCAGTCAACATCACAGTCGATGAGCATGGCCTGATCATCCTGCAAGCGGAGAATGATGACATCTGGATGTTTTCGGCGACGGTCCAGCCCTTTGTCGAGGATTCGCTGTTCTTCGCCGGGTTCCGGGGGCCGGTCAAAACCCACCAGATCACGCTTTCGGTCAACGCGGCCCAGCGCCCGGAAGTCGAATGGCAGTTCACCCGTACGACCCTCGGGGTCTATGGATAACATTCTCCCATTGTCTCTCCTTGGTTGAAAAAACCCGCCCGATCACCAATCTGTGTCTAAGCTTCGGGGGCGACATCCGGCCTTATGGCTTGTATAGAGTTGCAACGTTGCGCTCGCTCGGCGAGCTTGCACCTCTGTCATCGTCACATTCACCAGGAGTCTTCACCATGGAGTATCGTCAACTCGGCCGCTCCGGCCTTAAAGTATCCGCGCTCAGCCTCGGCACGATGACCTTTGGCGGCAAAGGCAATTTCGCCAAGACCGGGGACACTGACCTGGAAGGCGCCAAGCGCCAGATCGGCATGGCTCTCGATGCCGGGATCAACCTCATCGACACAGCAGACATTTATTCGACCGGTGCTTCCGAGGAGATCGTCGGACAGGCTCTCAAGGGCAAGCGCGACAGCGTCCTCGTCGCCACCAAGGCCAGGTTCCGCATGGGCGAGGAAATCAACGATGCGGGCCTGTCACGCTACCATTTGATCCGCGCTGCAGAGGCCAGCCTGAAACGCCTCGGCACCGATCACATCGACCTCTACCAGTTGCATCAGTGGGACGGACTGACACCGCTCGACGAAACGCTGGAGGCCCTCGATACGCTCGTGCGCTCCGGCAAGGTGCGTTATGTCGGCGTTTCGAATTTCTCCGCCTGGCACCTGATGAAGGCCATGGGCGTTGCGGCATTGGAAAAGTTCGTCGCACCTGTCAGCCAGCAGATCCATTACAGCCTTGAGGCGCGCGAAGCCGAGTATGAACTGATTCCTGCGACCCTCGACCAAGGCCTTGGCGTACTGGTCTGGAGTCCTTTGGCTGGCGGGCTGCTGTCCGGTAAATACCGCCGCAACAAGGCAACGCCGGAAGGCACGCGTCAGCTTGCCAATTGGGGCGAGCCGCCGATCCGGGATCAGGAGCGGCTTTACGACATCATTGAAGTTTTGGTCGGCATTGCCGAAGCCCGCAATATTTCTGCGGCACAGATTGCGCTGTCCTGGCTGCTCGGGCGCAAGGGCGTGACGTCGATCATCGTCGGCGCTCGTACGGACGCCCAGCTTGCGGATAATCTCAAGGCTGCCGATGTGGTCCTGAGCGCGGAAGAACGCGCAAGCCTCGATAAAGTCAGCCAGTTGCCGCTCATTTATCCGTACTGGCATCAGGCCCGGACCGCGTCCGACAGGCTTTCTGCCGCCGATCTTTCCCTTATCCAACCCCATCTGAAATAACGAAAAGCCGGGGGTGGGAGGACCGCCGGCAGCGAGAACCTTATGGCCTATTCCCGAGACACCTTACTTCCGCAATCTGAACTTGCCGAGGCGGCAACGGAATTGCCTGGGCTTTCCCCGGCATTGACCTTTTTGTTCGCCTTCGCCTGCGGGGCAATGGTCGGTAATATTTACTATGCGCAAGCGCTTATCGGTCTCATCAGCACCGACCTCGATATGCATGGCGGCATGGCCGGTTTTATCGTTACAGTGACTCAACTCGGCTATGGCGCGGGACTGCTGTTCCTTGTTTCGTTGGCCGATCTTGTCGAAAATCGCCGCCTGGTTCTTTTGACGCTCGCTGGCACCGCACTTGGTCTTGCCGGAGCAGCTCTGTCCGGCTCGGCAACGACCTTTCTCCTGTCCTCCTTCATCATTGGCTTCTTCGCCTGTGGTGCACAGGTTCTCGTGCCTTTCGCCTCCCATCTGGTTCCCGCCGCTTCTCGCGGCCGCACTATCGGCAATGTCATGGCGGGGCTCTTGACCGGCATCATGCTGGCGCGACCGCTGGCCAACCTGGTCGCTTCCGAGTTCGGATGGCGGGCGATCTTCTGGATTTCGGCAGCGGCAATGATCGCTGTACTTGTGCTGCTGCGTGCCGCGCTACCACAACGCCAGCCGCATGGCAGCATGCGCTATGGCGCTATCCTGAAATCGATGTGGCATCTGCTTGTCACCACACCGGCTCTGCAGCGCCGCGCATTCTATCAAGGCATCATCTTCGCCAGTTTCAATCTGTTCTGGACCGGCATTCCGCTGCTTTTGACCGACATTTTTGGCTACAGCCAACGCCAGATTGCTCTGTTCGCCCTGGCGGGTGCAGCCGGCGCCCTCGCGGCTCCCGTGGCTGGCCGTCTCGCAGACCGTGGCTATACAAGACAAGGTACTGCTACCGCCATGATCACGCTTACGATCTGGTTTCTGATTGCCGGTTGGGCTGGAACTGCCATCTCGATCACCGCGCTCGTCCTTGCGGCGATCTTCATCGACAGCGCCGTTCAAACCAACCAGATCCTTAGCCAGCGCATCATCTTCTCGCTCAATGATCAGGCGCGCGGCCGCCTCAATGCGATCTATATGACCATCGTTTTCCTGCTTGGTTCGGCCGGGTCGGCGCTTGCCGCCGCCACCTACTACTATGGCGGCTGGTGGGTTACTTCGCTGGCGGGGGCCATGATGGGTGTTGCGGTCCTGTTGGCGTTCACGACAGAGCCCCGCCCGAAAACATAAAAGATAGGATTCCAGCTTTGGCTGTGCTAACGGCCACGCAAATCCATTCATCCAGTCAAAGTTTGAGGACGTACACCCATGGCCGTCGCCGCCAAATCCTTTCCTGCTCCAAACCTTCATCCCGTGAAGAGGGCCCTTCTTTCCGTTTCGGACAAGGCTGGCCTTACCGCGCTGGCTCATGCGCTGCACCGCCATGGCGTCGAAATCCTCTCCACCGGCGGCACCTCCAAGACGATAGCCGCCGAGGGCATTCCGGTCCGCGACGTCGCCGACATTACCGGCTTTCCGGAAATCATGGACGGCCGTGTCAAGACCTTGCATCCGAAAGTGCATGGCGGGCTGTTGGCCGTACGAGACGATCCGGAACATACGGCGGCTATGCAGGCGCATGATATTGGCGCCATCGATCTCGTCGTCATCAACCTCTATCCATTTGAAGAGGTCCGTCATTCCGGTGCCGATTACGCCAATATTGTCGAGAATATCGACATTGGCGGTCCGGCCATGATCCGTGCCGCTGCCAAAAACCACGCCTATGTCGGGGTCGTTACCGAGACCGGCGACTACGACATGGTCATCGCCATGCTCGACAAGCATGAAGGCTCATTGCCCTATTCGTTCCGCCAGAGCCTTGCCGCCAAGGCCTATGCCCGCACGGCCACCTATGACGCAGCGATTTCCGGCTGGTTCGCCGAAGCCCTCATGACGGAAACGCCGTCACGCCGCGCTATCGGTGGTCATCTGCATTCAGTCATGCGCTATGGGGAAAATCCGCACCAGTCGGCTGGTTTCTATCTTACCGGCGAGAAGCGTCCGGGCGTCGCCACCGCTACCCAATTGCAGGGCAAGCAGCTCTCCTACAACAACATCAACGACACGGACGCCGCCTTCGAGCTCGTTGCCGAATTCGACCCGGCGCGAACATCCGCCGTCGCCATCATCAAACACGCCAATCCTTGCGGCGTTGCCGAAGGCGCGACCTTGAAGGAAGCCTATCTGAAGGCGCTCGCCTGCGACCCGGTTTCGGCTTTTGGCGGCATCGTCGCACTCAACAAGACGCTCGACGCCGAAGCCGCGGCGGAAATCGTCAAGACCTTCACCGAAGTCATCATCGCGCCCGACGCGACACCGGAAGCGCAGGCGATCGTTGCCGCCAAGAAGAACCTGCGGCTGCTGGTCACCGGCGGCCTGCCCGATCCGCGCGCCGGCGGCATCAGCGCCAAGACCGTTGCCGGGGGAATCCTCGTCCAGTCGCGCGACAGCGGCGTTGTCGACGATCTCGAACTCACGGTCGTCACCAAGCGCGCTCCAACCGACGCGGAAATGTCCGATCTCAAGCTTGCCTTCCGCATCGCCAAGCACGTGAAATCCAATGCCATCGTCTACGTCAAGGATGGCGCGGCTGTTGGCATCGGTGCCGGGCAGATGAGCCGGGTTGATAGCGCTCGCATTGCAGCCCGCAAAGCCGAGGATGCCGCCGAAGCTGCAGGAAACGCGACGCCCTTGACCAAAGGCTCCGTGGTCGCCTCCGATGCGTTCTTTCCCTTCGCTGACGGCCTGCTGTCAGCTGTCGCCGCCGGTGCCACCGCCGTGATCCAGCCGGGCGGGTCGATGCGCGATGACGAAGTGATTGCCGCCGCCGACGAGCATGGCATCGCCATGGTCTTCACTGGCATGCGCCACTTCAGGCACTGATTTTTGCAGCCGGATAGGGCGTTCTCAAAAGAATCGCCAGTCCGGCCAGCAAGAACAGGATGATCATCGCCATGCCGAGGCGCGGCGATCCGCTTACCGCTGTCACAGTTGCGACCAGGAAGGGCGCGAGAAAGCTTGTTGCCCTTCCGGACAGCGCGTAGATGCCGAAATAGCGCCCGGCCTCATCGGACGAAATGCTGCGCGCCATGTAG
Source organism: Phyllobacterium chamaecytisi (assembly GCF_020164455.1). GTDB lineage: Bacteria > Pseudomonadota > Alphaproteobacteria > Rhizobiales > Rhizobiaceae > Phyllobacterium > Phyllobacterium chamaecytisi. The sequence continues at coordinate 80,271 of NZ_JAIQWW010000005.1, forward strand.
GAACGCGATGAAGCCTGCACCGGTCCAAACGCAATGCCGATGAGCAGTCCGAAGCCGATATAGGCTTTTTCTGCAGGTGTACCGAACAGACCTCCACTATCGGCGCCCGGCAATTGCACGACACCGAACAAGGTGAAACCAGGACCGGTCGAGACGATGCCGATCGTTGCAATGGTCAACAAGACCAACGAGATCACCACCACGACCTTCGACCCTAGTATCGTGTCAAGTTTGCTGGCGGCAAGACAGCCAAAAATGGCAACCACGTTGAGTATGATACCGAAAATCCCGATTTCCGCCGTGGCCCAGCCAAACATTGTCGCCGCGAAGGCCCCGCCCAGCGCGATCAATGCATTCACGCTGTCCTGATAGATCATGCGACCGACGAGAAAGCGAAAAAGCCCCGGCCGCTGCCGTACCTCGCTTAACGTGGACTTGAGTTCCGCAAGTCCGACCCGCACTGCCGGACCAGCTGCCAAGCCTCTCGCACCATCCGGCGTGAACAGGAACATCGGCAGGATGAAGACGAGGTACCATAGCGCCGACAATGGCGCCGTTGCGCGATCACCCTCGCCCGTCGCCGGATCGAGCCCGAAGATCGGTGCAAGGCCGAGCATGGTCTTGCCGGTCTGCGGCGAAGCGGCCATGAATGCCACGACGAAGATCAGCACGATCATGCCGCCGAGATAACCGAGGCCCCAGGCCATGTTGGATATGCGGCCGATATCCTTTGGTGCCACCAGCCGCGGCATCATCGAATCGTTGAAGACGATGGAAAACTCCGCCGCAATCGACGCCAGCGAAAAGAACATCAACGGGACAATCAGGCCTGAGCCTGGTGCCGCAAACCACAGCATGATCAGCGAGAATATCTTGATGATCGCGAAGAAACCGATCCACGGTTTGCGCCGTCCCGTCTGGTCGGCGATCGATCCGAGCACCGGCGAGAGCACGGCGATGAACAGCCCCGAAACGGCGATGCCATAACCCCACGCCGCCTGGCCGATGGCCGGATCGCTCGCCATGCGCGAAACGAAATACGGTCCGAAGATAAACGTCGTGACGACCGTGAAGAATGGCTGCGCCGCCCAGTCGAAGAGCATCCAACCCCAGATGCCTCTTCTCGATGCAGCCATTACGCTATCCCTTGCCCATCAAGCCCACCTGCCTATGACAGATCGGAAAGCAATCCGGCAGCCACCGCAAGCCGGGAGACGGTCAAATCGCCCGTTTCCACAATATTCGCCATGCGCTGCCGCACCTCGTCGACGCGTGCGCCCCGGCTCATCAGCCAGTCTTTTGCCGGATCGGCCTGCTTGCCATATTTGCTCAGTGCCGCCACGGCGATACCGCGCCGCGCCTGACTGATCAGGTCGGTGGCACGGGCAAGCGCCAGTCCGTCATAATAATCGGCGATGGAAACGCCGCGCGCCGCATCCTCGATACGGCCGATACGGAATGCTTCGGATATGTCGAAATAGGCCCTTGCTGCACTGGCAATGTCGATTTTGGCTTGCTGGGCCACGGCGGCGATATCCGGAATGATCGGCGCTATCTCCAGCCGCGCCAACTGCGCGGCAAGTGCCGGAGGCGCACCGAGAGCAGCGTTGCTGGCGGTATCTTCGCGGATGAGGCCGATCATCGATGCAGGCAGCAGCTTGTCGAGGCGCGGCTGCAGCGCATCGCGGGCCGTTTTGATCTCCGCGATCGCAGCACCGAGACCAACGGCGCCGGTGTGGTTACGCAGCACCCAGGCTGTCGTCCAGTTCAGCATCTGGGCGACGTTGGCATAGAAACCGTTTTGGGTTCCACCTGGTACTGCATTGTCCAGCGCGTCGATCCCTGCGAACACCTCATCCAGCTCAAAGCCGTCTCGCACGATCACGTAGGCGCGAACGATCTCCGGGCCTGATTGGCCGGTAAGGTCCGCCAGCCGGCTTACGAAAGTCGGCCCGCCGCGATTGATGACATCGTTGGCAAGCTGCGTCGCGATGATTTCCCGACGCAGGCGATGCGTGCGGATTTCGTCGCCGAAACCCTCCTTCATCTGACGCGGGAAATAGTCCATCAATTCGCGTTCGAGATAGGGATCGTCCGGCAAATCGCTGGCCAGAAGCTGGTCCAAAAGGACAATCTTCGAATAGGCAAGGAGCACGCCGAGTTCGGCCCGCGTCAATGGAATGCCTTCGACCTGCCGCTCTGCCATCGCCTTGTCGTCGGGCAGCGTTTCCACCTTGCGGTTAAGGAGTTTCCTTGTCTCGAGATCGTTGATGAAGCGCGCCTGATAGGCAAGGTCGGCGAGGCCGCGCCGCTGTGCCAGCGATAGCGCCAGTGTCTGCAAATAATTGTTGCGCAGCACCAGATCACCGACTTCCTCGGTCATCGATTCCAGCAGCGTGTTGCGCTTGTCACGTTGCAATTTGCCAGCGCGCATGGCCTGTGCCAGGGCGATCTTGATATTGACCTCGACGTCGGACGTGTTGACGCCAGCCGAATTGTCGATCGCATCGGAATTGCAGCGCCCGCCGAGCAGGCCGAACTCTATGCGCGCCTTCTGTGTCACGCCAAGATTGGCGCCTTCGCCGATGACTTTCGCCCGAACATCGCTGCCGGTGATGCGGATGGCATCATTGGCGCGGTCACCCGCTTCCGCGTCGCTCTCCAGCGACGAACGGACGTAGGTGCCGATGCCGCCGAACCACAGGAGGTCGACCGGCGCTTTCAGGATCGCCGTCATGATCTCGAACGGCGTTGCCGTGGTCTTGGCAAGGCCGATGGCCTTTGCGGCTTCCTTCGACAGGGTGATCGACTTTTGCGAGCGCGAGAACACGCCGCCGCCCGCCGAAATCTTGCTCTTGTCGAAATCCTGCCAGCTGGAGCGCGGCAGGTTGAACAGTCGCTGACGCTCCTTCAACGTCGCCTTCGCGTCCGGCTCGGGATCGATGAAAATATCGCGGTGGTCGAAGGCTGCTATCAGCTTCGTTTGCGGCGACAGCAGCATGCCATTGCCGAAGACGTCGCCTGACATATCGCCGACGCCAACAACGGTGAACGGCATTTTCTGGATGTCTGTGCCGATTTCGCGGAAATGGCGCTTCACGGCTTCCCATGCGCCGCGCGCGGTAATACCCATTTTCTTGTGATCGTAGCCCGCAGAACCACCCGAAGCGAAGGCATCGTCCAGCCAGAAATCATGCGCCTGGCTGATCGCATTGGCTGTGTCGGAAAACGTCGCCGTGCCCTTGTCGGCGGCTACAACGAAGTAAGGATCGTCGCCGTCGAGGCGGATCACATTTTGAGGTGGAACAACCGTCTCGCCTTCCAGATTGTCGGTCACCGAAAGCAGCGTCGCGATGAAGGTGATATAGGCCGCGCGGCCCGCCTCGAAGATGGCGTTGCGATCGGTGCCAGTCGGAAGGTGTTTCGGGAAGAAACCGCCCTTGGCGCCAACGGGAACGATGACTGCGTTCTTCACCTGCTGCGCTTTCACCAGACCCAGCACTTCCGTGCGGTAGTCCTGCGCACGGTCCGACCAGCGCAAGCCACCGCGTGCCACTGGACCAAAGCGCAGATGCACACCTTCGACCTCCGGCCCATAGACGAAAATTTCGCGGTAAGGCCGCGGCTCCGGCAGTTCATCCAGCGATCGTGGATCGAGCTTGAAGGCAAGCGTCACGCGTTCGTTGCCGCCTTCTTCCGGGGCAAAGGCGTTGGTGCGCAGGGTCGACTCGATGAGATTGAGGAAACGGCGCAGGATACGGTCATCGTCGAGGCTCGGAACGTCCTGCAGCGCTTCCTCGATTTGAGAGCGTAGCGTCGTCTGTTTGCGTTCCGACTTCGCACCGGCCCTCGCAGGATTGAGCCGCTGATCGAACAGATCGAATATCTGTCTGGCAATCGCCGGATAGCGGTTAAGCGTCGCCGCGATGAAATCCTGCGAATAGGGAATGCCCGCCTGCTGAAGATAACGGCCGTAAGCGCGCAGGATGATGATTTGCCGTGCGGTCAGCTGCCCGGTAAGGGCAAGCGCATTGTAGCCATCATTGTCCGACGCACCATTCCAGATGGAGCGGAACACGTCTTCGAAAAGAGCGCCATCATCGGCAAGATCGATCCCCGAATCCGAGGCGCTGATGAGCTCCATGTCATGCACAAAAAGCGGGCTGCCGTCGGCCGCAGGCAACTGGAATGTCTGCTCGCTGATGACGCGAAAGCCCATATTCTCCAGCAAGGGAACACGCTGCGAAAGGGCAACTGCCGAGCCATAATGATAGATCTTCAACGAAGCGGCATTGGGCCCGTCAGTGCGATGCCGATAGAAATCGACATAGAGTGGATTGTTGCGTGAAAGACCGGCAATGCGACTGGCATCGACCAGCGCCTCGTCGGGCGAAAAGTTTTCGCGATAGGAATCCGGAAAGGCCGCAGCAAGAGCGGTGAATTCCGCAGTTCCACGGCGATCTCCGACCTCCGCAACAGCATCTTCCCAGGTGCGGACGATGGAGCGAACGGTTTCTTCCAGCGCCTCACGTTTGACCTTGGGAAACTGGTCCTCGGCATGGCCGACGATAAAATGCACGCGGGCAAGCCCACCCTCGGGAAATGCCGGATAGTAAGCCGACACATGCCCCTCATACACTTTGGCAAGGTGCGAACCGATTTTCTCGCGCACGATTGAGTCATAGCGCTCGCGCGGCACGAAGACGATGATGGAAGCGAAACGGCCAAAAGGATCGATCCGCGGCAGGACACGCACGCGCGGCCGCTCGCCGAGCGCCAATATGATCTCGGCATACCGGGTCAGCGTCTTGACGTCGATCTGGAAAAGATCATCGCGCGGGTAACCCTCGAGTACCTTGATGAGTTGCTTTCCGGAATGATCTTCGAGATTGAAGCCAAGCCGGTGGATAACAGCCTCGGTTTTCGAGCGCAGATAGGGGATCTTAAGCACAGAACGCGTATAGGCGCCGGACGTGAACAGCCCGACGAAACGCAATTCGCCCGTAACCTTGCCCTCCGCATCGAACGTTTTCACGCCGATGTAATCCATATAGCCGCGGCGGTGCACCAGCGATTTTGTATTGGCCTTGGTGACGATCAGAGGCTCGGGACCGGTGAGAAAGGCAATGATCTGCGGGGTTGTCGTCACACCCTGGTTGCCGCGCTTCAAGACACGCACATCGGGATCGCTCAATATGCCAAGGCCGCGCTTGCCGGAGCGCTCCAGCTCACCTTGACTATTGTCGCCCTGATAGTCGTACTCACGCACGCCGAGAAAGGTGAAATTATTGTCACGCAACCATTCGAGAAACTCTGCTGCTTCCTCTGCTGCAGCTTTTTTCATCGGCGTTTTGCCGGTCTTGTAGGCTTCGATCGCTTCGCCCAGACGTGCGACCATGGCTCCGCGATCGCTAACGGCTTCGCGCACCTGCTTGAGCACAAGGTCCAGCGCCGCGGTCATGATCTCACGCGATGGCTCATCGAGCGCCGGTACATGAATTTGCATGACACTGACCCGCGCCACTTCTTTGCCCGGCTTGTCCGGACCCGCAGTCCCGAGAACGCTGTTCGTGTGTCTGTCGATATCCATGACCGGATGCAACACGAGATAAACCGCCGTGACGCGCTCACTGATTTCGCCAAGCACCGAGTCGAGCAGGAAGGGCATGTTGTCGTTGATCAGGGTAATTACCGTCACAGGACGGCCATCGCGGGAGACGATATTGCCTTCGCTGACATCGATGACTGGCCGTCCCGACTTGAATTGCGCCAGCGCATTCTCCGCAAGCTTCGCCGAGGCGGTCAGCGCACCCGCATCGTAGTCGGCAAGATCTTCTTCCGGCGCCCGGGCAAACAAAAGGTCTTCAAACAACCCTGCTTGTGGCTTCTCTTTCGGGGCTTTCGGTGGTTTTGACTTCGTGGCGACCTTTACGTCCGCTTTATTTTTGGAAGCCATCAAATATTTCCCCCTGGATTATGTATTTGGCGCGATCATAGCCTTTCAAAAGGCTTTTTCGAGCCTAAACTGCACGGTCGCGGTGAAAATCGTGTGACACGCAATAAAAGGTCATAAATCGATGATCGAGCGTTAGAATCGTTCCGAGAGCCCGAACGAAAATACGTCAGGGTGGGACGAAAATGGTGGTTTGCAAGCCCCGAAGCGCAGCGTACGTTGAGTACGTGAGCATCGGAGCGCAGAAAAACGCCATTTGCAGCTCGCCCTGGCCAATTTTCGGCGGTCTCTCCTACAATTCGACCAAATGATCATCTAGCTCATTGACGTCATCGACCCCTCTGGGGAAATGTTCTTCCAAGAGTTGGCCCGCTTTTCCAATGGCTTTCAAAAAACCATCGGCCAATTCATCTCTGTCCGCATGTTCGGTCAGGATCGCGACGATTCCGTTCCATTCATCCTGATGGACTTTTGCATTGATACCCGCATCCGCAACCACCTCCGCGTATCGCTCCGCCAGCGAGACGAAAAGGAGGACACCCGTGCGTTGCGTCGTGAGATGGACGTTTCGTGCCAGAAATTGCTGGATCGCGTTGAGATGCGCCCGCTTGTAGCGGATGCGTCGCGGCACGAGCCACATGGTAATGCCGGGCAAGAGCCACAGGACCAGCACAGCGGCAAGAAAAGCGGCAAGGATAGCGAGGCCAAAGACCGGCAGGGGCAAGGTGAACCAGTACCAGTGCGCCGCCACCGCAACCACGACGGCGGCGAAAAGTATGCCGCAAGCCGCGGTAAATCCTGCCACGTAGAAATAGCTGTCGCTGCGCCGCGCGAGCACCGCATAGATTTCGCCGCTTGTGCGGCTTTCGGCTGCACGTATCGCCTCGGCAATGCGCGCGTGATCGGCTTCATTCATGGACCCTGGACTCATGGCCTACCAACTCCCCGATGCGCCGCCGCCGCCGGACGAACCGCCCCCGCCCGAAAAGCCGCCGCCGCCACCACCCGAAGACCAGCCACCCCCTCCGGATGACCAACCACCACCGCCCGAGGACCATCCGCCACCGCCGCGACCGCCTCTCGAGCCAATGTCAAAGATCATGCCCAGCCACTCATAGCGGCCAGGCGCGATCTTGCGCCCGAAGGACGTAACGACGGCGGGAAGTATGATCCCGCTGAAGAACATGAACAGAAAGATCATGACGAAGATGAGCATCACCCAGTCGACATCGGAGGTCGGCTCCTGAACATTGCGTTTGGCGCGGGCCTCGAGTTCAGCAGCATCACCGGAAAGGACAGCAAGAATGCCATCGACACCTTTCGAGATTCCACCCGAATAATCGCCCGAGCGAAACCCCGGTATGACGGCATTTTCGATGATGAGCTTGGACAAAAGGTCGGTCAGCGTGCCTTCAAGACCATAGCCGACCTCGATGCGCACCTTGCGATCGTTTGGTGCGACGACGAGAAGAACACCATTGTTTTCCTGTTTTTGCCCGAGCGCCCAGGAGCGGTAGAGCCGGTTGGAATAGGGCTCGATCTCCTCGCCATCAAGGCTCGGCACTGTAACCACCACCACCTGATCGGAGGATTTTGCTTCGAACGCCGCCAATTTCTGCGTTATCTGCTCGCGCGTTGCCGCATCGATGACGTTCGCGTCATCGACCACACGACCTGTCAGAGCAGGAAGTTCGGCAGCAAATGCGCTGACTGATAGCAATGCCAGCAGCGCAATGGCCAATAATAATAGGCGATTGAACCCAACCACAGTCTGGCGCAATGCGCTCATGTCTGGAGCCTAGAACTTGACCTGAGGCGTTTGCTTGGCTGAGTCTTCGATGTTGAAGGTCTGGTAGGGTTCATTGCCCGTGTACCAGATCCACTTCCAGATCATGGTCGGCATCGTCCTGAGCGAGGTGTTATAGACCCGCACCGACTCGATATAATCCCGGCGCGATACGGCGATGCGGTTTTCCGTGCCTTCGAGCTGCGATTGCAGTGCGAGGAAGTTCTGGTTGGATTTCAGCTCCGGGTAGTTTTCGACGACAGCCATCAACCGTGACAGTGCTCCGGTCAACTGTGCCTGGTTCTCCTGAAACACCTTCATCGCATTGGGATCGGTGAGGGTTTCCGGCGTTACCTGAATGGAGGTCGCCTTTGCCCGCGCCTCAACCACCGATGTCAGCACGTCCTTTTCCTGTGCGGCATAACCTTTGACAGTCTCGACGAGGTTGGGAATGAGATCGGCCCGCCGCTGATACTGGTTCAACACCTCGCTCCACGCGGCCTTGGCCTTTTCCTCATTGGTCGGAATAGTGTTGAAGCCGCAGGCTGAAAGCAGCGGTACGAGAAGAAACAGGGCAATGATGGAAAAGGCGCGGCGCGGTGTCGGCAGGCAAGTCGAATGTTGCATTGGAATCCTCTCCCCGAGTACAGATTCACCGCTTCAGAACGAAGCACCACAAACCTAGCCATTTTTTTCTGCAAAAGGAACAGCCAAAGCGCTATGCTAAGTTGTTGAACATAAACCGAGTGTCTTCATGCCTGAACACGATGGAAAGCATCAGTCCGATGCGGAATCGAGACGCATTATCGAACGGATCGATCGCGAATCCGCTTCCGGAGGCATATCTATCGTCGAACGGACCAAGGGCCACTTTTCTGCCGGCGATGCGGATCCGGCCGACCCCATAGAAGTCTGGGGCACACGCATCGGCAGGTTTCTGGGATTGCTTGTCTTGATCGCCATGATTATCTGGGTGATCAGTTCTATAGTCGGCAAGGGTTGAGTCGCGCTCGCTCGCTCGCCCGAACTCTCGCACGAGTATTTCCAATGACCAGTTCCGTTGCTCCTTCATCCAATGCTGTCATCGTCATTTCCAGCCATGTCGTGCGGGGTTCAGTCGGCAATCGTGCCGCCGTATTCGCGCTTGAAACGCTCGGCCATCCGGTATGGGCGGTGCCAACCGTCATCTTGCCATGGCATCCCGGTCACGGACCGGCCAAGCGCATAGTGCCGGAACCGCAGCAATTCGACGACCTGATTGCCGATCTCGAGCGCGCTCCCTGGCTTGGCGAGGTCCGCGGCATTATGAGTGGTTACCTCGGCAATGCTGCGCAGGCCGCCAGTGTCGCCCGTCTGGTAGAAACCGCAAAAACCCGCAACAAGGGCGTGCTTTATCTCTGCGATCCTGTCATCGGCGATGAAAAGGGGCTTTACGTTCCGGAGGCGACTGCAAATGCCATCCGCGACGAGTTGATGCCGCTCGCCGATGTTTCGACGCCTAACCGCTTCGAGCTTGCATGGCTGACCGGCGCGGAATTGCCCGACAACAAGGCGGTCATGCAGGCAGCGTTGCACGCAGGGCCCGGTACAATGCTTGTGACCTCCGCGCACCCGATGATTGCTGGCGGCACCGGCAATCTGCTGGTGACGCACTCTCTGGCACTGCTCGCCGAACACCGCCTCGTCGTCGGCCCGACCAATGGCCTTGGCGATCTTACTGCCGCGCTGTTCCTCGCACGCACGCTTGCCGGTCTTGATCTCGAACAGGTGCTGCAACGCACGACGGCCTCGGTTTTCGAGATCATGGCCCGCTCTGCCAAGCGCGGCGCCGATGAACTGATGCTCGAAGCCGACGCATCCAGCCTTTCCACCCCTATGGCGATGACTCAGATGCGGCGGCTGGTTCATCCAAGCAAGGGCATCAGGGCATAGCACATTAGAGCCCGAGCCAAAATTCGTCAGGAGGCGGCGAAAATGGTGGTTCTCGAGCACCGAAGCGCAGCGTACGTTTGGGTACGTGAGCATCGGAGCGCAGAAAAACGCCATTTGCAGCCCGTCATGGCGAATTTTGGCTCGGGCTCTTAGACCAATTGATCTTGTCCCGGTTCCGGATTAGAGGAAAAGAATGACCTTGCTTCCCGAGAAACTTCTCACCGGCTATCGCAACTTCATGGCGCATCGCTATGCCAACGAAACGATGCGCTACAAGCAGCTTGCGGATCAGGGCCAGACGCCCGAAACACTGGTCATCGCCTGCTGCGACTCCCGCTCCGCGCCGGAGATCATCTTCGATACGGCACCCGGCGAGATTTTTGTTCTGCGCAACGTTGCCAACCTCGTACCGCCCTACGCGCCGGACGGCGAATATCACTCCACCTCCGCAGCCCTCGAATTTGCGGTGCAGAGCCTGAAAGTCAAGAATATCGTCGTCCTCGGGCACGGCCGCTGCGGCGGCATAAAGGCGGCGCTCGACACGACGAGTGAGCCGCTGTCCCCTGGCGACTTCATCGGCAAGTGGATGAGCCTCGTCGGCCCCGCAGCCGAAGCGGTTTCCGCCAACGAGCTGATGACCCCATTCGAGCGCCAGACTGCGCTGGAGCGCATATCCATTCGATACTCGCTGAAAAACCTGCGCAGCTTTCCCTGTGTCGATATCCTTGAAAAGAAAGGCCGCCTCACCTTGCATGGCGCCTGGTTCGATATTTCGACCGGTGAACTATGGATCATGAATCCGGAAACCGGTGATTTCCTTCGCCCCGACCCCGAAGAGGTCGGCGAAGCCGCCGCGCTGGAATAGAGGGAGACAAGAGAATGGCGCGGTTGATATTCATGATCCCCGTCATTCTTCTAACGATGTGTCCTGCCGCGGCGGACGATGCGCACAACGCCATCATCGAAAACTGGTATTCTGCGCTCGGTACCGCCGACCGCGCGGTTTTCGACAGAATTCTGGCCGATGACGCAACGGTCATTCTCGAAGACATCGATACGATCCAGACCAAGGATGAATTTCTGGCCAGCCTCGATGAATGGAAGAGCGCTGTGCGTGGCGCCAGGGTGCGCCATCGTATCGGCGGCGTTGAAGGCGATACAACGACCGTTTTCGTCTGCTATCAATTCCCGGCCAACACTACCTACACGCGCGAGATCTTCAACTTTCGCGGCGGCAGGATCATCGAGAGCGCCCAGAGTTCGCTCGGCGAGGCCTGCGAGGGTTTTTGAAATGGAAAGGCCGGCGCAAGCGCCGGCCAGGAAACATCGTCGACGACGAACCGATTATTCGCCGTCGATCTTCGCGCCGATAATGGCAATCGCCTGCTGATAGACGGTGGCAGCGTTCCAGCCTGCAATGGCGCCGTAGTTGGCTTGTCCCGGTTGATAGCCGCCACCTGCGCGCCAGCCATGTCCGACCAGAAAATTCGCTGTCGATGCCAGTGCGTCGGCCTTGGAGCGGACCATGTCGATGCGGCCATTGCCGTCGCCGTCCGCGCCGTAGCGAAGGACATTGAGCGGAAGGAACTGCGTCTGACCGATCTCGCCGTGCATTGCGCCGACGGCATTGGGCGCAAGCGTGCCGTTGTCGACAAGCTTCAATGCGGCATTGAGTTGCTCGCGGAAATACTCCGTGCGACGGCAGTCATAGGCAAGGGTCGCGACGGCTGAAAGCGTATGCTGATTGCCCATATAACTGCCAAAACCGGTTTCCATGCCCCAGATGGCGATCAATGGGCCAGCGGGAACACCGTAACGCTGCTCGATCCGATTAAACAGCGCGGCATTCTGTGCTTTTTGCGCGCGTCCCCGCGAAATGATCGTCTGGGCGCCGCGAACCTGCATGAATTTGTCGAGTGAATATTTGAAACTCTTCTGGTTGCGGTCGGCATTGATCGTCTTGGTAGCATACTTGACGTTGTCCAGAGCGTTGATGCCTCTGCTGCCGATACCCTGCGCCCCGGCCTGCTGCTGGTAGGTCTGGACCCACGACTCGAATCCGGCGGAATTGTTGCCGCATTGAGGGGCAGCCTGCGCCATGCCTGCCGTCATAAGAAGCGCTGTCGCTACAGCCGCAAAAAATCTGCCTTTGGCAACGAATGCCATGAAAATCTCCTCAAAGGTTGAATCGTCGTGCTCCTATCTGCCATTTTTCTGTCGTGCTGTCATCTGCAAGAATCGAGCTATATGGGTTGAAACGGCGCTCATTCTCAGCGTTTCAGGCTGCTATCGGCCTGCACATGCGGCAAATCGCATGTGTCGCCAGCCAATGTCATGACCGGCACGGATACAATCTAGGGTTGTTACTCGTCAATTGTGCCACCGCGCCCGACCTTGAACTAATTGATGAGACCTTTTGAGAGAGTTCCGCTGGAGGCCTTTCACAGTTTCAGCTACGCTTTCACTACATTTTTTGTATATACAATAATTATTGACCAAAGCAGTTTTCATGAGTAGATTTGAGTGGGACGAAGAAAAGGCCAAAGCGAATTTGCGCAAGCATGGCGTCGATTTTGGCGTGACTGAGCGGTTTGAATTCAACACTGCTTTAGAGCAACTGGACGACAGGCATGATTATGAAGAGGAAAGGATTGTGGCTATAGGGTTTATCGGGCCTTCACTCTTTACTCTTGTTTACACAGAACGGCGCGATAAAATCAGGGTAATCTCTTTGCGAAAATCAAAAACGATTGAGATCAAAAAATATGCGAAATCTTATGAATGATCAGCAGCTCGTGGCTCATCGGGCACGGATTAGGGCGGCGCTCGACAGCATCACCCCAGCGGAAGATGCTGCAATTGCGAAAGCAGTATTAGAAGACCCGGACACAGTGCTCATTACCGAATTGACAAAACGCCGCCCCGGTCGTCCGGTTGCCGATACACCAAAAATCCCGGTCTCCATCCGTCTCAGCCCGGATGTACTGGATCATTATCGCTCAAGCGGGCGTGGCTGGCAGGGCCGCATCGACGAGGCATTGCGCAAGTTAATGCAACTCGAAACCCAGGATGAGCGACCCAACGCTGTGACACGCCGGAAAAAGCGCGCCTGACCCCGCGCGTCTTGACTCCACGCCGCATTTCCTGTTTAAGCCGCCCATCAATCCGCGACGAGCTTTGAAACTCCGAGCAGCCAACCGGGGCCCCGCAAGGGTCTAGACGATCCCGGAGGTCAACACCCGACAGCGCGATGCGCCCTCGGGTGTCATTTTGCTTTGAGCTCTTTGCCATGGCGCGGTTGGTACTTATCTTTTGGGGAGCGGGTCTCTGAAGGAATAAAGGAAAACTGGATGTTCGAGAGCTTACAGGAACGACTTGGTTCGATTTTGAACGGCCTCACAGGCCGTGGCGCGCTGTCGGATGCCGATGTCGCGGCGGCCTTGCGCGAAGTGCGCCGGGCCCTGATCGAAGCTGACGTCGCGCTCGATGTCGTCCGTTCGTTTACCGACAAGGTTCGTGCCAAGGCAGTTGGCGCTGATATCGTCAAGAGCATCAAACCCGGCCAGATGGTCGTCAAGATCGTCCATGACGAGCTGATCGACATGCTCGGCGCCGAGGGCGTCACCATTGATCTGAACGCGCCGGCGCCCGTCGTCATCATGATGGTTGGTCTGCAGGGTTCCGGTAAAACCACCACCACCGGCAAGATCGGCAAGCGCCTGACCGAGCGGTCGAGGAAGAAGGTGCTTCTCGCCTCTCTCGATACGCGCCGTCCCGCCGCGCAGGAACAGTTGCGCCAGCTCGGTGTGCAGACCGGCGTCGACACGCTACCAATCATTGCTGGCCAGACACCCGTCGAGATCGCAGCGCGCGCCGTTCAGGCGGCCAAGCTCGGCGGCCATGATGTCGTCATCCTCGATACGGCGGGCCGTACCCATATCGACGAGCCATTGATGATCGAAATGGCCGACATCAAGAAAAAGGCCAATCCGCATGAAATCCTGCTGGTTGCCGATGCGCTGACCGGTCAGGACGCCGTCAATCTTGCGCGGTCCTTCGATGAGCGCGTTGGCATCACCGGTCTCGTTCTTACCCGGATGGATGGCGATGGCCGCGGCGGTGCTGCCCTTTCCATGCGGGCCGTCACCGGCAAGCCGATCAAGCTTATCGCCACCGGCGAAAAGATGGATGCGCTGGAGGAATTCTATCCCCGCCGCATCGCCGATCGCATTCTCGGCATGGGCGACATCGTTTCGCTCGTTGAAAAAGCTGCTGAAAACATCGACGCGGAAAAAGCCGCGGCGATGGCCAAGAAGATGCAGTCCGGCAAGTTCGATCTCAACGATCTCGCTGACCAGATCGGACAGATGCAGAAGATGGGCGGCATGGGCGGCATCATGGGGATGATGCCCGGCATGGGCAAGATGAAGGATCAGATGGCTGCGGCCGGTCTCGATGATTCCATCTTCAAGCGCCAGCTCGCGATCATTTCGTCAATGACCAAGGCGGAGCGCGGCAATCCCGATCTGCTCAAGCACTCGCGCAAGCAGCGTATCGCCAAGGGTTCCGGCACCAATGCCGCCGACATCAACAAGCTTCTCAAGATGCACCGCCAGATGGCGGACATGATGAAGGCGATGGGCGGCAAGGGCAAAGGCGGCATGATGAAACAGATGATGGGCGGCCTTGGCGCGAAAATGGGTCTCGGTGGGCTGGGCGGCATGGGGGGCATGCCTGACCTGTCCAAGATGGATCCGAAGCAGCTTGAAGCCCTGCAGAAACAGGCGGAAGCCGCTGGTTTCGGCAAGGGTGGCGGCTCGCCTGGTGGGCTCGGTGGTCTTCCGGGCGGATTAGGTGGCTTGGGCGGCGGCATGCCGCGTCTGCCCGGCCTTGGTGGCGGTCTTCCCGGACTGCCGAAAAAGAAAGGGTGAATATGTCGTCCTCCTCTCTCCCCAAAGAACTGCTCCAATTGCGCGCTTCCATCGACAATATCGATGCAGCGTTGATCCACATGCTCGCCGAACGTTTCCGCTGCACCAAGGCAGTGGGCGTTTTGAAGGCGAAGAATGGCCTCGCACCCGCTGACCCGGGCCGTGAAAAACTACAGGTCGAACGTCTGCGCTCACTGGCGCTGGATTCAGATCTGGACCCCGATTTTGCCGAGAAGTTCCTGAACTTCATCGTCAAGGAAGTGATCAGGCATCACGAAACAACAGCCGCCAAGGAAAACGGCGCTTAAGCAATTCCAGGAAAAGTGTAATGCGGTTTTCCGTCCGGAATTGCGCACACAAACAACCCAACTACCAAGGAGAATACCAATGCCACTGAAAATCCGTCTGGCCCGTGCAGGGTCGAAGAAGCGCCCTTATTATCACGTCGTCATTGCTGACGTGCGTTCGCCGCGCGATGGCCGTTTCATCGAAAACGTCGGCTCATGGAATCCGATGCTTCCCAAGGATGGCGATCGCGTCAAGCTCGATGCCGACCGCATCAATTACTGGATCGGTCATGGCGCACAGCCAACGGACCGCGTTCTTCGCTTCCTCGATCAGGCCGGTATCGCCAAGCGCGACACCCGCAGCAATCCTGAAAAGGCATTGCCGGGCAAGAAGGCACAGGAACGCGTTGCCATGGCCAAGCAGGCTGAAGAAGATGCAAAGGCCAAGGTCATTGCTGATGCGGAAGCTGCTGCCGCCGCCGCTGAGGCTGAAAAGGCTGCCGCCGCTGAAGCTGCTGCTGCGCCTGCCGAAGAAGCTCCGGCTGAAGAAACTGCAAGCTGATCATCAGCTTCTGCTGTTGACGACGAAACGGGTGGCTTTTGCCGCCCGTTTTTGTTTTTGAGCAAACTTCACAGAACTGCAAAAAAACTGAAACGTTCTCCGCGCAAAGAAGACGCAGCCAGCCACTTTGAATCGGCGCATAATGCTCCCAAGACCCTTTGCGGTTTGGGGTCACGCGTCAGCCAGCCCGGAGAGACCACTATGAGCAGATCGGCTTCGTTCACGCGCCGCAACTTCCTCGTTTCATCGGGAGCCGTTGCACTGACCGCAGCGTCAGGTCTTGCGCTCCCATCCTATTCACGCGCGAATGCGCGACCGGTATTTACGCATGGCGTTCAGTCGGGTGACGTCGACGCGACGACGGGCATGATCTGGACGCGAACCGACAGGCCAGCGCGGGTCAATATCGAAGTTTCCACCACGGAGAGCTTTGCCAACGCCTATTCGTTACCGCCGCTCAATGCCTTCCCGGACAGCGACCTTGCGGTAAAGCAATTGCTCACCGATCTCGTCTCGGACCAGGATATTTTTTACCGCCTGACTGCAGTTGATCTTAGCGACCTCAATGCTGTCTCGGAACCGATTGTAGGCCATTTCAAAACCGCCCCGACAGCAAAGCGCAATATCCGTTTTGCCTGGTCAGGCGATACGGTAGGTCAAGGCTGGGGTATCGACGAGACCGGCATGAAGACCTACGCGACTATCGCCAGCCACACCCCCGATTTCTTCCTGCACTCGGGCGATACGATCTATGCCGACGGTCCTCTGGTGGAAGAAACGACGTTGAAGGACGGGAGCAAGTGGAAAAACCGCATCATCACCGATGAAAAGCGCAAGGTGGCAGAAACGCTGGACGAATATCGGGGCCAGTGGAAATACAACATGCTTGACGATCACGTCCGGGCCCTGAACGCAATCTGCCCGACTTTTCTCCAGTGGGACGACCACGAGGTGCTCAACAACTGGTCTTCCTCCAAGGATCTGACCGCCGACGATCGTTACACTGAAAAGTCCATCGCGCTCCTGTCGGCCCGGGCCGCGCGGGCCTTTCACGAAATGACCCCGATCCGCTACACGCCTGCTGAACCTGGACGCGTTTATCGCAAGATCGCCTATGGCCCGCTGCTTGACGTCTTCTTTCTCGACTTGCGTTCCTATCGCGGCCCGAATGGTCCGGACATGGAAGATACGATCACGCCGGAATCGTCCATTCTTGGCGCAAACCAGGTGCGCTGGCTGAAGCGCGAACTGTTGAATTCCCGCGCGACCTGGAAGGTCATCGCGGCGGACATGCCGCTGGGTCTGGTGGTGTGGGACAATGCGACCGAGAAGAAGGGCGCGGAAGCTGTCGCCAATGGCGACAACGGCCCAGCGAAGGGGCGGGAGCTCGAGATTGCCGATCTGCTGCGCTTCATCAAATCTGCCGGTATCCGCAATACCGTCTGGTTCACGGCGGATGTGCACTACACGGCAGCGCATTACTACAATCCGGACAAGGCGCAGTTCCAGGACTTCGAGCCGTTTTGGGAATTCGTTTCGGGCCCCATTCATGCCGGCACTTTCGGCCCCAACGATCTCGACCAGACCTTCGGGCCGGAACTCAAGTTCATCAAGGCGCCAACACCGGAGCAAGGACAGAACCTGCCACCCTCGGCCGGGCTGCAGTTCTTCGGTCTCGTCGATATCGATGCCGCAAGCGAACAGATGACTGTGAGGCTGATGGATCGTGAGGACGCCGAACTTTACAAGGTAACGCTCGATCCCGTTCGTTCGATCTGATCCGGTGATATCGACGAGTTTGCATCTGAGTTCAGCCTGATGAGGCAGCTGGTGTGATTTTCGAGACCCGGAGCGCAGTGGACATTTGGTCCATGAGCACCGGAAGCGCAGAAAATTGCATCAGATGCCCATCAGGGTGAAGTCAAAGCGTCCCAGGCCGCCATGGCAGCATCGGCGGTCTTCTTCAATTGCTCGAGTGTGGCGCCGTCACGCGCGGTGATCGACATGCCGTGTTGTACAGTCGCATAGAATTCCGCCACCTGCTGGATATCGACAGTCTCGGAGAGTTCGCCTTCGCGCACCGCGCGCTCCAGCCGTTGGCGCAACTGTGTCACGTTGTCGAGGCGGCGCTCCTTCAGCAGCGATGACGGCGTTCCGGGACCCTCGTCGCCGTGCAGCGCGCCCATCACCACCATGCAACCATGCGGCTGGCCTGGATCGGTATGGGAGATGGCTGTCTGCATGAGAAAATCCGCGACCCCCTCCTTTGCAGTCGCCGCTGTCGGCAATGAGTGTTTGATGCGCTGGCCGATCTTGTTCGTATAGAGCTCGACCGCCTCCTTGAACAAGTCCGCCTTGCTGCCGAATGCAGCGTAAAGACTGGGCGCATTGATGTGCATCGCCTGCGTCAGATCCGCCATGGACGCACTGTCATAGCCTTTCTGCCAGAACATGCGCATGGCGCATTCCAGCGCTGTATCGCGGTCGAATGCACGCGGGCGGCCCTTCGGAGACATCACGAATTCCTTTCTGTATCGATTAATACATAAATCACTTGACGCCGCTTCGCAATAGTGACATTGCATTATGTATCGATCATTACAAAAAGGAAAACATGATGTCACGCCTCAAAAATAAAGTCGCTTTCATCACCGGCGGAAGCCGCGGCATGGGTGCCGCAATTGCACTGAAATTGGCCGAGGATGGCGCTGATATCGCCATTACCTATACGAGCGCCGCTTCGAAGGCTGAGGAGACCGTCAAGGCAATCCAGAAGCTGGGCCGTCGCGCCATCGCCATTAAGGCGGACAATCTCGATGCAGCCGCCATCGAGGCCGCAGTCAACGAGACCCACGCCAAATTTGGCAGGCTGGATATTCTCGTCAACAACGCCGGCGTCTACTCGATGGATACCGTCGATGCACTGACGCTTGAGGAGTTCGACCGCGTCATGTCCATCCATGTCCGCGCGAGCTTCGTCGCGGCAAAGGCAGCCGCCGCGCTGATGGGCGCGGGCGGGCGTATCATCAACATCGGCAGCAATCTTGCCGAGATCGTGCCGTTCCCCGGCCTCATTGCCTATTCAACCAGCAAGGCCGCCCTCATAGGACTGACCAAGGCGCTGGCACGTGATCTTGGCCCAAGGGAAATCACGGCCAACATCGTCCATCCCGGCTCGACCGATACGGACATGAATCCCGCCAATGGCGACCACGCTGATGGTCAGCGCGCCCGTATGGCGATTCCAAAATTTGGAGAGGCGAGCGATATCGCCGGTCTCGTAGCGTTCCTGGCCGGAGACGAAGGGCGTTTCATCACCGGCGCATCGCTCACCATCGACGGCGGCGCCAACGCCTGATCTGCATAGCGCAAGGGCAGTCCCTCAGATATCGCCCTTGCGCACGAGCTTGCCTTCTTCCGCCTTGTGGAAATATTGCGAGCAGACCAGCCAGCCCTTCAGCGGTCGCAGAAGCACCAGGCTACCAAACAACGTCAACGGCAGTGTCGTGATGAGATGCACCCAGATCGGCACTTCATACGTCGTCTGCAGCCACAGTGCGAAGACCAGGGCGGGCACCGCAACGATCGTCATGGCGAAAAACGCCGGGCCGTCCGCAGGATCGGCGAAGGAATAGTCCAGCTCGCAAACCTCGCAGGACGGCGCCAGTTTGAGAAAGCCATCGAACAGATGCCCCTGCTGGCATCGCGGGCAGCGCCCCAGGATCCCGGTTTTCATCGGGTTTTCAGTAGGATGATAATGAACAATGTGAGCCATGGTCTTGCCTTTCGACCCTATTGTATCTGTATGGCCTTCGACATCGACATCCATACAATTGGTAATTTACTACCGGACACATACTCCTTGTAGGGAGTAAATGAAAGAAATATTTGCCATATAGCGGCAATTTGACTTGCCAAAATCCCGTTCGGTCTATAATTGTATGGATAAATGCCCATACAAAGAGTCGAACCATGGCCCTCTGGAAGCCTCGCATCGCTGCCACGTCGAGATACAAGCATCAAGGCATCGTCGATGCCTTGAATGCCGATATCGCCGCTCGCCTGCTGACTTCAGGCGATGCGCTGCCGCCGCAACGGGAGATCGCGCGCCAGCTTGGCGTCGATCTTACCACAGTTACGCGCGCGCTGAACGAGGCGCGTCGTCTCGATCTGATCGAGGCCAGAACTGGCGCGGGTACATTCGTGAAACAGCAGGCGGTTGCCCCGAGAGTGGCACCTCCGGCAGCCGAACTCGACCTCAGCATGAACATACCGCCGCAACCAGCCGCGGCCCGTTTGCCCGACCGGATCGCCGAAGGCATCAGCGCATTGCTGGCCGGACCCTCCAGCCGGTTTCTTTCCTATCAGGAGATTACCGGCATCGAAGCCGCACGGCATGCCGCCGCGCAATGGCTGATGCCGCGTTTTGGCCATGCGCCCTCGCCCGACAATATTCTGGTTGCTGGCGGTGCACAAAGTGCGCTCTTCGCCATTTGCAGCCTCGTAGCCGCCAATGGCGCCATTTGCGCTGGCGCCCACACCTATCCGGGGCTCAAATCCGTCGCCGCAACCCTCGGTATCGCGCTTCATGCGCTTGCCATGGATGAATTCGGCATATTGCCTCAGTCGTTCGAACAACGTTGCCGGGACCATGCCCCCAAGGCGCTTTACATCGTTCCCTCCATCGACAATCCGACCACGGCCACCATGCCGCTGAAACGCCGGCACGAGATCGTCGAAATCGCTCGCCGATACAGGGTCGCAATTATCGAGGACGATCCCTATACGGAACTTCTGGACGAGCCGCTGCCGGCTCTCGCGTCCCTGGCGCCGGAGATTACCTGGCACATCGCAACATTGTCGAAATGTGCAACGCCCGCCCTGCGTGTCGCCTTTGTGGCCTGTCCCTCAGCGCTGGATGTGTTGAAGCTCACATCTTCCCTGCGCGCCAGCAATCCCGGCGCGTCGCCGTTGTTGGCCGCCCTCACGACAAGCTGGATCGAAAACGGCACCCTGCAGCAGATCGCATCTGCCGTACGGGAAGAGAGCCGCGCGCGGCAATCACTTGCTGCGGTCATTCTCAAGGATTGGAAATACGCCGCCGGACCGGCAGGCCATCATCTTTGGCTCACTCTTCCCGAACATTGGAAAGCCGCCGAGTTCGCCGCACTTGCCCGCCGTTCCGGTCTTGGCATCGTGGCCGCGCCCGCCTTCGGCGTTGGAACTTCGCCGGACGAGGCCGTTCGCGTTTCACTTGGCGCCGCACCGGATCGTCCGCGCCTCGAACAGGGATTGCTAATGCTGGACCGGCTGCTGCATGAACCGCAGTTCTCGACAGGTTTGATTGTCTAGAGCAAATTCCCTCCAGCAGAACAGCTCTTAATATACAAAGCTTGCTCTAGAGAAAGCTTCCCTGGGCCGTAATCGGATGGAACACTGGTTGCCTGGCCATGCCGGCGAATATCCGGTGTTCGAGGTCGAGCAGGAAGCGCTTGCGCCGCTGCCCGCCGCCATAACCGGTCAGCGAGCCATCCGCGCCAATGACGCGGTGGCACGGTACGACGATTGCAACCCTGTTTTGCCCATTGGCTGCACCCACGGCACGGCTCGAACCCGGCTTGCCGAGATCCCGGGCTATGCCGCCATATGTGCGTGTTTCCCCATAAGGGATAGCATGGAGGGTCGACCATATCTGCCGCTGAAATGCCATCCCCGGCAGCACGAGCGGTGTTTCGAACCCGGTGAGCTTGCCGGCAAAATAATCGGCGAGCTCGGCCTCGATCTGCTCAAGCACGGCGTTGCGGCCAGGTTCGATGGAATAGCCATAGCGTTTTTCGAGCTCCTCGACCTCCACCGGCAAGGCTGGCCGATCGTGAAACTCCAGCAATGACAACCCGTCGTCGCCCGCCATCGCAATCATGGGTCCAAGAGGCGTCTGAATGGACTTTCGTACCAAGGTCTTCATCACATCAATCTCCGGTTCGCGCGTGATTCTAGCATCTCAGCGTGCGACGCCCACCCGATTCATGCGTTCCTGCCGGCAATAGTAACAACCGTACCCGCCGCATGCAGCGCCTGCATGATGTCGGCCGGCGGTTCATGGTCGGTCACCAGTTCACCGAACCCGCCAAAACCACAGACCTGAACCAGGCCGCGTTTGCCGAATTTCGCCGCGTCTGTGATGGCGATCGAACGTGTACCGCGCGACAATACCGTACGGGCAAATTCCGCCTCTTCCAGGTCGTAGTCGGTAAGGCCGCCAATCGCATCCATCGCACCAACGGAAATAACAGAATGGGCGACACTGAAACGGTTGACATACTCGATGGCCGAGACGCCGAAGGCCGCTCCGCTATCCCGGCGCAACTCACCGCCCGCCATGAAAACCCTGTTGCCATTCACGGTCGCCAACGTTCGGGCAATATCGGATGAATTGGTTACGACCGTCAGGTTCCGGTGCTGTAGCAACTCGCGGGCGAGAAAACTCGTGGTCGTACCAGTGTCCAGCATGATGGATTCGCCGTCCTGGATAGTCCGCGCCACCCATTGGGCAATCACGCGCTTGGCTGGAGCGTTTTCGCGCATGCGTATCTCGAAAGGCGCCTCACCCAGATGCTGCGGCAGCCCAATGGCACCATGGATTTTGACGATTATACCCTCATCGGTCATGGGCTTTACGTCGCGCCGGATCGTTTCCAGGGATACGCCAAGTTTTTGCGCCAGATCGGCGATTGAAATGGTTCCCTCGTCCTGCAGCAGCCGTTTTATTTCGCCGTGTCGTTTGGAATTCATGCCCGAAACCCTAGCCAAGAGTAAATTATCCGCAAGATTACCACACGATTCCCACAAATTTGTCATCAAAGCCACAAATCACCACAAAAACGTGTTGACATAGGTGAAATAAAGGTGGAAAGTCACATTATTAGATAAATACGTGGTTCGACAGGCTCATCATGAGGGGTAGTATCCCTGCAAATAATCAAAAAGCAGTTATGGGGGTGCGAAACAGAAGTCTTTGCCACAGACGGATTCCTGTTCTTGGAGAGCCCACAACCCTCCTTCAGCAGACCAACTCCGTCATGGTGAGTCTGTCGAACCACGTATTTGTCAGCCGATGACAGCAACTTCTGCAATCTCTTCCGCAGTCAAAGAACGCATTGCCGCTCTGCCACTCTGGCAGGGCGATATTCATATTGCTCTTTTGAAGGGCGGCATTAGCAACGAGAGCTATGTCGTCGAGGATAACAGTCGCAAATATGTCGTTCGCTTCGGCAAGGACTATCCATTTCATCATGTGTTTCGCGACCGCGAGGCGATGACCGCCGAGGCGGCCCATCGCGCCGGTTTTGCCCCCGAACTGTTCCACGCGGGCGACGGCGTCATGGTTACCGCGTTCCTCGGAGCGCACACCTACTCCGCAAGCGATGTTCGCGCCAATATTTCACGCGTGGCGCAGATGATCCGGCAATTCCACACGACGATGCCCGAACATATCCTCGGACCGGGTTTCATGTTCTGGGTCTTCCATGTCATCCGTGACTATGCCCGCACGCTGCAGGCGGGCAACAGCCGCATGGTACCGCGCCTTGCTGCCTATCTCGCCATCGCCTCGGAAATGGAGGCGGTGCAACGGCCGTTGCCAATCATCTTCAGCCACAACGATCTCTTGCCTGCCAACATACTCGATGATGGCAATCGCCTCTGGCTGATCGATTTCGAGTATGCGGGTTTTTCGACTTCGATGTTCGATCTTGCGGGCCTTGCCTCCAATGCGGGATTAAGCGAAGACGAATCCGAGGCCTTGCTTGCCGCCTATTTTCAAGGCGCACCCGACCGCGAACTCAAGCGCGCCCATGCCGCCATGCAATGCGCCTCACTGCTACGCGAAGCCATGTGGAGCATGGTTTCCGAGCTCTACCTCGACGCGCCCGGTATCGATTACGTCGCCTATACAACCGAGAATTTATTGAAGCTTGATCAGGCGCTCGATCAATATAGGTCAAGCTATGGAAAATAGGGCAAGTTTATCCGCTCGTGCAGAGGGCACCGCCTCCTACCCTCCCCCTTGTGGGGAGGGACGGAGCAAAGCGACGGGGAGGGGTTCTTTCTTGACTATCAAAACCTTATTCGCGGCACGCACAGGCTCGGATCAAAAAGCCCCCCCCTGCTGCTGCGCAGCCTCCCTCCCCACAAGGGGGAGGATAGGAGGCGGTGCCTTCTGCCAACAAGCGTCAGGAAAAACTGCCTTTCATAGAGAGACTATATTATTATGACCCTGCCCTCCCATGCCCAGATCGTCGTCATTGGCGGCGGGATTATCGGCTGCTCGACGGCCTATCATCTGGCCAAGGATCACAAGGCCGACGTGGTATTGCTGGAAATGGGGCAATTGACCTCTGGCTCGACATGGCACGCGGCGGGGCTGGTCGGTCAACTGCGTTCCTCCGCCTCGATTACCCGCGTGCTCAAATATTCCGTCGATCTCTACAAACGTCTCGATGAGGAAACGGGCCTTGCGACGGGCTGGAAAATGACCGGCTGTCTGCGCCTGGCCACCAATCAGGACCGCTGGACCGAGTTCCGCCGCCTCGCAACCACTGCGGGAAGTTTCGGCATGGAAATGCACCTCCTCTCCCCGCAGGAGGTCAAAGCCATGTTCCCGCTGATGCGTGTCGATGATCTCGTTGGCGCGAGCTGGTTGCCAACCGACGGGCAGGCCAGCCCTTCTGACATCACCCAATCACTGGCGCGCGGCGCCCGCATGCATGGCGCAAAACTGATCGAGAACGTACGCGTCACCGGCTTCGAGATGAATGGCGACCGGATCGTCAAGGTCAAGACCGATCAGGGCGACATTGCCTGCGAAAAAGTCGTCAATTGCGCCGGCCAATGGGCGCGGCAGGTGGGTGAGATGGCGGGCATCAATGTGCCGCTGCAGCCGGTGAAGCATCAGTACATCATTACCGAAAAGATCGACGGGCTTTCATCCAATGCGCCGACGATCCGCGATCCGGACCGGCGGACCTATTTCAAGGAAGAAGTCGGCGGCCTGGTCATGGGCGGCTACGAGCCCAATCCACAGAGCTGGATGACTGGCGACGTCCCCAATGATTGGCAGTTCCGCCTGTTCGATGATGATTTTGATCATTTCGAGCAGCATATGCTCGCTGCGATCGAACGTATCCCCGCGCTTGAAACCGTTGGCGTCAAGCAGATGATCAACGGCCCGGAGAGCTTTACGCCCGACGGCAATTTCATCCTCGGCGTCGCGCCGGAATGTTCCAACATGTTCGTCGGGGCTGGCTTCAACGCGTTTGGCATCGCCTCCGGCGGTGGCGCGGGCTGGGTGCTGGCACAATGGGCCATCGATGGCGAAGCACCGCTCGACCTCTGGACCGTCGACATCAGGCGCTTCTCCAATCTCCACCGCAATCGCGACTGGGTCCGCGACCGCACGCTGGAAGCCTATGGCAAGCACTACACGGTCGGCTTTCCGCACGAGGAGTATGTGTCCGGGCGCCCCGCCATCGTCTCGCCGCTCTATGAGCGCTTGCAGCAGCATCGCGCCGTCTTCGGTTCCAAGCTCGGCTGGGAGCGACCGAACTGGTTTGCACCAGAAGGGACGCCTGCAGAAGACGTCTATTCCATGGGCCGCCAGAACTGGTTCAATGCGGTTGGGGAAGAACACCGGCACGTGCGCGACAAGGTCGGCATCTTCGACCAGTCTTCCTTCGCCAAGTTCGAACTGACTGGCAGGGACGCCGCAACGGCGCTCGACGCCATCTGCGCCAATGATGTGTCAAAACCATCAGGCCGCCTGACCTATACGCAGCTCCTGAATACGCGCGGAGGCATCGAGTGCGACCTGACCGTTGCGCGGCTATCCGACGACCGCTTCTACATTGTCACCGGCACCGGCTTTCGCACCCATGACTTCGCCTGGATCCGGGATCACATCGGCAAAGACCTCGATGCGAAACTCACCGACGTAACCGAGAACTTCGGCACCCTTTCGCTGATGGGGCCGAAGGCCCGCGACGTGCTAGCCGGGGTCACCAACGCCGACGTCAGCAACAACACCTTCCCTTTTGGCCATGTTCGCGAGATCGAGATCGCAGGAACAACCGTTCGCGCCCTGCGCATCACCTATGTCGGCGAACTCGGCTGGGAGTTGCATGTGCCGATTGCTGCGACCGGCGAGGTCTTTGATGCTCTGATGCTAGCCGGCAAAGAATTCGGCATCAGGCCGGTCGGCTATCGGGCACTCGAATCCCTGCGTCTGGAGAAGGGCTACCGCGCCTGGGGTTCCGACATCACCCCGAATGACTCACCTTTCGAGGCTGGGCTCGGCTGGGCGGTGAAACTGCGCAAGGACACCGAATTCGTCGGACGGCAGGCGAGCGAGGCCATCCATGCCGCTCCGCTCAAAAAACGCCTCGCAACGTTCACAGTCGTGGATAAGGACGTCGTATTGCTCGGCCGCGAGACCATCCTGCGCAATGGCGAGCCGGTCGGCTATCTTACCAGCGGCGGCTATGGCTATACGGTCGATAGTCCGATCGGTCTCGGCTATGTGCGCAACGCCGATGGTATCAGCGATGCATTCCTCACCGATGGAAAATATGAGCTCATCGTCGCCAATGAACGCTACGCCGCCCAAGTCCATCTGGAGCCACTGTATGATCCGGAAAATGCGCGGGTGAAGGAGCTGTAACCGGAATGAGGCCCTTCATCGTAAGACTTTGAACCCAAGATCGCGATACCCCTGCGCTTTTGGCGCAGGATAAGCCGAATCTCGCACAAGAATCGGCAAAACCCACACAACAATCGTCGATTCCGGCGCATGTTTATCAATCGGAGCGCGAAAATTAGTTGCACGAAGTTGTGTTTTTTGCAGCAAATCAAAAGACTTGACTTTGGCCTTCGACAGGACCAAATGCACATCGTGCGGACCTGTGTCCACAAGTCTGTATATCTTCAACCGGAGTTAAATCTCTCATGCCCAGCGACGACAGTAGTAGTCGATTGTTTGCGCCGTCAACGGCGATCGTGGCCTGATCTGAGATCAGCTCGCCTCGATCCCCTGTGACGGCGGATCGACAGAAAGGCGAGCTAAAATGAACGATCTTCGCTTTCCCACAGGTGCGGACAATGCCGAGCTGGCACCCGTGCTGACCCTCGCAGAACAGCTTGCATCCATGCATGCTGCGGATGCGATCGAGCTTCTCAATGAGCTCGAACTATCTGAATCTATTGAGATTCTTGCCGACATGCCGCACGAGCACGCCGTCCTGATCCTGGATCAGCCGGAGTTGCATGACGCGGCGGGTATCATAAAGGGATTGTCGGCCGAGACGGCACGACAACTTCTCGACGCAATGTCGATCGACCGTGTCACCGACATCTTTCATGAGTTCGATACGGAGACCCGGGCCCGACTTGTTGTCGGCCTCGGGCCCGAAACGACGGCCGCATTGCGCAAGCTTCTGCGCTATCCGCCGCATACGGCGGGTAGCCTGATGACGACCGAATTCGTCAGCGTGCCCTCCAACTGGACCGTCGCGCAAACGCTACAGCATATTCGCGAAGTGGAGCGGTCCAGGGAGACCATCTATGCCATCTATGTCACTGATCCGGCAACAAAAAATCTGTTGCGGGTCGTAACCCTGCGCCGCCTGATCACCAGCGAACCGGACGCTTCTATCATGAGTGTTGGCCGCGACGTCGCCCCCGTGACCGTTGCCCCGCTGACTGATCAGGAAGACGTGGCACGGCTCTTTCGCAAGCATGATCTCCTTGCCGTCCCGGTGGTAAATGACGGCGATCAGATCATCGGTATTGTCACCGTCGATGACGTGATCGACGCCATGACCCAGGAGATGACCGAGGATACGCTGAAGTTCGGCGGCATGGAGGCTCTGAACAAGCCCTACATGCAAATCGGTTTCGTTCAGATGCTGCGCAAACGCGCCGGTTGGCTCGGCGTGCTGTTCTTGAGCGAAATGCTGACCGCCAGCGCCATGCAGCATTTTGAAGGGGAATTGGAGAAAGCAGTCGTTTTGACCCTTTTTATCCCGCTTATCATGAGTTCCGGCGGCAATTCCGGCTCTCAAGCCACGTCTTTGCTGATCCGCGCTCTGGCGTTGCAGGAATTGCGGTTGAAGGATTGGTGGCGGGTCGCATTGCGCGAAATTCCGACGGGCCTCGTGCTCGGCTCGTTCCTCGGGCTGATCGGGGTGGTTCGGATTGCAACGTGGCAAATGTTGGGTCTCTATGATTATGGTCCGCACTGGCCGCTTGTCGCTGCAACCGTCGGCACAGCGTTGATCGGAATCGTGACGTTCGGCTCGCTGGCCGGGTCGATGCTGCCATTCGCCATGCAGAAACTCGGCTTCGATCCTGCGAGCGCCTCGGCGCCGTTCGTGGCAACGCTCGTCGATGTTACCGGATTGGTGATTTACTTCAGTATCGCCCTGATAATCCTGTCGGGAACATTGCTTTAAAACTTTTGGCCTGCATGGCAGCCATGCAGGCCAAAACGCTTTGCCCCCTTTCGCATTTGCGAAAAAACATGTATGGAGCGCGCAAATGTAAAGCGGCGCAGCTCAGATGGCGTCCACAATCCTCCAAAAGAGAACCTTATGAAACTGCGCAACATCGCGATCATCGCACACGTTGACCATGGCAAAACCACGCTCGTTGACGAACTTTTGAAACAGTCGGGCAATTTCCGCGACAATCAGCGGGTCGGCGAAAGGATGATGGATTCCAATGACATAGAGCGCGAGCGCGGGATCACCATCCTTGCCAAGGCGACCTCAGTTATCTGGAAAGATACACGTATCAATATTGTCGATACCCCAGGCCACGCTGATTTCGGCGGCGAAGTCGAACGTATCCTCAGCATGGTGGACGGCGCTATCGTTCTCGTCGATGCTGCCGAAGGCCCCATGCCGCAGACGAAGTTCGTCGTTGGCAAGGCTTTGAAAGTTGGCCTTCGTCCAATCGTAGCGATCAACAAGATCGATCGTCCCGACGCCCGCCACGAAGAAGTCGTGAACGAAGTTTTCGACCTCTTCGCCGCTCTTGATGCTACGGACGAACAGCTTGATTTTCCAATTCTTTACGGCTCCGGCCGTAACGGCTGGATGGCGACGAGCCCGGAAGGTCCGAAGGATCAGGGTCTGGCAGCGCTGTTTGACATGGTTCTCGATCACGTCCCTGCGCCCACTGTCGGTGAAGGTCCATTCAAGATGATCGGCACCATCCTTGAAGCCGATCCATTTCTTGGCCGCATCATCACCGGCCGTATTCATTCTGGTACCGTCAAGTCAAACCAGCAAGTCAAAGTCTTGCATGGCGATGGCGCCCAGCTTGAGACGGGGCGCATCTCGAAGATCCTGGCGTTCCGCGGTCTTGAACGCCAGCCGATCGAAGAAGCACACGCCGGTGACATCGTCGCTATCGCAGGCCTGCAGAAAGGCACCGTCGCTGATACATTCTGCGCGCTCGAAGTAACCGAAGCGCTGCACGCACAGCCGATCGATCCGCCAACAGTTACCATGTCCTTTATCGTCAACGATAGCCCGCTTGCCGGCACCGAAGGCGACAAGGTTACGAGCCGCGTCATTCGCGACCGCCTGATGAAGGAAGCTGAAGGCAATGTTGCGCTGAAGGTCGAGGAATCCGACGACAAGGATTCATTCTTCGTTTCGGGTCGCGGCGAATTGCAACTCGCGGTTCTCATTGAAAACATGCGCCGTGAGGGTTTTGAACTTAGCATATCGCGCCCTCGCGTCGTTTTGAAAAGAGACGACTCCGGCACTTTGCTCGAGCCCATCGAAGAAGTGCTGATTGACGTCGATGAGGAATATTCCGGCACCGTTGTCCAGAAGATGTCCGAACGTAAGGCTGAAATGGTCGAGCTTCGTCCATCCGGTGGTAATCGCGTTCGCATGGTATTCTATGCGCCGACACGCGGACTCATCGGCTACCAGTCGGAGCTTTTGACCGATACGCGCGGCACCGCGATCATGAATCGCCTTTTCCGTGCCTACGAGCCTTTCAAGGGTGAAATCGCCGGCCGTACCAATGGCGTTCTGATCTCCAACGATCAGGGAGAGTCCGTAGCTTTCGCCATGTGGAACCTTGAAGATCGCGGCGCAATGATTATCGAGGCTGGCATAAAGGTCTATGCCGGCATGATCATCGGCATCCATTCGCGCGACAACGATCTTGAAGTGAACATCCTCAAAGGTAAAAAGCTGACCAACATTCGTGCTGCAGGCAAGGATGAAGCTGTCAAGTTGACCCCGCCGATCCGGATGACACTAGAACGTGCTCTTGCCTGGATTCAGGACGACGAGCTCATGGAAGTAACTCCGAAATCAATTCGTCTGCGCAAGCTTTACCTCGATCCAAACGAACGCAAACGTTTCGAAAAGAGCAGCAAGACTGCAGGCGCTGCCTGAGTTTAATTGTCATTCGTGAAAAAAAGCGGCGATCTTCGCCGCTTTTTTGTTTTCGTGCACACCCAAAACGCTTTTTTGGATGTTGCGAACTCGCGGGTTGCGGGTCTATGGTTAAGGGACCATGAACACCCATGTGATCGAGATAAGACGGGCGCATATGGCCGATGCGGTGGCGATTTCAGCCATTCATCTGGCTGCCTGGCAGGGCGCCTATGCAGGTATCATACCCCACCGCGCGCTGAACAACATGTTGGAGCGGCGCGGCGCCAATTGGTGGGCAAAGGCAATCCAGCGCTCGACACAGATCCTCGTGGCCGATGTTGGCGGCATCGTTGCCGGTTACGCGACGCTTGGGCCAAACCGCGCCCGCCAGTTGCAGCAACGGGGTGAAATTTACGAACTCTACGTCAGGCCGGAATATCAGGGCTTCGGCCTGGGTACTCGCCTCCTGGGCGCCGCTCGCCGCAGTCTCGGCGATCAAGGCCTGAAGGGTATGGTGATCTGGGCGCTCGAGGACAACGACCTTGCGATTTCATTCTACCAGAGCGCCGGTGGCCGCGATGTCGCCGAGGGTGTCGAGTGTTTCGATGGCAAGACCCTCAAGAAGGTTGCTTTTGTCTGGAATTGATCCTGGTTTAGACCAGATTCTTGCTTCGCAGCTCAAATGCAGAGTTGTGTTTTGCCATTCGCGTTCAATAAGCCTATCAATCGTTTTCCTTACGTAAGGGCGACGGCATTGTTGCGCCGCGGTATAAAAATCAGTACAGGACTTCCATACTCATAAGGACTCTGAAAATATGCGCATCGATGCCATTGCCGTCGGCAACAATCCCCCTGAAGATGTAAACGTTATCATCGAGGTCCCGGTCGGCGGTCAACCGATCAAATACGAGCTCGATAAGGATTCGGGCGCGTTATTCGTCGATCGCTTCCTGCACACGCCCATGACCTATCCAGGCAATTACGGTTTCGTGCCGCATACGTTGTCGGATGATGGCGACCCCATCGATGTATTGATCTGCAACACACGCGCGCTGATGCCTACGAGTGTGATCAATGTCCGTCCAATCGGTGTCCTCGTCATGGAAGACAATAAGGGACAGGACGAAAAGATCATCGCTGTTCCTTCACCTCACCTGACGCTACGGTACGAGAAGGTGCATAATTACACCGATCTTCCCGACATCACGCTCAAACAGATCCAGCATTTCTTCGAGCACTACAAGGATCTGGAGCCCGGCAAATGGGTGAAGATAGGAGATTGGGGCGATGAAGATGCCGCCCGCCAGCTCATCACCGAAGCAATCGAACGCCACAACGCCAAGAAGGCCTGATCGATCAATATTTGGGCGGTTCGAGAACGGCAAGCTTCAAAGCCAGTTCGTCAGGATCGCCCGAAATTCTTACCTGCTTCAGCCGCGACGTTGCTCCTGTAGCGATCGTTATATCTCGCGCTGCAAGACCCAACCGCTTTGCCAGCAAGTTTACCAGCGCTGCATTGGCCTTTCCGTCTTCAGGAACCGCGCGCACCCGTGCTTTCAGGTGGAAGCGCCCGTCATCAGTCTCTTCCACACCTTCAATCGCGTCCCTTGCCGATTTCGGCGTCAGCCGCACAAAGAGAGTGACGCCGTTACGCTCCGTGCGGAAATGCGCTGGCTTTCTGGTCAAACCAGAATCGGTGCGATCGTGGTCCAGAGAAACTGGCGAATGAAGAATATGATCAACAAAAGTACGATCGGGGAAATATCGATGCCGCCGAGGTCAGGAAGAAAGCGGCGAATGGGTCGCAGCGCAGGCTCGGTGACGCGATAGAGAAAATCTCCTATCGAGGCAACGAAGCGATTGCTCGAATTGATGACGTTGAAGGCATAGAGCCATGAGAAGATCGCACTGGCAATGAGAATCCAGGTGTAAATGTCGAGAGCCAGATCGATGGTGCGGATAAGGGCGAGCATACAGGTCTCCTAAGATTTCCACGACATGTAGCGATTGGCTGGCCCGCGAGCAAGAGGTTGCGACCGCCGGAAGACGCAGGACAGCTCCTTCCAGTTAATTGTGACAGTATTCATGGCCTGACTATTCCAGGCGTCGAATGCGCCTAAGGTATTACAGGGACTTGATCTTGACCGATATTGTTGAATTTAAAAAACCGGAATAAATTTGCGTCGTGATTCGGGCTATCCCGGCCCGCTTTTCATCCAAGGGGGTTTCCATGCTCAATAAACTGTCGGCCGAGTTCTTCGGCACATTCTGGCTTGTCCTTGGCGGTTGCGGCAGTGCCGTTATTGCCGCTGCATTTCCCGATGTCGGTATTGGTTTGCTTGGTGTTGCCTTTGCGTTTGGTCTTACGGTTCTAACCATGGCCTATGCGGTCGGCGGAATTTCCGGCGGCCATTTCAATCCCGCTGTTTCGCTCGGCCTCGCCGTTGCGGGACGCTTCGACTTCAAGGATCTCATTCCCTACTGGATCGCACAGGTTGTTGGTGCGATTGTTGCAGCTGCCGTCCTTTATCTGATTGCATCCGGCAAGGCCGACTTCACCGCGGGCGGCTTCGCTTCCAACGGTTATGGTGACCTTTCACCCGGCAAGTATGGCTTGGTCGCCGCACTTGTCACAGAAATCGTGTTCACTGCCTTCTTCATCATGATCATTCTTGGTGCGACCTCGGCTTCCGTTCCTGCTGGGTTTGCACCAATCCCCATTGGTCTCGGCCTGACGCTGATCCATCTAGTTTCGATTCCGGTGACAAATACCTCCGTCAATCCGGCTCGTTCCACCGGCGTCGCCCTTTTCGCAGAAACCGCCGCGCTTGGCCAGCTCTGGCTGTTCTGGGTCGCCCCGCTCATTGGCGCGGTACTCGGCGCAATCATCTGGAAATCCTTGCTCAGCAAAGATTCAGACGCTTCTGTTGCTGCAGCTGTAAACGCGGCTTGAACCAAAATGGGCCGGTTCGGGCCGGCTCATTTGCTTTCCCTTTCGCATAATGTTTCTGATTTTCCTTATCCTCATTCTCCCTAAACTGGTCTAGAAGAAAGCTCCCGATTCCGGAGCCTTTCAGCGAAATGACCATCTCCGAAACGAATGCAGCGCATGATCGTTATGCCGCGTTTCGCCATTCGTCCTTTACCCGCTATTGGCTGGCACGCTTCTTTGGCTCATTTGCCATCCAGATTATCAGCGTCTCCGTCGGCTGGCAGATCTATGATTTGACCCGCGACCCCTTTTATCTGGGCATCGTTGGGCTTGTGCAATTCGCGCCATC
This sequence comes from Phyllobacterium chamaecytisi, assembly GCF_020164455.1. Lineage (GTDB taxonomy): Bacteria > Pseudomonadota > Alphaproteobacteria > Rhizobiales > Rhizobiaceae > Phyllobacterium > Phyllobacterium chamaecytisi. The sequence goes on from NZ_JAIQWW010000005.1 coordinate 113,456, forward strand.
GCTGCTGCTCGTGCTCATTACCGGTGCAGCTTCCGACCGCTTTGGGCGACGGTTGATCATGGGGCTTTCGTTGTGCGTCGAGGTAATCTGCGCGGCTCTGTTGCTGCTATTGACGATAACCCACCTGTTTACGCCGGCATTGGTGTTCATCATCCTCGCGGGATTTGGTGTTGGCAGAGCATTCCTCGGACCAGCTTCCTCATCGCTGGTCGTTAATCTTGTGCCGGCGGAAACGTTTTCCAACGCTGTGTCCTGGAACTCCTCGGCATGGCAAATTGCAACGATCGTCGGACCGGTCGCCGGGGGTCTGCTCTATGGTCTTTCTCCTGTCGCAGCCTACGGCGTCGCCAGTGTAATGCTTGTCGTCGCAACCCTGAGCACGTTTTCCATTGCCAAACCTGCCCAGCATACCCTGCACGAAACAAGATCGCTTCAAACTCTGCTGGCCGGCTTCCACTACATCTGGAAGGAAAAGGTTGTTCTTGGCGCGATTTCGCTCGATCTGTTTGCTGTGCTGCTCGGTGGAGCCGTGGCGCTTCTGCCGGTTTATGCGCGCGATATCTTGCAACTTGGCCCGTGGGGCCTTGGCATGCTGAGGGCTGCACCCGGTATCGGTGCCATTGTGACGGCGGTCTGGTTGACCGGGCATCCCATTCGCGATCATGCTGGAATGATCATGTTTGCCTTTGTCGCGCTCTTCGGATTGCTTACGGTCATGTTCGGCATTTCCGACATTGCCTGGTTGTCGATCGTGGTACTTGCTTTGATGGGTGCTGCGGACATGATCAGCGTCTATATCCGCGAGACACTGTTGCAATTGTGGACACCGGATCATGTACGAGGCAGGGTCAATGCCGTCAACATGGTTTTTGTCGGCGCATCCAATGAACTGGGCGAATTCCGTGCTGGTGTCATGGCTTCGCTGATCGGTACCGTGCCCGCCGTTGTCTTCGGTGGCCTTGGAACAGTGGCCGTTGCCGGCCTTTGGGCCTATTGGTTCCCGCAATTGCGCAAAGCACGGAATTTGCAGGGCAGGACTTGAAAACTCACGCTGTTACCGGAATGCCAAAAATTGTTGCTAGGAAGCGGTGCAACCAGGCCCTGAGCACTGCATCATAGATCATCCGGCCGTCCAGATGGTCGCGGCCCTGCTGCGCGCCGCAGAGGGTAAACCGTTCCGCGCCACGTACAACCCAACGATGCATCATGGCCCGTGTCAGTTCCGCATGGAACTGGACGCCCCAGGCATTCTTGCCATACCGGAACGCCTGATTGGGGTAGGAGCTGCCCGTCGCCAGTAAGGTTGCAGTCTGCGGCAATTCAAAACCTTCGCGATGGAAATGATAAACCATCGACGGCCAGTCCATCAGAGCGCGACCGGCTTCCGTCGGTTCGAGCGGATACCAGCCGATTTCGACGAGGCCATCCGGATGAGGGCCGACACGACCGCCCAAATGGTTGGCAAGCATCTGCGCACCGAGGCAAATGCCGAGAAAGGGCTTGTCTTCTGCGAGTGGTATGGACAACCACTCCGTTTCTGCGCGTACAAAGTCTTCCGAATCATTGGCGCTCATCGGGCCGCCAAAAATGACGGCTCCTGCATGGTCTTCCAGCGTTTCGGGCAATGTATCTCCAAGCGGCGGCCGGCGAATGTCGAGAGCAAACCCGGCTTCAAGCAGCAAATGGCCGACCCGGCCGGGACTGGAACGCTCCTGGTGCAGCACCGTCAGGATCTTGGGACGATGCGACTGTCCGCTTTCCATCCATCCAGTTTGGTACATTCGCTCGGCCTATTCCTCTTGCACCGTCTGTTTTGCGCGAACCGCCGCCTGTCGTTTCATGGTCACCCGGTCGCGTGTCGATACGCCGATCAGTTCCGCGACACGCCAGACGACATTATCTTCCAGCTCATGCGCGCTACCATCGGCAAAAACGACATCCCACATCAGCTCAATGAATCTGATGCGCGCCTCTTCGTCAAGATTGCGCTTGATGATGCTGGTGAAACTGTATAGGTCGACTGCTTCCTGATCCGCCTGTTCACCTTCGTCAAGCAATCGCTTCAGCGCCTCTCCCTTCAGGCCATAGGCCTCGGAAATCAGCTGTGAAACGCGTTTGCGTTCCACCTTGCCGCGGTCACCGTCTGCATCCATCACATGGAACAGCAAGGCGGCTGCCGCAAGACGCGGATCTTTTTTTGAAAAATGCTCCTTGCTGTTGTCACCCGACGGCAAGGATTTGAAAAACGTCACAAGACTATCGAGCATAAAGGGAGATCTTTCGCGTCTATTAAGATGGTACTCATCCACCCATATCGCTGTTCATACGCCTAAACCACTGTACATCTTGCCGCAAAGACGGCCGCAGCCATCACGTTTCGATGATTAGAAAAGCCTGAACTTCTTGTTTCGCTCCGCTCCATCTTCAGGCCGCACGCCTGGGTCATCCGGCACAGGAAAAACGAATTCCTCATCCTTTTCCTTGGATTTCAGTGACTTTTCCGGAAATGCAGGCAAAACGGAAGCTATTCTCTTCGGATTGACCGTTTCTGTGGGCTTTGAGACCGGCCGTTCCGTAGGCTTTTCCGGTGGTTCAAGTTGCACGATTTCAGCATCCACGACATCCGCATCGCCACGATCTTCCTTGGAAGCCGGCTTTTCTGCTTCCAGAACGACCGGCCTGGCCGGTATGAGCGGCTTCACTTCTTCGCGAGGTCGCGCGGGTTCTGTTGCCAACGCCCTGTCGAAATCATCGCCGGAATCGATGACCGAACCAAGCTGTTCAACAGGAACCTTCCATTCGAAGGCGTCGAGCCTGCCAGTCACCGGAGATGCCGGCGCCCAGCGTTCCGAAACGTAGCCATCGGCTGTCCAGGCGGGATCCCGCGGCGCCTTGACAGCTCGCGACAGCCACTGCCGGACGCGGCCTTGATCGCCGGTTTGCGCTTCTTCGATATCGGCAAGCAGAAGATATGCACTCTCGCGTGGCGCACTGCGGAGCACAGCTTCCGCCGCCTCCCTCGCCTCCTTTAATTCGCCTGCAGCCAGCGCGGCCTGGGCGATGGCCAGGCTCGACTCAGGGTGATGCGGATAGAGCGACGCCAGATGACGGGCGCGCTTGAGGCGATCCAACACCGAATCGCCAAGCCGCGCGTGCACATAGGTTTCAGCAACTTCCGGATGAGGTTGCTTCTTCCAGCTATATTCCAAAACTTTCGATCCTTTGCGCAAGTCGCCTTGGCTGAACAACGTTTTTGCGGCGATGATCGCAGCTGGTATGAGATCAGGTGCCATTTTGTTGGCCTCTATGGCGGTCGATTTGGCGCCTGCCGGGTCACTTTCGAAGGTTTCGATTGCCTTCGCTGTCAAGAGCACCGCGCGCTCACGCTTAGCCTTCTCCTTGTCAACCTGCTTGGTCGCTTTCTGCTTTTCGAGCAGCAGCAGCGCTCCGTCCCAGTCGCCACGGGTGGTTTTCTGGCCAAGAGCCGCCGATGCGGCCCATTCGACATTAGGGGCCAGCAAAGCGGCTTCTTCGGCGTAGTGCCTTGAAGCATCGCGTGCGCCAAGGCGCTGCGCTTCAAGGTAAAGCCCCCGCAACCCGAGGAGCTTCGTTTCTGGATCTTCGAGCATGGCTTCGAATTTGGCCCGCGCGTCCTCGGCGCGCCCTTCGAGCATGGCGGACTGGGCATCAAGCAGTTTGATCAGCGGCTCCTGATCAACGTTCAGCAGCTTTTCTGCCTGTTTGATCATTCTGCGTGCGGTCTCGCCATCACCAGCACCTGCGGCGATCAGTCCGGTCGACAGCGACTGGTAGCCCCGATCGCGTTTGCGCGCACGGAAATGACGGCGCAGCGCGTAAGGCGACGTAACGAGGCTTTTGACAATCCACCAAGTCAGCATGACTGCGGCGACGATCGCGACGATCGCAGAAGCTGCCACCATCAGCGTGACCTTGTACTGCATGCCGGCAAGCGTAACGACGAGATCGCCGGGCCGATCTGCAAGCCACGCGAAACCGACACCGAGCAACAGAACGACAAGAAGGAAGAACAGAATACGAATCATGATCTTGCTCCTAATTAGCCGCTGCTGGGGACTTGATGCCGGTCAAGGCATCGGACAAGGCCTTCGACACGACGTCCCCGGCCTTTTGCCGGGCCTTCATCGCATTGGCGAAATCCATGGAAACAGCCTTGGCATTCTCCGGCAGCTTCTCCCATTCGGCAATGGCGGCGCCAAGGTCGCCTGCATTCAAATGCGCTTCGATCCGTGCCGTAATTGCATCGACGCCCTCGCCCTCCACCATCCCGACCGGACGCGCCTGCACCAAGCTGCTCGCGCTTGCCCACAAGCGATCGACCACCCCGGCATTGGGATCGACTGTATGAGCGCTTGCAATGATTTTGGGAGCGACGTCCGCGAATTCGCTGACCAGCACGTTGAGCGTCGGAATGCCTTTCGCAGCAAACTCGCGGAGGCTCTCGACCTCTCCCGCTGCTGGCGCAACCGCGACGTAAGTATCCAGTTCGGCCGCGAACGGTTCGCCGCGATCGATAGCGGCTTTCATGCCCGTTGCCGCCATGGCAAGTGCCATATTGGCCTGTGCCGAGGGGTCGTTGACTTTCGCCTCCAGAGCATTCAACCGCTCAGTAGCCCCCGCGGCGACTCCGCCAGCCTGCTCCGCCTGTTGCTGACTGCTGTTCAGCTGGGTTTCCAGAGCAGCGAGGCGCGTGTCAATGCCACTGGTATCGACGACTGCGCCAGAGCCCGCATTCTTCTGGATATCCGCAATACTTTGCTTGATTGCGACAAGCTCCGCGGAAAGACCAGAGACCTGGCTTGCAGCCTGTTTGGCGTTCTCTACCGCGCCGTTAAGCGCCACCTGCGCACCTTCATCCAGCGTCTGAGCCGCTGATCGCGCATTTCGTAATTCAGCCATCTGCTGCTCGAGCGCTGAAGTATCCGCCTTTGGCGATGGCAGGACACCTGCCCATTGCAGGGCCGCAGCGCCGACAAGAGCTACAATACCGCCAATGATTCCTGCTACAAAGCGGCCCAATGGGTCATTTGGCTTTGATCCGGAGGACGACACCATTGGTCGCGAAGCGGTCGATTGAGCGGAGGAATTGGTTCGCCCAAATGACTGCCCGGTCTCCGAAAAGCCAGAACTCGGTGGCGCATCTCCGCGCGGCTCAACGCCCGGCGTTTCCTTTGACTTTTCCGCCACATTTGCCTTCGCGTTAGCGGTTGGGTCGAAGCCGACCGGTTCGGGCTGCGGTACGCCACCTGCGCTGGACGCAGGCTTGTTGACCGCCAATGGCGCCAGTTCGATTGTCACAGGTTTGCGAGCAGACTTCGAATGACGCGGAACGGATGATTTGGCCATGGGCAGACTTTCCTGAACTTAGAGCGAGATTCGATCATATTGAATCTCGCTCTCAGACTTCTCGTGACCCGAAGTTAGCAAGGAAGTTGCGGTTGCGAAACCACACGTATTCATTGCGGTAAGCGGGGAGAATCCTGTGCCTGCTGCAGCAGGTCGAAGAGAGCATCCTCATCCGGCCTGTTTGCCACATGGATTGAAGCCTTGTTCACTCCAGACAGAGCGTTCGCAACACGAGGGGAGAGGCAGAAAATCGATGTGTTATCAAAATGATGGGCGATTTCCATCTGGCTTGTCAGACGCAAGAACTCTTCAGCGCCCCAACGAGAATACAGGAGGCAATGATCGATCTTACCCTTGCCGAAAAATTCTAACAGAAACTCAGTCGTATAACTGACTAAAACAGTATCGTAGGTCATCACTGGCTTAAAATGCATACCTAATGTACGGAGAGCATGCTCAAAATCCGGCGCGCGAACGCGCCCTGTCACATAAAGAACGCGGGCGCCGGTACATAACTCCTCACCTATGGTTTGAGCAAGCGACGCACCATCCCTGTCTCCCGCTGTCACCGTTTCAAACCCGCGGGCGCGCGCTGCAGCTGCGGTCGCTTCTCCTACAACGAAACAGGGCAATGAAAGGAACGGTTGTAACACCTTGTCCGGTGCCTGCCGCAATGCATTTGCACTCGTCACCGCAATCGCGTCGAATTTGCCATTGGGCGTTTTTACCGGAAGCTGAACAATCTTGGTCAGGGGCAAAACCAAAGGCAGGAAGCCATTTCCAAGCAAACGTTCGGCAGTTTTGGTCGCGCCCGGCCGAGGCCGTGTGACCAAAACGGTTTTCATCGTCAGAACCAATCCGTGAAGAAGTGTGGTCCGGCGAGTTTACGCACCCGTAGCGCCGCGTCCTGGCCGATTTCGACAGCGTCGGAGAATGCACCTTCACCTGTGACCTCATGTACCTCGCTGCCATCTGGCAAGAGAATCATGCCATGGAATTGAAGCCTCCTTCCCGATACGGTCGCCAGACCGGCGATTGGCGTACGGCAGGAACCATCGAGCGAACCGAGGAACGCACGTTCGCATGCCAGCGCCGTTGAGGTCGGCAAGTGGTTGAGCGGCGCTAATAGCGCATCGACGCGATTATCACCAATGCGGCTCTCTACCGTGATTGCGCCTTGTCCAGGGGCTGGTGGAAAAGCTTTTGCATCCATAAGCTCGGTTGCAACATGACCAAGGCCGAGACGTTTCAAACCGGCATAAGCAAGGAATGTTGCATCCACCTCGCCGTCAGCAAGCTTGCGCAGCCGCGTCTCGACGTTCCCGCGAAAATTGATGACCTTGAGATCGGGGCGTGCACGATGTATCAGCGCCCGCCGCCGCAACGATGCGGAGCCGACTACCGCCCCTTTCGGCAGATCCATGAAGGACTTTACCTCGCGGCCAATAAAGGCGTCACGAGGATCTTCGCGTTCGAGGAAGACCGACAGATGCAGCCCTTGTGGCAGAACGGTTGGCATATCCTTTGATGAGTGCACGGCGAGATCGAGGCGCCCGTCGGCAAGCTGTTCCTCGATTTCGAGCGTGAACAAGCCTTTTCCGCCAACTTCGGCCAAGGGTCGATCCTGTATCCGGTCACCACTGGTGGAAATGGCCACGATTTCGATGTCTTCATCGCGAAGTCCGTGGGCCTTTATCAGAAGGTCACGCGTCTCATGGGCTTGTGCGAGCGCCAGTGCACTCCCACGTGTACCAATCTTAAGCGTTTTTGTTTGCATTGGCGGCTGTCCGTGTTACGCGAATTCGAGTTGAGCGTTCTACTAACGACCTTTTGGCAGGTCGACAATGCGGCGAAGGATATCAGGTTTACCGATGCGGGTACTAGGTATTGAGACAAGCTGTGACGAAACGGCGGCGGCGGTAGTCGAGCGCGACGACCTAGGCCACGGGCGCATCCTTTCGAACGTCGTCCTGAGCCAGATCGACGAACACGCGCCCTATGGCGGCGTGGTGCCGGAAATTGCTGCGCGCGCCCATGTCGAAGTACTCGATCGGTTGATTGGCCAGGCATTGCACGAAGCGCAGATAACTCTGGACGATGTCGATGCTGTGGCTGCCACCGCCGGTCCGGGCTTGATCGGCGGTTTGATTGTCGGTTTGATGACCGGAAAGGCGATAGCGATGGCCAGTCAGAAGCCTTTTTACGCCATCAATCATCTCGAGGGCCATGCACTGACCCCGCGCCTGACCGATCGCATTGATTTTCCTTATCTGCTGCTGCTCGTCTCCGGCGGCCACACGCAGATGGTTCTGGTCAAAGGTCTTGGCGATTATGAGCGGTTGGGCACGACCATAGACGATGCCCTCGGCGAAGCATTCGACAAGACCGCCAAACTACTCGGCCTGCCCTATCCGGGAGGGCCTGAAGTGGAGAAGGCAGCTCTGCTCGGCGATCCCAGCCGATTCACCCTACCGCGTCCGCTGAAAGGCGAGGAGAGACTGGACTTCTCCTTTTCAGGTTTAAAAACGGCGGTGCGGCAACTGGCGACAGCGTTGGAACCGTTATCGCAAATCGACGTCAATGACATTTGCGCCGCTTTTCAAACCGCCGTCGCCGACACACTCGACGACCGGGTTTCGCGCTCGCTGCAACGGTTCCGCGCGAGTTTCCCGGACGTCAAGAAGCCGGCATTGGTTGTTGCCGGTGGTGTTGCCGCAAACAAGGTTCTGCGCGACGGTCTGCAGCGTCTATGCTCGGACAATGGCTTCCGCTTCATCGCACCACCCATGGCCCTTTGCACGGACAATGCCGCAATGATTGCGTGGGCGGGTGCCGAACGGGCTGGTCTCACACCTGCCGATTCGCTCGATATAGCCCCGCGCTCGCGCTGGCCACTGGACATGCATTCAACGCCCTTGATCGGCGCAGGCCGCCGTGGAGCCAAGGCATGAGCAAACCTTCAATTGCCGTAATTGGAGGAGGCGCCTGGGGTACAGCGCTTGGTACCATGGCCGCCCGCAACGACAATGCAGTCCGATTGTACGCACGCAGCACCACAACCGTCGATTCCATCAACAAAGATCATCGTAACGAGACTTATTTGCCCGGAATAGACCTACATCCGGCACTCACGGCAAGTACCGACGCTCGGGAAGTTCTGGCCGGAGTTGACTTGATTCTTTGCGTCATTCCGGCGCAAGCGCTTTCCAATGCCATACAGGAATTGAAAGACCTCATTCCAATCACCACACCGTTGGTGATTTGCGCCAAGGGCATAGAGCGCCACAGTGGCGAGCTGATGTCCGAACTGGTCGCCGGGATTATGCCTGACCAGACCCTTGGGGCCCTTTCGGGGCCAAGTTTTGCAACCGATGTGGCGAGGGGATTGCCGACCGCCGTAACAGTCGCGGCTCGTAGTCAGGCGCTTGCCGACCGCATTGCCCTTATGCTGTCCGGACCAACTTTCCGCTGTTATTCGACCGATGATTTGATCGGTGTGGAAATCGGCGGCTCACTCAAGAATGTGCTCGCCATTGCCGCAGGAGCCGCGATAGGCCGCGGTTTTGGCGCCAGTGCCCAAGCGGCGCTTGTCACCCGCGGGTTTGTCGAATTGCGGCGGATCGGCGAGGCTATGGGCGCAAGGCCGGAGACGATCATGGGTCTTTCGGGACTTGGTGATCTCATGCTTACTTGCTCTACGCCGCAATCGCGTAATTATTCATACGGGCTTGCGCTCGGGCGTGGGGAAGACTTGACTGGCCGACCGTTGGCTGAAGGCGTGGCCACGGCTGCCATCGCTGCCGAACTTGCTGCCCGCAACAATATCGAAGCGCCGATCATTGCGACTGTAGCGCAAATACTCGACCGCCACATCACCATCGACGAGGCCATGGAGGCGCTACTGGCGCGGCCGCTAAAGAACGAGAGTTAAACCGGGAGACAATGAATGCTCTATGCCCTTCTGTGCAACGACAAGCCTGATCATCTGCAATTGCGCCTCGACACACGCGCCTCTCATCTCGATTATTTGAACAGCCTAAGTGATCGCCTGAAATTTGCTGGGCCGTTCCTTGGCGATGACGCCAAGCCAAACGGCAGCCTGGTGGTCGTCGAGGCGCCTGACCTTGATGCAGCAAAGGAGATTGCAGCGAATGACCCCTATGCCAAGGCTGGGCTTTTCGCCTCGGTCGACATCCGCCCGTGGAACTGGGCAATCAAGAATCCTGACAACAAATAGGTGCTATCATGGCATTTTGGCTATTCAAATCAGAACCTGATTCATGGTCGTGGGACAATCAAAAAGCCGCCGGGGCCAAAGGTACAGAGTGGACCGGCGTGCGCAACTATCAGGCACGCAACAATATGCGTGCCATGAAAATCGGTGATAAAGGCTTCTTCTACCATTCCAATGAAGGGCTGGACGTCGTCGGTATCGTCGAGGTTTGTGCGCTTGCGCATCATGATTCGAGCACCGAAGATCAGCGCTGGGAATGCATCGACATCCGCGCGGTCAAGGATGTGCCTAATCCGGTGACATTGAAGGACGTCAAGGCTAATCCGAAACTGGAACAGATGGCGCTGGTTACGTCCATGCGGCTATCGGTGCAGCCAGTGCAACCGGACGAATGGAAAGAGGTTTGCCGTATGGGCGGACTGGTTCCAGCACCGGAATGAATTCATCCCGTGGTTGAGCCTGCTCTCGATCCTGAAAGCGATCGCTATCGCCGGTTCGTTCTGGCGAATACCCTTCTCCAATCACCCCCGCACGTGCCGGAGATCAAGCTCTATCTCGCCGATGAAGCGCATGACCTCTGGCACCGCACAGAAGACGAACTGACAACAATCGGCCTGCCGCCACCGTTCTGGGCATTTGCCTGGGCGGGCGGGCAAGGGGTGGCGCGATACGTGCTCGACCATCCCGCAACGGTTGCAAACACCGTTGTCCTCGATTTCGCCTCAGGCTCCGGTCTGGTCGGCATTGCCGCGGCTCGGGCAGGAGCAAAGCATGTCATCTCTTGCGACATCGACCCGTTCTCGCGCCCGGCGATCGGTCTGAACGCAGCAGCAAATCTTGCGACAATCGAGATTCGAATCGATGATCTGATTGGCCGCGACGATGGTTGGGATGTCGTTCTGGCCGGTGACGTTTTTTATGACAAGCCATTGGCCGACAGACTCGTACCTTGGTTCACCGGACTGGCTGTCCGCGGTGCGGACATCATCGTTGGCGATCCCGGCCGCTCCTATTTTCCCAAGAACCTGCTGGATTCATTGGCAGTTTACTCGGTACCGGTGACAAGAATTCTCGAAGACGCCGACGTAAAGCAGACGACAGTTTGGCGTTTCAAGCGCTAACGCAGCACGCGAACGACGGTCAGGTTTGAAAGATACGGCAAGAGCCGGTTCATATCGACCCTACTCAAGGCAATGCAGCCTTCCGTCGGTGTATAGCCCGGTCTTGCCAGATGAAAGAAGATCGCACTTCCCTTGGCACGATGGCGTGGTCTGATGTTCCAGTCCATGACGATGCAAATGTCGTACAGATCATCCTTGCGCCACATGGTTTCGTGGCTGGCACCATAGGGAATGCGCACCTTCCGGTTGTAATTGCGATCATTACTGACCTCGCACCAACCATCGTCGCGGCGGAGTACCTTGAGCAACAGGGCCCGCGTTCCCCTCACTTTCTTGTCAGGACGCTTGAAGCCGTAGAGCAACCGCATGCGCGTGAGCGGCGTTCCACCGTCACCTTCGCGCTTGAAGGCCGTGATTCCGCCTTTGCCCAGCGCACAGCGCAGGATCATATTGCCCGCGATCAACTGCCCTTGGCTCGTATGGCCAGGTCTCGGACGAACATCGATCAATTTCAAGGACCTGCGACTCATGCTTGCCTCATAAAAAGCATTTTTATGTCAGACTGATGCGCCGCATAACCAATATCAAGTCGATCCCCTTTCTTTCCTGTACTATTCGACTTAAATTCCAATGACTTCTTTCCATCTGCGGGAGATCCGATGACAGCGCGTACCATTCTTATCGTCGATGACGATGCAGACTTGCGAGCCATCCTGGTTGAACAACTAAGCCTCTATGAAGAATTCCAGATCATCGAGGAAGACAATGCGACCAAAGCCGTTCAGACGGCGAGAAACGGCGTTGTCGATCTCCTGATCATGGATGTCGGGCTGCCGGACATGGATGGGCGCGAGGCAATCAAGCTTTTGCGCAAGGGCGGCTTCAAGGCTCCGGTCATCATGCTGACCGGGCACGATACCGATTCGGACACCATTCTTGGCCTCGAATCGGGCGCAAACGACTATGTGACCAAGCCGTTTCGCTTCGCTGTCCTGCTGGCGCGCATTCGGGCACAACTGCGCCAGCATGAACAGAGCGAGGACGCGACTTTCATTGTCGGGCCCTATACGTTCAAGCCCGGGCAAAAGATGCTGATCGACGCCAAAGGCAGCAAGATACGGCTGACCGAGAAGGAGGTCGCAATAATCAAATATCTTTACCGTGCGGGCGGCAAGGTCATCACAAGGGATATCTTGCTTGAAGAGGTGTGGGGATACAACTCTGGGGTGACGACACACACGCTGGAGACGCATGTGTACCGGTTGCGGCAGAAAATAGAACATGATCCATCCAATTCGACCATACTTGTCACGGAAAGCGGGGGATACAAGCTCATTCCTTGATGCCGATTGCTACGCCATACCTCTTTTTTGAGGCATAAAGGACGCAGCACACGAATGATTTGCGCGTAATCCTGAAGATGATTTTTTGGGGTTATGCGCGGCGCCAATCTAGGTATATGTCTGTTATTGCATGGCAATTGAAGATGATATTCGCATTCTGGAGACGGTGGGGCTGTTCGAGACGTTTACGCGCGACCAGTTGCGTCTGCTCGCCTTCGGCACGGAACGTCTTGTCTTGCGCGAAGGCCGCGAACTCTATCGCGAAGGCCAGGCGGCAGATTGTGCCTATGTCATTGATCGCGGTGACATTTCCCTGTTCCGCGAAGGGCCGACAGGTCGCATAATCCTGAAAACGGTGGGGCCAGGTGCCGTCCTCGGCGAGATGGCGATCATCGCCCAGACCAAGCGCCTGACGAGCGCCATGGCCGAATCCGAGACTGAGGTCATCCGGCTCAATCGCTCGCTTTTCCGGCGAATTCTCGAAGAATATCCAGAAATCGCCGCCGCTTTGCATGACCAGATATCGGCCGATCTCAGCGAAATGATCGAGGCCATTACCCGGTACGAACACCTGTTTAATGAGCGCTGACTAAACCGGCCGCAACCAAATTTCCCGCGCAGATTGAAATTCCTGCATCCGAATCAAGGATTCTTGCGTCGGATTCGAGGAAGTTCATGCAGGATTCGAGTATTCTTCCGCAATTCTTGTTCCGGATCAGACTCAGCCCAGATTAAAACGTGCAATGACCGGGACGTGGTCCGAGGGACGCTCCCACCCGCGCGCTTCGCGAAGGATCGTGATGTCGGTCAGATCGGTTTCCAGGTCCGGCGACCCCCATATATGATCCAGCCGCCGTCCGCGATCGGCGGCCGCCCAATCAGCGGCGCGATAGCTCCACCACGTATAGATCTTCTCGCTCGGCGGGATATGCTGCCGCATCAGATCGCTCCAGCCGCCATCCTTCCGCAGCTTTTCCAGACCTTCCGTTTCGACCGGGGTGTGGCTGACGACCTTCAAAAGTTGCTTGTGCGACCAGACGTCGGTTTCCAGCGGGGCAATGTTGAGATCGCCGACCAGCAGAGACGCATGGCCATCGCCGTGAACGGCATTCATCGCGCGCATCTCGTCGAGGAACCCGAGCTTATGCTTGAATTTCGGATTGATTTCCGGATCGGGCTCATCGCCTCCGGCCGGAACGTAGAAATTATGGATACGCAGCCGCTTCGATCCGGCATTAACGACCGTGCTCAAATGCCGGCAATCGGCGATATCGCAAAATCCGACGCGCGCCGGTTCGGTCAGGGGACGGCGCGATAAAGTGGCGACGCCATGATAACCCTTCTGACCGCTGATCTCGATATGCTCATACCCGGCGATATGAAATGCCTCGCGCGGGAAAAGATCATCGGGGCACTTGGTCTCCTGCAGGCACAATACATCGGGTTGATAGTCGCGCAGGAATTGCAGGACCAGCGGCAAGCGCAGGCGCACCGAATTGATGTTCCAGGTGGCAACGGAAAAGGGCATGAAGACTCGCAAGATGGATGGGCGGCACTATCAAGCAGTGCTTGGTTCATCCGGTCATGCCAAAAGATTTGGCAAACCGCAAGGCCAGGGTCATGACCTGGCTACCGCTTCATGGCGATGCGGGTGTAGTCGATCTTGAACATATCATCGGCAAAGCGCACGCCGGTCCGCACATCGGTGATCATCACCGTTGTATCGAGACCTTGGGCATCGGTGATGGTCCACTGACGCAGGTCGGAGGTTTTCGGATCGAACATCATGGAAATGGTCGAGTTGCCGAAGATCGACTTGTCGCCAAGCACGATCGTCGTCATGTCCGGCTCCTGCTTCACTGATTTGACCGACTTGGTGGACAGATCGATCTGATCGCTCAGGAGCAGCTTCAGCGGGGTTTTCGACAGCGGATAGAGATCCCAGGTGTCGAGCTTGCGATTGTTGATCACCACGGACTTGCCGTCGGAGATAACGCGAATGGGCGACGGCTTGTTGTAGTTGAAGCGGATTTTACCGGGACGTTCGATATAGAACGTGCCCCCGGTCTGATCTCCACGCGGGCCGAACTGGACAAAACTGCCCGTCAGCGTTTTAACGCTGGAGAACTTGTTGGCTATGTCCTGTGCTGCGTTAATGCCGGCGGGTGCGGCTTGTGCCAAGGCCGGGGTCGGCAGCACTATATTCGCAGCGCCAAACAGGAGACCCATGCCGACGATGGAAGCAACCGCAGAGCTCTTTGCCACTGAGCCAAGGGCGCGAAACGGTGCTTTTGTCAGTATCATGATCGTATCTCCTGTCGTCTCTCTTCGTACGAAGCCAGTTGGGCTGCACTATGGCCAATAAACGGCAGGATATCGTTTCTTGTTCCCTAGCGCCGTTACGTAACCTGAGCTTGAATCGTTATGTAATGCGCCGCTGCCTATTGTTCCATAACTGCCTACAAAATCGTTACGTTACTCGTTCAAGTATCAACGTTTCCGCTTCTTACCCTCCCCCTTGTGGGGAGGGAGGCTGCGCAGCAGCAGGGAGGGGTTTTCGATTCATCTCGCCTGCATCGTCAGTACACATTTTCGGCCATAAAGACCCCTCCCCGTCGCTTCGCTCCGTCCCTCCCCACAAGGGGGAGGGTAAGAACTCGCGCCTAGAACTCATCGTCCTCTGTCGGCACAAGAATCTCGCGTTTGCCTGCGTGATTGGCAGGGCCGACAAGCCCTTCCTGTTCCATGCGCTCGATAATCGAAGCGGCGCGGTTATAACCAATGCCGAGCCGGCGCTGGATATAGCTCGTTGACGCCTTCTTGTCGCGAAGCACGACGGCAACAGCCTGATCATAGGGATCGTCCGAATCTTCGAGATTGGATGTTCCCGCTGGGCCGCCACCTTCGTCTTCGTCGTCTTCCTCTGTAATCGAATCGAGATATTCCGGAACGCCCTGCAGTTTCAGATGCTGGACGATCTTCTCCACTTCATCGTCGCCGACAAATGGTCCGTGCACACGCTGGATGCGGCCGCCGCCGGCCATATAGAGCATGTCGCCCATGCCGAGCAGCTGCTCGCCGCCCTGCTCGCCAAGGATCGTTCGCGAATCGATCTTCGATGTAACCTGGAACGAAATACGTGTCGGGAAATTCGCCTTAATCGTGCCGGTGATGACATCGACCGACGGACGCTGTGTCGCCATGATCACGTGGATACCGGCAGCGCGAGCCATCTGTGCCAGCCGCTGCACCGCGCCTTCAATATCCTTGCCGGCAACCATCATCAGGTCGGCCATTTCGTCGATGATGACGACGATATAGGGCATCGGCTTCAGGTCGAGCTCTTCAGTCTCGTAGACGGCTTCGCCCGTCGCGCGATCGAAGCCGGTCTGTACCGTCCGGGCAATACGCTCACCCTTCTTGTGGGCCTGCTCGACCCGCTGATTGAAGCCGTCAATATTGCGCACGCCGACTTTCGACATCTTGCGATAGCGGTCTTCCATCTCCTTGACCGTCCACTTCAGCGCGACGACGGCCTTTTTCGGATCGGTGACGACGGGCGTCAACAGATGCGGAATGCCATCATAGATCGACAGCTCCAGCATCTTCGGGTCGATCATGATCAGGCGGCACTGCTCCGGCGTCATCCGGTAAAGCAAGGACAGGATCATCGTATTGATCGCAACGGACTTACCCGAGCCCGTCGTTCCGGCGACCAGTAGATGAGGCATTTTCGCAAGGTCGGCGATAACCGCCTCGCCGTTGATGGTCTTGCCGAGCGCGAGCGCCAACTTGGTCTTTGTCTGTTCAAAGTCGCGGCTTGCCAGAAGTTCACGCAGATAGACCATCTCGCGCGTCTGGTTGGGGAGCTCGATACCGATGGCATTGCGGCCGGGCACCACAGCGACGCGCGCGGCGATCGCGCTCATGGAGCGGGCGATATCGTCGGCGAGGGTGATGACCCGCGACGATTTGATCCCGGGCGCCGGTTCCAGTTCGTAAAGCGTTACCACAGGGCCCGGACGTACATGGATGATTTCACCGCGCACGCCAAAATCCTCGAGCACGCCTTCCAATAGCCGCGCGTTCTGCTCCAAAGCCTCTTTGGAAAGGCCGGGGTTGCGCACCACGTTCTTCGGTTCGCTAAGAAAATGCAGCGACGGCATTTCGTACTCGTCGGATGCAATCAACGACGCCTGCGCTTCGCGCTGAACGCGCGCGCCGGCCCGCGGCGCAGGTGCCGGTGTATCAATGCGTGCGGCAACTGGCCTGTTCGGAATCGCCGTCGGTCTTGCCGGAGCTGATTGCAGTGCCCAATCGTCGACGTCCTCTTCATCGCTGAAGGCAACCGGATCGAAGCGGCCGTCAAACGCATCATTGCCGATATCGATAGCAGGCGCCTCGATTTGTGGTGCTTCGTCGTAGAAGCCGGGCTCGCGCCGTCCATCGGTCTGGCCGTTTTTCTGGCGCGAAACCGCAACGTCAGGGAAATCGCCATCATGACGCGTGCCGATACTGCGTGCACTGTTGTAGAGCCCGGCGCTACGACCTGAAACCCGCCGGAACAGGGCTTTCGTGCTCAGGAACCAATGGGTCAAGGCGCCGAGAGCGAGCAGGCCGCCACCTTCGCGATCGTCATCATCCTCGTCGTCGTAATCATCGTCTTCGGCCACGTGGCGCGTGGACTTCTTGGTGACCACCGGCTCGCTGTCGCGGTAGGTGATGCCACTGGCAAAGCCAAAGATCCAAAGGGTTGGGATCGCAAGAATGGCAACCATGATCATGGCCAAACCGCCACGGGGGAACGTGCCGATAAAGATGCCGGGTATTTTGAGGACCATATCACCAAAGACACCGCCGAGACCGATAGGCATTGGCCAGCTCTCGGGTATAGCGAAGCAGCCGGCGATCGCCGCAGCCAGAAGTGACGCGCAAAGCCAGGCAACACTTCGGCGCATCGTACGGTCCACGCCGCGCCCGGTGAGAAAGAGCCCGCCCCAGAAAAGCGCCGGCATCAGTGCCACGACCATGGAAAGACCGAAGAATTGCATACCGAGATCGGCGAAAACCGCACCGGGATAACCGAGTGCATTGCGGGTCGGATTCGACGTGGCGTGACTGAAGCTTGGATCAAGCACGTTCCAGGTGGCGAGGCTGCCGATGGCAAAGGCCACGAAACCGATAAGCCCCAGCCCCCACAGGATATGAATCTGCCTGCGGAACAGGGTGGATAACCCGGTTCGCTGATCATCAATGGCATAGGAGGATGGGTATCCTTGACGCATGAAATCCGGCCCCGCGTGAACGCATACAGAACGGCTGCAAGCAGCCGCAAATCCAAGAGTTGATTCTGACGTTACGGTGCGGATGGTTAAGGGGCCATTAACCATGGAAGGCCAGTCGAGGATTTGGTGAGGACGATTTGGAAAAGTTAGGTCGCATATTTCTCAAATGGTTCGTAGCTTCGCCGTTTTATAACTTATATATTATTAATTCGTTGTATTTTTATAACCTATACGTTATTTTTTGACAGACTGAAAATAACGTATAGGTTATAAAATGACAAATAGGGCACAAGCAATATCGGCACTGGAACGTCGCCTCTCGCCATTGAGACTCTGGCCTTCGGCACGCCCAGCACGCGGCTGGCTGCGTGCAATACGCCATGCCTTCGGGATAACCACGGCACAGTACGCCGCGCGTCTCGGCGTCAGCCAGCCTCGGATCATCGCAATTGAGAAGGGAGAAGTCGATGAAACTGTTTCACTGGCAACGCTGCGACGCGCCGCCGAAGCGCTCGATTGCAAGCTCGTCTATGCTATAGTCCCCAACCAGCCCATGGATAAGACATTGCGCGAGCGTGCCCTCCGCAGCGCCGCGCAGCAGCTGGCGCGCACCAACCATACGATGCGTTTGGAAAATCAGGGCCTTTCGAACCAAGAGTTAGACATCGAGAAGGACCACCTGATTGAGGAATTACTCGATGACCCTCGGCGTCTTTGGGATGAACCATGACAGAAGTGCTTTTCGATGCCGAAGACAATGGCGCGACAGCACTCGAACCGGACGAACGCGCTCAACTTATTCCGACCTACATCAGTACGCGAGCCGAGTTGAACGATGCAGAACTTCAGAATATCAATGACGCTGATCGTTGGGTTTTTAGGCGCCGCCGCGACGTGCTCAGCCTTGAGTTCCTGAAAAATCTGCACAAGCGCATGTTCAATCAGGTGTGGCGCTGGGCGGGCAATTATCGTACGACCGGCCGTAATATTGGCGTTGAGGCCTATCGCATTGATACAGAGCTGCATCAACTGTTGAGCGACGTACGTTTTTGGATAGCCAACACCACATTCCTGCCCGATGAGATCGCCATTCGATTTCATCATCGCCTGGTAGCCATTCACCCATTCCCCAATGGAAATGGACGTCACGCACGCCTTGCAGCCGATTTGTTGATAATTCAGTTAGGCAATCGCCGATTTACATGGGGCAGCGAAAGCCTGGTCGAGCCAGCCAAGACACGTCACAATTACATCAAAGCACTTCGCACCGCCGATAATCACGATATCCGCGCACTCTTGGCGTTCGCTCGCACGTAGAGATAAGGAGACAGGCCGCTAAAAGAAGGGCCCGAAAACCGGGCCCTTCTTTTTCCTGCAAGGTTCTATCAGCTGTGATAGGCAGCTTCACCGTGCGAGGTGAGGTCGAGGCCTTCACGCTCTGATTCGGGCGATGCACGCAGGCCGACAATCAGATCGACGATCTTGTAAAGGATCGCGCTGCCGATACCTGACCAGAGCAGCGTCACGAGAACACCTTTGAACTGCGCCCAGACCTGAGTCGCCGTACCTGCGTAGCTGGCGGCGAAATCGGCAGTCGAATAATCGACGATACCGGCGCCACCGAGTGCCGGATTGACGAGGATGCCGGTGCCAAGAGCACCGATGATGCCACCGACGCAATGGATGCCGAAGACATCGAGGCTGTCATCATAGTCGAACGTGTTCTTCACCACTGCGACGAAGAAGTAGCAGACGACGGTGACGACCGCACCGAGCACGATGGCACCCATCGGACCGACGAAACCAGCAGCCGGGGTAACGGCAACCAGGCCGGCGACGGCACCCGATACGGCACCGAGCATCGAAGCCTTACCACGCAGGAAGGATTCGAGGATGATCCACATCACCGCAGCAGCAGCTGTCGCGACGAAGGTGTTGATCATGGCAAGGCCCGCATAGGCATTGGCTTCGAGGTTGGAACCGGCATTGAAGCCGAACCAGCCAACCCACAGCAATGACGCACCGATCATGGTCATCGTCATGGAGTGCGGTGCCATGATGTCTTTCTTGTAGCCTGTACGCTTGCCAATCATCAGAGCGCCGACGAGACCTGCAATACCCGCATTGATGTGAACGACGGTACCACCGGCGAAGTCGATTGCGCCAAAGCCGAAGATCAGGCCCGACGGATCGGAATAGGCACTTGGACCGCCCCAGAACCAGACCATGTGAGCGATCGGGAAGTAGACGAAGGTAACCCAGAGAATGACGAACAGGATGACCGCCGAGAACTTCACACGTTCAGCGAACGCACCGACGATGAGCGCCGGCGTGATACAGGCAAAGGTCATCTGGAAGACGACATAGACCAGTTCGGGGATGGCGACGCCTTTGGTGAAGGTCTCCGACATCGTCGTCACGTCGACACCGTGCAAGAACGCCTTCGAGAGGCCGCCGACGAACGAATTGCCGGGTGTGAAGGCCAGGCTATAGCCGTAGAACACCCAGATCAGCATCACCACGGCGGTGATGGTGAAGACCTGCATGAGAACCGAGAGCATGTTCTTCGAGCGGACAAGGCCGCCATAGAAAAGCGCGAGGCCGGGGATGGTCATCAACAACACAAGCACTGTCGAGATCATCATCCAGGTGGTGTCGCCCTTGTCGACCGTGAAGGCTGGCGCTGCGGCGGCGGGAGCTGCTGGCGCGGCCTCCTGAGCGAATGCGGCCAGCGTACCGATAGCGACCAGTGCCAGCGACCCTAGAAGGGTGCTGCGCGCCGCAGATGTCAGACTGGTTGGAATTTTCATTATTGTCTCCTTGAACCCCAAATAAATCACAGCGCGTCGGTGTCGGTTTCGCCCGTGCGGATACGGACGGCCTGCTCGATGCTGAGAACGAATATCTTTCCGTCACCGATCTGACCGGTCTTGGCAGCCGTGGTGATGGCTTCAACGGCAGTGTCGACGAGCTCGGATGCGACTGCGACTTCCACCTTCAGCTTCGGAAGGAAGCTGACAGCGTATTCCGCCCCGCGATAAATTTCGGTGTGCCCTTTCTGGCGGCCATAACCTTTCACCTCGGTGACGGTCAGGCCCTGGATGCCGACAGCGGTGAGTGCTTCGCGCACTTCGTCCAGCTTGAACGGCTTGATGATGGCCATCACAATTTTCATTGAATATACCCCTGCGCTTGCGCGGCACCTTTCAGGTGGAATTACTCGAAAGGCTTCACATCCGCGTTGAACCCATCGCCTAAAGCCGCTTGTGGCAATCGGTGACTGCTAAGGAGTATTCAAGTTCTGTGCCAGACTCGAAATATAACGCCAAGTCATTGATTACAAATGGATATTTTTAACGATTGATGGCATGGTCACGTAATATGAAGCAACATGCCTAAAAATTAGGCAAACTCAAAGGGCTTTGAAAACGTCACGCTTCGGAATGCACACGAATTAGGCCTTCCTGTGCTGTCGAGGCAATCAATGTGCCATCACGGCTATAGATTGCACCACGATTAAAGCCACGCGCACCGGATGTACTGGGGCTGTCTGCCGTATAAAGCAGCCAGTCGTCGAAACGGCAGGGTCGATGAAACCACATGGCGTGGTCGAGGCTGGCGACCTGCAGGTCACGATCGAAAATCGATCTTCCATGCGCATAAAGCGAGGTATCGAGCAGCGTCATGTCCGACAGATAAGCCAGCACCGCCGCCTGCACGGCGCGGTCATCCGGCACGGGACCTGTGGTCTTGATCCAGACGTTCTGCTCGGGCGGAAGCTTTTCGCGCGAAAAATAGTGGGCGAGCGACAAAGGCTTCATCTCGATGGGCCGGTCTTGCTCCCAGTACTTGCGGATAGCGGCGGGCGCATTCTGCAGATATTGCTCTTTCAGGTCGCGGTCGCTGATGAGATTTTCCGGTTCGGTGACATCGAGCGGTTTGGGCTTTTGATGTTCAAGCCCCTCCTCCTCGATCTGGAAGGAGGCTTCCAGCGAAAAGATCGCGTGGCCATGCTGGATACCAACGACGCGCCGGGTGGTGAAGCTCGAACCATCGCGAATACGATCGACCTCGTAGATGATCGGCACTTTCGGATCGCCGGCGCGCATGAAATAGCCGTGCAGCGAATGCACATGACGCAGAGGATCGACGGTACGCTGTGCTGCGACCAATGCCTGGCCGATCACCTGGCCGCCGAAGACGCGTTGCCAGCCGGATTGCGGGCTGCGACCTCGAAACAGGTTGTGTTCAAGCATCTCAAGGTCGAGTATGGACAAAAGCTCATTCATGGCGTCAGACATGATCGAAGTCTCCCGTTCGCGCGTTCCAACGCTTGCAACAGGAACAGGAGCACAAGTCAAGCGCCGCATAATTGCAACCCGGAGGCAAATCATGGTTGAACGAAGCTCCCCGCAAGACATCACCATCGCCGGCGCAGGCTATGTCGGCCTCGCGACAGCGGTCGCGCTGAAATCATCGGCGCCGCACCTTGCCGTCACGGTTATCGACGCCGCGCCTGCCGGCGTATGGCGCAACGATACGCGAGCCTCGGCTATCGCCGCCGCCGCAAGCCGCATGCTGGACCGCCTCGGATGCTGGGAGGCGATCCTGCCGGAAGCGCAACCCATCACCGAGATGATCGTCACCGATTCGCGCACGTCCGATCCCGTACGGCCCGTTTTCCTGACCTTCAACGGCGAAGTTGAGCCGGGCGAGCCGTTCGCGCACATGGTGGAGAACCGCGTCCTCAACGCATCGTTGCGCAAGAAGGCAGATGAACTTGGCGTGACCTTCATCGAAGGCGCGCCGGTAAACGGTTTCGAACATGGCGAGGCATATCTTGCGGTCCGTTATTCCGACGACAAGAGCTTGCGTACCCGGCTGCTGATCGCTGCCGACGGCGTCAAATCCCGCCTGCGCGACATGGCCGGCATCAAGGTCGTGAACTGGGAATATGGCCAGTCAGGCATCGTTTGCACCGTCGCGCATGAGCGCCCGCACCATGGCCGGGCCGAGGAACATTTCTTGCCCGCAGGGCCCTTTGCGGTGCTGCCACTCAAAGGCAACCGCTCATCGCTGGTGTGGACCGAACGCACCGCCGATGCAGAACGCCTGGTCAACGAGGACGATTTCGTTTTTGAAGCCGAGCTCGAACAGCGCTTTGGCCTGAAACTCGGGGAGGTGCATGTGGAAGGCGCGCGTAAAGCCTTTCCGCTCGGTCTCACCCTTGCTCGGGATTTCGTCAAGCCGCGCTTCGCGCTGGTGGGCGACGCAGCGCATGGTATCCATCCGATCGCCGGACAAGGTCTCAATCTCGGCTTCAAGGATGCGGCAGCGCTGGCGGAAACCATCGTCGATGCCGACCGGCTCGGGCTCGACATCGGCTCGGTGGCGGTGCTCGAGCGCTACCAGACCTGGCGGCGCTTCGACACGGTGCAGATGGGCGTCACCACGGACGTTTTGAACCGGCTGTTTTCCAACGACAACGTACCGGTCCGTGCGCTGCGCGATTTCGGTCTCGGCCTGGTCGAACGGATGCCGCGGCTCAAGGGATTTTTCATCCGCCAAGCCGCGGGATTATCGACGACGGCGCCGAAACTGCTGCAGGGCCAGCCGATCTAGACTTGCTCTAGAGCGGCCGCGGATATTTGCGGTAGATCGCGTTTATCTCCTTGAGAAGTTCCGGTGGCAGCGTGATCTGGCTTGCCCAGATATCGGTCTTCAGCTGTTCCATCGACGTTGCGCCGATGATAACAGAGGTCATGAACGGCCGCGACAGGGCGAAAGCGATCGCCATCTGCGCCACATCGAGATTGTGCTTGCGGGCGAGTTCAATATAGGCGCGAACCGCAGGCGCGGAGTGTTCATTGTTGCGCCACAGACCGCCTGGCTGAATCGAGCCACGTGTGCCCGCGGGCATCTTCCCGTCGAGATATTTGCCGGTCAATACGCCGGAAGCCAGCGTCGAATAGGCGAGAAGGCCGACATCCTCGTGATGGCTGAGTTCAGCAAGATCGAGATCGAAGACGCGCTGTACTCGTTCTGCACCGAGGCAACGCGGGGTAGAACGTGACGCTCGGAAAGCTTGAGCCATTGACCGATGCCCCAGGCGGTTTCGTTGGAAAGGCCGATATGACGGATCTTGCCTTCCTTGACCATATCGCCAAGGCCGAGCAGAGCTTCTTCGATCTGCCCCACGACCTGCGACTTGTCCTGATTTTGCGGCGCATACTGCCATGCGGTACCGAAATGATAATGACCGCGGGCGGCATAGTGGACCTGATAGAGATCGATATAGTCGGTCTGCAGACGCTTCAGGCTGCCTTCCACCGCCTCACGGACGGTCTGGCGATCAGGTGGGGTTCCATTGCGGATCCAGCTATTGCCGCCGCCGGAAATCTTCGACGCCAATACGAACTTGTCGCGCTTGCCGGTCTTCTTGAACCACGTGCCGATATGACTTTCGGTTTTGCCGTAGGTGTCCGCGCTCGACGGAATTGCATAGACTTCCGCCGTATCCATGAAATTGATACCCGCGTCCAACGCATAGTCGATCTGGCTGTGTGCATCGGCTTCGGTGTTCTGTACGCCCCAGGTCATGGTGCCGAGGCAAATTTCAGTGACGTCGATATCGGTCCTGCCGAGTTTCTTCAGTTTCACGGGATTTTCCTGTTTGATCTTGGTTGATCAGTCGACTTGGAGGCCAAGCCTCTGCTTTAGCTTTCTGACACGCTGGCCGTAATGATGGGAGACAGGGACGGCAGCAGCGGCCTCCCCTACCATATCAATCAATTCGCACTTTTCCAGTTCGTTAAGCTGCTGGCGCAGAAACGGGGAGGTTTTTTCGATGACAGTTGCGGTATCGCCGGCCTGGCTGAAAGCCCATTTCGCGTAGATCATCGCCTCGTCAGCCTTTTTGGGACTGCTGATATGAAGGACCACACTCCTTACGGCATCGAAATGACCATCCGTAATCAGCACATCTTCGGCGATGATCGCAAAGATCAATGTCGCTGCGGCAAGAACGGGGTCCTCAATCGCAGTCAGCGGCGAATGCTCAGCCTGCAAGCGTATTTTCCTGCGCCGGAAATATCCACGCACACGCCCGGCGCTGTCGATAACGTCGCCCGCTGCCTCTCCCAATACCTTCAACCTGTACCACCAGAAGAGGCCGCCGCCGAGGAGCCCGAGAACTGCCAGAATAATATGCATGATCAAAATCCCTCTATGAAAAACTTCAGTTTAGAGGGAGGGAAATCGATCCGTAAATTAGGCGATGGAATAATACGGTGCCATGGATATGATACGGAACTATGCTAGCACGGAACCGTTATCGCCAAGCCTGATCACGGCGCACCACACGTCTTGCAACAACTTCATCGAGGGAGATAGAAATGGACAGACAAGCAACAGCAATCTGGAAAGGCGCGCTGAAGGATGGTCAAGGCACGCTCGACACCCAAAGCGGCGCGCTGAAAGGTCTTCCCTATAATTTCAAGGCCCGTTTCGAGGACGCAAGCGGCACTTCCGGCACCAATCCTGAGGAACTGCTGGGCGCAGCCCACGCGGGTTGTTTTGCCATGCAGCTTTCACACTTCCTTGCGGAGAACGGTACCCCGGCTGAAAAGCTCGAAGCCAAGGCGGTCGTGACGCTTGACCCGGCCAAAGGCGCGATCACCAAGAGCGCACTGACCCTGGTCGGTAATGTACCTGGCATCGACGCTGGGACTTTCAGCGAGCTTGCCAACAAAGCCAAGGCCAACTGCCCGGTATCGAAGGCGCTCGGCGCGATCGAACTTACTCTGGATGCCAGACTGGCTTGATTTGTCAGGCAACCAGCCGAATGATCTGCGGGCGCTCTGGCGCCCGTTGTTGTTGACCAAATAACTGGCACGACCAGGACTGATCCACATTGTGTGGCGATAGACCGGAATCACTTGGCTTATGATTGCATCGCTCGAACTGTGGGCGCGAACGATCAAGCGCGATGTCGTTGCGCTCTGGCTGGCCGCGCGTGATCCGCGTGTTCCCTGGTATGCAAAAGCAGTTGCCGGGGGCGTTGCTGCCTATGCTCTAAGCCCTATTGATCTGATACCGGACTTTATCCCGATCATCGGCTATCTGGACGATCTCATCATTGTTCCGCTTGGCATCATGCTGGCGGTCAAACTTGTGCCTGACGATCTCATGCAGGAACTCCGGGACGAGGCCACGCGCCGCGCCAAACCAGTGAGCAAGACGGGGCTTGCCTTTATGGTGCTAGTCTGGACGCTTGCGGCTATCGCTTTGCTGTGGGTTTTCTGGCCGAATTCTGCCTAGCTTCCTTCGGCCGGCGCGGCATCAAACCCGGCGTTCCACCATCATCTTCTTGATTTCGGCGATTGCCTTGGCGGGGTTAAGACCCTTGGGGCAAGCCTGTGCGCAGTTCATGATCGTGTGGCAGCGATAGAGCCGGAACGGATCTTCCAGATTGTCCAGACGCTCGCCCGTTGCTTCGTCGCGGCTGTCGATCAGCCAGCGATAGGCTTGGAGCAGCACAGCCGGGCCGAGATAGCGATCGCCATTCCACCAGTAGCTTGGGCATGAGGTCGAGCAGCAGGCGCACAGGATGCACTCGTAAAGGCCATCGAGCTTGGCGCGGTCTTCGTGGCTCTGCAGCCATTCCTTGGCCGGCTCAGGTGAGACCGTCTTCAGCCACGGCTCGATCGAACGATGCTGGGCGTAGAAATTGGAGAGATCCGGCACCAGATCCTTGACCACGGGCAGATGCGGCAGCGGATAGATCTTCACAGCGCCCTTGATCTCATCCATGCCCTTGGTGCAGGCGAGCGTATTGGTGCCATCGATATTCATGGCGCAGGAGCCGCAAATGCCCTCACGGCACGACCGGCGCAATGTCAGTGTCGGATCGATCTTGTTCTTGATCCACAACAGACCGTCGAGAACCATGGGCCCGCAATCGTCGAGATCGACATAGTAGGTATCGATGCGCGGGTTCTCGCCGTCATCCGGCGACCAGCGGTAAATCCGGTACTCGCGCAGATTGTTTGCGCCCTGCGGACGATCCCAGGTCTTGCCGGGACGCATCTGCGAGTTCTTGGGAAGTGCAAGTTCAACCATAATATTTTGGTCTCTCTATTTGTTCTTTCGCAATCCCGGACGGAAAACCGGTACCCACTTTTCCTGGGATTGCTTTTAGTACACACGCGCTTTCGGCGCGATCTTGGCGAGGCTGATGCCGCCATCCTCTTCCTTGAGCAACGGCTCGAGGTGAACAGGACGATAACCCAGCGTGACCTTGCCATCCGGCGCCAGCCAGGCAAGGCTGTGCTTGCGCCAATTGACGTCATCGCGGTTGGGGAAATCCTCGTGCGCATGCGCGCCGCGGCTTTCCTTCCGCGCCTCGGCGGCAACGACCGTGGTGATGGCATTGGCCATGAGGTTTTCGAGTTCGAGCGTTTCCATGAGATCGGAATTCCAGATCATCGAGCGATCCGTAACTTTCACATCCGGCATCTCGCTCCAGATCTGCTCCATGCGGCTCACGCCCGACTTCAGCGATTCCGAAGTGCGGAACACTGCCGCATCTTCCTGCATGGTCTTTTGCATCTTTTCGCGCAACTCAGCGGTCGGAATGCCGCCATTGGCATGACGCAGGCGGTCGAAGCGATCCATGATCTTCGTGACCGAAGCCTCATTGATATCGGGGATCTTCGCGTTGCGGTCGATCACCTGGCCGGCGCGGATCGCGGCCGCGCGACCGAACACCACAAGGTCGATCAGCGAATTGGAGCCGAGACGATTGGCGCCATGCACCGAGGCACAGCCCGCTTCGCCCACCGCCATCAGACCGGGCTGGATGCGGTCCGGATCTTCTGCAGTCGGATTGAGCGCTTCACCCCAATAATTGGTCGGAATGCCGCCCATATTGTAGTGAACCGTCGGGATAACCGGGATCGGCTCCTTGGTGAGATCGACGCCGGCAAAAATCTTGGCCGATTCCGAAATGCCGGGCAGGCGCTCGTGCAGGACGGCTGGATCGAGGTGATCCAGATGCAGGAAGATGTGATCCTTGTTCTTGCCGACGCCGCGCCCTTCGCGAATCTCCAGCGTCATGCAGCGTGAAACCACGTCGCGCGATGCCAGATCCTTGGCGGAAGGTGCATAACGCTCCATGAAACGCTCGCCTTCGGAATTGACCAGGTAACCGCCCTCGCCGCGCGCACCTTCCGTGATCAGACAGCCAGCCCCATAGATGCCGGTCGGGTGGAACTGGACGAATTCCATGTCCTGCAAGGGCAACCCCGTGCGCGCAACCATGCCACCGCCATCGCCGGTGCAGGTATGCGCCGACGTTGCGGAGAAATAGGAACGGCCGTAGCCGCCCGTTGCCATGACCACCATCTTGGCGGCAAAGCGATGGATCGTGCCGTCGTCGAGGTTCCAGGCGACAACGCCGGTGATGGTACCCTCCTCATCCTGGATGAGATCGAGCGCGAAATACTCGATGAAGAACTGCGCATTGTGGCGCAGGCTCTGACCATAGAGCGTGTGCAGTATGGCGTGGCCGGTACGGTCGGCCGCCGCGCAGGTGCGCTGCACGGGCGGCCCGTCGCCATAATTCATCATGTGACCGCCGAAGGGACGCTGGTAGATCTTGCCCTCTTCGGTGCGCGAGAACGGGACACCGTAATGTTCGAGCTCGTAGACGGCGGCCGGCGCTTCCCGCACCAGATATTCCATGGCGTCCGTATCGCCGAGCCAGTCCGAACCCTTGACCGTGTCATACATGTGCCACTGCCAGGAATCGGCACCCATATTGCTGAGCGAGGCGGCGATACCGCCCTGCGCTGCAACCGTATGCGAACGGGTCGGGAAAACCTTGGTGATGCAGGCTGTCTTCAGGCCCTGCTCCGCCATGCCGAGCGTGGCGCGCAGGCCCGCGCCACCCGCGCCGACGACGACCACGTCGAATTTATGGTCGACGAACTTATAGGCTTTATCTGTTGGTGCCATAGTAGAGTTTAAACTCCAAAGCTCAGCTTGAGGATCGCAAAGATGCAGACAATACCGACGCCAAGGGCGAAGAACGTATTGAGCATCAAGAGCACGACCTTCGCGCCTTCACCGTGTACATAATCTTCAATGATGACCTGCATGCCGAGGCGCATGTGATAGAGACCGGAGACGAGCACCATCAACAGCACAATGGCAGTCAGCGGGTGTGACAGGGCGGCCTTTGTCTCGACATAGCCTGCGCCATGCAGGGACAGGATCAGCCCGATGAAAAACAGGATCAGCGGAATATTCGACATCGCAGTCAGGCGCTGACGCCAGAAATGTTCCGTGCCTTCTTTCGCAGAACCAAGTCCGCGAACTTTTTTAAGCGGCGTGCGCATATCGCTCATATCCGCCTCCTCAAGCTATCGTGAATGCGGCGATCCAGACCAGGATCGTCAATGCGACGGAAAGAACGAGCGAACCCCAGGCCATCTTCGTGGTCGTGTCCTTCTCGAGGCCGCGGCCGGTATCCCAGATCAGATGGCGTATGCCGCCGATCATGTGATGAATAAGCGCCCAGGTGTAACCGAGCAGAACCAGAAGGCCGATCCACGAACCATAGACCATGTTGACGATGTCGAACTGCCGCTCGCTTGTCGCTGTTGCGATCAGCCACCAGGCGACCAGCAGCGTGCCGACATAGAGCGCCGAGCCGGTGATGCGGTGGACGATCGACATGACCATGGTTGGAATTGGTTTGTAGATTTGCAAATGCGGCGACAGCGGCCGGTTTGCATGTAGATTTGTCTTGCTCATAGCGTCCCCGAGGGTAGCGCCACATCTGGTTAGACGGGCAGGGCCGAAAGGCTGGATAAAGGCAATTTAGAGGGGTTTTAATCCGGTTTTTGCACTGCGTCAAAGCCCCATTCCGCACCCTCATGCGGCGAATTGGCTTGAATAGCAAGTCAATAAGGTTTCTGCTTAAAATTCAATCGTTTAAAGCGGTAAAAACGCCTGTTTCAGGGGTCAAATCTGGCACGCGTGCCCTGCAAAATAAATCGCCCGAGTCTCGAATTGCGAGGCTCAAGACAGGCATTTATACGATAGTCGTACGCGACAGGTCGGGTCGTTCTCAGGATATTTCCATGTGCGACAACAATCCGGAGTTGCCCCCGGGTTACTGATTGCCGAAGCGGATGATGAAACTGGTCCAGTCGGCAGGCGCCGCGACCTGTTCGTAGAGTTTGCGGCCATCTTCGGGAACACGCGGCGCATTGAGCGAGAGCTTGGTCCAGCCGCGTTCTTCGGCCTTGTCGGCGAGCACATCGATCAATGCCTTGGCGATACCTTTGCCGCGATGATCGTGATGCACATAGATATGATCGACCTGACCGGCGCGCATGCCGGACACGGGCTCTGGCAGATCGTAGAAAATGACGAAGCCGACAAGAACGCCATCGAGCCGGGCGCCCGCGATTTCCGCCGTGCGATCCCGCAACAGGTTCTCGGCGTAGTAGTCGTCCGGACGGCGCGGTGCTCCCCGCTTCAACGCCTGGGCATAGCTGGCAAGGAGAGGCGCGAACTCATGGGCATGGCTGAGGTGCAGCAAGGAAATGTCGATGGCGTGCTCGTCCGCGCTTTTCTTGGTCATGGTCGCATCCGTCCCTTTGTGACTGCCTGAGCAGGGTGTTCTTATACATCGGAGGATTGGTTGATTGCAGCCAGCACGTCAACCTGCGCCGGGGATGAAAATCGATTTGATTAGGTTTCGGGCGGATGACAATTGTTAATAAAAGGTTAATCTGGCTGTAGAACGGTTCGATCGTTAAGGGAATGTGTCATGCTGGCTAAGAAAACTGCCTTCTTCAAATGGCCTCTGCTCGCTCTCTCGATCGGTTTGGCTGCCCCGGCTTTTGCTGAAAACAGAATCAACGCCAGCAACTCCTATGGGGATGAGTACGGCAACATCGTCTATTACGAATCGGGCGGGTCCAAGATCATCTTCGTCGGCGGCGCCGCGGCGAAATCGGATGTGATCGGCAAACAGATCCGGCGCGAGGTCCCCGTCTATCGGCGCGGCGGAAAGCAACCGGCGATCATCTCTCCGCCAGCCGATCCGATGGTGATCGGTGTAATTCCGCCGCCCAACACAAGCTGCGACAGCCCGATCATGGTCAAGGGTCTCGGCTACCAGTACGGCATCGATCGTAACTCGACGATCATCCTTGCCCATCCCGGCTGCTGAACAACGATCCACCGCTGCGATTTGATTTGCCTCGCTAGCGAGCGCCCTGTAAAGGGTGCCGCTTTCAAGAGGTAACAAGATATGGCTCGCAGCTCCGACGGCGCACTCGTCCTGTTTTCCGGCGGGCAGGATTCGGCGACCTGCCTCGCCTGGGCACTATCGCGCTTCAACCGCGTTGAGACGGTCGGATTCGACTATGGCCAGCGGCACCGGATCGAACTCGAGGTGCGCGGGCAATTCCGCAGTGCCCTTACCGGGAAATTTCCGGAATGGGCTGCGCGGCTTGGCGACGACCATATGCTCGACGCAAGCATCATCGGCCAGCTTGGATCGACAGCCATGACCCAGGATATCGCGATCGAGATGGCGGAAAACGGCTTGCCGAATACGTTTGTGCCCGGCCGTAATCTGCTGTTCTTCACGCTCGCCGGTGCGCTGGCCTATCGCCGTGGCCTGCGGGTAATCGTAGGCGGCATGTGCGAGACCGACTACTCCGGGTACCCCGATTGCCGCGATGACACATTGAAAGCCCAACAAGTTGTTCTGTCGCTTGGACTTGACCGCCGCATAACGATCGAAACGCCCTTGATGTGGCTCGACAAGGCCGAGACCTTTGCACTGGCGGAAGATCTCGGCGGCGAAGCTTTGCTGGATCTGATCGTCGAGCACACCCATACGTGCTATCTCGGCGATCGTTCGCAGCGGCATGAGTGGGGCTATGGCTGCAACGGCTGTCCGGCCTGCGAACTGCGTTCGAAAGGGTGGCAGAAGTTCAAGGCAGAAGTCGCATGACCTACGCCGTCAAGGAAATCTACCTGACCCTGCAGGGCGAGGGCAATCATACGGGTCGCGCTGCCGTGTTCATGCGTTTTGCCGGCTGTAACCTGTGGTCCGGGCTCGAGCGCGACCGCGAAGAAGCGATCTGCAAATTCTGCGATACGGATTTCATCGGCATAAATGGTCCGGGCGGCGGCAAGTTTAAAACAGCAACTGTTCTGGCGGAGGCGGTGGCAGCAGCTTGGCCACAAAATGCTGGCGGCAAGCCTTATGTCATTTGCACCGGCGGTGAGCCCTTGCTGCAACTCGACTTGACCCTGATCGACGCCTTTCATGCGTGCGGTTTCGAAGTGGGTATCGAGACCAACGGCACCATCGCGGCGCCGGCCGGGCTCGATTGGATCTGTGTATCGCCCAAGGCAGCCGCACCGCTCGTTCAGACCAGCGGTAACGAGCTCAAACTGGTTTATCCCCAGAAGGAAGCCGAGACGCATCCATCACGCTTTGAGCAGCTCTCTTTCGAGCATTTCTATTTGCAGCCTCTTGACGTCATCGGCGATCCGGCGCAAACCGCCGCGCATGTGGCATCTGCAGCGGCCTATTGCCTCGCGCATCCGCTTTGGCGGCTGAGCACGCAGACACACAAGATACTGGGTTTGCCTTGAGGTGAGCCCTTTGTTTACCGCAATTCCGAACGCAAAACCGTAGACACTTTGCTGGAATTGCTTTTGCGGGCGCTTGTATTGCGCCAATGCGAACGAGGACAACCATGAGAATCTTCAACGAATTTACGTTTGAAGCGGCACATCATTTGCCGCACGTCTTTCCCGACGGACACATCAATACGCGTCTGCACGGACACAGCTTTCGGGTTCGCGTGACGCTGGAAGGAAAACCAGATGCGAGGACCGGCCTTATCTCCGATCTTGGCGCTGTCAAAAGCGCCTTCGACAGCGCACTCGAGAAACTCGATCATCGCTATCTCAACGAAATCGAAGGGCTTGAAACGCCAACGCTTGAAAACATCGCGATGTGGCTGTGGCGGCACTTTGCCTTGTCTCTGCCCGGTCTGGCAGAGGTCGGCGTCTACAGGGACACCTGCGGCGAGGGCTGCGAGTATCAGGGCGAGTTCGAGATGGAAAGGAAAGCAGCATGAGTCATTATGCAGAACAGGCGACGATGCTCGGCAAGGATGTCAAAATCCCGCAGCATCCGGATGAGGCGATCCTCGATGCCGTCCCGAACCCGCAGGCTGGAACGCTTTTCCTGGCACGCTTCGCCTGCCCGGAATTCACCTCGCTCTGCCCCGTGACTGGCCAACCGGATTTTGGCCATCTGGTCATCGACTATGCGCCGGACCAGACGCTGGTCGAGTCCAAATCACTGAAGCTGTTTCTCGGCAGTTTCCGCAATCACGGGGCTTTTCACGAAGACTGCACGGTCGGAATCGGCAAGCGCATCGTCGAAGCGGTCAAGCCGCTGTGGCTGCGCATCGGCGGGTATTGGTATCCACGCGGCGGTATTCCGATAGACGTATTCTGGCAGACGGGTCCGGTACCCGAAGGCTTATGGCTGCCGGATCAGGGTGTCCCGGCCTATAGGGGGCGGTGATTATTCATAGTGGGGACGGCTAATGCCGATTATCTCTCCCCTTGCGGGAGAGAAAGGATTTTCTTGAATTTTGCCCCTTTGCTAAATTCTTAGAAAATCCAAGTGAGGGGATTTGAACCCACAATACACTATCCCCTCTCTTGTGATTTCTAGCACTTAGCAAGGGCTAAGATGCTGAAATCACATTCTCCCCCACAAGGGGGGGAGATAAAGAAGCCTATTTCCACTCTCTTATATCGACAAAATGTCCGGCAATTGCCGCGGCTGCTGCCATGGCTGGCGACACGAGATGCGTGCGGCCCTTGAAGCCCTGGCGGCCTTCAAAGTTACGGTTCGATGTCGAAGCGCAACGCTCACCGGGCTTCAGACGATCATCGTTCATCGCAAGGCACATGGAACAGCCCGGCTCGCGCCAGTCAAAACCCGCAGCCTTGAAAATTTTATCGAGCCCTTCGGCTTCCGCCTGTTCCTTGACGAGTCCCGACCCGGGCACGATCATCGCATCCACGGTTGCTGCAACCGTGCGTCCCTCGACGACCTTGGCGACAGCACGAAGATCTTCGATACGGCCATTGGTGCAAGAACCGATGAACACACGATCAAGCTTGATATCCGTGATCGGTGTACCGGGCTTCAGGCCCATATAGTCGAGCGCGCGCCACTTCGATGAGCGCTTGGTCTCATCCGGAATCTCGTCCGGGTTCGGCACGGCGCCAGTGACGGCAATGACGTCTTCCGGCGAAGAACCCCAGGAAACGATAGGCGGCAGATCGGCTGCATTCAGAACGACGACCTTGTCGAAATGCGCACCCTCATCGCTCTGCAATGTCTTCCAATAGTCGAGTGCCATGTCCCAGGCTTCGCCCTTCGGAGCGCGGGGCTTGTCCTTGACGTAGGCGAACGTCGTTTCGTCCGGTGCGATCAGACCTGCGCGGGCACCGCCTTCGATCGACATGTTGCAGATGGTCATGCGACCTTCCATCGACAGCGCGCGAATGGCTTCGCCTGCATATTCGATGACATAGCCGGTGCCGCCCGCAGTACCGATCTCGCCGATGATGGCAAGGATGATGTCCTTGGCGGTCACACCAGCCGGCAGCACGCCATCGACACGCACCAGCATGTTCTTGGCTTTCGACTGGATCAGCGTCTGGGTCGCGAGAACGTGCTCGACTTCCGATGTGCCGATACCATGTGCCAAG
Source organism: Phyllobacterium chamaecytisi (assembly GCF_020164455.1). GTDB lineage: Bacteria > Pseudomonadota > Alphaproteobacteria > Rhizobiales > Rhizobiaceae > Phyllobacterium > Phyllobacterium chamaecytisi. Next base: position 147,660 of record NZ_JAIQWW010000005.1, read on the forward strand.
GCGCCGAAAGCGCCATGGGTGGAGGTGTGGCTGTCACCACAGACGATCGTCATGCCCGGCAGGGTAAAACCCTGCTCCGGCCCGATAATGTGGACGATACCCTGACGGATATCCTTTTCCGAATAGTATTCGACGCCGAAATCCAGCGCATTCTTGGCAAGGGCTTCGACCTGGATTCGGCTTTCATTGTTTTCGATACGCTTGGTCCGGTCCGGCGAGGTCGGGATGTTGTGATCGACGACGGCGAGTGTCTTTTCCGGATGGCGAACCTTGCGGCCAGTGAGGCGAAGACCTTCGAAAGCCTGCGGGCTGGTCACTTCGTGGACAAGATGACGATCGATGTAGAGAAGGCATGTGCCGTCCTCCTGACTATCGACCAGATGGTCATCCCATATCTTGTCATAGAGTGTGCGTGGCGCAGACATTGCGATATCCTCAGACTTTCCAATTATTTCGTGGACATATGCACTCGAGGTCCAGTTACGTCAAGAAACAAGCGAAAAAAGTAATAATCCGGCGACAAAGCGCCGCTGTTTCCTGGATTAACGGCGATTCAAACGGCGTTCCAGCCAGCGCAGCCCGAGTGACAGGCTGATTGTCAGAACCAGATATATATAGGCGACCACGGAGTAGGTTTCAAAGAAGCGGAACGAGCCCGAGGCATAGACCTTGCCCATCTGCGTGACGTCGACGACACCGAGAACCGAGACAAGCGAAGAATCCTTCACCATCGAGATGAAATCATTGCCGTAAGGCGGCAGGATGGTGCGGATCGCCTGCGGCATGACGATCAGCCGGAACCGTTGAAACCGCCTGAGGCCCAACGCTTTCGCGGCTTCGATCTGCCCCTTGTCCACGGCTTGGATGCCCGCTCGGAAAATCTCGGCGAGAAAGGCCGCATAGGCCAGCATCAATGCGATTATCGCGCGCCAGAGCAAAGAGAAATCGCGAACTTGCAATGGATCTAGAAGCCCTGCCGATTGCAGCGGCTGCGTCATGAAATTCCACAGCCAGACTGCGGCCGGCGCGCCGACAAAAGCGATATAGAACAGCAGCACCAGCAAGGGGATGCCGCGAACAATCTCGACATAAAACCGCGCGATCTGCCTGACAGCGACATGTTCTGAAAGGCTCATCACCGCGAGGAGAAGACCGAAGGCCGACGCGAGGAAGAAGGCCAGCAGCGAAACCCAGACCGTAATCCAGATACCCTGCGAGACCGTAGTGAAGACTTGACCGTAGATCGGGCTGACGAGAATGGCGATGCCGAGTACAACGGCAATCATCCCCGCCGCAAGCAGCCACCACGGGAAATCACTCTTCTCGGAAGGCCCCCTGCTCTTCGTGTTGTCTGGCACTGTCGGGATTACTGCCCGAGCTTGTAGTCGAGGAACCATTTCTTGTTGAGCGCACCGAATGTGCCATCCGCTTTCAGCGCAGCAATGGCTGCATTGACTGGCGCGACGAGGTCTGACCCCTTCGGAAAGATGAAACCGAAATCCTCGGCGCCAAGCGGCCCGCCGATCAGCTTCAAGGCACCGCCCGATGCGTCGACATAGCCCTTGCCGGCCGTGCTGTCAGTAAGAACGAGATCGACATCTCCGGTCTTCAGCGCCTGGATGGTCGCGCCGAACGTCTCGAACAGTTTGATGCGCGGGTTCTGCTCATTGCCGTCCAACACATTGTAGACGGCCACATAGAAGTTGCTGGTGCCGGGCTGCGCACCGACGAGCGTATCCTTGGCGTCGGCGAAGCTTTTCGGATCGGTGAAGCGGCTCTCGTCGCCGCGCACGAGCATGAACTGCTCCGAACGCATATAGGGTTCTGAGAAATCCACCTTCTGCTTGCGCTCGTCATTGATGGTGATGCCGGTCATGCCGATCTGGTACTGATTGTCCGCAACGGCCTGAATCATCGCGTCCCAGCTGGTGTTGAGATACTCGACTTTGAAATTGAGCCGTTTGGCGATCTCGTTCATGGCGTCATATTCCCAGCCGACGGCCTTGCCGGTCTTCGGGTCGACGAATTGCAGGGGCGGATAGGCATTCTCCGTCACGACCGCGACTTTCTTGCCGCCAAGATCGGGCAACTCCGCGGCCAAGGCAGAAAACGGCGTCAGGGCAAGTACTAGCCCTGCCAAAAGAACGGATCGCAAGTTCATCTCAAACCCCTGTCACGTGTTTGCGTCGGAAACAGATTTCACCTTGTCATTGGCTCGTCAATCCCCGCGCAAGCACGTCTGTTCCTTCTGCGCCGTGAAGACAGATGATATTTTGCGCGGCAAACAAAAAAGGCGGCCCGAAGACCGCCTTTTTCAAAATGATAGGGACCGCGCTTATTCAGCGGCAGGTGCCTTGGCAACAGTTGCTTCCGATACTGTCTCGGCTGCACCAGTTGCAGGAACGGTTGTCTTGTTCTTGCGGTTGTCTTTCTTCTCGACGATACGAGCCGCCTTACCGGTGAGGCCACGCAGATAGTAAAGCTTGGCGCGACGTACCTTACCGCGACGAACGATATCGACGCCTTCAACCAGCGGAGAAATGACTGGGAATACGCGCTCGACGCCTTCGCCATAGGAAATCTTGCGAACCGTGAAGTTCTCGTTGATGCCAGCGCCGTTGCGGGCGATGCAAACGCCTTCATAGGCCTGAACGCGGGTACGGGTACCTTCCGTCACGCGGACGTTTACACGAACGGTGTCGCCTGGGCGGAAATCCGGGAGTACGCGCTTGGCTTCGATTTTTGCTCTCTGTTCGAGATCGAGCTGACGAATAATATCGACGGTCATCGTCTTCATCCTTTGTTTTTCAAACAGTCAGAGCGCTCGACACTTGAAACATAGCAACTTGGCCACATTCCTATGCCTCCGACGAAGCAGGAGCGAATTCACCATTCATTGATTAATGGACCGGGTATTTCCCGAGTTGGCGGGCTGATACACCATAAAACCCGGTTTGTCACCTACACAGACGATTCTTTTTGCTTGGCTATTTCTGCAATGAAGCTCTGTGCGCCTGCCAAAGATCCGGCCGGCGCTCCTTCGTCAACCGTTCTGCTTCCGAACGCCGCCACTTATCGATAACGCCGTGATTGCCGGAGAGGAGCACATCGGGAATGCGCCGCCCTTCCCATTCCTGCGGCTTGGTATAGTGCGGATGTTCAAGAAGCCCGGTCTCGAAACTCTCGGTCTCGCCGGACATGACATTGCCCATCACACCTGGCAGGAGCCTGACGATCGCATCGAGAACGACGATTGCAGCAGTCTCGCCGCCGGAAAGTATGTAATCTCCGATTGAGATTTCTTCGAAATCCCGGGCCTCGATCAGCCGTTCGTCCACGCCCTCGAAACGTCCGCAGAGCATGATCGCACCCGGCCCTGCAGCGAGTTCCCGCACACGGGCTTGGGTCAGGGTTTTACCACGCGGGCTCATGTAAAGTTTCGGACGCCCGTCAGCCACATGATCGACCGCGCGGGCGAGAACATCTGCTTTCATGACCATGCCGGCGCCACCGCCAGCTGGCGTGTCATCGACCATGCGATGCTTGTCGGTGGTGAAATCGCGGATCTGCACCGTTTCCAGTGACCATGCCCCGTCCACAAGCGCTTTTCCGGCAAGCGACACCCCGAGCGGTCCCGGAAACATTTCCGGATATAGCGTCAGCACAGTGGCGCGAAATCCGCATTCTGCCCCGGTCATGGCTGCTTTTTCCCGCCATCCTCACCGCCGAGTTGCCGGCGGCGTTCCTCATCTTCGTTCTCGTCGGGTATGAGCCCGGCGGCCGCGGGATCGATAATGATATGACCGGCCTTGATATCCACATGCGGCACCGCGAGCATCGTGAACGGGATCAGCATCGGGCGCTTGCCCGGTATGGTCAGCTCGAGTAAATCGCCGCCGCCGAAATCGAACATTGCCGATACCTTGCCATGCTTGTTGCCTTCGGCGTCGATCGCGTCGAGCCCGATCAGGTCGGAGTGGTAATATTCGTCCTCGTCCAGATCCTGCGGCAGTTGCGAGCGGTCTATGAACAAAGTCGTGCCATTCAGCGCCTCAGCCATATTCCGATCGTTCACCCCGCGAAAGCGCACGACGACCACCGTCTTCGCCGGTCGGATATCAAGCACCTCGAAAGGCCTGCCGGTCACGTCATAAAGCGGACCGTAATCCGCCAGCGCCATTGGATCGCCGGTGAAGGTTTTCACCCTGAGCTCGCCGCGCGTGCCATGCGCCGCACCGATCACCGCCAACTGCACCGGATCGTTCAACTTCGCCATCAGTTTCTTCCACCTTTACGCGTTCAGCCTCGAATTAGAGCAAACAGCCAATAAATCCAAGGCGAAACGACTCTGTAAGAAGTCATGTGGCATTGTCCCGGCATATTAGCCGAGGAGCGATGCCATGGGCGTCCAACCACAAACCGAGCCGTTTCTTGTTTCTGCCCGACCGGATCTGATTGATGCGCGAGAAAACTGGCTGAAATCGCTGAAGAACACGCGGCGGCTGGCAGCGAACACATTGGAGGCCTATGAACGCGACACGCGCCAGTTCTTCCAGTTTCTTACCGGACATCTCGGCGAGCCTCCAGCACTCAAGGACGTAGCGACACTGCGGATCGCCGATTTGCGTTCGTTTCTTGCACGGCGGCGCAATGATGGTGCCGGTGCGCGTACGCTCGGTCGCGGGCTTGCGGGCATACGCTCGTTCCTGCGCTTCCTCGAAAAGCAGGGCATGGCCAACGCTGCCGCTTCGATCGCCATGCGGGCGCCGCGCCAGCCGAAATCGCTACCCAAGCCGCTGACGATGGTGGATGCACGGCGTGTCGTCGAGAAGGGCGAACAGCTGAATGAAGCGCCGTGGATCGCCGCGCGCAATGCCGCGGTTCTGACCCTGCTTTACGGTTGCGGGCTACGCATCTCCGAGGCGCTCGGCCTCGATGGCGGCGCATTGGCCGATCCGGATGCGCGCTCGATTCTGATTACTGGCAAGGGCGGCAAGACCCGCATGGTGCCATTGCTACCAATTGTGCACAGGGCCGTTGCCGAATATCGCGCCCTATGTCCTTACCAACTCGAAGAGGGCAAGCCGCTGTTTCGCGGTGCGCGTGGCGGCGAACTGCATTCGGCCATCATCCAGCGTGACATGCAGAAGATGCGCGGCGCGCTTGGCCTGCCCGACACGGCGACACCGCACGCCTTGCGCCATTCGTTTGCCACGCACCTGCTGGGACGCGGCGGCGATCTGCGCACGATCCAGGAGTTGCTCGGCCACGCCAGCCTGTCGACGACGCAGGTCTATACCGGCGTCGATACGGAGCGATTGATGGAAATTTACGCCAAAGCGCATCCCCGCGCCTGAATACGGACAATTTACCGGCGGAGATTAACGCTTTCTCCGCAGGCTTACGGATAGATACCAGGCATGAACGACACCGATAATCTCACTTCGCTTGATCATATCGCAGACAGCCTTTTGCGGCTGTGCCTGATATTGAGCTGGCTGCTGTTGGCTTCGCTCTTCGTGGTGTCTTTCAGTGTGACACGCGCCAGAGCCGAAGAGGTCTCGTGCGGCGGCCATGATCTGATCGCGGAAATGGCAAGGACCGATCCGGCAAAGCTCGATGCTCTGCGCAAGGAGGCCGCGGATACCGTAAACGGCAAGGGCCTTCTGTGGAAAATCGAGAAGCCCGGCGTAGAACCATCCTATCTCTACGGCACGATGCATCTGACCGATCCGCGCGTACTCAAGCTTTCCGATACGGCGGAGACCGCCTATCGGGGCGCCGATATCGTCGTGATTGAAACAGATGAAGTCCTGGACCCGAAGGCCCCAATGAAGGTCCTGGCCGAAACGCCGGAACTGATGATGTTCATGGACGGCAACACGCTGGACAAGATCATTCCCAAAGACAAGCTCGATACGGTGAAAACTGCGCTTTCAGAGCGGGGTATTTCGCTCGCCGCCGTCAATCGCATGCAGCCCTGGATGCTGACCAGCATGCTCGCCATGCCGGCATGTGAATTCGCCCGAAAAAAGGAAGGTGCAGCCTTTCTCGATATCAAGCTGGCGGAAGACGCCAAGGCACAGGGCAAGCAGATTGCCGGGCTCGAGACTATCAAGGATCAACTCGGCGCCATGGCGTCGTTGCCAACACAGTTTCACATCGACGGATTGATCGAGACGCTGACGCTCGGGTCGAAACTGCCGGACGTCTTCGAAACGATGACCGTACTTTATACGCAAGGCGATATCGGCATGATCTTCCCTTTGATGCGCTCGGTATCTCCCGACGGCACCGAAAGCGGCCAGAATTATGCGGAATTCGAGGAGAAGATGGTCAATGCGCGCAACCGGACCATGGCGGAGCGTGCCGTGCCAATCGTGGCCAAGGGCAATGCTTTCATAGCAGTCGGTGCTTTGCACTTGCCCGGAGAGCAAGGTCTCGTTTCACTGCTGAGAAGCAGGGGTTATACAATCACTGCCGAGTGATAGTTTTACCAAGTATTGATGCCAAGGCCAAAAAATATCGTGAGTTCGCCACCGGGCAATTTCGGAACTTTCCTGGCCAATAGTCGTTGTTCTCCTCGGAATGGTACTGAAAAGTCATGGAGGACACGAAATGACATACGATCCAAACCTGCAACAGCGGCCGATGGAAAGCGATCCGAGCAATCCGAGATCAACCATCGCGAAGAGCGGTGGTGGCAGTGGTTTCCTGATCGCCGGGATTATCATTGCCGCGTTGGTGATCGGCGGCTACTTCTTCCTCAACCGCAGCGACGTTGGTATGAGCCCGACCGCTCCGACACCGCCTGCTGCAACTGACACAATGGCGCCTGCACCGGCACCGGCTACACCTGAGCCGCCGGCAGCGACTGCACCTGCACCGACAGCTCCGGCTCCTGCACCCGCTCAATAATTAGCGGGAGCATACAAAAAAGGCCCGGATATCCGGGCCTTTTCGATACGGTTGAAAAAGTAGTTACATGTGGATCGGCTTGAAGAAAGTCGCCAGAGCGGCTTCGCGCACAGCTTCCGACATGGTCGGATGAGCGTGTGTCGTGCGCGCCAAATCCTCTGAAGAACCACCAAATTCCATCAGCACGGTTGCTTCGTGGATCATTTCGCCAGCGCCATAACCCAGAATATGAACACCGAGCACCCGGTCGCTCGCCTTGTCCGCCAGGATTTTCACAAATCCGTCGGTGTGCAGCATGGCACGGGCACGGCCATTGGCCGTAAACGGAAATTTGCCGGCTTTGTATTCGATACCGGCTGCTTTCAGCTCTTCCTCTGTCTTGCCGACAGACGCCACTTCCGGCTGCGTATAGACCACGCTCGGGATTGCGTCGTAATTGACGTGACCCACCTGGCCGGCGAGGATCTCGGCAACGGCAATGCCCTCGTCCTCTGCCTTGTGCGCCAGCATCGCCCCCTCGACAACATCGCCAATGGCATAGATACCCGGGACATTCGTCTGCCAATGATCATCAATGGCGACACGTCCGCGATCATCGACGGCAACACCGGCTTCCTTCAGGCCTGCACCATCCGTATAAGGTCTGCGGCCCGTCGAGACGAGCACTACGTCGGCCTCGATGGTTTGGGCTTCGCCGCCCTTGACCGGCTCGAACGTGATCTTTGCGCCCTTCCCGGACTTTTCGACGCCGGTCACCTTGGCACTCATCTTGAACTCGATGCCCTGCTTTTCCAGCATGCGCTGGAATTGGCGCGAGACTTCCCCATCCATCGGTCCGAGAATCTTGTCCAGATATTCGACGACTGTGACCTTCGATCCGAGGCGCGCCCAAACCGAGCCAAGCTCAAGCCCGATGACTCCGCCGCCAACCACGACGAGGCGCTCCGGTACTTTTTCGAGCTCGAGGGCGCCGGTCGACGATATGATGACCTTCTCGTCGAATTCGACATTGACGCCGGGAATGCCCGCGACATCCGAACCGGTGGCGATGACAATGTTCTTCGTTTCGATCTCCTGAACCGTGCCGTCTTCGGCAGTCACGGAAACCTTGCCGGCCGCCAAAATCTTGCCTGTGCCCATGAACGTGTCGATCTTGTTCTTCTTGAACAGGAACGCAACGCCATTGACGTTGGCCTCGACCGTTGCATCCTTATGGGCAAGCATGGCAGGAAGATTGAGCTTTGGCGTGCCGACATCGACACCTAAAGTGGCATGGGAATGACCCGCCTCATGGAACACTTCCGAGGCATGCAGCAGTGCCTTTGACGGGATACAACCGATATTGAGGCAGGTTCCGCCGAAAGTAGCGCGCTTCTCGATCACCGCGGTCTTGAGGCCAAGCTGCGCGGCCTTGATCGCGCATACGTAGCCACCCGGACCTGTTCCGATGACAACGACATCATATGCCATGATTGATTCCTTCTCTTGCGACGTTGCCCAGAAAATTACTGTTCAGGCACGCATTCTTTAAAGCGGAAGACTTCCCAGGGAAAAGTCTCGATGGGTTTTTCAAGTTTGAAATTGAAGTTGCTCATGGAGCTGGAAAAATCCGGCAGGAGCAGAGCCTGCGCAGCCGGTTCCTTGGCTTGCGGCAGGAGGTCGGCGTCGGCTCCCTCCTTCAAGGCATAGATGACGCCACGCCAAACGGTGCATGCCTGCAGTTCGTCGCCGGTAACATCGCCAGTGGGGCACTTGTACATGATGATGCCATTGGGTCTTGCAACGCCCTCATTCCACATGACCACGCCATCGAGCTTCAGATCGCTGTCATTCATCTCGATGGAGAATTCATTCGATGTCATGACAGGCTTGTCTTCGGGAACATGCTTGAACCTCAGTGTAAAAGCATCATCCCTGTCAGTGTAGATCGCACGATCCTGCGTACAGGCGGCAAAAGCAGGAGCAGTAATTAGAGCCGACCCCAAGAGAGCAGCCAGAATAAGTGCAGAACGGGAATGAACGTTCGAATCCATCAATATTCTAACTCTCGGATTTGGACACGACGGCGCCGACTAACCTCCCCTTACGGGAACAAAAGCCAGCACCGTCGTATTTATTAAAGATCAAGAACAAGACGCTCCGGATCCTCCAGGCTTTCCTTGACGCGAACAAGGAAGGTCACCGCTTCCTTGCCATCGACGATGCGATGATCGTAGCTCAGCGCCAGATACATCATCGGGCGAATGACAATCTGCCCGCCAACGACCACCGGGCGATCCTGGATCTTGTGCATGCCGAGAATACCCGACTGGGGCGCATTGAGTATGGGGGAGGACATCAGGGAACCGTAAACGCCGCCATTGGAAATGGTGAACGTACCGCCCTGCATGTCAGCCATAGACAGCGCACCATCGCGTGCAGCCTTGCCGAGGCGGCCGATTTCCTTTTCGATCTCGGCGATCGACATCTGGTCGGCATTGCGCACGACCGGAACGACAAGGCCCCGATCCGTGCCGACAGCAACGCCGACATGAGCGAAGTTCTTGTAGATGATATCGTTGCCGTCGATTTCCGCGTTGACCGAAGGTACTTCCTTCAGCGCATGCGTTACGGCCTTGGTGAAAAAGCCCATGAAGCCGAGCTTGACGCCATGTTTCTTCTCGAAAATTTCCTTGTAGCGATTGCGCAGATCCATGACGGCCGACATATCCACCTCATTATAGGTGGTCAGCATGGCGGCCGTATTCTGTGCGTCCTTCAACCGGCGCGCAATCGTCTGGCGCAGGCGGGTCATCTTCACCCGCTCTTCGCGCGATGCGTCGTCGGCGGACGAAGCGGGACGAGCGGCAACAGGCTTGGGTGCCTCCGTCGCAGCGGGCTGGGCCGTGATGCCTTTGGCAACGGCATCAAGCACATCACCCTTAAGCACCTGTCCGCGCTTGCCGGACCCTTCGACCTGAGAGAGGGAAACACCTTTCTCGGCAAGGATCTTGGATGCAGCAGGGGAAGCCGGCATCTCGCTTGGTTTGCGTTCGGTAATGGCCGGCTCACCGGCGACTTCGGCGGTCTTTGCTTCTGCTTCCTTGGTTGTAGCAGCAGCAGCGCTGCCCGTAGCCTGCGCGGTAGCTTCCGGCTTTGCCTCCGCCTTCTTGGCGGGAGCAGCTACAGCGCCATCGCCGGAACCGATCATACCGAGCAGGGCACCGACCTCGACCGTATCGCCCTCCTTTGCAGTGATTTCAGCGAGCGAGCCGGCAGACGATGCCGGCACCTCGATTGTCACCTTGTCGGTTTCGAGTTCGACCAACGGCTCATCAACGGCAATCGCATCGCCGACATTTTTGAACCATTTGCCAATTGTCGCCTCGGAAACGGATTCGCCCAGCGTTGGGACGCGGATTTCGGTTGCCATTTTCTCGTTCTTCCGTTGATCGTCTACTGTTCAATTATGAACCCAAAGCATCTTCAAGGAATGCTTCAAGCTGTGCAAGGTGTTTGGACATCAGGCCCGTTGCCGTCGAGGCTGCAGCCGGACGTCCGGTGTAACGGACGCGCTGATGCTTGGCGTCGATATGCGCGAGGACCCATTCCAGATAGGGATCGATAAATGCCCAGGCGCCCATGTTCTTGGGCTCTTCCTGACACCAGACCATTTCCGCGTTGCGGAAGCGGGAGAGTTCGGTGATCAGGGCCTTTGCCGGGAACGGATAAAGCTGCTCGACACGCAGGAGATAGACATCGTCGATGCCGCGCTTTTCGCGCTCTTCGTAAAGGTCGTAGTAGACCTTGCCGGAGCACAACACCACGCGGCGAATCTTCGAGTCCTTCTGCAGCTTGATAGGCTGATCCTTGAGGAGCTGCGCATCATCCCACAGCAAGCGGTGGAACGATGAATCGCCCGTGAAATCTCCAATCGAGGAGACGGCACGCTTGTGACGCAGCAGGGATTTCGGTGTCATCAGGATAAGCGGCTTGCGGAAATCGCGTTTCATCTGACGGCGCAGGATATGGAAGTAATTAGCCGGCGTCGTACAGTTCGCGACCTGCATATTGTCTTCGGCGCAAAGCTGCAGATAACGCTCGAGCCGGGCCGAGGAATGTTCCGGCCCCTGACCTTCATAGCCATGCGGCAGAAGGCAGACGAGACCTGACATGCGGAGCCACTTGCGCTCACCCGACGAGATGAACTGGTCGAAGATGACCTGCGCACCATTGGCGAAATCGCCGAACTGCGCTTCCCACAGGGTCAGCGCTCGCGGATCCGACAGCGAATAACCATATTCGAAACCAAGCACGGCCTCTTCCGAAAGCATCGAATTGATGACTTCGTAGATAGCCTGGCCCTTCTGCAGATTGTTGAGCGGGATGTAGCGCTTTTCGGTATCCTGATCATAAAGCACCGAATGACGCTGGCTGAACGTGCCTCGCTCGACATCCTGGCCGGACAGGCGCACCGGATGGCCTTCCGTGACCAGCGAACCGAATGCCAAAGCTTCGGCAGTCGCCCAATCGAACCCTTCGCCGGTCTCGATCATCTTGGCGCGGTTATCCTGGAAACGCTGGATAGTCCTGTGCACATTGAGCCCAGGCGGAACTTCGGCGAGCTTCCTGCCGATTTCCTTCAAGGTCTTCACCGGCAGCCCGGTCTTGCCGCGCCGTTGTTCATCGGCATTGTCGGCCGTCCGCAGGCCACTCCAAGCACCGTCGAGCCAGTCGGCCTTGTTCGGCTTGTAGTGCTGACCCGCCTCGAATTCCTGTTCGAGATTTTCGCGCCAAGCGGCCCGCATCTTTTCGAGGTCAGCGTCGGTGATGAGCCCTTCGTCGATCAACTTCTGCGAATAGACCTGCACCGTCGTCTTCTGACTGCGGATCGTCTTGTACATGATCGGCTGCGTGAATGCGGGCTCATCACCTTCATTGTGGCCGAACCGGCGATAACAGAACATGTCGATGACGACTGGCTTATGGAACGTCATGCGATATTCGGTGGCAATCTTCGCCACATAAACAACGGCCTCCGGATCGTCACCATTGACGTGGAAAATCGGCGCTTCGATCATTTTCGCCACATCCGATGGATAGGGGGAGGAACGCGAGAAGCGTGGATTGGTGGTGAAACCGATCTGGTTGTTGATGATGAAATGTACCGTCCCGGCAACACGATGGCCGCGCAGACCTGACAGGCCTAGACATTCGGCGACAACGCCCTGACCGGCGAACGCCGCATCGCCATGCAGAAGCAGCGGCATGATCTTGGCACGCTCAGATAGCGGCACAATCTCATCGCGATCACGCCCGACAATGAGGTCCTGTTTGGCGCGCGCCTTGCCCATGACGACCGGATTGACGATCTCGAGGTGCGAGGGATTGGCTGTCAGCGACAGGTGGACCTTGTTGCCGTCGAACTCGCGATCCGACGACGCACCAAGGTGGTACTTCACGTCACCGGAACCTTCAACGTCATCCGGCGTATAGGAACCGCCCTTGAACTCATGGAAAATCGCGCGGTGCGGCTTGCGCATGAACTGGCTGAGAACGTTGAGCCGGCCGCGATGCGCCATGCCGAGAACGATTTCCTTCAAGCCCATGGATCCGCCGCGCTTGACGATCTGCTCCAGTGCCGGGATGAGCGACTCCGCACCATCGAGGCCGAAACGCTTGGTGCCCTTGTACTTGACGTCGATGAACTGCTCGAAGCCTTCCGCCTCGATCAGCTTCGACAGGATGGCCTTCTTGCCTTCCGCCGTGAAAGCGACGCCCTTGTCCGGACCTTCGATTCGTTCCTGAATCCAGGCTTTTTCCACCGGATCGGAAATGTGCATGAACTCGACGCCGATGGTCGAACAATAGGTGCGCTGCAGGATGTCGAGCATCTGCGGGATCGTCGCATATTCGAGACCCAGCACATTGTCGATGAAGATCTTGCGGTCGTAGTCAGCCGGCGAGAAACCATAGCTCTCGGGCGACAGCTCATTATAGTCTTCCTTGACTTCGGCAAGGCCGAGCGGGTCAAGTTTGGCATGCAGGTGACCACGCATGCGATAGGCGCGGATCATCATGATGGCGCGCACGGAATCGCGGGCAGCATGGATGATATCCGAATCTGACGCTGGCACCTGAAGGGCAACGGCAGCGCCATTGGTTGCTGCTGCACCGTTGGCACTCTTGGCCTTCAACTTGTCGGTGATGTGCTTTTCAACTTCGCCCCAGTTGCCGTCTAGCGCTGAAACGAGCTCGCCATTACTGGTAATCGGCCAATTCGGCTTCTCCCAGGAAGCGCCCTTGGCATTGGCGATGATGTCAGCCTTGCTGTCGTTGAGGTTGGCGAAGAATTCCTGCCATTCGGCATCCACCGATGCCGGATCCTGCTCGTAACGCGCGTGCAATTCCTCGATATAATTGGCATTGCCGCCATAGAGAAATGAGGTGAGAGCGAAAAGATCGTTGGCCTGTTCTTGACGTGCCATGTTCGTGACCGGAGCCCTGCTCCGTCTCCTTTTCTGGTGGTTGACCGGGGCGCCTACCGTCCCGATCCATTCTCGCTATGTTAACGTCTCAGCCCTTGAGGACTTCGACCAATGTCTTGCCAAGCTGTGCTGGCGAAGGCGAAACGCGGATACCCGCGGCTTCCATCGCTGCGATCTTGTCTTCCGCGCCGCCCTTGCCGCCGGAGATGACAGCGCCGGCATGACCCATCGTGCGTCCGGGAGGTGCCGTACGCCCGGCGATGAAACCAGCCATGGGCTTCTTGCGGCCACGCTTTGCTTCGTCGGCAATGAACTGCGCTGCATCTTCTTCAGCCGAGCCGCCGATTTCACCGATCATGATGATCGATTTGGTCGCTTCGTCGGCAAGGAACATTTCGAGTACGTCAATGAACTCGGTACCCTTTACAGGATCGCCGCCGATACCGACTGCAGTCGTCTGGCCGAGGCCCTCGTTCGTCGTCTGAAACACTGCTTCATAGGTAAGTGTTCCGGAGCGCGATACAACACCCACAGAGCCCTTCTTGAAGATGTTACCCGGCATAATGCCGATCTTGCATTCTTCCGGCGTCAGGACGCCAGGGCAGTTCGGGCCGATCAGACGCGCGGTGGAACGGTCGAGGCGCGCCTTGACCCGAACCATGTCCATGACAGGAATACCTTCGGTGATGCAGATGATCAGAGGTATCTCTGCCTCGATGGCTTCCAGAATTGCTTCTGCTGCGCCTGCAGGCGGAACGTAGATGACCGACGCATTGGCGCCGGTACGATCTTTACCTTCGGCAACCGTAGCGAAAATCGGCAGTTGCGCGCTCGAACCAGTCGGCAGATTGCCTTCCCAGGTCTCGCCACCCTTTTTCGGATGGATGCCGCCGACCATCTGAGTACCGTAGTAGGCCAAAGCCTGTTCGGTGTGGAATGTACCGGTCTTGCCGGTGAGGCCCTGAACGAGAACCTTGGTGTCTTTGTTAACCAGAATAGACATGCCTCAGTTCCCCTTCACAGCTGCGACGATTTTCTGCGCCGCATCATCGAGATCGTCCGCAGAGACGACATTCAGGCCGCTCTCATTGATGATTTTCTTGCCGAGTTCGGCATTGGTGCCTTCGAGGCGAACGACGAGCGGGACCTTGAGGCCGACTTCCTTGACCGCAGCGATCACGCCTTCGGCAATGATGTCGCATTTCATGATGCCGCCGAAGATATTGATCAGAATGCCTTTGACCGCGGGATCGGCCGTAATGATCTTGAACGCAGCCGTGACCTTCTCCTTGCTGGCGCCGCCGCCAACATCGAGGAAGTTCGCTGGCTCAGCACCATATAGCTTGATGATGTCCATCGTTGCCATAGCGAGGCCGGCACCATTGACCATGCAGCCGATATTGCCGTCGAGCGCCACATAGGCGAGGTCATATTTCGAAGCCTCGATTTCCTTGGCATCCTCTTCCGTCGTGTCACGGAGTTCGACAACGTCAGGATGGCGGAACAGGGCGTTGCCATCGAATGACACCTTGGCATCGAGAACACGCAAACGGCCGTCTTTCATGACGATGAGCGGGTTGACCTCGAGCAGGCTCATGTCCTTCTCGGTGAAGGCCTTGTAGAGGATCGGGAAAAGCGTCTCGCCGTCGGCTCTGGCTTCACCTGTGAGGCCGTATGCGTCATTGATCTTGGCGGTATCGTCTGCAGTCACGCCTTTTTCCGGATCAATCGAAACGGTGATGATCTTTTCCGGCGTGTCATGCGCGACGCCTTCAATATCCATCCCACCTTCAGTGGAAACAACGAAAGCCGGGCGTCCGGTGGCGCGATCGATCAGGATCGACAGATAGAGCTCGCGCTCGATGTCGGCGCCGTCTTCGATGTAAAGGCGGTTCACCTGCTTTCCGGCAGGACCGGTCTGCTTGGTGACCAGCGTATTGCCCAGCATTTCCTTCGCGTTGGCAACGACCTCCTCGACCGATCTTGAAAGGCGTACGCCACCTTTCGCACCCGGTCCGAGTTCCTTGAACTTGCCCTTGCCACGCCCGCCAGCATGGATCTGGCTCTTCACCACATAAAGCGGACCGGGCAGCGTTTTCGCCCACTCTTCCGCCTGTTCAACGGAATAGACGGCGACGCCATTGGCTATTGGGGCACCGAACGAGTGCAACAGACGCTTGGCCTGATATTCGTGAATATTCATATGATATTTCCTCTACGAATAATCCGCACACTTAGGTGCGGATCGTTTCAGAATTGTTTCAGGCCCGAGTTATTTCAGGTTCGGAGCAATGTTGATGCAGGCCTCGCACAGGCCCGCAACAGAAGCCACCGAAGCCTCGAATTGTTTCTGTTCGGTCTTGTTGAGATCGATTTCGATGACGCGCTCCACACCACCTGCACCGATGATGACCGGGACGCCGACATACATGTCCTTGACGCCGTATTGACCGGAA
Organism: Phyllobacterium chamaecytisi; assembly: GCF_020164455.1. Lineage (GTDB taxonomy): Bacteria > Pseudomonadota > Alphaproteobacteria > Rhizobiales > Rhizobiaceae > Phyllobacterium > Phyllobacterium chamaecytisi. Next base: position 163,501 of record NZ_JAIQWW010000005.1, read on the forward strand.
AGATGGGCTGCGACGGGAAGAACGCGCTTCTTGTCCTTGAGGAAAGCTTCGGCCATCTGAATCGCCGACGACGCCGGCGCATAGAAAGCAGAGCCCGTCTTCAACAGGCCGACGATTTCGGCACCGCCATCGCGGGTGCGCTGGATGATCTGATCGAGCTTCTCCTGGCTGGTCCAACCCATCTTGACGAGATCCGGAAGCGGGATACCCGCGACGGTCGAATAGCGTGCAAGCGGCACCATGCTATCACCATGACCGCCGAGAACGAAGGCGGTGACATCCTCAACGGAGACTTTGAACTCGTCTGCAAGGAAATAACGGAAGCGCGCGCTGTCAAGAATACCGGCCATGCCGACAACCATGTTCTTCGGCAGGCCGGAGAACTTCTGCAACGCCCAGACCATGGCGTCCAGAGGATTGGTGATGCAGATCACGAAAGCGCCGGGGGCGTACTTCTTGATGCCCGCGCCAACCTGCTCCATGACCTTGAGGTTGATGCCGAGAAGATCATCGCGGCTCATGCCTGGCTTACGCGGCACTCCGGCGGTAACGATCACCACATCCGCGCCTTCGATTGCCGAATAATCATTGGCGCCGACGAGACTGGCGTCGAAATCGTCGACTGGCGACGACTGGGCGATGTCCAGTCCCTTGCCCTGCGGTATGCCTTCTGCGATGTCGAAAAGCACGATATCACCGAGCTCCTTGAGCCCGATCAGATGTGCAAGCGTTCCACCGATCATGCCTGAACCGATGAGGGCGATTTTATTACGTGCCATGCTGGTTACTTCCTTGATCTGAAGTCGTGACGGACGCCAAAGGACACATCGCAATATTAGGGCAGCCCACGGGCAAACCTTTTACCACATGTCTTTGCGCTGGGACGTTCGAATATTCCTCTTTCAAAAATAACTCAACACAAAATTTTCACCCCAATAAATTCAATCGGTTAGAATTGATGGGATTTACGTAAACGTCAACAAAGTTCGCCCTACAAAAGGTGAGGCGCGCCATTTTTAGCATGGAGAACATATCAAAATGATGAAAGAAAGGCGAGTTGGATCGCACGCAATTGATGGCTTAAACTTCTGCGGACCGTGGCGGCTCGGCTGACTCGGAACGTGCGCCCGCTTCGGCCAAATAATCCTCACTTTGCATCTCGAACAACCGCGACGCCGTGCGGTCAAATTCAAAGGCCTCGTTGCCTGACTTTGCCACATAAAGCTGGTTCGGCGACGCGGCAGCAGAGATCACTACATGCACGTGGTGATCGTAGAGGAGATCGATCAGGATGATGAATCGCTTGGCTTCATTGCGTCTCGGCAGATCGAGCACAGGCACAGCATCAATAAAGATTGTCTGATAGCGCTTGATGATCGCGGTATAGTCTGCCGCCCCGAGTGGCTTCGAGCAGAGATCGGCAAAAGTAAAGCGCGCGACGTGCCGTGCGGCCTGCGGAATGATGACCGTACGGCCTTTGACCTTGACACTATCTTGCGTGATGGTCGCGCCAGCGGTCGCGGCGTGCCAAGCGTCATCCATCAGCCGGTTCGTCTCATCGTTCAGCGGCGAAAGAAAAACCGGCATGCGGTTCAACTTCTCCAGGCGATAATCTGTGCGGGCATCGAGGTTGATGACGTCCACGTGAGTTTTCAGAATATCTACGAACGGCAGGAAAAGCTGACGGTTTAGACCGTCGCGATAAAGATTGTCGGGCGCGACATTCGACGTAGCGACGAGCACCACGCCACGCTCGAAGAGCGCGCGAAACAGGCGCGACAGGATCATTGCATCGGCAATATCGGTCACCGTGAATTCGTCGAAACACAGAACCCATGCCTGCTCCGCCAACGCATTAGCGACTGGCGGAATAGGATCTTCCTGTTTCGTTTCGCCCTTCTTGAGAGCCTGGCGGTGCGCGTTGATACGTTCATGCACATCCGCCATGAAGTCGATGAAGTGCGCCCGACGTTTGCGTTTGACCGGCACCAGTTGATGGAACATGTCCATCAACATGGTCTTGCCCCGACCGACTTCGCCATGGATGTACAGACCCTTGACGATTTCGTGCCGCGGCGCCTTTCGGCTGAAGAGCCAGCCCAGCGCACTGGATTTTGTTGCAAGCCGCTTCGTCGCCACGTCGTGGATCAAACGATCAAATCGACTGGCAAGACGCTGTTGGGATGGATCGTCGTCCAAATCTCCTGCGTGCACAAGCGCATCGTAGCGCTCACGCACAGACGGAAATACTTTCAAATTATCGTGCGACATGCGAAATGCAGTCTCCGGGTGCGCCCGTGGCGCACTCCAATTTTAGGTCGTAAGATAGCTAACGTGACAGGCTGACGTTCTGCCCGCCCGAAGTCTGGCCGTCGAACTTCGATTGGCCGGAAGAATAGAGTTTTGCCACTGTACCGCCCGCTGCATCATAAAGCGTGAGTTGCTTGCCGCTCACAGCCCAAGAAGAGAGGTTGGCAAGTTCGCCCGGGCAGCGCAGAGGACCGGCTCGGTAGCCTTGGCCGAACTTGGTCTGCGGCGTCGCGATCTTGCAGCTCTGCCCGCCCATCGAAGCATTCCAGACGCCGGCAACGCTGCTGGCAGTAAGGTCAGGAGCATTTTCAGGTGGCAGCGCAGCGACCTGCGTATTGCCCTGCGGCGCTGGAGCTGCGTTACCCGTTGTCGGGGCCGTCGGAAACTGATTGGAGCCGCCCGGCGGTGGCAGCTGGCTCTGGCTCACAGAGCCTGAGGGTGCCGGCTGCAATGGTGCAGGCGCGGTAGAGACAGGATCCATCCGCGAACTCTGGCACCCCGCCAGCGCCATGCCAACAATGGCGACGGCCAGCAAATTGACTTTCAAAGTCCCCATAACTTCAGTTCTCCATCTGCGCATTTGAACTCAGAATGCGATTCCATTCGGCGCTCGTTAACCATCAATACAATGGCGATACTGGCGAAATTTCAACCCGCACCCCAGAAAAACCGCTGTTTTTCTGACCGAACCGGGCATCAGGACCATCAAAAAATGGTAGAACTGACAATATCGCCACACCTTCCAAAGCTGCCCGCGATCAGCCATGACCGGCGGCATTAACCAATTCAATCATTTCAAGGTGAATAAAGTCTTATGCATTGCAGCAAACCATGACTGGTTGTGCGGCGTCGACGATGCGCATGAGCACGGAACACCAGCAAGACAGAGTCGCGCAGGCACTGGCATTTCTTTCCCTTTTCCGCCATATAAGCCCTCTATCGACAGATGATGGCAATTATAGGCTAGCGAAGGTATGGCGGCATACGCGCAATTTGCGAAGATGAACGGGCTTGGTAACGAAATTATCGTTGCCGATATGCGCGGGCGTGCGGACCGGATTACGGCTGATGCGGCTATCGCGCTCGACCGGGAACCGGCGACCAAGTTTGACCAGATCATGGCCATTCACTCAGCCAGAACCGAGGGCACGCAAGCCTATATCGAGATCATCAATTCCGACGGCAGCGAGGCACAGGCCTGTGGCAATGGCATGCGCTGCGTAGTGCAGGCGCTGAGCTCCGAAACCGGCAAGCGTGAATTCACTTTCGAGACTATCGCCGGAATCCTGACAGCGCACGAGCATCCAGACGGCCAGATCTCCGTCGACATGGGCAAGCCGCGCTTTGATTGGCAGGACATTCCCCTCGCGGAACCGTTTCACGACACGCGCAGGATCGAATTGCAAATTGGGCCGATCGATGCGCCGGTCTTGCATTCGCCATCGGTCGCCAATATGGGCAATCCGCATGCGATCTTTTGGGTTGACCAGGACGTGTGGACCTACGATCTCGAGCGGTTTGGGCCTCTCCTCGAAAACCATCCGATCTTTCCGGAGCGCGCCAATATCTCCATTGCGCACGTGACAAGCCGCAACGCCATTACCCTGCGTACGTGGGAACGCGGCGCTGGTTTGACCAAGGCTTGCGGTTCTGCTGCCTGCGCCGCTGGTGTTTCCGCAGCGCGCACCGGCCGTACCGAAAGAATTGTAACGGTCACCGTGCCGGGCGGACCGCTATTGATCGAATGGCTTGATAACGATCACGTGATTATGACCGGACCTGCGGAGTGGGAGTTTTCGGGATCTCTGGACCCCGCGACCGGAGCCTGGCACCGCGACGAGGTCAAATCCTCGCAGGGAGCGGCGTGATGGCTGTCGATGTCGTCACTTTCGGTTGTCGGCTCAATACCTACGAGTCGGAGGTGATGAAGCGCGAGGCCGACGCGGCGGGTCTGGGCGCGCTTGAGGATGGCGCGATCATCTTCAATACCTGCGCCGTTACCAGCGAAGCTGTGCGCCAGGCCCGGCAAGCCATCCGCAAGGCACGCCGGGATAATCCGCAAGCGCGCATTATCGTTACCGGTTGCGCCGCACAAACGGGCGCTGATGAATTTGCCGCCATGGATGAAGTCGATCTCGTTCTCGGCAACGAGGAGAAGCTGAAATCCAACTCCTATCGCATGCTGCCGGATTTCGGCGTCAACCAGTTTGAAAAGGTGCGTGTCAACGACATCATGGAGGTGCGCGAGACCGCCTCGCACATGGTCGACGCTATCGAAGGGCGTGCCCGTGCTTTTGTTCAGGTGCAGAACGGCTGCGATCACCGCTGCACATTTTGCATTATCCCCTACGGCCGGGGTAACTCCCGCTCGGTGCCGATGGGCGGCGTTGTCGAGCAGGTCAAGCGGCTCATCGGCAATGGCTACAACGAAGTGGTGCTGACCGGCGTCGACATGACCAGCTATGGACCGGATCTTCCGGGAAACTTGCGGCTGGGCAAGCTGGTGAAGACCGTACTCAAGGAAGTACCGGACTTGCAGCGGATGCGCCTTTCCTCCATCGACTCGATCGAAGCCGATGAAGACCTGATGGAAGCGCTGGCGACTGAAAAACGCATGATGCCGCATCTGCATCTATCGTTGCAGTCCGGCGACAACATGATTCTGAAGCGCATGAAGCGCCGCCATTTGCGTGAAGATTCAATCGAGTTTTGCGAGAATGTCCGTAAGATTCGCCCGGATATCGTTTTTGGTGCGGATATTATCGCCGGTTTCCCGACAGAGACCGATGAGATGTTCGAAAATTCCATCCGGATCGTCGAGGAATGTGGTTTGACGCATCTGCACGTTTTTCCGTTCAGCCCACGTGAAGGAACGCCCGCTGCACGCATACCGCAGGTTAACCGCCAGGTGGTCAAGGCACGCGCGGCAAGGCTGCGAGCTGCAGGCGATACGGCCTATCGCCACCACTTGCAAAGTCTCGTTGGCACGACGCAGAAAATTCTCATCGAACGTGAAGGCCTTGGCCGGACGGAGGGTTTCACTCTCGTTGGTGTCGATGATGGAGTGCCGGGCCATATCATCGAGCGCACGATCAATGGCCATGACAGCGACAAGCTGTTGGCTAATGATAGTAGCCGGCGCGCGGCATAATCTTAATTAGCAAAGCAGTTTTCATGGCTCTGGGTTTCATCAAGAAGATATTCTCCTTCGGCAAGAAGGAGGTCGAAGAGGTTCCGGTTGAGAAGCTCTCAGGCGAGCTCGATCAGCTACCGACGGCTGAGCAGCTCTATGAGGATACAACGGCACAAGAAGCCTTGAATGTGCCTGCCGAAACTATTCCTGCTAAAGCAGAACCAGTTGTTGAGGAACAGACCGTCGCCTTCGAAGCGACGGCGGCAGAACCTGAGTTACTTCAAGACATCGAACCTGTCATTGTCGAACAGACCGAGATTGAATCGTCGCCAGTCGATGAACTTATCGAGGCCACGGATGAGATTGAATCGCCGATGGGCGAGGCAACAATCGAGCCGGTGTCGATCCCTTCTCCCGAAGCTCCAGTCGCAGAGGTTGTAGAAGCGCCCGAACCTGCAGTTGCACCCAAGCCCTCAAAAGTAACGGTTAGCAAAACGGTTGAGGAAAAGCAGGCAGAACAACCAGCCATTGCAGAACCGGAAAAACGCCTTTCCTGGTTCGAGCGTCTGCGCAAAGGGCTGTTCCGTTCCTCCCAGCAACTCGGCGATTCCATTGGCAGCATCTTCACCCGGCGCAAGCTCGACGAAGATACGTTGCAGGACCTGGAAGACGTACTGATCCAGGCAGATCTCGGTATGGAGACCGCCATCCGCATCACTGGGGCCTTGAGCGCGACGCGCTACGGCAAGGATATCAGCACGGAGGAAGTCCGCGCCATCATGGCAGCGGAGATCGAGAAAGTACTGGGCCCGGTGGCCAAGCCGCTGGAGCTCGACCTCTCGCACAAGCCGCACGTCATTCTCGTTGTGGGGGTTAATGGCACAGGCAAGACCACGACGATCGGCAAGCTTGCCGCCAAGCTTACGGCGGGCGGCCTTAACGTCATGCTCGCCGCGGGTGACACGTTCAGGGCGGCGGCCATCGAACAGTTGCACATCTGGGGCAAACGCACCGGCGCACCTGTCGTTTCCTCCAAGCTTGGCGCCGATGCAGCGGGCCTCGCCTTCGATGCGTGGAAACAGGCGAAAGAAGCCGGAAGCGACGTTCTGATCATTGATACAGCCGGCCGTCTGCAGAACCGGGCGGAACTGATGGACGAACTCGCGAAGATCGTTCGTGTGCTCGGCAAGAACGATCCGGAAGCGCCGCATACGGTCTTGCAAACGCTCGATGCGACGACAGGGCAGAATGCCCTCAATCAGGTCGAGATTTTCAAGAACATCGCCGGCGTCAATGGCCTCGTGATGACCAAGCTTGACGGCACAGCACGTGGTGGCATCCTTGTCGCCATCTCTGCAAAACATAAACTGCCGGTCTATTTCATTGGCGTCGGCGAGCAGGTCGAAGACCTCGAACCCTTCGCCGCAAGCGATTTTGCCAAAGCCATCGCAGGAGTTGCATGATGGAACAGCCCATATTCGAACGTGATCCATCTGATCCGGCAACTAGAATCGATCCGGCGCGCAAGGAGATCAATCCGCTGCTCAAGCTGGTTCTGGAACTCGGCCCGCTGATGGTGTTCTTCTTCGCCAATGCGCGCGGCGAATGGTTGATCGAACGTTTTCCGGCCCTCTCCAATATTGGCGAGCCGATTTTCATCGCCACCGCCCTGTTCATGGCGGCAACGGCGATTGCACTTGCGGCTTCCTGGATTCTGGTGCGCAGCCTGCCGATCATGCCGCTGATCTCCGGCATTGTCGTGCTGATCTTTGGAGCGCTGACGCTATGGCTCCACAATGAAACCTTCATCAAGATGAAGCCGACCATCGTCAATGCATTGTTTGGGGTCATCCTGCTCGGCGGACTGTATTTCGGCAAATCCCTGCTCGGCTATGTTTTTGACAGTGCCTTCAAGCTGAATGCCGAGGGCTGGCGAAAGCTGACCGTGCGCTGGGGGATATTCTTCATTTTCCTCGCGGTACTGAATGAAGTTGTGTGGCGCAGCTTCTCGACCGATTTCTGGGTGGCGTTCAAGGTTTGGGGCACCATGCCGATCACGCTGCTCTTCACCTTTGCGCAGATGCCGCTCGTAATGAAATATTCTATCGAGCCTGCAGCCGAGAAAGCGTCGAGCAAAGACCAATAAGACCGCCACAATCCGGCTGAAAAGGGTCATAATTTCCGCCTGATCACGACGAAATCCCGCCGTGATCCACGCTCAAGAATCGTGGCATCCGCAACGAATCTTCAGAAGGCCCAATCCATGAAAACGGCTCTCATCGTAATGACCCTGATGGGTTGCAACTGCGATGCGAAAATCTGCGAATATATAAAGACAGCAGATGCGGGCTGGACCAGTATCGAACGATGCAGAGCCGACCAGGAGAACCAGATTCGTCAGAACACGAAGGTCGACTATCCGTTGATCACCGCGACATGTACCGTGAAATCTGCTCCTGAATCAGTGGTCGCCGGCAGGTCTTTTACGGTTCCTGAGCCCGCTGCGGACCGGCCAATAGAAACGCTTGCACTTGGTACGCCTATTGCTGCGCCGGTCACGGTCGCAACGAAAACGAAACTCGGCTATCGGATGATCACTGTCCCGCTCACCCACGCCTATGACAGCACGGCGACGGCCGCAACAAGAGCCGCAGGCTGGGTACGGCGCTATGCCATGCTGGAAAACTGAAAGGCCTAATTCGCCTTTAGCGCTGCCTCGATGGCAGGCATAAGGTCGTCGCGGATCGAGTCTTCCGTCAAAGGTCCGACATGCTTGTAGGCGACGATGCCGTCCTTGCCGACAAGGAAGGTTTCCGGCACGCCATAAACGCCCCACTCGATTGCGGCCCGGCCGTTCATGTCGGCTCCGATGGCGGCGTAGGGATTGCCGAGTTCGTCGAGAAAGCCGAGGACGTTCTCGTTTTTATCCTTGTAGTTCAACCCGGTGAGCCGAAACCGCTTGTCTTCACCCAATTGCATGAGCAGCGGGTGTTCGACACGGCAGGGCACACACCAGGACCCAAAAACATTGACGAGCGTGACCTGCCCCTTGAAGGCTGCCGGATCGAGCCCAGGAACCGGCTGGCCATCCTTTTGCAGGCCACTCACGGCCGGCAGCGATACATTGGGAGCGGGTTTGCCAATCAGCGCAGACGGAATGACCGATTCATCGCGGCCCGACGCAAGCTGGAATGCGAAAACAGCGGCTAGGGCGGCAAACAGGATAAGCGGCAGGAAGACAAAGAACAGGCTGCGCTTTCGTGGAGCCTTTTCGACTTGCTCCTGCCCCGTCACGATGCCTTATCCATCTTCGTCTCGGACCTGCGACGCACCCCGCGCGATTCCAGCTCCTGCAGCGCCTGACGCTGGCTGCGTTGATCGATGAAAATCCACCCGATCAAGGCAGCAAGGACAATGATGGCAGCGCCATAGGAGGCAAGCACGAAACCGGTATGGCTCATCATGACACTGTTCCCCGATCTGCGCTGCGGGCAGCAACGCGGCGCATCGCCGTGACGCGGCGGCGCCAGATTTCGTTGCGCATGGCCATCAGGTGCAACGTAAAAAATAGAAGCGTGAAACCGATTGCCATGACCAGCAATGGCTTAAGATAAGACGGGTCGAGGGTTGAGCCTCCCATACGCAGCACGGACGCGGGCTGATGCAGCGTGTTCCACCAGTCGACCGAAAACTTGATGATCGGAATATTGATGAAGCCGACAAGGGTGAGGATAGCCGTGGCCTTTGCCGATTTTGCCGGATCATCCATTGCGCGGGTGAGCGCGATGATCCCGAGATACATCAGAAACAGGACAAAAACGGAGGTGAGCCGCGCATCCCAGACCCACCACGTGCCCCACATCGGCTTACCCCAAAGTGAGCCGGTAATCAGCGCCAAAGCAGTGAAGACAGCCCCGATCGGCGCAGCAGCCTTGGCGGAGACATCGGCCAGCGGGTGGCGCCATACAAGTGTTCCGAGCGCCGCGACGCTCATGATCGTGTAACACATCATCGAAAGCCAGGCGAAAGGCACGTGGATGAACATGATCTTGACCGTTGAGCCCTGCTGGTAATCGTCTGGCGCGTTCATCGACATCCAGAAGCCTATGGCCAGCACCAGCACCGTAAGTCCGCCGAGCCATGGCAAAGCGGCACCTGCCACGCTCAAAAACCGCGTAGGGTTGGCCAGGTCGATCCATCGTCCGGTCTTGGATACAGCGTCACTCATCACATACTCTTAGCTTTCTGATGCCCGTTTCGCAATTCATCACACTGTCAATCGGCTGAAGACCTCAACGCTGCAGCGGCGGCTATTGGTCCCAGCACTGCAAAAAACAGCGTAATCGCAGCAAGAATAAGGAAAGGTGCCAGAAACGGTGCTGGATCTTCAACTGCGCCATAGGACGCAGACACGCCGAAAATCAGCACCGGTATCGTCAGCGGCAGGATGATCACAGAAACCAAAAGACCGCCCCGCGGCAGCGAAACCGCCACCGCAGCGCCAACAGCGCCGATCAGCGTGATCGCCGGCGTGCCGACCAGAAGGGTCAAAGCGGTCGCACCAATGGCAGCGGCCTCCATGTTCATGAAGAGCCCAAGGAGCGGTGAAGCGATAACGAGGGGCAGAACACTGACTATCCAATGCGCCAGGCATTTGACGAGGATCGTAAGTGCAAGCATGTGCCGGTCAGACGCCATGATCAAGAGATCGAGCGAGCCATCATCACGATCCGCCTGAAACAAGCGGTCGAGGCCAAGCAGGGTCGCAAGCAGCGCCCCGATCCACAACATGGCCGCACCGATGCGGGCAAGCAGCTTCAGATCGGGCCCCACGCCAAAGGGAACGACGGCAATTACCGCCAGAAAGAACAGGATTCCAACCAACGCGCCGCCACCAGCGCGCAAGCCCAGTCGAACGTCGCGAAGGAACAATGCGCCCATTACGAGGCGGCTCCCAAGGCCAATTCCTTCGATCCCTCAAGCCCCAGCGGCAAATGGGTCGCTGCAACTATAATTCCGCCGCTTGTCAGGTGTCCGCGCATAAGTCCGGTGAACTGCGTCTCAGATGCTTTGTCCAACCCGGCGGTTGGCTCATCCAGAAGCCAAACCGGCCGTTCGCTGACAAGAAGCCGGGCGATACTGACACGGCGTTTTTGTCCGGTCGAAAGATAGCCAAAAGGCAAGTGACCAATCTCACCTAGACTGACGTGTTCGAGTGCTTCGGCAATCGAATACTGACCGCGTCCGTTGAACGATTGCCAGAAATGCAGGTTTTCATCGACGCTCAGGACCGGCTTCATGGCATTGAGGTGGCCAAGATAATGAGCGGCCGCGGCGAGCCCCTCAAACGCGGCTGGCGCACCCTCGAGCCGAAGCATTCCTTCCGCCTGGACAAGCAGACCTGCGATAATTCGAAGCAGGGTCGATTTACCTGAACCATTGGGCCCGGTCACCATAAGAGCTTCACCGGAGGAAACAGCAAAGTGAAGACCGGAAAACAACAGTTCTCCTCCCCGTTCACCACCCAAATTCTCGGCGATTAACCGCATGACCGATCCGCTTTTTGGTACTTGTGAAACGCCACGTGATTATTTCGACGCAGCACACAATTTAGACTAATTCCGGTCTGGCACAGATCAGCGAAAAACTCTATATAGCTGACAACCATGCCAGCGGTCGGCATGGAAACCATTTTGGCCGATCTCGATACGGGTTCCGTTTTTGGACCTGTTGCGGGACGGACAGCGGAAATGACTGCACCCGCACCTTAGCGCGTCCTTGAAACGCGGCAAAGGCGTTCGTCCCGGGTTTAGGCCTCAGCATAAGGACGAACGCAACAATGTCTCAGATTGACAGCTTCAAATGTCGTAAGACCCTCGCCGTGGGTGACAAGGAATACGTCTATTATAGTTTGACAGAAGCCGAAAAGAACGGCCTGGAAGGCATCTCCCAGCTTCCATTCTCGATGAAAGTTCTTCTCGAAAATCTGCTTCGTTTTGAAGACAACCGCTCGGTCTTCAAGAAAGACATCGAAGCCGTCGCAGCATGGCTCGTCGACCGCGGCAGTGCCGGTGCGGAAATCGCCTATCGTCCGGCCCGCGTCCTGATGCAGGACTTCACCGGGGTTCCGGCAGTCGTAGATCTTGCAGCGATGCGCGACGCCATGGTCAATCTCGGTGGCGATCCGGAAAAGATCAATCCGCTTGTTCCGGTTGACCTCGTCATCGATCACTCTGTTATCGTCGATGAATTCGGCAATCCCCAGGCCTTCAAGCGCAATGTGGATCTCGAATATGAACGGAACGGCGAGCGCTACCGCTTCCTGAAGTGGGGTCAGCAGGCATTCAAGAACTTCCGCGTTGTTCCGCCCGGCACCGGCATCTGCCATCAGGTCAATCTTGAATATCTCGCGCAAGGCGTCTGGACCAAGGACGAGGATGGCGTGACCGTCGCATATCCTGATACTTGCGTCGGTACTGACTCGCACACGACCATGGTCAATGGCCTCGGCGTACTCGGCTGGGGCGTTGGCGGTATCGAGGCTGAGGCATCCATGCTTGGCCAGCCCGTTTCAATGCTTCTGCCGGAAGTCATCGGCTTCCGCCTGACCGGCAAGGTCAAGGAAGGCGTGACAGCGACCGATCTCGTTCTCACTGTTGTGCAGATGCTGCGCAAGAAGGGTGTCGTCGGCAAGTTCGTCGAATTCTTCGGACCTGGCCTCGAGAGCATGACGCTTGCGGACCGTGCAACCATTGGCAATATGGGCCCCGAATACGGCGCGACCTGCGGCTTTTTCCCGATCGACCGCGAAACCATCAATTACATGCACATGTCCGGACGCGACGAGGACCGCCTCGCTCTTGTCGAGGCCTATTCGAAAGCGCAGGGCATGTGGCGCGAGCCAAACTCTGCTGATCCGGTATTCACCGACACGCTGGAACTCGATCTCGGAACCGTGGTGCCGTCCATGGCTGGGCCGAAGCGCCCGGAGGGTCGTATCGCACTTGAAGGCATAGCATCCGGCTTTCATGAATCGCTGCAGAAGGAATACAAGAAGACCACACAGCTCGACGCCCGCTATCCTGTCGAAGGCGAGGACTACGACCTGGGTCACGGCGATGTCGCCATTGCTGCTATCACATCCTGCACCAATACCTCGAACCCGAGCGTACTGATTGCGGCCGGTCTTCTTGCCCGCAATGCCGTCGCCAAGGGCCTGAAGTCGAAGCCCTGGGTCAAGACATCGCTTGCTCCGGGCTCGCAGGTTGTTGCGGCTTATCTGGAAAGCGCCGGTTTGCAGACATCACTTGACGCGCTTGGCTTCAACCTCGTCGGTTTCGGCTGCACGACCTGCATCGGCAATTCCGGCCCGCTGCTGCCGCCGATTTCCAAGACCATCAACGATAAGGGTCTGATCGCGGCGTCGGTACTTTCCGGCAATCGTAACTTCGAAGGCCGTGTATCGCCCGACGTTCAGGCAAACTATTTGGCCTCACCGCCTCTCGTCGTTGCCTATGCTATTGCCGGTACAGTTAAACTTGATCTGACCACCGAGCCGCTTGGCGAAGATCAGAACGGTAACCCGGTTTTCCTCAAGGATATCTGGCCGTCTTCACACGAGATTCAGGAGTTCATCACCAAGAACGTCACCCGCAAACTGTTTTCTGCCAAATATGCAGACGTGTTCAAGGGTGACGAAAACTGGCAGGCGGTGAAGGTTCCAGCAGGTCAGACCTATGCCTGGGACGATCAGTCGACCTATGTGCAGAACCCGCCTTACTTTGTCGGCATGGGCAAGACACCGGGCAAGGTCAACGACATCAAGGGCGCGCGCATTCTTGGTCTCTTCGGCGACAAGATTACCACCGACCATATTTCTCCGGCCGGTTCGATCAAGGCAGCCTCTCCCGCCGGACAGTATCTGACCGAGCATGGCGTCGCCCCGCTGGACTTCAACCAGTACGGCACGCGCCGCGGCAACCATGAAGTGATGATGCGCGGCACCTTCGCCAATATCCGCATCCGCAATCATATGCTCGGCGAAAACGGCCGTGAAGGTGGCTATACGATCCACTATCCCACCAAGGAGGAGATGCCGATTTACGATGCTGCCATGCAATATCGTAGCGAAAACGTTCCTCTGGTGGTCTTTGCCGGTGTCGAATATGGCAATGGCTCGTCGCGTGACTGGGCAGCCAAGGGAACCAGCCTACTTGGTGTTCGTGCCGTGATTGCCCAGTCCTTTGAGCGTATCCACCGCTCGAACCTGGTTGGCATGGGCATAGTGCCATTCGTTCTCGAAGACGGCACAAGCTGGCAATCGCTGGAGCTCAAGGGTGACGAGATCGTCTCGATTGAAGGTCTGGCCACGATCCAGCCACGCCAGAAGACATTTGCCACGGTGACTTACGCCGATGGCAGCGTCAAACAGGTGCCGCTGATCTGCCGCATCGATACGATCGACGAACTCGAATATTTGAAGAACGGTGGTATCCTGCAATACGTTCTGCGTGATCTTGCTGCCTGATTGCTCAAAAATATTGTGAAACGAATGGTCGCCGGGAAACCGGCGGCCTTCGATTTAAGGGCAAGACGAAACGTGATCGAATTCACCTCAAAGTGACTTCCTGTTGAAACGATCGGCTCCTATCAATCTTCTGACGATGAACTGACAAAAAGAACTAAGAAAACTCGGGAAGAAAATAACCACCTTGTCCCTGCGCACCCTATCCAGACGCATTATTATCAGCGCACCGTTCGTAACGGCAGTGGCTTATGTGCTGCCTGTCTGTGCGGAGGAGTCTGGCGGGAAACCAGAGGGTGTCGTCGAGCTTTATACCTCTCAAGGCTGCGGGTCATGCCCCCCTGCGGATGCGGTGCTGAAGTCGCTTGCGACGGAAGGAAAGGTTGTCGCGCTGGCCTTCCACGTGGATTATTGGGACTACCGCGGCTGGACGGACAGCCTTGCTGTACCCGAAAACACTGACCGTCAGAACGCCTATCGTACTGCTCTGGGATTGAACGGTATTTATACGCCGCAGGTGATCCTCAATGGCCGTGAGCATATGAACGGTCAGGACGGCCAGAAAATTCGCAGGCGTATCGCAGAAACGCGCAACACGCCGACCGGGCTCACCATCCCCGTATCCATCGAAAAGACCGCACGGGACCGGCTGTTGATCGACATAGGTTCAGGTCCATCCGCGACCAACCCGGTTCGGGTTCTGCTGGCCTATTTCAATCGGGAGAGCATTATCGCCATTCCCGATGGCGAGAACGTCGGACGCAAGGTCAGTTACGCCAACAGTGTGCGCGCGATGGAGACAGTCGGCATGTGGGATGGAGCGGCGCAAAAGATTGAAATCCCGTTAAGCGAGATCGCCAGCAAGAAGGCGTCCGGCTGCGCGGTGCTGCTGCAGGAGATGCTGGGTGAGGGCAAGCCAGGCCCCATTATTGGCGCCTCGATTATGGCCGCGAAACCCTAGAGCGTCAGCCGATAGATAGGACACGTTCTAACCACATAGAAAAACAGGCCGGATAAATCCGGCCTGAGTATTGGGGCATGTTGCTTAGGGAGACTTATCGGCTCAATCCGGGCAACCCGTTGGGCGGGGGGCTTGGGGTATCGAGCTGCTTCAGAACGAACCGGTCTCGGACAACATACCATTGATGTTGGGTGTCGAATCCGGCGGCAATGCGAACAGATAATGGCGAGAATGTGTCAGCCCATCACCATTCGATTCACAGCGTATTGCTTTGTGAGAAAGCCAACAAAACAGTTCGTAAGCCAACGATATTGAATGCTCTCATCACTCCGGACTTGTAAATTGATGCGGATCAGGCCACCTTTATGTCATCCACGTGACACAACAGTTTTCAAAGGCGGTTGATTGATGGACAGCAATGCAGGTGGCGACGAATCGCAACAGCAGGCTAAACTTATCTCCCTTACCCGTAACAACGATTTGCCCGTAACCTTCAACCGGCGCGAACTCGATCAGATCCTACGAATATATGGTTTCATGGTATCTGCCGGTGAATGGCGGGACTATGCCATCGATCATTTGATGGACAGGGCAGTCTTCTCGATCTTCCGGCGAACCAGTGAAGTACCGATGTTCCGGATAGAGAAAAACCCAAGGTTCGCGCGCAAGCAAGGCGCCTACAGCGTCATTGCCGCCAGTGGCCTCATTCTCAAGCGCGGCCAGGAACTTGATCGGGTACTCAGGATCTTCGACAAAAGCCTGAGTGTCGTACGGAGTTAGCGCTTAAGATTTCAGCGGGGGCTTGCCGGGCAAGGTTTCCGAGCCGCCGTTCATGTCCAGCTGCATTAGCACGGTGTCGAGCCAACGGCCATGCTTGAAGCCTGAAGCCCTGATCGTTCCCGAATGTTTGAAGCCAGAGCTCAAATGCAAACGTATTGATGCTGATGCATCATGGCCATCGCCGATGACTGCGATGAACTGGCGGAAGCCGAGATTGGTGCAATCCTTGATCAGCTGTTGCAGCAAGACCTTGCCAAGCCCCTTCCCCTTGGCCTCCGGTGCAATGTAAATCGAATCCTCGACTGACCACCAATAAGCCGGGCGCGTCCGGAAGTAACTGGCGTAGGCATAGCCGATCACTGCCCCATCGAGTTCCGCTACTACGTAAGGAAATCCGTCCGCGGTGACTGCATGGAACCGCCGTGTCATCTCTTCCATATCGGGTGGATCGATTTCGTAAGTCGCCGTTCCGTGTAGGACAGCGTCGCGATAGATTTCGGTTATGGCCGGAAGGTCGGCGGGACGAGCTGAACGGATATGAATCTGGGACATGGAATTTCGCAATGAATGATGATCTTGCACGCTTCATGCACTTCTTTGCTTGGAATTTGAAGGGGAGCGTTGCGAAAATTGTCACCGCATCACCGGCGGCAGGAAAACGAAAAGGGCAGCGTTTCCGCTGCCCTTATCCTCAATTCAGGTTCGCAAGAGTTAGTTGCGGTTACCGAGGAACTGCAGAAGGAACATGAACATGTTGATGAAGTCGAGATAAAGTCGGAGTGCACCCATGATTGCCTTGCGGCCATAAGTGTCCGAGCTGTCGCCTTCGTAGTACATTTCCTTGATATTCTGCGTGTCATAGGCGGTCAGGCCGGCGAAGACCAGAACACCGATAGCGGAGATTGCGAACTGCAAGGCGCTCGACTGCAGGAAGATATTGATCAGCGAGGCAAGAATGATGCCGATCAGACCCATGAACAGGAATGAGCCCATCGCGGTGAGGTCACGCTTCGTCGTGTATCCGTAGAGCGACAGGGCGCCGAAGGATGCCGCGGTGATGAAGAACGTCTGAACGATGCTTCCGGACGTAAACACCAGAAAAATCGAGGACAGCGAGACACCGACAAGCGCGGCATAGACCCAGAACGTCGTCTGGGCAGCAGAAACACTCATCTTCTCGATGCGGAAACTCAAAAAGAACACTGCGGCAAGCGGTGCGAGCATCACAACCCAGCGCAGGGGCGAGCCGTAGATTGCAACGCCAAGATTTGTCAGCATCTTGCCGTTGGGCAACTGCGCTGCGGCAAGGGACGCATCATTGGTGGTCGCGAGATAAACAACTGCAAGGGCGGCAAAACCGGTCACTGCAAGACCGATACCCATAAGGTTATACACCTTCAGCATGTAGCTGCGTAGACCTTGATCGATCCCCGCGTCCACACGCACTCCGGCCGATGTACGGGCCTGGATGTTGCGATAGTCAGCCATGGTTTTCCTCATTTGCTTCGTCCCGTCGGGTGTCGGGGGGAATCCCGGGCGCCGCTGGCGGGACCCCAGCATGCCTTGCTAAGAATTATGGTGATTTAAACGTCTTATAACAAGACCTGATTTACTCAAGATCGTGTGTTGTGGTCCAAAATTACCCTGAATCCGTCCAATATTACATCGTTTTAATGAATTCAAAGGTTTCGCAAGATCGGCGCCGCCTTCTGGCCAAGTATTCGCCATGTGCCAGCGAGGCCGAAACCGATAGTCAGGACCAGCGCGATAATTACGGTCATCATGGCCACTTCCGGCTGGAAAGAGGCCGGCAATGTCATGACCCGCACAATCACATACCAGGCAGCCACACCACCGGCGAGCAACGCAAAAATAGCGGTCGAGAGGCCGAGCAACATATATTCGAGCGTAAAGGCCTTTATCAGCGTGCGTCTGGTCGCTCCAAGCGTTTTCAACACGACCGCATCATGGACGCGCGCGCGATTTCCTGCCGCCAAGGCACCGCCGAGCACCAGGATCGAAGCGATGAGTGCCACTGACGCCGCCGCGCGAATAGCAACGGCCAATTGTCCGACCAGCTCATTTGCGATGGTGATCGCATCCTTGACCCGAACGGTCGTCACCGCCGGGAAGGCGCGGGTCACATCGCGCATGACGGTGGCTTCTTGCTGCGAGGTGGCTGCGGGGTCGGTCAGGGTCGCCAGCCAGGCATGCGGCGCGCCGGTAAAGGTGTTCGGCGAAAACACCATCACGAAGTTGATGGCAAGGGATTCCCACTGTAGTTGTCGAAAATTGGCGATCCGAGCGGTGATGTTGCGACCAAGCACATTGACCGTCACGGTGTCACCAATCTTCAAGCCAAGATTGCCAGCCTCTTCGGCAGAGAAGGAGACGAGCGGTTCGCCGGAGTAATCAGCTGGCCACCACGAACCTTGTGTCAGCGTCGAGTTTTCCGGCACGGTTTTGGCGTAGGTGATACCGCGGTCGCCGCGCAAAACCCATGCGCCCTCGGGTGGAATGGTCAATTTGGTGATATCGGTCCCGTTGAACGCGACGATACGCCCGCGGAGCATCGGCGCGCTGACGATCTTGCCATTCGGCGCTGCATTTTGCAGGAGAGTCGTGAACTGATCGACCTGCTTGCTCTGAATATCGACAAAGAAAAAATTCGGCGCCCGCTCGGGCAGGTTACCCGCCAGTTGCTGGCGCAGACTGCCGTCGATAAGCGCAAGCGTAACAAGAAGCGTCAGTCCCAGGCCAAGAGACAGGACTACGGAGGGAGTAAGGGCACCGGGCCGGTGAATATTCCCAAAAGCAAGTCGCAGCGCAGTCGACCGCACGCGCGGCGCACGCCGAGCAAGCCATTGAACCAGAGCCGAAACAGCGCGCAAGACGACAAATGAGAATGCAACCGCGCCAACAAAGACCATGGCGATTCGCCGATCATAGGCAAAAACCACGGCCAGCAAGCAAAGGATGGCGATCAGAACAACCGCGGCCACCACATAGATTGGCTTAGGCCAGCCCCGCTGTTCAAACCCCTGTTCGCGGAAAAGCGCCGTCGCTGGAACGTCTCTAGCGCGCCCCAAGGGTAATATGGCGAACGCGAGCGTTGTCAAAAGACCAAACAGCGCCGCCCAGAGCAATGCGCCGGGATAGAAGCCGCCCTTCGAGGCGATGGGCAGAACGCTTTGCAACGCATAGCCAGCGGCATAGGGAATAAGGGCCGCAACGACCAGGCCGATGAGAATACCGGCCAGCGCTATGATGACAATCTGTATCAGATACACTGCGATAACGAACCAGCCTGGAGCTCCAAGCGACTTGAATGTGGCGATGACGCCGCGCTTTGCGTCGAGATAAGACCTCACTGCATTGGCTACGCCGACCCCGCCAACGATCAGGGAGGTCAGCCCGACCAAGGTCAGGAATTGTGAGAACCGTTCGATATTGGCGCTGAGCGAAGGCGCAGCATTGTTGCGGCCACGTATTGTCCAACCAGCTTGTGGAAATTGTTTCTGCGCTTCCTCGCGTATGGCCGTGATTGCAGCGTCTGTCGCCCCGGCTGGTAGAGCGATCTTGTAGCTATGATCGACAAGGCTTCCCGGCTGGATAAGCCCGGCGGCACCGAGCCCTTCAAGTGACACCATGAGGCGAGGTGCGAAGCCAAAGCCGTCGGATAGCAGATCCGGCTCGTTGCTGATGACTGAGCGCAACTCGAACGTTGCAGTTCCAAGGAGAACCCGGTCACCCAGCTTCAGATTGAGCCGGTCGAGAAATATCTGGGCAACAGCGGCTCCGTAGGCACCATCCTTTTCTGCAAACAGTGCCTGATGGTCAAGTGCAGGCGTCGTCTGCAGCGCTCCATAGAGCGGATAGGCATTGTCCACTGCCTTCACTTCCACCAGCGATTGATCAGACCCATCGGCAAGCCTTGCCATTGACCGCATGTTGGCGCTGACAGCAACGCGGCCCTTGCTGTCGAGAAAGGCCCGCTCGTCAGGGTTGACTTCACGCTGGTTGAGCTGAAAACGGATATCCCCGCCAAGGATGCTCTGGCCTTGCGTGGAGATACCCGCCGTAACGGAGTTTGCGACCGAGTTGACACCGCCAATGGCCGCCACACCAAGCGCAATGCAGGCAAGAAAGATATAGAACCCTGATAGGCCACCGCGCATTTCGCGCAGGGCGAAACGCAACGCCAATTTCAGGGATGGTGTAGCGCGGGCCGGAGATATTTCACTCATGCGCTTTTCGCCAGCTCCGGGGCATGCTCATCCGCTTCGATCAGGCCGGATCGCACGCGGATCTCTCGGTCGCAACGCGCGGCGAGTGTTGCGTCATGGGTGACAAGGACGAGTGTGACGCCGAATTCCTTCTGCTTCTCAAACAGAAGATCGGCTATCTGCCGGCCTGTCGCCGTGTCGAGATTACCTGTTGGTTCGTCGGCAATAAGGATCTTCGGCGACGGCGCTAGCGCGCGTGCAATCGCGACACGCTGCTGCTCGCCGCCTGAGAGTTCGCCAGGATAATGCGTAATGCGATCGGCAAGACCGACTGCCGCGAGCACATTTTCTGCAATGCTGAAGGCATCCGGATTTCCCGCGAGCTCGAGCGGCACAGCGACATTTTCGAGTGCCGTCATGTTCGGAATGAGATGAAAGGATTGGAACACGATGCCGATATTGCGTCCGCGGAACGCCGCGATTTGATCCTCGCTCATGCTTTCGAGCTTCTCGCCGGCAATCTGGACGGAACCGGAATCCACATGCTCAAGTCCAGCGAGAACCATCAAAAGGGTTGATTTGCCCGAGCCGGACGGCCCGACAATGCCAACTGACTGCCCATAATTGATATTTAGTGAGATGCCTTTCAGCACATGCACCGAGGAAGCACCGCTGCCAAGTGTCAACTCAATGTGATCAAGCGCGATAACGGATTTAGTCACGAAGCACTTCCTTTGCGGTATGGTCAGCACCAGATTGATTGCAGCTGGTCTGATATGGGTACCCAAGAATGAGATTCAAACCATTGTTACAGTTCTTCGTTTTAACTGGTCTAGTTGCCTTGCCGTCCTTGGCCCTGGCCAATCAAAATGCCGTGTCTGACCGCCCGTTGGCGGTCGTCGGTTTCGGCGACAGCCTGATGTCCGGCTTCCAACTGCCTATACAGGATTCGTTCACCGCCCAGTTGGAAAAGGCGCTGAAGGATAAGGGCGTCAACGTGACGATCACCAATGCGGGCGTCGCGGGCGAAACGACCACTGACGGCGTCTCCAGGCTCGATTGGTCGGTGCCCGAAGGTACCGACCTGGTGATTCTCGAATTCGGCGCCAATGACGCGCTTCGAGGCATCGACCCGGCTATCAGCGAGAAAAACCTTTCCGATATCCTGGAGAAACTGAAGCAGCGCAACGTTCAGGTCATACTTGCCGGCATGCTGGCGCCCCCCAATATGGGCAATGACTATGCGGAGAAATTCAACGCGATCTTTCCGCGTCTGGCGGAAAAATACGATGTGCCACTTTATCCCTTCTTCCTGGATGGGGTCGCGACAGTAAAATCATTGCAACTCGCCGATGGCGAACATCCGAACACCGAGGGTGTTGCCAAGATGGTTGAGGGTTTTCTGCCGCTGATGGAAAAGACCATAAGCCAGCGCACCGCATCACAATAGGTGCTCAACGCGCCGACACCCGCCATCCGGCAACCCGTTCTGCCACCTTTGGATGAGCCGTGTCTAATTTGTCGCGCCGGAGGATAATCTGAACTTATGTCTTGCTCGCGAGTTCATTCGATGATTCTCTAAAGTTACAACTCGATTCGGGGAGGATGCCTTATGCCGCGTCTCTTTACTGCCCTCGAAATCCCGAGGGACGCCGCTCTCTCACTGTCGCTATTGCGCGGTGGCCTGCCAGGTGCCCGATGGATTGATGTCGAAAACTATCACATTACACTGCGCTTTATCGGAGATGTCGAAGGCCATATCGCCGACGAGGTCGCTAATGCGCTCGACCGCATAAGGCGCCCGGAATTTACGCTGCAACTTTCTGGCGTGAACGCTTTCGGCTCAAAGAAGCCACATAGTCTGGTCGCAGGTGTGTCTCCTTCGCCGGACATTCAAGCGCTGCACGCCGAAATCGAGCGCATCTGCCAGCGCCTTATGCTGCCGGCTGATCAACGCAAGTTTACCCCGCATGTGACGCTGGCACGACTGCGCAATGTCCGTAATGAAGAAGTCGCGCACTATCTCTCCTCACGCGGAAACTTCTCTACAGCGCCGTTCACAATCGGACGTTTCGTGCTGATGTCATCGCGCGATTCCATCGGTGGCGGACCTTACATAGTCGAGGAAGCCTGGCCACTCGAAGCCCCGCGTTCTTTCTACCCGAACCGTGCGGAGAGGCCTTTGGAGGCCGCCAGGATCATTCGGTAGACGCGTTCGAAATCGACATTCGTGCCGTAATACGGATCCGGGATCTGTGTGGCGTCTCCAAGCGCGAGTTCATAGAACATTCCGACTTCCGCTGTGGCAAGGCTAGCTCGACGCGCTTTGATGGTCGCGATATTCTCCCGGTCCATGCCGACGATCAGGTCAAACCTGGTGAAATCGTCCGCAGTAAGCTGGCGGCACCTTTGGGCTGAAATGTCGATGCCGTGTCGGCTGGCGACGGCAATGGAACGTTCGTCCGGCAATTCTCCCGTGTGATAGCCATTGGTACCGGCGGAATCTATGAGGACACCATTCCCTTTCCCCTCTGCCGCAAGCACCGATCGGAATACACCCTCGGCCAAGGGAGAGCGGCAAATATTGCCGAGACAAACGAACAGAACGGAATGAAGCGGGTGTGATGTCATGCAAGCACTCTGGTTTGGACGGGGACGTGTTCACCAATTCCTGCAACAATTTCACTGAAACTCTTGCAGCAGGTGGCCGTTCTTCCCATGTTGTCACGGAATGGTTTTGAAGGAAAAGGGATGAACGACGCAAAGATTGGCGAAATTCTGGAACCGGGGAGTGAGGATCAACAGCGCTCCCGCGAGGAACGCGTTCGTGCGCGCTTTTGGAAAACGGCACGCAAGGCTGCAAAATCCATACCATTTCTCGATGAAGTGGTCGCCGGTTATTTTTGTGCGCTCGATCCTGCGACACCGACAAAGGTGCGTGGCATTCTTCTCGGTTCGCTTGCCTATTTCGTATTGCCCCTCGACTTCATTCCGGACTTCCTCTTCGGTCTCGGTTTCACCGACGACGTCGCCGTCCTGATGGCAGCATTGACCGCCATTCGCAGTCACATCACACCCGCGCATCGGGCGGCCGCACAAACGGCGATCGAAAACCTCGACCGCGACCCTTCGCCTGCCAATTGATTTCGATTCATCACAAGGATGTGAAACCGCGAAACGTCAAAGTCTCGCCGCTTTTGTTTGGCTGGAGTTCACAGGTGGGACGTTAATGAGGATGCGATATTCGTAGCTCTGAAAATTTGCTCTATCTTCACCGTTTGGTAACCCAGATTAAGTCAAATTAAGGGAAGCGAACTGGACAATGCGGCATCCGGAAATCTTCCGGGCCATTGCCGGTTCGCTAGTTATGAAATACGCGAGAAAAACTGGTAGGTAAAATGTTTGGAAAATCAATCGTAGCGATCTCTGTGCTCATGTTTGGGCTGACGGGAACAGCTCTTGCCCAGACCCCAAGTCAGATCAGCCAGTACAACGCGTGGGGCGCTTACAGCTACCAGCAGGGCAACGGTAAAGTCTGCTACGTCCTTTCTGTCCCGATAGACAAGCAGCCTGCCAAGATCGATCACGGTGATAACTTCTTCATGGTGAGCCAGAAGCCAGGTCAGAACGTCAGTTATGAGCCGCAGTTCAAGGCCGGTTACGATCTACAGGCAAATTCGAAGGTCGTTGTGAAGATCGACGAGCGCTCTTTCTCCATGTTTACCAGTGGCAGTCATGGCTGGATGGAAAACGCTGCCGAAGAACCGCAACTGGTCGCTGCGTTGCGCGCGGGACATCAGATGTCAATCAACGCTGTCTCGAAGCGCGGTACGAAGACGAGTTATGCGTATTCGCTGAAGGGTGTTTCGGCTGCTCTGAAGGCCATCGCGACCTGCAAATAACAATTCGAAGAGATATTGTCATAAAGGGGCCGAGCACTGTTTCGGCCCTTTTGCATGTGGAGGTGACGCGCGGGCTGGAACGTGGTATGAGCCCCGCTTCCGATTAGAACGTTAGAAAACTCCATGTCCGTATCGCTAGACCTGACACATCCTGTTGCCCGGGACAAATCCCGTGATGCCAGTCGAACCGCGATGGTTGAAAAGCCGTCGTTGATTGGCTTGTCGCGTGCGGAAATGGGCGAGGCGCTGGTTGCGATCGGCGTGCCGGAACGTCAGATAAAGATGCGCGTCGCGCAGCTCTGGCATTGGCTCTATGTGCGCGGCGTTTCCGATTTCGCGGATATGCTGAACATTTCCAGGGACATGCGTGAGCTGCTGGATCGGCATTTCAATATTGCGCGTCCGGAGATCGTCGAGGAACAGATCTCCAACGACGGGACCCGCAAGTGGCTGTTCCGCTTCCCGCCACGCGGGGCCGGACGTCCTGTCGAGATCGAAACCGTTTATATTCCGGAAGAAGGCCGCGGCACCCTGTGTATTTCCAGCCAGGTCGGCTGCACCCTCACCTGCTCCTTCTGCCACACGGGCACCCAGAAGCTCGTCCGCAATCTGACCGCTGAAGAAATTCTGGCTCAGCTGCTGATCGCTCGGGACCGCCTCGGCGATTTCCCTGATCGCAATACGCCGGACGGTGCAATTGTACCGGCTGAGGGCCGCAAGGTTTCCAACATCGTGATGATGGGAATGGGCGAGCCGCTTTATAATTTCGAGAACGTCAAGAAGGCTCTGCTGATCGCCTCCGATGGCGATGGCCTGTCGTTGTCCAAGCGCCGGATCACATTGTCGACTTCAGGCGTCGTGCCGGAAATTTATCGCGCAGGCGAAGAGATTGGCGTGATGCTGGCAATCTCGTTGCATGCGGTGAACGACGATCTGCGCGACATGCTCGTGCCAATCAACAAGAAGTATCCACTGAAGGAATTGCTCGACGCGTGCCGAGCCTACCCGAGCCTTTCCAATTCGAAGCGCATCACCTTTGAATATGTCATGCTCAAGGGCGTCAATGACTCGCTGGATGATGCCAAACAGCTGGTAAAGCTGCTCAGAGGCATTCCGGCGAAGATCAATCTGATCCCGTTCAATCCCTGGCCCGGTGTGAACTACCAGTGTTCCGACTGGGAGCAGATCGAGAAGTTCGCCGATTACGTCAACAATGCCGGCTACGCCTCACCGATCCGCACCCCGCGCGGACGTGATATTTTGGCAGCCTGCGGTCAGTTGAAATCGGAATCGGAACGCATGAAGAAGACAGACCGTCTGGCGTTCGAGGCGGCCATGATCGCCGGGCACGGCGAAGATTGAGCCAGATCCTGGCCTACTTGCTACGTTTTGCCCTGATCACGTTTGGCTTCGTCTGCGCGATTTTCGCCGCATCGTTGTTCCTCAACCTGCTGCTGCTTGGCAGTTCCGAGTTGATCGGCTCTGAGGGTCCATTCTTGTATTTGACCGTTCCAGCTTTTGCGGTGGTGATTGGCTACAGCATCTTCTTTCCGGCGGCGATTCTGATCCTGTATGCCGAACTGACCGCCTGGCGCGATTGGCTATTCTATGCGCTCGGCGGCGCTGGTATTGCCGTCATCATCATTGTCTGGAAATGGCGGCCGCAGGCAGAAGACACAAGTACGTTCGCTGCAATCCTCGCCACCGGTGTTGTCGGTGGTTTTGTATACTGGCTGATTTCAGGACGCAGTGCAGGCGTGATCGCCAAGCTTCCGAAAGACCTATAGCTCAAGCCCTACTTCGCCTGTGCCATCAGTATCTTCGCCGCGAAAGCGGAAAAAACACCCGCAAAAAGCCAATCGGTGATCCGGGTGACGGTCGGATTTTTCTTGAGCAATTTTGAAAACTTGTCTGCCGCGATAATCATCGGCGCAACCACAGGCAGGGCGAGCGGGATAAACAGCACACCTAGAAAAAACAGCTTTCCGGGTGCGTGAGGATCCGAGGCAGAGACGAATTGCGGCAGGAAGGTCATGAAGAACAGGATGATTTTCGGATTGAGCAGATTGATTCCGAAGCCGGTCAGCCAGTTTTGAAACAATGTATGCGATTGGCCGACCTGCTTTTCCGGCGAGAACGCTGAACCATGGCGGATTGCCTGATAGGCAAGCCATACCAGGTATCCCGCGCCGACAATCTTGAGCGCAAGGAACGCGCTCGGTGATGCAACAATCAACGCCGAAAGGCCGATAGCCACCATGGTCGTATGTACCACTATGCCGCTGCTTGCACCCGCCAGACAGGCAAAACCGGCTGCTTTGCCTTCCGACAAAGCACGCCCCACGAAAAGTGTCATGTCAGGCCCGGGGGTGATGGAAAGAACAAAGGTCGCAACGGCGAACTGCAGGATAATGGACCATTCGGGAATGAAGTTCATTCTATAAGCTCCGCTACGAATTTTGTCGGAAGCTAACGCGACTATCGGATTTTAACCACCCGCTTTCGACGCCTGCCGCCTATTTTATCTGGTGCATTTTCGAATGTTGTTCCCAAACGGTTGTCTTCTCCGGTGCACCGAACAACACAAGACCTGTACAGCAAGCTGCAGCTCTTCGAGACCAGCCTTGCCAACACCACCGCACCTGATAAAAGACCTGCAAGAGACAGCCGATATGCAGGAAAACAGAATGAACAAGTGGAAAGACGTCAAGAAGGTTGTGCTCGCCTATTCGGGTGGACTCGACACATCCATCATCCTGAAGTGGCTGCAGACGGAACTCGGCGCTGAAGTCGTCACCTTCACCGCCGATCTCGGCCAGGGCGAGGAACTCGAGCCGGCTCGGAAAAAAGCCGAGATGCTCGGTATCAAGGAGATCTATATCGAGGATGTCCGCGAGGAATTCGTTCGCGATTTCGTCTTTCCGATGTTCCGCGCCAATGCCGTCTATGAAGGCGTCTATCTGCTCGGCACTTCGATTGCCCGCCCGCTGATTTCAAAACATCTCGTCGAGATCGCAGCCCGCACGGGCGCTGACGCAATTGCCCACGGCGCGACCGGCAAGGGCAACGATCAGGTCCGCTTTGAGCTTTCCGCCTATGCGCTCAATCCGGACATCAAGGTGATCGCGCCGTGGCGCGACTGGACCTTCAAATCGCGCACGGATCTTCTGGAGTTTGCGCGCGAACACCAGATTCCGATCGCCAAGGACAAGCTCGGCGAGGCTCCGTTCTCCGTGGATGCAAACCTTTTGCACTCCTCGTCGGAAGGAAAGGTGCTTGAGGATCCGTGGGTAGAGGCTCCGGAATATGTGCACCAGCGCACAATCTCGCCAATGGAAGCGCCAGATAAAGTAACGGAAATCGAAATCGCTTTCGAAAAGGGCGATGCGGTTGCTATCGACGGCAAGCCGCTCTCCCCCGCAACTTTGTTGAAAACACTTAACGACCTTGGCCGCGACAATGGTATCGGCCGTCTTGATCTCGTCGAAAACCGTTTCGTCGGCATGAAATCGCGCGGTGTCTATGAGACACCCGGCGGTACCATACTTCTCGCCGCACATCGTGCAATGGAATCGATTACGCTCGATCGCGGCGCTGCCCATCTCAAAGATGAATTCATGCCACGCTATGCCGAGCTCATCTACAACGGCTTCTGGTTCTCGCCGGAGCGGGAAATGCTGCAGGCCATGATCGACAAAAGCCAGGATGATGTAGAAGGCACCGTTCGTTTGAAGCTATACAAGGGCAATGTCATGGTTTCCGGCCGGAAATCAAAGAAGTCGCTCTATTCGGACGCTCTCGTGACTTTCGAGGACGACCGCGGCGCTTACGACCAGAAGGACGCCGCCGGATTTATCCGCCTCAACGCGTTGCGGCTGCGCACGCTTGCCGCCCGCAAGCGCAACAGCTGATATTTCCGAACGCGAAACGAAGCGGGGCCCTGCCCGCTTTTTTGTTTGGCACACTTGCGTAGACTTTATCGCACAACCGGCTTGTGGCACTCGCTTCTCCGTCTTAGATGTTAGACCCATAGAGTTCCTTGTCCACGACGGAGTGCCCCCATGTCCTCAACGAAACCGTCCATCAACGCAGCATTGACAGAGTGGACGGGGCCTCTTGGGTTGCCCGACTTCACCGCTTTCAACGATGACGACTTCGCCGCTGCCTTTGATGCCGCCCTTGCAGGTGACCTCGCCGATATCGAGGCCGTGGTTAACCAGCACGACGTCCCAACGATTGAGAACACGCTGAAAGCACTGCAACTTTCTGGCAAGGACCTGGATCGTGTCTCCGCAATCTTCTGGCTGCGGGCCGGTGCCCACACCAATGAAGCGATCCAGGCGCTTGAACGGGTCATTGCACCGAAAATGTCACGCCATTCTTCCTCGATCATGATGAACCCGCTGCTCTTCGCGCGTATCGATTCGCTTTACGAGCAGCGCGATCTGCTCGGTCTCGATCCCGAAACAGATCGCGTACTGGAAAAGACCTGGAAAGGTTTTGTGCGCAGTGGCGCGCGGCTCGATGAACAGGGGAAGGCACGGCTTGCCGACATCAATGAAAGGCTCGCAAGCCTTGGCGCGCAATTCGGGCAGAATGTGCAAAAAGACGAAGCGGACTGGGCACTTTTCATCACTGACGAGGCGGAACTGGCCGGTTTGCCGGATTTTGTGCGTGATGCGATGCGCGGTGCCGCCGAAGAGCGTGACCGACCCGATGCCTGGGCAGTCACATTATCCCGCTCCATTATCGAACCGTTCCTGTCCTTCTCCGAGAACCGCTCCCTGCGCGAAAAGTCGTTCCGTGCCTGGGCAGCCCGGGGCGAAAATGGCGGAGAGACGGACAATACAGACATCGTTGCCGAAATGGTGAAGCTGCGTGCTGAAAAAGCCAAATTGCTCGGCTATAAAAGCTTCGGAGCTTACAAGCTCGATGACACGATGGCCAAAACGCCCAAGGCGGTTATGGACTTGCTGGAGCCAGTCTGGGACAAAGCCAAAGCGCGCGCCGCCGAAGAAGAAACCGATCTGCAGCGGCTTATCACAGGCGAAGGCCGCAATCACAAAGTCGAACCCTGGGACTGGCGGTACTATGCCGAGAAACTGCGCAACGAACGTTTCGCTTTCGACGAGGCCGAACTGAAACCCTACCTGCAACTGGAGAAGGTCATCGAGGCCTGCTTCGACGTCGCGACACGTCTGTTTGGAATTACGTTCGAGGAAAAACAGGGCATTCCGACCTGGCATCCCGATGTCCGCGTCTGGGAAGTTTTCAATGCGGATGGCAGCGAACGTGGTCTTTTCCTTGGCGATTATTTCAATCGCCAGTCGAAGCGCTCTGGTGCATGGATGAGTGCGCTGCAGTCACAGCACAAGCTCGACGGCGAGCACAAGCCGATCATCTACAACGTTATGAATTTCGCCAAACCGCCCAAGGGTGAGCCTGCTCTGCTATCGCTTGATGGTGCGAAAACGCTGTTTCATGAGTTTGGCCATGCGCTGCATGGACTTTTGTCGGACGTCACCTGGCCAGCCGTTTCCGGCACATCCGTATCGCGTGACTTTGTCGAATTGCCATCCCAACTCTACGAGCACTGGCTGACCGTGCCGGCCATTCTTGAGAAGTATGCAATTCATTACCGCACCGGCGAAGCGATGCCGAAGGCCTTGCTCGACAAGGTGCTCGCAGCCAATACATTCAATGCGGGGTTCAACACGGTTGAATTCACCTCGTCTGCGCTGGTTGACATGGCGTTTCATGCGGACGGTACCCCGCCCGTCGATCCGATCAAATTCGAGGCCGATACATTGAGGCAACTGGAGATGCCCGACGCCATTATCATGCGCCATCGCACCCCGCACTTCACGCACGTGTTTTCCGGAGATGGTTATTCAGCCGGCTACTATTCCTACATGTGGTCGGAGGTGCTGGATGCGGATGCGTTCAAGGCTTTCGAGGAGACCGGCGATGTGTTCAACAGTGATCTCGCTGCGAAGCTGAGACAATATATCTATTCAGCGGGTGGAAGCCGCGATCCGGAAGATCTCTATAAGGCGTTTCGCGGCAAGATGCCCACGCCCGATGCCATGATCGAAAAGCGTGGGCTTTGATTTGACGCAAGGTTCAGATCAGGCCTTGGCGAAATCCAGAAGGTCCTTGTTGAGCTGATTCTTGTGCGTCGTCGCAAGACCGTGAGGCGCACCTGGATAGACCTTCAGGGTAGCGTTCTTCACGATCTTAACAGCCTTGCGTGCCGCATCGTCGATTGGCACGATCTGATCGTCATCGCCATGGATGAACAAGGTCGGAATGTCGAACTTCTTCAGATCTTCGGTGAGGTCGGTCTCAGAGAATGCTTTGATGCAGAAGTAGGAGGCGGGCATTCCAGCCATCATACCTTGCAGCCAGAAGAAGTCTCTGACGCCTTCCGAAATTTTTGCGCCAGGTCGGTTATAGCCATAGAACGGCAGCGACAGGTCTGTGAAGAACTGCGACCGGTCAGCGAGGACCCCATCGCGCAGACCATTGAAGACATCTATAGGCAAGCCTTCGGGGTTGGCCTCGGTTTTCAGCATCAACGGGGGAATGGCCCCGACAAGCACTGCTTTGGCAACACGTTTTGTGCCATGTCGTCCGATATACCGGGCAACTTCACCGCCGCCCGTCGAATGACCGATCATGATTGCGTCCTTCAGATCGAGCTTTTCGAACAGCTCCGCCAGATCGTCCGCATAGGTATCCAGATCATTGCCATTCCAGGGCTGGCTGGAGCGTCCATGGCCGCGGCGGTCATGCGCAATGACGCGGTAGCCATTCGAGGCGAGGAAGAACATCTGGTCTTCCCAGGCGTCTGAAGAGAGCGGCCAGCCATGGCTGAAAACCACCGGCTGTCCCTTGCCCCAGTCCTTGTAGTAGATTTCGGTACCGTCTTTTGTGGTGATCGTAGGCATGGGAGTTGTATCCTTTCGCTGGTTGTTTGATTTCCGGTTGCGCGGGCATCTGGGCAGCTAACCCACCACCCAATTGTGCCAGTATCTGATGCTGGTGGTTGGAAAAGGTGGCGGGGGACGTCGTATGTAACGGGATATCACCCTTGGTGTAACTTCCTTGGATAACCCTAGTACGACGACCCCGGGTGTCAATTAATCGATATACGTACGTTGAGGTTGCTGCGCGTGGCCTCCGAATAGGGGCAAACAACGTGCGCAGCATCGACAATTTCCCGAGCCTGCGCCGCTTCGACGCCCGGCAGAGTGACCGCGAGCGCGACGTCCAGGCCGAACCCCTTGCCGTCCTCGCGGGGACCGATGCCAACTGTTGCAGTGACAGCGCTCTCCTCGGAAAGCTTCACTTTCTTCTGGCCGGCTACATATTTGATCGCGCTGAGAAAGCAGGCGGAATAGCCGGCGCCGAAAAGCTGTTCCGGATTGGTGCCGTCACCGCCATTGCCGCCAAGTTCCTTCGGCGTTGAAAGTGTAATTTTCAGGCGGCCATCTTCACTTGCTGCGCGGCCCTCGCGGCCACCGGTTGCTGTCGCCTTCGTTGTGTAGAGAATGCTCATCACTTGTTCCTTAAGTTGGTTGTTCCGCACGCATTAAATCGCACACAATTAAATTGTGCGCAATAGATATTTTGATATGTGGCGAAAAATTAAATGATGCGCAATTCAATTGCCTTTGCTATCTTGCACTGCCCTGGAAGGATACTGACAATGAACCCAACATCGGGAAATGCACCGGACTCACTCCTCAAACTGGAAAACTTCCTATGTTTTGCTATCTACTCGACCGCCAACGCTGTTACGCGTGCCTACCAGCCGCGCCTGGCGGCGCTCGGCCTGACCTACCCGCAATATCTTGTGATGGTGGTACTCTGGGAGCGGGAAAACCAGACAGTTAAATCGATCGGTGACAAGCTCAGCCTCGATTCAGGCACGCTAACCCCGCTCCTAAAACGTCTGGAGAGCGCGGGCTTGATCACACGCCGCCGCGACACGGCGGACGAGCGTCAGGTTCTGATCGGGCTTACGGATGAAGGCCGCGCCACGCGAAAACGCGCCGAAGCCATCCCCATTGCAATCGGACAGGCATTTGGCTGCACTCTGGGCGAAGCAAAAGACTTGCGCGCCGAATTAATGACCGTGCGCGACAATCTCATCGCCGGCATCGACAAGGCCAAATAAAAGGGCGCGGTCTCCCGCGCCCTTTTGCAATTCAAACGGCTGATGATCAGGCCGCGATTTTCTTCGGCTGGATGAGCCCGCGCGCAACCAGAAGCTCGGCAATCTGGATCGCATTAAGCGCCGCACCCTTGCGCAGGTTGTCGGAAACGATCCAGATGGAAAGACCATTTTCGACCGTAATATCTTCGCGGATACGTGAAATGTAAGTCGCATCTTCACCGGCGGCTTCGTAGGGTGTGATATAGCCGCCATCTTCGTGGCGATCAATAACCAGGCATCCGGGCGCATCGCTCAGGATCTCGCGGGCTTCCTCAGCACTCATCGGGCTTTCAAATTCGATATTTACCGCTTCGGAGTGACCGATAAATACCGGTACGCGGACGCAGGTCGCCGTGAGCTTGATCTTCGGATCAAGCATCTTCTTGGTCTCGGCGACCATCTTCCATTCTTCCTTGGTCGAGCCATCTTCCATAAAGACGTCGATGTGCGGAATGACATTGAAAGCAATGCGCTTGGTAAATTTCTTGGCTTCCACCGGATCGGCGACGAATACCGCCCGCGACTGCTGAAACAGCTCGTCCATGCCGTCCTTGCCGGCTCCCGACACGGATTGATAGGTCGCGATGACCAGACGCTTGATCCTGGCCTTGTCATGCAATGGCTTCAATGCGACCACGAGCTGAGCCGTCGAGCAGTTCGGATTGGCGATGATATTCTTCTTGGTGAAGCCAGTAATCGCGTCGGGATTAACTTCCGGCACGATCAGCGGTACGTTTGAATCGTAACGCCATGCGGAGGAGTTATCGATGACAACGCAACCCTGCGCGCCGATCTTCGGCGACCATTCCTTCGAGACATTACCGCCGGCAGACATCAGGCAGATGTCTGTATCGGAAAAATCGTAATTATCGAGGTTTTTGACCTTGAGCGTCCGGTCGCCAAAGGACACCTCGGTTCCCTGTGAACGGCGCGAGGCGAGCGCCACGACTTCGCTGACCGGAAAGCCACGCTCCTCCAGTATTGTAAGCATTTCGCGGCCCACATTGCCTGTGGCACCAACAACCGCAACCTTGAAACTCATCTGTAATATCTCCTGTCCCTCTCTGCTGTATAAACCCGCTGGCCACTGCGGGTCTTCTCCCCCGGGCCGGACCCGGGAGGGGGCGAGCAGGCCAAGGGAAATCAGACCGTTTTGGTGGTCGTTTTCGCAGTCTGTTTGGCCGAAATTTTAAGGGCAAGAGCACGCGCGTCAATGCCTCCGGCAAGCTTGCCGGAACCGTTCGTCAAAAAAAGCGCTGTTGATTCGCCACCCATGCGGGCATCTCCTTGTCCGCCTGTGCTTGTACGCGGTTTCGGTAAAGAGTCAATTGTCTCGGCAAATGACAAGAATATGTCGTGTTACGCACAATTTTCGCCAATTGACGTAAGATGCGGGCTTTGCTTTGATCAATATATGGTGAACACTTCATCCGTATATCGGGTGCGCGACCTTTGGGGGGAAGAATTCTGAAGGACATTCACCAGCGCCTGGTCAACGGCGGGGCAATAGGCTCTGCGGACGACCAAGCGTAGTGTCGACAGACGAGGACATGGCAAAGGGGGTTACCAGTCGTGTTCTTGGCTCAACTGCTGTTTTCTGGGAGGAAATGAGATGGCAACCACTTCTGTGGCCGACACTTCTAGTCGGGGTATGACGAGAGAGGAAAAGAAGGTTATCTTCGCTTCTTCGCTCGGAACGGTTTTTGAATGGTACGATTTTTATCTTTATGGCTCTCTGGCCGCTTTCATCGGTACCGCTTTCTTCAGTGAGTATCCGGAAGCGACACGCAATATCTTCGCGCTGCTGGCTTTCGCGGCAGGCTTCCTGGTTCGGCCATTCGGTGCCCTCGTTTTCGGGCGCATCGGCGATCTGGTCGGCCGTAAATACACATTCCTCGTCACCATCATGATCATGGGTCTGTCGACCTTCCTTGTCGGCATTCTTCCAGGTTCAGCCAGTTGGGGTATTGCCGCGCCCATCATCCTGATTGCCCTGCGCATGCTGCAAGGGCTAGCTCTCGGTGGTGAATATGGCGGCGCAGCAACGTACGTCGCTGAACACGCGCCAAACAATAGACGCGGCTACTATACGTCCTGGATTCAGACCACAGCAACACTTGGTCTCTTCCTCTCCCTCATCGTCATCCTGATCATACAGAATTGGCTCGGTAAGGAAGCGTTTGCTGCATGGGGTTGGCGTATTCCATTCATTCTATCTTTTATACTCCTCGGTATTTCCGTCTGGATCCGTTTGTCCTTGAGCGAATCGCCGGCATTCCAAAGGATGAAGGACGAGGGTAAAGGCTCCAAGGCACCGCTATCGGAAGCCTTCGGCCAATGGAAAAATGCGAAGATCGCGCTTATCGCACTCCTCGGCCTCACCGCCGGCCAGGCCGTTGTCTGGTATTGCGGCCAGTTCTACGCATTGTTCTTCCTGCAGAACGTTCTGAAGGTCGATGGCCAGTCGGTCAACATCATGATCGCCATCGCCCTTTTGCTTGGCACCGGCTTTTTCGTGTTCTTCGGCTGGCTGTCGGACAAGATTGGCCGCAAGCCGATCATCATGGCTGGATTGGCGCTCGCTATCCTTACCTACTTCCCGCTGTTCAAGGCGCTGACCTGGGCGGCAAACCCCGCACTTGCCGCGGCACAGCAGAACGTTCGTGCAACCGTGACGGCCGCGCCTGGCGACTGCAAGTTCCAGTTCAACCCTACCGGCACGGCAAAGTTCACCACGTCCTGCGATATCGCGACATCATTCCTGACCCGGAATTCGGTGCCGTATGACGTCGTTGCGACTGCTGCACCTGGTACTGTAGCGACGGTGAAGATCGGCTCGGAAACGGTCGAGTCCTACGACGCAACAGCTGCCGGAGCGGACGCAAAGGCAAAGGACGCGGCTTTCGCCAAGAGCGTGAACATCGCACTCCAGGACGGCGGTTATCCCCTCGTCCGCGACCCGGTGAAGGTTGTCGACTCAAAACTTGATGCTCTCATCGCAGCCAATCCGAAGCTCGCGCTCGATGCGGCTGCCATCCGCGCCGGCGCAAAGACCACGGTTCCGGTTGATCAAGCGATCAAGGATAAGCTGATGACCGCGGAAGAGGCCGCCGGTGCAACCGAGGTGCCGGTCTATAGTGTGCCGGGCGCAGGCGCATTCAAGATGGTTGCCGATCCGGCCGCTGTCAATTGGACAAAGGTCATCGCGATCCTCTTCGTGCTCGTGCTCTATGTGACAATGGTTTACGGTCCCATCGCGGCGATCCTCGTCGAGATGTTCCCAACGCGGATCCGCTACACCGGCATGTCCTTGCCCTATCACATCGGTAATGGCTGGTTCGGTGGCCTGCTCCCGGCGACGGTCTTCGCGATGAGCGCGTTCAAGGGCGATATCTACTACGGCCTGTGGTATCCGATCATCGTTGCAGCCATGACCCTGATAATCGGCCTCATCTTTGTCCGCGATACCAGGGGAGTCGATCTCCACGACATTAAGTAACCGGTAACTAAAAAGCCCGGCATGATTTCTCATGCCGGGCTTTTGTTTGTCCAGACTACGGTATCACATTGCAAGAGCCCGGAATTTGGCGAGGATTGCATCACCCATTTCCACAGTCCCGATTTTAACCTTGCCTTCCGACATGATATCCCCTGTGCGAAGGCCATCATCAAGTACACCGGCTACGGCCGCCTCCAGCCTGTCAGCTTCTGCGATCATATTGAACGAGTACCGCAGACACATTGCGAACGACGCGATCATGGCGATCGGGTTGGCTGCTCCTGTGCCGGCAATATCCGGCGCCGAGCCGTGCACCGGCTCATAAAGCGCCCTGCGCTTGCCAGTCTTGGCGTCGGGCGCACCGAGTGAAGCCGACGGCAGCATGCCGAGCGAGCCAGTAAGCATTGCGGCAATATCGGAGAGCATGTCGCCGAACAGATTGTCGGTGACGATGACGTCGAACTGCTTGGGCCAGCGAACGAGCTGCATACCGCCGGCATCGGCCAGCATATGTTCGAGTTTCACATCTGAGTATTTCGCCTTGTGGGTAGCCGTAACCACTTCATTCCACAAAACACCCGACTTCATGACGTTGCGCTTTTCCATCGACGTCACCTTGTTGGCGCGTGTCCGCGCCAGCTCAAAGGCAACGCCGGAGATGCGCTCGATCTCATAGGTGTCGTAGACCTGTGTATCGATGCCGCGCTTCTGGCCGTTGCCAAGGTCGCGAATTTCCTTGGGTTCGCCGAAATAGACGCCGCCCGTCAGCTCGCGGACGATCAATATGTCCAGACCTTCGACGATTTCCTCCTTCAAGGACGATGAATCGGCAAGCGCCGGATAGCAAATCGCCGGCCGCAGATTGGCAAAAAGCTCCATATCCTTGCGCAAACGCAGGAGACCCGCCTCGGGGCGCACATCATAGGCAACGCTGTCCCATTTTGGTCCGCCAACAGCGCCAAACAGGACCGCATCGGCGGCCAGGGCTTTTGCCATGTCGGCCTCGGAGACTGCCTTGCCGTGTGCATCGTATGCGGAGCCGCCAACCAGCCCTTCATCAAGCTCAAAGCCGCTCTTCAATTCCGCATTCATATAGGCAATGATCTTGCGGACTTCGGCCATTGCCTCGGGGCCAATACCATCCCCCGGAAGGAGGAGAAGCTTTTTTGCTGCCATTGTAGAACCTCACATAAGACGCAGAAAAAAGCCCGGAAAACCGGGCTTTCAGATTAGGAGACTGGTTTCAGGCCCAAGGATGCTTTTCGGCATTGGCCGCTTCGAAATTGTCGATCTTTGTCGCCTTTTCCATGGTCAGGCCGATATCGTCGAGACCATTGAGCATGCAGTACCGGCGGAACTCATCAAGTTCGAAAGTGATCGTGCCGCCATCGGGACCCTTGATCGTCATTTCTTCAAGATCGATGGAGATTGTCGCATTCGCACCGCGCTGCGCATCATCCATCAGCTTGTCGAGATCTTCCTGGCTGACCCGGATCGGCAAAATGCCGTTCTTAAAGCAGTTATTGTAAAAAATGTCGGCAAAACTGGTCGAAATTACACAGCGGATGCCAAAATCCAGAAGGGCCCATGGCGCGTGTTCACGGCTCGAGCCGCAACCGAAATTATCACCGGCGACGAGAATCTGCGCCTTGCGATAGGCTGGCTTGTTAAGAACAAAATCGGGGTTTTCCGAACCATCTTCATTATAACGCATTTCGGCAAAAAGACCGGTACCAAGACCCGTGCGCTTGATCGTCTTCAGGTAGTCCTTCGGAATGATCATGTCGGTATCGACGTTGATGATCGGCAGCGGAGCTGCGACGCCGGTGAGCTCGGTGAATTTGTCCATGATATCTGCCTGTAGATATTGGGTAATGACTTTGCGTTTCGCTTTACACCAGCTTTACCTTGAATCAAAGCTTTTCGCCTGTGGCACTTTGAGCCGGAGTCCTCAATCCCTTGTGATTGCCCTTGTCTTGACGGTCTGATCAAGGCAAAACAGCTGAATGATCCGGACTTTCCGCCCTCGCCGATCTGTGCTGTATGTTCCCGCCTCGAACAACCGGGCACTGGTCAAAGCGGCATCGCTTGATGCCGACGCAATCATCTTCGATCTGGAGGATGCCGTAGCCCCCGATGTCAAGGAAGACGCGCGCGAGGCATTGCGGGAATATTTCCTTGCTCCTCCCAAAAGCAAAGCCGAACGCGTTGTCCGCATTAACGGCCTTGCGAGCGAATGGGGCGCCGAGGATTTGCTTGCTGCTCGTGCCTGCAGACCTGACGCTATACTCCTCCCCAAGGTGGAGACTCCGCAAGATGTCACCAGCGTTGCCGAAATTCTGGAAGAGACCGATGCTTCCGAGGGGATTCGTCTCTGGGCGATGATCGAAACGCCGCGTGGGATCCTCAATGCCGATGAAATCGCCGAGCTCGGATTGCGCTCAACGGCGCGGCTCGACTGCTTCGTCATCGGGACCAATGATATTTCGAAGGAGACCGGCACGAAAGGGCGCGGCGCTCTAATGCCATGGCTCATGCAAGTTCTGTTGTGTGCCAAAGCTGGAAAGCTCGATATCATCGACGGCGTTTACAATGATTTCTCCGACCTCGACGGGTTTGCGGCCGAATGCACCGAGGCCGTGCGGATGGGTTTCGACGGAAAGTCCTTGATACATCCATCACAGATTGAAACAGCCAATACGTCCTTCCTTCCCGACGCGCCTTCAGTCGCAGAGGCCAGGTTGATCGTTGAGGCATTCTCCAATCGGGAGAACCTTGATAAGGGCGTCACGTCGCTGAATGGCAAGATGGTGGAACGCCTGCACCTCGAAATGGCAAAAAAGCTACTGGCAAAACTCGACATTATCGGCGAAAAATGAAAACGGCATTGGCTGATCTCGGCGTAGATTAGGGAAAGAACGTCACATGAAATTGTACCGGATTTTAACGGGTCCCGATGATGCAAGCTTCTGTCACAAGGTAACGGCAGCCATAAACAAAGGCTGGCACATTTATGGTTCGCCCACCTATGCGTTCAATTCGGCAACGGGCGTGATGCAATGCGGTCAAGCAGTTGTCAAGGATATCGATGGCGTCGACTACGAACCCGGGATCAAGTTAAGCGATTACTAGAGCAAACACTATTCTACGCTTGCCTCTATGCGCTCCATATCCTCATCCGACAGACCGAAATGATGGCCGATTTCGTGGATGAGAATGTGGGTCACGATGTCGCCAAGTGCTTCTTCATATTCCGCCCAGTAGTCCAGAACGGCACGGCGGTAGATGGTGATCCGGTTGGGCTGCTCGCCAGTTTGCAGGGAAAACCGCTCCCCGATACCCGTCCCTTCAAAAAGGCCAAGCAAATCGAAGGGCGATTCGAGTCCCATATCCTCGATAATCTGATCGTCGGGAAATTCGGATACCTGAATTGTAATGTCGCCGCATAGCGCACGGAACGTTTCAGGTAGATGTGCATAAGCCTCGATCGCCAATGATTCGATCTCGCCCAGCGATGGTGACAGGCGGTTGGTCCAGTCAGCGGTTTGATTACTTCTGGCCATCATGACTCCTGGAGAGCTTTTCTGGCTTCATATAGGGCCTTTACCCCACAGATGCGAGTGGTGTTGTCGCGGTCAGGAGCGAGGCGGCCCTGCAACCAATAATCGTTCCATCCGCCGGAAACTCTCGACCAGAACAGCCGGATCGTTCAAACCATGGGCAAGCATGATTCCACCTTGCCATTCCGCCACCGCATTGCGCGCTATGCCCAAGGCGCTCGAGGGGCGAATACCGGAACGGCCGAGCTCCCTCCCTATGAAACCAATGAGCAAACTGAACGTCTCGGCGGCCCGCCCCGCAGCTTCAGGCGATTCATGTCTGAAGTCCCGAATTCCCAGAGCAATCGGACATCCATGCGCCACCCGACTTTTGAGTGAGTGAGCAAGTTTCTCGATAAGAAGCTTTAAACGTGTACGC
This sequence comes from Phyllobacterium chamaecytisi, assembly GCF_020164455.1. Lineage (GTDB taxonomy): Bacteria > Pseudomonadota > Alphaproteobacteria > Rhizobiales > Rhizobiaceae > Phyllobacterium > Phyllobacterium chamaecytisi. The sequence goes on from NZ_JAIQWW010000005.1 coordinate 203,035, forward strand.
GGATTCTGGTCGGCGTCTGTGATTTCCGCCAGCATACCTTCAGTCTCGGCCACGAAGATATCGGCGACACCAAGCGCCAGTTCGGCCTTGCTCTTGAAGTAATAGTAGATATTCCCAAGTGGCACGCCAGAATCCGTTGCGATATCAGCCAGACTCGTCGTCGCATAACCCTGTCGCCAGAACAATCCGGCCGCCGTAGCGATCAGAATTTCGCGTTTGTCATTGCGCTTTGTCATATTCGCAAGCCAGTCAGTTGCACGACTGACTAAGACTATGCCGCAAACAATCCTGTATGAAAAGCCTCGGTGGAACTCAGTCCTCGATTGGGCGCGCTTCCGATGGCAGCATGATCGGAATACCGTCTCTCACCGGATAGGCTAAATGTGCTGATTTGGAAATCAGTTCTGACCGTTTCTGATCGTAAACGAGCGGGCCTTTGGTCAAGGGGCAGACCAGCAGCTCAAGCAACTTGCGATCGATCAGTGTTTCGCGTTTCTCTTCAGTCATGCCTCTTTCCTGGAATATCTCACTGGAGGCTGCCTTCATAATCGTCCTGATCCTTGGCGAGCGCAATCTCGGTTATAGCGATCAGCGTTTCAGCTCGCGTCTTTAAATCTGCGGCCTCCAGGAGTGCCTGTTTTTCCGCAGCACCAAAGGGCGACATCATGGCCAGCGCGTTGACCAGCGTCTCATTGCCGGCCCGCGAGATACCGTCCCAATCCGCTTCAAGGCTGTTGGCGTCGAGATACGCACGAAATACGCGCAGCAATGCGAGCCTGTCCACTTCTGAATCATCCGGTTCGTCGAGATCGGCACGGAGTGGCGCGATCTTGCATTGGCGAAACGGAGTGCGGGTCGAGAGCTCCTTGATAACCCGGAAGCGGCATATGCCCTGAAGCGTTATCAGCAAACGGCCATCGCCGGTTTCAGCGAAAGACGTGATCCGGCCGAGGCAGCCAACCTCACACAGGTCGCCGCCATCCTCATTATCCTGATCGAAACGCGGCTGGATCATGCCGATTATTCTCTTGCCACTAAGCGCGGCGTCCACCATGGCTAGATAACGCAGTTCGAAAATGTTGAGCGGCAGCTGCCCGCCAGGAAGCAGCAGCGCACCCGAGAGGGGAAAGATCGGCACGTTTTCAGGAATATCATTCAACGTCCGATAACGAACATTTCCAGCTTGCATTGCCTACTCCGGCCCGAAAAATCGTGGTTTCGGCTATTGTGCCTGATTTCTCTCAAGAGAACAGCAGGGAAGATAATTTGCGACGTGCAGTGATCGAGGCTTCATCCGCCGCTCCCCAGGCGTCAAAAAACTGCAACAGCTGTTTGCGGGCGCCATCGTCGTTCCATGCCCGATCAGCCTTCATGATTGCAAGAAGCTGATCGGCGGCTTCGTGGCGCTGGCCTTTGGCATTCAGAATCATCGCAAGGTCGAAGCGTGCCCCGTAATCCTTGGGGTTTTCCTGCAGCCGCGCCTCCAACACCACCGGATCACCAAGTTTTGCCACCTGCTCAGCCAATGCAATCTTGGCCTCGGCGGCACGGACACCCGCATCGTCTTTGTTGGCGGCAGGCACTTGCTCCAAGGTGGCTTTGGCCTTTTCGAGATCACCGAGCTCGATCAAACAATTGGCCAGCCCCGCAAGCGCCGCCACGTGGTCCGGTACTTCGCCAAGGATGGCAGAATAAATTTGGGCCGCCTGCTCGACATCGCCTGCTTCTACAGCATGAGCCGCTGCGTCGAGTGCCGACTGGATGGCCGCATCCCTGCCCCCATCGGGTGAAGCAATACGATCGATGAACTCTGTCACCTTCGATTCCGGGAGCGCTCCCATGAAGCCGTCCAGCGGCTTGCCGTCAGCGAAGGCGATGACAGCGGGAATGGACTGAATTCCAAGCTGCCCGGCGATAGCCGGATGGTCGTCAATATTCATCTTGACGAGCTTGACTCGTCCGCCAGCTGCGCGAACTGCCTTTTCGAGAATAGGCGTGAGCTGTTTGCATGGTCCGCACCATGGAGCCCAGAAATCCACAAGGACCGGCTGGCTTTTCGATTCAGCAATCACATCTTTGGAAAAAGCTGCCGTGGTCGTTTCCTTGATCAGGTCGCCGGCGCTGGGCGCAGCTCCGTTTGGAGATGGCGTTCCATAGGACACGGTCTGGGCGCCAGAGGCTGCGCCATAGCCGCTGCCGAACGGGTTATCTATTTTGCTCATGAAATTCTCCCGTCATCTGCCCTTCCATTCAACCACAACCTCTTGTAATCGCCAACTCATGTAACGGCTATCAGTTTGGGGTTGCCACATCGATTTTCAAGATGAGAGGCTCGTGTCCAGTCATCTTGAGGAACGCCAGGAGGTCTTCGCGCCGGATTGATGTCGTCGCCTCATTCGTCAAAGGATGGGCATTGACAATGTCGTGCTGCATGAGCTTTTCGTCCAGCACCACACGGACGTGGTGCTCCGCGTCATTGATCAACCCAAACACACTGACGGCTCCTGGTGTAAGACCAAGGTACTCCAGCAGTTTTTCCGGCTTGCCAAACGATACACGGCTCGAAGCGCCGATCTTGCCATGAATTGTCTTGAGATCGACCTCGGCGTCCTCGTCCACCGCCACGAGAAAGTAGTTGTCTTTCTTGTCCTTGAGAAAGAGATTCTTGGTGTGAGCGCCGGATACCTGCCCACGCAGGTTTTGGGCCTCAGCTACGGTAAACACAGGGGCATGGCGAATCGTCGACACCTCGATTCCCCTGTCGCCAAGGTACTGCATCAACTCATCAAATGTTTTGCCCATAACGGTATTCCGCTGACTTTTCAGAAATGACTGTGTGTTCTCGTAGTGGTTCGGCGGCTCTTCCTCAAGGGGAAAGCCGCATCCGGGAAAGGTTCATGACCGATTTCCATCATATCTCGCAGAAGGCGAAATTTCCCTGTTGCAATTAGCCGGCGCTTAGGCCATATAGGCCCCGCTTCGCAAGACTAACTGGCATATGCGGGAGTAGCTCAGGGGTAGAGCACAACCTTGCCAAGGTTGGGGTCGAGGGTTCGAATCCCTTCTCCCGCTCCAGTTGTCCGAAGTTCAAAAGGCTCAGGTTTACCTGGGCCTTTTTGCTGTTTGGACTATACGACGTCTCAGGCAGTAGCAGTTACCATCGGGTCACACATAACAACCCGCATCTTGCCCTAGCTACGCACTCCGCAACATCTTGGACTGAATTGTCCGCTGATCCATTTGACATAATGCATTCGTTTGTTTTACTCGCTAAAGTTGTAGCGGGGCGAACTTCGAATATGGGCATACGATCAACTCTCCGGCGTATCGGCTCTGAGTATCCCTCTGCCACTCGTGAGAGCTTTACAGCACACCTATTAGCAAAATGGATCAGAACGTCCGCGCCACAAGAAATCAACAAGTCCGTCGGCGATTCCAGTATTGGGCTGATCGTTCAGGGCAGCGCCGGTGCGGGAAATTGGGCCGAAGTTCCGTGGATCGCGTATTTTGAACCCTCTGCTTCGAGTGGAGCGACCGGTGGGTATTATTTAGTTTATCTCTTTAGCGCATCTGGTGCTAAAGTTCATCTAAGCTTAAATCAGGGCACCACAAATGTGCGCGAAGAATTCAAATCGGCAGCGCGAGATGTGTTGAGAGAGCGCGCTTCATTTGTGCGGCGAAGGATACGTGATTTTATCCCAGCTCTACCGGATATTGAAATCGACTTAGAAACTGACCGTCGACTTCCGGCCGATTACGTTGCTGGTCACGCTCTCGGTATAACATATACTGTTCAGAATCTTCCTGATGAAGCCACTCTGATCCGAGATTTGAGAACGGCAATGGATGCCTACCGCGCGCTTGTATTCCGAGGTGGAATGAGCATGGGCGAGATGCAGCAAAATCTAGGTGGACAAAGGGCTCTTCCCATTGCCATCACGGAGCAGCGAAAATACCGCATGCATTATGCTATTGAGCGAAACCCCAAGGCTGCTACCGTCGCAAAGGCCCATCATGGGTACATATGCCAAGCGTGTGGATTTGATTTTCAAGATATTTATGGGGCGCTTGGTGTAAACTTCATTGAAGCACATCACCTTCGCCCGATCTCAAGTCTAGATGAAGGTAGTGCCGTTGACTACAACGTCGCCGATGATTTTGCAGTGCTTTGTGCAAACTGCCATCGTATGATCCATCGCCTTAGCGACCCTTCGGATCTCCCAGAATTGGTTAGTCGCATTAAACATCTCCGTTAACCCGGGCTCCCAGACTAAATCAACTTAGATGTCATGTTGGCAGTCGGGAGTGGTCCTCCCGACGTGTAGCTGGCGGGTAGCTATATGTGCCCCGCCAGCAGCAAAGGCTGCGGTTTCACCGGGCCTTTTTGCTGTTTGGGTGCATAACAGTCGACGCTCACGGGCCACGTTGCAATTGCAATCCCTGCTGAAATGGGTAAACCCATGGGCCATGGCACAAAAGAAAGCGCACGAAGTTGATTCTTTCCTGAAAAGGCTGGATCGCGCCTACCCGATCGTTCTGCTTTACGGACCGGACAAGGGCCTCGTGAGTGAACGAGCCGACCTCTTCATCAAGCTCACCGGCCTTGCGAAAGACGATCCCTTTGCAGTCATTCGACTTGATGCTGACGATATCAATGCCGAGCCAGGCAGGCTTTCTGACGAGGCAAACACGATTTCCATGTTTGGCGGCGAGCGTTTGATTTGGGTGCGCAGCGCGGCAGGCCAGAAAGGGTTGGCGGACGCCCTTGGCTTCCTCGCCAAAAGCCCGCCCACTGATACGTTTATCCTGGTCGAGGCCGGGGACCTGAAGAAAGGTGCTGGCTTGCGTGGCATCGTCGAGCAGAGCTCCAGCGCTATGGCCCTTCCCTGCTATAGCGACGATGCACGTGGAATCGATGGCACTATTGACGATGTTCTGACGAAGAATCGGCTGCAGATCGCGCTGGATGCCCGCAATCTTCTCAAGGAAAGCCTTGGCGGAGATCGTCTCGCCACACGAGCCGAGCTCGACAAAATCTGCCTTTACGCATACGGCAAAGAGCGCATCTCTATTGACGATGTGCGCGAGATCATCGGGGACGTCAGCGCCGTCTCCTATGAGACAATTGTCGATGCGATGTTGGTTGGCAACATCATCGATTTCACTCACGCATTTGATCGCGTCATCGGGACCGGTTCATCAAGTTTTCTTGTCCTCAGCGCTGCAATCCGCCAGTTTCAGTCGTTACAAACGTTACGTTACGGCATGGAAAACGAAGAAAAAAATGCGAGTCTCGCCGTTACGGCTGCCAGACCTCCGATTTTCTTCGCACGGAAAAAACTTGTAGAAACTGCTCTTCGGTATTGGACGACGCAATCATGCGCGCGTGCTATCGAGCGGTTGCAACGAACGGTCCTTGAGAGCCGGCGCAACGCAGCGCTGGCCGTCCCGATCATCCGGCAATCCATGATTGCCCTCGCGGCCGAGGCAGCGCGTGGAGCGCGCAACAGCCGTTGAAAAAATTTCGTCAGGCGAGACCGCCCCACTTCGCACGATTTTGAAGGCGCTGGCAGATCTCATCGAGCTGCTCCAGCGTCGTATAATGGATGCGGACATCGCCACCATTGTTCACGTGATTGACCGATACTCGCATTCCCATGACATCTGAAAGCAGCTTCTCCAAGGCCTTGGTATCCGCGTCTTTGCCCTCCCCGGGCTCGGCTTTCCGCTTGACAGCTGACGGCTTGCCACCATCCTGCGCAAGCGCTTCAGCCTGGCGTACTGACAAGCCACCCTTGACGATTTTTTCGGCAAGCGCAGCTGGATCTTCCGTAGTGATGAGGGTACGGGCATGGCCGGCCGACAACGAACCGTTTGTAATCATGTCGCGCACGGAATCAGGCAGTTTGAGCAGCCGCAACGTATTGGCAACGTGACTACGGCTCTTGCCGATCACCTGTGCCAGATCGGCTTGGGTATACTCGTGATCATCGATAAGCTGTTGATATCCCATACCTTCTTCGATGGGATTGAGGTCGGCGCGCTGCACGTTTTCGATAATTGCGAGTTCAAGGGCGACGCGATCATCAACTTCGCGGATAATGACCGGGACTGTCGCAAGCCCGGCGCGCTGGGCCGCACGCCAGCGGCGTTCACCCGCGATCAATTCGTAATGGCCAGCGGAGTCCTTTGCCGGACGAACAACCACGGGTTGGACAATGCCATGCTCCCGAATCGACTGTGTCAGATCTTCGAGATCACCTTCTGTAAATTGGCGGCGTGGGTTGCGAGGATTTCGTGTTATGAACTCGATAGGGACTTGGCGGTCCAGATTCGCCACAGACTGTGGGCTCGCTTCATCAGGCACACGGTCCATCTCGCCTATCAGGGCTGCCAGACCGCGGCCCAAACGTTTTTTTGACAGGTCTTCATTCATTGTAATGGGGCTCTCATAAATGTTTCGTATTCGAATCGATCATCACGCTGCACGCAAATGGCGCTCTCTTTGAATAACCTCAGATGCGAGCTGAAGATAAGCCTGGCTGCCCGCACATTTCAGATCATATAAAATCGCTGGGATTCCGTATGACGGCGCCTCTGAGACCCGAACATTGCGCGGTATGACTGTCCGGTAAACCTTGTCGCCCATGAAGGATCGCACATCATCCACAACCTGCGTCGCGAGATTGTTACGCCCATCGAACATGGTGAGCACGATCCCCTGGATCGTCAGATTCGGATTGAGCGCCGTTCTGACCTGATTGACCGTCTCCAGGAGCTGGCTCAATCCTTCTAGCGCGAAGAATTCGCACTGCAGTGGAACCAGAACCGAATCGGCCGCAGCCATCGCGTTCATTGTCAACAGATTGAGAGACGGAGGGCAATCGATCAAGATGTAGGTGAAGGGAGACACTTTCACATTGCCACGAAACGCCTTGCGCAGCCGTGTAGCGCGGTCGGGCGCGTTCGAAATCTCCATCTCGACGCCAAGAAGGTCCAGCGTAGACGGAATTAGCGACAAATTTGGCACCGCCGTCGGCACGGCGGCCTCCTCGACGGAAGCGGCCTGCATCAGGACATCGTAGGACGATATCGTTCGGCTCTTTCGATCGATTCCAAGACCGGTGCTTGCATTGCCTTGGGGATCAAGATCGACAATCAGCACAGTCTCGCCAATAGCCGCCAGTGCCGTGGCCAGATTGATGGCGGTTGTGGTTTTACCCACTCCGCCCTTTTGATTGGCTATAGTAATGATGCGAGTCTGGCTGTTCATCGCTTGGCTTCCTGAGCAAAACGTTGATCGGGGCCGATCAAGCGAATGCAAATTCTATTGGTTCGTGTCAGTCCGTCTCAAATTGCTGATTTGCAGGACTACAGAATCTTTGTCGACGGCACTTTCACGTTCTACCAGATGAAACGACCATGCGTCACGGCTTTCCTCGATTTCCCTGCGGTAATCCCGTCCTTTTTGAAAAAGTGCTACCGCACCCCGTGTCAACCAAGGCTCCGCAAGCGTAAATAAGCGGCTCAACGAGGCAAGCGCGCGGGCAGTTATGATCTCCGGGGCAGCTATTTTGGCCCATGTGGCATCGATTCGCATAGCATGGACGGTCCCAGGGGCCGAGAACTGGCCAATCGCTGTGCGCAAGAAAGCAGCCTTCTTGCCATTGCTTTCGACCAGGTCGATACTGCCCCCGGATCGTTGTTTCAGAAGAATTGCCAGGACAATACCGGGAAACCCACCGCCAGAACCAAGATCCAGCCATTTCAGGGCATTTGGCGCCATATCGAAAAGTTGAGCGCTGTCCACGATATGCCGTTCCCATAGCTGATCGAGTGTTGACGGCGATGCCAGATTGATAGTTCTCGACCACTTGCGGAACAACTCTTCAAAACCGAGAAGGTCATCCACTGTTTCACGTGAAACATTGGATAATACCTCTTGTAGACGTTTTTCCCGACCTGGAATCACGCTACATCACGCGTAACGGTCCGGCGTATTTGCGTGATGATAAGCGCCAAGGCCGCGGGGGTCATGCCATCAATGCGCTGCGCTTCAGCAATCGAGCGTGGCTGCCGCTGCTTCAACTTTTGCTTTAGCTCATTCGATAGGCCAGGTGTTGCGGAGAAATCAATCGACTGCGGAATCAGCAAGGACTCTTCGCGCTCCATAGCCGCCACGTCGGCTTTCTGCCGGTCAAGATAGACGGCATACTGTGCTTCAATCTCCAGCGCATCAGCAATGGGACCATCGATCTCACGAAGCTCCGGCCAAATTTGCTTGAGACGCGCGAAGTCGATGTCGGGGAACGCCAACAGGTCATAGGCCGAGCGCCGGATGCCATCCTGGTTCAAATGGAGATCCGCCCGCGCTGCCGCATTGGGAGTGATCGTCAAGCCCTTTGCGAGTTCGCGCGCTGCATCGAGATCACGCGTCCGGCCAGCAAAGCGTTCCTTGCGTGCCGTGCCGAGAATGCCAAGCCGTTCAGCCATCGGAGTCAAACGTTCATCAGCATTGTCTGCCCGAAGCGACAATCGGAATTCCGCCCGCGATGTAAACATGCGGTATGGCTCGCTTACGCCGCGGGACGTAAGATCGTCCACCATGACGCCAATATAGGCTTCCGTCCGCTGAATAATGACAGGAGCGGAACCGGCGGCGAGACGAGCCGCATTGAGACCGGCAAGCAGACCCTGTGCAGCGGCTTCCTCATAACCTGTGGTTCCGTTGATCTGGCCCGCCATGAACAGGCCCGAAATACGGCGTGTTTGCAAGCTGCGATCGAGTTCGCGCGGATCGACAAAATCATACTCGATGGCGTAGCCTGGCTGCAACATAACAGCATGTTCCAAACCCGGTATGGTCTTCAAGAGATCGAGCTGAACATTCTCCGGCAGCGAGGTCGAGATGCCGTTGGGATAAACGGTGTTGTCGTCGAGACCTTCCGGCTCAAGAAATATCTGGTGTCCGTCCCGATCCCCAAACTTTACGATCTTATCCTCAACGGACGGACAGTAACGCGGACCGACACCTTCAATGGAGCCAGAATACATGGCCGATAGATGCAAGTTCGCTCGAATGATTGCATGTGTTTCCGGCGTCGTTCGCGTGATTCCGCAATCAATCTGCGGGTTACGGATCGAATCCGTCATCAGCGAAAACGGCAAGGGATCCGCATCAGCGGATTGCATGTCCAGGTTCTGCCAATCGATCGAACGCCCGTCGAGCCGTGGCGGCGTGCCAGTCTTCAATCGTCCGAGCGCAAACTCATGTTTTGCCAAGGTGTCTGAGAGGCCAAGGGCAGGGGCTTCACCGATACGTCCCGCCGGGATCTGCTTTTCCCCAATATGGATGAGACCACGCAGAAATGTTCCCGTCGTTAGAACCGCTGACGCGCAGGATAGCACGCGCCCATCCATCAATTGGACTCCAATAACCCTGTCATTTTCAATAGCAAGATCACTGGCACCGCCCTCAACCACAGTTAAGTTGGCTTGCTCGGCAATTGCCTGTTGCATGGCTACGCGATAGAGCTTGCGGTCCGCCTGGGTGCGCGGCCCGCGGACTGCAGGACCCTTTCGCCTATTCAGCAAGCGAAACTGGATACCCGCGGCGTCGGCTACACGACCCATCAGTCCATCAAGTGCATCGATCTCGCGGACGAGGTGACCCTTGCCCAATCCCCCAATGGCCGGATTGCACGACATCACTCCGATCGTGTCAGCACGATGTGTGATCAGCGCCGTCCTTGCGCCAAAGCGCGCAGAGGCTGCCGCTGCTTCACAGCCGGCATGACCACCACCAATAATGATGACATCAAAAACGTCTTCCACGTGCCAGAACTTTCAAAGATTCGAATCTGTGCCTTGATGGGCAAAACCGCACCGGGAGTCAAGTATGAGTGACTACGGCGTGTTTCACGTGAAACAATTTGACCTATCATTTATCCAAGCTTCCCCCTTGCCACGCCCGCTTTTGCGTCTGGCCATTGCCTGCATGCTGGGAAGACGGGCGGTCGTCGAAGCGCGTCTTGGTAGAATAAAATGCGATCCGAAGACCGCCCGTCCGGCGTCTTTTGATCCCGTCCGTTCCGCTTGGGAGGCCTCGGCACCGGGAATACCATTTGCGATATTCCATGCGTCGCCTCCCCCTTAGAGTGCTCGTCCAGCACACGCCAATCGTAGTACCGGCAGGGGAACCCTTGGATAAGTAGCCATGATATTTTTGTCTGAAGGTTCGATCGGGACGCTTCAAGGGTGCTGATTTGCCGGATGGCATTGCTGCTGTGCGTGGTTCGCCAAGCTCACATGAGCGAATTGGGTGGGCTGCAGCGATAAACGCCGGGATTCAGTCCTCGGAATCGCCTACCAACGCTGGCACTAACGTGGAGGCCGGGACTTCAGAAGCGTTGCCGACACCTTAACCCACCAGAAACTTTATCCACGCCGGGCGTGTTTCACGTGAATCATTTGCCGATGCAAAATTGCGAGAAGACAACATCCAGTATATCTTCGACGTCCACATCCCCGGTTATCCTGCCCAACGAATGTGAGGCGCGACGCAAGTATTCGGCCCGAACTTCCAGGGGCGCCGCTTCGTCGTAAACCGCAGCCGTGACCTCCCGGATGGTTTCCGTCAGAAGTTCCATGTGCCGGCGACGTGTGGGCAATGGGTCAGAGAGATTACCCGCAGCAAGAGCTGCCCGTTTGGTGAGCGCCTCCAACAAATCATCCAGTCCTTCCCCGGTTCGGGTGGAGATAACCAGATCATATTTGGCAGCCGCCGAAGGCGACGCGAGATCGGATTTCGTGCCAAGACGGAGTGTTACGCTATCTGCAACATCGTCCAGCGCGGGCGCTACCGGGTTTGATAGATCGGTTAACGTAATTACCAGATCCGCTACGGACGCCTGTTCTCGAGCGCGGTCGATCCCGATTCTCTCGACCTTTCCCTCGGTTTCGCGCAAGCCGGCCGTATCGGTGACCAGCACAGGAAGTCCGTTCAGATCGAGTTTGATCTCGATCAGGTCCCGCGTCGTTCCAGGCTCGTCAGATACTATGGCAACATCGCGACCTGCCAGCGCATTAAGAAGGCTGGATTTGCCCGCATTCGGCGCCCCGACGATAACCACGCGAAAACCGTCGCGGACCATCGCACCACGTTTTCCATCTGCAACATGCTTACCCACGCGATCGGCCAAACCGCGCATCGACTGCCAGACCTGATCGGAGACCGATCCCGGGACATCCGATTCATCAGCAAAATCGAGCTCGGCTTCGATCAGAGCGCGCGCACGTATCAGTTCAGTGCGCCAGGAGGCATAGAGAGTTGCTTGGGCCCCCGAAGATATCTGTAGCGCAAGCTTGCGTTGGCCGTCGGTCTCCGCCGCAATCAAGTCGGCGAGGCCCTCAGCCACCGTCAGGTCGAATTTGCCATTGGCAAAAGCTCGGCGGGTAAACTCTCCCGCCTCCGCCAACCGGCAACCTTCAAATTTGTACAACGCAGTAATCATAGCGTCCACAACGGCCTTGCCCCCATGAAGATGGAGTTCAGCGCAATCTTCGCCGGTAAAGCTCGCCGGCGCGGGAAAGAACAGTGCCAGTCCACGATCGATGGGACTGTTCTCTGAATCCCTGAAAGATCGCAAGGCAGCAATCCTCGGCTCGGGAAGGCCGCCGGATATTGTTTCGATAACGAATCGAGTCTGCGGTCCGGAAAGGCGTATAACAGCTACGCCGGAGGGAAGCCTGCCGCTGGAGAGGGCGAAAATCGTATCGCCAAAAACATGGTTCTGTTTCATTTCATTCAATCCACGCCTACACTAGGCCTTGATAGACTGTCGCGTTTCATTCGAAAAGGGTGTTGCAGTTTCGATGTTTGATAAAGCCAATCTGCTCGGCCACGAATCCAGCCCCTATCTGCGCCAGCATGCGACAAACCCTGTCCACTGGCGGCCATGGGGCAAGCATGCATTGGACGAGGCTCGGGAAGCCGGGAAGCCCATTCTATTATCCGTTGGCTACGCCGCTTGCCATTGGTGCCATGTCATGGCGCATGAGTGTTTCGAAGACGCTGAAGTCGCAGCACTGATGAACGATCTGTACATCAATGTGAAAGTGGATCGCGAAGAACGACCTGACATCGATCAGATCTATATGGCCGCTCTCGGTGCGATGGGCCAACAGGGCGGCTGGCCATTGACTATGTTCCTCACGCCGGGAGCGGAGCCCTTCTGGGGCGGGACGTATTTTCCCAAGCACTCCAAGTATGGCAGGCCGGGCTTCCTTGACGTGCTACGTTCGATCAGCTCAGCCTGGCTTCAGGATCGGACGCGCGTCGAGCAAAATGTCCGGCTGATTACCAAGCACGTGAGCCGGCGGCTTAACGCCCAAGCAGAGTCCACCCCGATTAATAAAAATCTGTTCGATCAGTTCGCCGCGGATGTTTACAGCATGATCGACCTAGCCAAGGGAGGCCTATCTGGTGCCCCCAAGTTTCCAAATGCTCCCTTCATGGATACTTTGTGGCTCTCCTGGCTACGAAATGGCGAGATAGCACATCGGGATGCATTTCTAACCAGTCTGAAAACAATGCTTCAAGGCGGGATTTACGATCATCTAGGCGGCGGATTATCGCGCTATTCAGTCGATGAGGATTGGCTGGTGCCGCACTTCGAAAAGATGCTCTACGACAATGCGCAGCTCATCCGCCACGCCACATACGCATATGCCCAGACCCAAGATGAATTGTTCCGTATCCGAATCGAAGAAACGGTCGGGTGGCTGCAGCGGGAAATGCTTATCGACGGACGCTTTGCTTCCAGTCTTGACGCTGACAGCGAAGGGGAGGAGGGTCGCTTCTATGTCTGGGAGGCTGCCCAAATCCCTGATGAACCAGAATTCCAGACTTTCTGCCAAGTCTATGATGTGCACGAGGAGGGGAACTGGGAGGGAAAGACGATTCTCAATCGCCTCCACGCTCTCGACAGCCTCGATGCCGACGTTGAACGACAACTGGCCGGCGCAAGGCAGAGGCTCTTTTCCATACGGGAGAAACGTGTCCGCCCCGGACGGGATGATAAAGCACTAACCGATTGGAACGGTCTGATGATCCGCGCGCTCGCAGAAGCTGCACCCGCATTCGATCGGCCGGATTGGTTGCAACTAGGCGCAACAGCTTATCGTTCCATATCCGAATCGACTGTGGATGGGCGGCTTCCACATTCGGTCCTCGGTGAATCGAAACTGTTTCCAGGGCTATCATCAGACTATGCCTCAATGATCAACGCGGCTCTATCGCTCTATGAGGCGACGCAGGAAAAGCCATATATCAAGGATGCGCAGCATTGGCTGACAATGCTGAACAAATGGCACAAGACCGAAGACGGTAACTATGCCCTTAGCGCTTCTGACAGCGCGGATGTCATCATTCGCGTGCGCGGCGATCAGGATGAGGCAATACCCAGCGCCACCAGCCAGGTCATCGAAGCGATGGCGCGGCTGGCGACGGTCGCGGGAGATGAGGAACTTCGGCAGAATGCGGAACGTATTGCTGAGAATGCGTTGGGCCGGGTGATCCAACAGCGTTACGGACAGGCTGGGGTTTTCAACAGCGCCAACCTTCTGCTTGAGCCGTTGAAACTGGTTATCGTTGCGCCGGAGATAGACCATCCCCTTATGAAACTGGCGGCTCACACACCTGACCCACGCCGTACCGATATATGGATTGAGTTTCGCAAAGGCGAAAAGATGGAACTCGTTCCGGGCGCCGGCGAAGTCACAATAAACAAACCCGCAGCCTATTTGTGCCGCGGGTTCGTCTGTCTTGCACCAGTGGAGACAACCGAAGCGCTTCAAGCACTGCTTCGGCCAAATCCTTAAACGTTACGTATTCATCGAATCGAAGAATTCGCCATTGGTCTTGGTCTGCTTGAGCTTGTCGATAAGGAACTCGATCGCATCTGTCGTGCCCATGGGAGCGAGAATACGGCGCAGAACGAAAATCTTCTGCAGATCCTGACGCGGCACGAGAAGGTCTTCCTTACGCGTACCGGATTTCAGAATATCCATGGACGGGAAGATGCGCTTGTCGGCGACCTTGCGGTCGAGCACGATTTCGGAGTTGCCGGTACCCTTGAACTCTTCGAAGATGACTTCATCCATACGGCTGCCCGTGTCGATCAGCGCTGTCGCGATAATTGTCAGCGAACCGCCTTCTTCGATATTACGCGCGGCACCAAAGAAACGCTTCGGCCTCTGCAGGGCATTGGCGTCGACACCACCGGTCAATACCTTACCGGATGACGGCACCACAGTATTGTAGGCGCGGCCAAGCCGGGTAATCGAGTCGAGCAGAATGACCACATCGCGGCCATGTTCGACAAGACGCTTTGCCTTCTCGATAACCATCTCCGCGACCTGTACGTGGCGTGACGCGGGCTCATCGAAAGTAGACGACACGACTTCGCCCTTCACCGAGCGCTGCATGTCGGTCACTTCTTCCGGACGTTCGTCGATCAGAAGCACGATAAGATAGCATTCCGGATGATTGGCAGTGATCGAATGCGCAATATTCTGCAAGAGTACGGTTTTACCCGTGCGGGGCGGTGCAACAATCAGTCCACGCTGGCCTTTGCCAAGTGGCGCGACCAGATCGATGACGCGAGCGGAAAGATCCTTGGTGGTAGGATTCTCCAATTCCATCTTGAAGCGTTCATTTGGATAGAGCGGCGTCAGATTGTCAAAATGGATCTTGTGGCGGATTTTTTCCGGATCTTCGAAGTTGATGGTATTAACCTTGAGAAGGGCGAAATAGCGCTCACCTTCCTTCGGTCCGCGGATCGGGCCTTCCACTGTATCGCCTGTTTTCAGCGAAAAACGCCGGATCTGCGATGGTGAAATATAGATGTCATCGGGGCCCGGCAGATAATTGGCATTGGCGGAGCGCATGAAGCCGAAGCCATCCTGCAAAATCTCGACCACGCCTTCGCCGATGATTTCTACCTCCTGCGAGGCTAGTTTTTTCAAGATCGCAAACATCAATTCCTGTTTGCGCATGACGCTGGCGTTTTCAACCTCGAGCGATTCGGCAAAGGCGAGAAGGTCAACCGCGGTCTTGTTCTTGAGTTCTTGTAGTTTCATTTCCTGCATGTGTGCGGAACTCTTAATTCTATTGGTGTGAAATGGGAAAGGGAAATGACGATGCCTGAATGCAGTGCCACTAAAAATGGCCGAAGATTGCTGTGGCGGTATTTCCGGAGAGGAGGCCCTTGTCTAGCCAATCATGGCCATAAGGGCAAGAGATTTCATCAGTGGTATTGATCACTGACTAAAATTTTTATTATCGATCAAAATGGCTTTATGATGACCATGATCACAATAATGATCATCAGCATGGTCGGTACCTCATTCATCATACGCCAGAAGCGAACCGTCTTCACGTTTCGATCCTCTGCAAATAGCCGTACCGCCTTGGAAAAATACCCATGCACGCCCGAAAGAATGAGAACAGATAGAAACTTGACGTGAAACCAGCCATCCATATACGCGGCCGATTGCCAGGCAAGCCACAGCCCCGCGAGCCAGGTCACCCCCATGGCGGGATCGATGATCGCCTTCAACAGGCGATTTTCCATCACCTTGAAGGTTTCGGATTGAACTGAACCCGGTTCGGCAGCGCAGTGATAAACAAACAATCGCGGCAAATAGAGCATGCCAGCCATCCACGAGATAACGGCTATGACATGGATCGCTTTAACCCATGGATAGGCGCCACCGGGATACAGGAAGACCAGCGTGATGACACAAAGCGCCACAGCCGCAGCGATCAACCGCGGCAGAACCGGAATTTTCTTCGATTCCGCATTGGTCAATTTGATATCGCTCATACTGCTTGGCCTACCCTTGAGAATCAGGTCCGGATCGTGGCCTGACGTACGCGGTTTACCATCTGCTCGACATGGGACACCGGCGCATCCGGTGTAATGCCATGACCCAGATTGAAGATCAGTGGTCCCTGACCCAACGCATCCAGAATAGCATCGATGCCATCGTCCAGAGCCCGACCACCAGCAACGACCCGCAAGGGATCGAGATTGCCCTGAACTGCGCCACCACCCTGCAATGAAGAGGCCATGGAAAGCGGCACTGACCAATCCAGTCCGAGTGCGGTGACACCGGTACGCTCCCGATAATTCACATAAAGCGCACCCGCGCCCTTGGGAAACCCGATAATCGGAACATCCGGATGGACTTCGCGAACCTTTTTAACGATCGCCGCAACAGGCGCCACGCAAAACTGCTCGAAGCAGGCTTCATCGAGAACACCAGACCAGGAATCGAAAATCTGCACCGCATCGGCACCCGCATCAATCTGACGGATGAGGTATTCAGCGGACACATCAGCGAGCTCGTCCAGTAGCTTTTGAAATGCCTCCGGGTTGCGATAGGCAAAAAGTCGGGCGGGAGCCTGATCCGGTGTGCCATGTCCGGCAATCATATAGGTCGCCACCGTCCAAGGCGCCCCACAGAAGCCAAGCAAGGTTGTCTCGGTAGGGAGTTGCCGCCGTAGCAGCCGCACGGTCTCATAGACAGGCTCCAGGCGATCAGCAGCGCCTTTCGATTCCAGCCAGAATATCCCGTCCTTGTCGATCGGGGTCATCAGTGGGCCCCGTCCTTCCTCAAAACGAAGATCGCGCCCGAGCGCGTGCGGGACAACCAGAATGTCAGAAAACAAAATTGCCGCATCGAAACCAAAACGGCGAATAGGCTGCATGGTTACTTCGACAGCCAAGTCTGGCGAATAGCACAGGTCGAGAAAGCTGCCAGCGTTCTTTCGTACTTCTCGATATTCGGGAAGATAGCGCCCCGCTTGGCGCATCATCCAGATTGGTGGAGGAAAGACAGTCTCGCCTCCAAGGACTTTCATCACTTTGCGAACCATCATTGGTCACTCCCAGTCTGTCTTACAAAAAAGAAATTTAGATCTAATTGGATTTTCTGATTCTTAGAGTCTGTTTGTAATGGGAATTACCACATTGCCAGAATTTTCCCACAACGAACAATTCCGGGTTCAATCCAGAATAACTGGAGCAAAGTTCCCAAGGATAGTGGTAAAAATCGATATAAGTCAATAATATCAATTATTTAACTTAGGATCAATTGTGGATAATCCTGTGAAAACCATGGGAAAACAGGCGAAAAGTCGCAATAGTCCACAGAATTGTAGAACGATCGGAAAGAGTTCCCACAGGCAGGCTCGCTGTGGATGACTTGCCAACAATTCACATGGCTGCCATCACTTGTGGAGGCGCTGGCACTTTGTCCCCAGTCATCAACAAGACATGGAATTTTCTGTGACGAAACCGATAAACTACTTTCATCTTCACATGATCTCTGATGCGACGGGAGAGACTCTCATCGCAGCCGGTCGGGCCGCCGCGGCACAATATGCCCATGCACGGGCGATTGAGCATGTCTATCCACTGATAAGGACCGAAAAGCAGATCAAAAGAGTGCTGGAAGGCATAGATGCCGAGCCGGGTATCGTCCTTTACACGATCGTCGATCAGCGGCTTGCTGCCATGATCGACGATACTTGCGCGGCAATCGGCGTCCCTTGCGTATCCGTACTCGAACCGGTCCTCACGCTGTTCCAATCGTATCTTGGCGCTCCGGCGGGACGGCGCGTCGGCGCTCAGCACGTGCTCAATGCAGAATACTTCCAGCGGATTGACGCGCTCAATTTCACAATGGAGCACGATGATGGCCAGCTCCCCCCGGATATCGAGGAAGCGGACGTCATTCTGATCGGGATTTCACGCACGTCGAAAACGCCAACCAGCATTTATCTCGCCAATCGTGGTATCAAGACTGTCAATGTTCCTATCGTTATCGGGGTGCCCATTCCGGACGTTCTAGTGAAATGCGAAAGACCCTTGATTGTCGGATTGGTCGCTTCGGCGGAACGTATTTCACAGGTACGTCAGCACCGCGTGCTCGGCGCAGCTCTCAGCTTCGACGCCGACCATTACCTCGATCGCGCCAATATTATCGAAGAACTGACCTATGCACGGCAGATTTGCCATCGGCATAGTTGGCCGATGATCGATGTTTCTCGCCGTTCGATTGAAGAAACCGCGGCGGCGGTTCTTGCCCTGCGTTCGCAGGGGCGGTAACGCATCGCTGGTCAAGGGAGAACCAAACATGGATATCATTCTCGCCTCCAAGAGCCCGTTCCGTGCCACATTGTTGAAAAATGCTGGTATTGCTTTCACCGTTCAGTCGGCTGACATCGATGAACGTGCGGTGGAGGCGCCCTTATATGATAGCGGCGCAACGCCAGAAGATGTCGCGCAGATTCTGGCGGAGGCAAAAGCTCTCGATGTCAGTGAGCGCAACCCTTCCGCATTGGTCATCGGTTCCGATCAGACACTTTCCCTGGGCGATGAGATCCTGCATAAGGCGGACGACATGGAAGCGGCTCGCCGGCAATTGCTGAAACTGTCTGGAAAAACGCATCACCTCAACAGCGCGGTCGTTCTCGCCAAGGATGGCCAGACATTGTGGCGGCACGTGTCGGTCGCACGCATGACTTTGCGCGGTCTCGATCCGGGTTTCATTGGTAGATACCTATCGCGCGTTGGAACTATCGCTTTGCAAAGTGTTGGCGCTTACCAGATTGAGGACGAAGGCGTTCAGCTGTTCGAAAAGGTCGATGGCGACTATTTCACCATAGTGGGTTTACCGCTTTTACCATTGCTTGCGGAGTTACGCCGTGAGGGCGCGATAGATGGCTGATCATCCAAAGGCATTTGTGACGGGATTCCCCATTCGCCACTCGCGTTCACCGTTGATCCACGGCTATTGGCTAAAGAAGTATGGCCTGGAAGGCTCGTATCAGGCCATCGAGATTGCGCCGGAAGGCTTTACTGATTTTGTCCGGAGCATGCAGGACAATGGCTATACCGGGGGCAACGTAACAATACCGCACAAGGAGATGGCATTTGCCTTGTGCAAAAAGCGCGAAAGTGCCGCTGAAGATATCGGCGCTGTCAACACGCTGTGGTTTGAGGATGGGGAGTTGTGGGGTGGTAATACCGATGCCTACGGTTTCCTCGCTAATCTGGATGCCCTCGGCCCAGGCTGGGACAATGGCGATAAAGCGCTGGTTCTCGGCGCCGGCGGTGCCAGTCGTGCAGTCGTTTATGCGCTGAAGCAGCGAGGATTTAATGAGATCCGCATAGTCAATCGCACGGTGGACCGAGCGCAGGCACTTGCGGATCGCTTTGGGCACGGCATTAGCGCGCACGGATGGCGGGCAATTCCCGAGTTGCTGCAAGACGCCACATTCATTGTCAACACGACGTCACTGGGCATGGAAGGCGAGGATGATCTGACCTTTGATCTGTCGTCCGCAAATGCAAATGCCTTGTTGACCGACATTGTCTATGTTCCGCTGGAAACACCGCTGCTGAAGGCCGCGCGGGCGCATGGGCTGAGAACGGTGGACGGTCTTGGCATGTTGTTGCACCAGGCTGTTCCCGGTTTCAAACATTGGTTTGGTGCCCCACCGGAAGTCACGCCGGAACTGCGAGCACTTATTCTTGCCGATATGGACAGACCAACCCACGGTGGGAAGTTCACATGATCGTGCTTGGCCTGACGGGTTCGATCGGCATGGGCAAGTCAACATCCGCTCAGATGTTCATTGACGAAGGCATACCGGTTTACTCGGCAGATGAGACTGTGCATTGGCTTTATTCTGGTGCGGCCGCTCCATTGATCGAGGCGGCATTCCCTGGAACGACCGAAGACGGCAAGGTGGATCGCACGAAACTTTCCGCCGCGGTCATGGGAAATCCCGTGGCGCTGAAAAAGCTCGAGACGATTGTCCATCCGCTGGTGCGGGCCGAGGAAAACAGATTTCGAGATGGCGCGCGCGCCAATGGTGCGAAACTGGTTGTCGTCGATATTCCTTTGCTTTTTGAAACAGGGGCTGAAGACCGGGTTGACAAGATACTCGTCGTTACAGCGCCTGAAGAAGTGCAGAGAAAGCGCGTTCTCGAACGCGCCGGCATGACGCCAGACAAGCTGGACGCCATTTTGGCACGCCAGACTCCGGATGCGGAAAAGCGCGCCCGCGCCGATTTCATCATCGACACACGCCATAATTTTGACGTCACCCGAGATGAAATTCGCAGAATTATCAGTGTGCTCACAGTATAGGGGGAAACATCCAGTCCCCACTTGCCCGCATTGGCCAATTCGTGGAACTTGGACAAAGGGGTGATTCCATGCGCGAAATCATATTTGATACAGAAACAACTGGCCTCGACCGGCTTGACGACCGGGTCATAGAGATCGGTGGCGTTGAGCTTATCAACCGGTTCCCGACCGGACGGACATTCCATGTCTACATCAATCCCGAAGGCAAGGTCATCCATCCTGATGCGCTGGCCGTGCACGGTATCAGCAATGACAAGCTGGCCGACAAGCCGCTTTTCGCCGGGATACTCCATGACTTTCTCGATTTTATCGATGGGGCGAAATTGATTGCCCACAATGCGACATTCGATATGGGCTTCATCAATGCGGAGCTCAACCGGCTCGGTCATCCGCCGATTCACAATGACCGCGTCGTGGATACACTGGCGCTGGCGCGGCGAAAACATCCGATGGGGCCGAATTCGCTCGACGCCCTCTGCAGGCGCTATGGTATCGATAACAGCCACCGCACAATGCACGGCGCTCTACTCGATTCGCAGCTTCTCGCCGAAGTCTATATCGAGCTGATCGGTGGTAAGCAGGCTGCACTTGGCCTCACGATTGCCGAACAGGCAAACAACCGGCAGCCTGGCGATGTTTCGGGAACAATTATCATTTCCCGCCGGCCAATACCGCTTCAACCTCGTTTAACCGAGGCCGAGAAAATGGCCCACGCGCAGCTGGTCGAAAAGATTGGCGACAAGGCCATCTGGAACGAACGCATAGCTTCTGCTGCTTGAATGAAAAAACCCGGGCGAGACCCGGGTTTTTCAACTTTAAATAGTCTGGCTCAGCTGACTTGCGCCTTGGCCTGCTCTTCGGCCATACGCTGCTGGAACATTTGGGCGAAATCGATGGGGTCGATCATCAGCGGGGGGAACCCGCCATTGCGTGTGGCTTCTGCAATGATTTGGCGGGCGAACGGGAACAGCAGGCGCGGGCATTCGATGAACAGCAGCGGCAAGAGGTGTTCCTGCGGGAAACCGACAAGCCTGAAAACACCGCCATAGACGAGTTCGGCATTGAAAAGGACGTCTTTGCCTTCGCTCGCCTTTGCCGACAGCGTGAGAACGACATCAAAATCGTTTTCGGCGATCGGATTGGCGTTGACGTTGACATTGATGCTGATACCGGGAGCATTTTCGCGCGGACGCAGCGACAACGGAGCGCCAGGGCTTTCAAAGGAAAGGTCCTTTACATACTGCGCCAGAATATTCAGCGTCTGCTGCTGAGCGGAACCGTTGCCATTTGTCGCTTCATTGCCGTTCTCGGCCTTTTCATCAGGCTTTTGAGCCATTGTCTGGAAACCTTCTTCTGTTACGTCCGCTTTGCACGGTTATCGAATGAATGCAGGGTCGCTAGCATGTGTGCCTCAACGAGGCAAGGCTCTCGCACTAGTCTCATAGTTCAATGGCACGCCAAACCTATGGTTTCGGGTTCCAGGGCGAGTCCGGATCAGGCTTGCTGGAGTAGTCTTCGGGATCGAGCTCGATGACCTGGTCCTTGATGCGCGATGTGTCGGGACGGCCACGACGGTGTTGGCCAGAATCGACAACGACCACACGATCACTGATGCAACGCCAGCCAAAGTCACGAACAGCGGGGATGAAAAGCAGCAGGCCTATGATGTCGGTGATGAATCCGGGTATGATCAGCAGGAACGCCGCGAAGACCAGCATGACACCATGAACCAGTTCGCGTTTTGGTGTACGGCCAGCGGCTGTTTCTTCGCGAATTTTCTGGATAAGGCCGAGGCCTTGAAAGCGTAACAGGAATACGCCGACAAAAATCGACAGAATTATCAGACCGAGTGTCGCTAGAACACCGATCTTGCTGCCGACTACAATGAAACCGGCGATTTCAAGAAATGGCAAAGCCAGAACGAAAAGGGGTACAAGAGATCGCAAACTAATTTACCTTTCAAAGGACATATCCGGATATTATCCATAGCCGGTGTCAATTTCATGCCTATATAGGATAGCGTGAAGAGTATTTGTATGATTGCAGTTGGCAATCTATATGTTTTTGGTATTTCGACGGAAGATTGAAAGCCGTAAACGAACATTAGGATGAATGGCAGGCGACATGGAATATCTGGACTTCGGAACGATTTTCTTTTTCGTGGCAGCAGTGGTGATTTTCCTGCAGCTGCGCAAGGTCCTTGGTCGCCGCACTGGCAGTGAACGCCCGCCGTTCAATCCCTATACACGTACCGCCGACGCCGATGACAAGGCCAAATCTGGCGACAATGTCGTTTCGTTGCCGCGACGCGGCGAAGTGAAGGAAAACAGCTTCGAAAAGATCGATGCCATTTCCAAGCCGGGTACGCCATTGAATGACGGCCTCCGCGCCATCCAGGACGCAGATCCTGCATTCGAGCCTGCGAAGTTCCTCGAAGGTTCGAAAATGGCCTATGAGATGATCGTCATGTCGTTTGCCGATGGTGACCGCAAGACGCTGAAGACGCTTCTGTCGCGCGAAGTCTTCGACGGTTTTGTTTCTGCTATTACCGATCGCGAAGCGCGCGGCGAGAAAGTGCAGTCGTCATTCGTCGGGATCAACAAGGCGGAAATCATCGGCGCCGAAATGAAGGGCACTGAGTCCCATGTTACGGTGCGCATCACCAGTGAACTTATTTCGGCAACGCTCGACAAGGATGGCGTCGTGATCGATGGCGACAAGGAAGCGGTTGCAGAGGTCAAGGATGTCTGGACCTTTGCGCGCGATACGCGGTCGAAAGACCCGAACTGGAAGTTGGTCGCGACTGAAGCCGAAGACTAAGTCAAAGGTTTCGGACGAGCATGCTGTCGCCCCTCTTCAAATTGGTGGATTTCGCTGACTGCCCCGGTTGGCGGGATGACCAGCACCTCGAAGCGTTTCGCGCGCTCGCTCGCTCGGCAGAACAGGTCCAAGTAAAGCCCTACAAATCCGGATCGCTCGGTATCAGCTTCGAGGCCCTTGCACCGATTTTTGCTGATTCACGTGAAACAATCGTCGAGACCGACGGTGAGGCAAGGGCCTTTTTCGAGAAATGGTTCCGTCCCGCGCTCATTGAAAATACCGAAGCAGCCGGTGGTTTTGTGACCGGCTTCTACGAACCGGAAGTGGTTGCCTCGCCGGTTCGCACTGCGAGATTTACCGTTCCATTCCTGCGCCGTCCGGCGGATTTGATCGATATCGATGACAACAATCGGCCAGAGGGCTTCGATCCCTATTTTGCCTTTGCGCGACAGACTCCGGCGGGCGTCGTCGAATATTTCGACCGGCCAGCCATCGAAAGCGGCGCGCTTGAGGGCCGAGGACTGGAGATCGCCTATGTGGAAAGCCAGATCGATGCTTTCTTCATCCACGTGCAGGGCGCTGCACGGCTAAAGATGACAGACGGTCGCTTGCGTCGCATCACCTATGCTGCAAAGACCGGGCATCGGTTCACCGGCATTGGCAAGATACTACTCGAAAGCGGTGAAGTTGCGCCGGACAGAATGTCTATGCAATCCATCCGTAGCTGGCTTGCCGATCACCCGGACAGAGCTCAGGCACTGATGTGGAACAACCGCTCTTACATCTTCTTTCGCGAAGCCGACGTTGACGATGCAACGTTGGGGCCAATCGCTGCCGCGAAAGTCCCCCTGACAGGCGGCCGGTCGCTTGCAGTCGACCGGCTCCTGCATACATTTGGCACGCCGTTCTATATTCATGCACCGGATTTAAAGGCTTTTGGCGGGGAGCGCTTTGCGAGACTGATGATCGCCCAGGACACAGGGTCCGCCATCGTCGGCGCAGCACGTGGCGATCTCTTTGCCGGTTCTGGCGATGCGGCGGGCGAGATCGCTGGGGGTATCCGCCATGAAGCGGATTTCTATGCGCTGGTTCCCCGCGTTCTTCTGGCAGACCGATGAAGAAGAAGTCAGCAAAGGATGAATTCGCCACTTTGGAGGATCGGATCCTCTGGGAAACGGTGGCCAAGACTGCCCGCCCGCTCAAGGGCAAGGAGAAGCCCACTTTTCTGATCGATGAAAAGAAAGAGCAGGGTTCGATACATCCGTCTGCACCGGAAAATCCGAGACCGGTCCTCGGAGCGGTAGAGGCGAAGCCGGCGCCGGCACATCGCCTGCATCCTATCGATCGGCCAACACACAAGAAGATCGCCAAGGGACGGGTTATTATAGAAGCGAGGATTGATCTGCACGGCCTGACCCAAAGCGAGGCCTATGGCTTGCTTCTCGGGTTCCTGCAACGCGCCCATCTGCGCAAGCTTCGGCATGTTCTTGTCATCACCGGAAAGGGTTCATCCATGGGCAGCGATGGCGTGCTGCGTCAGGCGGTTCCCATGTGGTTCATGACGCCGTCGTTTCGCATCCTGGTCAATGGCTATGAAGACGCCGCTCGCAATCACGGGGGCACAGGTGCGATCTATGTTCGCATGCGCCGTCAGCCGGAGGCACCGTGACGCCTTTTGGTGCAAAATTGCGCGATCTGCGCGCGGAACGCGGCATCTCGCAAAAGGATATGGCCAAGTCGATCGGAGTATCGGCCGCCTACCTGTCAGCTCTTGAACACGGCAGGCGCGGTCAACCGACCTGGGACAAGCTGCAGCGCATCATCCAGTATTTCAATATTATTTGGGACGAGGCCGAGGAATTGCAGCGGCTGGCGATGATCTCGGACCCGCGCATCGTCATCGACACCGGGGGGCTTTCACCAGCCGCAACGGAACTTGCCAACGTTCTTGCCACAAAGATCGGCGATATCGACGAAAAAACGGCCCGACTCTTGATCCGGACAATGGAAGCAGTGCCGGAAAAGCGAAAACGCTAGAAGAGGGCCCGCAACTGGTCGATTTTCTCGTTGACCAGCCAGCCGTAATAGTTCTCTTCCGGCAGTTGCGGCTGTTCGCCATTGGCGACACGAGCCAAGTTGGAGTCAGCCAGCGCCCGCGCACGGCTGTCGGCACCACCCGTATTGTAGAGTGTCGCCGTAATACCCGGATTTTTGGAAATGTCGAAGTCGGCAACGCGGCGGTAGACATCGATCGAGTGTTTTAACGTTGCCGCCATGTAGGGCAGGGTCAGATCCGGATCCATAATGGTCTTGTAAACATCAGCAGCGTGATCGGCATCGAGCTTCGGCAGGCCTGAATAGCGGTTGACCATGTCGGTCATCTGCAGCGCAATCAATGGGCTCAGTTGCCCCAAGCCAAAACTTTGCCCTGCGTAGAACGGTTGGAAGAATACTGCACTGAAACGATTGTTGGGGAAACGCTTGCCTCCAACAGATTTGCCGCGGAAATTCTCTTCCCAGACATTTTCGCGACATGTCCAAAGGCGCAAACTGTCTTTGAATTGTACACAAGAAGAAAATTGCGGACGTCTGACGAAGTCGCCGATTGTCTCACCCTGATAATCGAAGTTCAGCCCTTGCTGTACGTAGGAAATAGCTTTGACGTAATAAGTCTGGAGCCGGTCATAGGCATCGACATTATAGGTATGCTCGCCAACAAGTGCACCAACGATATGAACTGGATCAATACCATAAGTGCGCGCAACGCTGGCGATCTTCGATCGCAGCTTGGAGTCGGTTTTCAGCAGGTTGTATATTTTCTGATATTTCGCTTCGTATGTAGTGTTCAACTCGCGTGTTCGCTTGGCGGAAGCGGCTGGAACACCCGGCTGGGTCGCATTGCGGTTGCCTTCGGGAACAATGGTCACAGCCTGTGCCGGTTGCAATGTGACCAGCAACAGCGAGAGACAGCTTGTCGCGAAAAGGATCAGGTGGCGGTTCATCATCGGTCCAGAAATTGATTGGACGCTTCGAATAGCGCCTTGCACCCTCGAAA
Organism: Phyllobacterium chamaecytisi; assembly: GCF_020164455.1. Lineage (GTDB taxonomy): Bacteria > Pseudomonadota > Alphaproteobacteria > Rhizobiales > Rhizobiaceae > Phyllobacterium > Phyllobacterium chamaecytisi. The sequence goes on from NZ_JAIQWW010000005.1 coordinate 229,136, forward strand.
GCCAGAAAAACCTGACTGAAAGACCGTTCTGAAACAAAAATGCCCCCGCGTAGCACGAGGGGGCATTAAGGGATAAGTGATGATTATTCAAACACAAGGCCCGAGATAAGCGCTACAGTATGAACCGGGAGAGATCCGCATTCTTGGCAAGGTCTCCGACGGTCTCCCGTACATATTTGGCGTCTATCGTGTGTTCAGCGCCCGATTTGTCAGGTGCGTTGAACGAAATGTCATCGAGCACCCGTTCCATGACCGTTTGCAGGCGGCGGGCACCGATGTTCTCGACGGTCGAGTTCAGATCGACTGCGATATCGGCCAAAGCGTCGATGGCGTCATCGGTGATGTTGAGCGTGACCTCTTCAGTCGCCATCAACGCGATATATTGCTTGAGTAGACTGGCTTCCGGCTCGGTCAGAATGCGGCGCATGTCATCGCGGGTCAGAGCGCTAAGCTCCACCCGGATGGGCAGACGGCCCTGCAGCTCCGGCAGTAAGTCAGAGGGCTTCGAAACATGGAACGCACCAGATGCGATAAACAGGATGTGGTCTGTCTTGATCGGACCGTACTTGGTGGCAACGGTCGTTCCTTCAACCAATGGCAGCAAGTCCCGTTGCACGCCTTCGCGTGAAACACCGGCGCCCATGCCGCCATCACGAGCGGCAATCTTGTCGATCTCGTCAAGGAATACGATGCCGTCATCCTCGGCAGAACGCAGGGCTTCCTGGGTGATCTGATCCTGATCGAGGAGCTTGTCGGATTCGTCATTGATCAGGACACCGTACGACTCCTTGACCGTCGTTTTCACCGTCTTGGTGCGGCCGCCCATGGCCTTGCCCAGCATGTCGCTGAGGTTGAGCACGCCGATGTTTGCGCCGGGCATGCCCGGCAGTTCGAAATTCGGCATGCCTGAACCGGTGTCCGCAACCTCGACCTCGATCTCCTTGTCGTCGATCAGACCGTCGCGCAGTTTTTTGCGGAAACTGTCGCGCGTTGCCGGGCTAGCGGTCTTGCCCACCAATGCATCGAGAACGCGTTCTTCCGCATTGACATGCGCCTTGGCCTTCACATCCTCGCGCTTCTTTTCGCGCACGAGACCAATGGCGACTTCAACGAGGTCACGAATGATTTGTTCGACATCGCGGCCGACATAGCCCACCTCGGTAAACTTGGTTGCTTCCACCTTGATGAAGGGTGCACCGGCAAGCTTGGCGAGGCGGCGGGATATTTCCGTTTTACCGACGCCGGTTGGTCCAATCATGAGAATATTCTTCGGCATCACCTCTTCGCGCATCTGGCCTTCGAGCTGCTGGCGGCGCCAGCGGTTACGCAAGGCGATGGCGACGGCGCGCTTGGCGTCATTTTGGCCAATAATGTAGCGGTCGAGTTCGGAGACGATCTCGCGAGGGGAAAATGTTGTCATTGTAATCTCGTTTCCTGCCCGTCGTCGGGCGATTGTTCAAACACAAGGTCAGGGTTGTCCCGTGCCATCATGAGGGCCGGACCGTAAACGGATGTCCGGGTATCGAAAGCGACGAAGCCCGCCTTTTCGTATGCCTTGATTGCCTGGCTGTTAGCGGGGTCAGGATCGACGATAACGCGAGGCACGCCTTCTTCGAAGAGAAGCGACACGAACTCGTCAAGCAGACGAGGACCGTGGCCTTGACCGATCAGATCGGGTTCGCCGATGAACTGGTCGAGTCCGAGTGTCCCGGTCGGCTGATCTTGGTAAGGGTGATCATCCTCCAGGTGTGGATCGTAGGTCTGCAGATAGCCAATCGCTTCATCGCCAAGCATGATGATGAACGGCTCCACGGACACGCTGTCCATATGTTCCGCGATTGACGCCATCTCTACGTCGGCATCTTCATTCCACCATTTCGCCACATGCGGCTTCGCCAGCCATTCCGAAATCATGTTCAAATGGCGGGGTTCCACCGGGATGAAGCGGTAGCGATAGATAGGCTCATTCGGCATCAAGAGTCTCGAGTGTGACGCTCGTATTCGTATAGATGCAGATATCCGCAGCGATCTGCATGGCGCGGCGGGCGATCTCTTCGGCGCTCAAATCCGTATCGGCAAGGGCGCGTGCAGCGGCTAACGCATAATTGCCGCCGGAGCCAATGGCCATGACACCATGTTCGGGTTCAAGCACGTCGCCAGTACCGGTCAGCGCAAGCGTGACCGACTTGTCGGCGACAAGCATCATGGCTTCCAGCCGGCGCAGATAGCGATCGGTGCGCCAGTCCTTGGCGAGTTCGACACAGGCGCGCGTCAATTGATCCGGATATTGCTCGAGCTTGCTTTCCAGCCGCTCAAGCAGGGTGAATGCATCGGCGGTGGCACCGGCAAATCCGGCGATGACATTGCCTTTGCCAAGTCGGCGTACCTTGCGCGCGTTGCCTTTCATGACCGTATTGCCGAGGCTGACCTGCCCGTCGCCGGCAATGACGACCTTGCCATCCTTGCGGACAGTGACAATCGTGGTTCCATACATGGTTGAGGGATTGTGTTCTTGCATTCGATTCTCCTTCAAGCAAATTCGATTATGCCCCAAACGGCAGCAGATCGAACCCCTTCTGTTCCACTTATGTATGAAGCGCTCGCAGAATTGCAAATGCTGCTCAGGTCACGACCTTGGTCTGCGCCATCAAAGCATTTGGAGATTCGCCATTCGTGTTTTAGAAGGCCTCATTTGGAACGGTTTTTTACAAACCCCTGTGGCGGGAAACAGTAATGACAAGCGTCAACACACGCACCGCGAAGATAGAGCGAAGCACCAAGGAAACCAGCATTGCCGTTTCGGTCAATCTGGATGGTACAGGGGCGTTCGATATTTCTACTGGCGTCGGCTTCTTCGACCATATGCTGGAGCAGCTCTCCCGTCACTCTCTGATCGACATGGATATCAAAGCCAAGGGCGACCTGCATATCGATGATCACCACACAGTGGAAGATACGGGCATCGCCATCGGCCAGGCCATTGCCAAGGCGCTGGGTGATCGCCGCGGCATCACCCGTTACGCCTCGCTGGATCTCGCCATGGATGAAACGCTGACTCGCGCTGCCCTCGATATCTCGGGCCGTCCGTTTCTCGTATGGCAAGTGGAGTTCTCCGCGGCAAAAATCGGCACCTTTGATACGGAACTTGTCCGTGAGTTCTTCCAGGCGCTGGCGCAGAATACCGGAATGACATTGCACGTATCGAACCTTTATGGCGCCAACAATCACCATATCGCCGAGACCTGCTTCAAGGCGGTCGCGCGCACGTTACGGCACGCCATAGAAACCGATCCCCGGCAGAAGGATGCCATTCCATCTACCAAGGGTACTTTGAAAGGCTGAAACATGGCCAGTTTCATTGTGTTGGCACCCGAGCTGGACGGCCAGCGTGACGATGACAAAACCGTCTTCGTCAGGGACGGCTTTGCCTTGCTCGCCTTTATCCTGACTGTTCCCTGGCTGCTGGTGCAGCGGCTATGGTTCGAAGCGGCGGTCGTTTTTGGATCGATGGTCGTGATTTCTGGAGTGGGCACCTATACGGGCCATGAAGACATGGCCGGGTTTATCACGGCATTGCTTTCGCTCCTCGTGGGTTTTGAAGGCAATAATTGGCGCATCGCGGCGCTCGAACGCCGCGGCTTCCGCCTGCTTGGTGTTGTCGACGCGCGCAAAGCAGACGACGCTGAAACGTCCTGGTTCCTCGGTGAAAACTTCGTTTCATCGCCTGAAGTATCTGTGAGCGCCCGCCCGGCGGCGCCTTCGCTGCAAGTCACCCACAAGCCGGCGCTCAGCGGTATGGTGGGTCTCGTGAGCCATCGCGGGGAAAACTGAGCATGCGCGTTGCCATCATCGATTATGGGTCGGGCAATCTCCGCTCCGCAACAAAGGCATTCGAGCGTGCCGCGCGGGAAAGTGGCGTTGATGCGAGCATCGATCTGACAGCCGATGCTGACCGGGTCCGTACGGCTGATCGCATCGTCCTTCCGGGCGTTGGCGCCTATGCCGATTGCCGCCGTGGCCTCCATGCGGTCGAGGGCATGGTCGAGGCAATCCATGAAGTAGCCGTGGAAAAAGCGCGGCCGTTTCTCGGGATTTGCGTCGGCATGCAGCTGATGTCGTCGCGCGGGCTGGAAAAGACCATTTCGACAGGCTTTGACTGGATCAAGGGCGACGTTCGCGAGATGGTGCCATCAGACCCGGCGTTGAAAATTCCGCAAATCGGCTGGAACACGATCCGGCTTACCCGTCCGCATCCATTGTTCGACGGAATTAAGACCGGGCCGCAAGGCCTCCATGCCTATTTTGTCCATTCCTACTTTCTCGATGCCGAGATGGAAAATGATGTCGTCGCCGTCACAGACTACGGCGGGCCGGTTACCGCTGCCGTAGCCAATGACAACATGGCGGGGACACAGTTTCACCCTGAAAAGAGTCAGGCACTGGGCCTCGCTCTCATCGCCAATTTTTTAAGGTGGAATCCGTGATCCTTTTTCCGGCAATCGATCTGAAAGACGGCCAGTGCGTGCGGCTGAAGCTTGGCGACATGGATCAGGCGACGGTCTACAACGCCGACCCGGCCGCTCAGGCCAAAGCCTTTGAAGATCAGGGGTTTGAGTGGCTGCATGTGGTTGATCTGAATGGGGCTTTTGCCGGCCAATCAATCAATGGCGCTGCGGTCGAAGCGATCCTGAAGGCCACGAGAAATCCTGTTCAGCTTGGCGGCGGCATCCGCACACTCGATCATATCGAAAGTTGGCTGACGAAAGGCCTGTCGCGGGTCATCGTCGGCACCGTTGCCGTGCGTGATCCGGCGTTGGTGATCGAGGCCTGCAAGCGCTTTCCAGGCAAGGTTGCCGTCGGCATCGACGCCAAAGGCGGCAAGGTTGCCGTTGAAGGCTGGGCCGAGGCGTCGACATTGGGTGTGATCGAGCTTGCAAAGAAATTCGAGGGTGCCGGTGTCGCGGCGATCATCTACACGGATATCGACCGTGACGGCGTGCTTACGGGCATCAACTGGGAATCGACACTGCAACTTGCCGAAGCAGTCTCGATCCCGGTCATCGCTTCCGGCGGCCTTGCGTCCATCGCCGATGTCGTTCGCATGACCATGCCCGACGCACAAAAGCTCGAAGGCGCGATTTCCGGCCGCGCGCTTTATGACGGTCGTATCGATCCTGCAGAAGCATTACAGGTGCTTCGCGATGCAAGGGAGCGCGCCGCATGACCCTCAAAGCCCGCGTCATACCCTGCCTCGACGTCAAGGACGGACGTGTTGTCAAGGGCGTAAACTTCGTCGATCTCATCGATGCCGGTGACCCGGTCGAGGCGGCGAAGGCCTACGACGCTGCGGGCGCAGACGAACTCTGCTTCCTCGACATCACGGCTTCTTCCGACAATCGCGAGACAATTTTCGATGTAGTAGCTCGTACCGCCGAGCAGTGCTTCATGCCGCTGACGGTCGGCGGAGGGGTGCGCACTGTCGCCGATATCCGCAAGCTCTTGCTGGCGGGTGCCGACAAGGTATCGATCAACACCGCTGCCGTGGACAATCCCGACTTTATCGCCGAGGCCGCGGACAAGTTCGGCAACCAATGCATCGTCGTCGCCATCGATGCCAAGAAGGTATCACGCGATGACGAGGCCGATCGCTGGGAAATCTTTACCCATGGCGGAAGACGGGCGACTGGCATCGATGCCATCGCGTTTGCACGCAAGGTGGTCGATCTTGGTGCGGGCGAAATTCTGCTGACCTCGATGGACCGCGATGGCTCGAAGATCGGCTACGACATTCCCGTCACGCGGGCGATTGCCGATGCGGTTCGTGTCCCGGTTATCGCTTCCGGCGGTGTTGGTAATCTCGACCACATGGTTGAAGGCATTCTCGAAGGCCACGCTTCGGCAGTGCTGGCCGCTTCCATTTTTCACTTTGGCACCTATACGATCGCGCAAGCGAAAGCCTATATGGCGGCGGCGGGTATCCCGATGCGCCTGGACCCTGTCGGCTGACTGGAGATCTAATCTTATGAGTTCATTTACGCTTGCTGATCTCGAACGTATCGTGGCGGAACGCGCCACGTCAGCAGACACTAAATCCTATACGGCCAGCCTTTATGCCAAGGGCGTTGGCAAGGCGAGCCAGAAGCTGGGAGAGGAAGCGGTTGAAACCGTCATTGCCGCCGTCTCCAGGGACAGGCAGGGTGTTATTTCGGAAAGTGCAGATTTGCTCTATCATCTTCTCGTCGTTCTCGGGATCTCTGGCATAAAACTCGGAGAAGTGCTGGAAGAGTTGGAGCGGAGAACGGCGCAGACCGGACTTGAGGAAAAAGCCGCGCGAGGACATGACTGATCATGTTTAAAGCTCCGGCTCTTGAACGGCAGACGGGAGAGGATGTCGTGGATCAGTTGGCACCAAGCGAGTTTTCGCCTTATCGGTTTTACAGTGCCGAGAGGTGGGCGGAATTTCGCGCTGATACGCCACTGACGCTAACCTATGATGAGGTCAAGCGGCTGCGCTCTCTCGGCGATCCGATCGATCTCGACGAGGTGAGCAGGATTTACCTATCGCTGTCGCGGCTGTTGTCGGCGCATGTCGAGGCAAGCCAGCTGTTATTCTATCAGCGCCGCCAATTCCTCAATACCGGAGACGCCTTCAAGACACCGTTCATTATCGGCATTGCGGGCTCGGTAGCCGTTGGCAAATCTACCACCGCGCGCGTGCTGAAAGAACTGCTCGCCCGTTGGCCATCGAGCCCCAAGGTCGATCTGGTTACCACAGACGGTTTTCTTTACCCGAACGAGGTGCTTCGAGCCAAAGGTTTGATGGAGCGCAAAGGTTTTCCCGAGAGCTACGATGTCGGCATGGTTTTGCGGTTCCTGTCGCAGATCAAGGCCGGCCAGCGCAACGTCAACGCGCCGCTTTATTCGCACCTGACCTATGATGTGCTGCCGGGCCGCTATCAGACTGTCGATGCGCCGGACATCCTTATTTTCGAAGGGATCAATGTGCTTCAGGTCCGTGATCTGCCTGAAGACGGCAAAACAGTGCCATTCGTGTCGGATTTCTTCGACTTTTCAATATATATCGATGCCGATGAAGAGCAGATACACAATTGGTACATCAGCCGCTTCATGCGCTTGCGGGAGACGGCGTTCAAGGATCCGAGCTCGTTCTTCCATCGCTATTCGACAATTTCGGATGATTCCGCGCTGGCCATCGGCGAAAGCCTTTGGGCAAACATCAATTTGAAGAACCTGCGGGAGAATATTCTGCCCACGCGGCCGCGCGCCGATCTGATTCTACGCAAGGGTGACAATCATCTGGTCGAGGAAGTTGCGCTCAGGAAGCTGTAACCCGTCTAAGCGTCAAGTTTATGCGGCCCGTACTTTTCAACAGCGTCGAAGTGCCGGGATAAATGCGGTCGACGCCGTGAAACGCCATGCGGCCTTCTCCGCCAAGTACGATCACGTCGCCGCTGGACAGCCTGATCGATTGCGTCTTGTCATTGCGGTTCGTGCCGCCAAAGCGGAACAGGCACGTATCTCCGAGCGAGACCGAAACAACCGGCGCGTTCAAATTCTGTTCGTCGCGATCCTGATGCAGGCCCATTTTCGCCGTGTCGGAATAGAAGTTGACGAGGCACGCCTCCGGCAGAAGCGGAAAATCGCCGACTTCCTGCCAGAGTTCGAGCAAGCGCTGTGGAATAACCGGCCAAGGTCTTCGCGTCACAGGATGGACGGCTTGATAACGATAGCCGCCTTCCTTGTCCGTAACCCACCCGAGCACACCGCAATTCGTCATACGCACGCTCATTTCCTTGCCGGTCTTCGGCATTGCAGGAACGTAAAGCGGTGCTTCAATGACAACGGCCCGGATGTCCTCGACCAGCGCAGCCTGTTCGGCCGGATCAAAATGTTCGGGGAAGTAGCGAATGCCGGGGGCCAGCAAAAGCATCGTCTATCCAACTATCTAAATTCAAAGGCCCGGCCGCAATAGGGAGCCGGGCCGTTTGGCAATGGAGATGCGATCAGCCGAGTTCGGGAATCCTCAGCACCTGACCTGGATAAATCTTGTCGGGGTGCGTGAGCATCGGCTTGTTGGCTTCGAAGATGAGCGTATTCTTCGCACCCTTGCCCTTGCCATACTGCGACTCGGCGATCTTCCACAAATTGTCGCCCTTCTTTACCGTATAGAACACCGGTTCCTTGGCGACGGAGCCAGTGGTAACTTCATCGACCTTCAGCCCTTCGGTCTCGACTTTGGAGATGCCGAGTGAATTTCCAACGGCGATGATCGCCTTTTCGAGTACTTCCTGATTGGTGACATTGCCCTTCAGAACGGCTTTGTCACCTTGAACCACAACCTGGACATTTTCAGTACCAAGCTTGTGGGAATCGAGTTCCTTCTTTAGCGCATCGGCACTTGGCTCGTCGTCGCCGATGCCGATTTTCTTGCCTACGGATTTAACGAAATCAAATAGTCCCATGTCTGGCTCCTGTTGATTGTTCAAACCGAAATAGTGTTGTGGCATTACGTGAAGCAGTTGAAAAGCCAAGATTAATACCTGCGGTTAATATTCGTTTCTATTAACAGGTTCTGACTCTAATCTCCCTTCACCTTGCCGCGCATCTTTTTGACATCGGCGCGTCCTGATTTTTCCTTGAGACGGCGCTCGATCGATCCCTTTGTTGGTCTGGTTTTCTTGCGCGGTGGCGGTGGCGGCTCTGCGGCCTTCGCAATCAGTGCAATCATGCGTTCGCGAGCGTCCTGCCTGTTGCGCTCCTGCGTGCGAAAACGGTTGGCCTCGATAAGCACATCGCCGTCTTTGGTCGCCCTTTGGCCCGCAAGTTTGATGAGGCGCGCAAAAACATCGTCTGGTAAACCGGCACGTGCCGCCAAGAATCGCAGTTGCACAGCCGTCGAGACTTTGTTGACGTTTTGTCCGCCGGGGCCGGCAGAGCGAATGAAGCTTTCCTCCAGATCGTCCTCGTCGATCCAGATTCTATTGCTTATTCTGATCCGGCTGCGGCTCTCTTCCATGAAAGGATTGGTAGCCTAATCTTTGATTCGCGGAAAGCACCACTCAGTGCCGAAAAAATGCAGAAAACCCCGCTGGACAGCAGCGGGGTTTTGATTTGAAAAAATGAGGCGATTATTCCGCAGCGACCGGCGTATGCGGAGCTGCCGCCCTGACGTCGCCGTCAACGTGGCCTTCGAACTTGCCAAAGTTGCGAATAAACATATCAACCAGCTTTGTTGCCTGGGCATCATAGCCGGGCTTGTCCGCCCAGGTCGAGCGAGGATCGAGGATTGCATCATCTACGCCCGGCACGGCAACAGGCACTGCAAAACCGAAATTCGGGTCCGTCCGGAACTGCGCGTTCTTCAGCGAACCGTCGAGCGCCGCGGCAAGCAGCGCCCGCGTTACCTTGATGGGCATGCGCTTGCCTATGCCATGGGCGCCACCGGTCCAGCCTGTGTTTACGAGCCAGCAATCGACATTGTGATCGGCGATCAGCTGCCGCAGGAGATTGCCATATTCCGACGGATGACGCGGCATGAAGGGCGAACCGAAACACGTCGAGAATGTTGCCTCGGGTTCGGTCACGCCGCGTTCCGTACCGGCGACTTTGGCGGTGTAGCCGGAGAGGAAGTGATACATCGCCTGTGCCGGCGTAAGTTTGGCGATAGGCGGCATGACGCCGAAAGCATCCGCGGTCAACATGATGATGTTCTTCGGATGGCTTGCCTTGCCGGTCTTCGATGCATTCGGGATGAAGTCGAGGGGATACGCACAGCGCGTATTTTCCGTCAGCGAACCATCGTTGAAGTCCGGCTCCCGGTTTTCGTCGAGAACGACATTTTCAAGCACAGTGCCGAAACGCTGGGTCGTCGCGTAGATTTCCGGTTCCGCCTCGGCGGAAAGGCGAATGGTCTTGGCGTAGCAACCACCCTCGAAATTGAAAACACCGTGCTCGCCCCAGCCATGTTCGTCATCACCGATCAGTGTGCGGGTAGGATCAGCGGAGAGCGTGGTCTTGCCCGTACCAGAGAGACCGAAAAAGACGGCAGTGTCGCCGTCCGGACCCTCATTGGCCGAACAATGCATCGGCATGACGCCCTTGGCCGGGAGAATATAGTTGAGCGCCGTGAAGACGGACTTTTTCATCTCGCCGGCATAGGCCGAGCCACCGATCAGCACGATCATGCGATTGAGATCGACAGCGATTACGGTTTCCGAGCGCGTGCCATGCTTTGCGGGATCGGCGCGGAAGGACGGAAGGTCGATGATCGTCATCTGTGGCACGAAATCAGGCAGGGCGGCACGATCCGGGCGGATCAGTAAATTGCGAATGAACAGTGAATGCCAGGCAAATTCAGTGATGACGCGCGTGTTCAGTCTGTACTCTTCGTCGGCGCCACCGATGAGATCCTGGACAAACAGTTCCTTGCCCGTTGCCTGCTCCATAAAATCTGCATAGAGCAGCTCAAATGCCTCAGGTGACATCGGCGCGTTATTGTCCCACCAGACATGAGCGTCGGTTGACGCGTCGCGCACGACGAATTTGTCCTTTGGCGAGCGCCCGGTATGTTGGCCGGTACGAGCAACAAGCGCACCTTGCGCCGTCAGCTCCGCTTCGCCTCTGCGCAAGGTCTCCTCGTAGAGTTCCGCGGCTCCCAGGTTATAATAGACCGCCGAAACATCCTTCAAGCCTGAGGTGCCGAGCGCGATCGTCGCGTTATGAATACCGGTCTCTCTAGTCATGTGTCCGCCATTGTTTAAGAATGCGTTGAGGGGTCAAGTTAACACGTGCTGCTTTCTGCATCTTCCAGCATGAATGCGGCTACCCATGTTCAAAAGCAGAAATATTGAATAGTATCAAACGTTTAATCGATTTAAAGAATTTAAATTTTTTTAAATCGTTTTAAATAACGGAAATTTTGGTCATCCTTCCGTAAGCGTAAAAGCAGGTGAATCCTGCAGGGATGACACGACTCGCGATCTGTGCCACATTTTGTACCTAATTTGTCCGGCACAAGCACAGTTGTTTTGATGACATGAAAGGCAGGGCATGAGGGAAGTACCCGCAATGCAGACTATTGCGCTCGTCGACGACGATCGCAATATTCTGACATCCGTATCGATCGCGCTTGAATCGGAGGGCTATCGTGTCGAAACCTATACAGACGGTGCCTCTGCACTCGATGGTTTGATGGCCCGTCCGCCGAATCTCGCCATTTTCGACATCAAGATGCCGCGCATGGATGGGATGGAACTTCTGCGTCGTCTGCGTCAAAAGTCCGATTTGCCCGTCATTTTCCTGACCTCCAAAGACGATGAGATTGACGAACTGTTCGGGCTCAAGATGGGTGCCGATGATTTCATCACCAAGCCGTTTTCACAGCGCCTCCTCGTCGAGCGGGTAAAGGCCGTCCTGCGCCGCGTCGCGGCAAGGGAAAGCGCAGCAAAGCCCGGCAGCCCCCAGACAAAATCGCTTGAGCGCGGCCAGCTTGTCATGGACCAGGAGCGTCACACCTGCACGTGGATGGGTGAACCGGTGACGTTGACCGTGACCGAATTTCTGATCTTGCACTCGCTGGCCCAGCGCCCGGGTGTTGTCAAAAGCCGTGATGCGCTGATGGATGCAGCCTACGATGAGCAGGTTTATGTAGACGATCGCACCATCGACAGTCACATCAAGCGCCTGCGCAAGAAGTTCAAGGTCGTCGACGATGATTTCGATATGATCGAGACGCTTTACGGCGTTGGCTATCGCTTCCGCGAAACCTGATCGTCAGACTGGTTCTTCTCAAGGGGACTTCAGTGCGAAAACGCACCTGTGCTTTCAAAGCTACGTGATCCGCTGTAAAACAAGGTTGTCTCGTCGCTGCATGAATGCGATGAGCCAACCGAATCATGATGTTCTGAGGCAAAGATGGTAGCCGAACTGCAAGGCGGCAATATCACGCGCAAAAGCGCCGTTATGCGCCGCAAGCGTTCGCTGGCTTTGCGCCGTTTTTTTCGTCCGCTGAACCGCGTCTTTGGCAACTATCTGTTTTCGAGCCTGACCCGGCGCATTCTTTTTCTTAATCTGGCCGGCCTTGCCGTGCTTCTGTCCGGCATCATGTACCTCAATCAGTTCCGCGACGGATTGATCGATGCTCGCGTTGAGAGCCTGATGACGCAGGGCGAGATCATCGCGGGTGCCATAGCGTCATCGGCGACGGTCGATACGAACTCCATTGCCATCGACCCAGAGAAGCTGCTGGAACTGCAGGCTGGTCAGAGTATTACGCCGTCGCCCGACGTCCTGGACAATCTCGATTTCCCCATCAATCCAGAGCGCGTGGCGCCGGTTCTGCGCAGGCTGATCTCACCGACGCGGACGCGTGCTCGCATCTATGACCGGGATTCCAATCTGCTGCTGGATTCGCGCCATCTTTATTCGCGGGGCCAGGTTCTGCGGTATGAACTTCCGCCGATCGATGGCGAGGAACCGAGCTTTTTCGAACGCCTGACCAACCGCATGACACGGCTTTTGCGGCGCAGCGACCTGCCGGTTTATCAGGAGCAACCCGGCGGCAATGGATCCTCTTATCCCGAAATCATGAAGGCGCTGACCGGTTCTCCGGCAACCGTCGTCCGCATGACGGAAAAGGGAGAGCAGATCGTCTCGGTCGCAGTGCCGATCCAGCGGTTTCGTGCCGTGCTCGGCGTGCTGCTTCTTTCGACCGAAGGCGGCGATATCGACAAGATCGTTCAAGGCGAACGCTATGCGATCATCCGGGTCTTTACGGTTGCCGCGCTGGTCATGGCTATTTTGTCGCTCTTCCTCGCGTCAACAATTGCCAATCCGCTTCGGCGTCTTGCTGCCGCTGCCGATCGTGTCCGGCACGGGGTGAAGAATCGCGAGGAGATACCGGATTTTTCCGAGCGGCAAGACGAAATCGGCCACCTTTCGACATCGATCCGCGACATGACCAATGCGCTCTATGCTCGCATCGAGTCGATTGAGAGTTTTGCCGCCGACGTGAGTCACGAACTCAAAAATCCACTGACTTCGTTGCGAAGCGCCGTAGAGACGTTGCCGCTTGCCAGAAACGAAGAGTCGAAGAAACGGCTCATGGATGTGATCCAGCACGACGTGCGCCGCCTCGATCGCCTGATCACCGATATCTCTGACGCCTCGCGACTGGACGCTGAACTCGCACGTGAGGATTCAGAGCACGTCGATCTCAAATATCTGCTGGGCAATCTCGTTACAGCTGCGCGAGAGGTCCGGCGGAACAAGAAAGATACCCGCATCGAACTGGTAGTCGGTAAGTTGCCGAACAACAGGAAGGGTTTCTTTGTCGCCGGCCATGATCTACGGCTCGGCCAGGTCGTCTCCAATCTGATCGAAAACGCGCGGTCTTTCGTTCCCGTCGAGGACGGCGTTATCACAGTGACCCTGGAGCATATGGGCGACCGCATCCGCATTACCGTCGAAGACAACGGCCCAGGTATCCGGGTAGAACAGATCGACCGGATATTTGAGCGGTTTTATACGGATCGTCCATCCGGAGAGGCCTTCGGGCAGAACTCGGGCCTGGGATTATCCATCAGCCGTCAGATCATCGAGGCTCACGGCGGCACGTTGAATGCCGAGAACATCATCGACCCCAAAGACTCTGACAATTATCTCGGTGCGAAGTTCATCGCCATTATTCCAGTCGAGGTCTGATGATTGTCGAGCCGGATCGGCATGTGCACGCGACCGCGGTCCTCATCGGCGATCGCGGTATTCTGATCTCGGGCCCTTCCGGATCGGGTAAATCATCGATTGCCAGTGAACTGATGCGGCGAGCGGTTGCCAGAGGCGCATTTGCTGCACTGATCTGCGACGATCAGTGTCTTTTGCAAGCCATATCCGGCCGCTTGGTCTGCGCTGCCCCTGCCTCGTTGCAGGGCGGGTTGGAGGTGCGCGGCTCGGGCTTGCATACGGCTGATTTTGAAACTTGCGGGGTGATCCATCTTGCCGTTGAACTGACCAAGCCCGAACAAGCCGTTCGATTTGCGAGTGACGCTAGAATAGTGCTCGAAGGCGTCGCGATCCCACATCTAATTTTACCTGAACGGGAGGTGGACGCAGCTTGCCGGGCCGTGGAGGCGAGGCTTTTCCGGGCGTTTTGGAAAAAATAGGACAATCGATTCAAATGGTTGCAATGTTGCACTGCGATAAAATGACTGACCGTCTTGCTCAGGCCATTTTTCCGCTTGCCTTCACGATTCGTCCTGCCAAAATGCGACACCTGCCAAACGGGGCATTCAATGCGCAGTAAAAAGCCCAAACCCAAGGGGCTGGCGCGACAGGAGCAGTTTCAGAATGATCGGACTCGTGCTTGTGACGCACGGAAGACTGGCTGAAGAATTTCATCATGCCGTGGAGCATGTGGTCGGCCAGCAGGAATATTTGGAAACCGTCTCGATCGGTGCGGATGACGATATGGAGCAGCGGCGGCGTGACATCGTCGATGCAGTTGCCCGTGCCGACAATGGTTCGGGCGTTATTATCCTGACAGACATGTTTGGTGGTACGCCTTCCAATCTGGCCATCTCGGTGATGGAATCGGGACGGATCGAAGTCATTGCCGGAGTTAATCTGCCGATGCTGATCAAGCTTTCCAGTGTGCGGGTTACCAATGACATGGCAGCTGCATTGCGCGAAGGTCAGGATGCCGGACGGAAGTATATCAATGTGGCCAGTCAGGTGCTGACAGCCAAATAGGGCTTATGCTCAAAGAGGAAATAAATGCGCCTGACTGCCGAAACAACCGGTACGTTTGACCCGGATAACGCACTTGTCGAGGAATTCGAGATCGTCAACCGGCGTGGTCTGCACGCGCGCGCATCTGCCAAGTTCGTCCAGCTCGTCGATGGCTACGACGTGCATGTTAGGGTCGAAAAGGATGGAATGACCGTTGGCGGCACTTCGATCATGGGTCTGATGATGCTTGCTGCGTCTCCTGGCTGCTGCATCAAGGTCAGCGCCTCCGGTGTACAGGCGCGCGAGTTGATGAAGGCTCTCGGCACGCTCATTGCCGACAAGTTCGGCGAAGAAGCCTGATTGATGCAACTCCCATTGTCGAATCATATGCACGCATAAGGATTTCTTTATATCCCATTGTGCGGCGGGGTCTAATCTGCTAGTCAACGTCATCTCCGGTCGCCCGATCAATAGTGCGCGGCCAAATGGAAACGAAGACGGAGCTGACACGAGATGGCCGACACACAGGATTACATCGTCAAGGACCTTGAGCTGGCCGCATGGGGCCGCAAGGAAATGGATATCGCCGAAACAGAAATGCCGGGCCTGATGGCCAGCCGCGAAGAATTCGGCAAGACACAACCGCTCAAGGGCGCGCGTATCACCGGGTCGCTCCACATGACGATCCAGACAGCGGTTTTGATCGAGACATTGCAGGCGCTTGGCGCGAAAGTGCGCTGGGCCTCGTGCAATATCTTCTCCACACAGGATCACGCCGCCGCAGCGATTGCTGCAACCGGAACGCCGGTTTTTGCCGTCAAGGGTGAGTCGCTCGAAGAGTACTGGACCTATACGGACAAGATTTTCCAGTGGCCGGATGGTCAGCCTTCCAACATGATCCTCGACGATGGCGGCGATGCCACGATGTACATTCTCATCGGTGCACGTGCCGAGGCTGGCGAAGATGTTTTATCGAAGCCGGAGAGCGAAGAAGAAGAAATCCTCTTCGCACAAATCAAAAAGCGCATGAAAGAAACGCCTGGCTTTTTCACCAGGCAACGCGATGCCATCAAGGGCGTCACTGAAGAGACCACGACCGGCGTCAATCGCCTGTATCAGCTGCAGAAGAAGGGCCTGTTGCCCTTCCCTGCAATCAACGTCAACGACAGCGTCACCAAGTCGAAATTCGACAACAAGTATGGCTGCAAGGAATCGCTGGTTGATGGCATCCGCCGCGCTACCGACGTAATGATGGCTGGCAAGGTCGCTGTCGTCTGCGGTTACGGCGATGTGGGCAAAGGTTCGGCACAGTCGCTGCTTGGTGCCGGCGCCCGCGTCAAGGTGACGGAAGTTGATCCGATCTGTGCGTTGCAGGCCGCGATGGATGGTTTCGAGGTTGTGACGCTCGAAGATGCGGCCCCGACGGCCGACATCATCATCACGACGACCGGCAACAAGGACGTCATCACCATCGAGCACATGCGCGCGATGAAGGACATGGTCATCGTCGGCAATATTGGTCACTTCGATAACGAGATTCAGGTCGTTGCCCTGCGCAATCTCAAGTGGAACAACATCAAGCCGCAGGTCGACATGATCTCGTTCCCGGATGGCAAGCGACTGTTGCTTCTCTCGGAAGGCCGTCTCCTCAACCTCGGCAATGCTACGGGCCATCCAAGCTTCGTCATGTCCGCCTCGTTCACCAATCAGGTTCTGGCTCAAATTGAGCTCTATAGCCGCGGCGAACAGTACAAGAATGAAGTCTATGTCTTGCCGAAGCACCTCGACGAAAAGGTTGCCCGGTTGCATCTGGACAAGCTTGGCGCGAAATTGTCGGTGCTTTCGGAAGAACAGGCTGCCTATATCGGTGTGACGCCGAAGGGTCCTTTCAAGTCGGACCACTACAGATATTGATCTGACTAGTATATACCCACAAGATATAGAAACCGAAGGATTGACAAATCCTTCGGTTTTCTTTTTTGCGCCTAGTTCTTCCCGTCGATTCGCTCAAGGTTTATTGTAGTGATTCG
Organism: Phyllobacterium chamaecytisi; assembly: GCF_020164455.1. GTDB lineage: Bacteria > Pseudomonadota > Alphaproteobacteria > Rhizobiales > Rhizobiaceae > Phyllobacterium > Phyllobacterium chamaecytisi. Next base: position 245,911 of record NZ_JAIQWW010000005.1, read on the forward strand.
GGATGACGGTATTCCAGGTGGGCCGCTTGTTTAAAATTACAGGCGGAAGGGAACAGCCGGCATTCGTCAGGATGGGGCAGCGACGGTTGATATGAAGATTGGGACAAGTGATGTTCGCAGTAAAGATGCAGCACACGGACCGGTGCTGAACAGACTGCGGAGGATCCTGGCTAAAGGCACAAGTTCAGCCCTGCCGGTCCTGTTGATGTCTTCCTTGTCGGCTCGTGCTCAGGACGCGCTCGGAAAAATCACGACACCCTTTGGCGTAGAGGTCGGTACGTTCGAAGTCGTGCAGTTCGCTATTTTCCTTGGCGCCATGGGTGCAGCGCTACTTTCCGCAGGCTGGCTTATCCGCGAGCGCAGTCGTATTGCCCAAGAAAATCGCCAATTGCGCGACAAGGTTGCGGACCTCAACGTGACAGTCCAGCGCAATGAGGCCCTGCTTAATCTCAAGGATCAGCGCGTGATCGTGTGGGAAGGCGCTTCGAGTACGCCCAATCTCATCGGCACTCTTCCTCCGGAGATTGGCGTGCCAGAAGGTCGCGCGCTGTTTTTGGCCTTCGGGCGATGGCTACGTGTCGATTCCGTTACGCTGCTTGATCGTTCCATCTCGGCTTTGCGCGAGAAAGCGCGGCCATTCGACATTGCGGTCGAAACCTCGAAGGGCGCACCGCTGGAAGTGCAGGGCCGCACCTCCGGCGGTTATGCAATAGTGCGTTTCATCAATCTCGGTGAGACCCGGGTCGCGCAGGCGCTGCTCAAGTCTGAAAACTATCAGCTTAATGAGGCCGTCACCACACTGCGCGGCTTGCTGGAATCGATTGATATGCCATCCTGGAGCCGTGATGGTGATGGCCGTCTCAACTGGGTAAACATGGCCTATGCCAAGGCTGTTGATGTTCGCGATCCGCAGATTGCGATTCGCGACGGTCGCGAATTGTTCGGCGCACAGGCGCGAGAAAAGATCGAACGCGACAAAGTAGCAAACCGGCGCTTCCAGGAACAGCTGTCGACTGTGGTTGGTGGCGATCGTCATGTCTTCCGGGTCACCGACGTGGCCAGTAGTGCGGGTTCGGCCGGCCTCGCGACCGACGTCAGCGAAGTCGAACTGATCCGTGAAGAGTTCAAGCGAACGGTTCTCAATCATTCGGACACACTCGACCAGCTGAACACTGCTGTCGCGATGTTCGACGCCAATCGCAAGCTACAGTTCCACAACCAGGCGTTTGCCAAGCTCTGGGGACTGGACATGGCATTCCTTGACAGTAGCCCCGACAATGCGATGCTGCTCGATCGCTTCCGCAGTGATGGAATCCTGCCGGAGCAGCAAGATTGGCGCCGGTGGAAGGAAACGGTGTTGTCGGCCTATCATTCGGTCGAGTCGCAGGAGCATATCTGGTATCTGACCGATGGGCGCACGCTGCGTGTCATCGTCAATCCACAGCCAAAGGGCGGGGTGACCTGGGTCTTCGAAAACCTTACAGAGAAGCTCGAGCTGCAAAGCCGTTACAATACATTGATCAAGGTGCAGGGTCAGACGTTGGACCATCTGGCGGAAGGCGTCGCCGTTTTCGGCTCAGACGGAAAGATTCGTCTATCGAATCCTGCTTTCGCTTCCCTCTGGTCGCTGAAGCGCGAGCAAATCTCTGAGGGTATGCACATTTCGGCCATTCGCCGGTTGTGTGAACCGGTCTCGGATGCTGCACATTGGGAAACCTTTGTCACCACCGTGACTGGTTTTGACGACGAGCGACTGTCTCTCTCGGGACATCTCGAACTCAGCTCCGGCAAAATTCTCTATTATGCGACGGCGCCGCTGCCAAACGGTCAGACCATGCTGACTTTCGTTGATGTGACGGACTCGGTGCAAGTGGAGCGCGCGCTGAAGGAGAAGAATGAAGCTCTGGAGCGGACGGATGAGTTGAAGAACGATTTCGTTCAGCATGTGTCCTATGAGCTGCGATCGCCTTTGACCAATATCATCGGCTTTACCGAACTTCTGCAGACACCGATGACAGGGCCGCTCAATGACCGTCAACGCGATTATCTCGATCACATCGGCACGTCCTCTTCGGTGCTGCTGACGATCGTCAACGACATTCTCGATCTCGCCACCGTCGATGCCGGTATCATGGAACTCGATATCAGCGATGTGTCGGTCACCGATGCTATCGCCACTGCATCCGAGAAGGTAGCGGAACGATTCAGGGAGCATAATATCCTGCTCGACATCCGCATCGCACCAGGAACGGGTTCGTTTCGTGCCGACGCCAGCCGGGTCAAGCAGGTTCTATCCAATCTTCTCAGCAATGCTGCCAACTACGCGCCTGAAGGCAGCACGGTGACGCTCGCATGCTGGCGCGACCAGGCCGAAATGGTGTTCAGCGTCAAGGACAATGGCCCAGGCATGCCGGATTATGTTCTCGACAGCATCTTCAAGCGCTTCCAGCCCTATCCCAATGGCGGCCGCAAGCGTGGAGCCGGCCTCGGACTTTCCATAGTCAAGGGTTTCGTCGAATTGCATGGCGGTACGGTCGATATCGATAGCGGCGCCGGCAAAGGCACGCTGGTGACCTGCCGGTTCCCGGTGGAGGCGCGCACATTCAGCATCGCTGCCGAATAAACTCTCCATGACATCAATCATCATTCAACTTGCGACACCCGAGGATACGACAAGGCTTGGCCAGGATCTGGCACTGGCGTTGCGCAAGGGTGATCTCGTCACGTTGTCCGGAGATCTCGGTGCCGGCAAGTCGACGCTCGCACGGGGACTGATACGTACCATCGCCGATGACAATCTTTATGAGGTGCCGAGCCCGACCTTCACCATCGTGCAGTCCTATCCGGAGTTGCGCCTGCCAATAAGTCATGTCGATCTTTTTCGCCTGACTTCTGTCGATGAGCTGGATGAGCTCGGTCTTGATGAAGCCCTGGAGGATGGTGCCGTTGTAGTGGAATGGCCGGAACGGGCGGGGGATACATTATCAGCGTCCAGTTTGACGGCAACGCTTGTGAATGACGGCGACGGCCGGAAGGCGTTGATCGAGGGCGAACCGGCTGCATTGGCGCGGCTGCAACGCTCCCTGGCAATTCGCGAGTTTCTCGCCGAAGAAGGATTCGCCACGGCTGAGCGGCGCTATCTGCTTGGCGACGCTTCAGCCCGTGGTTACGAAACCATTGCAATGGGCGAGGGGCCCCCGTTTATTCTCATGAATTCGCCTTACAATCCAGGTGGTCCAGTCCTTCGTGACGGCAAGACCTATATGCAAATCGCGCACCTTTCCCAGTCCGTGAATGCATTCGTCGCGCTTGACAGGCTGCTCACGTCACGCGGCTTCACGGTGCCGAAAATCGCCGCACAGGATTTGGAGAATGGTTTTCTCATCCTTGAAAATCTTGGCAGCGAGGGGGTACTGGATGCTCAAGGCGCGCCAATCCTCGAACGCTATGAAGCAACGGTCCGTTTGCTGGCAACTCTGCACCAGCATTCCTGGTCCAAGGATATCAATTTAGGCGAAGGCATTTCCCATCACATCCACGATTTCGATCGCGATGCCATGATGATCGAGGTCGAGCTTCTGTCCGATTGGTATGTGCCGCGGATACGTGGAGCAGCGCTCGGACCCGCCCAAAAGGCAGAATATGTGGCTGCATGGGATGAAGTATTCAGCCAACTAAGTAAGACGGAGACAAGCCTTCTCCTGCGCGATGTTCACTCACCCAACATCCTATGGCGCGAAAACGAAAATGGTATCAATCGTGTCGGACTTATTGACTTTCAGGACGCCATGATTGGACCGTCAGCCTATGACGTTGCGTCATTGATCTTCGATGCGCGCGTCACGATTGCCCCAGACATACAGGATCATTTGCTTGGCACCTATATCGACGAACGGCGCTCGGCTGATCCCGGTTTTGACGAAGCATTGTTCCGTAAGGCGTTCGCCATCATGGCGGCACAGCGCAATGCCAAGATACTTGGTATTTTCGTCCGACTCGACGAACGTGACGGCAAGTCCTTTTATCTGAAACATCTGCCGCGCATCCGCTCCTATCTTGATCGCGTTATTGTTCATCCTGCACTGGCGCCGGTCAAGCAATGGTGCGAAAAGGCGGGAATACTTTCTTCGGAGATTTGATTGATGGCAGGTCCGCATACGGCAATGGTTCTGGCAGCCGGCCTTGGTAAGCGCATGGCTCCGATTACCGATACGATGCCGAAACCGCTGGTAAAAGTAGCCGGCAAACCATTAATCGATTGGGGACTCGAAGCGCTTGAAAATGTGGGCGTCGAGCGAGCTATCGTCAACGTTCACTATCTTGCCGATCAGGTCGATGCGCATCTGGCGAAGCGAGAGACGCCGGCGATCATCATTTCGGACGAGCGCAATGAACTGCTCGATTCCGCCGGCGGTATCATTAACGCACTTCCGAAGATCGGCTCCGATCCTTTCTATGTGGTCAATGCCGATACTTTTTGGGTGGATGGACCGAAGCCCAATCTTGTCCTGCTGGCCGAAGGATGGGATGATGCGCGCATGGATATTCTGCTGATGATTGCAGCAAAGGATCAGGCCACCGGCTATGATGGGCGCGGTGATTTCCACATGGACAACGACGGTCGCCTGCGCCGCCTCGGAATTGGCGAAACGTCACCCAATATTTATGCCGGTGCAGCCGTTATCCATCCGCGGATTTTCGCAGGCGCCGTGGCGGGCAAGGCCTCGCTCAATCGCTATTTTGATGCGGCGATCGCTACGGACCGGCTTTATGGTCGGCGGATGGAGGGCTTGTGGCTGACGGTTGGAACACCTGATGCGATTGGCGAGGCGGAAGCCGCCATCGCCAGACAGACGGTCAATGGTTGAGCACGGACATTCGCGCATATTCTCCATAGCACCGGGCATTCCGTTTCTGCCTGCTTTGGTTGACGCGCTGCGATCGGGCATACTTGTGCCCGGATATCCCGCGGATCCGTCGGATCCTATGGCACTCGCACAGGCAACGATCTACGTGCCGACACGCCGCGCTGCACGCACCCTGCGCTCTTTGCTGGTCGAAACGAGCCCCGCCAAGTCTGCTATCCTCCCCGTCATCCGGCCGCTCGGTGATGTGGACGAGGATGCGGCAATGTTCGATATGGGATCGGATGCATTTTTCGATCTCCTGCCGCCGATAGGCTCGACAGAACGCCTGCTGCTGCTCGCGCGGCTGGTGAGGCCTTGGCGCGAACGTCTGCCCGGCCACGTCCGGGCGCTTTTCGGCAACGAAGAGATCGCGATCCCGGCTACGACCGCCGATGCAATCTGGCTGGCGCGAGATCTCGCAAGCTTGATGGATCAGGTTGAGACCGAAGCGATGGGATGGTCGTCGCTATCCAACATTGTGTCGGAGGATCTGCCGAACTGGTGGCAGGTAACTCTGGACTTCCTGGGAATAGTCACCAGTCTTTGGCCTGAGGTTCTTGCCGATCGGCATCGATCCAACCCTGCCGCCCATCGCAACCGACTGATAGAGCTCGAAGCCGAGCGCCTGTTACGCAGCCCGCCAGCCGGGCCGGTCATCGCCGCCGGTTCCACCGGTTCCATACCCGCCACCGCACAACTGCTCGCCGCCATCGCTCGCTTGCCACAAGGTGCTCTGGTCCTGCCCGGCGTCGATCGTGACATGGACGCGGCAAGTTGGGAACTTCTGGCCAATACCATCGATAGCCCATCGATCTTCGGTCACCCGCAATATGGTTTGAGAAAGCTATTGAGCCAGCTCGGCGTTCTGCGTCAGGACGTCATCCAGTTGGGAGAAGTCGCCGCGCCAAAACGTGCGCGCGAGGCTTTGCTGGCCGAGGCGATGCGCCCCGCAGACACGAGTGAAGCATGGGCCGATATCGACCGTGGCGATGGCAGGTTCTTGGCTGCCATCGTGCCTATTGCGCTTGTGGAGGCCGCGAATGAACGGGAAGAAGCGCTCGCAGTCGCTGTTGCCTTGCGTGATGCGATTAACCAGCCAGGCAAGACTGCAGCCTTGATCACTGCGGATCGCGATCTTGCGCGGCGTGTCTCGACCGAGCTTGCACGCTTCAATATCGTGGCCGATGATTCCGGCGGGCATGCTCTGCGCGAAACGCAACCAGCCACATTGATGCGGCTGGCACTTGAGACAATCTTCAATCCTGGCGATCCTGTCGCATTGCTCGCGCTTCTCAAACATCCATTGACCCGGCTCGGTCTCGAACGTTCCGCTGTTAGGCAAGCTGCAGAAACCATTGAACTCGTGTCGCTTCGCGGCGGCACCGGCCGCGCTACATTGTCCGGCCTCCGTTCTTTCTTTGAAAAACGCCTTTCTGACGCAAGCACAACACCATTTGAACCCGTTTGGCTCCGGCAAATTACCGTGGCGCACATCGAGGCCGCCCGCTCAACCTGCGACGCGCTCACGCAAAGTATGGAGCCGTTGGCGGCCTTTGCTTCCAGAGAAGCCCCGGTGGAGATCGCGGAGATTATCCACGCCACGGTCGCCAGTTTGGAAAATCTGGCACGGGACGACCAAGGCGATATTGCGGCGCTCTATTCCGGCGCTGCTGGCGAACAGTTCGCCGCCTTCCTGCGCAATTTGATATCGGCAGATGCAGGGTTGGAGTTCATGCCTTCCGAATGGCCGTCGATGATCGAGGCGCTGGTCGCGGGAGAGGTCGTCAAGCCTAAGGCCGGTGCGCATCCCCGCCTCTTTATCTGGGGGGCACTCGAAGCCCGTTTGCAGACGGTCGATACGGTCGTCATCGGCGGTCTGAACGAAGGGTCATGGCCGGGCAAAACCCGCAATGATCCTTTCATGTCGCGGCCAATGAAATCAATCATCAATCTTGAACCACCGGAACGGCGCACCGGTCTTGCAGCTCATGATTTCCAGATGGCGATGGGTATGGACCGCGTCATTCTCACACGGGCGCAGCGCGCCGCCAACGCTCCAACGGTTGCGTCGCGCTGGTTACAACGCCTCGAAACGGTTCTTGGCAAAACTGCAACTACTGAATTGCGCACCCGGGGCGCGAAGTATCTGAACTGGGCGCGGGAGATCGATACTGCACCAGACGAAGATTTCGTCAAGCGGCCCGAACCCAAGCCACCTTTAGGCGCGCGGCCAAAGCATTTCTCCGTCACGGAGATTGAGACGCTCAGGCGCGACCCTTACGCGATCTTTGCCCGGCGCATCCTGCGCCTGCGCCCTATCGAACCGCTGATCCGCGATCCCGATGTCGCAGAGCGTGGATCGTTGTTCCACGATATCCTGGCAAATTTCACTGCAGAGGGTGTCGATCCGCAGACCGACGATGCATCCGCACTTCTTCTGGAAATCGGACGGCGTTTTTTTGATGCGATCGCATTGCCGGAAGAAATCGATGCGGTGTGGTGGCCCCGTTTTCAATCTTTGGTTCCGGAATACCTCCAATGGGAACGGCAACGCGCGCACCTTATAACGGCACGTCATGCGGAAATTGCTTCAAGAAAGATCCCCGTCGAAGCGACCGGCGTGACGCTCTCGGGCCGTGCTGACCGCGTTGACCTCCGGCGCGACGGTTCGGCTGAGATCATCGACTACAAAACCGGATCGACACCATCCAAGCGGCAGGCGCATGTGCTTTTGTCTCCGCAGCTTGCACTCGAAGCAGCGCTTTTGGCGCGGGGTGCTTTCCATGAAGTCGGCGCTCGCGATGCGGCGGATCTCCTCTATGTGCGGCTCCGCCCCAACGGAAAGGTCGATCCGGAATCGATCCTCAAGATCGGCACCGGCGCAAACGGCAGCGAGAAGTCCGCGCCAGAATTGGGCGAGCTTTCGTGGCGTCGCCTGACCGAATTGCTGACCGCTTATCGCGACCCGCACAAAGGCTATCTTTCGCGGGCACTGCCATTCAAGGAAAGCGATTTGACCGGGGATTACGATCATCTCGCACGTGTGCTGGAATGGTCGGCGGGCGGCGCTGATGATAGTGGTGACGGCGAATGAAGACGCCGCGCAACATTCCAAGAGAAACAATCGCCAATCAAAACAAGGCGGCCGATCCGAAGGATTCCGTCTGGGTTTCAGCCAATGCCGGGTCGGGGAAGACGCATGTACTGACCGAACGCGTCATTCGCCTGCTGCTAGATGGAACAGATCCCTCCAAGATTCTTTGCTTGACCTATACCAAGGCAGCAGCAGCGGTCATGCAAAACCGCGTTTTTGCGCGATTGTCCGATTGGGCAACATTGGACGAAGGTGCGTTGGCCCAGACCATTGAGAAGATCGATGGCAATCGCCCAGGGGCGAAGCGGCTGGCACAAGCGCGCCGTCTGTTCGCACGGGCGCTGGAAACGCCGGGCGGGCTCAAGATTCAGACCATCCACGCCTTTTGTGAAGCGATTCTCCATCAGTTCCCGCTTGAAGCCAATATTGCGGGCCATTTCGAATTGATGGATGACATGATGCAGATTGCGCTGGTCGGCGAAGCGCGTCGCCAACTCTTGCAGGCAGCGCGCCTTGACCATAACACGGAGCTTGCCGCGGCTTTTGCCGATGTGCTCGATGCCGCCGGAGAGTTTGGTCTGCAGCAACTGCTCGATGAAGCAGTAAACAAACGGCACGATCTGACACAATTTATCGGTGAAGTCGGTTATGATGATCTGCGCCGCCAGGCTTTTTATTCGCACTTCGGCTTCCAAGGCGACGAGACCGAAGACAGTATTCTGTCAACGCTTTGGCCGGTGGACGAATTCGATCACTTGATGTTGTCCGGCATTCTGCAGATACAAAAGAGCGCGACGCGGGCGCAAGAATTTGCGCTGATTCTGCTTCATGCAAAGTTCAACGAACAAGTCGACCAACGTGAGGAAGCACTGCGGGCGGCGTTCCTGAAAGCGACGGGTGATCCCAAAAGCGGTTCCTATATCGCGACCAAGGGGGTGACTGACGGTTATCCGGATTTTATCGATCGTTACGATCAGGCGGCACAACGCGTATTCCAGGGTTTGGACCGTCTTAAACAACGGCGCGTGCTTCGCCTTACCCTTTCCGCCCTGGTTCTGATTGACGATCTGATCGGCCGCTATCAGCAGATGAAAAAGACGCATGGTCTGCTCGATTTCGACGATCTGATTGTGCGTACGGTGAGATTGCTGTCGCGTCAGGATGCTGGACCATGGGTACAGTACAAGCTGGACAAGGGTATCGATCATATTCTGGTTGATGAGGCGCAGGATACGAGCCCCAATCAATGGCGTGTCATCCGTCTGCTCAGCGCGGAATTTTTTGCCGGCAAATCCGCCCGCGACATCCGGCGCACGCTGTTTGCCGTCGGTGACGAGAAGCAATCCATTTATTCGTTTCAGGGCGCTATTCCTGAGGATTTTGCCAAGCATGGCAGGGCGACCGAAAGGAACACCAGGCAATCTGAACTGAGTTTTGAGCGTGTCAATCTCAACTTCTCGTTTCGCTCGGCCCCCGATGTTTTGTCGGCCGTCGATAAAGTTTTTGCCCGGCCCGAGGCCAATCGGGGCTTCGGACAAGAGCACGGCCCAACCGTCCATACGGCCATTCGCGATCATGATCCCGGCGAGGTCCAGATATGGGACATGATCACGCCAGAAAGCGCTCCGCAGGAAGACGATTGGCGCAAGCCCGTGGATAGCCTGCCTGCTCCACCTGTCCGGCTCGCGGAGCAGATCGCCAGGACGATAGATAGCTGGCTAAGTAACGGCGAAGTAATCGAGGGGCAGGGCCGGCGTCTCGAAGCGCGAGACATCATGGTTCTGGTGCGCAAGCGCGATCAGTTCATGCCAGCTTTGTCGCGTGAGCTGAAGAAGCGGCACGTTCCGGTGGCCGGCGCTGACAGGTTGAAGCTCACGGACCACATTGCCATCAAGGATCTGGTGGCGCTTGGCCGGTTCATGCTGCTGCCATCCGACGACCTGTCGCTTGCTGCACTGTTGAAGAGCCCATTGTTCAAGTGGAATGATGAACAGCTGTTTGACCTTGCTTATGGCCGGGCAGAACATGAAACACTCTATCAACGGCTGAAGGCGCGTGCCGACGATGATCTGATCGTGAGTGCAACGGCGCAACGATTGCAGAATTGGCGCAATCGGGCCGACACTGTACCGGTATTTGAGTTCTATGCGGAGATTTTAGGGCCGGGAGGCGCCAGACGCGATCTGTTGGCAAGACTTGGCCATGAAGCCGGCGATGTCATAGACGAGTTTCAAAACTATGCGGTTGCCACGGAAAAGACCGGCCTCCCCGGCCTTCAGGCATTCCTTGAAACGCTTGACGCCGCAACACCCGAGATCAAGCGTGAACTTGATCAGAGCCGTAATGAAGTTCGCATCATGACGGTACATGCAGCCAAGGGGCTGGAGGCGGCCGTCGTCTTCCTGGTCGATTCCGGCAGTGCGGCGTCAGCAGGTGGGCGAACGCCAAATTTACTTTCTTTCAAGCTGCAGGAAAAAGATGGCTGGCAAGGTCCAGGTTTTCTTTTCGTTCCCGGCAAGACCTATGCAACCGCCTTTACGGGAACAATCGTCGATGATCTGAAAATTCGCGCCGAAGAAGAGTATCGCCGGCTTCTCTATGTGGGGATGACGCGCGCCGAGGATCGCTTGATCGTATGCGGCTATCGCGGATCACGGCAGGTATCCGAAACATGGCATGGTTTGGTCGACGCGGCCCTGGGAGAGTTGAGCGAGCCATTCCAGCATCCCGTAGAAACTGTGGTCGCCAGGCGTTATCGCGTGATGGAACGCACTCACACGCCGATCGATGAACTGGCCACGCCTTCCGAAGCGCGCGCCGAACCATTCCCGGCAGCCTATCGCTCTCCCATGCCGCGAGAAGCCGGCCTGCCAAGACCGCTTGCGCCATCCGGCGTCTCGGTCTTGATTGAACCGGACGATGAAGCGCCCGTGATGACCGGCTCGCCAGTATTGACAGCAAATGGGGGTGATCCATCTTTCGCGATCCGCCGTGGAACGGTCATCCACGCCTTGCTGCAGACCTTGCCGAACTTGCCCGCCGAACAACGGCTCCCAGCTGCTGAGCGCTACCTTTCGCGCGCGGCCTTCGACTGGCCCCGGCAGGAAATCGAAGATGCCCTGCAATCGGTCCTCGACGTTATAGATGATCCGCGCTACGCGCCGGTTTTCGTATCAGGTTCGCTTGCAGAAGTGGCGATCATGGGAACGCTGCATCTGCGCGGCAAGGATCACGCAGTTTCGGGCGTGATCGACAGGCTGGCAGCCGATGAAAAGCGAGTGCTCATCGTGGATTACAAGACAAACCGCCCACCCCCCGCCAATCTCGCCAAGGTTCCGGAGGCGTATGTCGCGCAGCTCGCTCTTTACCGCCAATTGCTGGAGCCGCTTTATCCGGGCAAGATTGTGGAGGCTGCGCTGCTCTTCACCGAAGGTCCGCACCTGATCGATATCCCCGCCGATGCGATGCGTGACGCACTCGGTCGGATGGTGTGAGCAAAGGATATGGATTGGAAAAGGCAAAACGTGGTAAGGCTGATTGTTGATTGCTGCGGGCAGGAAACGAAGCAGGATTGCAGACTGCTCCAGACTGTTTGCACCGAATCGTGACAATACCGAGCTTGACGATTGCGAGCCGACTCACCACATGATGTGCAACACATTCACAAACACACAAGGAAAAGCCCATGGCTACCGTCAAGATCGACACCAGCAATTTCCAGTCCGACGTCATTCAGGCGGGCCAGCCTGTCGTCGTTGATTTTTGGGCGGAATGGTGCGGCCCCTGCAAGATGATCGCCCCTGCTCTCGAAGAGATTGCCTCCGAGATGGAAGGCAAGATCACGATTGCCAAGGTCAACATCGATGAAAATCCGGAACTCGCTGCCCAGTTCGGTGTACGTTCGATCCCGACTTTGCTGATGTTCAAGGATGGTGAACTTGCTGCCAATCTGGTCGGCGCTGCTCCGAAGAGCAAATTGTCCGATTGGATCAGGAATTCGGCTGCTTGATTGTTCAAGTCATTCGAACAAAAGAGCCCGGTTTAGTGCCGGGCTTTTTGTTGCCTATAAAGGCGGCGTGCCATTGTCCGAAAGAACGTCGCCAGCCAGATACAGCGATCCACCGATAAGAATTCGCGGTGCCGGCTCGGATGTATCCCAGCTATGCGCCAGAATCTTCAGAGCATTTTCGACTGAATGCACAGGTTCAGCCGAAAGCCCGGCTTCATTGGCAGCAAGCGCGAGCTCGTCATGTGGAATCCCGGCGCCGCTGGAACGTATCGGCACCGTATAGACGTGCCGCGCCATGCCGGTAAAAGCCTGGAAATAGCCAACAGGATCCTTGGTATTGATCATGCCGGTGATAAGAAACAGCGGCCGTTGGTTGCGATCTTCCAATGTGGCAATAGCCTCGGCGATCACCAGCCCCGCTCCGGGGTTGTGTCCGCCATCAAGCCAGATTTCCGAGCCCGGGACCGCCATCTCCACCAGCTTGCCCTTGATGAGCCGCTGCATCCGGGCGGGCCACTCGACGTTTGCCATCGCCCGTTCGACGGCCTGCTCCGGCACCTTGAAACCGGCAGTTCTGACCGCCTGGATCGCCGCGGCGGCGTTTGCCAGCTGATGACGCCCCAGCAGCGCTGGCAACGGCAGATCCATCAATCCCTTGTTGTCCTGATAGACCATGCGCCCACGTTCTTCGAAGCTGAGGAAATCCTGGCCATACACCGTAAATGGGCAATCGCGGCGTTCGGCGGTCTCGATCAGCACCATGCGGACGGCTTCCTCCTCCTGGGCGCCGATGACAACAGGGCAACGCGGCTTGATGATGCCAGCCTTTTCCGCGGCAATCAGCTCCACACGATCACCGAGATAGGGCTGGTGATCGAGCGAAATGGGCATGATGACACTGACGGCCGGCTCGGGAATGACATTGGTCGCATCGAACCGCCCGCCAAGCCCAACTTCGAGGATGACAGCATCCGCCGGGTGCTCCGAAAACAAAACGAAAGTGACGGCGGTAAGGATCTCGAAGACGGTGATTGCCTGTCCGGCATTGGCGTCGGCAACCCGCTTGACCGCATCCGCCAGCACATCGTCGTCGACGATCTTGCCGCCGCCTGGCGCGCCAATCCGGTAGCGCTCATGCCAGCGTACAAGATGCGGCGAGGTGTGGACGTGTACCGTGTAGCCTGCGGCTTCAAGCAGCGCCCGCGAGAAGGCGACGGCAGAACCCTTGCCGTTGGTGCCTGCGACGTGGATTACCGGCGGTATCCGCAGCTGCGGATTGCCCAGCGTGTCCAATAGGCGCGTTATACGGCCGAGAGACAGATCGAAGCCCTTGGGGTGGAGCCCGAGGAGCCGGTCGATCTCTTGTTCAGCACGCGATGGCATTGCACAGCCAATTCAAAAAGCAGGTCGGCATCAAGCTTCGGTTTCGACAGGTACCGGTACCACGGCCTGTTCGTTGGGGTGTTCCTCAGCAATTTCCGTGGCCGCTTCACCCATCAGCATTTTCAGTAGCCGGGCAATCGTTGCTTTCAGTTCCGGCCGCGGCACGACCATATCCACCATCCCATGCGTCTTCAGATATTCGGCGCGTTGGAACCCTTCGGGCAATTTTTCGCGGATGGTCTGTTCAATAACACGCTGCCCGGCAAAGCCGATCAACGCGCCGGGTTCGGCGATGTGGATATCACCAAGCATTGCGTAAGAGGCGGAGACGCCGCCTGTCGTCGGGTTCGTGAGGACAACGATATAAGGCAGACCAGCTTCCTTCAGCATTTCGACGCCGACTGTCGTGCGCGGCAATTGCATCAGGGAAAGAATTCCCTCCTGCATGCGAGCACCGCCGGACGCAGCGAAAAGCACCAGCGGTTTCTTTTGGGCGATCGCGGTTTCGAAACCTTTGATGATTGCCTCACCCGCCGCCATGCCGAGCGAACCGCCCATGAAACTGAAGTCATGGATGGTCACGACGATCGGCAGTCCCTCGATCGTGCCAAGTGCGTTGATGATCGCATCATCCTGGCCGGTTTTGGTGCGATGTTCCTTCAGCCGATCGACGTAACGCTTTTCATCGCGGAATTTCAACGGGTCTGTCGCAACTTTCGGTTGTTCCAGCACTTCAAAGACGCCGTCATCGAAAAAGAACTTCAACCGGTCCTTTGCAGGGATACGCATATGATGGCCGGAAGTTGGTACGACCCACTGGTTCTTTTCCAGATCCGTATGGAAAACCATTTCGCCGGATTCTGGATCCTTGATCCAGAGATTCTCGGGCATTTCACGGCGACCAAGCATCGAATTGATCTTGGGCCGGACGTAATTCGTGATCCAGTTCATGATCGGTCCTGTTCTTCTAGCAAACGGTTGATTTAGGAGCTTTACTCGGCCGCCGCAAGACTTGACGCCCGCACACCGCTGGAAAGGCCTTTGACCATCGTGGCAACGGCTTCGGCGGGATCGGCCACCAAGGAACCGTCGGGATTGATCGTGTTGGCAACAGCATTGACGATCGCCGTGCCGACGACAACGCCGTCTGCGGCGGAGCCGATTACCTTGGCCTGCTCAGCGGTCTTGACGCCGAAGCCGACGACGACCGGCAAGTCCGTATGCTTCTTGATCCGCTCGACAGCGGCCGCAACCCGGCTCGTATCAGGCAATGCCGATCCGGTAATGCCGTTCATCGATACATAGTACACAAAGCCCGATGTGTTCTGCAGGACCTTCGGTAAACGCTTGTCGTCAGTCGTCGGTGTTGCCAGGCGAATGAAATTGATCCCGGCCTTGATGGCGGGAATGCAGAGCTCTTCGTCCATTTCCGGCGGCAGGTCGACGATGATCAGGCCGTCGATACCAGAGGCAACGGCATCCACAAGGAAGCGGTCGACGCCGTAGATGTAGATCGGGTTGTAATATCCCATCATCACGATCGGGGTCGTATCGTCGGCCTGCCGAAAGCGCGCGGCGAGATCGAGCGTCTTCGTCAGCGACATGCCCTTTTTCAGGGCACGCAATCCGGCGGCCTGAATGGCAGGTCCATCCGCCATGGGGTCGGAGAATGGCACACCGAGTTCAATGATGTCGGAACCTGCGCCGGGCAGCCCCTTCATGATCTTCAACGACGTGTCGAAGTCGGGATCGCCGCCCATGAAATAAGTCACGAGTGCCGGACGCCCTTCAGCTTTGAGCGCTGCGAATTTTCTGTCGATACGCGTCGTCATGATCAGATGTCCATCCCTAGAAGCTGCCCGACCGTGTGCACATCCTTGTCGCCGCGCCCGGAAAGATTGACGATCATGATCTTGTCCTGTGCCATTTTCGGCGCGATTTTCACCGCATGGGCAATAGCATGGGCGGATTCCAGTGCAGGAATTATGCCTTCGGTGCGGGTTGTCAGGGTGAAAGCTTCGAGAGCTTCATCGTCGAGTATCGGTACATAGGAAACGCGGCCCGTATCGCGCAACCATGAATGCTCCGGACCGACGCCCGGGTAATCGAGACCGGCCGAAACAGAGTGACCATCGAGAATCTGGCCGTCCTTGTTCTGCAAGAGATAGGTGCGGTTGCCATGCAAGACGCCGGGACGCCCCGCGCTCATCGAGGCACAATGCTCTTCGCCATCGAGCCCGCGGCCGCCAGCTTCGATGCCGATGATCTCGACACTCTTGTCGTCAAGGAAGGGATGGAACAGACCGATTGCGTTGGACCCGCCACCAACGGCAGCAATGATGGTGTCCGGCAGGCGCCCCTCGCGTTCGAGTATCTGTTCGCGGGCTTCCGTACCGATCACCGACTGGAAATCCCTCACCATCTCCGGATAGGGATGCGGGCCAGCGGCGGTACCGATCAGGTAGTAAGTATCCTCGACATTCGAGACCCAGTCGCGCAGGGCCTCGTTCATCGCGTCCTTCAGCGTGCCATGGCCAGACGATACGGGCTTGACCTCGGCGCCGAGCAATTTCATGCGAAACACATTGGGCTTCTGCCGCTCGACGTCGGTTGCGCCCATATAGACCACGCATGGCAGGCCGAAACGCGCCGAAACGGTGGCGGAGGCTACACCATGCTGGCCGGCGCCCGTCTCCGCGATGATGCGGGTCTTGCCCATACGCTTTGCCAGCAGGATCTGGCCAAGGCAATTGTTGATCTTGTGGCTGCCGGTATGATTAAGATCTTCGCGCTTGAAATAGATCTTGGCGCCACCGTCGAGGCCCTGATCCTTGGCCAGCTGGCGCACATGTTGTGTCAGGCCTTCGGCGTAATAGAGCTTGGATGGCCGTCCGGCGTAATGCGTCGACAAGGCCTGAAGCTCTGCTTTGAACGAGGGATCGTTCTTCGCGTCTTCATAGGCCTGCTGCAGTTCAAGGATCAGCGGCATCAGTGTCTCGGCAACAAAACGTCCGCCGAAAATGCCGAACATGCCCTCCTCGTCAGGGCCTGTCTTGAATGAATTGGGTTCAACCACCGTGTTCACTGCATCACTCCGTTCTTGAGGCCCTGTCGCTTTGTTGAAACGACCGCCTCTTATTTTCAGGCCGCATCAGCGCTTTTGGCAGCGCGCACAGCCCGGAAAAAATCCTTGATCAGGCCAACATCCTTCACGCCCGGTGCAGACTCGACGCCGGAAGAAATGTCGATGCCTTGTGCATTCGTTGCCCGTAGCGCCTCGGCGATATTACTCGCGTTGAGACCACCGGAAAGCATGTAATCGGTAGAGGCGTCAAGCTCACTCAGCACCTGCCAGTCAAAAGAAACACCGTTTCCGCCAGGAAGCTCCGATCCCTTTGGTGGTTTAGCGTCAAAAAGGAAGCGGTCGGCCACGCCGATATACGGCTTGATCTGTTCAAGATCGCCGCGTTCGCGCAAGGCAAGTGCCTTCATGACCGGCAAGCCATAACGGGCCCTGATTTCCGCAACCCGGTTGACGTTCTCATTGCCGTGCAATTGGAGCATGTCCGGCTGCATCGCAGCAACAATAGCGTCGAGCGTGACGTCATCCGGATCGACAGTCACAGCGACTGCTATCGCGCGCCCCTTGGCAGCCTGACGCAGACGGCCAGCCTCGCGGGGATCGACATAGCGGGGGCTTTTCGGAAAGAAAATGAAGCCGATATGAGACGCGCCGCCGTCCAGCGCCGCAGCCACTGCTTCGGCGGTTTTCAACCCGCATATCTTGATATCAAGGCCCATAAGCCGCCACTCGCATGAAAATGCGTCAAAGTCGAGGATTTTGCGCATTGATCAATGGTTAAAGATGGTGGTGATAGCCTTCTTTAACAAGGAAATCGAACGCATCCGCGACAGATGCAGGGATGGATTGCGCTATCTGGAAGCCTTTGGACGGATAGTCGCGTATTCGCTGCACGTCGCCGACCATTTCGTGGACGAACATTTCAAACGGATAGGCTTCGATCGGTTGTTCTTCGAAGGGCGTCATTGGTGCAGTGACAAGTGCCGATACTTCGGGCCATTGTGCTCGGACCGTCGCATAGGCGCGGCGCTGGGTCTGAGGCTTGGTGACAATGATGATGCGAGCCACCTGGCCCTTCGCCATTGCACGTGAAAACCGGATGTTCTCCCCGATATTGGTGGCTTGCGGTTCGATCAGGATCGCGTCCGCAGGAACAACCCGTTCTCTGGCACGCACGGCAAACGCTTCAGCTTCACTGCCATCGAATAGATTGTTCGTCCAATTGCCGGATTTGCCGGTAAAGAGAATTTTTTTGGCCAGGCGCTGGTGAAACAGCTCGGCGCAACGATCGGCGACGCGCAAGTCGTAGCTGCCGAGACCAATGATCACATCGACCTCAGACAGTTCGTCATAGATGAGATGAAAATTCCACAGCGTTCTTGCCGCCTGCAAAACCGCAGGTGAAAAAGCGCGTTCCATCAGTTGAAATCGATAGCCTGCAAGGCGCTGCCATTGCGTTTCAGCCAGGCTTTGCAGCGCTCTGTGTCAGGGCAAAGCTCGCCGCACAATTTCCAGAATTTCGGACCGTGGTTCATCTCTTTCAAATGGGCCACTTCATGGGCGACGAGATAGTCGATAACCGGCGGCGGCGCCATCATGATGCGCCAGGAAAACGATAACGTACCGTCCGATGTGCATGAGCCCCAGCGGCTTTTTGTATCTTTCAGGCGGACAGCCTTTGCGCGCCGCCCAACGGTGGTTGTGTGACGGGCGACGAGCATTTCCAGGTCGCGTCGCGCCTCACGTTTCAAGAAGTCGCCAACGCGCCTGGCGAGATGCGGGCGATCGCCATAGACGATCAGCCTCGGCCCTTCGGCTCCGTTTTCCTGCCGCACAGTTCCACGCTTTGCTGGTTCGTGCACGATGAGATGTGGCACGCCACGCACGGGTATCTTAACGCCCGGGCGTACGTTCGGTTGATCGGGCATCTTCGCAATGCGTGTCTCGATCCAGCCTTCGTGACGGACGAGAAATTTTTCGACTTCCCGCGCAGGTATGCCCGGCGGCACGGTCATGCGTAGACCCTTGCCCCCTGCGTCGATGCGCAGTGTCAACCGCGTCGCCCGCGGATTTTCCATTACCAGCAGCGGCAGGACACGGCCCGCGACCTCATAACTCCGCTCGGCTTTAAGCGTCGCGGATTTTTTCGGCGGGCTGCGGAACAAGGACAGGATCATAGAGCTACTTTAATTGATTCGAGCAAAACCGGTGAGACAAAACAGAGGCGGCGCCACAAGGCGCCGCCAATCGAATTTCCAGGAACCGACCTTAGTCGCTATTCCTGGTCGGCGTCATTCACACCTGGAACGGAACCAGAAGGTTTCTTTGGCGCAGCGTTCCGCTCGGCCATGAAGCGATCGAACTCTTCCCGGTCCTTGGCGCGCCGGAGTTCGCGGGCATAGTCTTCGAATTCGGTTCGCATCTCTTCGAGCTTGCGACGCTCTTCGTCGAGCCGCTGCAGTTCCTTCTCGCGCCACTCGTCAAAGGCAATATTGCCAGTGCCGAATGGGCCTCTGCCGAAATGCTGAGAATGGCGGCTGCGGCGGAACGCACCGCAAACATTATCGGCCGCATTGTTCATTTCGTGCTTGAAACCGCCGAAACGGTTGCCCCAGACAATGTAGGCAAGCATGGCCAAACCGAGAGGCCAGAACAACGTGAACCCGATAATCATCAGAGCGATGGTCGCCGGAGACCAGCCTGGACGGATTAAAGCAGAAGTGTTCATCTAAAGCCCTTCCCTATCAAGAAAGCCCGGCCCCTATTGGCCGATTGACATCGACATGGGAAAGACTTTGCGGCTTTTCAAGAAACTGTGATTTCAAATGCCCCAAATCATTGAAATACGAAACGTTTCTTTGCGTAGTCGACGGCTATGACGAGAAGTCCGGCCACGAGGGCCCAGAAGGCGGCGCCAATTCCCGCAATGGTAATTCCTGAGGCCGTGACAGCAAAGGTAACGATCGCCGCCAGCCGCTCATGTTCGACTTTGAGCGCCAGCGACAGGGCATTGGTAAACGCCCCGATGAGCGCGAGACCTGCGACGAGGGCGATGAGCGGCGCGGGCAAGACAGCAAACAGGGCAACCAGCGACGCCCCAAAAATCGCAAAGATCAGATAGGACAGTGCATAGAACGGGCCGGTCAGCCAGCGCTTTTCCGGGTCGGGATGCGCATCCGGGCCAGTGCAGATAGCAGCAGAAATTGCCGCCATGTTGCTTGTGTGCGCACCAAAGGGCGCCGTGACAAGAGAGACCAGACCGGTGACCTGCAGTGCCGCCGCCGTTGGCGGCTCATAACCCGCTGCACGAAGGACGGCAAAGCCCGGCAGGTTCTGCGATGCCATGGTGACCAGATAAAGCGGCAGCGCCAGGCCGATCATCGCGCGCATGTCGAAGACCGGCATGATGAGTGTCAGCGTCGAAAGCTCGACACCAGGGACGCTGGCAACGCGGCCGCTGACAAAAGCATAAATCACGCCGCCGAAAAGAACGGCCAGCACCGCCATGGCCGGGTTGAACAAGCGGATGATGAAGAAGAGCGTAATAAGAGGCAGTACAAAAACCGGGTCTATGGGTATGGTTCGTGCAGCGCCGATCAGGAATGCAAACAGCACACCGGCCAGCATGCCCGACGCTATCGATGCCGGGATCCTGGAGACAAAGGCAGAAACCGGTTTGATCAACCCGGTGAGAATGATCGCTATCGCGGTGACGATGAACGCCCCTACCGCCTGCGGCATGGTAAAGCCTATCGAGCCGCCGATGAGAGCTAATCCAGGTGTTGACCAAGCGGCAATGATCGGCATCTTGTAACGCCAGCTCAGATAGCCTGTCGCGAGGAACATCGCGAGACAGCATGCCGTCACCCAACTCGCAGTTTCGGCCTGTGTGGCTCCGAGTGCCTGCGCTGCCGCGATGATAAGTGCAAGCGTTCCGCCAAAGCCGACGACAGCAGCGACGACAGCAGAAGCGATCACGGAAAAGCGCATGGGGAGCCTGGGAACCTATTGGAACGGATGAAGGAGTTTGACTCTATCCACCATTGAAGACACGGTTCGTGTCAGAAGATCAAGGTCTTGCGGACGAGACAGGCGATGGTCGCCATCGCGCACCAGTGTAATCGTCACATCGTCGACAGGCAGGTGATCCATCAATTTCAGCGCATGGGTATAGGGCACGTCCTTGTCCTCCATACCTTGAAGGATGTGGACAGGACAATCGGTCTGGATGACACCCTTCAAAACCTGGTTGGTTTTGCCGTCTTCCAGCAAAGCCTTGGTATAGATATAAGGCACGGACGAATAATCGGACGGTTCTTCCATATAACCGCGTTCGGCGATCTGCCGGCGCTGATCATTTGTCAATTGCGGCTCGACGAGTTCCGAGGTGAAATCCGGCGCCGGCGCGATGAGCACCACTCCTGCAACACGCCCGCCTTCGCCGGTCCTTTGCAATTCCTCGATCATGCGCAAGGCGATCCATCCACCCATGGACGAACCGACGAGGATTTGCGGGCCGGAGGAAAACGCGCGAAATACCGCAAGGCTTTGCTCCAGCCATAACGAGATCGTGCCATCGCGGAATTCGCCGCCAGATTCGCCATGACCGGAATAGTCGTGCCGAAGGAAGGCCACGCCGCGTTCCGATGCCCACTGATCCAGCCATTGGGCTTTGCTGCCCAGCATGTCCGAGTAATAGCCCCCCAGCCACACAATGCCGGGCGTGCTGCCTTCGCGGCGGCGCAGTGCAATATCGAGGCCGTTGACGGTCAGGAACTGGGGCAGGGGTGCATTCATAAAGGTAACTCCGTGTCGTGATCGGCCCTTTTGCCACGGCAAAGTTCGTCGTTGAAGCCCGCAACATTGCATAAATCTGAAATAAACCTATGTTTGATTGGTGTGATTTTTCCCAAAAATAGTGATATTGGCATGCGCCTGCGCACAGAAGCATTGCGGCTCCGGCCTGACGGTGCTATTTGCGGGTCCGAAATAATTCAAGGAGATTACTGCCATTCGTCGACCCTTTAGAGCCCAGGTGGTCCAGAAAGATGGACCTCGTTCCAACCGCGATATCCGCGTACCTCAGGTACAGCTCATTGATGCCGAAGGTGAAAACCACGGCATAGTCACTATTCAAGCAGCACTGGCGATGGCCGATGAGGCTGGACTCGATCTCGTCGAGATCGTGCCCAATGCCGAGCCGCCGGTCTGCAAGATCGTCGATCTCGGGAAGCTGAAATACCAGGGCCAGAAGAAAGCTGCTGAAGCGCGCAAGAAGCAGAAGACCGTCGAAATCAAAGAGATCAAGATGCGCCCGAATATCGACACGCATGATTATGATGTGAAGATGAAGGCGATCAAGCGTTTCTTCGAAGAGGGCGACAAGGTCAAGGTGACATTGCGGTTCCGTGGCCGTGAAATGGCTCACCAGGAACTCGGCATGCGCCTGCTGGACCGCGTCAAGGAAGATACGGTAGAGATTTCCAAGGTCGAGGCCGAGCCAAAGCTCGAAGGCCGCCAGATGATGATGGTTCTGGCGCCGCGCTGAAGCCAACCAACGCCCATAGAAAAGCCGCCTTCGGGCGGCTTTTCTATGCTGATCGAAATTGGAAGGCTATCATGGCGGAACTGAATTCTCTCAAAGACATGTCCCGGTTTCAACATCGCAGACGCATTGCCGTTGCAATCGTCATTGGTTTGATCCTGGTTGCTCTTCTTACTATTCGCTCCGCATGGAGCAATGACCGCGTGCATGAGTATATCGAAGATTTCGGTATCGGCGTGATTGTCATGACGATCCTTGGACGCATGTGGTGCACGCTCTACATCGGCGGACGCAAAAGCTCGGAGATCGTCCGTCTCGGGCCCTATTCGATGAGCCGCAATCCGCTTTATGTCTTCAGCACGATCGGCGCTTTCGGTATAGGCATGATGACCGGTAGCCTGACCGTGGCAGTGGCACTCGGCGTTATTTGCTACATTGCCTTCCAGTTCGTCATCACAGCCGAGGAGGGTTATCTCGAAAAGGTGTTCGGTGAGACCTACACCAGTTATAAGCGGGAAGTACCGCGCTTCTTCCCCAAATTCTCCCTTTACAAAGAAACAGAAGTGCTGACCGTCAAGTCGTCCACGCTCTATAGGACGTTCACCGACGGACTTGTGTTCTTCGTCTCCTATCCATTGCTTGAGTTCGTGGAATATCTGCAAGGCGAACACATTTTGCCGGTTCTGCTGCACCTCTACTAGTTGACGCGCTGCGCTTTTCGCCGGCTCACGCGATTCAACTGTTGCGCTTTTTCTGACTTCTGGTAATAAGCACGCGTTCAAACCGCCCGGCAGGGCATGCCGTGGCGGTTTTGTATGCTTTCAGGCTTTGGTCGGCCTGAGGTCAAAAACAAGAGGCAGTCATTTCGCAGAAATGGCATGGGCCTCAAGAAAATCAGGAGTAGCAAAATGCCCAAGATGAAGACCAAATCTGCTGCCAAGAAACGGTTCAAAATCACCGGAACTGGCAAAATCAAAGCCGCCGCCGCTGGCAAACGCCATGGCATGATCAAACGTTCGAACAAATTCATTCGTGACGCACGCGGCACGATGGTTCTTTCCGAGCCAGATGCGAAAATCGTGAAGAAGTTCCTGCCTAACGGTCTCTGATCGGGCAAACGTTATCCATCTCAGTAAGGAGATCATATCATGGCACGTGTAAAACGGGGCGTTACGTCCCACGCCAAGCATAAAAAAGTTCTGAAGCAGGCCGAGGGTTTCCGTGGCCGCCGCAAGAATACCATCAAGACCGCCAAGGCCGCTGTCGATCGTTCGAAGCAGTACGCTTATCGCGACCGCAAGAACAAGAAGCGTACTTTCCGTGCGCTCTGGACCCAGCGCATCAACGCCGCTGTCCGCGAACATGGC
This sequence comes from Phyllobacterium chamaecytisi, assembly GCF_020164455.1. Taxonomy (GTDB): domain Bacteria; phylum Pseudomonadota; class Alphaproteobacteria; order Rhizobiales; family Rhizobiaceae; genus Phyllobacterium; species Phyllobacterium chamaecytisi. Next base: position 269,298 of record NZ_JAIQWW010000005.1, read on the forward strand.
CTGACATACAGCCGTTTCATCGACGGTCTGTCGAAGTCGGGCATCGAGGTTGACCGCAAGGTTCTGTCGGATCTCGCGATCCACGAGCCGGAGGCATTCGGCTCGCTCGTGGCTTCTGCCAAGAAGGCGCTTGAATATCTCAAGAATACAACTCCGAACGCTTTTGAAGGCGCTGTTCACGCTTAGTCAGCCGCTCCCAAAGCATTCCGGAAATATAGATTTGGGAAACCCGCGCTGGCTCGGCTGGCGCGGGTTTTTTCGATTTCTGCATCGACGAGCAAAAGGTGGTCATTTTTCGAGAGAAATGACAGGAATCTCAAGAAACCAACAGGTGAAGAACGATGGACGACTTGGTACAACTGGAAAGCGTGCTTGCCGCGCGGATTGAGTCAGCCAATGACGAAGCGGCCATCGAGGCCGTCCGCATCGCAGCTCTCGGCAAAAAGGGCTCGATCTCGGAAAAGCTGAAGTCACTCGGTTCCATGTCGCCAGAAGAGCGGCAGCTCCAGGGACCTGCCATCAATGGCTTGAAGAACCGCATTGCTGAAGCACTTACCGCGCGCAGAAATGCCCTCAAGGATGCCGCGATCGCCTTGCGTCTTGAAAAGGAAAAGGTGGATGCCACGCTCCCTGTGCGCGCCGCGCCGGCAGAACGGGGACGTATCCACCCGATCAGCCAGGTCATCGATGAAATCACCGCGATCTTCGCCGATATGGGTTTTTCCATTGCCGAAGGTCCGGATATCGAGACCGACTACTACAACTTCACCGCGCTCAATTTTCCCGAGGGTCACCCGGCTCGCGAGATGCACGACACTTTTTTCTTCAATCCCGACGAGACCGGCGAGCGACGGGTGCTGCGTACCCATACGAGCCCGGTGCAGATTCGTACGATGGAAAATCAGAAGCCGCCGATCCGCATCGTTATTCCCGGCAAGACCTACCGCATGGATAGCGACGCCACCCATTCGCCCATGTTCCATCAGGTTGAAGGGCTGGTTATCGACAAGTCGGCCAATGTCGCCAACATGAAATGGGTGCTCGAAGAATTCTGCAAGGCGTTCTTCGAAGTGCCGTCGCTGAAGATGCGCTTCCGCCCGTCCTATTTTCCCTTCACCGAGCCATCGCTGGAGGTCGATATCCAGTGCGACCGCTCAGGCAAGGAAGTGAAATTCGGTGAAGGCACCGACTGGATGGAAATTCTCGGCTGCGGCATGGTGCATCCGAATGTCTTGCGTGCCGGCGGGCTCGATCCGGATGAGTATCAGGGGTTTGCCTGGGGCATGGGCATCGATCGTATCGCAATGCTGAAATATGGCATGCCGGACCTGCGCGCCTTCTTCGATGCCGATGTGCGCTGGCTGCAGCATTACGGCTTCCGCCCGCTCGATATGCCGACGCTGTTCGGAGGCCTGAGCGCGTGATCGAAGTGCCCGACAAATACCGGGACGCGGTTACGTTCGCGTTTGGCGATTCGCCGACGCTTGCCGATGAATTGCTGGCGCTCGTGCTCGCCGGCAAGAAAACGGCGACCTGTGCTGCTCTCCGCGATTATGCCGAAGACAATGCAGACAAGCCAGTGGTCGGCAGGCGAGACGTGGTGCTCGATGGTGCGGGCAGGCCGGCGGCCGTTATCGAGACGGTCGAGGTCACATATCGCCGGTTCGACGAAGTCGATGATGCTTTCGCCCGCGACGAGGGCGAGGGTGAGGCCACGCTCGAACAGTGGCGGCGCGACCACGAAACCTATTTTCGTCGCAACGGCGGATTTGCGCCGGACATGGACCTTTTATGTGAGCGGTTTCGCCTGGTCGAAATCCTCAAACGCTAAATACGAGAAACGAGTGAAATCATGAAATTCACACTCTCCTGGCTTAAAGACCATCTCGAGACCGAGGCTTCACTCGAAGAGATCGTCGATTCCCTGACAAGAATCGGTCTGGAAGTCGAGCATCTCGATGACAAGTCGGCGCTAAGGCCTTTTGTCATAGCCAAGGTGCTGACAGCTTCCCGCCACCCCGATGCCGACAAGCTGCAGGTCCTGACTGTCGATACGGGCGACGGTAAGCCGCTGCAGGTGGTGTGCGGTGCGCCGAACGCCCGTGCGGGCCTGATCGGCGCATTCGCGGCTCCTGGCACCTATGTCCCCGGCATCGATCTTACCCTGTCGGTCGGCAAGATTCGCGGTGTCGAAAGCCATGGCATGATGTGCTCCGAGCGCGAATTGCAGATGTCGGATGAACATAATGGCATCATCGACCTGCCCGAAGATGCGCCGGTCGGCACCAGCTTCGCTGCTTATGCCGGTCTGGATGACCCGGTCATCGAGATCAATTTGACGCCGAACCGCCCGGACTGCACGAGTGTCTACGGTATTGCCCGCGACTTGGCTGCAGCCGGTATCGGCAAGCTCAAGCAGCGGCCGATCGTGCCTGTCAAAGGCACAGGGCCCGCGCTGGTGGACGTTCATCTTGATCTTGGCGAAGATACCCATCTTTGCCCCGGTTTCGCTTGGCGTACCGTCAAGGGCGTCAAGAACGGCCACAGCCCGCAATGGCTACAGCAGCGGTTGATCGCCATAGGCTTGCGCCCGATCAATGCGCTCGTCGATATAACCAACTATCTGACCTTCGACCGTGGCCGTCCGCTGCACGTTTTCGACGCTGACAAGGTCAGTGGCAATCTCACCGTGCGCCGCGGCCAGGAAGGCGAACAGATTCTCGGCCTCAACGGCAAGGAATATACGTTCGGTCCAGACAATGTAGTCATCGCCGATGCTGATGGGGTCGAATCGATTGGCGGCATCATGGGCGGCGAACATTCCGGCTGTGATGAGAACACCACCAATGTCGTGATCGAGTCCGCGCTTTGGGACGCGATGAATATTGCCCGTACAGGCCGGACGCTTGGTATTATTACCGATGCGCGCTACCGTTTCGAGCGCGGCGTCGATCCTGAGTTCATGATCCCCGGTCTTGAGCTTGCCACACAGCTGGTTCTCGATTTCTGCGGCGGCACGCCATCGGAGACACAGGTTATCGGCTACAAGGGCCATACGCCGAAGACAGTCCGGTTCCCCGCATCGGAGGTCAAGCGTCTTACCGGTATCGCCGTCCCGGCTGAAACGAGCCTCGATATCCTGTCGCGCCTCGGCTTCAAGCCGCAAGGGGGCGGCGAGCTTGTTGACGTGGTGATCCCGTCATGGCGTCCGGATATAGACGGCAAGGCCGACCTCGTCGAAGAGGTCATGCGTATTCATGGCGTCGACCAGATCGATCCGCAGCCCTTGGTTAGCCATGCGGCGGTCAACGGCAAGATCTTGACCACGTTGCAGATCCGCACGCGCAATGCCCGCCGGGCACTTGCTTCGCGTGGCATGATGGAAGCGGTTACCTGGTCGTTCATTTCCGAAGCGTCAGCGAAAGCATTCGGCGGCGGTCAGAGCGAACTGAAGCTTGCTAATCCGATCGCGGCCGACATGTCCGACATGCGCCCATCGCTGTTGCCGGGCCTGCTTGCCGCCGTTCAGCGCAATGCCGATCGCGGCTTCAACGACCTCGCGCTGTTCGAAGTCTCCGGTATCTATGAAGGCAATACGCCGGACGCACAGCGCCGCGTTGCTGCCGGTGTTCGCCGGGGTACCGCGAAGCTCGAAGGCTTTGGCCGTCACTGGTCGGGTAATATTGGGCCAGTTGGCGTCTTCGACGCAAAGGCCGACGCACTTGCGGTGCTCGAAGCGTGCGGCGCTCCGATTGATAAGTTGCAGATCGAAACCGGCGGTCCCGCCTGGTATCATCCCGGGCGTTCCGGCACGATCAAGCTCGGGCCAAAGGTATTCCTCGGAACCTTCGGCGAGTTCCATCCAAAAACGCTGGAAACGCTTGATGTCTCTGGAAGCCCTTGCGGCTTTGAAGTTTTCATCGACGCCATTCCAGAACCGAAGCAGAAGGCGACGCGCACCAAGCCGGCACTCGATCTTTCGGATTTCCAGACTGTCCGGCGTGACTTTGCGTTTGTGGTCGACAGGTCGGTGGAAGCAGGTGCCATTGTCCGGGCAGCGCTTGCCGGCGACAAGAAGCTGATCACCGGCGTTCAGGTCTTCGACCTGTTCGAAGGCGCATCGCTTGGTGCTGACAAGAAGTCAGTTGCGATAGAGGTGGCCATCCAGCCCGTGGAGCGCACTCTGAATGACGAAGACCTGGAAGCGCTCACAAAACGCATCGTTGAAAGTGTCGGCAAACAGACCGGTGGCGTGCTGCGGGGATAAGTAGCCTGGCTCCCACCCTCCCCCTTGTGGGGAGGGAAGCTGCGTAGCAGCGGGGAGGGGCTTTTGTATTGAATCGCAGGGCGGAAGGTAGGTTCAGAGACCCCTCCCGCGCTTCGCTTGCCCTCCCTGCAAGGAGGAGGTCAGGCCTCCGAACTCGGAAGCCCTACTTCTGGATAACTTTCCAGTTCTTGTAGAAGATCGAGTTGCTGCCCTTGAGAATGACGCCCATGAACGAAACGACGGCGGCAAACAGGCCCGGCAGATAGGACGGGCGCAGGATGTCGACGAACAGGCAATAGCGCGTCTGGTCGGTCTGGTTGACGGACTGGTGCATCAGCGTGTCATCGAAGATAAACAGCTTGTCGTCTTTCCAGTAGCTCGTCGTATCGCCGCACCAGATATAGGCCGTGCGATCGTTCATGTCATTGATGTTGTAAAGCACGCGTATCGTTGCCCGGATCGGACCGAAATGCTTTGAGGTCGAATTCTTCTTGTTGAAGACCGAGACGCCGATCGTCTTAACGAAATTATACTTCTCGTAGAAGGACGGCACGTTGGCGAAACTCGGCTGATCTTTGCCGTACCATTTGAAAAAGAACATGCTGCGCGCCTGCTGTTCGGCGCGTGCCTGCAGCTGCCCGACGATGTTTTCCTTCTGCGTCGCCGTGATCAGGCGCTTCACCTCGGCTTGATAAGCGGCCGGAAGGTCCTGCAACTTGTAAACGCCCTTGTTGACGTAGGGCAGCGACAGGATGTCGAGAAGGATGTTGAGCGGCGAAAGGACCCAGGTGAACATGCCATTGCCGAAGAAATATTGCTCGACAACCTGCAGGTTCAAATTCTTGTTGCGCGATAAATCGTAAAGGCCGCAGATCAGATAAAAGATCACCAGATAAGGGACAAAATAAGCGAGGATTGCCAGAAGAACCAATCCGACAGACCAACGCCGAAGGGACTTTTTCGTTGCTTTTTCCATGGTATTCCAGGTTCGGCGCCAGGGCAAAATAGAGGATGGCGCGGCTTGTTGAGACAAATCGATACTGCGCGATATACAGCCGCCGGCGAACTTTTAAAAGTGGTCAGCGACTGTCAGGAATAGGCCTCACGTCGATTCTGCTGTCAAGGGCATGGAAAAAGGGGCAGCCTTGGCCGCCCCTTCTGTTATCAGTAATTTTAAGTCCGATTAGCCATTCACGAGTGCAAGCGACGCCTCCGTGTAACGGTTTCCTGCCACCCGCGTCGGCGAGAGCGCGTCGCCAATCTTGGCGAGATCAGCGGCAGACAGGGAAATATCAGCCGCAGCTGCATTCTCTTCGAGATGCTTGATCTTGCGGGCGCCGGGGATCGGTACGATGAAGTCGCCCTGGTGCAGCACCCAGGCCAACGCCAGCTGTGCCGGTGTGACGCCCTTGTCCGCAGCCAGTCCCTTGAGTGTGGCAATCACGGACGCATTGGCATCCATGTTTTCGGCCTGGAACCGCGGCAAGGTCTTGCGCCAATCGTCGGCGCCGAGCTCATCCGGCTTGTTGATCGTGCCGGTGAGAAGGCCGCGTCCAAGCGGGCTATACGGCACGAAGCCAATGCCAAGTTCGCGGCAGACGGCAAGAACATCGTTCTCCGGCTCGCGACTCCACAGCGAATATTCGCTCTGCACTGCAGCAATAGGATGCACCTTGTGGGCACGGCGGATTGTGGCGGCACTGGCTTCGGAGAGGCCAAGGGCTTTCACCTTGCCCTGTTTGACGAGGTCGGCCATGGCTCCGACCGTATCTTCGATCGGAACGTTCGGATCGACGCGGTGCTGGTAGAATAGGTCGATCTGTTCGATGCCGAGGCGGCCAAGCGATGATTCCGCGACAGCCTTCAGATGTTCTGGCCGGCTATCGACGCCGACCATACGCGAAAGGCCTTCGCCTTCGTCGGCTATCTTGAAGCCGAATTTGGTGGCTATCACCACCTTGTCGCGACGGCCCTTCATTGCCTTGCCGATGAGAATCTCATTGTCGAACGGCCCATAGACTTCCGCCGTATCGAAAAAGGTGACGCCGATATCCACTGCGCGATGCAGTGTGCGGATTGCATCGGCTTCATCTTGCCCGCCATAGGCGAAGGTCATGCCCATGCAGCCGAGGCCCACTGCCGAGACACTGAGTTCTGTTCCGAGTTTGCGTTTTTCCATCACTGATCTCCTTCACTTGTGATGGGTGGAAGATAAAACATGGAGCAGTGTTCGATAATTGGCTTAGCCTTTTACAGCTTGTTCTATATGATAGATCAATGGATCGTTCCCGGCTTCCCCAATTGGCAATCTTTGCGACGGTCGCGGCGAGTGGCGGTTTTCGTGGCGCGGCCAAGGAACTCGGCATTGCGCCGTCAGCCGTCAGCCATGCCATATCCAGCCTCGAGCAAAGCTTGGGCGTAAGGCTTCTCGCCAGGACGACGCGCAGCGTTGCGGTCACCGAGGAGGGCGCGCTGCTACTTAAACGGCTTCGCCCGGCGCTTGGCGAGATCGATCTGGCACTGGATGCGGTCAAGGAGGCGAACAACCGCGTCGCCGGCAATTTGCGCCTGACCGTTCCGCCCTTCGCCGCCCATTGGCTGCTTGCGCCGCGCCTGGCCGCTTTCAGCGAAATATATCCCGGCGTGACGCTGGAGCTGCGCGTCGAGGAACCGTTCAACGATATTGTCGCGACGGGCGTCGATGCCGGCATGCGGCTTGGTGAAAGCCTGGAGCCGGACATGATTGCCGTGCGCATGAGCGACACCATCACGGCGAGCATCGTTGCCACGCCGGGCTATTTCGTAAACCGTCCCGTGCCGAGGCACCCGCGCGATCTTCTCGATCATCTCTGCATCCGCCGCCGTTTCTCCAGTGGTCAGGTCTATCGCTGGGAATTCGAAAAGGATGGCGAGGAGATCGTCCTCGACGTAAACGGCCCGCTTGTTCTTGGCGATGACCGGCTTGTGGTCGAAGCGGTCCTCGGCGGTGCTGGCGTTGCGTTCCTGCTGCAAGATATGGCGCCGGAAGCCGTAGCTCAAGGCAAACTCCGCCGCGTGCTTGAGGATTGGTGCGCACCGTTTCCTGGCGTCTACCTGTATTACCCGAGCCGCCGGCAGATGCGTCCGGCGCTGCGTGCCTTCATTGATTTCTTCAAGTTTACGATCTAGGGGTTGTGGAGATTCATGTCAGGGCGAGACGAAAACGGTGGTTTTCGAGCACCGGAGCGCAGCGTACATCCTGGTACGTGAGAGCCGGAGCGCAGAAAAATGCCATTTGCAGGCTGCCATGGCGTGAATATCGACGAAAAGGAGATGTCATCATGTTTCGCTGGGGTATTCTGTCGACGGCAAAAATCGGGGTAACGGCGGTTATTCCCGCCATATGCAATGCGGAGAATTCGGTCGTGTCCGCCATCGCCAGCCGAGACCTTTCGAAAGCCCGCGCCGTGGCTGATCGGTTCGGCGCGCCGCACGCCTTCGGCTCCTACGAAGCGATGCTGGCCTCGAACGATATTGACGGCGTCTATATTCCGCTCCCGACATCACAGCATGTGGAATGGTGCCTGAAGGCCGCCGAGGCCGGCAAGCACGTCCTGTGCGAAAAGCCGATCTCGTTGCATGCCAGCGAGATCGCAGCGCTGCAGCGCGCCCGCGACACCAATGGGGTGCTGATATCGGAAGCCTTCATGGTGACGTATCATCCGCAATGGTTGAAGGTTCGCGAACTGATAGCGACAGGCGCCATTGGCCGCTTGCGCCAGGTGCAGGCAGCGTTCACCTATTTCAACAAGGACGCGGCCAATATGCGCAACCAGCTGTCGCTGGGCGGCGGCGCCTTGCCCGATATCGGTGTCTATCCAACAGTGGCGACGCGCTTCGTGACCGGCAAGGAACCTGTTCGCGCCATGGCGACGATCGAGCGCGATCCGGCTTTCGGTACCGATCGCTATGCGAGCGTCCGTGCTGACTTCGAGGATTTCGAATTGACGTTCTATGTCGCAACACAGCTCGCCGCGCGCCAGTCGATCGCGTTCCATGGCGACAAGGGCTATATCGAGGTCCTCGCGCCGTTCAACACCGGCAAATACGACCACGCCAAGATCACGTTGCATGACGCAAACCATGGAACTGCGACCGAATATAATTTCGGTAATGTGGACCATTATTGCCTTCAAGTGGAAGCCTTTGCCCGTGCCGCACAGGGCGAGGATGTCGAAGTGTTCACCCTTGAAAACTCCGTCCTCAATCAAAAGTTGATCGACGCCGTTTATCGTGCAGGCGAGAGCGGCAACTGGGAAACGGTTTGACCGAAAGGCGATAGAGACGATTGGAACGTAGAGTTTACAAACAGTCTCTTACCAATATACCCCGCCGCGCGCCACATGCACGCGCGGCTTGCCATCCGGCGTATAAAGGCTCTGGGCGCATGCTTCGCATTCCGCTTCGCTGCCCTGCACGATCGGGTGCGTGGCCTGGGTGTTGATCAGCGACAGGATTTCCAGATTGTTGGAGTTCCAGCGTCCATACTGCTGACCGATCTGCGGGACAGATCTTGGGCGCGTGCGGATATGGTCTTCCGGTTTCAGCTCCAGGTCGGTCAAGATATCGCCGCGAGCCGCCATATCGCACGCTTCTTTTAACGCATGAAGCCGTGCCACGCGAGCTTCGGTCAGCGGGTGCGTGCGGAGAATCGAGGGATCGGGAATGCGTCCGCCGGGAAGGATGAGGTTTTCCCAGATCCTGCCTTGAGCCTTCTCCAGTTTCGTCAGCGCATTGGCGAGACCATCGGGATCGCCGGTCAGCATTGCTGCACCGAGATCGGCGTCGAATTCGCGAGTGCGCGACAGCGCCATCTGCAGCAATCCGCCGATGGTCGGCGCAAACAGCAGCACGATCACGCCGAGCCACGGCACTTGCGCCGCCGATCCGCTGGCCATCCAGGTGATGTTGAACAGGAGGGAAACGATGCCCACCGTGGACATCAACGAGGTAAAGCGCGAGACCGTATCGGCCAGAGCCATCACCTTGAGGTCTTCGTTATGAATATGGCTGATTTCGTGCGCAAGAACGCCAGTGAGCTCGCGCGCTGTCAGTGCCCGAATGAGCTGATCGGTAACGGCGACGACAGAATTGTCTCTTCGCCCCACAGCAAAGGCGTTCATCATGCGCGAGGGTATGACATGTAGTTTCGGCGGCTTTGGCAGGCTGGCGCGGCGCGCAAGCTCCTCGACGATCGCCAGTCCTTGCGGGAATTCGGCGCGCGTCACAGGCCTTGCCTTATACATCGTCAGCACCATTTGAGGACTTATGCGCCTGATGGCATAAAGGCTGATGCCGCCAAACACGAAGGCGTATATGATGCCGGCTGGCCCCGCCAGGGTCCACGCGCAAACGATGAGCAAGAGTAGACTTCCGGCCAGCAGCAGCCAGGTATGCAGCCTGTTGATAAGCCGGCTCCGGCGATGTCCAGGCAAGGGGAGATGGAGCGCATTGTCGGTCATAGGCGATATATGGGGCGAAAAAAGCATTTTGCCGAGTCTTTTAGGGTGATTAAGCATGCAAATGCAGCCTCTTCCGACTTGCATGGTAATTTTCCGCTTCTTATATAGCCCTCAACACGCTAGAACCGCCCATCCCGGCGGCTCTGGACTGTGAAACCCCTAGAGGCTGCCGTATGGAATGCTCGGCAGAGGTCCCGGCAGCCTGCTGAATGGAGAAGAGTAATGGCTAAAGTTATCGGTATTGATCTAGGTACCACCAATTCCTGCGTCGCTGTCATGGATGGCAAAAACGCGAAGGTTATTGAAAATGCAGAAGGTGCACGCACAACGCCTTCGATCATCGCTTTTACGGATAGCGATGAGCGCCTCGCTGGCCAGCCGGCCAAGCGCCAGGCTGTCACCAATCCGGAAGGGACCGTTTTTGCGGTCAAGCGCCTCATTGGCCGGCGTTATGAAGACCCGACCGTCGAGAAGGACAAGAAGCTTGTTCCTTACAACATTGTCAAAGGCGACAATGGCGATGCATGGGTAGAAGTTCACAAAAAGAAATATTCGCCATCGCAGATCTCGGCGATGATCCTGCAGAAGATGAAGGAAACGGCGGAAGCCTATCTTGGCGAAAAGGTCGAGAAGGCTGTCATCACTGTTCCTGCATACTTCAACGATGCCCAGCGTCAGGCCACCAAGGATGCCGGCAAGATCGCTGGCCTTGAAGTCCTGCGCATCATCAACGAGCCGACTGCGGCTGCCCTTGCCTATGGCCTCGACAAGAAGGAAGGCAAGACCATTGCCGTCTACGATCTTGGCGGCGGTACTTTCGACGTTTCGATCCTCGAGATCGGCGACGGCGTTTTTGAAGTCAAATCCACCAATGGCGATACGTTCCTTGGCGGTGAAGATTTCGACATGCGTCTGGTCGAATATTTCGCAGCCGAGTTCAAGAAGGAACAGGGCATCGACCTGAAGAACGACAAGCTCGCTCTGCAGCGCCTCAAGGAAGCTGCCGAAAAGGCCAAGATCGAGCTCTCGTCCGCGCAGCAGACGGAAATCAACCTGCCCTTCATCACCGCCGATGCTACCGGTCCGAAGCACCTGACGATGAAATTGTCGCGTGCCAAGTTCGAGAGCCTGGTCGATGATCTGGTTCAGCGCACAGTCGAGCCTTGCAAGTCGGCTCTCAAGGATGCCGGCCTCAAGGCTGGCGAGATCGATGAAGTGGTTCTCGTCGGCGGCATGACCCGCATGCCGAAGATCCAGGAAATCGTGAAGGCCTTCTTCGGCAAGGAACCGCACAAGGGCGTGAATCCTGATGAAGTTGTTGCGATGGGCGCTGCCATTCAGGCGGGCGTTCTGCAGGGCGACGTCAAGGACGTTCTTCTGCTCGACGTTACCCCGCTTTCACTCGGCATCGAAACACTCGGCGGTGTCTTCACCCGTCTGATCGAGCGCAACACGACGATCCCGACCAAGAAGTCGCAGACCTTCTCCACGGCCGAGGACAGCCAGTCCGCCGTGACGATCCGCGTCTTCCAGGGCGAGCGTGAAATGGCTGCCGACAACAAGTCTCTCGGCCAGTTCGACCTCGTCGGCATTCCGCCCGCACCGCGCGGCGTTCCGCAGATCGAGGTGACGTTCGACATCGACGCCAATGGTATCGTCAACGTCTCGGCCAAGGACAAGGGCACGGGCAAGGAGCACCAGATCCGTATCCAGGCATCCGGTGGTCTCTCTGACGCCGACATCGAGAAGATGGTCAAGGACGCCGAGGCCAACGCCGAAAGCGACAAGAAGCGCCGCGAGGCTGTCGAGTCGAAGAACCAGGCTGAAGCTTTGGTCCATTCGACCGAGAAGTCGCTCAAGGACTATGGCGACAAGGTATCGGCCGAGGACAAGGCATCCATCGAGACGGCTCTGGCCGAATTGAAGACGGCGGTCGAAGGCGACGATGCCGAGGTGATCAAGGCAAAGACCCAGACGCTTGCAGAAGTTTCGATGAAGCTTGGTCAGGCCATGTATGAAGCCTCGCAGGCTGCCGAGGCCGCTTCCGCCGAAGGTGGCGAAGCCGATGCAACCGCCAAGGCGGATGACGACGTCGTGGATGCCGATTTCGAAGAAATCGACGAAGACGGCAAGAAGAAGTCCGCTTAACTGACTTCACTGCGTTCTAATGAAAAGCCCGGCCATCGTGCCGGGCTTTTTTTGTTTGTGTGCAGGTCCGCTATAGGACTTTTGGATAATTGATATTTTCTTGAGATGGAACATAATAAGAACATAAGTAATTACAGCGTGATCGAATTTCGTGACGTGATCTTTTTGTGAACGATCCAAATAGCTTTAAACATTTGAAAGGACCACATATGAGCATGGAGTACTGGGTACATCTGAATGAGATATCGGACGATATAATTCCTGATATGATCAGTGAACTTAACAAATTTGAAATGACCTGCGAGATTTACCCAGGCTTCAGTTTCTCCAAACATTCGGGATTTCTCCCTTTCAAGTTCCGCTTGTCCAACCCGAAGCTTGACATCCTGAAAGACAAGGATCTGGTGAGCGGATTCGAACTCTACGTCGAGGATTTTGACCCCGAAGACGCCGATTGGTTTAGCCCGGAAGATCTGGCCCGGCTATCGGAATTCAAAAAGACAGTGTCGATCAGATTTGCAGCTTCCGACAGCTTTCAACTGCGATTTGCCGACCTGACAAGCGCAGTGATAGCAAAGCTTACCGGCGGGCCCCGATCTTTTGATGAGGATGTCGACTATGACACTTCGACAATCGCCGACAAAAGCTGGGAGGACCTTAAGCACTGGGAAAATTCGATCGCCGATGACGATTGGCGCTATTACGAGTTCCAGGGTTGGCACTGAACAAGCTAAACATACGTCTCAGATTCGTGGAGTGCCTGCCACACAAACGCAATAATCAGCAAATATGCGCCATTTCGGGCGAATCAATATAAGTTGGCTATGGCATTCGCGGGCGCGAACACCTAAATACCGCCTTTAAATGTGCTTCTGAAGAAGCGTTTGCGAATTTCTGGGAATGAGTGTCTGGATGAAGGCTGACTATTACGAAACCCTCGGCGTAGCGAAAAGCGCTGATGAGAAAGAGCTGAAGAGCGCTTTCCGTAAACTGGCAATGCAATTTCACCCAGACAAGAATCCGGGCGACGCCGATGCCGAGCACCGCTTCAAGGAAATCGGCGAGGCCTATGAAACCCTGAAGGACCCGCAGAAACGTGCTGCCTATGACCGGTTCGGTCATGCCGCCTTCGAAAACGGCGGGATGAATGGCGGCGGCGGGTTTGGTGGCGCCGGTGGCTTTGCCGATATTTTCGAAGACATTTTCGGCGAGATGATGGGCGGTGGACGCCAGCGCCGGTCAGGCGGGCGCGAGCGCGGTGCGGACCTGCGTTACAATATGGAAATAACGCTGGAAGAAGCCTATGCGGGCAAGACGGCGCAGATCAGGGTCCCGACCTCGATCACCTGTGACGAATGCTCGGGCAGTGGCGCCAAGCCAGGTACGCAGCCGGTCACCTGCAGCACCTGTAGCGGATCCGGGCGTGTTCGGGCGGCGCAGGGTTTCTTCTCCATCGAACGCACCTGCCCGACCTGCCATGGCCGCGGCCAGATCATCAAGGATCCCTGCCCGAAATGCAGTGGCCAGGGGCGTATAACGGAGGAGCGTGCTCTTTCGGTCAATATTCCGGCCGGCATCGAAGATGGCACGCGTATCCGGCTTACGGGCGAGGGCGAAGCGGGCTTGCGTGGCGGACCCGCCGGCGATCTCTATATTTTCCTCTCATTGAAGCCCCATGAATTCTTCCAGCGCGATGGTGCCGATCTTTATTGCAAAGTGCCCATCTCGATGACGACTGCGGCACTTGGCGGCCAATTCGAGGTGGCGACACTCGATGGCACGCAGACGCGTGTCAAGATTCCGGACGGTACGCAGAACGCCAAGCAATTCCGCCTGAAGGGCAAAGGCATGCCGGTGCTGCGCCAGCCCGCCATGGGTGACCTCTATATTCAGATCGCAATCGAGACGCCGCAAAACCTCAACAAGCGTCAGCGTGAGTTGCTGGAAGAGTTCGACCGCATCTCGTCGCAGGACAACAGCCCGCAATCGTCGGGCTTCTTTGCGCGCATGAAAGAGTTCTTCGAGGGCCTAAGCGAATAATTTTATTGGAACTTTTCCGGGTGCCGGTCTTGCTTCCGCCATGGGTTGCGTCATAAACTTGTCTAACTGCGACGGAGGATAAGCGGGATGTCACGACCCTTGGGAAAGAAACTGGCCGAAAAGTTCGGCGAGGAAATCCGGTTCTTCAAGGGATGGATGCATGGCCCCAAGGCTGTGGGCTCGATCCTGCCGACAAGCTCCATAACAGCCCGCCGGATGGCCAGCGTCGTCAACCCGCACTCAGGTCTTCCCGTGCTTGAGCTGGGGCCGGGCACAGGCGTTATCACCCGCGCAATTCTCGATCGCGGCGTTGCTCCGACCAAGCTCTACAGCGTCGAATATTCATCGGATTTTGCCCAGCATTTGCGCGAGGATTTTCCCGGCGTGAATATCATCGAGGGCGATGCTTTCAATCTGGACGTGACCCTCGGCGACAAGCGCGAGCAGAAGTTCGATTCGGTCGTTTCTGCCGTACCGCTTTTGAATTTCCCCGTCGGCGACCGCGTCAAGATCATCGAAGATTTGCTGCGCCGCATTCCGCATGGCCGGCCGATTGTGCAGATCACCTATGGGCCGATGTCGCCGGTTCCGGCCGGGCGTGGTAATTACAAGATCGAACATCTCGATTTCATTATCCGTAATGTGCCGCCGGCGCGTTTGTGGGTCTACCGCCGGGTCGATTGACCCCCTATAGTCTTCCCGTCGTCTGGTAAATTCCTCAGAGGGAACTCAATGCTGCCGAAAATTCTTGTTTTCGCGGGCTCGAACCGTACGGGCGCTTTTAGTGGCCAGGTTGCAAATGTTGCGGTCAGAACGTTGGTGGAACTTGGCGCCGATGTCACACGGATTGCGCTGATCGACTATCCGCTGCCCCTCATGGATGAGGATCTCGAAGAGGAAAAGGGCATTCCCGAAAATGCCATGAAACTTGGCCGGCTGTTCGCGGCGCATGACGCCATTTTGATCGCATCGCCCGAATATAACTCGTCGATCCCGCCGCTGGTTAAGAATACCATCGATTGGGTCAGCCGCATCTCGAAGGACGGCGACAAGCCGCTCAAGCCCTATGCGGGAAAGGTCGTGGCGCTGTGCTCGTCCTCGAACGGCAATTTCGCAGGCATACGCTGTCTATACCATCTGCGTGCCGTGCTGATGAATGTTGGCACCCAGATCATTACGGAACAATGCTCGGTGCCGCGCGCCCAGGATGCGTTCGCCGAAGATGGTTCGTTCAAGGATGAGCGGACTGCCAAAGCGATGCAACGCGCGTGCCAATCCTTGATTGACCACACGAGATTCGCCATTTCTCGTCGCTAGCATATTTCCTATCCGGTTGATCTGTGCGATTGAGGTTCGATCAACAAAAAGGGTGATTTGTAATGACGGATGCGGCCTTGCGCGAGCGCCTGATCGTCGGACTTGATGTGCCGACATTGAAGGCGGCTGAACAGGCGGTCAGCGAACTTGGCGATACGGTGTCGTTTTACAAGATCGGCTACCAGCTGGCATTTGCCGGCGGGCTTGGCTTTGCCAGCGAACTTGTCAGCTCAGGCAAAAAAGTCTTCCTCGATATGAAACTTCTCGACATCGACAATACCGTCGCGAAGGGTGTCGAGAACATCGTCAGGATGGGCGTCTCCATGCTCACGCTGCACGCCTACCCCAAGGCGATGAGGGCGGCAGTCGAGGCAGCCAAGGGATCGGACCTTTGCCTTCTCGGTGTAACGGTGCTGAC
The DNA here is from genome assembly GCF_020164455.1 of Phyllobacterium chamaecytisi. GTDB lineage: Bacteria > Pseudomonadota > Alphaproteobacteria > Rhizobiales > Rhizobiaceae > Phyllobacterium > Phyllobacterium chamaecytisi. The sequence continues at coordinate 284,989 of NZ_JAIQWW010000005.1, forward strand.
TTCAATGGACGAGCAGGACCTGGCCGATGCAGGCTACGAGCATGATCCCCATACGCTGGTCCTCATCCGCGCCGAGCAAGCGCTTCAGGCGGGGATGGGCGGGATTGTCTGCGCGGCAACGGAAGCTGCCGCCGTCCGCAAGATCGTCGGACCGGAACTAGCCATTGTCACACCCGGAATCCGTCCGGCCGGTGCCGACGTGGGCGATCAGAAACGAGTGATGACGCCCGCCGATGCGCTGCGGTCCGGTGCAAGTCATCTGGTGGTCGGCCGGCCGATCGTCGGCGCTTCAGACCGGAAAGCGGCCGCAGCAGCTATTCTTGCGGAAATGGCTGGCGTCAGTGCTGGAATGAGGTGAAGATTTGCGGAACTTCGCCCGAAATTGGGACAAGAATTGTTGATTCTGGCGCAAGAACACCCAGAACTGGAGCAAGAATATCAACCTGCTGGTGTAATTTGATTGTGGAAGGTAGAGGAAATGGCCAAAGGATATTGGATCGCACGGATCGATGTCAGGGATTCGGAACGCTACAAGGACTATATTTCCACAGCCAAGCCGGCTTTTGAAAAATACGGTGCCAATTTTCTGGCTCGTGGCGGCCAGTACCATGTGCTTGAAGGTCAGGCTCGCGGCCGCAACGTTGTCATTGAATTTCCTTCCGTGAAAGCGGCTGTCGATTGCTATAATTCTCAGGAATATCAAGCAGCTAAGGCAATTCGCATTACTGTTGCCGATGGAGAGATGCTGGTCGTCGAAGGCGCTTGATCGCTGGCGGACCGTGGTTTCCAACGCGTGAAGTTGTGAACATCTATACCCGACCTTATCCCATTGTTGCATTGCAATATTGGGGAAACCCGCTACGGTCACTGACCAGTCAAGAAATCTTTCATATTTAAGGGAGAGATTCTTGGAACTGACGTTGCGTTGATCGATCGGAAATTGGATGTTTTATCAGCTCTATGAACTGAACCATGCCGCACTCCAACCCTACCGCGCACTCGCCGACGCCACCAAGCTATTCTACGATAACCCCTTGAATCCATTGTCTCAAACCGTCGTCGGGCGCTCGGTTACTGCGATGTGCGAGTTGTTCGAGCGCACGACGCGATGCTACGGCAAACCTTCCTTCGGCTTGCCGACAACGATCGTTGACGGTGTCGAAACAGACATAAAAGAAAAAATCGTCTGGTCGAAACCGTTCTGTAACGTCATCCATTTCAAGCGCGCCTTGAATGCCAAACGTCCTGCCGACCCGAAGATTCTTGTGGTGGCACCGATGTCGGGTCACTATGCAACTCTGCTTCGTGGCACGGTGGAAGCGTTGCTGCCGCATGCCGAGGTCTACATCACCGATTGGGTCGATGCCCGCAGCGTCCCGCTTAGCGATGGTAAGTTCGACCTCGATGATTATATCGACTATGTTATTGAAATGCTTCATGCATTGGGCGAAGATACCCATGTCGTGGCCGTCTGTCAGCCATCCGTTCCGGTGCTTGCCGCCGTCTCCATCATGGAGACCAATGGTGATGGATTCGCACCTTCCAGCATGACGCTGATGGGCGGGCCGATCGACACCCGCAAGAATCCGACTGCCGTCAACAAGCTGGCCGAAGAAAAGGGGATCAACTGGTTCCGCGATAACGTGATCATGTCGGTTCCATGGCCGCATGGCGGGTTCATGCGTGATGTCTATCCGGGGTTCCTGCAGTTGTCCGGCTTCATGAGCATGAATCTCGACCGCCACATCACTGCCCACAAGGAATTCTTCATGCATCTGGTGCACGAAGACGGCGATTCCGCTGACAAGCATCGTGAATTCTATGATGAATACCTTGCCGTTATGGATTTGACCGCGGAGTTCTATCTGCAGACTGTGGATACAGTATTCGTTCGCCAGGCATTGCCGAAAGGTGAAATGACTCACCGGGGCCTCCCGGTCGATCCGTCTGCTATTCGCAACGTTGCGCTTCTCACAGTCGAAGGGGAGAACGACGATATCTCCGGCGTCGGTCAGACCAAGGCTGCCCAGACACTGTGCGTCAATATTCCGGACGAGATGCGTATGCATTACCTGCAACCGAAGGTAGGCCATTACGGCGTATTCAATGGCTCGCGGTTTCGTGCAGAGATTGCGCCCCGCATTGTTCAGTTCGTTAATGATCACGCACAAATGAACCGCAAGACCAACGTGACGCCGATCGCAAAGCGCGCCTGATATCTAATCCGTCGGATGTATTGGTGAAACGCCGAGCCGTATCAAAGCGATTTGGTAGTCTTGCTGATCGCGGTGCCTCTCGTTCAACAATAAACCATTTGAAATCAACAGGTTATCGTATGTTTCCGAGTGGCCAGAATGTTGTGCCCGCCCGAATTTCGAGTAGCCGGCGCAGTTTCTGACGCATCGCTGGAGCCCTCATGAATATTGGGGGAATGCGAAATTTCAAATTTTAACCATATATTAACAATGGCTGGATCGTGGCGCCATTGTGATTGACTCGTGTCCCCTCCCGCCATTAACGTTTTGTTAACGATAGCAGATCGGTCTGGAGTAAAGCATGTTCGGGGTAGCAGGGGTTGTAAAGACCATAGTCGCCATGGCGCTCTTCGCGGGTACGCTTGGCGCAAACGTCGCTTTTGCCTCCGAAGCATTCATGACCACTGGCGGTCTGACATCACAGCCAATCGGCCACTATGAATTCTGCAAGAGACTCCCGGAAGAATGCTCTATCCGCAGCCGGAACGTCATGCCCGAAAAGATGAACCACGATTTCTGGCAATTGATCGTCAACGTCAACAGCAATGACAACCACAAAATCAAGCCATTGACCGATATGGAAATCTACGGCGTGGAAGAATATTGGGCCTATCCCGACAAGGTTGGCGATTGCGAGGATTATGTCCTTTTGAAGCGACGCGACCTGATGCAGTCGGGCATTTCTCCGGCAAATCTATTGATTACCGTAGTGCGCAAGCCCGATGGTGAAGGTCACGCTGTGCTGACCGTGCGCACTGACAAGGGCGACTTCGTCCTTGATAACCTTGTTGACGGCGTAAAGAACTGGTCAGAAACCCCATATACCTACCTTAAACGTCAGGCGACCAACAATTCGGGTCGCTGGGTCAGCATTGAGGCTCCCACCAATATTCTGGTTGGTTCGGTCCAATAATCGAGCGAAGTCGACCTCAAGCTATTTCGAAAACTGCCAGATCGGGAAGGTCTGGCAGTTTCTTTGTGCAATGTTGACAGAATCGTCGTGAGGTAGCTCTGCTTAGGCTGCCGACATCGAATCCGCCCCCATCCGGTACGAGATAGCTTCGGCAAGATGAATGCGCCCAACGATTTCGTGTCCGTCAAGGTCTGCAAGGGTCCGCGCAACTTTCAGCACGCGATGATAGGCGCGGGCGGAGAAGCGCATTTGCTCGCTCGCCTGCTGCAGCAAGGAAACACCGGGTCCATCCGGTTGTGCCACCTGTTCGATAAGCGCAACGGAGCACTGAGAATTTGTGGTGATGGTTGGAAAACCCAATTCCTCATAACGCCTTTTTTGGATTGTCCGCGCTCGCGCGACCCGTTCAGCGACGGATGCGCTGCTTTCCGAAGAGTGCGGGCGTATGAGATCGGTAGCACTCACGGACGGGACGTCAATCCTGATATCGATACGGTCCAGAAGAGGCCCAGAAATCCTTGCCTGGTAATCCTGCCGGCACCGTGGCCCCCTCGCACATTGATGGCCGGGTTCCCCCGCCATGCCGCAGCGGCACGGGTTCATAGCCGCAACAAGCTGGATCTGCGCCGGATACGAGATACGGTGATTGGCGCGCGCGATCATGCATTCGCCAGTCTCCAGTGGCTGGCGCAATGAATCCAGAACCTGCGGCGTAAACTCTGGAAACTCGTCGAGAAACAATACGCCGCGATGGGCCAGCGAGACTTCCCCCGGCCTTGCTCGAATGCCGCCCCCAACCATAGCGGCCATGGATGCCGAGTGATGCGGCGCGCGAAATGGTCGTCTGTCCGTCAACTTGCCGCCCATGAGTTCGCCGGCGATCGAGGCGATCATCGAGACATCGAGCAACTCACGCGGCAGCAATGGCGGAAGGATGGAGGGCAGACGCTGCGCCAGCATGGATTTGCCGGATCCTGGCGGGCCCATCATCAAGAGGTTGTGCCCACCCGCTGCCGCGACCTCCAGCGCGCGCCGCGCACTTTCCTGGCCCCTTATATCTGCAAGATCTGGCAGTCCCATCGCGCTCGTCTGCATGACGGGCTCAGGACGTGACAGGACCTGTGTACCGCGAAAATGATTGGCAAGCTGGATCAAACTGCGCGGCGCAAGAATATCGATGTCGGAGCCGGCCCATGCGGCTTCCGGGCCACAGGATGCCGGGCATATCAGCCCCTTCTCTTGCCGGTTGGCAGCAATTGCTGCGGGCAGCACGCCCGCGACATGGGTGATGGTTCCATCAAGTGACAGTTCACCCAGCACCACATAGTTCTGAAGTGCGTCGGCAGGCATAGCGCCAAGCCCCGCCATCAACCCCACGGCGATCGGCAGATCGTAATGGCTTCCTTCCTTGGGCAAATCGGCAGGCGCGAGATTCACCGTCACCTTCTTGACGGGCATTGAAAGCCCGGAGGCATGTAGTGCCGCCTGGACCCGCTCCCGGCTTTCGGCGACTGCCTTGTCCGGAAGACCGACGATATGCATTCCCATTTTGCCGGGGGCAATCATCACCTGCACATCGACAGGCTGAGCTTCGATACCTTGGAAGGCAACCGTACGAACGCGGGTAACCATAAAATCTTTCTTGAAAATGCAGACGTTTGAAAATGAAGAATGCCAATGAACGTACATCAGCACACTTCAATCCGCATGACAAGAACAATAAGAGAACAGATCGGAGGGATGAGAATTACTGGCGTTTGGCTTCCACCGCATCCCAAAACAGCGCCGCAATATCTGCACCGCCGAAACGCTTGACCTCGCGAACGCCCGTCGGAGAAGTGACATTGATCTCGGTCATATAGTCGCCGATCACGTCAATACCCACCAGAATGAAACCGCGCTCGCGCAAGGACGGTCCAATACGCGCGCAGATTTCGCGTTCACGATCCGTGAGTTCGGTCTTCTCGGCACGGCCGCCCACATGCATGTTGGAACGCGAATCGGTTTCAGATGGCACTCGGTTGATCGCGCCGACAGGCTCGCCATCGATCAGGATGATACGTTTGTCACCCGAGCGCACATCTTTCAAATAACGCTGTGCAATGAATGGTTCGCGGAACATCTGGCCGAACATTTCCAGTAATGACGTCAAGTTGCGGTCGCCATCGGCGAGGTGAAACACACCTGCGCCGCCATTGCCATAAAGCGGTTTCAGAATGATATCGCCGAATTCCTTGCGGAATGCCGCGATTTCCAATGGATCCTTGGTGATCAGCGTTTCCGGCATTAGATCGGGAAACTCGGTGACGAAAATCTTCTCAGGGCTGTTGCGCACCCAAGCAGGATCGTTGACGACAAGCGTCTTCGGATGGATCCGCTCCAGCATGTGCGTGGTCGTAATGTAGTTCATATCAAAGGGCGGGTCCTGGCGTAGAAGCACCACATCCATTTCCGACAGATCGCGCGAAACCTGTTCTCCAAGCGTATAATAGTCGCCTTCGATATCGCGGACACTGAGTTCTTCCACGCGCGCAGAAACCACGCCATCGCGCATGCTGAGCCGGTCCGGGGTATAGTGGTAGAGTATATGGCCGCGCCTTTGCGCCTCGAGGCAAAGCGCAAAGGTTGTATCGCCAGCGATCCGGATCGATTTGATATGGTCCATCTGGACCGCGACTTTGAGTGCCATGGAACGTCCCCCGACAGGATTAGGAGTGTTCACATGGCGATGTCACGTTCAATGGTCAAGGTCAATGCCGAGACGACATCAACATCCTGCGAGGGTTACAAGCGGGCCATGCAGATATTGGTGTGGCCAGCGCCGATAAAGCCAAGGCGGCTAGCCGCGCCTTTGGAGAGATCGAGCATGCGGCCCCTGACAAACGGGCCCCGATCGTTGATGCGCACCACGACGGTTTTGCCATTGCGCTGGTTCGTTACCTTGACTCGGGAACCGAGCGGCAAGGTGCGATGAGCTGCGGTGAGAGCGGAGGGATTCATCCGTTCACCGGAAGCGGTTCTAGAATGAAGGGCGTACCAGGAAGCACCGCCACAGGCCGAACCGGCACTGGCGGATGCAGCACCCAACATCAGAAAAAGGATGGATGAAATAAGTACCGTGCGGATACTTGCGAAAGAGACCATGTGAAATTCACACTTTAAGGTAGCCCGCGGCACAGAACAGCCGGACTGAAGACACACGCGTAGAGATTGACCCCCGGGCAAGTAGATCGTGGCGTGAGCGAGTAGGTCCTTCTATTTTGGAGAAATGTGGCCTTGAGGTGACCCGTTTCCGAAACTTTGTCGAGACCAATCCGAAATATGATCTAAGTTACTAAAAAAACTTGTCTTAATATGACTCAAAAAGTGATGACAGATGCTTGCAGTTAAATGCGGTATGACTGCAAACGGTGCCAAATAAGGCCATTGTGTGATGGATTCCAATAGAATTATTGGACGATAACTACGAGTTGGTTGGTGCGTTGCAAAAATCGGTAAACCTTTAGATGTAGAAAAGCCCCGGCTTGTGAAAACCAGGGCTTTAAAAACTCAAAATTTAGTTCGGATTATGCCAGCGCGGAGGCATCCAAAGCGTGGATGATGCCGCGCAGTTCGGCAAGGCCGCGCAGGCGGCCAATTGCCGGATAACCGGGTGTCACGTCCTTGTTCAGATCGTCGAGCATGCGGTGCCCATGATCGGAGCGGAAAATGATACTGTTTGCCTTGTCGCGCTTGTGGTCTTCGGCGAGAAGCTCGCGCAACACCGCCACCATATCTACGTCGCCTTCAAGGTGAGCCGCTTCGTGGAAGCTGCGCCCATCACCCTCACGGGTCGTCGCCCGCAGGTGGGTGAAGTGGATGCGCGCGGCAAAGCGCCTGGCGATCTTGGGCAGATCATTGTCAGCTCGCACACCAAGACTGCCTGTACAGAGGCACATGCCATTTGCAGGCGAGGGTACTGCATTGAACAGCGCCGCATAGTCTGCTTCAGTCGAAGCAATACGCGGCAGGCCGAAGAGCGAACGGGGCGGATCATCCGGATGCAGGGTCAGCTTCACGCCGAGTTCTTCGGCAACCGGCGTCACAGCCTCCAGGAATTCAATCAGATGCTGACGCAGCCGGTTCGCATCGATGCCGGAATAGGTTTCGAGCTTGTCGCGGAACGCCGGTATGGTCAGCGGTTCTGTGGTTGAGCCGGGGAGCGCGCTGGCGATATTGCGCGCAAGATCAGCGATTTCCTGCGAATCCATAGCTTTATAAAGGTCGCTGGCAATCTCGCGGTCAGCCTTTGAATATTCGTTTTCGGCACCCTGTCGCTGGAGGATGTGCAAATCGAACACAGCGAAGACGTTGTGGTCGAAGCGCATGGCCGTCGAACCGGTCGGCGTGACATAGTCGAGGTCGGTGCGGCACCAGTCGACCACGGGCATGAAGTTGTAGCAGACGACCTTGATGTCGTTGGCCGCGAGTGCTTCCATGCTAGCGATCCAGGCGGCTATCTCGTGCTTGGCAGCGCCACCGAGGCGCTTCACCGCATCAGGAATCGGAATGCTCTCGACGACCGACCAGCTCAGCGGCGTCCGCCCGGCAGGTGTCGATTCGATCAATGATTTGCGCGCGTGCACCTGCGCTATGGTCCACGCTTCACCGATGGGCACTTCGTGGAGCGCTGAAACGATATCGGTCGCGCCCGCCTGCCGTACGTTATCGAGTGAGACACCGGCTCTTGGGCCGAACCATCGCCATGCCTGACGCATTCATTCCTCCGTCAAATTATATCGCCGATCCTAGTCAAACAAATGATCCGGGGTGGCTCTTTCTCAAGGTTTCAATATCGGGGATGACGGCATTCAGATGCTGTTTCATCGCCGCACAGGCGGCTGGCACGTCATGGGCTTCTATGGCATTGCGAATGATCTGATGCTCGGAAAGGACATGCTCCATGCGGCCCAAACCCGGCAACGTCATGCGCCGTGCCCGATCGATCTGCACCTTCACCGGCTTGAGATAGTGCCAGATGCCCGGATGGCCGGAAATTCCGGCAATCGCTTCGTGGAAAGCCTCGTCGGCCTCGTGAAACGCGCTCGTGTTCTGACGATCGGCAAAAAAGCGCTGGCGGGCAAGGATTTCATCGAGCCATTCGACATCCTTGGCCGTTGCGACGGCCGCCGCACGCTCCACGGTTGCTCCCTCAAGCGCCTGGCGGATCACCACAGCCTCGGGGATCAGGGCAACAGGAATGCGGGCGACAAATGTTCCCGATTGCGGAAAGACATCGACAAGACCGTCTTCAACCAAGCGGATCAACGCTTCGCGCACCGGCGTGCGACTGACGCCAAAGCGTTCGGTCAGGACCTTCTCGTTGAGGGCAGTTCCCGGTGTCATCTCCATCGCTACGATGGCTGCGTGCAGCTCGCGGTAAATTGCGGTGGCAGTGGTCATCCGCCCGGCCGGTGCCCCGCGGGGTCCGGGGCTTGTCGCGCGCGCACCGCGATTGACACCTGAAGTTCGCACCTCGGACGGCGTTGCAATGGCTAAGCCTTTGTCTCCCTGGTTCTCTGCTGTCATTGCAGTGCTCCATTTCCATATTCACGGATCATCCGATCTATTGAATGATGGAATTCCATTTCAATTCATAGTCCAAGACCGGCCTTATGCGATGATATCAAGTGCATTCAGTTCCAGTTGACATACTAATATATTATTATTTACAGTTCGCCAAGATCATCAATGTTCACAAATGGCGTATCCTGCCATCCTAAACGTGACATTAGCGGCTTCGCATCCAGGTCGGTGCAAGGCACGCGATGATGGTAGCAAGGACGCATAATGGCACTTCATCCTGACCGACTTTTCCCGATCGAGCCCGATGCACGAGGGATTGCCCGCCGTCTGTTCACTGCGGTCGAGAGGTTGCCGATCATCTCACCACATGGTCACACTGATCCGCTTTGGTATGCCAATGACGAGGCGTTTCCAGACCCGGCGAGCCTGTTCGTCAAGCCAGATCATTATATTTTTCGCATGCTCTACTCTCAGGGTGTGAGGCTTGAAGATCTCGGCGTGCCGCGTCAGGATGGAGGCCCCGTGGAGGCTGACGGCCGCAAGATATGGCGGCTGTTTGCGAAGCACTTCTATCTGTTTAGGGGCACACCCTCCCGCCTGTGGTTCGAGCATGCACTGGAAACGGTTTTCGGCATTGAGGAGCGGCTTGGCGAGAAGAATGCAGATGCACTTTATGATCGGATTGCCGAGCGCCTGACGGAACCATCCACGCGTCCGCGAGCGCTCTACAAACAGTTTGGCATCGAAGTCATCTCGACGACCGATGCGGCGACGGATCAACTTGCGGCGCATGATGCTATCTTGAAATCCGGCTGGGACGGCCGCGTCGTTCCTGCCTACCGCCCCGATGCCGTCGTAGATGCATCGCGTGCGGACTTTCTCGCCAACGTAGAGGATTTTGTTGCACTTGCGGACACCGAACTCGACTATCAAGGGTATCTCGAAGCGCATCGGGTGCGCCGTGCCTATTTCAAACGGCGTGGCGCCACGTCCAGCGATCACGGGCATCCGAACGCGCGTACCGCTGATCTTTCTGTCTCCGCGGCGTCAGCATTGTTCGAACGCGTGCTGAAAGGCGCTTCGCCTGAAGACGCCGACCTCTTCCGCGCGCAGATGCTGACGGAAATGGCGCGAATGAGCATCGAGGACGGCCTGGTCATGCAGGTTCATCCAGGCTCTTACCGAAATCACAATCCCGCTCTGTTCGAACGGTTTGGAACGGACAAAGGAGCGGATATTCCGCGCCCTACCGGCTATGTCGAGGAACTGAAACCTCTGCTTGACGCGTTTGGCAACGATCCTCGGCTGACGCTCATCCTCTTCACCCTCGATGAAACCAGCTACAGCCGGGAACTCGCTCCCCTCGCGGGCCATTATCCAGCTTTGCGCCTTGGTCCTGCATGGTGGTTCCATGATAGTCCGGAAGGTATGCGCCGCTTCCGTGAACTGACCACCGAGACTGCCGGTTTCTATAATACGGTCGGCTTTAACGACGATACGCGCGCCTATATGTCCATACCCGCGCGCCATGACATGGCGCGTCGTGTCGACTGCGCGTATCTGGCCCGGCTCGTTGCCGATCACAGGTTGGAGGAGGACGAGGCGGTGGAAATCGCGCATGATCTTGCCTACCGCTTGGCGAAACAAACTTACAAGCTTTGAAATAGAAACCACAATTGCAGGCACAGAATGACTGAAATGCTCCGCCTCTCCGACTCGACGCTGCATCAACTGGCATCGAATGTGAAGCAACCCGGCTACGATCGAACCCAGGTTCGGATTGGTATCGTGCATCTCGGTATCGGTGCATTCCACAGAGCACATCAGGCCGTCTATACGGACAGCGTACTCGCCACTGGCGACAATCGCTGGGGCATACTGGGTGTTTCGTTACGCAGCGGCGATACGAGAGAGGCAATCGAACCGCAGGACGGACTTTATACGGTCGCATCCCGCGATGGCGCCGGCGATAGCTTCTGTGTGATTGGCAGCGTCGCAAAAGTTCTGGTCGCACCCGAAAATCCGGAATCAGTACTCGCTGCAATGACAGATCCCGACGTCAGGATCGTTTCCTTGACCGTGACGGAAAAGGGGTATTGCTATTCGCCCGCCACCGCCTCGCTCGATGAATCTCACGCCGATATCGTCCACGACCTTGCTCATCCTCATGCACCGCGCTCGGCTATTGGTTTTATCGTAGAAGCACTGGCCCGGCGCCGCGCCAATGGTACTGCGCCTTTCACGCTGTTGTCCTGCGATAACCTTCCTTCCAATGGCGAAACGCTCAAGCGTGTGGTTACACGCTTTGCCGAACTGCGCGACGCTGCGCTTGGGCGACATATTGGCGAAAACATCGCCTTTCCTTCGACCATGGTTGACCGGATTGTCCCGGCTACGACCGATGCTGATCGCACCATGACGGCCCGGGGTACGGGACTATTCGATGCATGGCCAATCATGACAGAGCCTTTCACGCAGTGGGTGGTGGAGGATCATTTTCCTTCCGGCCGTCCGGCATGGGAGGACTTCGGCGCAACATTCGTCGACAACGTCGATGCGTTTGAACTGATGAAACTCCGGCTCTTGAATGGCAGCCACTCAACCCTGGCTTATCTCGGTTATCTCGCCGGTCACGAGACAGTTGCCGATGTGATGAAGGCCGAAGGCTTCAGCGCATTCATTGAAACTATGATGGACGACGAGATTGCGTCGACGCTTCCGCCGCTCCCAGGATTTGACCTGGACGCCTACAAAGCTCAGCTGCGCGAACGCTTTCGCAACCCGGCGCTGCGCCATCGCACGTGGCAGATCGCCATGGACGGCTCGCAGAAATTGCCGCAACGCTTGTTGAACACGATCCGAAAGCGTTTGGAACAGAAGAAGCCTTTCGACTATCTCGCTCTCGGTGTCGCCGGCTGGATGCGCTACGCTACGGGAGTTGACGAAAAAGGCCAACCGATCGATGTGCGAGATCCGCTCGTCGACCAATTCAAGCAGCGCACGACAGGAAAGACAAAGGCCGGGGACCTTCTGGATGCATTTCTTGGCATGGAGGAGATTTTTGGCGCGGATCTCCCGAAAAGCCAAAAATTTCGCGAAACGGTAGCGCGTAGGTTGGAGAGTCTCCTGAATAACGGTGCCGCCGTATCAGTGTTGGCCTAAAGTTCAAGGCGAAAGCCCTTGCTATCTCAATCTGATAGATTAATATATCAAATCTCGACTGCGGCCGGATACTGGGAACCCCGGCCATGCCTGAAAACGGGGCGTTGAGCCAACAGGGAGGAAACCATGATCCGCATAACACGCAGACAAGCCATTGGCGGTCTGGCAGCAGTCGCCACGCTGCCGGCAACGCGACTATTCGCTCAGTCCAAGCTGGCACTGCCAACCTCACCCGTAGCACTGAATATCGCCGACGTAGCGGGCAATCTGGCGCTGACGCAGACAGCCATCGAGAATTACGCCAAGGCCAAGCCGGAACTTGTATCGAAGATCACCTTCACCAAGGCGCCAGCTCCGGAACTTCCGGGCAAGATCAAAGCTCAGCAGGCGGCAAACAGGCTGGATATCGATCTCGTTCTGACAGGTACAGATGCCCTCTCTGCAGGTATCGCTCAGGACCTGTGGGTCAAGCTTTTGCCGGATCACTCCGCCTCTCTGCCAGATCTAGCGGCAATCTATCTTGAACCTGCGCATCGTATGCTGGCGCTCGGCAAGGATGTCGGTGTGGTAGTCACCTATTACCCATCCGGCCCGCTGCTCGAATACATGCCCGACCGCGTCAAAAAGGTACCGACCACAGCAGAAGAGCTTCTGGCTTGGGCCAAGGAAAACCCCAACAAGTTTCTCTACGCGCGCCCGGCAAATTCCGGCCCCGGCCGCACGTTCTTGATGGGCCTGCCTTACCTCCTCGGCGACACTGATCCGCGTGATCCGGTAAAAGGCTGGGACAAAACTTGGACCTACCTCAAGGAACTGCATAAATATATCGAGTACTATCCGACCGGCACTGGCGCTCTGATGAAGGAACTCGGTGAAGGCACGCGCGACATGACTGTCTCTACCACCGGTTGGGATATCAATCCCCGCGTGCTTGGTGTGGTCCCGAAAGAAGCCGCAGTCGCGACTCTCAAAGGTTTCCACTGGGTCGCCGATGCGCACTACATGTGCGTTCCGAAAGGTATTGCAGACGACAAGCTTGCGGTCCTTCTCGATATGATGAGCTTCCTGCTAACGCCCGAGCAGCAGGCCTTCACCTATGATCAGGGCTATTTCTATCCGGGTCCGGCTGTGAAGGATGTGCCGATCACCATGGCTCCGCAAGAAAGCCAGGATGCGATCGCCGAGTTCGGCCGTAAGGAATACGCAGATTGGATTGCCAATAATCCCGTCGAAATTCCGCTGGAGCCATCTTCGATGGTCGTTGCATTCCGTCGTTGGGATGAAGAAGTCGCGGGCAAGAAGTCCTGAAATTACCGATCATCACATCATCCGGAGGCCATCCGGATGATGTCTGTTTATAAGGGTACCCGATGCTGCTTGCGTCATCGCCATTCAGTGAGATCCGGCTTGATCGGATGAGCCGCGCTTTTGGATCGCACAATGCATTGAAAGATGTATCGCTATCGATCCGCAAGGGCGAATTCATCGCACTGCTCGGGCCGTCCGGTTGCGGCAAGTCGACGGCGCTCAACTGCATTGCCGGACTATTATCGACGACGGGTGGGGGCATTTTTATCGACGACAAACGCATTGATACGCTGAAACCGGAGGATCGCGGCTTCGGCATGGTTTTCCAGAATTATGCGCTGTTTCCCCACATGACGGTGCGCCAAAACATCGGATTCGGCCTCAAGATGCGCAAGGTTGCCAAGGGGGAGATGGAAAAACGTGTCGAAGAAGCGCTGAACCTCGTCCGGCTGCAAGGACAGGGCCATAAATTGCCGGGGCAATTGTCGGGCGGCCAGCAGCAGCGCGTTGCGATTGCACGGGCGATTGTCATCGAGCCGCCACTGGTATTGATGGACGAGCCGCTATCCAACCTTGATGCGAAGTTGCGCCTTGAGATGCGCGCGGAAATTCGCCGCATCCACAACCAGCTCGGTGCCACCACTGTCTACGTCACCCATGATCAGGACGAGGCCTTGTCTTTGGCGGATCGCGTTGTGGTGCTGCGCGATGGTGAAATTCGTCAGGTGGGCGCTCCAAGCGATCTTTACGAACGACCCGACCATTTGGACGTCGCCGAATTCATGGGCTACCGCAACCGCCTGACCGGCAAGGTCGTCGGCACGCATGGTGATCGCACCAGCGTCGCCGTTGGCAAAGCCATGTTGACGGGGACTGCACGGAATAATTTGAAAGTTGGCGATAGCGCCGTTATAGCGGCCCGGGCCGATGACGTCATTGCCGGCGAAAAGTCTGACAAAACGGTAGAGGCTGTCGTCGAAACCATTGAATATCGCGGGCGCGAATTCGTTGGAACAGCGCGCACGGCGGAAGGTCTGGAGCTCGTCTTTCATGCGCCGCAGACGGCCGAGCTTGGCAGTTCGATCTGGCTCTCCATAGATCCGGCGCGTGCGCTGGCTTTTGCGGCGTAACGGCAAATGGCGAACGTTACCTCAACCCCCTTCGACAATCGCATGTCGCTGCGGCAGCGACTGGCGCTGCGCGGCATTGATGGCGTCACCCTTCTGGTCCTGCCAGCGGTACTCTTTCTTCTGGCCGTGTTCATCTATCCCTTCATCTACGGGTTGATTTTGTCATTCACACCGGCGGAGGGAGGCGCCTTTGCCAACTACAGCAAATTCTTCTCCGATCCGTTTCTCTATGACACCATCCTGACCACGCTGTGGCTGGCTGTGCCAGTGACGATCATCAGCATAGCCATCGCGCTACCGGTGGCTTTCCGTGTGCGGCTGATGACGCATCAGAGGCTTCTCACGACCATCTTGGTTTTGCCAGTGACGCTTGGCACAGTGCTCGTTGCTGAAGGCCTGTTGAACTATCTCGGCCCACAGGGTTGGTTCAGCCGGACGTTGATGCTTCTTGGCGCAATCGATCGACCGCTCAAACTGACCAACAATTATTGGGGCGTTTTCGCTTCCCTGATCATCACGGGCTTTCCGTTCACATTTCTGCTTACCCTGTCCTATGTCTCGGGCATCGATCCGGCGCTGGAACAGGCTGCGGCCACGCACGGAGCCAGGAGTTGGCAGCGCTTCCGTTATGTCATGCTGCCCTTGCTGATTCCCGGGCTTGCCATCGCCTTCTGTCTGTCGTTCGTGCAGGCCTTCGCCGTTTTCCCCTCGGCCATCCTGCTTGGTGCGCCAGCGGGACCGACGCGCGTCATCTCCATTGCGGCCTATCAGGCCGCCTTCGAGCAGTATGACTATTCCATGGCTTCAGCCGTCGCGATGATCATGGCAGTGGTACAACTGCTCATCGTCGTGGCGATCCTTGGTATCCGCAATATGTTCTATCGCGGCTCGACCGCGGGCGGGAAGGGTTGACAATGATCCGCGACACAACGATCGGTGCCAAAATCTGGATCACTGCTGTCTGGGCAGTCGTCGTCTTTTTTATCATCAATCTGGTGGCGATGATCGCCACCGTTATCATTTCTTCGTTCGGCACACGCTGGCTTGGCACGTGGCTACCCGCTGGCTGGACAACGAAGTGGTACTTCACTGCGTGGTCGGAATTCCAGCTGAGTGACGTGCTCATCGTCACCTTCCAGATTGTCTTTACCGTTGTCGCTTTGTCTGGCCTTCTCGGTGTGACCGCCGCCTATGCGCTGGCACGGCGCGATTTTCCTGGCAAGAAACTGGTCATGCTTCTGTTCCTGCTGCCGCTGCTGGTACCGCCGATCACCTTCGGCATCCCGCTCGCCACAGTGCTGTATCAGGCTGGCGTCGGCGGCACCTTTTGGGGCGTTGTTCTTGCCAATCTGGTACCGACGGTTCCCTTCGTGATCCTCGTCATGATCCCGTTCATCGAACAGATCGATCCAAAGATTGAGGCGGCGGCGCGCGTGTTCGGCGCCGGAACATTCCAGCTGTTCAGACATGTGCTACTGCCCATGTTGCTGCCCGGCATTCTGGCGGCCTTGCTGCTGGTTCTGGTGCGCACTGTAGCGATGTTCGAGCTGACATTCCTTACGGCGGGCCCGACCAGCCAAACGCTTGTCGTCGCCCTTTACTATTCTGTCTTTGCTTCAGGTGTCCGTGCTGTGCAATCGATCGATGCGATGGCTGTGGTCTATATGGTCACGACGCTGGTCTGGTTGTTGATCGCGCTGCGTTTTGTCAATCCGACGCAGATCGTAGCCCGTGCCAAACAGCAGCAGACCACGGCATAGAGCATTACATCGTCGCGCCGATCTGCCAGGGCACGAATTCTGCATCGCCATAGCCGAGTTCTTCGGATTTGCTGCGCTGGCCCGAGGCGATCTTGAGAATATGCTCAAAAATCTCTTTGCCCTTGTCCTCGATCGATACGCCGTCGAGCACATCGCCGCAATTGATGTCCATGTCCTCGATCATCTGGGTATACATGGGCGTATTGGTGGCAAGCTTGATTGACGGCGTCGGCTTGCAACCATAGGCCGAACCACGCCCTGTAGTGAAGGCGAGGATGTTGGCACCGCCCGCGACCTGTCCGGTTGCTGAAACTGGATCATAGCCGGGCGTGTCCATGAAAACGAGACCATGCGCGGTGACAGGCTCGGCATAACCATAAACCGCTTCAAGCGGTGTCGTGCCGGATTTGGCCACGGCCCCGAGGGACTTTTCCAGAATTGTGGTCAAGCCGCCAGCCTTGTTTCCGGGTGAGGGATTGTTGTTCATTTCCATCTTGTTGCGGGCGGTATAATCCTCCCACCAGGCGATGATCGATTGCAGGCGCTCGACAGCTTCCGGGTTGGAAGCGCGCTCGATGAGCAGATGCTCGGCTCCGTAAATCTCCGGTGTTTCCGAAAGGATCGCAGTGCCTCCCTGCTGCACCAGAAGGTCGACGGCGGCGCCGAGAGCCGGGTTGGCGGTGATGCCGGAATAGCCGTCGGAACCGCCACACTGCAAAGCAAGCATAAGTTCTGATGCCGGAATGGTCTCCCGCTTCACATTGGCGGCGGTCGGCAGCATGTCGCGCACGGCGGCGATGCCCGCCTCCATGGTCTTGCGCGTGCCGCCGACTTCCTGGATCGTCAGGCTGCGGAACGTGTCGCTCTCTACGATATTGTAGGCTTCTTTCCAGCGGCCGATCTGGAAACCTTCACAACCCAGACCAACCATCAGCACGGCGGCAATGTTCGGGTTGGAGGCATAGCCCCACTGGGTGCGCTTGAGGACTTCGTAGCCTTCGCCTTTGACGTCGAGTGCACAGCCGCCGCCATGCACCAGCGGAATAATGCCGTCGATCATCGGGTATTCGTCAAGCAGACCGGATTTCTGCACCGCCTCTGCGATGAAGCGCGCGACCGAAGCGGAACAGTTCACTGAGGTCAGAACGCCGATATAATTGCGCGTCCCGGCGCGGCCATTGGCCCGGCGGAAACCTTCGAACGTTGCGCGCTGCTCTATCGGCAAAATGCCATTTGCAGGAACCAAGTGCGTTGCATCCGGTTCGCGAACGAAATTGCTGTAGTCGAGATTGTGTTCATGCACCCATTCGCCGGCCTCGATCCGCTTGGAAGCGGAGCCGATGATCTGGCCGAACTTGCGCACAGGTTCACCCGCTGCAATCAAGCGGGAAGCCAGCTTGTGCCCGCGTGGAACGCGGCTTGCCACGGTCACAGCCTCGATTTTTTGGCCCACCTGAAACGTATCGACAGCAACAATCACATTGTCACTGGCGTGAAGGCGCAAGTGCCGGGGAGCGGTAAGCGTGTCCATCGAATTCTCCAACTGGTCAATTAATATATTAATTGGATCCGACGTCAGTTGCAATGTGGCAAGATGGACCTATTACAACCCGTTGCAAGGCTAGTGAGTCGCAATCATTCGATCTCAGGTGTTCCTCAACGCCATCGGAAGACCCCAGCGGACGAAAGATCAACCGCTTGCAACCAAATTACACGCGCCGGCTGAAATTCTTGCGCCAGTTTCGCACATTCTTGCATGAGAATCGCTAAGTCTTGTCCCACTCTCGGACTTTCTTGCGCAAAACATGGATACCATTCGAGAACTTGCGCTCGAAAAATTTCCATTGGGAATCTGCGGTCCGTAATTATCGGCGTCGCGTGGAATTTTTTGCCAGTGCGAGCCGTAACGCCCGGTACGGCACCTCTTCCGATATCGTTTTTTGGTGTCCTTTCAGCGAGGGATCGTACATCCAAAACACCAATAACCCGAAGCATAATTTAATTCGAATTTTGAAGTATATTCCCATTATATTCTGCGATACTTCGTTATGAAAAATTCATTTGCATGAAATACCAAATTTAGTTCTATATCCAAATATAGCTCAATAAATACGTTTCTAACTGTCTCAAAATGGGGGCCATGATGGCGCTGAACAATTCCTTGCTCGACCTCCTCAATATCCATCCGGAAAACGGCCTGGACCAAATACTCACCGGTGGCGACGGACCCGACATTTTGTTTGGGGGCAGCGGCAACGACTTTATCCAAGGCAAGGCCGGCAGCGATCTGCTCTTCGGTTATGAAGGCATCGATACGCTGGCCTATGTCGGTTCGTCCGAAGGTGTGATGGTGCACCTTGGCGGCCTCGATGGATCCGGTGCGCTCGGCACGTGGGGCGGTGATGCCGAAGGCGACCGGCTTGCCGTCGGTTTCGAGAATCTCGTGGGTTCGGCCTTTGACGACAAGCTCTCCGGCGATGCCGGTGACAATGTGCTCGTCGGCCTCGATGGCAATGATGGTCTCTCCGGCGGTGAAGGCAATGACACGCTGGTTGGCGGCGCAGGCACCGACTGGCTCGATGGTGGAACCGGCGATGACACGCTCCTCGGCGGTGACGGCGAGGACTATCTCTATGGCCGGGACGGCAACGATACGCTCAATGGCGGTGCGGGCGAGGATCGCCTCGATGGCGGCAATGGCGATGATCACCTTCTTGGCGGTGCCGGCACGGACTGGCTCGATGGCGGCAACGGTGCCGATTATCTCGATGGCGGCGAAGGCAACGATTTGCTCGATGGCGGCCGCGGCAATGATACGCTTATTGGCGGCGCCGGCGACGACGCGCTGAACGGCGGCTCCGGTGATGACCGTCTGAACGGCGGCTCGGGTGCCGACTACATCGCCGGCGGCCGAGGCAGCGACTGGATGGACGGCGGTGCCGGCGACGACCGGCTGGAAGGCGGATCGGGACAGGACTGGCTCTATGGCGGCGATGGCAATGACACGCTTGATGGCGGCATGGGCGAGGACCGGCTGAATGGCGGGGCTGGCGATGACACGCTTGTCGGCGGTTCAGGCACGGACTGGCTGGATGGCGGCGCGGGCGCCGATCATCTTCTTGGTGGTTCCGGCGATGATTTCCTGCGCGGCGGCGACAACAACGATACGCTCGACGGCGGCGCCGGCAACGACACGCTGAACGGTGGTGCCGGTGATGATCAGCTCATTGGCGGCCCGGGATCCGATATCCTTGCGGGCGGGACAGGTGCGGACACGTTCATATTCGGTCAGATCGAAACCGGTTTCCAAACCCAGGGCGGACACAGTGCTGTGACCTCGATCGTCGATTTCAACGCCGGCGAAGGCGACAGGATCGATCTCAGCCGGGTCGATGCCGACACGAGCACGTCGGGCAATCAGGATTTCCATTTCATCGGCGAAAGCGATTTCTCCGGCGTTGCCGGTGAATTGCGGATTTTCCATGCTCCGCAGGGCGATTCGGGTGGCACCAGCATCGACCATTGGCTGGTCGAGGGCGACACGAATGGCGATGGTATCGCCGACCTGATCGCCGAGGTCTCGGGACACGTCGAGGATGGACTGTCAGTGCATGACTTCATGATGTGATAAATAAGGAACAACGTGGTCGATCAGGTGGGTTCAAGGCAAGGTGATTACGACTGGCTTCATGGTCTGATCGCCGGCGTGGCTGATGACAATCTTCACGGGACGCCGGACGATGACTGGATCGACGGGGCTGGAGGCAACGACCATATCTTCGGCGGAAACGGCGATGACTGGCTCTACGGTGGCGACGGCAATGATGTCGTCGACGGCGGCGCGGGAGAAGACCGGCTGAGCGGTGGCGCTGGAGCCGACACGCTCATCGGTGGAGCCGGGACAGACTGGCTGGACGGCGGCGCCGGACCCGATCACCTGCTTGGTGGAGACGGCGACGACTGGCTTCGCGGCGGCGATAATTACGACACCCTCGACGGCGGCGCCGGCGAGGATCGCTTGAACGGCGGCTCTGGCAAAGATGTTCTCGATGGAGGCGACGGCAACGACTGGCTGGATGGCGGCGATGGGGACGACCTTATCGACGGCGGCGAAGGCGATGACACGATGCTGGGGGGAAGCGGCAACGATGTCTTCGCTGCCGGCGCTGGCAATGACATTGTCGACGGGGGCGACGGTAACGACAAAGTGGATTATGCGCTCAGCGTCGAGCCCATTCACGCCAATATCGACAGCATCGATCATGCTGGCGACACGCTGATTTCCATCGAGAATATTGTTGGAGGTGCGGGCGCGGATGTCTTCGACGCCCATGCCAATGTCACAGGCATTTCCGTGGATGGCGGGGACGGCTACGACAGGATAACCGGCGGTGCCGGGGACGATAAGCTCCTCGGCGGAGACGGCTGGGACACGATCGAGGGCGGTAAAGGCGATGACCTGATCATCGGCGGGCCGGGATACGATCATGTTAGCGGAGGAGGCGGTGACGACACTTTCATTTGCAGCAGAGACGACGATGTTTCCGGTGGGGAGGGGAATGATATCTTTGTCTTCACATCCCCAACGGAAGTCAACACATATTTGTTCGGTGTACAGGCTGGCGACATCATCAACGTGCAAGCCATAGACGCAAATTCAACGATCGAGGGCGATCAGGCATTCCATTATATCGGTAGTGACGATTTTTCGGGAGTCGCCGGTGAGCTCCGGTTTGGCTTTATTCTCTACGAACTTCACGGTGATCTCGAGGGCGATATGAATGGCGACGGGCAGGTAGACTTCTACGTTCGATTGTGGGATGTCGATCTTGACGGTACGGTGCCCGCAGCCGATCTCATCCTGTGAGCTGAAAACCCGTACGAGTAGTGAAGACATGCAGACGAGCATGCCAGTTCGAGTGTTCGGAGTATGATTTGGAAGACTGGGACCCCAACGTAGTCAAGATGCTCAGCATCTTCATGCCGACCACTTTTGACAGGCGCCTGGCCATCAAGGGGCATTCCCGCTTCGTCCATTACACCACGGCCGAGAACCTGTTTCGCATTCTTGATCAGGAGGAAATACGGTTTCGAAACACGCGATGCATGAACGACTATCGCGATGTCGAACAGGGGGTCATGCAGCTGCACCAGTGGAACAATGATGGGGAAAGCAGCGAGCCCCTGGCGAAAGCGCTCGAAGCCAGCAGTCCGGGGGTTTGGGGTGAGGCAATCAAGAAATACTACCAAGCGTTGCCGAGCTTGCGGACCCAATCCTATGTCCTGTCGGTCGCCGAACATGATCCCGCTGAGAATGACACCGGCCGGCTATCGCTGTGGCGGGCCTACGAAAAAGGCGAAACCGGGGTCGCCGTCGTCGTCAAGGTCGCGCCTTTCATGCAGGTGACGGAGGCTCTGAAAGCCTATTCGAGCCCGGTGGCATACTGGACGCGGCACCAGCTTGACGATGAGTTCAAGGTCGTTACCCAGCGCGTGTCTGCCAACAAGGATTTCCTGTCGAAGTTACCGAAACCCGCATTGATCGAGATGCTGTTCCTTATGCTGGTTTTCGCGGCGACATGCTCCAAACATCCGGGTCTGGGTGACGAGCGCGAATGGCGTGTTTTGACCAATCCACAACTCTGGCCGTCGCCGCAACTGGTCGAACACCATGACGTCATCGGTGGAATTCCGCAGACGGTCTACCGGATGCCGCTGAAAAACAGCCCCGCCGACAATGTGATGGGTATAGAACTGCCCGAACTCATCGACCGCGTCATCATTGGCCCAACCGCCTATGCCGGACCGATCCGCGATGCGATCATTGCGAAATTGGTAGAGAGAAAGATCGACGATCCCGCTTCCAAGGTTATCATATCGGGGATGCCAGTTCGAGCGAAGGCAATGGGCTAGACGGTAAATGCAGTGTGATCGAAGCTCCCGAAATCGTCGCCGTCGAGCCTCCTTTTGACCAAGAACAGATCTAGACTGAACGCAACCTCGGGACGCTTTTGACGTTCGGGCCGAGGGTGCTATTTTCGCGTAAGGAGGATAGTCAGATGCACGATCTAACCATAGTTCTGGCAATCTTCGCTATTGTTGTCCTCGCTTATCAGTCCGAGATCGATGACCGGCCGCCGGTCCAGGACGATGACCCGACGGACTATGGTGACTGACCTAGTGGGCAACACAGGCAATATCGTCCGGAAGGCCAACGGAATGGGCAATGCGATGCAACTTCCCCGGCTCGGTGTCCTCGCCCATCTCGATACCGTTGAGTTCATCGACGGTCAGGCCGCACGCAATGGCGAGATCCTCGACAGTGTAATTGAATTTTTGCTTGATCATTTTCACCAGATTTGCGCTGGCAGCGATGGCGGAGGCTGTCGTATCAATCGTGTCGACCATGGCGGATCTCCGGATCTGGCAGGTTTCGGTCTCCCGAAATGCACGGGCTCATATTTGGTTCCCAAGCTGACGCAGCAGACTTCAATATCAGATGGCCTTGACATAGTGCATATGCACAGTTATATTTGCCTTCATGAATGAAACATCATCCATGGACGCCTGCAATGGGTTCGCGACGAGACGTGCTGCTCGTTACATCACGAGGCTTTATGAGCGGCATCTTGCGGCAGCGCACGTGACGACTACCCAGTTCTCGATACTGGTGTTGCTCAGTGAGAGACCGGGTATGACAATGAGCGAGCTTGCGCGGGCAATGGTCATGGACAGGACCTCACTGGTGCGGGCCATCAAACCAATGCAACGTGATGGCTGGCTGAAGACGGAACCGGCGCTGGATGAGCCGCGAAAGCTGGTGCTGTCACTGACAGAACCGGGTCAGAGCAAGGTCCAGGAGGCCAGGCCGTTATGGCAAAAGGCCCAGCAGGAATTCGAAGCCCAGGTGGGGTCCGAACGAGCCGCGCAATGGCGGCATGATTTTTTCGAGATGACACGCAGTACCTAGAATGTATCAGAGATTGAAATTGCGTGCCGAATAGTGTGCATATGCACATAGCATTACAACATATAGGAGACTGAAATGACTCAATATTTGAAAATTGCTGGCAGTGCCGTCCTGTATGGCATGATCGCAGCAACATCGCCGGTTCAGGCCACCGAACCAGATCGCAATGTGAAAGAAGGGCAAGCCGTCGTCACGACCCTTGGTAGTGATACGTCCGCCGTAACCTACTGGGTCAGCCAGTCCGATGGCTGGCACGTCGTGACAACAGTCGATACGAAGAACGCAGCCGTCAGTTCCGAGACCGGAAATCACGCGGTCGTAAGGTTCTCCGCGGTGCTGCAGCCGGGCCAGTCCCACTCGATCTCGATCCCGGTTGCCGTTGGCGAGAAACAGCCTGCACTGCATATCCGGCGCGTGGCGGACCGGATCGAGGTGGAGACAGATCCGGCACTGTTGAACTAGCGGGATACCGCACTACTGCACGAGCGATCTGGACTGGTTGATCCAGTCGATCGCTTCGTGATGCGGCATAGGCTTTGCAAAATAATGACCCTGCATGGTTACGCAGCCGAGTTGCCGCAGAATGCGCAGGTCGGCTTCAGTCTCGACGCCTTCGGCGACGACCTCGATTCCGAGTGACTTGCCGAGGCCGAGAATGGATTGCACCACTTTGCGATCATCCACCGACTCCGCGATGCCGTAGATGAACGAACGGTCGATCTTGATCCGGTCGACATGCAATAGCCGAAGCGATGACATTGACGAATAGCCGACACCAAAATCGTCGATGGCAATGCGCACGCCGACTTTGGCCAAGGCAGCCAGTTTGCCTTGCACCGAGCTGATATCCTTTGCGGTGTCCTCGGTGATCTCGATTTCCAGCATGGAAGCTGGCAGATCGAGTTTACGCAGTTTTGCGATTATCAGGTCGTCCACTGCGAGTTGAGACATTTCGCGCGGAGACATGTTCATCGCCACCCGCAGGTGACCAAGGTTCATTGCGCGCAATGTCTGCATCATGGTGCAGACGTCCTTCAATATGTATCGGAACAGAGGTTCCGCAAGTCCGGAGAACGATGCGACCGCTACCAGATCAGTAGGGGGAATCCAGCCGTGCCGCGGGTGTTTCCAGCGTACCAACGCTTCCAGATCGGTAATCTTGCGCCCGCCATTTCCAAAAATTGGCTGGAACCAGACCTCCAATGCGTCATTGCTCAATGCCTTGGCAACGTCGCGCTCTATATCGCGCCGCATCGCGAGGTGATCACGCAAGTCGTCGTCGAACACATAATGCCGATTACGACCCTGTGACTTCGCCCTGTAAAGCGCTGCATCCGCACGGACCAGCATCTCATCGACGTCCCGCTCGCTGGATACACAAACGCCAATGCTGACGCCGATGCGGCCGGCATCGAAGGTGGCGAACGGAATGGATATTGCGGCGATCAACTTGGTGGCGAGTATCGACGGCGCCTCGTCATGACGTGCTGTGTCGAGCAGAACAGCAAACTCGTCTCCACCCAGACGTGCCACGAGTACGTCGTTACTCAGACTCTGACGAAGCCTCCTTCCGACTTCCACAAGCACCCTGTCGCCCGCTTTGTGACCGAACGCGTCGTTGATCGATTTGAAGCCATCGAGGTCGAGAAGCATGAGCGCGAATCCGGTCATGCTGGAAGACGGCAAAGATGCAACCTCCTGCATGAACCCGCTGCGATTGAGAAGTCCGGTCAGTTCATCGTGGGCGGCGCGATGTCCCATTTCGGCGGCGGCTTGCGTCGCCTGATCCCTGGCCGCTTCCAGAGAGATTGCCATGGCGGTGGCCTCGTTCTTCAGCCTGCTGGACTGCCGGAACAGTCCTTCGCTTTCCCGTGCGCCACGGATCAAGGCGGCGAGGTAAATTATCGTCGTTGCTGCCAGGCAATAGCGATCAAAGCCGCCGGCATAAATGAGGCATCCGGCCACCGACAAGAGAACCGGGACAATGTAACAGATCGGCATCAGTGCATAGGCAAAACCGGCGGTTACAGCGCCCGCCGTAATTCCGCACAGGACGACCAGGTAAAAAACCGATTGCGGGGCGGTATAACCGTCGCACAGAACGGCGATGAAGGCCCACACGACACCTGAGGTCGCCGCCATGGCCGACTGCAGGAAGAGATGTTGTCTTACCGAGGCGGGGTCGAGGTTCTTTGGCTCGACCGGACCGGCGGGATCAAGCAGCCGCACTGGAAAACGGCACAGAAGCATCCGGGCCGCATTCACGAGGCTTGAGGCGACAAACCACAACAACCCCGCCAGTCCTTGTCCGTAGTGCAGAGCGACGAGCAGGCTGATCAACCCCAGGATAATACTGACGGGAACGGAAATAAGCATGCTGCGGCGCACGGCCAGGAGCTGGTCGGCGGCGATCAGATGCTGCAAGGGCAGCGCAAGCGCTTCTGCAGGTTGGTTGGGACTCATCGTGTCACTGCCAGAAATGCACCGTTATTGTTGCCGGACGACAGCTTAACCGCCTTCTGCATAATTATTGGTAACTTTTCGAGCGGCAGGCCCACCCAACCATGCGAGCGTCAGTTTTTCAGGCCGCGGTCAGCGCAATAGGTCATGAACTCCTCCGGCAGCATGATACCCTCACCCTCGACCTCCACTTGCAGGACCGGATGTTTGTGTACCGCGTGCAAGGCGTCCCTGGCGCATGGGTATTTGATTGCCGTTATCGTCAACCGTCCCTCGACAATGAACACGCGAACGGTCGTGTCTAGCCGGGACATCACCGTGGCTCCTTTATATGTGCTTCGATTTGACCCTTAGATAGTCATTGAAGTGCACACAAAAAAGACCTCGTGCTTAATCTTGGCTATGCCTTCCACGCCGAGCCGCGGATGACGCTGCAGAAGTTGCCCCGGTGGAAATGCGGATCCTTGTCGGCAAGGACATCGGCCTTGACGTTACCGAAGGTGGTGTCGGGCTTATGCTTGATGCCGTCATAGAAGGCCTGGATGATATCCTCCTTGAAGTGATCGCTCCGGGGATGGGCGTGGACGACCGTCTCCCGCTCGGTATCGGTGTAATCGGGATAGGTCAGTCCGAGCACGTCCATCTCGACGCCGGCGGTCACGAGCGCGACGACCGGGTGCATGTGCTGCGGTATGCCGGGTGTTGTGTGCAGTGCGATGGCGGTCCAGACGAGATCGATATCGGTCTGCGCGATGCCATGTCCACGCAGAAAGTCGCGAGCGGCATTGGCACCATCGACCTCGAACCGCTCATGCGCGCTGCTGTGCTGATGGGTCAGCCCCATGTCGTGGAACATGGCGCCGGCATAGAGCAGCTCCGGGTCGAACGTGAGGCCGCGATGCTTGCCGGCGAGCGCCCCGAAATAATAGACGCGGCTCGAATGGTGAAACAACAATGGCGAAGCGGTGTCGCGCACGAGTTCAGTGACCGCGCGTGCGAGCTTGCTGTCGGGGATGCTGACCCCTTCGATTGTCAATGCCATCGGACTTCTCCTTCTTTCTGTTGGCAAAGTGTAAGAGATACGGTAGTTTGTCTGCAATTGTCGTTTTACGACGAATACAGACATTCTCCGCCGGAAAGGGACATGGACAATGCCGAGCATGCCGTTGAGGGTTGCAATTCTGGCTGTGCCCGGCGTTCAGCTGCTGGATGTGTCGGGGCCGCTCGATGTTTTTGCCGAGGCGAATGTGCAGGCCGGCCGGACAGTCTATGAGCTCTGCGTCCTTGCCACCCGGCCCGGCGCCATCCGAAGTTCGTCGGGGGTACGGCTGATGCCGGACACGGTCATCGGGGAAAGCGTAAATTTCAGGATCGATACATTGCTGGTGGCGGGTGCGCCGAACGCGGCGAACGTGCCGGCCGATGGCCAAATAGTCGATTGGCTGCGATCCGCCACGCCCTCCATGCGCCGCTATGGTTCGGTCTGCAGCGGCGCGTTCTTTCTTGCGCAGGCGGGCCTGCTGGACGGAAAGCGAGCCACGACCCATTGGGCGGTGGCCGAGCGGCTGGCTCAGGTATTTACGGCGGTGAGCGTGGACGCCGACGCACTCCACATCCGCGACGGCCGCCTGTGGACGGCCGCGGGCGTCACCGCTGGTCTCGATCTGGCGCTGGCGTTGGTCGAGGAAGATCTCGGCCGCGAGGTGGCGATGCGGGTGGCGGGGCAGCTCGTGATGTTCTTCAAGCGGCCGGGCGGGCAGATGCAGTTCAGCCGGAAAGGCGAGGCGGCGCCTGTTGGCCGGTCGGCGCTACAGGAGGTGCAGCGATGGGTCGCCGCGAACCCCGCCGAAGACCATAGTGTCGCGAGCCTCGCGCAGCGAACGGGGCTGAGCTCACGCCATTTCGCCCGGCTGTTCCGTCAGGAGGTGGGAATGACGCCGGGGGACTGGGTGGAGGAAGCACGCGTCACCGCCGCGCGCGGACTGCTCGAGAGCGGGGACGCTGCCCCGAAGCAGGTTGCCGGACGATGCGGCTTCGCCGATGTCGACACGCTGCGGCGCGCCTTTGTCCGGCGGGTTGGCGTTACGCCAGCGGAGTACCGGAAGAGATATGCACGGGAGGACATGAAAGTCGCCACTCCGTGAATGGAAAGGGGGCTGCGCCAATACGAGCGCAAGCCACCCAAGCGCGGTTGCCTGCGAAACGTTGTGGCGTGCTTGAGTTGCACCAGACTTTGTTCGTGTCATATTCACATCGAAATAGACCTGCCTACCGGATTGGACAAAGGAACATGATGATCTTGCTCTTGGCACTTCTGATCGGGATTGTAGCTGGTTTGCGCGCAATGACTGCACCGGCGGCTATCAGCTGGGCCGCTCACCTCGGTTGGCTGCATCTCGGCGACAGTTGGCTCGCATTCCTCGGTTATGCGTTCACACCCTGGATATTCACCGCCCTGGCGATCGTGGAGTTGATCACCGACCAACTGCCGTCCACGCCAAGCCGAAAGGTGCCGGTGCAATTTGGTACACGTATCGTCATGGGGGCCTTGTGCGGCGCGGCGGTTGGAATCAGTGACGGTTGGGCTTTAGGCGGTGCTGTCGCGGGCGTGATCGGCGCAGTAATTGGCACTCTGGCGGGCGCCGACATTCGCGGGCGCCTGGCCAGGAGCTTTGGCCAGGATCGGCCGGCCGCGATCATCGAGGACGTTGTGGCAATAGTTGCTGCCTTCCTGATCGTCGCTGCTTTGCCCTGAGTGACAATGATTTCACTCGGGCAGGGCAGGCCCCAAGGACACTTCTACGGGCGACGGAACGCCGGAATTACAAATGAGCCGGGCATCTGAATGACCAAGGAAGCGCACCGCGCATCGGTGGCGGTTCGGCCGGCAAGCGGTCATACGCTCAGCCCGGTGTTTCGTCGTCATTCTCAGGATGAAGGCGGGAGAACTCCCTTGCCGACATCAGGACGGGCATGAGGCTGCGACCAGAATCGTTAAGACCATACTCGACACGTGGCGGCTGCTCACCAAAGTCTCGCCTGACCACAAGTCCGTCGTTCTCAAGCTCTCTGAGATGCTGCGTAAGCATTTTCTGCGAGATGTTTGGAATGTCTCGCAACAACTGCGAACTCCGCATCGACGGTTCTGCGAACAGGCGGAACAAGATCGGCAGCTTCCATCGTCCGCTGATCATGCGCAGCACTCTGGTCACATGGGCGACCGATCCATTCGCGCCAAGACAGACGTCTTTTTCCTCGCGTTCCATGGGCACTTTTAAGTGCGTAATTGCTTCACTCATCATCCTGTCCTCATAACATCCTGACACTAACATGGGAGTGACGTAATGGATTTGAAACTTGATGGAAGGGTTGCGCTGGTCACAGGCAGCAGCAAAGGCATCGGGGAAGGGGTGGCTCGAGGGCTCGCGCGCGAGGGTGCCATCGTCATTGTTCACGGCCGCAACAAGACCAAGACCGAGGAAGTCGCTCACAATATCATCGCCCAAGGCGGACGTGCCCATGTCGTCATCGGCGACCTGACGAATGACGTCGAGGTGCAACGCCTTGTCGATGAGGCGCAGGCTTTCGTCAAGCCTGTCGAGATCGTGGTCAACAATGCAGGTGGTTCTGGCGCGACTGAGGACTGGACTACAACGCGGCCCGAGACTTGGGCGGCGGGATATGATCTCAACGTCCTAGCGGCCGTTCGGGTCACTTCGCGTCTGTTACCAAGCATGCGGGAGGCGAAATGGGGAAGGATCGTCAACGTTTCTAGCCTCGCGGCGTTAATGCCTCCTTTCAAAAGACCCGACTATGCCGCAGCAAAGGCAGCCATGATCGCAATGACCGCATCCCTGGCAAAGGCTGTTGCCATGGATGGTATTACGGTCAATACCGTTTCGCCGGGAACGATCCACAGCGTCAGCCTCGATGAGGCTTTCCGGAATGTGGCAGTCAACCATGGGCTTGCGGCGAATGCGCCATGGACGGAAATCGAACAAACGGTGCTACCCATGTTTGCCCAGGTCCCGATGGGACGGGTCGGAACGCTTGAAGAGATTGCCGATGCCATCGCTTTCCTTGTCAGCCCCCGAGCCAGCTATATCACCGGCGCAAACCTACGGCTTGACGGAGGAATGTGGCCTGGACTTTAGCTTGTCGCTTTGGGCCGATAGCGGACGAGCCAACATAGCCGCGCGCCAAATACGGAAGGTCCTGATCACGATGTTCAGGCAATTTCGCCAAGGTGACGTCGAACCCATTTCGTTTCTTCCGAGGCCGTGCGTCCGAAATGCCGTTTGAAGTCTCGGCTGAATTGAGCCGGGCTCGCGTAGCCGACTGAACCCGCGACCTCTGCGATTGTCCTGCTCTGGCGCGCGATCATCAACCTTGCTTCGTGGAGCCGCATCGCCTTCACGTACTGCATTGGACTGCTGCCAGTGAGGTCCTTGAAGTGGACATGGTAGGAAGGAACGCTCATGCCCGCGTCTCTTGCCAGATCGGCGATCGAAATTTCGGAGCCATAGTTTTCCCGCAACCAGATGAGGCTTTGGACGACCTTTCCAGATGTGCCTTTCTGCTGGAGAGCGGCGATCATCGCGCCGCCTTGCGGGCCAACCAGGACCCGGTAATGCAGTTCGCGCAAAATGCCGGAACCAAGGATAGCGACTTCAACGGGGCTGCGAAGTGCCATCAGAAGTCGCATGAGAACATCCTCGATATTGGCATCCATCCTGCTCGACACGAGACCGCGTGGCTTGGTCGTCGGCAATTCGGCGTGCATCTCCACTTGGATGGCGATCTCGGCTGCCATCTGCATGTCGAAATCGACATAGACCGCAAGCAATGGCCGCTCCGGACTGGCCGTTGACTCCATCCGGAATGGAACGGGTACTGAAACCGCCAGATAGTGTTCCTCGTCGTAGAGGTAGGTTTCCCCTTCAAGGATGCCCTGCTTGCTTCCCTGCAATACGAACACCGCGCCTGGCTTGTAGAGTACCGGAATGTCATGGAGCACAGCTTCCGTGCGGAGTATCCGGACGCAATTGAGCGTGGTCGGATTGTATCCGTGACGAGGGGCGAGGATACCGGCGAGCCCGACCAAATCACGTCGCCGTGATCGCCGGGGTTCGGCATTGATAGGATTTGGCAATAAATTCATAGAATCCACAATCGAAACGCCCGTCTCATCATATTATCTGTCAATCCTATCATTGATCAAGGAGTTTGCAGATCATGTCACACAAGACCTTCTTCATCACCGGAGCGAATTCTGGCTTTGGCTTTGCCATTGCGTCCGCCGCCGTCCAAATGGGCCACAAAGTGATTGGCACTGTCCGTTCAGAGACGTCACGCACATCGCTCACCGAAGCGCTTCCTGCGGTCAAGGCGGTGCTCTGCGACGTAACAGAATTCGACAGGATACCGGATGTCGTCCGACAGACGGAAGACGAGCATGGACCTGTTGATGTGCTGATCAATAATGCCGGTTACGGCCACGAAGGGGTACTTGAGGAGTCGCCAATAGAAGCGATGCGCCGACAGTTCGACGTGAACGTCTTCGGCGCGGTTGCGGTTGCCAAGGCATTTCTTCCGAGGTTTCGTGCGCGACGCAGTGGTTTCATCGTCAACGTCACTTCGATGGGCGGCATGATCACCATGCCCGGCATCGCATATTATTGCGGTAGCAAGTTCGCGCTTCAGGGCATATCGGAAGTGATGCGCTCGGAAATGGCCCCGTTCGGTGTCCGCGTGACTGCCCTCTGCCCCGGTTCCTTCCGGACGGACTGGGCCGGACGATCGATGGTCCGCACGGAGAGATCAATCGCCGACTACGATGCCCTTTTTGATCCGATACGCGAGGCGCGGCAGGCGAAAAGCGGCAGGCAGCTCGGAGACCCCGCCAAACTGGCCGCGGCCGTTTTAGGCCTGGTCGAGTCCGATAATCCTCCGCCGCAGCTTCTGCTCGGCAGCGATGCCCTCAAGCATGTGTCGGATAGAATTGAGCGCCTCCAGCAGGAAATCGAGGCGTGGAAGTCTTTCACCGTCTCGACCGATGGGTGACGGCGCCGGAGCTCTGCCTTTCCGCTTGACAGCCTCCCTACCAGAAGGTAGACAGGGGTATGAGCAATCTTTTGACGACATCCGACGAAATCCTGGCTTCCGCGCGCACACTGATCACGAGCGGAGGATATAACGGCTTCAGCTATGCTGATATTGCGGGGGTCGTCGGCATTCGCAAGGCCAGCATCCATCACCATTTCCCAAGCAAGGTCGATTTGGTCCGCACGCTTGTAGAGCGGTATCGTGAAGATGCCGAATTGGGTGTGGCGGCTCTGGAGCAAGACGTGCAGGACCCACTCGAGCTCCTCAAAGCCTATGCGGGCCACTGGGCCAATTGCATTGAGGACGCAAGCCGGCCTTTTTGCGTGTGCGCTCTACTTGCAAGTGAGCTCCCCGCGTTGCCGCCGGAAATCGCGGGGGAGGTGAAGGCTTTCTTCCGTTTTCTCTCGGCATGGCTGACCTCGGTCATGGAACGAGGCTCCAGGGAGGGGGCTTTAAATCTGTCAAGCCAACCTCGCGTTGAGGCTGAGGCATTCATGGCGTCTGTCCACGGAGCCATGCTTTCAGCGCGGGCCTACGGAACGCCGGAAGTGTTCCCCGCCATCCTGGCGCCCACCTTGCAGCGACTGTCTCCGACGGTCGCTCAATAACAAGCTTCGGGCGGATGCAAACCGCCCGGAGTGACAAGTTCAGCTAGTAAAACTACCAACCAGTAGGAAGGTCAAAATGATGAAGAATATTCTCCCCACTCTCGTGCTAGGGCTATCCGCTATCGCGGCGATGGCTATTCCAGCGTCGCCTGTACATGCCGAAGATAAAAATGCCCAGCAAATCCATGTCAGGGGCAGCATCGTCAGCTACAGCGCGTCCACGCTCAAGGTGAAGACGCGCGAAGGAGACACCGTCGATGTCGCCCTCGCCGATGACTGGAAAGTTTCCAGCGTGGCAAACGCAAAGGTCACTGACATCAAGCCCGGCGACTTTGTCGGGATCGCATCTCTGCCGAAACAAGGCGGTGGTGACGGCGCGCTTGAAGTGCTCATCTTCCCGCCGGCACTGAAAGGTGCAGGTGAGGGCAGCTACGGTTGGGACCTTAAACCCGACAGCAGAATGACCAATGCTACCGTGGCAAATGCAGTCAAGGACGTCGACGGCCGGACGGTCACTGTTTCCTATCACGGCAAGGAAAAGAAGATCTCCATACCGGATGGCACGCCTGTCGTGACCTTTGCTCCGGCGACGAAGGATGATCTCGTTCCCGGTGCCATCGTCTTCGTCCCTGCCGAGAAGGCTGCAACCGGCACCATCGCCCATCAGGTCCTTGTCGGAAAGAACGGCGTGGTCCCGCCCATGTGAGCCACGCCGTCGCCGGTCGCTCTGGTCCCCCACCGGTTCGACCGGCGATTGCTACGGCGCATACGAGCGTGCTGGGCGGCCGTTTTCACGACCTCACTCAACAACTGGAAAGATATCTCTATGACACACTACCAAACGACCGTCGCTTCTCGCGAGAAGGAGCAATGGCTGACGCGATACTATTTCACGCGAGCAGGGTTTTCTGCCGTCTGGGTCGCAGCTGCTTTGACTGTTGGCCAACAATCGGCTTCCATCGCCGCCGCCTTGCTGATCATCTACCCTGCCTGGGATGCAGCCGCCAATTTCGTAGATGCGTCGCGCAATGGCGGGCTGGGCAACAACCGAACACAGGCAATCAATGTCGCCGTCAGTTCCGTCATGACGGTCGCCGTTGTTGTTGCGCTCACAATGAGCATGAATTGGGTTCTGGGCGCTTTTGGCCTCTGGGCCATCTTCTCGGGTGTCTTGCAGCTTGGCACGGCCCTTCGCCGCTGGAGGACGAGTGGCGGCCAGTGGGCGATGATCCTCAGCGGCGGCCAATCCGCCGTGGCGGGCGTATTCTTTATTGCTCAGGCGCGGATGCCCGAACCGCCTTCCATTGCCAATATTGCGGGATACGCCGGCCTCGGCGCCTTCTATTTCCTCGTATCGGCAGTATGGCGAAGCGCCAGCCACATGCGGCGGAAGACCGCCTGATTTGGCGGGGGAGAGAGCGTTCTCCAGCTTGCTCGCTCTCTCCGGTGCTCAGGAGCAAAGATCAGCTGCGGGGTTGTAGCAGCGCCAGCACAACTGTCGATGCAGCAAGGATGGCGGTAAGGGTCAAGGGTCCCGTGGCGCCATAGGTGTCCACGACATAGCCGCCGACAACCGCGCCGATAGTGATGGCGACCTGGAACGAAGCGACCATCAAGCTGCCCGCCGCCTCAAGCGCGTCAGGCGCCGCGCGGGACAGATTGGTCGGCAGCACCACCGGCGCCATGCCGAAGGCGAAGCCCCAAAGCGTAGCGAAGCCAAAGGCAACGCCGATGTGTGCGCCCCAAAGCACCAGAGCGAGCGCAGCAAACGCCATCAACGCGGCGGTGACCGCGAGGGCCATGCGGATATTGGCGTCGGCCATGCGTCCGCCGGCAATATTACCGACCACAGCGGCGATGCCAAACCCGAGCAGTGCCAGGGCAATCGGCCCGGTTGCAAGGAGCGTAACGTGTTCGAGGAAGGGGCGCACATAGACTGAGCCAGCAAAATGCCCCGTCATCAGCAAAAAGATAGCAAGCATGCCGAGCTGAATACCACGCCGCCGTGTCAGGCGAAGGACATCGGCAAGACTGTTGCTTGTGGTTGCAGGCAAGGTCGGAAGGCTGAGAAACTGCAGCAGCATGGCAAGCGCGGCCAGTCCTGCTGTCATGGCCATGGCGCTGCGCCAGCCCAGCCAGTCGCTGATCAATGCGCCCATCGACGGTGCGGCAATGGTGGCGAGCGAGACGCCGAGCGTGACGATAGCCATGCCACGACCTGTCGCATTGGCGCCAACCAGCCTCGCAACGACGGCAACTGAAAGCGCCCAAAAAGCGCTGAGGGCGATTCCCAGCCCGGCCCGACCTAACAGCAACAGCCAGAAATCGGTCGCTACCGCCGCAAGAATGTTGGAGCCGATCGCCAGGGCACTGAGACCAACCAGCACCGTCTTGCGGTTCAGCCGGCCGATGAGAACATTGCTCAACAAGGCCGTCACGGCGCCGACGGAAGCGGTGGCGGTGACGACCTGTCCGGCCGTTCCCTCGCTGATGCCCAGATCGCGCGCCATTGGCGTCAACAGACCTGCCGGCAGGAACTCGGCTGACACCAGCGCAAAGCTGGCGGACGCCATTGAAAGGACCGCGAACCAGGTGGCCGCGCTCCATTCGGTTGGCGCAGCGGCATCAAGCTCTATGACCTCGCCATCAAGTTGTAGTGTTGTGTCCGTCATTGAAGTATCTCCAAGGGTTTGGAGATATTGATAGACGAGTCTTCTCGGATGATATGTGTCCTAAAATCCGAAATCCATGTCCATTCGTCCGGAAATTGTGCGGCGCACAACGCCAGGCGAGACATTGGTGATGCGTTTGAACGCGCGAGCGAAAGATGCCTCGGATTCATAGCCCAAGCGGGTGGCGACCTCGGCAACCGACATGCCGCTTTGTCCCAGCAAATCGCGGGCAAGCTGCATACGCAGACGGGCGAGATAGCGTGCCGCGCCTTCCCCTAAAACAGCGCTGAAGCGCTCGGCGAAAATCGAGCGCGATTGGCCTGCGAGGCCTGCGAGGCTTTCGAGTGTCCAGTTGCGGCCGGGGTCCCGGTGCATGGCTGCGAGGGCGCGGCCGATATGGGGATCGCGGATGGCAGCGAGCCAACCGGTGGTCGAGGCTCCGGTGCAATTGACCCAACAGCGGATGAGCCGCGCTGTGAGCAGGTCCGCCATACGTGACAAGATGGTGGCGCTGCCCATCTGCGGTTGTGTGGCCTCCGCTGTCATGGCCGCCAGTAAAGGACCGACGATCGGGTCATTGCCGGCCACGTCGCAGCCCTTGATGATTGGCGGCATCAAAGTGATCAAGGGGTTGAGCGCACAGGCACCCAAGGACATGGAGCCACAGAAAAGGGTGCTGGTCGCGCCCGTTCCTTCCCGGACCACTTCGCAAACGTTGCTCCCCAACTTGGTCACCTGGCAACCCTTGAGCGAATCGCCCACAACGTCCGGAGCGCTGGCCAGCCGATGGGCGATACCTTGCGGCAGCAGCACCAGATCGCCATCGTGCAACTCCTGCCAGCCTTGCGCTTCTGTATAAATCCAGCATGGACCCTGGCTGACAAAGTGAAAACGAAGCAGCGGCTGTTGCGGAAAGGCGATGTTCCATGGATGTCGGAGCTCGCAGCGGCCATAGTTGACGCCACTCAAGCGAAAGTCCTGCAGGACTTCGCTCAGCGCATCCATCGGCATATGTGGCGGCGTAGACGGTCGGGACGAATGGTCAAGCATTTCGTCAATATATATGCCGAGCGTCCGGCGGGCAAGTAGCATTCGGCTCAGGCCGTCGTTTCAGAGCCGGCCTCCCTGAAGCGCGTCTCGAATTCCCGTCGCAAGCTTCGCCTTGCTTCTGCGGCTCGCAAGCGTTGCTGCGCGATCTCTGTCGCTGGAATATATGGCGGCACTGCAGTTGGCTTGCCATCCGCATCCACGGCCACCATTGTGAAATAGCAGGAGTTTGTGTGTCGACGCGCGCCGGTGCGGATATCTTCGGCTTCAACCCGAATACCGACTTCCATGGAGGTACGACCGGCGTAATTGATCGAGGCACGAAAGGTCACCAATTCACCAACCATGATAGGCTGACGGAACACGACCTGATCGACCGACAACGTGACAGCGTATTGCTTCGAGAAGCGCGAGGCACAGGAGAAGGCGACGCGGTCCAGGAGATTGAGCAGGGCGCCGCCATGGACCTTGCCGCTGAAGTTGGCCATGTCGGGTGTCATCAGGACGACCATTTCTATTCGACTTGTATGGGTGCCGTCATCCATTGTGCGCCTCCGTTGTTTCAGCAAATCAATTGGTATCAGCCAGGGAATGTCCTGTCCGCGACGATCACGATCGGTCTGACGCCTTAAGCTTCATTGGCGCGGGAAGCTTTTTAATCTCTGGAGTTTAAATGATAGCCTCGGGAGCGCTTCTCGTCGAGAGATCGAGGAACAACCCAACCGCCCCTTCTTCCCGCTCGAAATGGTGCAGCTTCTCCTGACGTCTCGTGCCAATGCGTCCCCAGAGCCGAATCAGGCACGCCTCGCTAAACAGGGTCCATCGCTTGTCATGGTTGGGGACTGCCTGATACCTCCGGCAAATAGTCTTGATTGAAAGCCAGCAATAATTCAATTTTTAAAGTATATTAAGAGAATATCTAAATAGAAAATTCAGTTGGCTCAAAAGCTATTTGTAGTTAACTGTAGTTTCATAAGCAAATGACAGTCCCCAAGCGAGCAGCGACTTCGATCACGGCTAGACGACAAATGATCTCACGATGTGATTATCAGAACGGAGGAGGATTTTATGTCGAAGATAGAACTCAACCTGTCGTCAACATCCGATGAGCCAGGGTGGGCGCCCGATGAATATTCAGAACATGATGCCTATTGGAAGGAAGCGGCGACGCGTTACACCTATACGACGGCCATCAATCCGGATCCGGTTCAGACCGCAGAGGGCAACTTTGATTCCGCATCGGGGGACACCCGGATCAACCTGGTAGAGTTCCCCGACACTCAGGTTGGCAACGATCCCGACACCGGCGCGCCGGCCATCAGCATCGACTGGCAGGATGACGACAGCCTAGATATCGCGTTGAACCGGACTTGGAACACGATCAAGAACATCGAAATTTCCGATTTCACCGGATCGGCGCTGAGGGTTTCGAACTTCGTCGATGCCTGGGTGCATCTCGACGGCGACGCCGACCGCAACATCGCTATCGACGGCGTAAAGCGGGCCGAGGTAACGACGGGCGGCGGCGGCGACCATGTCAGGATCGGCATCGACAGCAACACATCCGACTGGAGCAACGACCTGCACATCGACACTGGCGCTGGCGACGACGACATTCGTGTCGGGTGGGCCAGCCGGGACTTTACTGGTGACGGCGAGGTCAGGACGGGCTGGACGAACGGTCAGATATTTGCCGGCTCAGGCGACGACGTTGTCGACGTCGGCAACGGCAACTTCACGATCGATGGCGGCGACGGCTCCGACGGTATCTACGGCGGATCGGGCGACGACATCATCATGGGCGGCGATGACACGCTGAACGGCAATGGCGGCGAGCCTTATCACAACTATCTGAGTGGTGGCTCGGGCGACGACACGCTGATCGGTGCCAAATGGGGCACGAACGAGTTCAGATTGAGCGACGTCGGTCCCGGCGACCACATAATCGGCGGCAATCTGACCGACACGCTGTACGCCGACTATCAATTCGCGGCTTTCGACGTCGCGGCCGCCGAAAACAACGCGATCGTCAATGGCGCCACCATGCAGTCGGTCGAAAGTATCGGCCTCGACTTCCTGGAGGAGGCCAAAGTGACCATCACCGGCGACTTCTCCTCCGGCGACTTGGACACCATCTCTGTCACCATCGGGTATAGCGGCAACGCACCCCATGAGAGCAGCTTCAATGTCGATGCCCGCGGCTCCAGCGGTGTCGATGTCCACCTCAGGAGTTGGGACGGCCCTGGCACCTTCATCGGCGGTGGCGGAGACGACCGGATCGACCTGTTCTTGCTCGACAGCCGGGATGTGCTCGACGGTGGCGGCGGCGTGGATGAATTGCGTTTCGAGAGGACGGCCGTCGACGAGGAATCGAACGATGTCGACATCGAGGGGAAGGGCTCCTTCATCGATATCAATGGTGCTAAGGTCAGCGGCATCGAGAGCATCACCATCGGAAGCGGGAGCGGGAGTGACCATATCACCGTCTCCGGCGCGCTAGCCACTGCCGGCCTCAGCAGCGTGACCTACACGAGCAACACCTACACCGGCGATGAGGGAGACACCTTCGATGCCAGCAACTCGACCGATGCCGACGTCAGTTTCATCCTTTCGGGCGGGGCCGGAAACGATGCCCTCACCGGGGGTGCTGGCAACGATACGCTTGTCGGAGCAGGCGGTGCCGACATCCTGACCGGCGGTGCGGGTGACGACACGATTACAGGCAACGGCGTTGACGGCGTCGATGATGGCGCCGATCACTTCGTGTTTGCGCCCGCCAGCGGCGATGATGTCGTCTCAGGCTTCCAGGCCGGAAGCGGCGACGTCTTGGACATTGCTGGCTACGGTTTTCTGAGCTTTGAGCAACTCGAAACGGAAGGCAGGATCACGGTCGTGGGTGACCACACCGAGATTGCCTTGAGCGATGATGACTCGATTCAGGTCCATGAGATGGGCCTTACAGCCAACGACTTCCTGTTCGCCTGAGGGGTAAGGCAGCAGGGGAATGGCGCCGTTAGTACACTTGACGATCTGAATTGATATCTGTAAATCCAGATATATGGAAAAAGATAAAACCATAGCAGCTTTTTCGGCTATCGCGCAGTCGACACGTATGGATGCCTATAAGCTCATCGTCATGCACGAGCCGGATGGTATCGCGGCGGGCGAGGTGTCCCGCATCTTGGACGTTCCGCAAAATACCATGTCGACACATCTCGCGATCCTGTCGCGGGCGGGGTTGATCTCTTCCGAGCGGCAAAGCCGTTCGATCATCTATCGCGCCAACTTCGAGAACCTGCGTGAAGCCATCAACTACCTTTTGAAGGATTGCTGCGCTGGCCACCCTGACATCTGCGCGCCGTTGCTTGCCGACATCGTTCCATGCTGCCCGCCCAAGGAGAAGTTCAATGCATGATCGCATCTACAATGTTCTCTTTCTCTGCACTGGAAACTCGGCGCGCTCGATCCTGGCAGAATCGATTTTGAACACGGAGGGCAAGGGACGCTTTCATGCGTACTCTGCTGGCAGCCAGCCAAAGGGAGAGGTCAATCCATTCGCTCTGAAGGTCCTCGATGCTCTCGGTTATCCGACGGGAGGTTTTCGTTCCAAGAGCTGGGACGAATTTGCCGAACCGGGCGCGCCGGAGATGGATTTTATTTTTACGGTTTGCGACAGCGCGGCGGGAGAGGCGTGTCCGGTTTGGCCAGGTCATCCCATGACAGCACATTGGGGCATCGAAGATCCGGCCGCCGTCGAAGGCATCGACATCGAAAAGGAACGAGCCTTTTCGCTTGCCGCCCGCTACATGAAGAACAGAATCATGGCATTCCTCAACCTGAAGCACGATTCCGTCGATCGGCTATGGCTGACAACAAAGCTGCAAGCCATCGGCCGCCGTGAGGGGCTGGAAGCGGAAGAAATAAATTCGATCGATTCGGACTTCGCGACGGCCCTTCAAGCAGCATCATTGCCGACCGAGGATCTTGCCGAATCCAAAGGCAAGTTCTTTCGTTTTGCCGATCGCCAGGGCAAACCTGTCGGATATGGCGGCATTGAATTCTACGGAAAGGATGCACTCCTGCGCTCGATTACAGTGCCGCCCGAGGCGCAAAAGCATGGACATGGCAGTGCCATCACACGTTTGTTGCTCCGGTATGCTGACATCCAGGGAGCGGAAACGGGCTATCTACTGACGACCAATGCCGCACCATTCCGAGGCAAACTCGGCTTCCATCCGGTCGACCGAAGCGCTGTGCCCGCTGCAATTTTGGCATCGCCGCAGGCATCCAGGCTTTGCCCCGCGACAGCGTTTGTCCTGACGCGATCAGTTTCCATCTGAGGAAGAGCCATGCCCGTGGTACCAGACCTAGCCCGCCGCCTCGCGGCAGAAGCACTCGGCACGGCAATACTTGTTGCCACGGTCGTCGGTTCGGGAATCATGGCCGACCGACTGACCAACGATGTGGCGCTTTCACTGCTCGGAAACACCATCCCCACCGGTGCGATCCTGGTGGTGCTAATTACTATTCTGGGACCAGTCTCGGGCGCACACTTCAATCCCGCGGTCACGATGGTCTTCGCGCTGCGAAGGGATATCGAGCCTATTGCCGCGCTCTTCTATATCGCCATGCAGATACTGGGGGGTATTGTCGGATCGTTCATGGCGCATGCCATGTTTGAACTTCCAATTATCGAGGTTTCAAGGACCATTCGCACCGGTAGCGGGCAATGGATCGCAGAAGTTGTCGCCGCCTTTGGCCTGATATTCACCATCCTTGCTGGCCTTCGATTTCGGCCGGATGCAATCGGTTGGCTAGTTGGACTGTACATCACGGCGGCGTACTGGTTCACTGCCTCAAGTTCGTTCGCCAATCCAGCCGTCGCTATTGCACGGTCCCTCTCAGACACCTTCGCGGGTATCCGTCCGCTTGATCTACCCGGCTTTATCATTGCGGAGCTAGTCGGTGCATTGCTTGCAATGGCAATAGCCAATTGGATGCTGGCGACCGAACCGCTTAGCCAATCAAAAGGACAATGACCTGAACGTCACTATTTACGGTCCGGATGATGTGTCGCTGACAACTGTTCAGTTGCTTGATGCGACGGACACCCACCCCATCTGGCAAGCACGGGTCCAGGATGGCAGAACCTTGCCGCACACAACCAGGCCTCGCCAGGCGGTGGCGCCGGTGCAGGTGAGCAGCCTCGACATGCGTATAGCCTGCCGGTGCAAGCTTGGGCGGCGCGCTGGACCTATCGGACCTGCCGGCCGGAGAGCACTCTTAGCCAGGGTGCCAGGTGGAAGGCGCTCATCAGGAGATACATAGCCGCCATGCCAGTGAGTGGCGAGGAGCCCATGCACAGCATGGCCGCATCGCCAGCCTGAAGACAGGAGAGCAGTGCCATCACGGCGAAGGTGGGTGCGGCAGCGAGGCATAGCCAGTCGGCGATGCTGAGGGTGGTGGTGTTTTCGGAGGGCATGCTGCCCGGTCGAGAATGGATATCGCTCATGGTCTTAATCCCTTGATGGTTACGCCAGCCAGGACTGGTTCCTCGCCCCTAGGGAGTGGGGAGAGGAACCCAAGCTGGATAGCCGTTACTGCTCACCCTTATCCCTGAACGCCGCCTCGCCGGCGGCCGCCACTTGTTCCCATGTCTTGTCGGCCCCGGCGTCGTAATTGTCGTGCCAGTTCCACCAGGAGTAGAGCGGGGTCTGCGGATAGCCTTCGGGCGAATCCTCCCAGATTTCCTGGCGGCCAAGCGGCGTCGCGTCGAGATAGCTCCAGACGGTGCCCATCGCCTCGTCGCCCCGGCTGTTGATGAAATAGGTGCGGAATATGCGGTCGCCATCACGGATGAACACGTTGTGGCCGTGCCATTCGTCGACGCCGAAGTCTTTGTCGAAACTGTCCGTGATGGTGTACCACGGCATTTCCCAGCCCATCCGCTGCTTCAGCCGCGTAATGTCAGCCTGCGGGGCGCGCGAGGCGTAGGCAAGCGTAGTATTGCGGGCGTTGAGATGGGCGAGGTGACCGACCTGATCGGCGCCGAGCGAACAGCCGCGGCAGGCATGCTCGGGCCAGCCGAACACGCCGGGCTCGAAGAAGGCGCGGTAGACGATCAGCTGGCGGCGGCCCTCGAACAGATCGAGCAGGCTCGCCTTGCCATTCGGCCCCTCGAACACATAGGCCTTGTCGACTTCCATCCACGGCATGCGCCGACGCTCGGCGGCCAGCGCATCCTTGGCGCGCAGCGTTGCCTTCTCCTTCACCAACATCTGTTCGCGGGCGGCTTCCCAGTTCTGTCTTGAAACGATCGGCGGGGTCTTCATTGCGATGTGCTCGATCATTGGAAGTCTCCTTTGCCAGTCTGTTGTTGCTTACTATGAGCTAGAATAGGGCGGTGAAACACAGGGGTGGGAGTTACAAGTGTGACGGGATTTGAAGGACCCGGCCCGCCGCAGCAGGGATGGCGCATCCGCTCAGCGTGCTCGGCGGTGTCGTTCGTCGCATGGAGAGGCAGATCGTCGGAGTCAGGCATGTCAGTTATCCCTTATGAGATGCTCAGGGCTTGCCAATGGGGATATTGTCGTCAACGATGGCCACAGCGTCGACACCCTTGCTGGTTGACGGCCATGACTTACGTTATGGCGGGCAGTGCTGGGGTGGGAGTAACAAGTGTGACGGGATTTGAATGGACTCGCTGATCACCGCGGCGGCATTGGCACTGGCCGCGGGCGATCCGCTCGGCGCGCTCGATCGCGTCGCCTTGCGCGAAGACCCTCCGGCGCTGGCGCTGCGCGGCATTGCGATGGCGCAGCTCGGCGACCTCGATCGTGCCAAGACGCTGCTGCGGCGGGCCGCGCGTGGCTTCGGCCCGAAGGAGGCGGTAGCGCGTGCCAGATGCGTCGTCGCCGAAGCGGAGATCGCGCTAGTCTCGCGTGACCTTGGCTGGCCCGCCAAGATTTTGGACGCGGCGCGGGCGACGCTGGAAAAGCATGGCGACCGGCTGAACGCCGCGCATGCCGGCCACCTCAAGGTGCGGCGCCTGCTGTTGATCGGCCGTCTGGACGAGGCCGAAGATGTGCTGGCCGGGCTCGATCCGAT
Source organism: Phyllobacterium chamaecytisi (assembly GCF_020164455.1). Lineage (GTDB taxonomy): Bacteria > Pseudomonadota > Alphaproteobacteria > Rhizobiales > Rhizobiaceae > Phyllobacterium > Phyllobacterium chamaecytisi. Next base: position 328,051 of record NZ_JAIQWW010000005.1, read on the forward strand.
GCCGCTTCCGCCGGCTTCGAGAGCCGCGCACGAGCTCGCCGTCGCCGGCATCGCTATGCGGCGCCTCAGGACGAAGCCGGCGCGCAGGGCGTTGGAGTGGGCAAGCCACGCCGCCCGCCGCGCCGGCATTCGGGGCCTTATCGCGGAGGTCGACAGCGCGTTCCTGGCGCTGGACACGCCGGCGGCGCGGCTGATCGCGGGTGGCGAGCAGCGCCCCTTGCTGCTCGAGGAGGTCGAGGCGCTGCAGACGTCGCCGGCGCTGGTGGTCGATAGCTTCCGCTATGTCATCCGCAAGCAGCAAGCAATCGTCTCGCTGGCAACACGCCCGGTCCTGTTTGCGTTGGCACGCACGCTGGCCGAAGCGTGGCCGGGCGATGTGTCGAGGGCGAAGCTAATCGCCGAAGCCTTCGGCGGCAGGCACGCCGATGAATCGCACCGGGCGCGGCTCAGGGTCGAGATCGGCCGGCTGCGCGCCGCGCTTCGGGGGTTGGCCGATATCGGCGCGACCAGCCAAGGCTTCGCGCTGGCGCCGCGCGAGGCACGCGACGTGGTGGTGCTGGCGCGGCCGATCGAGGAACGGCACGCGGCGGTGCTGGCCTTTCTCGCCGATGGTCAATCCTGGGCGAGTTCGGCGCTGGCGCTGGCGCTTGGCACCGGCCAGCGCAGCGTGCAACGGGCTCTGGTGCAGCTTGGCGAGGCCGGCAAGGTGCAGTTTTTCGGGCACGGACGGGCGCGCCGCTGGATGACGCCGCCGGTGGTGGGATTCACGACCACCTTGTTACTCCCGGCACCGCTGCCGAACGGTTAGTAAAGGACATCAGACCATCTCAGTGAGGATAGAGACATGAAACAGTCAACAGCCGAAATCCTGCGCGAATACGGACCCTTTCCGGATGTGGAGAGGGTGCATGGGGTGAGCTTTGATGGCAACAACGTCTGGTTTGCCTCGGGTGAGAAGCTGAACGCCTTCGATCCGGAAAACGGGCAAGCGCAGCGCTCGATCGATGTTGCGGCGCATGCCGGCACCGCCTATGACGGCCAGCATTTCTTCCAGCTTGCCAACGACCGCATCCAGAAGATCGACCCTGACACCGGGCGGGTTCTGGCGACCATCCCGGCACCCGGCGGCGGTGGTGATTCAGGACTCACCTGGGCCGAAGGGACGCTCTGGGTGGGGCAATACCGCGAGCGCAAGATCCACCAGATCAACCCGGAGACCGGCGCAATCCTGCGCACCATCGAATCCGACCGTTTCGTCACCGGGGTGACATGGGTCGACGGCGAGTTGTGGCACGCCACCTGGGAAGGCGAGCAGAGCGATCTGCGCCGCGTCGATCCGCAATCGGGCAAGGTTCTCGAGAAGCTTGACATGCCGGCCGGCATGGGCGTGTCGGGGCTGGAATCCGATGGCGGCGACCGCCTCTATTGCGGCAGCACATCGGCCGGGGTGGTGCGGGCGGTGCGACGGCCGCCCTGCGGCTGACTTTGGGTGCGACGCACCATATCGGTCGCGATCGGCGAATTCGGCCGCCGGGCCGCAATCAAGGCTCCTAATGTGAATCCAGAACAGCGAGCAGCAGCGCATTGATCTCCGCAGGGCGCTCTATAGGGGCTAGATGCGCCGCGCCTGTGATTACGTTTGGCGTCGCGTTCGGAATGCGATCTGCGATCAGTTGCGACGCCGTGATGGGCGTCGTCTTGTCGTCACTTCCGACAATGACGGAAGTGGGACATGTCATCGAGGGAAAGAGTGCAGCACCAAATATCAGGCTGCCAAATCGCCTGGCACATTCCCACTTGACAAGAATTGCTTGCCCGTATTTTAATCGTGCCTGCAGATTGAGCATAGCTTCTGCAATCACATGACTTTCGATGGTCGACGGGCAGTTTCGCCCCATGACGCCCCGTCTTAGATGGGAGCAAGCGTCGTGGGGTTTTTCGTATTGGCAGGTTAATGGACGCGGTAAAAATCGGCATTCTTTATTCGACTACGGGACCCTATGGCGCGATGGGGCGTGAATCCCGCGATGGCGCCGAATTCGCGATCGAAGAGTTGGGCGCTGCGCATGGCGATTTGATCCAGCCAATTTTCATCGATCCTCATGGCAATATCCCGGAATATCTCGAAGGCGCGCGTTCGATGCTGCGCGATTCCGGTTGCCGCCACATCGTTGGAACGATCACGTCTCTGGCGCGCAAGGAAGTCATTCCGCTTGTCGAAAAACATGATGGTCTGCTTTGGTATATGTGCCCCTATGAGGGCTTCGAAGCCAATGAGAACGTCATCTATACCGGCGCTTGTCCCAATCAGCATCTTATTCCCCTGTTCGAGTATCTCCTTCCCCGCTATGGCAAGCGGCCTTACCTCGTCGGCGCCAATTATGTCTGGGGTTGGGAGATGAATAGGCTCTCGCGTGAACTGATCAACGAGTCGGGGGGTGAGATTCTTGGCGAGCGCTATTTGCCGTTCGAAGAAACGGCGGTTGAACGCATCGTCAATGACATCGAACAGCGCAGGCCAAGTTTCGTCCTCAGTAATCTTATTGGTCCGGCAAGCTATGCTTTCCTGAAAGCTTTCAAGCAGCTTGGAGATCGCGACCCGGCCTTCAAGCCCGAGAACTGCCCCGTTGTCAGTTGCGATCTGACTGAATGCGAACTCGGCGAAGTCGGTCGCGGCGTTGCTACGGGACAATTGTCGGCAGCTTCGTACTTCGACAGCCTTAATTCGCCCGAAAATCTGGCGTTCAAGGCGCGCCTCGCAAAGCGCTTCGGGACGGAGCGGCGCATTTCCAATTTCTTCGCAAGCGCTTATTCGGCTGTAAAAATGTGCGGCGAAGCCATTCTGGCCTCCGGAACGGACGACCCGCAAATAGTTCGTCGCCGATTGTCGGGAGCGCCCCTGTCGACGGTGCATGGCGATATTCGCATCGACGCCGAAACCAATCATGCAGCGCTGCCATTTCATCTTGGCCGCATCACCACGGACAATGGGTTTGATATCATCGCATCACGGCCCGCAATTGCTGCTGATCCCTATCTAACTGGACGCCGGAAGCGTCCAGCACCAAAATTGCAGATCGTGTCATGAGGGAAACGCCGAATTTTACCGGATGGCGCGTCACGGTCTTGCATCGTCCGGAGGCTGCAACGGAGCGGTTATCGCGGCAGTTGAAGCTGTTGGGTTTCCACGTGACAATCCAATGGATCCCTCTCGATGCCGACGAACTGCCAGACGTAATTCTGGTTGATGCGGATCAGGGATGGAACGACCTTCTGCCTTGGAGCGGTGCCAACGCACCCCGGCCAGTTGTCGCACTTCTCGGATCGGAAGCGCCGGGCCGCATCGCCTGGCTCATGGAACACGGCTCTTGCACGATCATATCCAAGCCGATCGCCGCGTCGGCCATCTATCCTGCACTGGTTATGGCAGTGAGCATCCACAAGGAGCGTGAAGCGGTTCGCAACAGACTGCTGCACCTCGAAGAGCGTATTCGCCTCCGCCCATTGGTTCATGCCGCGGTACAGAAAATCATGGCGGCCCGCCAGATTGACGAAGAGCATGCCTACAGCATCTTGCGCAACTGCGCGATGCAGAGGCGAGTCCCTATGGAACAGGTTGCAGCCTCGATTATCGGCGGTGCAGAACCCCTGCCGGAGGCCGGTTGATGCGGGTGCTGAAGGCCATGTTGCGCCAGCCGTCAGCGCTTTTTGGGCTCATCGTCGTTGTGGTGGTTGTGGCAATGGCAATCGCAGCGCCCCTTATCGCGCCCTATAGTCCCGATAATCAGATGTTCGACGGGCTGACGCTTGAGGGTGCTCCGATGCCCCCAAGCGAACAGTTTCTGCTTGGAACGGATACGTTGGGGCGCGATCTGTTTTCGCGACTGCTTTTCGGTGCTCGCACTTCCTTGGTCATCGGTCTCGTCGCCAACGGAATCGCCGTCGCGATCGGATTGTTCATCGGCATTCTCTCCGGGTATCTGCGCGGCTTTGTTGGTGGGCTGCTCATGCGCTTCACAGATCTGATGATGGCGTTTCCCGCCCTTCTTCTCGCCATCGTACTCGCGGCACTGCTTCGACCCAGCCTGTGGATCGTCGCGATGGTTATCGCGCTGGTGAACTGGGTGCAGGTGGCGCGCATCGTCTATACGGAGACACGAGGCCTGGTCGAACGGGATTTCATACTAGCGGAACGTTCGCTCGGTGCTGGACATTTCCGCATTTTGTTCATGCACATTCTCCCGCATCTGATGCCGACAGCAATTGTCTGGGGAACGCTCGGCATAGCGACGACGGTGCTCCTGGAAGCGACGTTGTCATTTCTCGGCATCGGCGTGCAACCGCCGCAGCCGTCCTGGGGCAATATCATTTTCGAAAGCCAGAGCTATTTTCAAGCGGCACCCTGGCTCGTGTTCTTTCCTGGCGCAATCATCCTTTTGACGGCGCTGTCGTTCAATCTCGTCGGTGATGCGTTGCGAGACATTCTCGATCCGACACAGCGGGGGCGCGGCTGAGATGGCACTCCTTATCCTGCGCCGCCTCGTGCAAACTGCTTTGATCTTGCTTGGTGTGGCGGCAATCACCTTCCTGCTTCTTTACGCCCTGCCGGCCGACCCGGCGCGCATGATCGCCGGGCGTAGTGCGACCGCACAGACGGTTGCCAATATCCGTCGTGAGCTTGGTCTTGACCAACCGCTCCTCGTTCAGTTTTGGACCTATCTGCAGGGCATCGTACATGGCGATCTTGGCCGCTCCTATGCGCAGAAGACAGATGTCGGATCTTTGATAGCGGCCCGTATCCCAGCCACACTCCTGTTGATGGCGGCGGGAATTCTCGTCGAAGTCGTCCTTGGGCTCACATTGGGCATCATTGCAGCGCTTCGCCGTGGCGGGGCGGTCGACAGGGTTGTCATGATGGCGTCGTTTGTTGGTGTTTCCGCTCCCCAATTCGTTGTTGCCCTGCTTCTTCTTTATGTTTTCGCGGTCATGCTTGGCTGGTTCCCGATGAGCGGTTTCGGCACGCCAGCACATGTGGTTTTGCCGGCGGCGACACTCGGTATTCTTGGCGCGGGATGGTACGCCCGCATGGTGCGCTCGGCTATGATCGACGTTCTCAATCAGGATTACGTCAGGACAGCCCGCGCCAAGGGTCTATCGTCCGCGCGGATTATCCTGCGGCACGCCCTTCCCAACGCCATGCTGCCCATCATTGCGATGATCGGGATCGATATCGGCCAATTCATGGGTGGCGTCGTCGTCGTCGAGGCGGTTTACGGTTGGCCCGGTATTGGCCAACTCGCCTGGCAGGCGATCCAGCAGGTCGACATCCCGATCATCATGGGTGTGACGTTGGTTTCGGCACTGGCCATCGTTCTCGGCAATCTCATAGCGGACATTATTGCGCCGCTCATCGACCCGCGCATTCGTGCGCGCTGACTTTTAACAACCAAAAAGGGGAACAAAATGTTCAAAAGCTGGCTTAGAAACACAACAATGGCGACGGTACTGGCACTCACGCCACTGCCTTCGTTTGCACAGGATACGCCGCAACAAGGCGGCGATATCATCGTTACCTATAAGGATGACATCGCCACCCTTGATCCAGCGATCGGTTACGACTGGGTCAACTGGTCGATGATCAAGAGCCTTTATTCCCGGCTGATGGATTATGAACCAGGGACGGCCAATCTGATTCCATCGCTCGCCGAGACGTTCGGGGTTTCGGATGATGGCCTCACTTACACGTTCAAGCTTCGCAAGGGTGTGAAGTTTACAAACGGCCGCGAAGTCGTGGCCTCCGACGTGAAATATTCAATCGAGCGGGCTGTAAATCCAAAGACTCAAGGACCCGGCGCTGGTTTCTTCGGGTCGATCAAGGGGTATGAAGACGTCACAGGTGGCAAGACGACCACATTGGAAGGTATTGCGGCGCCGGACGACTCGACTGTCATCTTCCACCTGTCCCGTCCTGACGCGACCTTCCTCCACGTCCTTGCAATCAATTTTGCTTCCGTTGTTCCGCACGAAGCAGTCGAGGCAGCGGGCGGCGACTTTGGCAAGAAGCCGGTCGGTTCTGGTACCTTTGTCCTTAAGGATTGGACAATTGGTCAGCACCTCGTCTTTGAACGCAATCCGGATTATTTCGTCAAGAACATGCCGTACATCGACAAGTTTACGGTTGAAGTGGGTCAAGAGCCGCTTGTGGCACTGCTACGGCTGCAGAAGGGCGAAGTCGATATCGCCGGCGATGGCATACCTCCGGCAAAGTTTCTCGAGATCAAGAACTCTGCCGATGGTCCGAAGATGATCGTCGATGGCCAACAACTTCAAACCGGCTACATTACGTTGAACACGAAGGTGAAGCCCCTCGACAATCTTAAGGTTCGCCAAGCGCTCAACATGGCAATCAACAAGGATCGCATCACGCGTATCCTGAACGGCCGTGCGACGGCGGCGAACCAGCCGCTTCCGCCACTAATGCCGGGCTATGACAAGAGCTTTACCGGCTATGCCTATGATGTTGAAAAGGCCAAGGCGCTGCTGGCGGAGGCAGGGTTCCCGACCGGTTTCGAAACTGTACTCTACTCCACCAACACGGATCCACAGCCGCGTATAGCGCAGGCGATTCAGCAGGATTTGGCGGCTGTCGGCGTGAAGGCGGAAGTTCGTGCGCTGGCGCAAGCGAACGTTATTGCTGCAGGCGGGACCGAGGGTGAAGCACCCATGATCTGGTCTGGCGGCATGGCCTGGATCGCAGACTTTCCGGACCCGTCGAATTTCTACGGACCAATCCTCGGCTGCTCCGGCGCTGTACCCGGTGGCTGGAATTGGTCTTGGTATTGCAATCAGGATATCGACAAGCGGGCGGTTGCTGCGGATTCGATGTCTGATCCGGCCAAGGTGGCCGAACGCTCAGCCACATGGGGCAAGATATTCACAGACATCATGGCCGATGCTCCATGGATTCCGCTTATCAACGAGCGCCGCGTCGTTGCCAAGTCGCTACGCATGGGCGGTGCCGACAATATCTATATCGATCCAACGCGCGTCATTAACTACGACGCCATCTACGTGAAGCAGTAATCGCCTTCGTGTGATCCCCGGGGCGTAACAAGTCCCGGGGAATGATATTCAATTTTCTGGAGAGCTGCCATGTGCGTTGCCTGCACCCACACCATCCATCGTGCGAGACATCATTTCGGCTGGAATCGCGACTTCGAGCCTGCTCTTGTCGCCAAGGCCGGCGAGACAATCCATTTCGAATGTCTGGACTCCTCCGGTGGACAACTCGGCAAGGGTGCGACGCTTGAAACCCTTTCCAATCTCGACTTCGGCAAGATCAATCCTGTTACGGGCCCAGTCTACGTGGAGGGTGCCAAACCCGGCGATGCGCTGAAGGTCACACTTCGCCGCTTCGTGCCTTCAGGCGTCGGCTGGACGGCTAATATTCCAGGATTCGGCCTGCTTGCGGATCAGTTTGCAGAACCGGCTTTGCATATGTGGACTTATGACCCCGTCGCCATGACACCTTCGCTTTATGGTCCGGGCGGACGCGTTCCCCTGAAGCCCTTTGCCGGCACAATCGGTGTTGCTCCTGCGGAACCGGGATTGCACTCGGTGGTGCCACCGCGGCAGGTCGGTGGCAATATGGATATCCGCGATCTGACGGCGGGCGTAACGCTTTATCTTCCGGTGGAAGTCGAAGGCGCGCTGTTTTCCATTGGCGACACGCATGCGGCGCAGGGCGATGGCGAAGTTTGCGGCACGGCCATCGAAAGCCAGATGGAGGTCGAAGCCACTATCGAACTCGTTAAGGACGCCCGGCTGAAAAGTCCAAGGTTGACGACGACAGAGCCGGTCACCCGCCATCTCGATGGTGCGGGATATGAGGTGACGACAGGTGTTGGGCCTGATCTTATGACAGGCGCCCGCGAAAGCCTGATGCGTATGATCGATCTGCTTGGTGTTGAGCACGGCATGAGCCCGATCGACGCCTATCTGCTCTGCTCGGTCTGCGGCGATCTACGGATCAGCGAAATCGTTGACGCGCCCAACTGGGTGGTTTCGTTCTACTTCCCGAGGATAGTGTTCGCGTGAAACTTGTTACACCAGTATCCGTGCCAGTCCTGTCAGTACGTGATCTGTGTGTGGATGCCCGCACGCCGGAAGGCAGGCGGCATGTTCTTCAGGACGTCAGTTTTGATCTCAATCTCGGCGAGACATTGTGTATTGCCGGAGAATCCGGGTCCGGCAAATCCGTAGCATCCCTGTCGATCATGCAGTTGCTGCCCAAGGCCTCGCTCCAAATCGCCTCGGGCAGCATCAAACTTGCCGACCGCGAATTGACCAACCTTTCAAACCACGCGATGAGGAGCGTACGCGGCGGCGATATAGCCATGGTTTTTCAGGAACCGATGACGTCGCTCAATCCTGTGCTTTCAATCGGAACGCAACTCACCGAAGCGATCCGTGAGCATCAGGCAACCGAAGGTGGCAAGGCTGAAACGATAGCCAGGCAAATGCTCGACGCGGTTCACATCACCGAGCCCGGCCGCCGCCTGACGCAATATCCGCACGAACTCTCCGGTGGCATGCGCCAACGGGTCATGATAGCGATGGCTCTTTCATGCAGACCGAAGGTCCTGATTGCCGACGAGCCGACGACAGCGCTCGATGTCACCGTACAGGCGCAGATTCTCAAACTGATGCGGGAATTGAAGCGGGAATTCGGGGCGTCGATCATCCTGATCACCCATGATATGGGCGTGGTCGCCGAGATGGCTGACCGTGTTGCGATCATGCAGAACGGGCGGATCATTGAACAAGGCAGTGCCTTGACGGTCTTCGAGCGTCCGACGGAGCTCTACACGCGACAGTTGCTTGCCGCCGTCCCTCGCCTTGGTGCCCATGCGGGGACGGACGGACCACCTCGCGTCGGTTCTGAAGTTGCGCGCGGGGAGGTACCAGACCGTTCGCCAGTCCTCCTTGTGCGCAATCTCAACGTTGCTTATGGAAGTCCCACGCGTTGGCTGTTCAAGGGCAAGCCACTTGTTTCCGCTGTTACAGATGTATCATTCGAGCTTCGACCGGGCGAAACGCTCGGCCTTGTTGGTGAAAGCGGCTCGGGCAAATCGACGACCGGCAAGGCCGTGCTCGGCCTGATCCCATTTACGGGTGATGTGGTGATCGATGAAAAGAATATTGGCGGGCTGAGCGCACGCCAGATGCAGCCCATCCGACGCTCGGCGCAGATGATCTTTCAGGACCCTTACGCTTCGCTGGACCCGCGTATGGCTGTGGGCGCTGCGATAGCGGAACCACTGATCATTCACGGTCTCGCCAACAAGGGCGAGCGAGACGATCGTATCGCCGAACTGCTCCGCCGTGTCGGCCTGCAGGCTGACGCCGCCAGCCGCTATCCACACGAGTTTTCCGGCGGTCAGCGCCAGCGCATCTGCATTGCGCGCGCTCTTGCCCTGGAGCCAAAGCTCATCGTTGCAGACGAGAGCGTGGCCGCGCTCGATGTTTCGGTGCGGGCTCGCGTTCTCGATCTGATGCTCGAATTGCAGGAAACGATGGGGTTGGCTTACCTCTTCATCTCGCATGACATGGCCGTGATTGAGCGTATGTCGCATAATGTCGCCGTCATGAGAGCAGGCCGGATAGTCGAGATGGGCACGCGACGCGAGGTTTTCGAATCGCCAAAGGACGAATACACCCGCGCGCTGATGGCTGCCGTTCCCATTCCCGATCCGCGTGCCCGCAAGATAATCTGAATTTACTCTAGAGTGTGTGGACAAATAGGATTGAACGAAGCCGCTTGCGCGGCATTTGGAGCGCAGGATTTGCATGATAGCCGCTGTTTTGAAGAATTGGGTTGTTTTCCCAACTTTCAAAACAGGAGATAACGACGCTATCGTGGCCGGCCTTGAAGCAGACAACTCCGATTAGTTGGCTATCAACTTACTTTTCGTCACCCGACTTGAACGAGGTGTCCATTCGACACCTCACAATATTTGCGGACCGGCGGCAAATAGTCGATTGACCGCACAGGGTTTTTCAGCTCATCGGTCGCAACGTCGCGCTTGATCGCGCGGCGCGCGGGATCGGGCACGGGCACCGCAGCCATCAGCTTTTTCGTGTAGTCGTGCTGGGGATTTTCGAACACCGCGGCACGCGGGCCAATCTCAACGATTTCGCCAAGGTACATCACTGCGACGCGGTGGCTAACGCGCTCGACCACGGCCATATCGTGGGAAATGAACAGGAATGCCAGATTGAAGCTCTGTTGCAGATCGAGCAGCAGATTGACCACCTGCGCCTTGATAGAAACGTCGAGTGCCGACACGGATTCATCCGCAACGATAACCTTTGGATCAAGAGCGAGCGCACGCGCGATGGCGATACGTTGACGTTGGCCACCGGAGAACTCGTGTGGATAGCGTTTCATCATATCCGCGGTCAAACCGACCCGTTCGAGCAGGTCGACGGTTTTGTCCTGCGCTTGTTTCTTGGTTCCAAGCCTGTGGGCAATGAAGGGTTCGGCGATCGTTGCGCCGACACTCATGCGTGGATTGAGGCTGGCGAAAGGGTCCTGGAAGATCATCTGGATGCTCTTGCGCATATTGCGCAGGCTCGCCTGGTCCAGAGTGAGTACATTGTAGCCGTCGAGGTGAACCTCGCCACTGTCGGGTTGCACAAGCCGGGTGATCGAGCGGCCGGTTGTGGATTTTCCGCAGCCGGACTCGCCGACAAGGGACAGGGTTTCGCCCTGAAACAGATCGAAGGAGATGTTTTCCACTGCGTGGATAGCGCCGGACTTGCGCCCGAACAAGCCGGAGCGGATGTCGAAGCGCGTGGTGAGGTTCTTGACTTCAAGGATGGGTGTCTTGCGCTTGTCAACTGTATCGGCGACTTCGGTCGGGACGGTGGATTCGCCGGTGGTAACATCGACGATCGGAAACCGCAGCGGCCAACGGCTGTCCTTCATCGAACCCAATCGTGGCACAGCGGAAAGCAGGGCGCGCGTATACGGGTGTTTGCCGCGATGGAAGATATCGTCGGTCGGGCCGCTCTCGACTGCCTCACCGCGATACATAACGATTGTGCGGTCGGAAATCTCCGCGACCACGCCCATATCATGGGTGATGAAGAGAACGGCCATGCCTTCCTCTTCCTGCAAAACCTTGATCAGATCGAGAATCTGGCCCTGAATTGTCACATCCAGTGCAGTTGTAGGCTCATCGGCAATGAGAAGTTTTGGCCGGCTGGCGAGGGCCATGGCGATCATCACACGCTGGCGCATACCGCCGGAAAACTGGTGCGGATATTCGTCGAAACGCGCTGCCGCGTTGGGGATGCGCACTTTTTCCAGGAGCCGTATCGTCTCGGCACGTGCGTCGGCTTGCGACAGATTGCTGTGGCAGGTCAAAGCTTCCGATATCTGCCGTCCGATAGTGAAAATCGGGTTTAGACTGGTCATCGGTTCCTGAAAGATCATCGACGCGTCATTGCCGCGTACATCGCGCATCTGCTTGTCCGTGAGCGACAGGAGATCCTTGCCGTTCAGCATGATCTTGCCATTAATGCGGCTCGTACCTTTGGCGAGGAGCCGCATGATGGAAAGTGAGGTGACGCTTTTGCCGGAACCGGATTCGCCGACGATGGCAACAGTCTCGCCAGGCATGACGTCAAACGACACGTTGCGCACTACGTTTTTCCAATCACCATCAACGCTGAACGACGTGGTCAGTCCTTCAACTGACAGGACAGGCTTGGGCCTGGCAACGTTGGTAGTATTTTCCGGCACGGTGGCTGCTAAGGTGTTCGGCATCGTCGGCTACCGTCCTACTGCATAGGCTTGCATCAATCTGGGTGTAGCTGCAGCGCGCAATAAGCCGTCTGCATCGCGCTTGGCGGCGGTCATACGCCCCACCGTCCAGGGATCGGCCACAGTGATTTCGTGACCCTTCTGGCGCAGTGCGTCGAGTACGTCCGCTCCGACACCGGCCTCAACGGTGATGTTGCCCGGCTGACTGGTGCGGGGATAGAAGCTGCTGGGAAAATGTGTCGTATGGAACAGCGGCTGGTCGATCGCAGCCTGAAGGTTCATTCCGTGGTGGACATGGCGCAGGAAGAACGGAAGCTGCCATTGATCCTGCTGGTCGCCGCCGGGCGTGCCAAATGCCATGGCTGGTCGGCCCTCAAAGAGCGCAATCGTCGGGGTGAGGGTGGTGCGCGGTCGCTTGCCCGGAGCAAGCGACGTCGGCAGACCCTCGCTCAGCCAAAACATCTGGGCGCGGGAGTTGAGGCAGAAGCCGAGGCCGGGAATAGTGGGCGACGATTGCAACCAGCCGCCGGACGGCGTTACGGACACCATGTTCCCCTCGCGGTCGATGACATCGATATGGACCGTATCGCCCCGCTTTTCCGATAGATGTGCCATCGTCGGCTCGTAGACGGGCCCTTTTGTCGAACCCATGCCACCCAGCATGGCCATTGTCAGATCATATTGTTTTTCGAAGCCCGCGATTCTGCCAGGCCGAAGCTCCATTGAAGCCTCAGCGGATATCAGCTTGCGACGCTCATCGTTGTAAGTGTCGGACAGGAGATGCCGCATCGGAACCTCACAGAAAGCCGGGTCGCCGTAGTAGACTTCCCGGTCGGCATATCCGAGCTTCATGGCTTCTGTCACCGTATGGATGAAGTCGGCGCCGTTCGGATCCATGGACGCGAGATCGAAACCTTTCAGAAGGGCGAGCGACTGCAGGAGTACCGGCCCCTGGCCCCATGGGCCTGTCTTGGCGATGGTCCAGCCGTGATAGTCGTAGGTCTGAGGCTCTTCGACGGTAGCTTTCCAGTTCGCCATGTCATCGGCCTTGAGCACGGCTTTGTGCCGGTTGCCGCTTGCATCCATGACCTCGGCGTTTTTCAGGTAATCGGCAATCTTTTCGGCAACGAAACCGCGATAGAAGGCATTGCGCGCCGCGTCGATCTGGTCTTCGCGATTTTTCCTGGTTTCGGCTTCGGCGATGATGCGCTTCCAGGTTTCGGCAAGGACCGGATTCCTGAAATTGGAATAAGGCTTGGGTGCACTGCCGCCAGGCAACCAGGTTTCAAAGGATGTCGGCCATTCCTTGCGAAAGAACTCGCTCAATCCATTGATGGTGGCCGCCACACGCGGAAGAACGGGGTGACCGTTTGCGGCATAGTAGGTAGCCGGCTCAAGAACATCGCGGACGGAAAGCGTGCCATAGTCGCGAAGCATGAGCATCCAGCCGTCGAATGATCCGGGAATAACAGTGGCCAACAGGCCATCACCGGGGATGAGGTCAAGTCCTTCACCCTTGTAGTGGTCGATCGTAGCACCCGCGGGGGCCGGTCCCTGCGCGCAAATAACCTCGACCTTGTCCTTTTTCTTCGAATAGATGATGGCCGGCATGTCGCCACCGGGACCATTCAAATGTGGTTCGACGATCTGGAGTGCGAAACCTGTTGCAACGGCAGCGTCGAATGCGTTGCCGCCCTTTTCCAGAATGCTCATGCCGACGGCGGAAGCGATCCAGTGCGTTGAGGTGACGACGCCGAATGTCCCCAGGATTTCGGGCCGAGTCGTAAATGCAGTCATAGGACGTTTCCTTTTTGAATATTCATGCTTCACGCGGGTCGAGGGCGTCGCGCAAACCGTCACCAAGAAGATTGAAGCCGATAACGACCAGGAAGATTGCCGCACCCGGCCACATTGCCATCCATGGGGCTTGCGACAGGAAGTTTTTGGCCACGTTGAGCATCGAGCCCCAGCTCGGAGCAGGGGGTTGCTGCCCTAGGCCTAGAAACGACAGGCTGGCCTCGGCGATGATTGCGGTCGCGATTGTCAGGCTTGCCTGAACCAGAAGCGGCGAGAAGACATTTGGCAGGATGTAACGTGTAATGATCTGGTAGTGACCGAGACCGATGGACCGAGCGCCCTCCACATATTCTTCTGTCTTCACGCTGAGGACCTGACCGCGGGTCAAACGCACGAAAAGCGGCATCGCCGACAGACCGATTGCAATCATCGCATTGAACAGGCTTGGCCCAAGAAAGGCAGCGAGCGCGATCGCCATAATGAGAAATGGCATAGCAAGGAAGGCCTCGGTGACGCGGGAAATGATCATATCGACCCACCCACCGAAATAGCCGGATATCAGGCCGAGAGGAACGCCAATGGCCACTGCGATACCGACCGAGAAGACGCCTGCCATCAGCGATGCCCGGGCACCCCAGATCATGCGGGAGAGAATGTCGCGGCCGATGTCATCCGTCCCCAGCCAATGTGCCGCCGATGGCGCCTTGCGGATTGCCGACCAGCTTGTGGCCATGGGATCGGCGATAGGCAGCAGCGGCGCAATGACGGCAAGAGCCACGAAAAAGATAATGATGACCAGCCCCACAACGGCACTTTTGTTGGCCTTGAGCTTTCTCCATGCGCGATTGCCGGAACGCACGTGCTGGGGGGCTATCTGCAGGGTTTGTTGCAGCATCGTCATAGCGCAGCCCTCATTCTGGGATTGAGCAGGACGTAGAGCACATCAGCGACGAGGTTCATCAGGATGAAGCCGATCGCCGTACACAGAACAACGCCCTGGACCACCGCATAATCGCGGTTGAAAACAGCATCGACGATGAGCTTGCCAAAGCCGGGAATGGTGAAAATTTGCTCCGTAAGGACCGCGCCTGCAAGCAGCTCTCCGAAGAGGAGGGCGGTGAGCGTGACGATCGGCAGAAGTGCATTGCGAAAACTGTGTTGCAGAATGACCGCCTGTTCGGAAACGCCCTTGGCTCTCGCCGTGCGAATGTAATCGGAGCGCAACACGCTGAGCATGGATGACCGCGTGTGCCGCATCAGGGTGGCGGCGAGCGCCAGCCCTAGAACGAAGGCAGGCATGATCATCGTTTGCAGGGATCGTACGGGATCGCTGAAAAATGGCTCATAACCCGAGGCAGGAAGCCAGCCAAGTTTAACCGAGACGAGTAGGATGAGCATGATCCCCATCCAGAAATTCGGTACCGATAGACCTGATAGCGCAACGATATTGGCGATGTAGTCGATCCATGTGTTCTTCTTGACGGCCGCCAGGATGCCGATGGGAACGCCGATGGCGAGCGCGAATATCATTGCCATGATCGCAAGCTGGATCGTGACCGGGAGTTTCTCCGCAATCAATGAAAGCACCGGCTGGTTGGTCCGCAGGGAAATGCCGAAATCACCCTGGACCACTGCGCCAACCCAATAGACATACTGATAGACCACTGGATCGTTCAGACGATACTTGTCACGCAGGAATTCGATCACCTGCGGGTCCCGCTCCTCACCCGCCATCGCCAGGATTGGATCGCCTGGCAGAAGCTTTTGCAGGGAAAAAGCGAAGATCGATATGATGATCAGCGTCGGTATGGCGAGCAACAGCCGCTTTCCGATGTAAGTGTACATGGCTTGCAATCCTGACGTGTTGATCGGCATTCAAGCGAGGCTGCAAGACGCTGCAGCCTCGCGGTACCGATTTGACTAGCCGCTCTTCTTCACGCCCTGCAGGCGGATCATTCCGTCCGGGTAGGGCACAAAGCCTGTTACGCCCTTCTTAAACGCCCAGATGTAGGACTGATGGCCGAGATAAATGACCGGCATATCGTCATTCAAAATCTTCGCCGCCGCGTCGTACTTTTGCTTGCGCACCGCATTGTCAGTCGATTTGCGGGCATCATTGAGAAGAGCGTCCACTTCCGGATTGCAATATTTTACATCGTTGATGCCGCCCTTGCAGGTGACGAACTGATGCAGGTTGCCGTCCGGATCGACACGGCCGGACCAGTCGGAACGGCTGAGCTGGTAGTTGCCTGCAGTCTGCTCCGACAATAGCGTAGCGAATTCCGTTGCCTTCAGCGTGACATTGAAACCGGCTTCCGCGACCATCGACTGGATAATCTGCATCATCTGCATCGCAACAGGGTTGTTCGGTACCTGAAGCTCGATGTCGAGTTTTTCGTGCCCGGCTTCCTTCATCAAGGCCTTGGCTTTTTCAACATCGCGAGCCGGCACAGGTATATCCTTGTCGAACCAGGGGCTGTTAGGAGCATAGGGCTGGTTGCCGGCAACGGACGTGCCTTCGTATACGACCTGGTTGACGGCCTCGCGGTCGATAGCGAGCGAAAATGCTTGCCGCAGCCTTTTGTCCTTGCCGAAGGGATTATCCGCACGCGGACCATTGGCGATATTGGCGTAAAGAGCCATGTAGCCGATGTTGATCGTATCGGCATAACTCAGGCTGGAATCGCTCTTGACCGCATCCAGATCACTCGCGGCCAGCCGTTCCAGCATGTCGAGGTCGCCAGACTGCAGGTTCGCGAGGCGAACTGTCGTATCGGGAATCGGCAGGAAAGTGACCTTGTCGATGAAGATATTGGCGGCGTTCCAGTATTGCGGGAACTTCTCGAGGACGATGCGATCCTGCTGGACGCGTTCGACGAACTTGAACGGCCCGGAACATATCGGCTTGTTGCCGAAATTCGCACCCATTTCCGCGGCGGCTTTTGGCGAAACCATCATGCCGGCGCGATCGGAAAGCTGGGCGAGAAGCGTCACGTCCGGACTGTTCAGAGTGAACCTGACCTGATAATCACCGATCGCCTCGACCGTCTTGACGGAGGTGAGTTCGCTCTTGCGGCGGGATTCCGGCAGTGTTTTCGAACGTTCGATATTGGCAACGACAGCTGCCGCGTTGAACGGCGTGCCGTCATGGAATGTCACGCCCTGGCGAAGGTCCATGACAAGTTCCGTGCCGTCTTCCGACCATTTCCAGTCGGTCGCAAGTTGCGGCACGATATCGAGCTTCTGGTTGACATCGACGAGCTTGTCGCACAGCGCCGTGTATACGATGCGGCCAACGAAGGTTCGTGACTGAGCCGGGTCAAGGACATCGGCATCATCCTGGAGACCGATTTTCAACTCGGTAGCAAAGGCTGGAAACGCCAAAATCGCTCCCACCACAAGCGTCGCAATAAATCTTGCCGTTTTCATACGTTAAACTCCTCATTGTGAGCGGTTGCATGCGCTCGTTTGTTCCACATTGAATGCCGATTATTTTATCGGTCTTTTGGTGACGGCGCCGTTGAAAGCGCGTTCCTATGATGCGTCGCTCAGAACACCCTTTCCCGCGGTGTCCATTGACGTCTGACGGATCAACCGTTCTTGCAGCATCAGAAGATGCTGACGCATGGCTTCGCCCGCTTTTGCTGGATCATGGGCAGCGATTGCATCGATGAGCGTTGCGTGTTGAGCGTGAGAGACCGACAGGGTGTCGTTGGCGCTGCGCGCTTTTTCGCGAATAAGCCGCCAGGCCTCGTCCTGGCGAACTCTGTTGATCACATCGAAGATCGTCAGAAAGAACTGGTTACCGGCACTCTGGGCGATTTGCCGATGCAGGGCGCCGTCCCACAACTCACGCGAATCGGAGTCGTCGCTTTCGCGTATCTTCAGCGCGAGTTCCCGCATGCGGGTTATCTCATCCTTCTTGGCGCGCATTGCTGCAAGTTGTGCCAGCTGCGGCTCTATCCTGAGGCGGACCTCCATGATCTCCATGAAATTGGTACCGGCAACGATAGTTTCGACGTGATCGGCCCAGTCATCCTGCTCGCGACCGGCATAGGTGCCTGAGCCTTGGCGACGCCAGATTCGACCCTCGGCTGCCAATACTTCCAGCGCACGCCGTATAGAACGGCGGCTCACTCTGAACATAAGCGCCAGCGCCCGTTCGGTGGGCAATTTTCCATCACTATCGAGTTGATCAGACGCCAAGAGACCGCGCAGGCGCTCGAGCGCATAGTTTGAATTTTCCTGGGACTGATTAGTTGCCATGTGGGTAATGGTTCGAACCAATTGCGACATTGGTTCAGTCGAAGTTATTTTTAGAACTTCGTCAAGGTGTTTTTTGAGCATATTTGATTTTGCTCAATTTCTGTGCAGTCGAGCTTTCCGGTGAGCGGCGCATAGCTCGGCGCTTCTTGCGCCTTTGCATCTGCTGCGATCGCCGCGCCCGCGGCAGTCAGACCCATGCGCCCAGAAAGCGCCGTCGATCGATTGTCGTTTGAGTCACGAGAAAACCTCCAGTTCGATTCTGGTCAAAACTGCCAGCCCGCCGGGACCCAGGCGTAACCCATGTCGGTCTTGAGCATTCGTCCCAGCCCTGGAAACGGGTAATGAAACCCGAGAACAAGGACCTTATCGGTCGCGGCCATATCGAATATGCGGCGGCGCGACGCGAGCGCGGTATCCTTGTCTCTATCAGGTCCGGGTCGCCATGGATGGTCGATGTTGACGACTGGGTGATAGGCAAGGTCCGCAGTGAGAAGCAGTTGGTCGTTACCTGAGTGGAGCAGGAAAGTTGCCATGCCAGGCGTATGCCCGGGCGCAGCTATCGTAGTGAGGCCCGGCACGATTTCCACGCCTGCCTCGTAGAGCTCAATGTCCTTGGCGATCGGCTCGACACTACGTTTGATCGCCGCTGCAAACCGGTCGCGAAAGTCCCGCGCAACCGGCATGTAGGAGAGATCGGGATCGTTGCGCACAAAAAAATCCCAATCTGCGCGGGGTGCATAGACGACAGCATTGGGAAATGCTTTTTTGCCTTCGGAATTGCGCAGATTGCCGACGTGATCAGGGTGCGTGTGGGACACCACGATCGTGTCGATATCGCCTGCACCGAGACCGACTGCGGCGAGATTGTCGAACACACGCCCCGCATTCGGTCCCATCGTAGTGCCGGCTCCCGCCTCAAGCAGTATTCGCCTACCGCCGACTTCAAGTAGCAGCGTGTTGAGTTGTAGGCTCATGTGATCGGTGGGCAGGAAAGCGCGACGAAGGACCTCCTGCAACTCGGCTTCCGGAGCATCGTTGGCATAGACCGTCGGTGGACCGCCAATCAGGCCATCGCTCAAAACTGTCGCCTTAATCTGCCCGACCTGGAATCGATAATATCCGATATTCCCGGCTTCCGAGCTCTGCACTTGCGCATTGCCTGCTCCGGCTGAACCTCCCAGCAGGAGAGCGGACGTTCCAGCAACCGCTGAAACCATGACCGTTCGTCGGTTCAATGTGAGTCGATCCATTGCTTTTCCTTTCAGTCGACAATCCGCATGTGCGGTTGAGGTATTTAGATGACCTCAAATCACTGCGCTGATAAGACGAGCAAATCTACTCAGCTTGATAAGGTAGGCTTCGCAATGGATCAATTTCGTTTGGATAGCCTGGATGTTTTCGCGGCGATCGTCAGATGCGGCGGATTCAGGGCGGCCGCCCTGGAGCGAGGTGTTTCATCATCGGCACTCAGCCAAACAATTAACGCTTTGGAAGAGGCGCTCGGCATCCGCCTGCTCAACAGGACAACAAGAAGCGTTGCGCCGACGGAGGCGGGAGTGCGTCTCCTGCAGCGCCTCGGTCCAGCTTTGACGGACATCCGTCTCGCAGTCGATGACCTTAACCAGTTGAAGGAAAATCCGTCCGGCACCCTTCGCATCAATGCGCCGGGCCCCGCAATCGATCACCTGCTCTGTCCGGCAATGTTCACCTTTATGGACACATACCCAGACATCAAGGTCGAACTTGTCAGCGACGCAGCGGTCATCGACATCGTCGAGCGGGGCTTTGACGCGGGCGTTCGGTTCGGAAGGCAACTGGCACAAGATATGATTGCAGTACCGCTGGGACCATCGCTTCGATACGCGATCGTGGCGTCGCCGGATTATATTGCAAAGCATGGCCTGCCTCTGACCCCCAACGATCTCACTGGCCACAACTGCATTCGCCGACGATTTCCCGGCGGCACACTGGTATCCTGGAAATTTGAAAACGGCGGAGAAGCGCTGGATGTCTTGCCGGAGGGGCGATTCACGGTGAGTTCAGCACACAACGAACTGCAGGCCGCTGTCGCCGGATGCGGATTGGCCCATGTCTTCGAGGACTACGCCACACCCTACCTAACGAACGGCCGGTTGACGGAGGTTCTGAAGGACTGGAGCCCCCTTTTGCCAAGCTGGTATCTTTATTACCCGAGCAAAAGACACTCCAGCGCCGCCATGCGAGCATTGGTGAGTTTCTTGCGCTCCTACGATTGGAAGGCGCCCCGGATGCCGGCTTGATTGAACTGTCATGACCTGACCTACGCCTGAGTATTCCGCGTTAACCTGACATCGCCGCTGCGAATGCTAGCGCTAGTGACCCTGGGATGATTTACGGTATTTAGGAATGAGGTGGCGCTGCCGTCGATATCAGACGGAAAGACAAGTCAATCGCGCACTGCACTGGAAAGGGTATGATGATTAGAAACCGCGCTCTTGTCCCAATTGTACTTGCGATGATCCTACCAGGAACTGAGGCAAAGGCGGCCGAGGAGGCTCCCCCGTCCTATTCGGAAACCACGCTCACGGGTGACTGGAACGATTATCGAAGTTGGCTCCGCGATAAGGGCGTCATCTTCACAATAACTCAAACCAGCGATTGGCTCGGTAACGTATCGGGCGGTGTGCGGACGGGGACAGCCTATGACGGCGTTTTCCAGTTGCAAGGCGATTTCGATATGGATCGGCTGACGGGCTGGACTGGCGGCAAGATCCATATCTCGGGATATGCAATCCAAGGCGAAGGTCTGTCGAAGCGCGATCTCGGTAACCTGTTGACCGTGACATCGGTCGAAGCCGACAGCAGTGTCAGGCTAGGTGAATTCTACATCGCTCAGAGCCTGATGAAAGATTCCGTTACGCTTAAGATCGGGCAAATTCTGGCAGACCAGAATTTTGCGATCAGCAACACAGCAGGTCTTTTTGTGAACTCCACGTTCGGCTTTCCCGGCCTTTTTGCTGTCGACCTCCCCGAAGGAGGTCCAGCTTATCCCTTCGCCGCGCCGGGCGGACAAGTCATTGTAAAGCCCGACGATGCATGGACACTCCAGGCTGCAGTTTTCAACGGCCGTCCGACAACCGATGCCAACGGGTTGGGTGTTTCGCTTGGCGATGGAGTTCTCGCCATTGCCGAGGCATCCTATGCTTATACGCCCGCCAAGGGTGATCCCGGCCTACCCGGCACATACAAGATTGGCATGTGGTATAATTCGGAAACGTTCGACAGTCTCTCCACCGCCTCGAACGGCATTTCACTCGCTAGCCCTGTGGCGAGCGGCAGCCCAATGCGACTCTCAGGAAATTATGCGATCTACGCTGTTGCTGACCAAACGCTCTGGCAGGAGCCCGGCAACAGTGACAATGGTCTCAACGGATTTGTCCGCGTTGCGATCGCACCCGAGCAAGATCGTAACAGCATCTACTGGTACGTCGATATGGGTATGACTTACAAAGGGCTTTTGCCGGGACGTAACAACGATACCGCAGGGATCGGCTTCGCCTACGCGAACATCGGCAACGGCGTGTCGAATCTAGCCAAAGCGGACATTGCGTTCAGCGGCATGTCGCAGCCCATTCCGGATTACGAGGCTGTGATTGAAGTCACATACCAGACGCAAGTTACGCAGTGGCTGGCTGTGCAGCCATTCTTCCAATATATCATTCATCCGGGCGGCAATGCGGCCGATCCTAACAATCCTGGCTCGGCGATTGGGAATGCTGCCGTCTTCGGGCTGCGAACTGCCGTCACTTTCTAAAACTCCGATCTGGGGCGGTATTGCAGTCAGTTCCATCTGACCCTCCCTTCCTGGCGAAAGGTGCACAGCGATCCCCAGATGAACGATAAATCAAATTTTCGCCGCAAGTGCATGTCGTCGTCAACGATCAAGACGATCGGCATTGTGAGTTCGGCCATCATCCGACCTCCCTGTTGAATGGAATGGTGAATTCGAATGTGGTGCCTGATCCCGGTTCGGAACTTGCACTGATGCTCCCGCCGTGCGCGGTCAAAATCGAACGACATATTGACAAGCCCATGCCCATTCCGTCCGGCTTCGTCGTATAAAAGGGGCTA